>NZ_DRFV01000001.1 GCF_011050365.1 Pseudohongiella sp.
TGCAGTGGTGTTTGTGTACCATTGGTCCAGATACCCTGCAAATCGGGTCTGCCATCAGTGGTGCGGGGTAGTTGGGGCGATTGCGACAGTTGCGACGTCTCTTGCGCCTGGGCAGCGAGACTGGCGCCAGCGGCGATCAGGGCGGCACAAACAATGCGGGCTTTGAACATGCCGGGTTTCTTGTTGTTGGTCAGCATCATGATACCTGCGGGTGTTGATGAGCGGCGTGACTACTATAACCGAAATTGGCGACAGGGGCTTTGCCTGCAGGCAAAGCCAATCGGCATAATAATTTTTTGCATATCGTATTGACAATCATTCCTATTCGCGTTTATTCTGCAGCCTGTCCTGATCATTTTTCCACAGTGAGGCTGCCCGAATGTACGTTTGCATATGCCGTCAGATTACCGATAAGCAGATCCGCGAGTATTGCGCGGGCGGTGATGTATCCATGGCGGATGTACGTGCTGACCTGGGCCTGGCCAGTGATTGCGGTCGATGTGGCAAGTATGCCCGTCAGATCGTTGCTGAAACTGTTTCTGCCGCCAACCTCAAGAATATTGCTTACGCGGCGTAGCCACGCCCGCCTGACCAGCTTCGCAGAACCCGAATCATTCTCGTTTACACTCTCTTTTTCTTTTTAGTCTCAATGGCTTAGCGCTGTTTTGGCTTGACTTGTGCGGCGTTACAGCGCACCCTTGTCAGCTGTTTTCCGGCGTCGTTCGCCAGAAACGCCAAACATGATAAGGAGTCATTCATGAAAGCCGATAAAACCATGATCAAACACCTGAACAAAGCGCTTGGCAATGAGCTGGTGGCGATCAATCAGTATTTCCTGCATTCGCGTATGTACAAGGACCGTGGTCTGATCAAGCTGGCAGACAAGGAATATGAAGAATCCATCGACGAGATGAAACATGCGGACCAGCTGATCGACCGCATTCTGTTTCTTGACGGTCTGCCCAACCTGCAAAGTCTGGGCAAATTGCTGATCGGTGAGCACACCAAAGAGATGCTGGAGTGTGACCTGAAACTGGAGCACCAGGCTATTCCTGACCTGCGTGACGGTATCGAATATGCCGAGTCCATCCGTGATTACGTCAGTCGCGACCTGTTGTCTTCGATTCTGGAAAGCGAAGAAGAGCACGTCGACTGGCTGGAAACCCAGCTCAGCCTGATCGAGTCGGTTGGTCTGGAAAATTACCAGCAATCAATGATGTAACGATCTGGTATCGACGAAACTACCTGGAGCGGCTTATTGCCCCTCCAGGCCTTCCAGAAATTCAAGCACAGCGGTATTGGTCGCTGCAGGCAACTCCTGCTGGATCCAGTGTCCGGCCTCCGGCAATACCACCACGCCACGCAGATCTTCCACCACCCGGTTCATGGCCCCTTGCAGGCGTCCCTGTGATGCGCCACCAATCACCACGTCGTTCTCTCCCGCGATAAAAAGCGTCGGTACGGTGATCTTTTCGCCGGTCAAATGCGGGGTAATTTCCCAGTTGCGGTGGAAGTTGCGGTAGTAATTTACGCCACCGCGAAAGCCGGCCTCTTCAAATTGGCTGACAAAATAGTCCAGGTCTTCCTGATTGAGCCAGTCCGGCAGGCCCTTGGCGGCGCCCAGCCGTGGGATCCAGCCACCGGCAGAGCGATGGCGATCGGTCACTTCAGGGGCTTCGCGGGGTGAATCCGGTGACAGGTACAAACGACTGAGCAGTGCCTGCGGATCGGCGTCGTACTCGGCTTCTGCCACCCCCGGCTCCTGGTGGTACAGGATGTAGTAGAAATTATCGCCAAAGGCGTTGCGCCATCCTACCAGTGGTGACTCTGCCGGCCGGCCGCTGTAGGGTACGCTCATGGCGACCAGCGCGGAGAAGCGTTCCGGGTGCAGCAACACGGTATTCCATGCCACGATGGAGCCCCAGTCGTGGCCCATGAGAATGGCTTTGTCTTCGCCGTAGGCGTCAATAATGCCGACGATATCGGCGGCCAGCGTGACAATGTCGTAGTCTTCCACATTGGGCGGTGCCTCGGTGGCGCCGTAGCCCCGCATGTCGGGTGCCACCACGCGGTAACCGGCATTGGCCACTGCCTGGATCTGGTGGCGCCAGGAATACCAGGATTCCGGCCAGCCATGCGCCATGATGACCAGCGGGCCTGTGTCGCCCATGGTTGCCAGGCGCATTCGGATGCCATTGGTTTCAATAAAACGGAAGCTGATGCCGGGGATAGGAGACTCTTCATTCATAAGTGCGTTCTCGGTCTGGGCGTCGGTTTGTGCGAACAGTTGAGTGGGACCGGACAGGGCTGCCAGACACAGCACGGCGGCGGCAGTGAAGAATTTAAAATGTGATGGTGACAATTTCATGCTCGGGCACTCCCTGGCTTTGCTATGATGCAGCCGAGCTTACAACATTTACCCGGATAGAAGAACCGCCTTATGCTGAGTTTGATGGACCTGGTCTGGTTGGCGTTATTGGTAGTGCTGGTCAATCATTGGTGGCGATCGCGCGATGCCAAGGCGTTTGCCCTGCAGTATGCCGCGCGCCGCTGCAAGGAGCTGGATCTGCAGCTGCTGGATCAAAGCATGGTGCTGAAACAGAGCCGGCTGCGCCGCGGCGATACCAGTGTGCTGCAGTGGTACCGGCGCTACGACTTTGAATTTTCCTCCACTGGCCATGAACGTTACCCGGGCTCGGTGGAGCTGGCCGGCAATCGCCTGCTGGGGATCGAAATGTCGGCGTACGTGACTCAGGATTGACCCGCACGCCGACGCCAGTCAGCGCGTGCCCGGCATAATCTCGAACACCGGATCGAACTCCATCAGCACCGATGCCAGTTGCTGCAGCACCGCCGCATTGCCGGTGACCTGCCCGCGACCACTGGTAAGCTGGCTGGCCAGTGTCGCCTGTCCCATGATGACCTGATCCAGATCACTGCGGTTCATGGTGATACTGGCATCGGCATCACTGGCGCGGTAGCCGGCGATATTGGTTAGCGTGCCGCCACGCATTTCAATGACAAACTGCTCACCGTTGTCAGGTGTGCTGAAATTGATCTTGAATGCCATGCCGTCGGCGAGCTGACTGTCCACCCGGGTCGCGATCGCGTCCCACCACTGCGTTGTGGTCATGGCGCGCGCCAGATCCGGGCTGGTGCCGCGCGCCGGGCCGGCCGGCGCCACACCGTTGCGCAGTTCCTGTGCCGCGGTCAGAAAGGCATTACGCATGCTGGCGCTTTCGTACTGATAACCCAGCTGCTCAAAGGTAGCTGCCAACAGGTCCTTGCCGGCCCGGTTGTCAGGTTCGGCGTAGACCAGTTTGTTGAGAATCTCCATGGCATGGCGGTACTGGCCCTGGTCAAACAGTGTCTGCGCACGCGGCAAAATCGCATTGGCGCCGCCCATCATCTCGACATACAGCGGCGCGGCATCTTCCGGTGACAACGGTGCCAGCGTAGCCGGGTTGCCATCCCAGTAGCCCAGGTAACGATTGATGACGGCGCGCGAGTTGTGGAATTCGGAGCCGTGATACTGGCGCACACTCCAGCTTTGCTGCAGTGATTGTGGCACCTGGTACTCGTTGTGCATCTGGCTGATGGTGACGCCGCGGTTGGCCAGGTTCAGCACCTGGTTGTTCAGGTTGGCGTAGGCATCACGCTGATCACGCATGACTTCCTGAATGCGGTCGTTACCCCAGCGCGGCCAGTTGTGCGAGGAGATCATCACCTCGGCGTCCTGGCCGAAGCGATACAGGGCCTCATTGATCTGCCGTGACCAGGACAGGGCATCGCGCACCAGAGCTCCGCGCAGGGTGTAGATATTATGGATGGTGGCCGTGATATTTTCCGCCGCCCAGAACACGTTGTGATCCGGAAACCAGGCATTCATTTCTGCCGGTGCCTCGGTGCCCGGTGTATTCTGGAATACCACCCGTACGCCGTCGATGGTGTGTTCCTCGAAGTCCCTGCGGATGACCACAGTCGGCGCGATGAGACCACTGCTGCCGCGTGCCAGCGCCTTGCCAATGGCCGAGTCCACCTGGCCGAACGGTCCGGCCGCAAGCGGGTTGCCGTACTGATACGATGCCCTGCGGGTCATGGCGTTACCCGCGTAGACATTTTCCGAAATCGCCTCTTCCATAAAACCGGCGGGCGCATAAATATCGACCCCTCTGGTTTGCACATCGTCATCGCTGATGACGCCGCGCACGCCGCCAAAGTGGTCTATATGCGAATGCGAATACACCACGGCCGACACCGGCCGCTCACCCAATTGTTCGTTGGCAAAGGCCAGCGCGGCAGCCGCCGTTTCCCGGGTCAGCAGCACGTCGAACAGAATCCAGCCCTGTTCACCTTTGATCAGTGTCATATTGGCCAGATCGTAGCCGCGTATCTGATAGGCGAAATCCGGTACCACCTCGTACAGGCCATAGTTCATGTTCAGCGTGGCCTGGCGTTGCAGCGACGGATGGATACTGTCGTAATCCTGACCGTCCAGTAAAAAGTCGTATCGACCTATATCCCAGACCACGTTGCCGGCTGCGCCCAGAATCTGTCGGTAGTCAGGTGCGGCGACAAAACCGCGTTGTGACTCATCGAAATCGCGCTGGTCGGCAAAGGGTAATGATGCCCTCAGTATGGCCTGCCGTTCTGCTGTGACGGCGCTGGCGGGCTGGCTGGAAGACTGGGCCTGGGCCTGGGCCTGGGCCTGAGATTGAGGCTGCGCATGGCTGGCCGTGCTGATGGCAAGGAGCAGGGCAAGGGCGGTGAGATGACAATTACCGATGGTTCGCATAACAATGGCCTCATTTTTTTTGTATTGGCAGTAAAGCCGAATTTTACAGGTAGTTCAAGCGGCTTGAATCGCACAATCAGGGCAGCTACTATCGATTAAAATCAAAACCACAGAGGTCTGGCCCATGGGGCGTAATCACCCACAACTGATGCTTCGCTGGCGCTGCTGCCTGTTACGGGTGATGCACTGCAGCCTTGCCCTGATGTTGTTTTTCTTTTCTATCCAAGCCCAAGCCCAAGCCCAAGCCCAAGTTACCCAAGCCCAAGACGATACCGACATGTCAGAGTCAAACGAATCGATACAAGCTTTTCAGATCTCGGTTTCCGATGCCGCGCTGACTGATCTGCAGCAGCGCCTGCATCGCACCCGGCTGCCAGACCAGATGCCCGGCACCGGCTGGAATTACGGCACCGATACTGCCTGGTTAAAAACGCTGCTCGAATACTGGCGTGATGAGTTTGACTGGCGCGCCCAGGAAGCGCAGCTGAACCGTTTTGATCAGTTTGTTACCCACATTGATGGTGTCGATCTGCATTTTATCCATCAGCGCTCACCGCACGAGCAGGCCCGGCCGTTGCTGCTGACGCACGGCTGGCCCGGGTCTGTCGTCGAGTTCCGGCACATCATCGACGCGCTGACCCACCCGGAACAGCATGGCGGCAGTGCTGATGACGCCTTTCATGTCATTGCGCCATCGCTGCCGGGATTCGCTTTTTCCGGTAAACCCGATCAGCCCGGGTACAACCCTGAACGCATGGCGCACATGCTGGCCGCGCTGATGCAGCGCCTGGGTTATCAGCGTTACGGTGCCCAGGGCGGTGACTGGGGCGGCATCATCAACCGTATTCTGGCGGCGCGTTACCCCGACCGCCTGCTGGGGCTGCATTCCAATTTTGTACTGGCCGGTGCGCCGCGCGATCCGGATATTCTGGCGGCAACGCCGGCCGCCGACATACAGCGTCGTGAGGCGCGTCAGGCCTACATGGCCAATGAAGTGGGTTATCAGCAGATTCAGGGTACCAAACCGCAGACGCTGGGCGTGGGACTGAATGATTCGCCCGCAGGTCTGGCGGCCTGGATCGGTGAGAAATTTCACGGTTGGAGCGATCTGGACGGCAGGGCGCCGGACAGCAAATTCAATCGTGATGACCTGCTCACCAACATCAGCGTGTACTGGTTCACTCAGAGCATCACATCGTCGGCGCGTATCTATTACGAAAATCGTGCGGTGCCGCTGACTGAGCCGCTGGGTTATGTCAGTGTGCCCACCGCCGGCGCCATCTTCCCGAAAGAAATCTACCTGACGCCTCGTCTGTGGGCGGAGCAATCCTACAATATTGTCCGCTGGACGGAGATGCCTCGCGGTGGCCACTTCGCTGCAATGGAGGAGCCGCAACTCCTGATCGACGATATCCGCGCCTTCTTTGCCGGATTGGAATAACACGGGTCTACAGCGGCGGATGACCCCAGGGATCCGGGGGTGTCGGCACGGCTGCAGACAAGTCAAACTCCACCCGGAACAGGCGGTTGGAGTCGCGGCGCCCCAGTTCGTACACAAACACCTCGCCCGGCACAATCTCCATGGCCCAGACGTTGGTCAGTGACACCAGCATGTCGCCGCGGGTGAACATGTCGATGGAGAACTGATCAACGGGAAATTCCTGGCGCCTGGCGGTGCCGTCATCGTCGGTATCACCGCCGTACATGGTCACCGCATCGTCGCTGCCGTCTTCATGTCGATGGTCATGTTTCAGGCGTAAGCCGTCATCGGTGCGGGTCACAATCCAGGTACGGCTGTGATCATCGCCGACATGAAACGGTATGCGGATTTCATTGTTACTGCATTCGCGTACATGCATTACCAGGGTTTGGTTGGCAAACGCATCATCTTCCGGCGGCGGGGTATTGGCGACAACCCGTCCGGCGAAGGACTGGCCGCAGTATTGTGCGATATTGGCGATGAACTGGTCGGCAGGCTGGCTGCCGGCGAAACGACCGGTCAGGGCCTCTGTTTCGGTGGGGGTGTCTGCCGGGTCACTGCAGGCGGCCAGTGTCAGCAGCAGGCAAATCTGGACTGCTGCTGACAAAACCCGGGCTACTACCGGCCGGTTGGTACTTGCTCTGTTACTTGCGGCATGACTATTCATGTCCCTGTCCCTGACTGATTCAGGTTCGAGACTAGCCTGTTTCAGTGTCGCAGGCAACGACCAGGCGCCGGGCAGGCACCGGGCAGTGACAGTGGGTGTGCCGCGTTTTTTTGACATGCATGAGCACGGCTTCTATGCTGACATCCGGACACCTTAATCGGAGAATAATAATGCGTAAGCCCATGCTCCCCGTCACGTCAGTGTTTGTGTCATCCCTGCTGGTTGTCAGCGCCTGTTCCGAGACAGCGGAAACGCCGCCGGCGACAACAACTGGCGCGCTGGCCGACTATCAGTACGAAACCGATATCCGCTGGACCAGCTACGGCATCCCTCACGTCAAAGCAGAGGATTGGGGCAGCCTGGGTTACGGATTTGCCTACGCTACCGCGCGCGATGCGATCTGTACCATCGCCCGCGATGTGTTGATGGTCAATGGCGATCTGTCACTCAACTTTGGTGAGGGTGGCGGCAACATGGAAAGTGATATCTTCCATCGCGCCGTGCTCGACGAGGCCATGATCGAGTCCTTTCGCGGCGGCCAGAGCGACAAAACCGATGACTTTTCTGCCGGCTATGTGGCCGGTTACAACCGTTATCTGTCCGATCATGGTGACGATCTGCCACCGGCCTGTGCCGGCGCCGACTGGGTGCGCAGCATCACCGGGCTGGACGTCGACAAGCTGACCATTGGGGTTGGCATTCGTTACGGTCTGGGCCTGTTCCAGCGTGAGATGGCCAACGCGGCGCCGCCGGGCACACCGGTGGCCAGTTTCGACACCAACTTTGACATTGAGGCTGGCATCGGCAGCAATGCGGTGGCCATGGGCCGCGCAGTGACCGAATCCGGCCGGGGCCTGTTACTGGGCAATCCTCACTATCCGTGGCAGGGTTCGTCACGCTTTCACATGATCCATACCACCATTCCCGGTGAAGTCGATGTCATGGGCGTCAGTCTGTACACCACCAACCGTATTGCCATCGGTTTCAACCATGACGTGGCGTGGACGCATACGGTATCGACCGGCATGCGTTCCACCGTCTATGCGCTGGAGCTGGATCCGGAGGATCCGACGCGGTACCGCTATGGCGACGCTTACCGTGACATGGAACGGGTCAGCATCGAGGTACCGGTGACCAATCAGGAGGGGGGTGTCGATACCGTCGCGCGTGAGGTGTACATGAGTCACTACGGACCCCTGGTGGTTTCTGACCAGTTACCATGGACCGACACCACCGCGTTCGCCATTCGTGACGTCAATCTCTACAACGACAAGTCCGCCGCCACCTATGATGCGCTGCATACTGCGCGTAATATCGATCAAGTGGAAGCCGCGCTGAGCCTGCAAGGGGTGTCATGGGTCAATACCATTGCGGCCGATAGCGACGGCACGGCATTTTACGCCGATATCAGCGTGGTGCCCAATGTCGACAGTGAGCTGTTTGAGACCTGCCGGATTGACGCCGACAACATACCGTCGCGGATAGTATTGCTCAATGGCAGTAATCCCGGGTGTGAGTGGTACGAATCTCCTGAATCAGAGATACCTGGCGCTATGCCGGCGGACAACATGCCGCGCATTCGCCGCGATGACTATGTACACAACGCCAATGACAGTTACTGGCTGTCCACGCCGCGCGAGCCGCTGGAAGGTTATTCGCCCATTATCGGTTCCGAACGCACACAGGTCAGCCTGCGCACTCGCGCCGGGCTGAGTTTTATTGAGGAGGCGTTGGCAAGCGGCGACAAAATGGGGCCGCAGGATCTGCAGGACATGCTGTTCAGTCACCGCCACTTCGGTGCCGAACTGTTTCTCGATGATGTATTGGCACTGTGCGCGGATGTCAGCGAGCCGGTGATGCTGGACGGAAACGCGGTAGATATCACGGCCGCATGCGGCGTGCTCGCCGGGTGGGATCGACGCAGCGATATTGATAGCCGTGGCGCCCATGTCTGGCGCGAGTTCTGGCGACAGGCCGCTGCCATTGATGATCGCTACGCGGTGCCTTTCGATGTCAATGACCCGGTCAACACGCCCAGAGATCTGGCCACTGACGTGCCTGCGGTAAGACAGGGCTTGCTGCAGGCCCTGGCATACGCACAAGCGTTTTTCCAGGATAACGGTATTGCGCTGGATGCCACCTGGGGATCACTGCAATACGAGCCGCGTAATGACGAGCAGATTCCGATACCCGGCGGTGATGGCGGCGCCGGTATGTGGAGTGTGATCACCTCGCAGTTCAATGCCGAGGCTGGCGCCTACACGCCGATTCTGCATGGCAACAGCTACATGCAGGTCATCAGTTGGGATGAGGACGGCCGGGTGGATCCGCGCGCCATTCTCAGCTACTCGCAATCCGAGGATCCGCGCTCGCCGCATTTTGCTGATCAGACCCGGCTGTATTCACAAAGCCTGTGGCTGGACCTGCCCTTCCATGAGGAAGATATCCTGGCAGATCCGGCTCTGCAGACCCTGTCGCTGAGAGAGTAACCAGCGCGCCGTTGCTGCGTCCTGAGGCCTCAGGCCTCGGGTGCGCTGCAGCGCGGGTCGGCCTGCTGAATGCCGGTGATCATCTCGCGGCTCAGCGGCAGCGGATCACAGCCATGACCGGTTTCGCAGATCATGTCCCACTGCGGCTCGGCCTTGATGTGGCAGCCAAGGCAATTGCCGCCAAAGCGGTTCACCACGTCGGTAAATCCACGCACAGCGATTTCCGAGCCTTGCGGGCTGACGTTGAGTTCAAAGAACTCCCAGTCATTGGTTGCCGGGCTGGTACCTTCGGGTTGTTTGACCATGACTTCGGTAGGCACCAGCTGCACCACCGAACCGGTCGGATAGGGTGCACCTTCAGGTGCATTGGCCGCCGCGAGAGTCGCGTCCAGATCCCCCAGCAGGTTGTCGACAAAAAAGCCGCGTACCGGGGTCATGTCGGTCAGGCAGTCAAAGGTGCTGGCCTCAATGGCAATGGGCTGGCTCGATTGCGCCATCAGTTGATTGATACCCAGGCCGGCAGACAAAGCCACTGCTGTCAGTCCGAGAACGATTCGTGTGCGCTTGGTGAATGAACGTTTCATGCTGGTTTTCCTCATCAGAATGTCAGGTCAATAGAATTAACCGGTTATATTGCAGGCGATAATATCGCGCGCGATATAATATCGCAACGACTTGCGACCAGGCGTGGCTCCAGCGCGGTCGTCGGAGTTCGCCGGCGAGGGCGGTATTACTGCAAATGCCGGATCAGAGCGTCCAGTTGCTGTTTCAGCTTGATGCCTTCTTCCAGCGGATAACCGGCACTCGCGAACATCTGCTCCGGAATGCAGGCACATTTCTGTTTCAGGCGTTTGCCCTTGCGGGTCAGGGTGATGGTGACCACGCGCTCATCGTCAGCGCTGCGTGTGCGTTCAATGATGTCCATCAGTTCCAGCCGCTTCAGCAATGGCGTCACGGTATTGGTCGCCAGTTGCGCGCGCTCGCCGATGTGCGACACCGTGCAGGGAGAGTCCTCCCACAGGATCAGCAGCACGATGTACTGGGGGTAGGTCAGGCCCAGCGGTTCAAGCAGCGGCTGATACAGTCGCGTGACCAGGCGTGAGGCGGCGTACAGCGGGAAGCACAGCTGATTGTCCAGGCGCAGGTAGCGATCCGGATCCTGATCGGGCAGACTGCCGTGTTGCGCCTCAGCGTTATAGGTGCCCGCGCGCTGCTCAGTGGCTTTGGCAGCCGGGGTTTTGGCGGTGGTTCTGGGCATGGCGGCACGCACATCCTGTCAGGGTTTGAGCGCGGCAACTCGCAAGCGCGCCCGATTTGCTTATAATGGCCATTGTTGTCCATCGAATCAACAGTCTACTGGAGAGTATTTGTGTCCCCGCTTTACCGTTTGCCGCTGGTCCTCATCTGTTTACTGACGCTGGCCGCCTGCGCCAGTTCACGGGTACTGACCGAATGGCCGGATACCGTCCCCGAGCAGGATCTGTTCCTGCAGGCCTATCAACAGGATCTGGAGAACCAGGCCCGTCAGACTGACGTCGAGTACCTGACGTGGATTGTGCGCTTCTACGAAGGCTGGGAAATGATGGCCACCGGCTGGAATGACATGACGCCGGTGGTGCTCAGTGACCTGAATGCGCGACAGAGTGAGCAGGTAGCCAGCATGCGGGACAATCTGGGTGTGCTGATCGCCGCCGAATGGGCCAAGGACAATGAGGTGCGTATCATTGACACCGCCATGCTCAGCCTGTGGGGCGGCGTCATGGTGGCGGCGCTGGAGCCGCAGGTGCGCATCGACGCCATCGAACTGATCACTGATGATGTCGAGCGGCTGCTGGCCGGGGAGCTGGCACCCGCGCGCATCAATGATGACCGATATGCGTCGCGACTGCCCATCGACCTCGATTAACGCCCCGGTGCCAATTCCTTGTGGCGCACAATGATCTTGGACATGTCGTGACGGCAGGAGCCGGCCTTGTTGATCAGCTTGCGCTCGCAAATGTCACAGCGTACACATTCCTTGAAATCGATACTCTCGCGGCGGATAGCGCCGGTGGGGCAGGCGTGTTCACACACCGTGCACACCTGGCACTGCGGCACGCGCTTGATGCGCCGCGGACTGATAAATGACACGACGCCCAGGGCTGCGCCCAGCGGGCACAGGTACCGGCAGTAAAACCGTGGCACCACCACACACGCCAGCAGAATCGCGCCCAGAATGGCGAACAATACCGCTGAACCACTGAGGAAAAACAGCGTACCGAAGGGCTCAAAATACTGGAATACCGCTACGTTGTTGGCGATCAGCGCCGCGCCAATGATAAAAGCAAGAAAGGCGTATTTGGTATAGATGCCGAGATCATGCCATTTTTGCGGCACTTTCAGTAACCAGCGTTTGGGCGTGAAACGACTGATAATATCCTGCACCGCACCAAACGGGCACAGCGATGAGCAGAACAGGCGGCCCCAGATCAGCGTTGTCACCACCGTGAACACCACGATCATCAGCAGTGGCAGGTTGTTGAGCAGGAATCCGGGCCCCTGCACCAGCGCGCCGGTAATATGCGCCACTGACAGAAAACCAGCCTTCATGAAGCCCAGATAGACCATCACCAGTGTCAGCGCCGCCCAGCGCCAGCGAGTGCTCTTGCGGAAAAAAGCGGTCAGCACCAGCGTGAAAATCAGCAGCAGCATGGCCACTTCGCCCCAGGGCGTGACACCCCAGGGCGGATCATTAAGGAACTGGCGGATGACACTGTTCTCGGCCCGGATAATGCGTTCAATTTCCGCCTCGCTGAGAATGGGATCGCCACTTGCCAGGCGCTGCCCCAGTCCCAGAATCTCGTACTGCAGCTCGTAAGGATCAAGGCTGCCCAGCGGCTGGTAATAAATATTGATCGGCTGCGACAGATCGTACCTGTCATCCAGAACGATGGCGCCGGCAAACTCGGCTCGACCGGCGATCAGGCCCTCATCGGCATTGCCGGCGGTGACCAGCAGATTGGCGGTCAGCCGCCGCATGGGCAGGTCGCCCTGCTGCAACTGCAAACGGTCCTGACGAAACTGCTGGTAACCATCACCCCCCACGCTCATCAGGATCATCTGGTCGCCACCAAGCCTGGCGCTGGCGTCGCGCTCAGCGCGGGCGTAAGCAGTCCGGCCGATGAAATACTCGCCCAGTGCCGGATGCCCCATATAGGTGAAGGTCAGGGTCAGGGTTTCGCCCGCGGGCAGGTTCATGCTGATCTGTTTGATGATGCCCTGCTCGACCAGTTCATCCCAGCCGGACTGCTGCATTTCCTGCAGAATGCGCTCCGAGCGTGCGCGCTCTAGCGCGCTGCCCGGAGTGAACCCATTGTAGGCGCCGGCGACGCGCCGGGCGGCCTCGCGAATGCCGCGGGTAATGGCAAAACTGCTGACCGTGGCGCCGGTGATGCCGTCGATGTCACTGTTGATGCGGAAATCGTCAGCGATGGGTTTGCCAACAAATTGTCCCTGGAACACCGGGTCGGCCAGGAAATCACCCAGTGTGCTTGAGTACGACTCGACATAATCCAGAATCTTCATGCCGGTGAGCTGGTTGTTCAGATCGACACCCACCAGCATCGGAATGGGCGCGCTGAATCCGCGTTCCTGGGGCGGCACATCCGCGGTCAGAAAGACGTAACCGATCAGTTCCCGGCCGCCGTTGTTGGTATCGCGAAAAGCCTCATAGACCGGTGGTTCACCCTGTTTGTCGGAGAACGAATCTGCCGCCGGCATCACCTGTTGCAACCATTCCGGCTGCACATTGGTGGAAAAAGGCGTGCGCACCGGATTGCCTTCAACAGGCTGGCGTGGCGGTTGCGCCTGCACAACCGTGCAGGTCAACATCATGGCCAGTGCCATGACAAAAGCGCTCAATCGGTTCGCAAACATGTGATTTGTTTATCCTTTGGTCAACTTTTTATCTTTCGCTCAATTTTTTATCTTTCGCTCAACGGGCCACATACAATGACCGCGCATACTATAACCGTCGCCCTCCGTCAGGGGTAGCGGTCAGCTGCGTTGTGCGACAAAATGTCACATTGCCGGTGCCATCAAAGTCGGCGGAGCCGTCCGGCAGGACCGTCTGCGGGCCCACAATCACCAAACACTCAAGGACAGCCATGAAATCGCTGGAACTTAAAATACCGCCGCCCCTGGTGGCACTGCTGTGCATTTTGCTGATGTGGTACGTACAGGGGTTTTATCCTCTGAGCTGGCTGACATCGGTCTGGGTGCTGCCACTGGCCATTGCGCTGGCACTGGCCGGTATTGCCATTGCGACCATTGGCGCCGCTGCGTTCCGTCGCGCGCATACCACGGTCAATCCCTTACATCCCGAGCAGACCTCGCAGCTGGTCACCGGCGGTATCTATCAATATACCCGCAACCCCATGTATCTGGGCATGGCCCTGGTGCTGCTGGCCATAGCACTCTACATGGCTGATGTCAGTGCCTTTCTGGGCGTGGCGCTGTTTGTGCGCTTTATCGGCCGTTATCAGATCGAGCCGGAAGAAAGCATGCTACTGGAAAAATTCGGTGATGAGTTTGCGGCATATCAAGCGCATGTGCGGCGCTGGCTGTAGGCGCATCCGGTGGGTGCGAAGGCCGCGAAACTGACCGCCGTGCGGGCGCTTGCGAGACCCCAAGGTGCTGATATTCAAGCGTATGGTAAAAGTCTGCCACACTTTAGGCGTGCAAAAGTGATATAATCCGTGGTTTTCAGAGATTCCCGCCAAGAACTACAAAACAGGAAGCACCATGTCGATTGATAGCGCTACTGATACTGCAAAGATTATCTACACTGAAACGGATGAAGCGCCGCGTCTGGCAACCTATTCGCTGCTGCCCATCATTCGCTCCTTTACCAAAGCCGCCGGTGTTGCCGTGGAAACCCGCGATATCTCCCTGGCGGGTCGTATTATTGCCACCTTCCCGGAATACCTGAGCGAGGACCAGCGCATTGGTGATGCCCTGGCCGAGCTGGGCGAACTGGCCAAGACGCCGGAAGCCAATATCATCAAGCTGCCCAATATCAGTGCCTCGATTCCGCAGCTGGTTGCTGCCATCAAAGAGTTGCAGGCTCAGGGCTACAAGCTGCCGGATTACCCCTTCGAGCCCAAGACTGACGAAGAGCGCGAGATTCAGACACGGTACGGCAAGGTTAAAGGTTCAGCCGTTAACCCGGTGCTGCGTGAAGGCAACTCTGACCGCCGCGCACCCGCGTCGGTCAAGAACTACGCGAAAAAGCACCCGCACCGCATGGGCAAGTGGTCGTCTGATTCCAAAACCCGTATTGCCCACATGAGTGACGGCGATTTTTACGGAAGCGAGCAATCCACTACATTCGCCCAGGCCGACGATCTGAAGATTGTGTTAAAGACTGCCGCCGGCGAGCAGGTGCTGCGCGAGTCTGTGAAGGTGCTGGCAGGCGAAGTCATTGACGCCGCCAGCATGAGCGCCGCTGGTCTGCAGGCATTTTTTGCCAAAGAAACCGCTGCTGCCAAAGAGCAGGGCGTGTTGCTGTCGCTGCACCTGAAAGCCACCATGATGAAAGTGTCTGATCCCATCATGTTCGGCATTGCGGTACGGGTTTTCTTCAAGTCAGTGTTCGACAAGCATGCTGACACCTTCAAACAGCTGGGTGTTGATGCCACCAACGGTTTTGGTGATGTGGTGGCCAAGGTTGCTACCTTGCCAGCCGACCAGCGCGCGGCTATCGAAGCCGACATCCAGGCGGTATACAACAGCCAGCCGGAGCTGGCCATGGTTGATTCCGACAAAGGCATCACTAACCTGCATGTGCCCAGCGATGTCATCATCGACGCCTCCATGCCCGCCATGATTCGTGATTCGGGCAAGATGTGGGACCGACTGGGCGAGCGTCAGGACACCCTGGCGATGATCCCTGATCGTTGCTATGCCGGTGTGTATCAGGAAACTATCAGCTTCTGCCGTGACAATGGCGCGTTTGATCCGGCGACTATGGGCACCTGCCCCAACGTCGGCCTGATGGCGCAGAAAGCGGAAGAGTACGGTTCCCACGACAAGACCTTTGAAATTCCCGAAGCCGGCACCGTTGCGGTCCTGAACAAAGCCGGCGACACTGTGTTCTCGCACGATGTGGAAAAGGGTGATATCTGGCGCATGTGTCAGGTGAAAGACGCGCCGATCCGTGACTGGGTCAAGCTGGCCGTGTCGCGTTCACGTCTCAGTGGCATGCCTGCAGTGTTCTGGCTGGACGACAAACGCGCCCACGACAGCGAGTTGATCAAAAAGGTCAATGCCTACCTGAAAGAACTCGACACCGATGGCCTGGACATCCAGATCATGTCACCGGATGCAGCGACGCGTCACACGCTCAAACGCATCAGAAACGGCGAAGACACCATCTCCGTTACCGGCAACGTGCTGCGTGACTACCTCACCGACCTGTTCCCGATTCTGGAGCTGGGCACCTCTGCCAAGATGCTGTCCATCGTGCCTTTGATGAACGGTGGCGGGTTGTTTGAGACCGGTGCTGGCGGTTCTGCGCCCAAGCATGTACAGCAGTTCGTGAAAGAAAACTACCTGCGCTGGGATTCACTGGGTGAGTTCCTGGCCCTGGCAGCGTCACTGGAGCACCTGGCACAGCGCAACAACAACGAGCGCGCTCAGATTCTGGCCGATGCCCTGGATCAGGCCACCGCCAAGTTCCTGGACAACGACAAGTCACCGGCACGCAAGATCGGCGAGATCGACAATCGCGGTAGCCATTTTTATCTGGGCATGTACTGGGCCGAAGCCCTGGCCGCGCAGAGCAAGGATACGGACCTGGCAGCGCGCTTCGGTAAGCTCGCCAGCTTCCTGAACGAAAACGAAAGCACCATCGTGGGCGAGCTGAATGGCGTGCAGGGTTCGCCGGTCGAAATCGGCGGCTACTACCAGCCCAATGCTGAGCTGGTGTCCTCGGCGATGCGACCCTCTGCAACGTTGGATAAGGCGCTGGCCGCCTTGTAATGGCGAGTCTTTAGCAACTTGCCTGACTTATGTCAGCAAAAAAAACCGGAGCCATGAGCTCCGGTTTTTTTTGCTTAACGCCGATCAGGAATCGCTGTTAAACGGTGCCGCCGGTTGTCTCGCCATCGGTCGAACCGTCACCGGTCGTGTCATCATCGGTAGCATCATCATCTGTGTCATCGTCAGTGTCATCACCGGTATCGTCTTCGGCTTCGTCATCGTCAACAAAGCCATCGCCGGAATCATCGCCATCGACAAACCCGTCGCCGTCGTCGTCGATATCCAAGGCATCTTCACTGACGGTCAGGCCACGGACAGTCAGCATGCCCAGCATGCCGTTGTACCAGTCAGACAGGTTCAACGGGTCGCCATCGGGCACTGTCAGCACAACGGCCATCTGGTAGACACCTTCGGGCAGGAAAGCCACGTCCACTTCCTCGATTCGGAACAGTTTGGTAGTATCTTCGCTGGCATTCTGACTGATGGGCACCGCCTGCAGAGTGGTGTCCGGGTAGAAAATCATCAGGTAGGCATCGGCCTCGCCATTCTGGATCAATTCTGCTCCGCGCGGGAACTTGACGCCGATATCCAGCAAGTCACCCGTATAAAAAATGTGCCGGTTGGCCTGGATCAGGGCTTTGACGCCATCAGAAGCATTGCGGTGGCCCAGATTCTTGTTCTGACCCGGCGCCTGTCCTGACTTGCCCGGTGCGTTGGCAGAGTTGCCCTGCGCGAAAGCCGTCTGCATGCCGCCCACAGCCAGCGCGCACAGCACAACTGCCAAACGGGTTTTCTGAAAAAAGGTTCTCATAATGCTATTCCTCTGGATTGAAAATGAATGCCAGAGTCACCTCAGACCTGCTTATAGGTTCCCCAGCACTAGGTTAACGGTTGATAGTCGGGTTTATTCCCATGGATTTGTCATTATTCGGTAAATGGGGTGACGCCTGTGCGCGAAGGCTCTAGAATCGAAAACGTTGCCAGAGGAAAAACTATGGGCCAGATCATCCAAATGTTCAGTCATCCGGTCATTACGCTGGATGACTATCCCGACAGCGAGGCGATTGCTGACAGGTTTTATGACCAGGCCATGGCCCTGGTGCAGGAATACCCGGACGCGGGTTTGATCAGTGACGCCTGGCACAGTGGCCGTCGCGCGCAAAGCCCGGACGACATCAAGCAGCATGGCTTTACCTCGTTCTACAATGTGAACCTGGCCAAGCGTGATGATTTTGCGTTCATCAACAAAGCCGCTATGGAAGTGTTTGATCAGTACCTGCGAGTGGTTGGCAAAACCGGTCTCGGCATGCGGCTGGACAGTGCCTGGTCATCGGTCTACGGTCGGGGCCACTATGTGCCACAGCATACCCATCCCATGTCCCACCTGAGCATGGTCTACTACGCGGCCGCCACCGAAGGTACCGGTCAACTGGTGTTTGAGAACCCGGCCCGTGCCCACTTTCAGCACTTTTACCCGCCGGAAATAAGCTGGATGCCGTACCGCTATTCCGTGCAACCCAAAAAAGGTCTGTTTGTGGTTTTCCCCAGTTACCTGGTGCACAACACCGAACCGCATGACAGTGATGATCTCAGGGTGATTTATTCCGCCAATGTGCAGCTTCAGTTCAATAAGCTCACGGATGACGACAAGGCGCGGTTGGGACAGCCCTGAGCGTGGGTGAGACAGCCCTGAGCGCGACCGAACAGCCCTGAGCGAACGAAACAGCCCTGAGCGAACGAAACAGCCCTGCGCGAACGAAACAGCCCTGAGCGTGGTTTAAAAGCCCATCAAACAAGCGAGGCAACGTAATCCAATGAAAGCATCCGACCTGTTTGTCAGGGCGCTGGAAAATGAAGGCGTCAAAACAATCTTTGCCGTGCCGGGTGAGGAAAACGTTGATCTGTTGAATTCGCTGAAGGATTCAGATATCCGCGTGATAGTGACGCGTCACGAACAGGGCGCCGGGTTCATGGCCGCCACCTACGGCCGTCTGACCGGGCAGCCGGGTGTGTGCATGGCCACCCTCGGGCCGGGCGCCACCAACCTCATTACGCCAGCAGCTTATGCCCAGCTGGGGGCCATGCCATTGGTGATGATCACAGGCCAGAAGCCCATCAAGACCAGCAAGCAGGCACGCTTCCAGATACTTGATGTGGTGGAGCTGATGCGGCCGGTCACCAAATTTACCCGACAGATAGTCAACGGCAACACCATTGCGCCGCTGGTGCGTGAAGCGTTTCGTCTGGCCATTGAAGAGCGACCGGGGGCCGTACACCTGGAGCTGCCGGAGGATATTGCCAGAGAGGACTGCGAGCACAGGATTTTTCCGGTGGTGGGCCATCGTCGGCCCCACGCGACGCAGGTGGTTCTTGATGAAGCTGCCGCGATGATCGAGTCGGCACAGCGGCCCTTGCTGTTAATCGGTGCCGGCGCCAACCGCAAGCGCATCTGCGCCGCGCTGACGGAGTTTGTGGAAGAGACAGGTATCCCTTTTTTCACCACGCAGATGGGAAAGGGCGTGGTGGATGAGCGCCACCCGCTGTATCTGGGCACCGCGGCACTGTCGGAAAATGATTTTCTGCACTGTGCGATTGAGCGCGCTGATCTGATTATCAACGTTGGCCATGATGTGGTGGAAAAGCCACCGTTCTTTATGCATGACGGCGACAAGACGGTCATCCATGTCAACTTTTCTCCAGCCGAAGTGGATGCCGTGTATTTCCCGCAGTTGAATGTGGTCGGCGACATTGCCCACTCAGTCCGGCAACTGGCACAGAAAATAAGCGAAAAGTCGCACTGGGATCTGCAGTACTTCATGACTGTGAAAACAGAGATAGAGACGCAACTGTCCAGGTACTTTATGGATACCGGTTTCCCGACATTGCCGCAGCGGCTGGTGCAGATACTGCGAGACACCCTGGCGGACGATGCCATTGTCAGCCTGGATAACGGCATGTACAAAATCTGGTTTGCCCGCAATTACAAGTGTTACGGCTCCAATACCCTGCTGCTGGACAATGCGCTGGCGAGCATGGGCGCCGGACTGCCTGGCGCCATGATGGCAAAGATGCTCTACCCCGATGCACAGGTGGTCGCGGTGTGTGGTGATGGTGGCTTCATGATGAATTCACAGGAGCTGGAAACAGCGGTCAGGCTGAACCTGGACCTGCTGGTCATTGTGCTGAACGATCACGCCTATGGCATGATCAAATGGAAGCAGCAAGGCATGGGCTTTGACGATTTTAGTCTGGACTTTGGCAACCCTGATTTTGTAACGTACGCCCGCAGTTATGGTGCCAATGGTTATCTCGTCAACAGCGACCAGCATCTGCAGGAGACGCTGGATCATTGTCTTGGCAGCCCCGGGGTACACCTGATCGAGCTGCCCGTGGACTATTCACTGAACCACGACATTCTGAATGTGCAGTTGAAAAACAAGGCATGTGCGTTATGAGGTGTCGGTAGGCCTGATGTGCGCAGTATCGCGGTCCGGAGTTGAATTGTGCCGGTAAAGTCCGGGGCAGTGAGGCTTGACACGTGCGATGTTTTAGGTAGTAGGATGAGGCTTTTGGCGGCATTTCGTGAATTTAGGTGCTATTTTTGCTGTCTTTTAATGCATTTCGCCGCCATTGGCTCATTTGACATCCGGCGACGTATCGGCCACCGTAGTACCAGTAATCCAGATGGCAATGAGTCCTTCTCAGGCATCAGCGGCACCTAAGGCAATCCGTTGATGCAGCTCTATACCGCTATCAAATGACTTGCCTCCTTCACATATGCAAAGGAGAAAACTATATGTCGAAAACAGCAGAAATTCCCACCGCGGACGATGTCTCAGGTTGGCTGGATCCGACCATGGACTCGGTCAAAGGTACTGAAACGCCCAAAGATCCGAACAAGGGCTATATTGCGTTGCTGGGGTGGAGCGTCAACGCCATCAAGGCCGCGCAAAAGTTTGACCGTCGTTATGTGGTGGTGGCGCCCGATTGGGCTGAAGACTTCTGCAAGGCCAACAAGATTCCCTACATCGCCTGGAATTTTTTACGCCTGAACGACCGTTCCATGGAGATTGCCGAAACGCTGAAAGCGGAAGGCGTTGATGTCGCAGTTCCGCTGTTCGAGGAAACCGTGGAATGGTCCGGCGCGATCAACTCCGTGCTTATGGACAATCCGCGGATGTACGGTCAGTCCATTCTGTTCCGCGACAAAGCGTTGATGAAACGTCGCGCTCAGCTCGGCGGTATTCGCGTGGGCATCTTCGAGGAAGCGCATGAGAAGGATGACGTCATCCGTTTTATGAAGCGTGTTAACCAGACGCTGCTCAAGCTCGACGGTGACCCGGATGACCCGATTCATGTCAAAGCATTCGACAAGGCCGGTTGTCTGGGCCACCGGATGATCCGCAAGATCGAAGAAATCGACAGTATCCCGGACGAAGAGTATCCGCTGCTGATGGAAAGTCATCTGGATGGCTGGGAGTTTGCTGTTGAGGCCTGGATTCATGACGGTGAGATCAAGTTCCTCAACATATCCGAGTACGTCACACTGGGTTATTCGGTGTTCGTGCCCGCGACCAAGGAGCTCGAAAGCTGGCGCAATGCCATCACCCAGCAGATCAAGAAACTGATCAAGACCTTCGACATTCAGTTCGGCCTGATCCATCCCGAGTATTTTGTGGCGGCTGATGGCGAGATGTACTTTGGCGAGATCGCCTATCGCCCGCCGGGTTTCAAGGCTTTTGAGCTGATTGAGCGCGCTTACGGCTTCAGTGCCTATCAGGCCTCAATGCTGGTGTTTGACCCCAAGAGCACCAAAGAAGAGGTCGAGGCATTCTTTCCACGCGAGGTGGAAGATGCCAAAGGTTATGCCGGTTGCTTTGGTGTGTATCCCCGCCGACGTGTGGTCAGCAAGCTGGAGATGCCCAAAGAAACCACCGGGCACCCGTACTTCGAGTCTCATGAATTGCTGGAACCGACCGAAGAGATGGTGCCCGAGCGCGACGCGTTCGGCACGCACTGGGGACTGGTGTTCTTCTTTGGTGAAGACCCTATCACCATGCGGGATCTGCTCAAGTCGCAGGAGGAGCTGGACTTTTACGTCTAGCGCTCTTGTCAGAGCCTCTGCACTTGTCAGAGCAATACAAAACCTGATCCCAGCTCCTGGCCCAGGCTTTACGCCAGGTCATTTCCCGCCCACAAGCCTTACACGGCTTGCTGGGCAGGTTTTGTTTGTTGCCCTTGAAACCTGTCACGGCGCCAGACTGGACCGTGCCTGCGTACCCCACTTGCCCTGATCATCACGCGTCACGATATACAGCGATTCGTAAGTGCCGATCGGCTCATTGCGGCTGTTGAAGCGCTGAAACACCGTGTTGATATGCACTTTGCCCGCCGACACCAGCACCGCCTCACGACTCAGCCAGTGTGAATGGTCCCATCCGATGGCGGCCAGATTGGCAAAGCTGGGCTGCAGGGCAAACTCTTCCGCGCTCTGCCACACAGTCACCGTACCACTGGCAAAACGCACATGCGGGTAGTTCAGCGTCGCCGCCCAGGCTGGCATGTCTTTGCTGTTGAAGGTGCGCATGAAGTCATCCAGTGCCGCCATGGCACCGGCCACCGCACGGGCATTGTTATCGGCATTGGCATTGCCGGGCTGGGCCAGCACAGTGGCCGGCAAGAACAAAAGGCAGCAGAGCAGGGTGAGCGTGTGCAGTTTCAGTGTGTGCATTGTGTGATGTACTCCGGTGTTCCCTGTGGTATTCCCGTCTATCCTAGCAGAACATTAACAGGGCGGGGATTGCTGCATGCCATTGCCGCCACGTAAATACCAAATCAGGCGCAGGGTTGATAGAATCATCCGCCAGACACCTTGCGAGGAGCAAACCATGTCATTCGAAAATTTCACTCGCGCGGGTGAGTACAATGAGTTCCGTCAGCACGAACTGCGCAAACGACGGCTGGTGATGATTGATGGCAACCTGATGGCCAACGACAGTACCCACCTCGTCGGACAGTCAGCCCGGGTTTATCAAAAGGGGTACTGGGGCTTTGCATCAGCCAGTGAACCAGCCGGCGCCGACAAACTGGGAAACACCGCGCTCGCCAATGCCAGAGCCATGCAGCTGTTTGGCGGGTCCAGCCTGTCACTGCCCACTGTTGGTCATCAGGGCGAACACGGCACTGCCTGCCAGCCGAACTGGTCCTCCAAAGAGTTGATTGACTGGTTGAAAACCGTGAATGAGCTGGCGCGCTCGCGCTATGACAAACTGGCCTCGGTCAAGCTTGTGGCCATGGATGAGTACCACGACAAGCATATTCAGAACAGCGCCGGGGCCCGGGTGTACAACAATATTTCCCGCGCCCTGACCTATATGATGCTCACCGTCAAAGACAGGGACGATAAACCGGTTGAGCTGATGCAGATCATCAGTGGCAAAGGCAGCTTCGGGGATCTGGATCTGTCACTGAGCGCGGTGGAAAAGCAGCTCGACGAATTGCACCGGCACTTAATGGACAAGCGCGAGGCCGTGCATGCGCAGGGTGGTCTGCAGACCGTTGTGCTGGCCCCGGATCTGGCCGGCATTCTGGCGCACGAGGCAATGGGTCACCCCTGTGAGGCGGATCTGGTGCTGGGCGGCGCCGTCACCGGAGACATGCGTGGCCAACGCATCGCCAGTGACCTGGTCACCATGGTTGACTTCGCCCATAGCTACAACGGCGAAGAATTACTGATGCCGGTCTATGCCGACGACGAAGGTACCCCGGCCCGCGACGTCACGCTGATAAAAGACGGCATTCTGACCGACTTCATGCACAACCGGGAAACCTCGTCCCGCTTCGGTGATCAGGTTACCGGCAATGCCCGCGCCTATGCGCCGGACGATGAGCCCCTGATCCGCATGCGCAACACGGCCATTCTGCCCGGCACCAGCAAACTCGAAGAGATGATCGCCGGGGTTGAGGATGGCTACTACCTGATGAAAACCGGCAACGGACAGGCGGATACCACTACCGAGTTCATGTTTGGGGTAAATCTGGGCTACGAGATCAAAAACGGCAAACTGGGACGTGCTATCAAAGACACCACATTGTCCGGGTCCGCCATCAAGATGCTGCAATCTGTTGATGCTGTCTCCTCCGACATGTGCTGGGAAAGTGCGGGTTATTGCGGCAAAAAGCAGCCGATGGTGGTATCCATGGGTGGACCGGCGCTGCGGGCCAAAGCACAACTGGGAGGTGAATGATGCAGGCACAGGCCAACAAAATTCTCGATGCGCTGCTTGCAGCCGGCTTTGACGAAGGACGTGTCACCATCAAGGAGACCGATGTCAATGAGCTGAACATCGCCCACAATCATGTCAGTCTGATGCGCACCACCCAAAGTCAGTCGCTGTCGCTGATGGCAATTCAGCAGGGACGACGGGTGACCGCATCCGTGTCCAGTCTGGATGAGGCCACCGTACAACAGGTGATAACCGATCTGCAGCGAGATGTCACGGCGTCGCCGCAGGATGAAGCTTACGCCGTGGCGCCGGACCAGCAGGGTGAGTTTGTACGTGGGCCGCAGTCAGTTGACCGTGAGACTATTGCCGCCAGTGCCAAGGGGCTGCTGGACGCCCGCAGTAAAAAGTATCCCACGTTTGGCATTGAAGAATGTGCGGTTAAACACACGCTGGAAACAACCACGCTGGTCACCAGCCGCGATACCGGCCTGACATCATCACTTGGCAGCTATGGCGTCATGATCATGGGGTCGAGCAAAGATCATCATGGCAGCAGCTCGTTTACCTACACCGGCGGCGAGCTGGAAGCGCTGCCGGCACAGCTGGCTGATGTGCTGGATATCGACGCCATGATGGCCAACAGTGTGCAGGAGACGCACACGGAAATGATAGCCAGTAAATTCACCGGAGATGTGATTCTGACCCCCATGGCGGTGATGGATCTGATTGGCTGGCTGACCGGTCAGGTTAGTGATCTGGCATTGCTGAGTCAGGCGTCTGTCTATCAGAACGCAGTGGGCGATATGATTGCTGCGCCGGCGCTGACCCTGAGCAACAATCCGCAGGGCGCCGGACAGGCACCGTTCGATGGCGAAGGCTTTTTGGTCCGGCCGGTGACTCTGATTGATGCCGGTCGGCTGAGCTGTCAGCTGCCCAGTTATTATGGCAGTCGCAAACTGCAGATACCTCACGTGCCTGCCGGCGATGCCTGGCGCATTGCGGCCGGGGACGTCAGTCGGGCAGACATGCAGGCCAGCGTTAAACACGGAGCCCTGGTGGGCCGGCTGTCGATGGGGAGCCCGGCGCCCAATGGTGATTTTTCCGGCGTGATTAAAAACAGCTTTTTACTGGAGAACGGTCAACGCACCAAGGCGTTGACGGAAACCATGATTACCGGCAATGTTGCGCAGATGCTGAAGGATATTCTGGCTATCAGCCAGGAGGTTTCCGACTTTGGCGGCTATCAGCTGCCATGGCTGCAAGTCAGCGGGCTGCGTTTCAGTTGATTGTGTTTGGCAGTGCTCAGACGTTTCCCGGAGGTTGACAGCCCGGTGTGGCTTGTCGCAGGCATTGGTATATACTTTAAAGATCTAATGTCGGGAGCTAATCATGCCAAATCGTCTTGCTGTCATCACCGGCGCCACCAGCGGCATTGGCGCCGCCTACGCTGAAGCGTTTGCGCAGCGTGGTTACGATTTACTGCTGACCGGGCGGCGGGAAAAAGAGTTGAGCGAACTGGCTCAGCGCTTGGCAGCGCAGTATTCGGTAGCAGCCGAACTGCAACTCGGCGACTTGTCCGATCCGAAGGATTTGCAAGCCCTGGTCGATACCGTTACGCAGTTGCCGGCATTGGATGCCCTGGTCAATAACGCCGGTTATGCTGTTGATGGTCGGCTTGCTGAGGTTGAATGGTCAAAACAGAAAGCGCTGCTGGACGTACATGTCACTGCCACCACGCAACTGACGCATGCAGCACTGCCAAACCTGCTCAGCGCCAAAGGTATTCTGATCAATGTCGCCTCCGTCGCCAGTTGGATACCCACCGCGCAAAGTGTACTGTACGGGCCGACCAAAGCCTATGTGCGCAGCTTTACCGAAAGCGTCGGGCTGGGTTACCGGAAGGATGGCCTGAAAGCGCTGGCGCTGTGTCCGGGCTTCACCATCACTGATTTTCATTCCCGCATGGGCATCGACCCGGACACGTTCTACAAGGACAAAGGTTTTACCAGAGCGTGGACCGCCGGGCAGGTGGTCAGCCAGTCCTTCAAAGACCTTGAGAAGGGTCGCCTGGTGTCCGTGCAGGGCTGGAACTACAAATTGCTGGTGTTCTTCATGCGGCATTTGCCCATGACCTGGATGGCCGCCGCGCTGGGGCGCTCGGGCTCGGCACGATTTAGCAAGTAGCCTATTTCCGCTCAGCGTGAACAATCCACAATGTGGTCTTCAAACACTGACCCGATAAGTAGTCGGTCGCTGTGCCAGGCACCGACGCTGGATCCCGAGATCAGCTCCCCGGTATCCATGAACACGGTGCTGACCGTGTAGCCTGAAGTACCTGGTCGCACACGTACCACCTGTGAGGGTGAATTGACGTTTGCATCCGTCGAGTGGCGCACAAAGGTGAGCAGACGAGGGTGCCCGCCAAGCCAAAGATCCCCTGTGGCCGGGTCAACCTCGATATTGTCAGCGCCAAAACCCACGTCTATACCTTGCTGGTGTGTCAGTGTACCGCTGGCCGGATCACGCTGGTACACCCGGATGCGATTGCGACTGACTTCAGCAACGTACAGTTGCGCTCCGTCAGTGGAGACGTTGATGCCATTTGCAAAACTGAGGCCGTCGAGCGCTTCCTGAAATGAGTCGCCATCGTAATAAACAACATTTGCCAGGGGCAGGCGCAGATAGTCCTCCAGTTGGCGCATCGCGCCCGGACCGGAACCATGGTCGTTGGTAAAGTAGAACCGCTCATGGTCCACACCCACCACATCATTGGGGCTGATCATCCGTTCATCAGCATGGGTTTGCCGGTGAATCAACGAACTCCCCACCACATCAAACACCTCGATGGTATGCAGCGGACCAGACTCTTCGCCTTCGGGTGCGCCAAACAGCGACTCACCGGGGTGGTTGACCACGAACAGTGTTTCACGCCCATCGGCGCCGACGTACAGCGAGATTCCGTGCGGTCGAAAGTTCAGATCTGCATCCGGTGTCAAATTGACTGGCACGGCTGACGCTGCCTCCAGGTCGTAGCGAAAGATGGCACCGGGCGCGGGGTTGCCGCTGATCATCGCGCGTCGGTCATCACTGGAAATATAGGCGAAGCGCCCATCAGGATGAATGGTGATATCTTCGCTGCCGGGCATGCCCGGGACCTGACGGCATTGCCCGTATTGCTGGTCGACGAGCGTGCGGAATTCACCGGCGTCGTTGACCAGATACAACACGTAGACACCAGCCACAGCACAAACGGCGCCGAACACCAGCAGGAGCTTGCGCATCAGCGCTGCGCACCCAGCCACCAGCGCAGCGTGTCGGTCACTTTATCCGCGGCATCCTGCTGCACAAAATGCCCTGCGTCCGGCACCGCAACAATCGTGGTGCCGGCGTCGTTCCAGTCCCAGGTGTTATTCAGCCCATCCGAATGCAGCGCGGTATCATCCAGGCCGTGAATCACCAACAGCGGCACGTCCAGCTGTGGTACCTCGGGCGAGAGCGGTGGTGGTGTGTCTGACAGCGCCGGCAAACGCGGGAAGTTACGCTTGTAATAGGCAAGCATTGCATCAAAATCCGATTGGCTGAAAGCCTCGACATAGCGCTGCCGTGCCACCGGATCCTGTACCCAGCCGGCCATGGTTTGTGGCATCATCGGCCCGCCAAAAAAGATGTCCGAATCAGACGGTGAGCCTTGCTGAAAGCGTCGTGCGTAAGCACTGTTGGCGCGCTGCTCCTCATTGATGGTCAGTTCCCGAATCATGCCATTGGGGTGGGGCAGGTTCATCACCACCAACCGGTCGACCATCTGCGGGTAAGCAAACGCAAAGTTCCACGCCACCATACCGCCCCAGTCATGCCCGACCACGATTGCACTGTCCTGACCAAAGGCGCGGATGACTGCAGCGACATCTGCCGTTAACAGGCGCATGTCGTAGTTCTCATCACCTTCCGGCTGGCCGCTCAGGTTGTAACCACGCTGATCAATCGCCACCACCTGGTATTGATCCTGCAGCCCTTCCATCTGATGCCGCCAGCTGTACCAGAAATCCGGAAAGCCATGGATCATCACCATCAGCGGGCCTTCACCCACTGTAGCGTAATGAATGCGCACCCCGTCATTGTCGACGTAGCCGTGCCTTGCGCTGTCCCAGACATCGGCCTGCAGCGTCGATGCTGCGACCAGCAGGCATCCTGCCAGGCCGACCTGCATAGCCATGCGTTTGACTGTATTCATGTGCGCACCTCCATTAAGCTGGCCAAAACACGATCATTATGGGTCAGTGAAGCCGATTATGGCGCCGGAGTAAAGTGCCATTGGTCCGGGTCTGTGCGGTTTGGCAAGCGCTAAGCAACCCCGGGCGCCGTCAGAAGGGCTGCGCAGGGTTGGCCTGCACGATGGTACTTTGACCGGAATGTTTATAAACTACCGCACCACA
The DNA here is from genome assembly GCF_011050365.1 of Pseudohongiella sp. Taxonomy (GTDB): domain Bacteria; phylum Pseudomonadota; class Gammaproteobacteria; order Pseudomonadales; family Pseudohongiellaceae; genus Pseudohongiella. The sequence continues at coordinate 28,111 of NZ_DRFV01000001.1, forward strand.
ATTCGCTGCTTGCTCAGCAAGCACCGTCCCCGAGGAAGTGCGTCTGTGATGAATACCAAACCCTGCTATGAATCTCGTCGACCATTGTTGTCGTTGGGGCCTTGCGTTTCCGGGAGCCACTAATGCCCAGACCCGCCTGTTACCTGCTAGGCCTGTGGATATGGCTGGCCGCCAGTGCCGCGTTGGCACAACCTGCCCAGTGGTCGCCACTGCTGCAGGTGAATACGCTGGCCGGCATTCTGGACGGACCGGTACCGGTGCGTGTGATCCATGTCACGGGTGATGCCGGCGCCGGGGTGATTCCCGGAGCGGTGCGTGCGCCATATTCAGACTTTCGTGGCCCCGGCAGCAATGCCGGTCAGTTGCCGCCTATGCAGGCACTGCAAGCATTGCTGCAACAGCTGGGCATAGACGCAGAGACACCCGTTGTTGTGGTACATCAGGGCAGCAGTGCCTCCGATTTTGGCGCCGCCACCCGCGTGTACTGGACGCTGAAGTCACTGGGCGTGCAGCACCTGGCGGTGCTCAATGGCGGCTTTCAACAGTGGCAGGCGGCCGGCTTGCCGGTGAGCATGGAGCCTGCAGTTGTCCCTGTCTCCCGCTATCAGCCGCTCTGGCAAGACACCTGGCGTCTGACCAGCGAACAGGTTGCCGACGCCCTGGCCGATGACCGCATCACCCTGCTTGACTCAAGACCAGCTGCGTTCTATCTGGGGCAACAGAGCATTGCCGCGCAACCGGGCACCATTCGCGGTGCTGAAAATCTGAGCTTCGCCACCTGGTTTGATGGCAACCAGCTCAAGCCCCTGAGTGAACTGCAACAACTGCTGAGCACGAACCGGCCTGTCCAGACGCCGACAACAGTCGCCTTTTGCAACACCGGGCACTGGGCTTCGATTAACTGGTTTGTACTCAGCGAGTTGCTGGGGGTGTCCGATACCCGCCTGTATGCCGAAAGCGTTGTCGAGTGGGCGCAACAGGCCCGACCCATGGACAATCAGCCCGGGCGTCTGGCCTGGTACTGGGACATGACGCGCGACTGGTGGCGGCAAATAACGGACAACCAGCCATGATGCTTGCGAACGCCCGGACCGGAACGCTGACCGAACCGCTGATTGTGCGTGCCGGACTCGCACTGCTCATGCTCGCCATTGTGTTTATCACCTTTGCCATTGCCGGGCCGCGTTCTGCCTTGCTGATGCTGACCGGGCTTGGCTTCGGGCTGGTGCTGGAAGGCCTGCGCTTTGGTTTCGCCGGTCCCTGGCGCCAGATGCTGACCGAACGTGATTGCAGGGGTCTGGTGACACAGTTTATGGCCATTGGTCTGTTCGCACTGGTGGCATTCCCGCTGCTGGCGAACGCACCGGAGGAGCTCGCCGGCGCGCATGCACCGGTCGGGCTTGCCATGATTGCCGGGGCTTTTGTGTTTGGCGCCGCCATGCAGGTGGTGCTCGGCTGCGGTTCGGGCGTACTGGTGAACGCCGGCAGCGGCAACCTGGTAGCCGTGCTGGCTTTGCCAGGGTTCATCGCGGGCAGCTTTGTGGGTTCACTGCATCTGGAGTGGTGGACAGCCCTGGGCAGCCTGCCGGTGCTGTCACTGCAGGGGCTGTTTGGCGCCGGTCCGGGTTTATGGTTGACCCTGTTTGGTCTGCTGTTACTGGCCAGTGTTGCCATAGCCCGCGCTGTGCCGGGCAAACGCCTGCCCGGCGCCAGACTGCGGTGGGCCGCGGTATTGGTTGCTGCGCTGGCGGTGCTCAACCTGGTCATTGCCGGACAATCCTGGGGCGTGGTTTACGGGCTGGGTCTGTGGGGCGCCAAAACCGCGCAGGCTGCCGGTATGGAGGTCGCCGCCACGGGCTTCTGGGCCGCTGCAGGCAATGCCCAGCGTCTTGAACAAAGTCTGCTGACCGATGTCACCTCGCTGACCAACATCGGCATCCTTGCTGGGGCGTTTATCGTCATGCAGTGGCGCCGGGCTGCCGGCACCGGTCAGGCGAATGCGCAGGTACGGTTACCCAGGCATTTTCTGTGGCTGGTGATGCTGGTGGCGGGCCTGGTGCTCGGTTACAGCGCCCGCATCGCTTTCGGCTGCAATGTCGGCGCTTATTTTAGCGGTATCGCCACCGGCAGTGTGCATGGCTGGGTCTGGTTCCTGGCAGCATTTGTTGGCGCTGCGCTCGGCATCCGGCTGCGAAACCGTCTGTTCTCGGTCGGTGCTGAGCCGGGAGCACACAACACCCCTGCATCCGTGCTGGCGCCCGGAAGACCTGCTGCTGCGATGGCGGCCATCGCATTGGTGCTGGCATTACTGCTAATAGACTACCGCGTGTCCGTCGCAATCAACCCGTTTGCAGCGCCACCCCCGACCGCCTATGGGTCGGGTCTGGCGCCGACAGGGGGCCACTGCACACAGCTGTGATAAGAGCTGTGCGTGCAGCCAACGGCGTCGTCCCGTTCCCGTTATTGAACCGTTGGTCTTCCGTCGACGTATTGACAACAGCCAGTGCTGATTAGCAGTTACTGGCATTCAATCGGGCACAATAACGGGCGGAGAACACGATCATGATAAGAAAAATATTGTTGGCCATGGCCCTGGTGGTCTGTTCGGGTTCATTGCAGGCGCAATCCGCTGTCGCCGGAAACTGGCTGTTTGCCATGACCAGCCCGTTTGGTGTTGTTAACGCCGATGTTATGCTGATCACTGACGGTGACAAGCTCAGCGGCCAGTTCGACCTTGGCAACGGCCGCATCTGGCCGATAGAGAACGGCGCTGTTGTCGGCACCAGCATCAGTTTCTCGGTGACCCGCGACGGCGCCAATATGACCTACCTGATGAGCGCAGACATCAATGGCGACAACGCTATCGGTTCCGCCAGTGCCATGGGTAGCACGTCGGACTGGACGATGACACGGATTCAGGAGTAGCGTGTGTTTAACGCAGTCCACCCACAGGTTGGCGATTCCTGATGCAGACAATAACCTGGCGTGGCCTGCTGGCTCTGTTACTGATCGTTAACTGGACAAGTGTCATGGCTATTGAAGAGCCGGAATACTCGGTGATAACTCATCTGGATGAGGTTGAATTCCGCCTGTACAAACCGTATCTGCTGGCGGAGACGCTGGTGGCCGGTGAGCGCAGTCAGAAACGTGCCGCCAATATGGGTTTCAGGCGGCTGTTTGATTACATCTCTGGCGCCAATTCGGTGCAGAGCAAGATGGCAATGACCGCGCCTGTGCAGCAGCAACCGGCCTCACAGAAGATCGCTATGACGGCGCCGGTGCAGCAGACACCGGCCGGGGAAGGTTGGCTGATAGCCTTTGTGGTACCGGGCAAGTTCACTGAGGAGAGCGTGCCGCAACCCGATAACCCTGACGTCAGCATCCGTGCCGTGCCGGAACAGGTGATGGCCGTGCTGAGCTACACCGGGCGCTGGACCGAGGAAAATCACCAGCGGCATCGGCAGGCGTTGCTGGCTGCGCTGTCAGCCGCTGATGTTGAGGTGCTGGGGCAACCGGTAACAGCGGCCTACAATTCACCGTTCTCGCTGCCGTTTATGCGGCGCAATGAGGTGATGGTGGCGGTGGCCGCGGCGCCCTGAGCGGGCATCCGCTCTTCTGGGCCTGCTGTGCACCCCTCTGATCGCCTCTACTGAGCTGCTGCTTCGGCCTCCTGACGTCGCGCACCGGCCAGTATGCCCGGCATCGCGTAGTTGCCCTCATGGCAGGCGTATTCGTACATCGGCCCCTCTGATGCGTGGAAACTCAGCTCCGCGGTCCATGGTTGGGCGTAAAGATTGTCATCCTCGACGGTAAACTGATAAACGATTTCGGTATCCGAATAGCGACTGAAGCGTTCGGTGATTTTACCGTCAGCTGTGATCGGCACCGCGCTCTGTTCCATCTGTTGTGGATTGATGTTGACGGTTTCCACGATCAACTCGCCGTTCTCATACCAGCCGCGCGAATCGCCGAACCATTGTTGCCAGGCCACCGGCCGCTGATTTAAGCGGGCGGTGGCAGCATCCGGGTACAGCGGAATGATGCGCGCGTCATGCACCATCTCGACCTCAATCACCACATATTCATCGGTCTGCACAAACCGGTAGGTGCTGTTGTACAGCGTGCCCATCATGCCGGGACCGGCCGTGTTGCCGAAACCGATCAGGCAGCGCTCGGACAGAGGCAGGGCTTCCGGGCCGGACATGTCGCCCACGCCGGTGGCATAACGCACGCCGAAATTGCGTCGCTGCAACTGGGCAGCGGGTGTCTCCAGCCGCGGAATCTGGCCATTCTCGGGATCAATGATGTAGGAGCTGCGGAATTCGCCCTTGACCCGCGCCAGTGACGAGCCCGGGTCAATCCAGAAGTCGTTGTAGGCGCGCAGCCCAAAGTCATCGCCGCCGGCAGCCGGCGCCGCCGGGGTATCGGCACTGCCAGCCGGGTCACTGTCAGTCGCCTCAAACTCCCCCGCCGGCAAGCCCGCCACGCTGGTATTGGTGGCGATCTGGTAGGCCTGGGCTGCAGTGACGACCAGAGGTTCAACGTTCTCCGGTCGTGTCAGTCGGGTCAGCGCGGCATTGGTCCAGATGCCGCCCAGCTCGGGGCGCGCATCCTCCTGCGCCCAACCCATCGTGCTGCCGATGGTTAAGGTTGCCCCAACGAGCTTGCAGATGGCGACAGAATGTCTGGTGTTAAGCATGGCGAATCTCCCAGTTTTTATTATGAGCCTGAGGCTTTTCGATACGGGCAGTACAAAATGTAGTCCTGCCAAGGGGGAATGTAAAGTGGGAATGGTCGGGTACCTTTCCTTGCCAAAATTACGCCGCGCACGGTGAGGTTTTGTGGCGCCCCGCGCTCACCCTAAGCGGGCCACATATCGCTAAATCACGGATCACTCAAACATCTCCAGCAATGACATTTACCCCGATGATAATCTGGAAGATAGCCTCACACGGCTGGGAGTCGGTTTCCGGCGCGTTCAAGTGCCGGCTCGCTTGACCCTACCTCTGCGCTTTGTGATGATCTATCACCATACCGCGTGTCGATCACGCTTAGCGGAGTCCCCTCATGCCCCGATTTACCCTTGCCTGTCTGTTATCTGCCATTTTCCTGCCCCTGCCCCTGTCCCTGGCCTTGCCACTGCATGCCCAGCAAGGCTCGCTGCTGGACGACGCCCTGAGCGATGACACAGTTCAGCAGGGCCTGACGCTTATCGAGGAGTCGGCCGCGCTGTCGGCTAACAACCTGGTGAATATTGGCGGCATCATTTCTCCTTCTGGCCAAGAGCATGAGCGCGCCGCGGCGGTGGCTGAACTGATGCGGGAAATCGGGCTCACTGCTGTGACGGTGTCAGGCGCACCGAATGTGGTCGGCCGCATTCCGGGGCGCTCGGGCAGGGCGCTGGTGTTTGTTTCGACGCTGGACGACCTGGCTACCGTGGCCGAGCACCAACGTGCCGCTGACAGCCCGCCTGTCATCGAGGGCGATCGCGTGGTGGGACCGGGCACCAATACCTCGCTCACCACCGTGGCCATGTTATCGGCGGCGCGCGCCCTGATAGCAACGGGCGTGATGCCGGAGCATGACCTGGTGTTTGCCGCTGTCGCCCAGGAGGAGACCGGGCTGCGTGGTATGCAGGAGCTCTATGCCGACTATCGCGACCGCGCCGTGGCGTTTGTCGACATTCTGGGCGAGGGCAGCGGTATCAGCTACGGTGCGTTGGGCATCCACTGGTGGCGTGTACATGCTGAGGGTCCTGCCGGCCACACGCTTAATGGCGGCCTGCCGAACGTCAATCAGGGCATTGGCCGCGCCGTCGATCGCATCCTGCAGATCACTGACCCGCAGGTCTACAGTGATCGCCGCACCCGCCTCAACGTGGCCATGCTCAACAGCGGCGCCGTGTTCAATCATAAACCGGAGACGGGCTGGTTCTCACTGGACGTGCGCTCACTGGACCCTGAGCACATTGAGTCGATGGAGCAGCAGGTGCGGCAGATTCTGGCTGAGGTCACCGACGAGCTGGGCATCACCTTTCGCATGGAGCCCTTTTCCATGATGCCGCCCGGACAGATTGAGGGCGCACGGGAGAGTGCGCTGGTACAAACCTCACTGGCAATTTCCGACTACCTGGGCAGCAGCCCGTCGTTGTCTGATGCCGGCTCTGCCAACCTCAACGTCGCCATTGCCGGTGGCACGCTGGCCATCGGTATCTCCAGTGAGCGTGGCGGGCAACGCGGTTTTGCCGATGAGTGGGCGAGTATCGAGGTCATGCAGCGCACCGCGAAAAATGTGTTTCTGACCGCGGTGACGATAGGAGGTGCACGTTGAGCAGTCCCAATAAACCCAATGAACAAGGAGGCAGGTCATGATGCTTGGCAAAACGGTTTTGGGTGTTTCCGCCCTGGTGTTCATTGCTTACGGGTTGGTCAGTCTGGTCTCTCCGGCCATTCCTGCCGGATTCGCCGGGCTGGAGATGGGCAACGGTGATGCGTTTGCCGAAGTGGGCGCCATGTATGGTGGGCTGCAAACCGGGATTGGCGGATTCTGCCTGCTGGCTTTGATAAAACCTGACTTCTATCGCGGCGGTCTTGCGCTGCTTACAATTGGCATCGGTGCGATGACAATGGCTCGACTGGTCTCTCTATTGATGGCCACGGACGCGGTCAGCGCCTATTCTTATGGTGCCCTGGGTTATGAGTGTGCGACGGCGGTACTGGCAGCCGTAGCCTGGGCGAAGAAATGACCCAGCACGAATATATCTTCATTGCCGTGTCAATAATCCTGGGTCTGGCCATAACGCGGCTGTTGCATACCATGGCGATGCTGACACGCGCCCATACCCGGGTGCTGTTCCACTGGTCCTCGGCGCTGTGGGCGTTCAGCATCATGCTCTATATTCTGCACCTGTGGTGGGTGGGATGGGAGCTGCGTGAAATTGAGGCATGGACCTTCTTCGACTTTATGGTGCTGGTGTTTGGCTCATCGTGCATTTACGGCGCAGCCGAAATGGCGCTATCGGCCCCTGACACCGGCGACCTTGATATGCTTCACGAGAATCAACACATTGGCCGCCTGTCTGCGCTGTCAATGTTGCTGTATTTCCTGGTGGGGCCATACGTCAATGTATTCATGTATGACAATGCCATTATGCCGTCTATCGCCGTACCGTCAGTGGGCATTTTGCTGATGGTGTTGGTGATCACCCTGCCGCAGCGCTTCAGCCTGTGGTCGGTATTATTCGCTCTCTATTCCCTGATGGTGATAGTGCTGACGGTATAAAAGCCCGATGATCGAGGCGGAGCCTGAACCTGAGCCTTGGGGTGGCGGGGCTGCTGACGGCGCCAAACATGCGCCGTCAGCAGTGATAGGCCTGGCGATCAGTCGGTCTGACTGACCAGTTTCCACTCATAGAAACCCATAAACATTTCTTCCCAGCTTTGCTCACCCCAGTTCACTTCGGTAGCGGGGTCGGGATTGAACCGATTCTGGGCTGAATTATCAAAGGCGCCAACGGCCAGTATCTTGGTGCCAGCCGGCACGCGCAAGGGCTCGGCCAGTTCATGCGACAGCTGCCAGTTGAACGAATACGCCGGCACCGACAGCAGCAGCTCTTCTGAACCATCGGGATACTGGGCAATGAACTTCATTCGCTTGCCCCGGAAATGCATATGCGGCATCAGGCTGCGAATTTCCGCTTCTTCCGGCACAAAGGTGACCAGCTGCATTTCATGATCCTTGGCCTGCGGCGGGATAGAAATGGTAAAGGCATTGCCCACGCCGCCCGACATACGCTCGGCAGGCACTTCGCCCTCCGGGTAGAAGTAGATGCCGATTTCGGTGGCATCGGTCATCTCTTTGCCGGTGGTGGTGTAGTGCATCTGCAGACTTAGACCTGAACCGGCGCGCAGCAGTCCACCCACCCCGTCCGGATTCCATGACACCGCGTTACCCGGCGCATAACCGGCGACTGAGGCCTGGTCGGCATCACCGCCGCCCAGCAGCACGCCTACATCAATGTCAGGGTTTTCGCGGAAGATGCGGTCAATGTCAGGTTGCTCGCCTGCTGCCATGGCAGCAAACATCTGTGCACGAATGGCCGCGGCACGCTCTTCGGGCAGGCTGTTGATGGCCTGTATGAAGGCCGTCTGCGGATCTGCGCGGCCCTCAGGTGGCACCACGGTGGTGATGATGTGGTGCAGCACTTCCGGGCTGCCCGGCGCCACTTCACTGCCCTTCACCCAGCGATCCTGGGTCAGGCCCAGGTCAATGGGAATGTCCATGTAGTCCACCACACCCGTTGCCGGAATGGTTTGTGGCGGCACTTTGATAATCAGGTCCGGCGTACCCATTGTCCACTTGGTGTCCGACCACACCAGTTCGGTCAGCGGATCCTGGTCCGAGCCCTCAACAGATGCACCGGCGTCAATCCAGCGCACCAGCGTCTGCATTTCCTCATCGCTGAGGTTCATTTCATTTTTGATCTGGTGGCCGACCTTGTTGTCGATTTGCCCTGGCGGCATACGTTTGGTCATCACCACTTCACGAATCATTGGCGACCAACCCTGCACGGCAAGATTGCTGTCCATGGCAAAGGGGGCAATGCCGCCGGCGCGGTGACACTCGGCGCAGTTTTCGGCAATGATCGGCGCAATCTCATCCTGGTAAGAAACTGCCGCGCCATCGACGCCGCCGTACTGAATCATCTGGCCCTGGCTGGCAACCTGCATCAGCTCAGGCGACTCACCTGCTTTCAGGCTGCGAACCGCCTGTTCCAGTTGTGCCTGCACCGGGCCGCGATACACCACCTCAAAGGTGGCCGGGTCATAAACAACCGCCTGGTCCATATGCGTCAGCCCGAGTGCTTCGGACACCAGCTGGGCATCATCCATCAATACGGGTATTGGCACATTGGGGATGGCCTGCGCCACCGCCTGACGGTCGGTTTGTTGGCCGGGATTGATCAGGAAAAAAGCGACATCCTGATCCGCATACTGGTTGTAAAGCGCCTGCAGCGCGCTCAGCGACGCCTGGTCGGTGCCACCGACGGCCTGCGGCAGAATCACCACGGCATCGTGATCATCGTACCAGGACATGTGGTGCTGGTAGCCGGTGTGGTCGATCAGGGCGAAATCGCCCACGCGCTCTCCGGCATGGAGGGCAGACGACGCAGCCGCCGTCAGGGTCAATAACACGAGCCGAACAACAGTTCTCATAACATCGTCCTTTTCAACTATCTGTTACAGAAGTACACAGGCTAGACCCAAAAGCGAGCGAGTTCAAGGCATTGTTTACACAAACAAGGGCTGCTGTCGTTCACCGGGCAGGTCATGTCTGGCTGGACGAGGGATCAGGGCATCAGGGCGACTCGTTCAGTGCCTCCAGTCTGGCATAGAGAGTCTCGGCCTCCTCCTGCAAGGCGGAGTAGCCGCGGATATCGCCGTTGCGCTGTGCCTGCATGGCCTGGGCAAGTTTGTCTTCATAGTCTTTTTGCAGTTTTTTCCGGGGGTCGGCTTTAAACAGATTAAACATGGCAGGTCCTTGGCAAAGGCAGGTCAGGGTGGGGTTGCGAGTGTGTTATCACTGATAGATTACGGGAGAAAGGCCAGGACAGATGACATCTGTGCATTGCGGTTGGTTTTCTCTGTCCGGTGACATCGGCAGCCAGGGCATTCGCACTGGACAAGTCCCTGTTGTGGCGATACCTTTTGGTGCCAATGCTATCAAGTCTAATGCCAATGCCATCAAGTCACCCGTTATTCAACTACATACGTACACCGGACCCTCAGATGAAGTCAGTTTCCCCGTTATCAGCGTTCCTGTTCACCCTCGCATTCTTTGCCCTGCCTCATGGGCCGGCACAGGCCCAGCCGCCAATATCAGTGCCGGCGTCCATCCCGGCCCACGTACACCCGCTGCCAAGCCTGCGGGACCAGGCCGTCGAGCAGCAGGCCTGGCTGGAGGCGCGTCTGGATCGCGTGCTGCCGGCGCTGATGAGCGAGTATGGCGTCGACATGTGGATCCTCTCCATGCGCGAGTACGCCGAAGACCCAGTGTTCTGGTCGATCACCTCGCCCACCAGCTTTGCGGCCCGGCGGCGCTCGATCTATGTTTTCACACGGCAGCCGGATGGCAGCGTCGAGCGGCTGGCGCTGGGTGGTGGCAGTCAGGGTGATGTGTTTGAGGCCTACCGCTCAACCCGGCCGGCGCCGACCCAGGACACCGGCGAGCTGGTGGGGGATGAGCAGTGGCAGCTGTTACGCGAACTGATTGAGGACCGCGACCCGGCCAATATCGCACTCAATATTGATCCCGACTGGGCGTTTTCCGACGGGCTGCACGCCGGTGAGCGCGACGTGCTGGAGGAGGCGCTGGGCCCCTATCTCGATCGCGTGGTACGCGAACCGCGCCTGGCGCTGAACTACATCGCACTGCGCCTTCCCGAGATGATGCCGCGCTACCGCCAGATCATGGAGACGGTGCATGCGGTGATCTCCGAAGCGTTCTCCAGCGCGGTGATCACACCCGGCGAAACCACCACCGAAGATGTGATCTGGTGGCTGCGCCAACGCGTGCAGGGCCTGGGTTACCAGGTGTGGTTCCAGCCCTCGGTGGATGTTACTCGTCAGGGCGGCGGCCGCATCAGTGGTGCAACCGTCATCCAGCCCGGAGACCTGCTGTGGACAGACTTCGGCGTGGTGGCGATGAACCTGCACACCGACACCCAGCACCTGGGTTATGTACTTAAACCCGGTGAAACCGAAGCACCAGCGGGTCTACAGGCGTGTCTGGCTGACTCCAACCGCATGCAGGAGCTGCTGCTGGAAGAGATGGAACCTGGCCGCACGGGTAACGAGATTCTTGCCTCAACACTGGCGCGCATCAGCGCTGAAGGCATCACGGGCACCGTCTATACGCATCCCATCGGTGACCACGGCCATGGCGCCGGGCCGTTGATTGGCCGCTGGGACGGGCAGGAAGGGGTGCCCGTCAGGGGCGATGCCGTGCTGCTGCCATCAACCTGGCACTCCATTGAGCTGCAGGCTACGCGGGCGATTCCCGAGTGGGGCGGTGAGCTGGCAAACTGCCGGCAGGAAGAAGAGGCCTATCTTGACGCTGACGGCCAGCGCCACTGGGTGTTCCGTCGGCAGGAGGCGTTTCATTTAGTGCGGTGACATGCGCTGTTTCTGCTATACACCCTAGGAGAGAACGGTAATAAAGCGATTCAGCAACAAGGAACGGTGCTGATATGAAAACGACCGCATACTTTGATAGGTTGCATGCCAGTGAAGACAGATCTTATATACGGCTACAATGGATTCAGGCAGTTATCGAGTCACCAATACGGGAGGTGACTCAGAACGATGGAAGAATTAGACTTTGGGGTAGCGTGCCAGAGATGGAGAACAGGTTTCTGCGTGTTGTTCTGCTGTCAGATAGAGAGACGGTGCATAACGCTTTTTTCGACCGGAGATTTCGACCATGAAAATGAGTTACTTTGCGGATACGGATACCCTTTACATTGAGTTCAGGTCGATGGGCGCCGCGGATACAAAAGATCTGGATGAAAACACTGTCGTTGATTACGACGGGGAGGGCAACATCGTTGCGATCACGTTGGAGCATGCCAGTGCCAGAACGGATTTGCAAAACGTGACGCTATCCGGGATCGCAGCCTAACGGCAGACTTCATCTGGCAGGCATGCGCCAGGAATACACCAGCAACCACAGGGTGTTCACAAGTATCTGGCTTTTCTGCGCCATGGCCGTGGTGCCCAGGTTGTAGTCGGTCTCGCCGTTCCATGCCAGCAACAGAAAAAAGGCCACGCTCAATAGTCCACACACCAGCGTAAACCGGCGCAGCGGATCATCGCGGCGCCATGCCCAATGCAGCAGCAGAAATACCGGGAATAGCCCCAGCTGCAGCGCCGCGCCCGTGTTGTGCGGCAGCCGGATCGGGTAGGGGAATATCGCCACCAGCAGGATGCCAATCGCCGCCAATACCAGCACTGCAACAGCCAGCTGATCGCCAGCGGAGCGCCGCAATTGGTAAAGGCGAAAGGCAATCATAAACTGCGTGATGGCAATGGCGAAGAAACCCAGCGTCAGCACCCAGCCGGCCGGGCCCACGGCATAAATGCTCAGCGTCCGGTGCCACAGCGATAAATCATCGCGCACGATATGCACGACAATGACAGATACGCAGAACCACAACGCGCAGGCAAACGCCAGGTTGCGGTAACGGCGGTCGGAAATCGCGTTTAGTGTTGGCATGGATGATGTCATACTGGCATCAGATCTGGATAAAGGAACGTCGAGTCCATTCGCTTATCTTCGCACGGAGTACCATATGAATAAACCGCTGATTGTGTTTGGCGCCACCAGTTTTGTCGGGCAGATCCTGTGCCGTTATCTGCATGAATTAAACCTGGAGGCACAGGCTGAGGGCGGTTCCGTCAACTGGCTGATGGCCGCGCGCTCTGAGGAAAAACTCAAGCGTCTGCAGCAGGAGCTGGGCGGCCCCCATGTCCCCGAATATCGATTGGCCGATGCCGGCAACGAGACGCAGCTGCGTGCCTTGTGTGATGAGGCCGGTGTCATCATCTCCACCGTCGGCCCTTACGCACTGTATGGCGAACCACTGATCAAAGTCTGTGTGGAAACCGGCACCGATTATTGTGACCTGACCGGGGAGACCCAGTGGATCCGGCGCATGATCGAACGCTACGAGGCGCAGGCGCGTGTCAGCGGCGCCCGTATCGTGCATTGCTGCGGTTTTGACTCCATCCCCTCAGACCTGGGCGTATGGTTCCTGCAGCAGCAGGCGCAGCAGCAGCTGGGCACGCACTGCCAGCATGTGAAAATGCGCGTACGCAAATTCAAGGGTGGTTTCTCCGGCGGCACCGTGGCCAGCATGATGAATGTCGCCAAAGAAGCGGCCAGCGATCCGGCCCTGCGCCGCGAAATGGCCGATCCCTATTCGCTGTGTCCGCCGGACAGCAAACCGCAGATCAAACAGCACAAGATTACCGCCACGCTGGATGAAGATGTCGACAGCTGGATTGCGCCGTTTGTCATGGAAGCGATCAACACTCGCGTGGTGCACCGCTCCAATGCCTTGTTGGGCCAGCCCTGGGGTGCGGACTTTCAGTACGACGAGGCCGTGATGACGCGTTCTTCCGGCGCTAAAGGCTCTGGCGAAAACAAAGGCCGAAGCCGCGCCAAGCTCACCGCGCTGGGCCAACCACTGATGATGCTGGGGATGGCGGTGCCACCCACACGTTGGTTGATGAGTCGCTTTCTGCCCAAGCCCGGCGAAGGCCCGAGTCCGGAGATGCAACAAAAAGGGTTCTTTGACCTGGTGTTTGTCGGCCACACCCATGACAAGCGCACGATCCGAACCACGCTGTACGGCGAGCGCGATCCGGGTTACGGGGCGACCGGACGTATGCTGGGACAGGCGGCACTGTGTCTGCGCGATGATGTCAGCCGGGAAGACAAACCGGGCGGGTTCTGGACGCCGGCCTCGGCGCTGGCGGAGCCACTGATTGCGCGGTTGGAAGCCAATGCTGGCTTGTCGTTTAAGGTGAAGTCGGCGTAGTGCGTTGTTGGTCTGACCGGCGCAGGCGAATAAACGCGAATACACTGAGGGCTATCAGGCACAGCAAAGAGATAAGTTCGTAATTACCACCTTGCAGGGCCGGGAACAGAATTTCAAAGGTTTCCTCATTGTTCTGCAAGGTGTGAAAAATCATCACCGGCAGCAGTGAGCCGGCGCTGTTATTGAACAACCAGGTGAATACAAAACTCAGGCCAAAGGCCAACAGCAGAAAGGCGATGATCGATAGCAGGTCACGGTCAATCAGCACGGGCAGATGCCACAGCGCCCAGAACAGGCCAATGATGGTGCTGGCGCGAATGGCGGTCATGGACTTTTGCAGGTGCACGAGTGCAAAACCGCGCAAACCCAGCTCCTCGCCCATGGGGCCGCGGAGCAAGAAGGTCACCAGCAAGCCGGTTTCCAGGCTGAACAGCAGCGGGAACAGGTCGTTGATGCTGAAGGTGAATGAGCCGACCGCACCGACCGCAACTGTCGCCAGAAAATAGAAAACAAACGGCAGGCAGGCCAGCAGCCAGATGCGCTTGCCCGCTGCGCCCAGGCGAATTTTGATTAAACCGGCAAACAGGTTGCGAACCCCAGCGCCGCCATACAGCCAGGCCACCACAATCACCCCGCTGATCGAAAAAGCAAAATCCTGCACGCGGGTGATGAAGTACAGCAGGCCGTAAGGCACCCCGACGTCACGCCCATCCCAGGTCCAGGTCTCCGCCATGGTGGCCAGCACCAGCCAGCTGTCCAGGCCGGCGCGCTGGGCCAGCCAGGACAGCAGCAGTATCGGCAGCCAGCCCAGGGCATAGGCGAGTGCAAAGAAAATCAGGATGGGTTTGGTCATGGCTGCTTGGTCATGGCAATTGGGTCAGGCCCTGTTCTTGTTTGAGTTATTAGTAACCCAAAGTGCAGAGCATGGCTATCTTTTTGTAATGCCTTGGGGAATGGTTCTGCAGCCTGGCGCAAGCTGTTACTGCGGCAGCAGTACGGTGTCAATCACGTGAATGACACCATTATCGGCTGCGATATCAGCCGCGACGATGCCCGATTCGTTGATGATAAACCCATCTGTTGATCGCACCAGCAACAAGCCGCCCTGAAGTGTCACAACACTCATGATGGCCCCGGAGATATTCGTCGTACTTATCCTGCCTGATGCCACATGATAGGTCAGCAAGTCAGTAAGCTGCTCGCGGTTCTCCGGCAACAGCAGGTTCTCCAGGGTGCCATCTGGCAGTTTGGCAAAGGCCGCATCATTGGGGGCAAACACCGTGAATGGGCCCTCGCCTCGAAGCGTGTCCTCCAGACCGGCAGCCTGTATCGCCGCGATCAGGGTATTGAATTCACCGGCCTCAGCGGCTGTATCAACGATATCAGCGGCATTAGCCGTCATCGCGGTGATACTCAAAGCGCTGACAAGCAACAGGCTGGAAACGACTTTTCGACTTGATGTAAACACGACAGTACACCTCGGTTAAAATTGAATACTCCGAGGATACGAGTCAGGTGACGATGACGGATCACGGAGAGCCTGGTTCAGACACTGCAGATGTGCAGCGGTGCCACGATCGAGCGCCTCACGGTGTTGATTTCTTATAAGGTATATTCATGTGCGAACTAACTTGATCTGCAGCTCATACCCAACCGCATGCGCATATTTTTGCAGCGTAGCCAGCGAAGGGGAGTGTTTGCCATTGCCCAGGGAAGACTCCAACCGTGTTACTGCCGGCGGTTTTGTGCCCATCAGTGCCGCAACGTCGGCCTGGCTAAGCCCTGCCGTTTGCCTTGCCTTGAGCATCTGGCGCAGAAGCGCAAATTCTGGCGCCATGTCATCGTAAGCAGCTTTCACCTTCGGATTGGAAAGTGCTTTTGCTTTTAATTCACCATGGTTCATTTTTTACCTCACTCAAGCGTTGTTGAGCTTTGCGCAATTCTTTGGCTGGTGTCTTTGGTGTTTTCTTTACAAACCCGTGAAGCATAATGACGCGCTTGCCCACCCTGGTGCAGAAAAAGACTCTGGCAATACCTTCCTTGCTTTTCACCCTCAGCTCACACAGACCATCGGACATGACCTTTGTATGGGGCATCCCCAGATCTGCTCCAAACTCGAGCATCAAATCTGTCAGGCGGAAATACTTTGCCGACATGCCAGCAGGCAGTTTCAACACAAACTGCTCCACATCCTTGTATTTATATTCAATCGTCCATGACATGAATAGTAACATATTTGTTATGTTGCGCAAGAGGCTTGGCTGAATCGTTAATCGGGCCAGTCGCTACTTCATATAAGGTTATAGGCGGCAACTGCCCGAATTGCCAATGCAGAGGGTGTTCGGTAGGAAAACAACTAAATCAGATGGGACAAGGGAAAGCGGCGTTCAATTGATAGTAACACTGGGGGATCGCTTCAGCGCCTCATCGCAGCTTCGCGTGAGCCTCAATCAGCGGCAGCGCCTCCTCCATATGCGAAAAGCGATGCGAGCCACCAGCAAAGGTATGCACCGTCATTTGCGGTCCCAGCGCATCAAGGGTCGCCTGGGAGTCAAGCAGCTCGTCAGCCATGTCCAGCAGCACGATGCCGCGCGCTGAGGGCAGGAAGTCCGGATAACCCCTGGCCGTGTCGGCGGTCAGGGTAAACGGCCGGCCATAGTGGTCGAGATGCGAGCCGATGTATTTGCCCAGTATGGCCGAAGGCGCCATGACCGGATTGATCGCCACGAAGGATTTGCCGGTGGCTTCGGATAGTTTGGAGACCAGAAAGCCGCCCATGGAGGTGCCGATCAGTAGGTCCGCTTGCTGCAGTAAGTGTTCCACGTCGGCCAGAACTTTGTCATAGCCCTGCGAATAGTCGGGCGCGAAGGCGACGACATTGGCGATTTTTCTGAGTGTGACCTGCTTGTCGCCATTGGGGTCGACCTTGGCGCCGAAGCCGTGGATGTAGAGGATGTTTAACTTGGACATGATTTTTCCGTCTATTGGGGGAGCTGGCGCTTTAAGTCTAAATTTGCCAATATCGAATCCTATATCGAAACCGTCGATTGGTAAAATGAGTGATCCGTAACATGGGCCAGAGTGACAATTTCAAGGCTACTGTTGCCCTTCTCTAACACACTGATACACAGGGGTTTTCATGCGTGGCGCGTTGATTGTTGTCTTGCCCTTCATTCTTGTCGCCTGCGAGCGGGCAGCAACACAGATGACGGACGGGTCCGGTGAACAACTGACCATCGAGCGCCTCTACGGCTCGCCGGATCTGACCGGCCCAACGGCCCGCAATGTGCAGTTCTCACCCGATGGCAGTCGCATCAGCTTCCTGCGCGCAAAAGACGATGACCGCACCGTGCAGGATTTGTGGGCAATGGATGTTGCCACCGGTGAGGCCTATTTGTTGGTCGATGCGCGCCAGCTGGTACCAGAAGAGCGCGAGCTGACGGAGGCTGAAATCCAGTTCCGCGAGCGATCGCGCATCACCTCTTCCGGGGTGGTGACCTATCAATGGGACGAAACAGGCGCTGCGGTTCTGGTGCCTCTGGACGGCGATGTGTTCTACGTCGATGTGGAAAGCACACAAACCCGCCGCCTGACCGAAACAGAGGCGTTTGAGACCGACGCCAAGGTCAGTCCGAACGGCGGCTTCGTCTCCTTTATCCGCGACCAGAATCTATGGATACATGATCTTTCTACCGGGGAAGAGCGTGCCCTGACGACCGAAGGCGGCGGTGACATCAGCTGGGGCATGGCCGAGTTTGTTGCCCAGGAAGAGATGAGCCGCTATACCGGTTACTGGTGGTCGCCCGATGACAGCCGCATCGCGGTTGCACGCGTTGATGAAAGCCCGGTAATGGTGGTGGAGCGCTTCGGCATTTCTGCCGACGCCGTTTCGGTGTCAGAACAGCGGTATCCGCGGGCCGGCACGCCAAATGCCCTGGTGACACTGCACGTCATCGACCTTGGCTCTGGCGACATGGTTGAGGCCTCTGGCGACATGGGCGAGAAAGCCGAGATAGCCGAGATAGCCGAGATGGATCTGGGCAGCGATACCGACATCTACCTCAGCCGCGTCAACTGGAGCGAGTCTGGCGAGACCTTATGGGTGCAGCGACAGAATCGGGCGCAGACGCAGTGGGACCTGCTTGCACTTGATCCGCGCACGGGTGCTGAAGACACAACACGACGTATCACAGAGCAGGCAGATACCTGGATCAATCTGGCGCACGATCTGCAAACACTTGCCGGTGGCGGTCTGCTCTATCTCAGCGAACAATCCGGCTTTCGCCATATTCGTCATGTCGGCGCAGATGGCGTAGCCCGCGATATCACATCGGGAGATTGGGTGGTCGATAGCCTGGAAGCCGTCGACGAGGACGCGGGTATTGTCTGGTTCTCTGGCTGGAGGGATACACCACTGGAACGCCACCTGTACTCAGTGAGCCTTGATGGCGGCGAACCGCAGCGTATTACGTCTGGCGAAGGACGCTGGAACGTATCGGTCGGTTCTGGCGGATCAGGCTTTATCGGCACTTACTCCGACATCGACACCCCGCCCAACACCGGGCTGTATTCCATTGCAGGTGAACGCATTGCCTGGGTGGAGGAAAACCCGCTGGACCAGGCTCATCCTTACGCGCCTTATCTGGCGCGTCATGTCCGGCCCGAGTATGGCACACTGACGGCCGCAGACGGGCAGACCGAACTGCACTGGCAGATGTATCGGTCGGACCACTGCACGGCAGCGACGCCCTGCCCAGCCATCGTTCAGGTGTATGGCGGGCCCGGCGTACAGACTGTCACCAGGGGATGGCAGTCACTGCGCGATCAGATTCTTGCCCAGTCCGGCTACGTGCTTTTTAAGGTCGATAACCGAGGCAGTTCAAACCGGGGCCATGCCTTTGAAGCGCCGCTGCATCTGCGCATGGGTATTCTTGAAGTTGAGGACCAACTGGCCGGGCTGGACTGGCTGCAGGCGCGTGATTTTGTGGACGCCAACAGAGTGGGTCTGTGGGGCTGGTCCTATGGCGGCTACATGACATTGATGACCACGCTGCAGGCGCCGGGCAGGTTTGCCGCAGGCATTGCCGGGGCGCCGGTTACGGACTGGGCGCTATACGACACACACTACACCGAACGCTTCATGTCGACCCCGCAGGACAATGCCGACGGGTATGACGCCGGCTCGGTCTTTGCCCACCTTGATGGTTACCAGACCCCTCTGCTGATTATTCACGGCATGGCGGATGACAACGTGACGTTTGATCACTCCACCCGATTGTTCGCAGAGCTGCAAGAGCGCGGCCAGGTGTTCGAGATAATGACCTACCCAGGCCAACGCCACGGCATCCGCCCGCCCGCTCTGCAGACTCACTTGCTCAGAACGCAAATGGCGTTTTTCAACCGGTACTTGAGGGGCGAAAACAACGAAGGCAAGTCAATCTAAGAGGAGGGTAACCGAAGGGCTCAACCGAGGAGGCTGCTCGCACTGCTCTGACGGCTAACATGAACCAGCCACTTACACAGTTATTTTTACACTCTCTCAGCGCTGTCCAGTGCTCGTGCTTTCATTCACATACAACCAGCGTCCGTTCTTTCGCACGAACCGCGATTCCTCATGATGTAGTTGAATCCGCCCATCGGGTTCGCGCCAGTATGCCTTGAACTTAATCAGGGATGCCAACGGTGACGGGTAAATTGATATCTATTTTGAAATGAAGCCGGATGTGCAATTCCAGACCTCTGCTATAGGGGGCAGTGAACAGGCGAACGGCGGCTAGTGAAAAAAGCCGCCGCCAAGCGCATATTTATTTTGATGGACAATTCCGTAAGACTGGTGTAACAAAGGCAATCTTTTATTCATATCCGGTGGTTTATTCATGCTTCTGATGTTCACGCGCCCGTCTCTCTGCCAGATAACCTGCCTGTCAAATGCTCACCAGAAATTGTTGCCACTGCTGGTTGGCATCGCTGTTTCCGGAGTTGCCTCCGATGTTATGGCGCAACCGGCAACACGATCCATTTACCAGGCCGGCTCGATTGAATATGGACGCATCCTCTTGCCCACTGATTTGCCCAGTACAATTTTCACTTATTTTGAAGACGTCAACCGCGATGGTCATACCGACCTAGTCATCACCGGCTTCACACCGGTCGATCAGCCGCGGCAAGGCGCCCGTCCGGGCAGCATTATGTTGAACAATGGCGACAATACCTTCCGTTCTGCTACCGGCGACCGGCCGCAATCAGAATGGGTCCGAGAAGTGCTGGTTGAGGACTTCGACAGTGATGGCATTGACGATCTGTTTCTGGCCGATCACGGCTGGGACACGCATCCATTTCCTGGCTTCCAGAACCAGCTCATGCTGGGCACAGGCACCGGATTTGTGGATGCCAGTTCACGCCTGCCGGTGCTTGAGGACTTCACTCACAACGCCGCTGCCGGCGACATCAATGGCGATGGTCATATTGATATCCTGGTTACCAACAATCCACTTGGTAGTGCCAGCGAGCGCAATTATTTTTTAATGAACCAGGGCGATGCCACCTTTGTGCTTGACCGGACTCGTATGCCGGCGTCCTTGTTGGCAAGTAACGTGCCGGGCACCTGGGCGGTGGAGCTGGCTGATCTGGACATGGATGGCCATGTCGACCTGATCGTCGGGCGCGTCGAAAACGAGGGCAGCGCTCCCAGCCGGGTCTACTGGAACGCGGGTGATGGTAATTTTGCCAGCGCGCAGGAGACTCTGCTGCCTGCCATGAGCCGTTTCGTGCCCAGCGGTCTGTACGCCGTAATTGAAGCCATGGCGTTTGATCTCAATGCAGATGGCGTGCGGGACATTCAGCTCAGTGCCTACAACAGCAGCTACAAGGGCCTGGGTACTCAGTTTCTCTACAATATGGGCAACCGACAGTTTGTTGATCGCACCAGCGTCTGTATTGGCGGTGATACCCAGGACCCATCGCCGGAACGGGAAACCCCTTATTTTCTGCGGCTGCACGACATCAATGGCGATGGTTTCCCCGAACTGTCATTCGACAATAGCCGCGACAGCTTGACCCAAAGCACGGTGTTTCTGGAAAACTCGGCCGGAGGCAAATGGCGTGCTATAACGCGTGGCGCGCTCAGCGCCGACAGTGAAGCGTTGAAGCTGATTCAAGGCTCGCATGCGATTAAAGGACTCAATCAAACCGGCTATGCCGACGTTTTTGTCTTTGACAACAATGGCACCAAAACACTAGGTATGAATTACCTGCCCATCACCCACCAGCCGCAAGTGACTGTGGCCAATCGCTTTGATGAATGCAGCAATCAAGTGCGCTCACTGGTGGCAGCCAATGAGTTCGGTGATCTGGATGTAAGGTTCAAGCTGATTCAATCCGAGCCCACGATTCGCATTCAGATAATACCCGAAACCCTGAGCGATGTGACGCAACTGCCCGCCAAATCGGCCTCATTCAACAGTGCCACTGGCATATTGACGATGCCTGAGTTGCATGTGGACGACGCAGTCGCCTACCGCAATCTGCAGTTCAGACTGATAGATGGCGACCTGCTGATTTTTGAACTGGTGGCGCTGGACTAGGTCGGTAGCGCGTCCACGTACAGCCAGCGCCCGGCCTGCCGAATAAACCGCGATGTTTCATGGTGCAACTGAAGTTGTCCGTCGGCATCGCGCCAGAATGCTTTGGACTCGGCCGTGGCGATATTGCCCTGCTGTTGGCTGTGTATGACTTCCAGCCTGGTAGAAGCGGAAAAGCTCGCTGGCGTGTTCTGAGTAGTAGCTCATTTTGAGGCGTCTCTAGTCCAGCACTCTCAGAAACTCACCCACCACCCGGTATCGGCTGGTATCGTCTTCAGTCAGCACAAGCGTCTCAAATGCTGGATCGGAAGTGCGTGGTTTCAGCAGGATTCTCTGATGTGCCCAGCCATCGCCATCTTCCGATTTGATGCTCTCGTATTCCTTGACGGTGTAGTGCGAACCACTGTCGTCATCAATGATGTCTGAATGCTCAACCAGGACGATCTTTCCGTTTCGGCTGCCGCCCTGATCGGTCCGGAACAGACACACAGCGCCATTCGGGATTATCCGGTTCATGGACTCGCCCTGGACTTTGCACGCGAACAGGCTTTTGTCAGCGCGCTCGCCGTCAGGAAGAACAATCCAGTCGTCTATTTCGGCCTGTTGCTGTTCGCTGAAGCTGCCAGCAGCCGGGAGCAGGCAATACAGTGGCACGGCATTGACGTAAGGCTGGACTTTAACTGGCGGCAATTCGACAACATTGTCTGGCGGCGCGATGTCGCGCGGTATGTGCTTGGCCAGGTACTCGCGGAAATCGGGATCGCAGGCGTAAACAAAGGTACCTCTGATACCGCGCAGCATGATGGTTTTGTAGATGTTGAGAATATAACGCTTCAGTTGCTCCGGATCTGTTATTGACTGTTTACCGTTGCGGTCGAAATACAACTCAGGTCGGATGATGATTTCGCCCTTGGTCTTGTCGTAGCCGATCTCGCGGCCGAATATGATGCCGGCATAGTTCAGGTCATATCCCTGTGTGGTGTGGATACAGCCCACCTCAGTTGCCGATCCTTCCGCGTTGATCCAGTCCGAGCTGGTGCTGTTCCATCGCAGCTTTATGTTCTCGATTTCAATGTCGAATTTGTCGCGCTCTTTGTTGGAGACCCAGGGCCACGAGTAACCGGCAATCATTCGGGATAAACCAACATCACTCTCCTTTTCCTGAATCTTTTTCTGGAACTCCCGGAAACTGTCAAACAGTTTGAACTCGTAGGACCTGGACGTATGTTTTGCCGACTCAGCCAGGCGGGCATTGAGCAGCTCATCCACAAACTTCACATAGGGGTTGCCGCCCAGCACTCGGAACTGGGAAACCAGTTCCTGTACTTCGGTGTCTGGTGATGCTTTCAGGGCCGTGAAAACGTCTGCGGCGGCATCCGATGGTTTTATGGTCTGATCGGTGTCGTAAAAGAATACGGCCCGGCTGGATTGTTTGCGGACCCAGTCAACTTCGCTGCACCGCTTTGGATCGAAGCCCAGAGCGATGGATGTCTTGTCGAACGCACCGTAATAGGCACCGAGGTTTATCCGTTGGCGTAAGCGATGGGCTTCATCCACCAGCACGATGTCGTAGTCTTGCTTAGCGAGTTCTGCCGGGCCAATAACCATGTTGGATTTCAGGCCCGCAATGTTCGAGAAAGCCTTTTGTAAGGTTTTCCGGAAAGACGACATGGGCACAACCAGCGCCATGCGAGGCTTTCGGCCGTACTTTTCGCGCAACCGAAACAGCAGTTCCTTGATTTCGGCCTCTTCGCTGGAGAATTCCTGAAAGTTGAAGTCATCGTTGTCTGACTGCAAAAGTTTGAACAGGAATATCGCCAGCACGGATTTACCCGTCCCCGCACCACCCTGAACTACCAGCGTGCGTGTGGTGTCGCTCACCAATGAGTGCATGATGCCCAGCAGCCCCTGGCGCTGGTCGGCCGACAGCGCCTTGTAGGGTGAGTATTTAAACAGGTCAGAGTTGTCCAGATGATCCAGTGAGTGCTGGGTCACGCCCTTTGCCCGAAGCTGATCCCAGAGCTGCTGGAAGATGTCGGCGTAGAGGATGTCCTTCTGGTAGTAGTTGTGATCCGCCAGTCCCAGGTTGCCGTTCAGCAGTTTGAACCGGCCATCGGCGGACATGTATTTGATCAGATTGGACTCAATGTCCAGCGTGGCGGATTTGTTGAACTTCAGGCTGGTGATCAGGTGAACCACTGACAGGTGGCGTTTGGCGTCATGTTTCAGATGGGTTGTCATGCGGGCGACCGCATCAGCGGTTTCACCAACGTAAGCCAAGCGCTTGTTGTCATCGCTCAGCACATAGACCAGCGGCCAGTAGTTCTGTGCAAATGAGTTGGCGCGAATATCGCTCAGCTGCTTGTCGCTGAAGGCATAGCGGCTGACTTCAATGACGGGAGGCCTGCTCATAACTCATTGTATTTCCTGGCAGTCCCCTTGGCCTTGCTGACCGGGTACTTTTCCTCGTTCTGCCTGATTTTGGCCAGCACGATGTCTTTGACATCCAGATCACAGGCATCGGCCAGCAGAAAGGCGAATGCAAAAACGTCAGCCAGCTCTTCCTTGATCTTCTGCTTATCGGCGTCTTCAGGTTGCTTCCACAGGAAGGCTTCAAGCAGTTCACCGGCTTCGATGCTCAGCGCCAACGACAGATCCTTGGGATTGTGGAACTGCTGCCAGTCACGTTCGTCGCGGAACTTCTTCAGGGCGTCTATGATTTCATTCATATTTTTGGATTTTTGATGAACGGATGGGTGGTCGGTATGATTTCACGTATAAAAAACCGTGACAACTATACATGTCGTAGATTACGCGACTCTGGAGTGGGTCGACAGGTTTAACAATTGTCCGCTTCTAGAGCCTATTGGCAATATCCCCTTGGCGGAGATGGAGGCAATATGCTGTCGCCAGCGGGAAGAGTCGGTTATGGTAGCCTGACCCAAACTAACGAGTCTCCGGAATACCCGGGGCGATTCAGATCACTATCGGATTTCGGCGACTGTGGTGGTTAGTGGAGTGCTGGATCGATGGTTGAAGGGGGTTGGAGGGGGTGCGGGGACAATCACAATGCCTCGATAAGTGGCATCGTTACATTCCTGTTGAACCATAAAGAGATTCGGGTCGAGGTTTTGAGAATAGATGAGTAACATTAGTCCAGAACAGTCACTCAAAATCAGCTCGGCTTTGCTGAATTGTTATTAGGCTTACAGATGATAAATGTCACCGCCGCCATCATCCTCCACAATAACCGCGTACTCGCCACTCGGCGTGCACCCCAAAAACACATGGGTGGCTATTGGGAGTTCCCTGGCGGCAAAATAGAACTCGGCGAGACACCTGAGCAATCACTTGCTCGCGAGCTCCAAGAGGAACTCGGCATAACAGTTCGGGTAGGCGAGCACTTTTTCTCAAACAAACACAACTATGGCGATAAGCAAATCATGTTGATGTCGTACCTTTGTACTTGGGGCACAGGCGAGTTGATCTTAAACGACCACGACGCCATTCAGTGGTGCTCTGCCCAAGAGCTCGCTAGCCTGAGGTGGGCCCCCGCAGATATCCCGATAGTACATGCCCTGCAAAACGCCATGGCTAACATTGACACGAGCCCCCAAACACCGTGAGCACGCCTAAACAGCCAATCGGCCTTTACGAACAGGTGATAAGCGTGGCACTCCAAGCCGAGTTGGAGGCGCTTTCAAACGAGGCCATCACCGATCAAGAAAAGCTGAATACGGCAGAGGCGCCCGACCGGCTCGCCATGTACGTGGGCAAATTGGTTGAACGGGTGGTGGCAGGCCTGAACGAGAAAGACCGACTCAATGTCAGTCGTAAACTAGTTAACAGCTTGATTGAAGTCGCGCAAGAATATGCGCCCAGGGCGGACCTTGAGATCGATAAACTGCCTGAAGATCTCGCTGTCCTAAGGGGTATCTTTGGCATCGGTCAAGATGGTCGTGCAACGAAGTTAGCGAGGCCCCTTACGCCATTGCTCGATACAACACTGATTACCAATGATCGTAACGAACCCAAAATTGCCGCACAGATTAAAGGCGAAATTCACTCGGCCGATCGTATCGATGTCGTGATGGCCTTCGTGCGTTACAGCGGGATCAGAAAGTTTATAGAGGAATTCAAGCGCTTTTTAGCCAAGCCCGAGCAACCGCGCTTGAGGGTGTTGACTACCACCTACACCAATAGCACAGAGCTAAAAGCCTTGCAGGCGCTTGCCGATCTGGGCGCTGAAATTCGGGTCTCTTACGATGTGGGCATGACCCGCCTGCACGCCAAAGCTTGGTACTTTTACCGACGATCGGGGGCTTCTACCGCCTACATCGGATCTTCTAACCTAACGCACTCGGCGCAAGACACGGGCAAGGAATGGAACGTGCGCGCCAGTGCGCTGCGCAACGCTGATGTCACGCGCAAAGTGGCTTCTATGTTTGAGGCCTACTGGGAAAGTGGCGATTTTGAACCCTTTGATGCCCAAACCTTTCAACGAAATACCGCCATAGAGGAGCAAGAACAAAGCCACAAAATGCGCGTTTTCTTAGAGGTGACACTCAAACCTTTTCAAGAGCGCCTGCTCGAAGAAATTGAGGTCTCGCGCGGCAATGACCGGCATTGGAACCTGCTTGTTTCAGCCACCGGCACAGGCAAAACCGTGATGGCGGGGGTGGATTACAGCAGGCTGAAAACGCGTATGTCCCGCGCCCGGCTTCTCTTTGTGGCTCACCGCAAAGAGATCCTAGAGCAAAGCCGCGACACCTTTCGGCAAATTCTGCAGGATTGGCAGTTTGGGGAGCTCTGGGTAGATGGCGAACGCCCCACCCACTTTGAACACGTGTTTGCCTCTATTCAAACGCTTTCGAATGCAGATCTTAGCCGTATTCCTACCGATCACTACGATGTGGTGATTATTGATGAGTTTCACCATGCGGCGGCACCCACCTACCGGCATCTACTTGCCCATTTGCAGCCAAAGCAACTGCTGGCACTTACCGCAACGCCGGAACGGGCCGATGGCGAATCACTGTTACATTTGTTTAATGACGAAATTACCGCCGAGCTGCGCTTGTGGGATGCAATAGACCAACACAGCCTAGTGCCTTTTGAATATTACGGTGTGCACGATGGCACACACCTTAGCGATATCCCGTGGACGCGCGGGCGAGGCTACGACACTGAGGCGCTTTTCAACGTCTACACTGCCGATGACTTGTGGGTTAAGCGGGTGATCGGAGAGCTGGCCAATAGAGTTGAATGCATCGATACGGTAGTTGGGCTCGGCTTTTGTGTGAGCATCGCACATGCCGATTTTATGGCGCTGAAGTTTAATCAAGCGGGCATTGCGGCGGCGAGTGTGTCGGGTAAAACGGGTTCGAATGAGCGTGAAAGCACGCTGCGTAAATTGAACGACGGCAGCTTAAAGTTTGTGTTCTCGGTAGACGTATTTAACGAAGGGGTCGACATCCCAAAGGTAAACACCTTATTGCTGTTGCGCCCCACAGAAAGTGCCACCATCTTCATTCAGCAGTTGGGGCGAGGTTTACGTCGAGCGCCGCACAAAGAGGTTTGCACGATCTTGGATTTTGTAGGCCAGCACAATAAAGAGTTCCGGTTCGATAAGCGTTTAGGCGCGCTTTTAGGCGGCACACGCAAAGATCTAGAGCGACAGGTACAGCAGGGCTTTCCCTATTTACCAGCCGGATGCTATATGGAGCTCGACCCCATAGCGCAGCTAACCATACTCACTAGCCTAAAGAACGCCATACCCTCATCGCGCAATGCTCTAGCTGCTGAGCTTCGCACATTAAAAGAGCGAGGTGCCAATACCTCGTTAAATGCCTTTTTGGAACATACCGGCTTGGCGTTAGAGGATATCTATAAAGGCGGTGGCGATAATTCGTGGAGCGCCCTGTGTGAATCGGCGGGCATTGAAGTACAACCCCAAGGCCCGAATGAAACAATGTTGCGCAAGGCGTTAGGCCGCCTGCTACACATAGACGACAGTGAACGTTTAAGCCAATACGCGCAGTGGGCCGCGCAAGCCGATGCGCCAAAACTTCGCGATTTGGCTGCCCGAAAAACGCGATTGTTGCGCATGTTGGTAGCTTCTTTATGTAATCAGCTCAGTGATCAACATGTATCTTTAGAGCATGCGGTAGATTTAGTATGGAAACACCCGCAGGTGCTCGACGAGCTGCAAGGGCTCGTGGTCGCTTTGCAAACCCGAGTCAGCCACAAGCATAGCTCTTACGAGCCTGTTGGCGACAACCCATTGCAAATTCACGCACGCTACACGCGCATCGAGATATTGGCTGCCTATGGAGAAGGTGATAATGCGCTAACCCCAACCTGGCGCGAGGGGGTGAAGTGGTCGCAGCAAAACAAGACCGATGTAATGGCTTTTACCTTAAGTAAAACTCCTGGGCGTTTTAGCCCCACCACCATGTACCGCGATTACGCCATAAACCAAAACCTCATTCATTGGGAAAGCCAATCCCAAACCAGCGAGGCAAGCGCCACTGGTCAGCGCTACATTCACCACCAAGAACAGGGCAGCGATATTGCCCTATTTGCACGGGAAACCTCAGATGATAGAGCGTTCTGGTGTTTGGGTAAGGCTCAATATGTTGAGCACGAGGGAGAAAGACCCATGGCGATCAAGTGGCGTTTGGCGAAGAGTCTGCCCGGCGATTTATATGGGGCGTTTGTAGCTGCAGTGGCTTGAGTCCGCATCACTCTCATCGCTCACGATTGGAATGTCTCCGATTGTTGTGCAGCATTAAACCGACGCATTGACGAGCACAACAATGGTTTTGGCGCTTCCCGTATCGCAGTTCTTGAAACGTTCGGCTTAAGCAGTGGAATCGTCAAGTTCATGAAGAGCTGGATATCAGAACGGTAAAGGTAGTTAAATTGTATCTGTATTGTCGTCGTCTCAACTTGACGCCATGCCAGATACTAACCAATATCCACCCATGACAACAAATAGCTACCATAAGCCCTGCCCCTTTTGCGATTCGACATTTCGAGAATCACTTGCCAACAATGCCAGCTGTTTCGCAACCCTCGACAACTATCCTATCTCCCCAGGCCACACGCTGATTATTCCCCTCCGTCATGTCGGTTCCTACTTCGATCTTTCTCGCATCGAGCGTGATGATCTCTGGGACCTGGTCGAGCAGGCCAAAACAAAACTGGACAGCCAATTTTCACCCGATAGCTACAATATCGGTATGAATGACGGACCGGCGGCAGGTCAGACTATTGGACACTGCCACATCCACCTGATTCCACGTTATGTCGGGGACGTGTCTGACCCTCGAGGTGGCTTACGCTGGATTATGCCAGACAAGGCTGACTATTGGTCCGATCGATGAGTGAGCCTTCCGCTAGGGCACAGCTTGCGTTTCTGGAGAAAATTCAACGCTTGTTTGATGAAGGCGAATTTTCTGCCACTTACAAGTTTGCCCTGATGCTGACATTGACCGAGCTAGCGATTGAGCGTGGCACGGATGATGACGCAGAGCTGGTATTGCCGCTCGATGCAGTGGCCGAGCGTTTTGCGTTGTTGTACTGGCGACAGGCGAGCAGCTTCGGTCCGGCATCTGAGAATTCGGAAAACGGGGTTCTACTGCAGAACCTGGGTAAACAGGCCGCTGTGATCAATCGGATTCGCAACATTTACAATGAAGTAGAGGGCAACCCGGCTAGGGCGCCTGGGCACCCTCAGTGGAAACGCACGATTTCCGATATCCGGGCTGTTGTTCACAATATGCCGCTTCGCCATCTGCAGGTCATAGGCGGGCAAACCGACCGATTCATGTATGACTATCCTTGTACCAACAAAATGCTGATCTTGAAGCAGGGCGTCAGCCGCAATCTGCGCCGCTTTAGTCCATTGATTCAGCAGTTGGCCAAGGCAGGCTGGGTTCAGCACATTCGCAGCAATCGCCGAAATGCGCCACTGCTGGGCAAAAAAGACGATCTGGAGTCATTCATGTTCGGCACGCCACGGGCGCTTCTGGCCCGTATTTCACCCATTCTGTCCCAGATGCAGGACAGGCGCTGCTTCTACTGCCAGGGGAAACTGCACAGCCAGACCGAGGTTGACCATTTCATACCGTGGTCGCGCTACCCACGAGATACGGCGCACAATTTTGTGGTGGCGCACCGTGGCTGCAACAATGACAAGCGGGATATGCTGGCTGCTAAGACGCATCTTGAGCGGTGGCTGGCGCGCAATGACCAATTAGGGCAGGAGCTGGGTGGGCAGATGCAGGAGCAGGGCTTTGTCTCTAATATTGGCAGCACAACTGAAGTGGCAAAATGGGCTTACGGAGAGGCATACAGAATGCAGGGATTTGCTTGGATTGAAACGCGTCGGCAAACTGAGATGGTGGATCGAGAGTACGTTGAGTTGTTTGGGACGGATAGAATTTAGCTGACTAACTTATTTGCAACGGAGCGCCCAGCTGTGCGCTGTCTTATCTTTTGGGGCAGGAGAGGACTATCAAATGGTGCCAGGAGAGGACTTGGTATATATTTATAATAATATGAAATATAAATATAATTTCTGATTAAAATATAATTGTTGTTGCTTCTGTTGTTGCTATAAAACCCGGCTGACAAAAGATGTATGACGCTCATATTCTCTTCGATGTTGAATTATCCCTCCAATTCCTCATCGCCAATCGCCAATCATTAATCTTATACTTGGCTGCAGCTAGAGACCCGCTTTGCCGCAAATTCGAAGCGCTGCGGGAAATATGTCCGACAAAAGCGCTCTGTTACACGGTACCTCGCCAGATTCAAACTGTAGCCGTTAGACAAGGAGCGCAAGGAAGACGAAAACTCTCATCCCTCTGCGTTTTCTGATAGCGGGGGTAAGGTCATCAGATGAAGAACATACTTCTCGCCTAGTACGTTGTTTCAGATGCCTTTTTTGCAAACCAGAAACGCGCGCTCTCATTATTCCGCTTCAGGCCCACATACAGTTCCCTCACCCCTGAAGATTCATCGTAACTTCTGCTGGATTTGTACTTTGAAAGACCGAGCTTGAATATCACGCTTCTTTTGCAGGACTTTAGAACCTCGCCGAGCCATCCAATCTCTACCCAAAGGATAGCGCCCTCATCCTGATACCTGCTGCCGCGTGCATCGGCGTCGGGTCGCCACTCGCCCCAGACGTCGCTCTTCAATACCAGCTTCCCGTTGTTATCGCGCCAATGCCGCTCATCCCAGTCTGGTGTCAGCCCAAGCAGCTTGTTGAGCCCACGCCCTAGCTTTGGACGAGCTATCGCACCCCGTGTGGCCCACTCGTCATGTTCATCAATGCCAATGGGATACTTCTCCGGCACCCATATCAAAGGATTAAACGGCCTTTTATCGGCGTAGCGATCAACGCGCCCGTCGGACTCAAATCTAGGTAGCCAAAGATCTTGATCGGGTGCTTTCGCGAAGTTCCCACATTGCCCAACCGCGCCGCGCTCCATGATGAGTGCGGAGTCTAGGCTAACGTGTACGCCGTCTGGCGATGTCCAGTATCCGTGAAGCGGCAGGTAATGATCTTCCGGACCCTCGGGGAATCCGACCTTCGCAAACAGTGCCTCCTTGTCTAGAAGCGTCTCCTGGTTTCCTTTGCGCTCACCGAGTAGGTACTCGTGAGCCACTGCGGGAACCCGATCTTTGTGATCTGATAACCATGAGCCATCCTCGAATGAAACATCCTCGCCTTCTAAGAATTCTTGCCATGGATTTAGGCCCGTCGAATCATAGCTGTGCCGTGCCACAGGCAAAGTCTTCAGGAGCGTGGTTGCCGCGAAAAGGCGAGCATGCCGTAGTATGTGCTCGGCATAGGTTTCGAATCGTTTATCGCCTCGGTAACGGACACCACCAGGAAAGTCGGAAATGCCACTAGCACCTGGCCAACGTTTTATTACTTCACCGGCAATGAGGTCCCAGGCTTCATTATTCGATATCCAGAAAAGCTGTGCGAGGTTCGAAACCTTGTGGTTGTCGAAATCGTGGTCGAAACCGAATTCCAACTGGCGATCCTTGTTATTTGGCCTGCCATCACGTTTAACGATGCCATGCGGGGGCGTTTGAACCTCCGCCCACAATTTCGCAAGTCCAGCGCTCATGGATTTACCGCCCTCGATATACTTTAGACATCGGGCAAGGTGAAGTTTGTTGAGCACATGCAAATCGGGTCGATTTGCTAGCGCTTCAATTCGTGCCTTCAGGCACTTGAGCTTCTCGCCATGATGCAGGGCAGCGCGTGCCAATCCCATCAACAGCCATTGCTGCGCATTTAAAAAGGAAAAACGATGCTCGTCGGAAGCGAGTGATTGGTTCTCATCTGTATCAAACCGATCAAGCAGGTGCCCGACGTCTTCGGTCAATCCTACATCAAGCATTCCCTTCAGACTTCTTGCGGCACTCCATCTGACAAAGGCATCACTATCACCGAGCAAATGCCAGATGATATCGGCGATAACACAGCCCTCGTCGCTCTTGCCATCGAAGGCGGCGCAATACACGCCTTCACCGATCTCATCACCAAGCTTTGCAGCGGAACTGGATAGCAAGTCCTCAAATGCCTTCAACGCATTCGAAGGATCAGTTTGACACGACAGGCTCGTCGCTAATTGGAGCCACTCGTCACCCCCAAGTTCAAGGCGCTCCTTCGCTACTGTTTCCAAAACAGTTTGCAACACAAATTTTGGATCACCGCATAGCTCGGATAAACGATGGATTTGCCTGGAGATGCCCGAATAGCGCTGTTCGAACAGCTCGGAGCCCCTGAGCGCAAAAAACCTCTTAATCAGGTTAGCTACGCTGTTCGCTATATGCGCCGAACTATTGCGCCAAGCTTTTACGCATTCGATGATCAGGTCGAGTGCGCGATCAAACTCGAGCTCGGTAGACTCACAAAGTGCCTCAAGGAAGTTGACTCGCTCGTTATACCGGCAAGCTTTCCGTAGCTCCTCTAACAGACGACCCGTGTTGTCGAACGGCAGCCCGGCGCTGGCCTGAATTTCTTGAATTGCCTCATCCAGCGAGGATGCAGATATGGGAACGCATTTGGCTACAATAGCCGCGAGGGCTTCGTAGCGAGCCTGTTCATCTTGCTTGTTGCTATTTGCCTGGATGCTGTATACAGCACTAGACACATTATAATTGTTTTTAGCGTTTTCGATTTCGCGCCGAAGTCGCGCTGCTTCGTGCTGCGTTTGGAGATGACCGAGCAACCCCGCTTCGTTGACCTCTTCAAATTCAACCACACAGCCCATTAGGCTCTCCCATAGTCCTTCCCATCCGCCAAAACTATGTTCTTGATCCAGCTTCCCTGTCACAAGAGAGAAGATTGCTGCCCTATCTTTGGAATCGGCAGTCGAAAGCAGATCGTGCAAACCCTTGCCAACCTGCCATTCATGCCAGCCATGATCTTCGCAGATTGTGAGAAGCACCGCCGCGCGGCGCACATCAAGATGACCTGCTTTTGCGAGGTAACAGGCAAGCTGCGGAAGGCCGTAGGAATAATCCACAACATCCTGATCGTCCCATCGTATCAGCTTGTATATTGCCGGAAAGCCAACGGAGGCAGCAGCGGCACGCCCGAATAGTGTCCATCCGAATTTTGATGGCTCATGCTTGAAGATTGTCTCACACAGGTTCATAAGCCGGTGCGAGAGCTCCGGCTTCACAAACCCTCCTGGCTGCTCTGCGGCATAGTGCAACACCGAGTAAATCAGGTCCGGGTCATTTCCACCCATCTTATCAAGTTGAGCCAAACCTCGGGCATAGTACGCTTGCGCCTCACCAATACTCATCGTGATCAGCGATTCAGACAAATCCCGGTAGGCTTCGCCGCGTTGTTCGATGTAGTCATCCTTGAGTATGTCGTCGGAAATCTTGGATGCGTACATCCCTGCGACACCGGCCAGTTTGGGACGCCTTGCGATAAGATCAAAGACACTTAGCTTGTCACCCAGCGAAAACCGGTTAGCTTCTATGATTTCTATAAGCTCTTCCGCTTGATTTGTTTCGACGGATTCACAGTGGCGGAGCAAGATTTTGGCAAGCCCAATGCCAACATGTCGCGCAACATTGCCTATTCCGGTTTCGGCCCTCCAATGGACATTGAGCCTCAATGCTGATTTCCAGACATCTAAAAAGGCGGCCAGAACATCACTTGAAAGTGCAGCTGTGGACAGAAGGGGAGTCTCAAGAGGTTTGACCAACTGAAGGACGCAGGATGCGCCCTTCACAATGTCTTCCTGCTCATGCCTGGAAAACTGCTTGTGTTTCTTGGGCTTCTGCCCCTTTGGCACCGTGTTCAGGTTTCTCGTCACGATGAGGCTATCAAGGAATGCGCCGAGGTCAGCTTCGGAGGCTATTGATTTCGTCTTTCGCCCTGTCTTCACGTTCTCCGGCATAAGATGTTGGAAAGACAAATTTTCGCCGGATGACCAGGCCGTGATGCAAGCCGATAGAACAGGTATCCACACCCTGTCCATGCCATGACGCTCGCCATAGCCGTAGCTCGATGGCCTGCGATGGCGATATAATCCGAGTAGTCTCTTCGCTGACTGCCTTGAATTCACGAGGAGAGAGCCCATCGCGGCCTCTGCGATAGTACTCTGCAGTTCCATCTCGTAGTCGGGGGAGTTTTTTTCCGGCATCCTCTTTTTATATCGCTGCGAGAGCGAGCTTGTTGCTCGCGAAACAGTCCTGAGTTGGTTTCTTGAGAGGCCATACCCCTTGGACAGCAGGCCAATTTGCAGGGTAAGAGACAGGCACCTTTTCGACGCTGCGAACTTGGTTAAGGTCTGCAGAGCTTCACTTCCGTTCGCGGCTTCGTGATGTGCGCAAAGAGTAATCAGCTCTTCCACGACTGAGAGCGCAAACTTGAAACGCCACAGCTGGATATTGCGATTAAATGACGAAAACGTATTCTTCAAAACGCCCAAGAACATTACGGCAGCGATATCGGCTGCCTCTGGCCCGGAGCGCTCGATCCGTTTGGACTTGTCATCCGTGTGGAGATACCAATTGATCCAGCCAATCGCCCTGTTTTGATGAATGCGCGCTTCGTCCAGTTCATCAGAAAAACAATAGGCGACGGTGAGCCGCGCATCACGTGCCCCACGCCAACCGGATCGATCATTGAATAAGCGGCGGGAAGCATCCGTGCCTCCAAGGATCGTCGCCAGCGCCGGAGATCGACGAATGAACTGGTCGCCCCTCGCATTAGCCGACGCCACCTGCGAGAGTTTCATCGACAGACTTAGAGTCCGGTTTAGATCTTGTTCGCGTGTTGCAAGAGAGAATGCTGCATAGAGCCGTGCGAGCTTCAGCTTGCGACGTTCATAGTCGGATTCGATTTCAGTTGGAAAATCATCTGAACCAGCAAGCTGATAAGCCCTGTTGCTGTCTCCGGTGACTACAAGTAAATGGGGCAATGCTTCGGCGGCGTAGATAGAGTCTTTCTGATGCGCTTGGAGCCTCTGCGCAATGGATTGCTGCGAAGAAACCTCGCTTGCGTAGCGATCCTTGATGTAGGTCTCGGTGGGTTCGTCGCGAAAAATCGCACCATGCTTGACCAGTTCAAGCATTGGCGCAAGATCGGATGCGGCACTATTGACCTGCGAGTCTGACCAGCCTAACGTCTTGGCTAGTTCGGGCAACGGAATGGGCGGCGGAAGAAGAGATAGAGCGGCAAAAAATTCAAGAATTTCAGTCTCACTCCAACCGACCGTATGTAGGTACCGGAATATTCTTTCGCATTTTCCAGCGATCAGGTCTTCAACAGAAATTTCGGTCTGCGGCGCATTCCCGGACACATTCGTGTCCCAGCTTTCCACGAGGTACTCGAGGACACGGGCATTGCCCTGCGAACGAGCAAGTGCCGTTGAGAATTCGACATCCGTGATATCATTGCGCCGTGTCTCAAGAAACTTCCGCGTTTCTTCCTCAGTGAACGGTTCAAGCTTAATGCGCTTTGTATAGCTGTTTCCTATTACGCTATCGATCCTATGGGGGCGCGCAGTGAGCAAGAGCCTTACACCGTCGATAGGCTCCGCACTGAGCGATGCAAGCAAGAGCCTTGGAAAGGCATCTTCATTGCGCGCATCGGCTTCCAATTGCGCATTGTCTGCCGCGTCCAAAACAATCAGTATGCCTTGCATGACGGACTGATTTTGGACGGTCCCGCTAGCCTGCTTGAGACGCTTGCGGGCAACGCTGATCAAGCCATATTGATCGCTGTCAGTCGGAAGAAGTGGGTCGCAGAGTCCGCGTGTCGCCAGTTCATTGATGATCTGCAGTAGCCCAATTTTCGGCATGTGACGTGCCTGGGCCTCGGAGCGATATGCACCGCCACCGAAGCAATCGAAGACGACGACCTCGAATGAATCGGTCAGATGTTTGGCTAGGCTTTGGATGAACACGGTCTTCCCGACGCCGCCGTCGGCATAAAGAAAAACAGGTAGATTGCTCGCTTCGATTTCGTTTCGGACTTCGTGCAGGGCCGAACGCTCAACGACTTCACCAACATCTACGAAACGCGTATCCGCTGGAAATAACTGATCCTCATCACACTCTAGTGCATCCAGAACATCTTCACGCCTGATAGAATTATTGCTCTGACCCTCAATTTGCGCCTTCTCGCGGACAAGCTCCACCAACGCGTATAGTCTTTTTGCCGCCTGTCCGGTTGAGTCAGCAGACCAATCACTGACTGTTCTTCGCAAGGATCGGTTCTGTGCCGGCAAATCGTTTGTCGCAGCGCGAAACTCGATGAGCGGGAAAATGTCCCGCGCTTCGATCTCCTCTTCCTTGCACCAGGTCTTGAGGTAATTAAGTTGCGTCTTGGCGCTAACTGTCTTTGGTTTGCTATCCTGCTTCAAACACGCGATAGCATCCCAGAGATCGTCTGAGAATTTCGCATTCGTCACGAACGCGAATAACAGCTTCTTTGCGATTTCCTTTTCCGAAACATTTTCCCTGAAGTTTCGTAGTGTCGCGGAAAACTTCTTGATCGTTTTTTTAAGATAGGATGAGGTGACGGGATTTACCGCCTCCTTGTATTTAAACTGCAGTATTTGCTGAGCGGTACAGGTCTCGAAAGTATCTCCATTCCCATAGAAGAGGGTGAGGTCGGCAATATCCTCGGCCTCTTGTCCCAAATTTAGGCGCTCGTTTGGAGAGAGGCCCTCGACAACAATCGCGAAAAGACTGTCTTTAGGGAACACAAGCTGGAGCGCGCGCCTTGCTGCCCACCGTTCGTGAAACGTGTGCCCGGCGCGTGATACTCTGACTTTGTCTATGCTCCTTACAGCTTTGCTCATAGAGGTCTTGACTCTTAGAAATTAGTTGGCGTCACAATATCCAGGCATAGAGCCCGAAGCCAGAACATAATATTGTAGGAAATTGAGTGCTGTGAAAGCCCGACTTACATCGCAGTGCCTAGCCTTGTTGGGCAATTTATTAACCTTGAGCATAGTCATCTAGCTAGTCATCCAAAAGAGAAAAATCTAGATGGGACCAATCAATGGAGCCTTCCAATTCGAAGTTGAACTGTTGCCATAACACCTGAGGTTCTATGTTAGATACAGAATCGCGCATCGAAATCATCTGGTTTAATTGCTCATAAATAGGATTCCCCTGTTCAGTTCGCAACCTCCCTGCAGCAACATTTTTCAAGGTTAGAATCACAGGGCGATGAGTCTCTTGGAAAATCGTTCTCAAACAGTGACTATTCGGTACTATATTTTCGGCTTCAACGGGATTAATGGAGGCCAGTGCCATGTATGCTTGGTAGATAGTAGTCAAAAACTCAGATCCTAATCGATTACTTGTTGCATACCGGTGAGCTGTCGATTTGCTTGGGGTAAGATAGGTATATCCGTACCTAAAATTAAATCCCCCGTCGGAGACTCTTTGCTCCAACATTGCCCTTACAATGAAATCGTTAAACTCCCACCACTCTGTGGAGTTCCGAGTATTATCCAGAGCGTGGGCCAAGTTGGCCAAGATTTCTGCGTCAAAGAGCTTCGAGTCTCGGAATCCGCCAAGGCCATGCTCTCTGATTTGGGCTAGAAAGTAGCTAGAAGTACCGTGGTAAAGAGGCACCGCCAGTCGGCCCATACTATCGATCATAAGGCACCGACCTTCATTGTCTAACGCCTTTCTTTAGCGACCAAGGCATGACTTTGCTCGATTTAAAGAGCGCGCGTTCACTATTCATCGTTTTCTACTGCGTATTCCGCGCCCCGCTGAACACGGACGTCGCTAATGTAATTCATCTTTGTCCACAAATGAGTTCTAAGATTATCGTGTTCTGGGTTGACCAATTCCTGCATATAGTCGAGCAAGCTTTGCCTCACAGCTTTGTGAAACCGCCGAACGTCGATAACATACCCCTCACCGGTAGGCGAACGCGCAAGCATCCTGGACTCCCCACGACGTATAAGCCACATGCGTCTTGCTTCAGCTTGATGCAATAGGCCGCATCGAATATCCTTGTAATAAGAGCTCCTAGCCTCTGCATCAAAATCAGGTTGAAATCGGCGCCCCTGCAAGAAGGTAGTGACCAGCCGCCTAGATTGTCTATGCCCATTAATAATGCCCTCTCGAAATTGTTGCAGAGTTTCTAGCATCAGGCTGTCGATCGAAAGTACAACAAAACCCGAATAAGGTGAGCGGAGGCAGTTGCCAGCGTATCTGAGAAAGCGACCTTCTAAGCGGTCCTTAACTATTTTTGCAGCTTGAGCCCAATCAATTGGTCTATTTCGATCAAGTGCAAACCAATCTCCAGACGTAAACGCTGGAGAGATCTGCAACGCCTCTATATGTGGTCCGCCCATACTACTACTTTCTCCGTCTCAGTTCGGCCCGTGAGTACCTAGCGCCCATGTTGTGGCGCCAAGGTGAATTGGCGCGGCGATTGCGCATGCTAACGCTGTGACAGTTTACTTTGGCCGCTCAAGAACTGTTTGTTTGGGGGTGTACTATTTAGGGCCTCGTCCCAGTACCGCCTCAATTCTTGCACCTAGTCGTCTTGCTAAATCTTCCGGCGTTTCCCACGCGATACAGTTGAACTGTCTTATATCAAAGTGTAGTTCCGGCATATCGGAATTCTTACACGTCCAAAAGATGGGCAAGCCAATTCCCATTGCGTAACCCGCCTCGAAATAGACACCTCCTTTGTGTCCAGTGAAGTCCGCAACGATAAACTTGGATGCGTTAATCTGCTTAATGATTTCGTCGTCAATTCGGTTAATGTGTTCAAGCCGATCCATCCTAACCGGCGCGTATCCGGCACCCATAACTGCGACTTGAAATCCGTTTGAATAAATTTCGTTTAGCTCTGGATGAAATGACATAGCCACGAACCCATTTAGAGACAGTGGCGAGGGTCGTTGCATTTCATCAAGTTTTATATAACCCCTCGGCAGAATCTCACATCCACCAGCCAGCGACTTCGCCTCAGCGAAGCCTTGTTCCCTCAGGACCCCCAGTAGGTAATTTACGTCTTGTTTGTTAGTAGAGTAGGTGGCTGCCAGGAATCGTGGCTCTGTAACATCGAAATGATCGCTGAGCGTTTTTAACCCGATTTGCCCTTCTTGCAGCAAAGCAAGAGCTCGCTCAGCAACGTTGGGCATGGGCGAATCGAGAATATTTCTTAGATTATCTGTAGTGATCAAAGGAATTGAACCGAAGTGATTCTGGTTCCTAATCCATCCCGAAATCTTCGCTCGCTTCTCCTTTCCGACTCCACCTGCCATCACGGTTAAAGCGGTACCGGAGATCTTGAATTCACCGCATCTCGGACATATTTGATGCACGCCGTCAAATCCACCCGAAGATACAGTTTCGGCCATTTGATCTGCGCAGGCTTCACACCTGTCCTTTTCTGTGTTTTGCGACAAAATTCTACTCCTAGTGTCTAACGCGACACATAAGGTGCGCGCAGCGACGTGGAAAGGAAACTTCACCCCTAAAAGTAGACGCCTATCTCACCGAGGAGGTAGGCGTCTACTTTATGGGGTGAAGTTTCAAGTCCCAGCACGAAGTGCGACTTGATGTGATTGTTATGTGATCTATACATCATTGTGTATTTGTTCAGCTGTTAATATTCTGCTAGAAAGTCTGTCTATATCATGTTTGGAAAATCTGTTTTTCACTACCCGAAGATGGTTGACTAACTCAACAATGTCATTCTCACTTTCGACAACTAAGTACTTGATGTCTTCTGGTTGAAAGTTAAGCTTCAAGTGTGAGATTCGGTGATTGTGTTCTTCTTTCTGTTTTTTTGTTTTTA
This sequence comes from Pseudohongiella sp., assembly GCF_011050365.1. Classification (GTDB taxonomy): domain Bacteria; phylum Pseudomonadota; class Gammaproteobacteria; order Pseudomonadales; family Pseudohongiellaceae; genus Pseudohongiella. Next base: position 67,628 of record NZ_DRFV01000001.1, read on the forward strand.
TCCTTGTTATAGGAATAAATGGAAGGACGTCTGGCGTTGCTAGTGGCGGAACATAGCGCCACTCTCGCTCATCAGCAAATCTAAAGTTTTTAGTCGTTTTTCCATCCCTTGTAAGATTTCCTTGGTAGTTCTTTATATACCTGTATGTGTCGATTATCTTCATATAGTCGTTTGATAGCATTTGAAAAATATCGCCATCACTTACAGTATTCATGTGTCTGTATATTCCATTTAGCGCGTCATTGAAATTGTCTGCAAAGTCACAATTGTTGCTCACATACCAAACAGGGTTGAGCCCTTTTTCATTGGCCCATTTTTTATTGAGGCCAATGCCGTACTTTCCATAATTATTCATGTGGTTCTTCAATTCCGACAATCGAAGATCACAAAAAGAAATCATTGGTACGCCAAATTCCCGAGTGCTCGTTTTGCCAACAATTTTCTCCCTTCCATAAGAAACTCTAAAAGTATCGTCTAGCAATCCAAACAAGCCATTCTTACTAGTGAAGTGAAATAGTATCTCTGGGTACAGGCTTGATTGCTTACTCATAGCTTATTCGCAGCATCCTTTCACATAACAGCCTGTTTTTAAGGCCTTGGGCCTCAGAATAGTTCTTACAAGGCGGCCTCGTAATTTTCTTGCGCTAGATATATCAACCCCAAAGCCTTCGATCAGCCTACTACCACGCCCAGCCCGTATCATGCATCCATTCGCCATAGTCGCCCCTGGCTAGGATTTATCCTTGGAGGCCACAGATTATTACCTGATTCATCCGCTTACGTCCAACACTGTGCCAATTCGACCATATCCTGTACTATCCGTCACTATAACAAGGACATATCAACCAGGTACATTGATGAATACCGAGAGCCATTCCCAGACAGCCACCTTCCTCTGGTCAGTTGCCGACCTCTTGCGCGGAGACTTTAGACAATCCCAGTACGGCCGCATTATTCTGCCCTTTACCGTGCTGCGGCGCATGGAGTGCGTGCTGCAGGGCACCAAGGGCAAGGTTCTGGATACCGCCAAGGAGCATCGAAACAAGTCAGACTCCGTTCGCGAGCAGCTGCTGTTAAGAGCCTCTGGAAACCAGTTTTTCAACACCTCGCCATTAAGCCTTGGTACCTTGTCGGACACACAGACCAGTGATGACCTGCTGGCCTATACGCAGGCCTTCAGCAAGGATGCTCGGGAGATCTTTGATCACTTCCACTTTGAAGACTTTGTCCAGCAGCTTTCCGCCGCTGATCTGCTGTATCAGGTCGTACAGCGCTTTGCCGCCTTTGACTTGAGCCCGGCGCATATCAGCTACTTCGGCATGGGCATTATCTTTGAGGAGCTAATCCGCAAGTTTGCGGAGAGCTCGAATGAGACAGCAGGTGAGCATTTCACGCCTCGCGACATCGTGCATTTGGCAACCTCGCTGGTGATTACCGGCCAGGATGAGAAGCTCAAGCCCAACAAAATCGTCACCATCTACGATCCAACGGCCGGGACTGGCGGCTTCCTGTCAGAAGGCGATGAGTACATACAGACGATCAGTGAAAAGGTGACGGTGTCCTTATCTGGCCAGGAGCTTAATCCGGAATCCTACGCCATCTGTAAGGCAGACATGCTGATCAAAGGGCAGGACATCAGCAAGATCAGGCTGGGCAATACCCTCTCCGACGATCAGCTTGCCGGTGAGCGTTTTGATTTTATGCTGAGTAACCCTCCCTTCGGTGTTGAGTGGAAAAAGGTACAGAAGCAGATCATCGATGAGCACAAGCGCATGGGTCACGATGGCCGGTTCGGACCAGGCTTGCCGCGTGTATCCGATGGCTCGCTGCTGTTCCTATTGCATCTGGTCAGCAAGATGCGCGATCCGCACGATGGCGGATCACGTATTGGCATTATCCTTAACGGCTCGCCCTTGTTTACCGGCGGGGCGGGTAGTGGTGAATCTGAGATCCGCCGCTACCTGCTGCAGCACGACTACGTGGAAGCCATCGTGTCGCTGCCCAGCGATATGTTCTACAACACCGGCATCGCGACCTATATATGGCTGCTCTCCAACAACAAGTCGAAAGAACGCAAGCGCAAGGTGCAGTTAATCGATGGCACTCAGCACTTCAGCAAGATGCGCAAGTCGCTGGGCAGCAAACGCCAGTACATCAATGACGATCAGATCGATGACCTGGTGCGCCTGTATGGCCGCTATGAAGAAACACCAGAGAGCAAGATCTTCCCTCTGGAAGCGTTTGGTTATCGCCGCATCACCGTGGAGCGCCCCTTGCGCGACGAGCAGGGCAATGTCGTGGTGGCTCAGAAAGGCAAGAACAAAGGCAAGCCTGAAGCAGACAGCAGTCTTCGCGATAACGAGAATGTGCCACTGGGGCAGTCCATCTACGAATATTTCGAGCGCGAAGTGAAACCCCATGTGCCTGATGCCTGGATTGATGAGACAAAAACCGATTCGTTGGATGGGGAGGTAGGCATTGTAGGTTTCGAGATTCCATTCAATCGGTACTTCTATGTGTTCAAACCGCCACGCCCGTTGGAAGAAATCGATGCTGACTTGAAGCTATGTACCGACCGAATCAAGCAGATGATTGAGGAGTTGTCAGCGTGAGTTTTCCGAGATACCCCCAATACAAGAATTCTGGGGTTCCATGGATTAGCGATATGCCGCACGAATGGACTAGAACGTATTTAAAGCATGTTGCTCATATTAACATGGGGCAGTCACCTGCTTCGAAAGATTGCAATGCAGATGGCATAGGGACGCCCTTCCTCCAAGGCAATGGGGAGTTTGATACAACATACCCATCAGCAAAGCAATATTGTCCTGTGGCCAGGAAACTAGCGGACAGGGGAGATATCTTGTTTTCAGTGCGTGCGCCTGTGGGAGCTTTAAATCTAGCAGACCGTGTCTATGGTATCGGACGTGGCCTGTGTGCAATCAAATCATTGGAAGGTATATCTAAAGGTTTTTTACGGTGGTTTCTATCTTCCTCCCAATCATTCCTTGATTCTGTCTCAACTGGTAGCACTTTTGAAGCTGTGTCTGCAGAGCAAATTGAGAATATGGTTTTAGCTCTGCCGCCTACTGAACAGGAGCAAACCCAAATCACCCGCTTCTTAGACCTCGAAACCGCCCGCATCGACGCCCTGATCGAACAGCAGCAGCGCCTGATGGAACTGCTCAAGGAAAAGCGCCAGGCCGTGATCTCTCATGCCGTCACGAAAGGCCTCGACCCAACCGTACCGATGAGGGATTCCGGGGTGGAGTGGCTTGGGGAAGTGCCGGTGCTTTGGGACGTTATGCCTAGCAAATATATCTTTGATTTTGTGACAAGTGGCTCGAGAGGCTGGGCTGAGTTCTATTCAGATGAGGGTGACTTGTTCTTCAGAATTACAAACTTAACTAGAGACTCAATTGAGCCGAAATTGGAGTCTATTCAGTACGTGATGCCACCTAGTAATTCTGAGGGGGAGCGCTCCAGAATCAGACTTGGTGACATTCTTATATCGATCACTGCGGATCTAGGTTCCGTATGTGTTGCTGACCAATCAATTGAGTCAGGCTATGTCAGCCAGCACATCGCCCTTGCAAGACCGAATTTTAATCTATGTGCTAGTCGTTGGATTGGATATCTGGTCCTTAGCACGCCAACAAAAGAACAGCTTGTCGGCGCTGGTTATGGCGGCACCAAGGTCCAATTAAACTTGGATGATATTAAGACTTTTTTTCTAGCTGTTCCTTCGCTGGATGAACAAAAGAAAATTGTTCGATTCTTGGACGCCGAGATTGAGAAGTTTGACTCGTTAATCTATGAAGCTACCCGAGGCGTTAGCTTATTAGCCGAGCGCCGCTCCGCCTTAATCTCCGCCGCCGTCACCGGAAAAATTGACGTCCGCAACTGGCAACCACCAGCGCCTGAATCAGAACAAGAAGCACAGCAGGAGCTTGCGCATGGCTGACAGCAAGGAAACGATATTCCAGCAAGACATCATCGATGCCATGACCGCTGAAGGCTGGCTCACCGGTCCTGCCAGTGGTTATGATCGTCGTGCTGCGCTGTATACCGAAGATCTGTTGGCTTACATCAAGGATGCTTGGCCCGCGCGTTGGGAGAAGTTCAGCAAGAGCAACCCCAAAGACCCGGAAAGCGTTCTCGTGCAAAAACTCGTGCGTGAGCTGGAGAAGCACGGTACGCTGGATTTGTTGCGCAATGGCTTCAAAGTACCGGGCGTCAAGATCGATCTGTGCAGCTTCAGGCCAGACCATGACATGAACCCGGACACACATCGTCGTTATCAGGCCAACCGTCTGCGTGTGGTGCCTGAAGTGTCCTACTCACCACATTTTCGTGAGGGTAACTACAATCCCCGGCTTGATTTAGTACTTTTTGTTAATGGCATCCCCACAGCCACACTGGAGCTGAAGAGCGAGTTCAAACAATCAGTGGAGAACGCCAAGCGTCAATACCGCTATGACCGTCCCCCGGCTGATCCTCTTACCCGCAAACCGGAACCCTTGCTGACTTTCAAGCGGGGCGCATTGGTGCATTTTGCCGTGGGGCAGAGTGAAGTGGCCATGACCACGCGGCTCACTGGCAAAGACACTTGCTTTCTGCCGTTTAACATGGGCACGGAGGAGGGGGGCGCTGGCAATCCGCCCTCAAAAGATGAGAATGAGTATGCCACGACCTACTTGTGGAATCGTCTGTTTCAGCGCGACGCCTGGTTGAAGGTTTTGGGCCGCTTTATGCACCTGCAGCAAGAGAAGTCCGAAGGTTTTGATGGCAAGATCACAGTCAAAGAAACCATGATCTTTCCGCGCTTCCATCAGTGGGAAGTGGTTAACAAGCTGATCGACACCACTCAGGTAGAGGGGCCGGGCAAGCGTTACCTGATTCAACACAGTGCAGGGTCTGGCAAGTCGAATTCAATTGCCTGGGGTGCGCACCAGTTGGCTGCGTTGTATGACGCAAGCGGTGAGAAGTTATTTAACTCCGTTATCGTGGTTACAGATCGCACGGTGCTCGATAGCCAGTTACAGAATACGATTGGCCAGTTCGAGCATGCGGGTGGTGTCGTGGTGCCGATCACCCGGGACATCGGCAATCTAAGCAAGTCAGAACAACTGGCCGAAGCCTTGGCCAATCAAACGCGGATCATCATCGTTACCATCCAGACCTTCCCGGCGTTGTTCGAAGCACTGGATAAATACCCCAAGCTGGCGTCAGGCCGTTACGCTGTTATCGCCGATGAGGCGCACTCATCACAAACCGGCTCTTCAGCCAGCAAACTCAAAGCCATTCTGGGTAGCGATGCCCCTGGTGGCGGGAATGGTAGTGAACATGGCGAGGAGATCAGCGCCGAGGAGTTGCTGGATGCTGCCGTGACTGCTCGCGCGCCCAACGAGCGCATCAGCTACTACGCCTTTACCGCAACACCCAAGGCGAAGACCCTGGAGCTGTTTGGCCGTACACCGAACCCGGACATGCCTCCAAGTGCAGACAACAAACCGGAGGCGTTTCATTTGTACTCGATGCGCCAGGCGATTGAGGAAGGCTTTATTCTGGATGTGCTGCGGCAATACACCACCTACAGCACCGCCTGGAAAATTGCGCATCCTGATGGCTCAGATGATGAAGTGGATAGCAAAAAAGCACGCATCAAGTTGGCTCGCTGGGTGCGTTTACATCCCTACAACATCAATCAAAAAGTGGAAGTGATTGTCGAGCACTTCCGCGCCAATATCCGGCATTTGCTCAACGGCCAAGCCAAAGCCATGATAGTCACTAATAGCCGCCAGGAAGCGGTGCGTTATCAGCTTGCCGTGCAGCAGTACGTGAAAGAAAATCGCATAGACGATGTGCATCCCTTGGTGGCTTTCTCTGGCAGTGTGTTGCACGATGATGTTATTCCGGAAGAGGTGACAGAGAACAGCACTCGACTTAATCCGGGCTTACAGGGTCGCGATCTGGCCAAAGCGTTCGACACGCAGGATTACAACGTCATGATTGCTGCCAACAAGTATCAAACCGGCTTTGATCAGCCCAAGCTGTGTGCCATGTACGTGGACAAGAAGCTTCAGGGCGTTGATTGTGTGCAAACGCTCTCTCGCCTGAATCGCACATTCCCCGGCAAAGAGACTTTTATCCTCGATTTCTTCAACGATCCAAAGGACATTCTCGAAGCCTTCTTGCCTTACTACAACAAGGCGGAGCTCAATGACGTCACTGATCCCCAAATCATCTATGACGTTCAGAAAAAACTGGATGCAGAGAGCATTTATCAGTGGGATGAGGTCGAGTCATTCGCTCTCGCATTCTTCGACCCCAAAGCGGCCGCCAGCAAGCTGAGTTATTACTGCCAGCCCGCCAAGGAGAGATTTGCCAAGCGCTACAAATTCTCAGTGGAAGCGCGCAAGGACGCGCAGAATTTCTACCGCACCGCCGAAGCCAACGGTGACAGCGCCGGGCTGAAGCGCGCAGAGCATGCACTCAAGGAGGCCGGGGAGCAGGTTGATCAGCTCGATCTGTTCCGCAAGAACCTGCAGAGCTTCGTGCGTTTGTATGAGTTTCTGTCGCAGATTGTCCCCTATGAAGACCGTGAGCTGGAGCAACTGTGTGTCTTCGCCAAGCATCTCTATCCACTATTGCGGGTGGACCGTCTGGGCGAGGATGACGTTGATGTGGGGGAGTTGCAGCTAACACACTACAGGCTTACCAAGCGCCAGGAACAGCAGTTGAAACTGGCAGACACGGAAGGAGAGTATGGTCTGGAGCCCGCGACGGATGTGGGTTCCGGCAAGCCGCATGATCCGGAAAAGAAACGTCTATCCGAGATAATCCAAGCATTGAATGATTTGTTTGGAGCGGAGGTGACAGACGAGAATCAACTTCACTTTGCCAATGGAATTGTCACCCGGCTAAGGCAAGACGAAGAAGTGATGGCGCAAGTAAATAGCCATAGCCCTGATCAGGTGATGCACGGGGTGTTTCCGAAGCGTGTTGTGGATGCTGTACTGGATGCGATGACGGATCACGAGAAGCTGTCGTTGGAGGTGCTGGATAATGAGATTAAGAGCAAGGCGTTTGCGGTGTTAATATTGAAAATACTTGCAGCTGAGGCAGGGCCTCTGCAAAGCTCAGGGTTTGGAGGGTTATAGCCCATTTCTGGCGACCGCTCCCAAAAGGCTGGTAGACCCACTCAGTAAAAGTACACATCGAAAGGAGTGCTGGACTTGATTATCGGCCCAATTAAGTTTGAGTTGTACACGCCCGACGATTTTCCTAAATGGATTGAATACTCTGCAATCTGGGCCTGTGAGTATCACTCAAGGTTATGGTTTTATGATTCAAGAACGCAGTCTTATGATCCAGATTCTAAGCCCAAGGACCCTGAACAACGCCGGAAGGCGATTAATACGTTGAGGCGACCTATAAGGTGTCTAGTCTCGCTTGCCATGAAAGATACTTGGCTGAAAATTAGTGACCTAATTTATCCGGGTGAAGCTGATAAATCTCAGGCTTGGTTTGCCAAGGCAATTATTAGCTCTGGTGTGCACCCAAAATCAGAGCTAATGACTAAAGGAGACGCCGCTAAGTGGAAGAAAGATGCGATCTCTAAACTCGCCAAAGCCAAGGATGCACTTAATTCTATGCCAGATAACTATCTTGATTTTTTTAATAACTATCGCGCCGTTCGACTAAGCTGCTTGCAACCCTCGCAAATGCACGACAACGATGTATCATTTTCGGCTATGAGTTGGTGCCTTGGTACGGGAGTCGATCACCCAATTCCTGTTTTGGAGGATGCGCTAAAGGCGCTTAGAGAAACCCAATTTACCCCAAGTTTCTCCGGTACACACACTATTGGAGAGTCTGCAGAAAGGCAATTCTTTGTTAGATCTTTAACAGCCGCCATGATAGAAAAAACCGGAAAGAAGTACAGAAAGATTGTTGCCGAAACGACCGCGGCCGCGTTTGATTGCAACATCACTGAGCGAGAAATAATCAGGCTTACGAAAACCTTAGACGACGATACGATTAGCAACGCAAAAGGCTACTTGTTATCGATGATCTCTGACGATTTTATTGCGGATCTTTGCAAAGACAGCGAAATAGCTAAGGCATCCTGGGAAAGAGACTTGAAATAGCTGGATAGTCTCCGCGCACCGGCACATTTAGGTAAATTTTTTATAATTTCTGCCATTCATTCGCTTGCTAGGCGTTATTTAACATTCTCACTGTCGTCCGATACCAATTGAGGAAGTTAAATCATGTCCGATACAGCAAAAAGAGCAATACCGGAAACAGGCTTTTTAAGATTAACCGACGTCCTTCAGTTTATCCCCATTAGTCGCTCAACATGGTGGCTTTGGGTTGCAAATGGCAAAGCTCCTGCGCCTATTAAGCTTGGCCCAAAAACAACTGCCTGGAAAGCTGAAGAGATAAGTGCCTTTATTGAGGAGCTGTCTAACCGAGGCAAATTGTGAGCTTTCTATGTGCAATAAGTGGGCATTGTAAACGATATCTTATCGACCACAGTCCCCCCGGACCTTCCAAGCAACAAGTACCGCTTTACAGTGTCCGGAGCTACCCTCAGTGTCGCCCTGGGCCTCTGATCGACTCTGACATCAGGAAGCCCGTTTCGCATTGGCATGGGGCAGAGAAGGGCGCATGTCAGTTTGCAGACGAAGGTTTACAGTAGGAGGCTTCATGGCTGTAAAAAAGCGCCGGCTGCCTTTCGATCAAAGGGGTGGAGTAGTCGTTTGTCGAAGAGATATCTACACTTCCCCTGCTTGGCTTGCCCTTTCACCTGCAGCTACAAAGTTAATGTCCTTGCTTCATATTCACTGGAAGAACGATAAGCCGGTTGACTATGGGGTGAGGGAGGCAATGGAGAAAATTGGTTGCGCAAAGGGAACGGCAAGGCGTGCATTTGAGGAACTACAGCGTTCTGGATTCATTGAAATGGTCGATGAGTCCCTGTTCAGTAGTCGCTCACAGAGCAAGGCGAGAACATGGAGACTAACATGGCTGCCATTCAAGGATGGGCTGCCGACAAACGAGTGGGAGAAATTAAGTCTACCGGGTCAAAAATGTACCTTGAAAGGCGGCTACAGGGTCAAAATTTGACCCTGTGAAAAACAGCAATGGTTCTAGAGGGGCAAATGAGTACCCACACTAGGGTAACGGTTTGCAGGGTCAAATTAGTACCCACACCTACCTTGCCATACATACCGAGTTCTTACATCCCTAATGTGAGGCCAGTAATACGACCAAACTCTCATTCAGTGGGACATGAGTAATGGGCAGCAACTACTGACATTTGCCAGATGATTTCGGTAAAAATATTGGAGGAAATATGGGCGGATACGGAAGTGGACGGCGTTGGCACCTTAGTGCAAAAGACACAACATCAGATCATCGTCAACTCGACGTTAGGCGAATTAAACGCGAAGGCTTGCTTGCTGCTGGTAAGGGTTTTGGTTGGGTATGGGACAGAAACACTAGCAATGAGGCACGTATCTGGATTTCAGTACAGAATGATCATCTAATGTTAAGTTACAAGTCTAAAAATTCTAGCGCCGACGAGTGGCGTGATCACAATTACTCGGTTCTACTTGATAGTACAAAATGTCATTTGGGTGGTATGCGATCGTGGTTTCGATGTCCCCAGCCGCGCTGCGGGCGACGTGTAGCGATTCTCTATGTAGGAAGCATACTAGCATGCCGTAACTGTCTCAATCTGGCATATGAAAGCCAGCGAGAGCAAGAATGCGATCGATTGGCCCGGCGCGCGGGGAAGATCCGTGCCAAGCTCGGGTGGACGCCTGGAATACTAAATGGAAGAGAGTGGAGCAAACCTCCGCGAATGCATTGGAAAACGCTCGATGCGCTGCTTGCTGAATATAATCGATTTGAGCAAGCCTCTTTCCGAGGCATGTTAAAAAGAATGGGTGACGTCGACTTCTCAGTACCAATTGCCGATCGGAGGTAAGGCAACGTCACTAACTCACGACAGATAAGTGTCCACGAGAAGTGTATGTGGGCATTTTCCCGGTCGCACACTGCTCAATATGCTTAGACCACCAATCCATCATTGTTCTCCTGCGCTCGAGGTACTGAGCCCGGTTGTAAGCGGCCCTGATTGAGTTCTTGTCGACATGAGCAAGCGCGGCCTCAATCGCATCAGCGTCGAAGCCCTGTTCATTCAAGGTGGTGCTGGCCAGAGCCCGAAGCCCGTGAGAGACCAAGCGTCCGTGGAAACCCATGCGGGCCAGCGCACGGTTGGCTGATTGCGAATTGGCAGACGCTCTAGGATTGTGATCTGAGGGGAAAACGTACTCTCGGTGCCCGCTGACTGGTCTAAGTACCTCCAGCAGCCTAAGCAACTGGGGGCTGAGCGGCACGATATGCGGTTTGTTCTTCTTCATCCGTTCGGCCGGGATGGTCCATTCCTTTTTATCAATATCGATCTCATCCCACCGTGCGCCGGCAGCTTCGCCTGGGCGCACCATGGTATGCAATTGCCACTCAATCAGGCAGCGAGTGACCAACTTGGTATTGGAGTGCTGTATGGCATACATCAGGCTTGGCAGTTCATCTGGGCGCAGGGTTGGCAGGTTGGTGACTTTGGGTGCGCTAAAGGCCTTGCCGATGCCCGCCAGAGGGTTAGCGTGTGCAACGCCCGTATTGACTGCATACACCATGATCTCATTGACCCAGCGGCAGATCTTCTTGACGGTTTCCAGCTTCTCGTCATTCGCCAGAGGCTGGATGATCTCGATGGTGGCAACGGCCGTGACCTTGTGGATCGGCGTCCGACCCATCTTGGGGAAAATATACTTTTCCAGGCGGCCCGTGATCTTGTCGTAATAGGCGGGTGATACTTTGGCTTCTTTCAGTGTAAGCCACTTGCGGGCAATGTGTTCAAAGGTGTTGGCATATTGCTCGTTCTGCGCGCGCTGCTGATCTTCGCGGTGTTCTTTGGGATCAATGCCCTCAGCCAGGACGGCCCGGAGCTCATCGGCCTTTTTACGTGCCGCAGCCAGCGAAACATCGGGATAAGTGCCCAAGCTGATGTTGGCGCGTTTTTTAGTGCCAGGGCGGTAGTAATTCAGAATCCAGTATTTCCCGTTCTTGGGGTGGACTCGCAGGTACAGGTTTTTGCCGTCCGCAAGGTTGTATTCCTTCTCGCGTGGTTTGGCCTGCCGGATTTCGGTATCGGTGAGCGGTCTGGTGACGCGGGCCATAAGAAACCCCTACCCGAAGGAGGTTGTAGCAACAAAGGAATTTGCCTGAGCGTGCTTTTGTTGCTTCTTATGTTACTAAAAATTCTGGATGTAGCCAAACGGCAGTGGACGCTCTAGGACGCATTTTCGTCTAAAGTTACTGTTTTTTAAGGGGAAAATATACTTTATTGGACTGTGTCGGACTATCTAATGGTGCCCAGGAGAGGACTTGAACCTCCACGACCTTTCGATCACTAGCACCTGAAGCTAGCGTGTCTACCAATTCCACCACCTGGGCATTGCGGGGTGAAGCATTTCAGAGCGCGCATTTTGCCCATCTGTTTCTGAGCTGTCAATGGGTGTACACAAAATCTTCAAGAAATAAGGTGTCGCAGCGTGTATACTGGCCGCAAAATAGCGACGAAACAGACGAATAGAGAGAAATCAGAGAAATATGTCAAGACAGAAGCAGGACGGGAAGCCCACCGGGGCGGCCCAACAGACCTCCACAGGCAGTGCCCCCATCAAAGACCCCTTCGCCAACCGCGAAGCGGAAAACTACGAAAAACCCATCCCCAGCCGCGAATTCATCATGGAATACATGGAGAAAGTCGGCGAGCCGGTGAGTTACGCGCACCTGTGTGAGCATCTGGAGCTAACCGATGATGAGGATCAGCTGGAGGCCTTGCGCCGCCGCCTGATCGCCATGGCCCGTGATGGCCAGCTGATCAGCAACCGCCGTGGTGTGTATGGCCTGGCGGACAAGATGGAGCTGATCAAGGGCCGCATCCAGGGTAACAAGGAAGGCATGGGCTTTTTTATTCCGCAGGATGGTTCCGGCGACCTGTTCCTGAGTCCGGGCGAGATGGTCAAGGTATTTGACGGTGATATCGTGCTGGCGCGGGTGTCGGGCGTGGATCGCCGTGGCCGCCGTGAGGGCATGATTGTTGAGGTGCTGGAGCGCCGCACCACGCAGGTGGTCGGGCGTTTCTACCATGAGAGTGGTTTTGGTCTGGTGGTCCCGGATAACCGGCGCATCAGCCAGGAAATCCTGATTCCGGAAAAAGACATTGGCAAGGCGCAGGACGGCCAGTTCGTGGTGGCGGAAATCCGCAGCTACGCCGATAACCGCCGCAAAGCAGTAGGCGCGATCACCGAGATTCTGGGCGATCACATGGCGCCGGGCATGGAGATTGATGTGGCCTTGAGAGGCCACGGCATCCCCTTTGAATGGCCGACCGATGTTGACCGTGCGGTTCAGGGCCTGACCGAAGAGGTGGCCGAAGCCGATCTGGCCAACCGTATTGATTTGCGCAAGCTGCCGTTTGTCACCATTGATGGTGAAGACGCCAAGGACTTTGATGACGCGGTGTTCTGTGAACCCATGGACAATGGCGGCTCGCGTCTGTACGTGGCGATTGCCGATGTGTCGCATTATGTGAAGCCCAATTCGCCGCTGGACGATGAGGCGCAAAAGCGTGGTAACTCGGTGTACTTCCCGGGTCACGTGGTGCCAATGTTGCCAGAAGTGCTGTCCAATGGTCTGTGCTCACTCAAGCCCAAGGTCAATCGCCTGACCATGGTGTGCGAGATGGAGCTCAACCCCGAAGGCAAGGTTGAACATTACCGTTTTTATGAAGGTGTGATTTTTTCTCACGCCCGCCTGACCTACACCGAAGTGGCGGACATGCTGGAGGAGCCGGAAAGCGATATCCGTGCCCGGTCCGGCGAGCGCCTGCGTGAGCGGTACGCCGATGTACTGCCGCATCTGGAAGCCCTCTACGCCACCTATCTTAAGCTGGCCGAAGCACGCCGCCAGGCCGGGGCGCTGGATTTCTCCAGCAACGAAACCCGTATCGTGTTTGGCGAAACGCGCAAGATCGCCGAGATCGTGCCGGTGGAGCGCAACAATGCGCACCGTCTGGTCGAGGAGTGCATGCTGGCAGCCAACGTGTGCACGGCGCGCTTCCTGGAAGACTCCGATCTGCCGGTGCTGTACCGCATCCATGAAGGCCCGAACCCGGAAAAGCTGGACAACCTCAGCGCCTTCCTGCGTGAGCTGGGCCTGGTGCTGACGCGCAAGGACAAGCCGGAGCCGAAAGACTACCAGCGTATTCTGGAAAGCGTGGGCGATCGCCCGGATGCGCGCCTGATTCAGACCATGCTGGTGCGTTCGATGCTGCAGGCGGTGTATTCGCCGGAGAACATCGGCCACTTTGGTCTGGGCTTTGATGCCTATACCCACTTTACCTCGCCGATTCGACGTTATCCGGACTTGTTAGTGCACCGCGCGCTGCGGTTCCTGATCCGTGAAGGCAAGAAAAAGCAGCAGATCCGTCAGGTCGACGGTGCGCCCACGCTGACGCGCAAGGAAATCTATCCGTATCAGTTAAAGGACATGCAGCATTTTGGCGAGATCTGCTCGACCTATGAGCGCCGCGCTGATGCCGCCAGTTATGACGTGCAGGACTGGCTGAAGTGTGAGTATGTGCAGGATCGCGTCGGTGATGACTTTGAGGGCACCGTGGCCTCGGTCACCGGGTTTGGTCTGTTTGTCATGCTCAACGATATTTATGTCGAAGGCCTGGTGCATATCACCGCGCTGGCTAACGACTATTACAAGTTTGATCCGGTGCACCAGATGCTGGTTGGTGAGCACAGTGGCACCACCTTCCATCTGGGTGACTCGGTGCGGGTGCGGGTCGCACGCGTAGATCTGGACGATCGCAAGATTGATCTGCAGCTGCTGGATTCCAGCGGCAACGTCGCGGCTGACAAGGCGCGCAAGGGTCGTGGCAAAGACGGTGGCAAAGGCAAAGGAGCGGGCAAGGGCGCTGCCAAGAGCGAATTAAGGGCCAAGGCCAAGGGCGAGCCCAAAACCAAGAGCACTCGCGCCGGCAAACCTAACGCCAAGGCCAAAGACAAGCTGGATGATGCTGCGCCCAAGGCCAAGGGTCGTGGTGCAGCTGCTGCCAAATCAGGCGCCAAACCGGCCGCCCGAACCGGCACCAAGGCAGGCACCAAGGCAGGCACCGCTAAAAAGGCTGCACCCAAAACCGGAGCAAAAGCTGGCGCAACATCTGAGCAAAAACCCGCCCAGAAGCGCAGGCACAAGCCGGCGCAGACGGCCGCTCAGCGCCGCGCTCGCCAGCCGGCGAAAGAGTATTCGCAGACTGCGGGTGACACGTCCTCGGCCAAACCTTCTCGTCAGGCCAATAAAAAGGCCGCCAAGAAGCTGGCGCAAAAACCCGCTCAGCAGCCGTCGCAGAATGAATCGTCTGGCAAGAAGCCGGGCATGTTCAAGCGCTTTATGAAAAAGCTTGGGGTGTCTGATTAATGTCCGCCCGCGAGTGGATTGTTGGTATTCATGCGGTCAGCGAGCTGCTGAAGCGGCATCCGGAAGATGTGCACGAGTTGTTGCTGCAGCAGGAGCGCAGCGATCAGCGCATTGATGAAGTCCGGGCGCTGGCGCAGGAGCTGGGGCTACTGTTTAAAGTGGTGCCACGCGCCGAGCTGGAAAAGCGCATTGCTGGCGACAGCGGTGCATCTGGCAAAGGCGGGGCCGGTAAAAGAGCGGGCAAGAGTGCGCCGGTGCATCAGGGCGTTGCCGCCCTGTGTCAGTGGCGCGACACCGTCAAGGATGAGGCGTTTCTCAATGCCTTGCTCGACAAGCTGCCACACCCACCTTTATTACTGATTCTGGATGAGGTTACCGATCCGCATAACCTGGGCGCGTGTTTGCGCACCGCCGATGCGGCGGGCGTGGACGCGGTGATTGTGCCCAAGGACAACTCGGCGACCATGAACCTGACCGTGCGCAAGGTGGCCAGCGGCGCGGCGGAAAAGGTCAATCTGGTGGCAGTCACCAATCTCAGTCGCACCATGGCCGCCCTGCAGCAGCGCGGCATCTGGATCAGCGGCGCGGCCGGCGAGGCCACCCAAAGCCTGTATGAAGCCGACCTGACCGGCCCGCGGGCGCTGGCCATGGGCTCCGAAGGCAAGGGCCTGCGTCGGTTGACCCGTGAACATTGCGACTTTCTGCTCTCCATACCGATGGCCGGCGCGGTCAGTAGCCTGAATGTCTCCGTAGCAACGGGCGTCTGCCTGTTTGAAGCCGTAAGGCAGCGCTCAGGCAACTGAAAAACTATCTGCGTTGCCATTGCTTCGTTAAAAACAGGCTCAAGATGCTCACTTACTCCTTGTAAGCTCCGCTCTTTCGCCTGTTTTTGCCTCGCACTGACTGCCTCGAATACGTTTTTCAGTCGCCTGAGGGCAAATTAGATTGCATCTGTCAGTAACTTTCATTAAACTTCGCGGTCCCTGAATTCCTGCCGGAAGGCACGTCTGCAGCCACGTGAAGGCTGAACAGCAGATTGAATAAGGGTTAACAGTTCACTCCTTGTCTTACCGACTTTGGCCAAGATGGCCGGGTTTACGGAAGACTTATTGCCAGAAGGAGTCTCTATGAGACATTACGAGATTGTATTTGTAGTACACCCTGATCAAAGCGATCAGGTCCCTGCGATGGTTGAGCGTTACAAGCAGATGGTTACCGAGAGCGGCGGCAAGATCCACCGTGAAGAAGACTGGGGCCGTCGTCAGCTCGCTTACCCGATCAACAAGATTCACAAAGCGCATTACGTTCTGATGAACGTTGAGTGCAACCAGGAAGTCCTGGACGAAATCGTGACTCTGTTCCGTTACAACGACGCTATCCTGCGTAACCTTGTGATCAAGACTGACGAAGCGGTGACTGAAGAGTCGCTGATTCTGAAAGGTGAGCGCGAAAGCCGTGAGCGTCGTGCCCGTGCCGAGCAGAAGCGTCGTCTGGAAGATGAAGCCGCTGAGCGTCAGGCTGCCCGTGAAGAAGCCGAGAGCGACAAGGACGATGACAGCGACGACGAAGACTACGATGGCGACGACGCTGACTCCGACGACGACAGCGACGAAGACGACAAATAATCACAGATTTTTAAAGGATATTTAATATGTCACGTTTTTTCCGTCGCCGTAAGTTCTGCAAATTTACGGCTGAAGGCACCAAGCAGATCGATTACAAAGACCTGGAAACACTGAAGGCCTATATCTCTGAGACAGGCAAGATTGTTCCCAGCCGTATTACCGGTACCAAGGCGCGTTATCAGCGTCAGCTGGCGACTGCCGTCAAGCGCGCGCGTCACCTGGCTTTGATTCCGTACACGGACAGCCACAACGTTTGATCCTGCGTTTACGCGGGCTCTTGCTGAAACGAGAGTAATATGCGGGGTTTAGCACAATACGCAATGAACGGCCGCCGTCAGGCGATCACGGCAGCGCTATTGTGCGGTTTGATCCCGCTGGCCAACATGCTGACCCCGGCGATTGTGGGGTTGGTCGGTTTGCGACACGGGCCACGAGAGGCCTTGATGGTGGCAGCCTGGGCAGCACTTCCGCTGTTCGGCTGGGCGATGGCGGGGGATATTACCCCGCTGATCCTGCTGGTAGGTGTGTTTGTGCTGGCAACAGTGCTGCGACAATCTTCCTCCTGGCAGCCCACCATGCTGGTGGCCATTCTGGTCGGAGTGGGTGCAGAACTGGCACTGCGGCTGCGGCCGGAGTTTCTGGTGTTGCTGACTGAACAGGTTGAAATGTTCATGGCCAGCGGCAATACAGAGATGCCGGCGGTACCGCCAGATATGATGCAGGGTGTCCTGATCAATCTGTTTGGTGTCATGCACATGTTCCTGGCCATATGCCTGCTGATGCTGGCGCGCTGGTGGCAGGCCTTGCTGTTTAACCCGGGTGGTTTTCAGCAGGAGTTTCACCAGTTTCGTCTGCAGCCGTCGGTTGCCGTGGCGTTGATGGTACTGTTTGTGCTGGCAAGTTTCGGCATCACGGCACTGTCCGGTTGGACCATGTATTTTGTATTGCCCCTGTTTTTTGCCGGTGTCGCGCTGGTGCACGGGCTGATTGGTATCAAGAAATTGTCGCGGCTTTGGCTGATCGCATTCTACATGCTCATGCTGAATCCGCCGCTGGCTCAGTTGTTGGCCGTGTTCGCACTTGCGGATAGCTGGTATGACTTCCGGGGCCGGATTCAGAAACAGAGCTAAAGAGCTTAATTGAGGAAAACATCATGAACGTAATATTACTGGAAAAAGTAGGTCGTCTCGGCGGCGTTGGTGACACCGCAGCTGTGAAAGCGGGCTACGCACGTAACTTCCTGTTCCCGACAGGCAAGGCAATCCCGGCCACCAAAACCAACCTGACTGATTTTGAAGCCCGTCGTGCTGAGCTGATGGCTGCGCACAACGAGAAAGTGGCTGCGGCCCAGGCTCGTGCTGCCAAGATCAAGGCGCTGCGCGTCGAGATCGAAGTTAACGCTGGCGACGAAGGCAAGCTGTTCGGTTCTGTTGGCACCAAGGACATCGCTGATGCCGCCAACGCTGCTGCTGGCAGTGACCTGGTGAAATCTGAAGTGCGTCTGCCGATCGGCGCGATCCGCGAAATCGGCGACTACGAGATCAGCATCGATCTGGGTTTTGACGTCGAAGAAATGATTACCGTGGCAGTTGTACCTGCGAAGGTACAGGCGTAACTGACGCCGGTAACGGATGCCCTGACGGGCCCCATCTGCTGGTTGTGAAGACAACCGTGTAGTGGGAGAATAGAGCACCACCGCCTTCGGGTTGTGGTGCTTTTTTTTTGCCTGACTGTCAGCCTGATACCCACGCCAAAGGAACTATGTCGGAATCCAAGGAATCTTCATCGCCCCGCACCGCCGGGGGTTCGCAAAGTGCCGGTAGCGGGCAAAGTGCCGGTAGCGGGCAAAGCGCCGGCGGCGGACAAAGTGCCGGCGGCGGACAGAGTGTCCTGTCTTTAAAGGTACCGCCCAATTCGGTGGAAGCCGAGCAGGCTGTGCTGGGCGGGCTGATGCAGGACAACAGCGCCTGGGACGATGTCGCCGAGGTGCTGCAGGCGGAGGACTTCTACCGCCACGAACATCAGCTGATCTTCAACGTCATGCTCAAACAGGTGGAAACCAGTAAACCCATTGACGTGGTGACCCTGGTGGAAGCGCTGGACAGTTTGAACGAGCTGGAAACCGCCGGCGGCCTCGAATACCTGACCGACCTGGTCAGTCATGCCCGCGGCACCGCCAACATCACCGCGTATTCCCAGATCATTCGCGAGCGCGCCACGCTGCGTACGCTGATTCGGGTGTCCAACGAGATTTCCGACAATGCCTTCAACCCGGCCGGTCGTCCGGCGGCTGAGGTGCTGGATCTGGCAGAGCAGAAAGTATTCCAGATCGCTGACAACCGCGCCCAGGATGGTGGTCCGCAGCAGGTCAATCCGCTGCTGACCAAGGCCGTGGAAAAGATCGATGAACTGATCAAGTCCAAGGGGGGCATCACCGGGCTGTCCACGGGCTACAAAGACCTGGACAAGAAAACCTCCGGTCTGCAGAAATCCGATCTCATTATTGTCGCCGGTCGTCCGTCCATGGGTAAAACCACCTTTGCCATGAACCTGGCCGAGCATGTCGGTTTAAGCCAGGACAAACCGGTACTGATTTTCAGTCTGGAGATGCCGGCAGAGAGCCTGATCTTCCGTATGCTCAGCTCCATCGGCCGTATTGACCAGACCCGTTTGCGCAGCGGGCAGTTGGAAGACGAGGACTGGCCCAAGCTGACCTCGGCCATTGCCAAATTAAAAGACCGCCCCATCCTGATTGATGATGCGGTGGGCCTGAGCCCCACGGAAATGCGCGCCCGTGCCCGGCGTATCGCGCGTGAATACGGTGGTATCGGTCTGGTGGTGGTCGACTATTTGCAGCTGATGCAGATCAAGGGTTTTGGCGATAACCGGGTCGGTGAAATTTCCGAAATCTCACGCTCGCTGAAAACCATGGCGCGTGAATTTGAATGCCCGGTCATTGCCCTGTCGCAGTTGAACCGGAGTCTGGAGCAGCGCCCCAACAAGCGTCCGGTAATGTCGGATCTGCGTGAATCGGGCGCTATCGAGCAGGACGCGGATATCATTGCCTTTGTTTATCGGGACGAAGTGTATAACGAAGACACCCAGGACAAAGGTATCGCGGAAATCATCATTGGCAAGCAGCGTAACGGCCCCATCGGCACGGTGAAACTGGGCTTTATCGGACATTTGCTGCGTTTCGAAAACCTGGCGCTGCCGGACTACGACGACAATTATGGTTGATATGCCCCGGGTCGATGCACATAGCTGGGCCGAGATCGATCTGGCCGCTGTCCAGCACAACTTCCGGCGCGCCCGGCACTATGCCCCGGCAAGCCGTTTGTGTGCGGTGATCAAGGCCAATGCCTACGGTCATGGCGTGGAGCCGATTGCCCGCGCATTGAGCAATGAGCTGCAGGGCGGTGACTGTTTTGCGGTTGCTACCCTGGCCGAAGCGCGGCGCGTGTATCAGGCGCTGGGCCTGCGCGATATTCTGATTCTGCGCGGCCCGCTTGATGCGGCAGAACTGACCGAGATCCTGGCCACCGGCTTCATGTGGGTGTTGCACTCGCCGTGGCAGGCTGACCTGCTCAAGGCGTCGCTGACGCAGGGCATGATGTTCCAGCCGCTGCGCATCTGGGTGAAAACCAATACCGGCATGAACCGGCTGGGCATGTCCCCCCAGGCCTTCGCCGACATCTGGCCGTGGCTGAAAAATCTGCCGCAAAAAAAATCACTGATGCTGATGTCGCATTTTGCGACCGCCGATGAACCGGACAAACCGCTGGCGGCGGAACAGTTAAAGAATTTTCAGGCGCTGGCAGACAGCGTGGCGCTGGATCCGGACAGCGAGGGTATGAGCCTGTCGGCATCAGCGGGCATCCTGGCCTGGCCGTCGGCGCAGTTCAGCATGTGCCGGCCGGGCATCATGCTGTACGGTGCATCCCCGATGGTGGGTGAGCATGGGCCCGCTTTTGGTCTGCAGCCGGTGATGAACCTGAAGTCGCGCCTGGTGACCACCAATGAGGTCAAGGCTGGCGACACTGTCGGGTATGGCGCCACGTATCACTGCCAGCAGGATATGCGTGTGGGTATCATTGGCATTGGTTATGGCGATGGTTATCCACGTCATGCGCCGTCAGGCACGCCGGTATTGATACATGCCGCTGGCAAGGTGTATGAAGCGCCGCTGGCTGGCCGTGTGTCCATGGACATGTTGACCGTGGACCTGACCAATGTCCCTGCGGTACCGGGCGATGAAGTGTTGTTATGGGGGCAGGGCTGGGGCCAGCAACTGCCCGCCGAGCGTATTGCCGATCTGTGCCAGACCATAGCCTACGAATTGTTCTGTCAGATTACCGCGCGCGTTAAATTTATTTATCAGTAGTTGTGTCCCTATGGCCAAAACCGCGAAAACCAAAACCGCCTATGTCTGCAGCGACTGCGGCACCGAGCACGGCAAATGGCAGGGCCAGTGTGTGGCCTGCAAAGAGTGGAACACGCTGACGCGCATCAGTCTGGGTGGTAGCAATAGGACCACCAATCAGTCGCCCTCGGTGCAGGCGGATTTCCGCCGCCAGGGTTATGCCGGTGAGCGCTCCGCTGCGGTGCAGGATCTGTCTGAGATTGATGTGGCGGCAGTACCACGATTTTCCTCCACCATGGGTGAGCTGGACCGCGTGCTGGGTGGTGGTCTGGTGCCAGGGTCAGTCATTCTGATCGGGGGTAACCCCGGCGCCGGCAAAAGCACGCTGCTGCTGCAGATCATGTGTATGCTGGCGCAGCAGATGCCGGCCATGTATGTCACCGGTGAGGAATCATTGCAGCAGGTGGGCATGCGCGCCAAACGTTTGGGGTTGCCGGAAAAGAATCTGAAAATGCTGGCTGAAACCCAGGTCGAAACCATCTGTGAACTGGCCTCGGAAATCCAGCCCCGGCTATTGGTGGTAGACTCCATTCAGGTCATGCACAGCGGTGATGTCGCGTCAGCGCCGGGCAGTGTGTCGCAGGTGCGTGAGTGCGCCGCCTATCTGATCCGTTACGCCAAGCAGACCGGCACCGTGCTGTTTCTGGTTGGCCACGTCACCAAGGACGGCACGCTGGCCGGTCCCAAGGTGCTGGAACACATGATCGACTGTTTCATCATGCTCGAAGGCGGCAGTGATACCCGTTTCCGCATCCTGCGCGGGCAGAAGAACCGCTTTGGCGCCGTCAATGAGCTGGGCGTGTTTGCCATGACCGAAAAGGGCCTGAAGGAAGTAAAAAATCCGTCGGCCATTTTCCTGGCGCGCACCGAAGAGGAAAGCCCCGGCTCGCTGGTGATGGTGTTATGGGAAGGCACCCGCCCCCTGTTGGTGGAAATTCAGGCCCTGGTCGACGGCGGCCAGGGCGGCAATCCGCGCCGGCTGGCGGTGGGGCTGGATCAGAACCGGCTGGGCATGTTGTTGGCGGTGTTGCACCGTCATGGTGGTCTGTATATGGCCGACCAGGATGTGTTTGTTAACGTGGTTGGTGGCGTCAAGGTCACCGAAACCAGCGCTGACCTGGCACTGCTGCTGGCTATTGTCTCCAGCTTCCGCGACCGCGCCCTGCCACACGAGCTGGTGGTGTTTGGTGAGGTGGGGCTGGCCGGTGAGATCCGCCCGGTACCCAGCGGCCAGGAAAGACTGCAGGAAGCGGCCAAACATGGCTTCCGCAAAGCGATTGTGCCCAAGGCCAATTGTCCGAAATCGCCGATCGCCGGGATGGAAATCATCGGCGTGAGTAAACTCTCCGAAGCGTTGGCAGCGCTGTAAGCTGACATTGGAAACCGCAATGGAAAAGCAACAATTTGAACAAAAGCAGGAGCCTATTGTCTCCATCAAGAACCTGAACAAAACCTACAAGGGTGGTTTTCAGGCGCTGAAGAACATTAACCTGGATATTTACCCGGGCGAGATTATTGCCCTGTTGGGTCCCAACGGCGCCGGTAAAACCACGCTGATCTCTACCATCTGTGGTATTGCCCAGGCCACCAGCGGCACGATCACGGTGGGTGGTAAGGATATCTACAAGGATTTTCGCACCACGCGGTCCCTGATTGGCCTGGTGCCGCAGGAGCTGACCACCGACTCCTTTGAAACACCGTGGGTAACGGTGAGCTTCAGCCGGGGTCTGTTTGGCAAAGCCAAGGATCCGGCCTACATTGAGAAGGTGTTGAAGGATGTGTCGCTGTGGGAAAAGCGCGACAACATGATCCGCACGCTCTCCGGTGGCATGAAGCGCCGGCTGCTGATCGCCAAGGCGTTGTCGCACGAGCCGCGTATTCTGTTTCTGGATGAGCCG
This sequence comes from Pseudohongiella sp., assembly GCF_011050365.1. Taxonomy (GTDB): domain Bacteria; phylum Pseudomonadota; class Gammaproteobacteria; order Pseudomonadales; family Pseudohongiellaceae; genus Pseudohongiella. The sequence goes on from NZ_DRFV01000001.1 coordinate 90,145, forward strand.
TCGGCGGGTGTGGATGTCGAGCTGCGTCGGGAAATGTGGCAACTGGTGCACAGGCTGCGTGAAAGCGGCGTCACCATTATCCTGACTACGCACTACATCGAGGAAGCTGAAGAGATGGCCGATCGCATTGGTGTGATTGCCAATGGCGAGCTGATCCTGGTGGAAGACAAAAAGAGCCTGATGCAGAAGCTGGGCAAAAAGCAGTTGCTGCTGGAACTCAAGCAGCCGCTGGCGGCATTGCCGGATGCGCTGAAAGCATTCGAGATTGAACTGAAAGACGACGGTTACACCCTGGTTTACACCTTTGATACCCAGGCAGAACGCACCGGTATTACCACGGTGCTGGACGCATTGCGCGAAGCGCATATCAGTTTCCGCGACCTGAGCACCACACAAAGCTCGCTGGAAGATATTTTTGTTCGCCTGGTGGAGGAAGCCTGATGAATCTGCATGCTGTTAACGCAATCTATCGTTTTGAAATGGCGCGCACGCGTCGTACCCTGCTGCAGAGTGTGGTGGCGCCGGTGATTTCGACCTCGCTGTATTTTGTGGTGTTTGGCGCTGCCATCGGTTCGCGCATCGACCAGATTGATGGCGTCAGCTACGGCGCGTTTATTGTGCCCGGCCTGATCATGCTGTCACTGCTGACGCAGAGTATTTCCAACGCGGCATTCGGGATTTATTTTCCCAAGTTTACCGGCACCATTTATGAATTGCTGTCGGCGCCTGTGTCCATGCTGGAAGTGGTGCTGGGTTATGTCGGGGCCGCGGCCAGCAAGGCGCTGGCGCTGGGGCTGATCATATTGGGGACGGCGACATTTTTTGTTGATCTGCACATTCAGCATCCCCTGGTGATGCTGATGTTCCTGGTGCTGACCGCCGTCAGTTTCAGCCTGTTTGGTTTCATCATTGGTATCTGGGCGGATAATTTTGAGAAATTGCAGATGATCCCGTTGCTGGTGGTGACACCACTGGTGTTCCTGGGCGGCAGTTTTTATTCCATCAGCATGCTGTCACCGACCTGGCAGATGGTGACCCTGTTTAATCCGGTGCTGTATCTGGTGAGCGGGCTGCGCTGGAGTTTTTATGGCCAGTCCGACGTCAATGTCTGGATCAGCGTGTGTATAATTTTTGGCTTTCTGGCCGCGTGCATGGCGGTGGTGGGCTGGATCTTCAAGACCGGTTACCACTTGCGCAACTGACCATTGGCCTGCCCTGCCGGGCGTCACGCATCGGCGGGGCAGGGTCCTTTAGCCCCGATAAAGTCTGCATCCCTCCTGGCAAACGGCACTGTCTGTCGTTTATACAATAAACTGTTTATTCAAGTCATACCCGGTCTGGTCGATAGTCAGGTAAGAGTATTTTTCCCACTTTCCTGTTTTCACTGCAGCCACGCTGCGTAAGGCTAACCATGTCCGCCAAACCATCACCTTCATTGAGCTTTGGGGCTCGCCTGACAATCTGGATGACCGGCGTGGTGCTGGTATCTGTGGTGCTGGTGTCCAGCCTGGTGTACGCCTCGTACCGGGATTCGTTTACCGATGTCACCATGAGCGAGCTGGAGGTATCGGGCTCCCTGAATGTGCGCTCGTTCCTGGATTGGGCGCTGGCGCGACAGGACGAAATGCGTTTCCTTGCCAGTCTGGATTCGGTGCGCTTTCAGGAACTGGCGCAAATCGAACATCTAATGCTGCAGATTGCCAACGCACAGGGCTTTTATGACACCATCTTTTTTGTCGACCCCGCCGGTTCTGGTGTGGTGGGCGTTGAGTACGATGGCAGTAGCGGACGTATTCTGTCGCCGGAAGAAGCGCAGGCCTTTGCGGTGGCAGATCGCGCCTGGTTCCGGCAGGCCATCGGTGGTGAGGACGCATTTTCGCAGCCGGTGATTTCCCGTGCCACCGGCAACCAGGTCAGCACCGTTGCCATTCCGGTGCGTGTCGCCGGCCAGGTGGTTGGCGTCATGCGTGGCGCCGTGCGTGTGGATACCATTCTTGGTCGTGTCAGCGAGCTTGGTGGTGCAGAGGGCCAGGAAGTGTATCTGCTGGGGTCCGATGCCATGCCCGTGACGCCGACACAATCCATCCGCCAGATGGACCAGCCCGTGGATACCGTTGCGGGTGACGCCATCGCCGCTGGTCGCAGTGGCACCGGCCAGTATACCAATGCTGCCGGCACGCCGGTCGTGGGCAGTTATACCTTCATGCCTCTGTTAGGCTGGGGCCTGGTGCAGGAAACCCGCCAGGACGTAGCCTTTGCTGAACTCAATACCATGTTCTGGACCATTGTCGCGGTGACCCTGGTGGTGCTGTTGGTTGCCATCGCCGCCAGCATTACACTGGTTCGCAGTGTGGTAAAAACGCTGGGCGGCGATCCCGAATATGCCGCGCAGGTGGTGCACCGGGTAGCGCAGGGCGACCTGACCGAAGCCATCACCCTGAAGCCGAACGACACGCACAGCCTGCTGGCATCGATCAATACCATGCAGAGCAGTTTGCGCACCATGCTGAATGAGGTCATGCAGTACGCCGAGCAGGTGGCGTCAGCCGCCACCGAGCTGACCCAGGTCAACGAAATAACCAGCGGCGGTATCATCGATCAGAACAATCGCATCGACAGCACGGCGGCGGCAATGAACGAGATGACAACCACGGTGGAGGAAGTGGCCTCCAATACGCACCGGGCGGCCGACAGTGCCCGTCAGGTCAGCGTGGACGCATCCACCGGGCGTGATGTGGTGGTGGCGACCGTGGCCGCCATCAGCGCTTTGTCCAAAGAGATTGAAAACGCGGTAAACGTAGTCACGGAATTGCGCAGCGACAGCGACCGGATTGGCAGCGTCCTGCAGGTCATTGAAAATATTGCCGAGCAGACCAATCTGCTGGCGCTGAACGCCGCCATCGAATCTGCACGCGCCGGCGAAAGCGGTCGTGGTTTTGCCGTGGTGGCCGATGAGGTGCGTTCACTGGCCAGCCGCACCAAGGATTCGACTACCGAGATTCAGTCGACCATCGAAAAATTGCAGGGCGGGGCGGTAAGGGCGGAAAAAGTCATGCAGGACAGCCGGGCCGGGGCCACGTCCATGGTGGATCGTATCCAGGAAACCGATCATGCGTTGGAGCGAATTGCCCAGGGCGTGTTGCTGATCGAGGAAATGACCCAGCAGATCGCCAGTGCCGCCGAACAGCAGACCTCGGCTGCGCGCGAGATCAACAAGAATATTCACGGTATCAGCGACGTGGCCGAACATACCGGTCGCAGCGTGACGCAGTCGACCGAAGCCAGCGAGTCACTGGCCGGGCTCGCCGAACGTTTGCGCTCGCTGGTTACGCAGTTCCGGGTCTGAGCAGAAGCAGACCCGGAAGACACGCCTACCGGGCAGCGGAGACCTGATCCCTGCCACTTTCCTTCGCCTGGTACAGGGCGGCATCGGCCCGTGCAATGAACGGATCCAGCGCTTCGCCGGGCACATACTCGGTGACGCCCAGACTCAGGGTGACACGAAGCTGATTGCGGCCAAAGGCAACCGATTGTTCCTTGACGGCCTGACGAATGATCCCGGCGCGCTTGATGGCTTCGTCAAAGGCGCAGTTGTCCAACAGCAGAATGAATTCTTCGCCACCCCAACGGCACAGCGTATCGCTGTGGCGGGTATGCTGCTGGATGGCCCTGGAGACTGCCTGCAACACGATATCGCCGGCCTGATGGCCATAAATATCGTTAATCTTTTTGAAATAGTCGATATCGATGCTGATCAGTGACACAGGGCGTGGATAACGCTGGGTGTTGCGGGACAGATGGTCGAAAATCATTTCGAACAGGTGGCGGTTGGCGACACCGGTTAACCGGTCTTTGGTGGCCATTTCTTCCAGACGGCGCTGGTATGAGCGCAACGTGAAATGCGCGATGATCAGCACCAGCACCATGATGGCGGCGGAAAGGCCGATATTCAGCAACAGGGTGTTATCCAGGCGTTGTTCGGAGACGGTGGCATCCTGTTCCACGATCAGGTACCAGTCGAACTCGGGAACCAGCCGGCTGTTGAGAAATACCTTGTGGCCCTGACTGTCTTCATATTCCAGCGATGCACTGGGTGTGCTCAGAACCTGAGTGGCAACGGCGCCCAGTGAGGCGCGATCCTGCAGCCGTGAGCTGCGACCATAGCCGCGTCCGGTTAACGTGACATTGCCTTGCCGGTCGACAAAATAGATGGTGCGGTTATAGCGCTGCTGATAGGTGTCAATCAGCTCGGTTACCGCTGCCACTGACAGGCCGACACCGGTGGCGCCCATGTACTGGCCATTGTAATCACTGACCCGGTAGTTGATAAAGATGCTGACGCGGCTGCGGTCGGCGGTATCGGTATCCACATTGACCTCGTAGGGATCACGCATACTGCGTACACGGAAATACCAGTCGTCGTCGGGGTCCTGTTCGCTCACTGTCTTCAGTATGCCGGTGGGGTGGTAATACTGACGGCTTTGCTCGGATACATAAAAGGCGGTGATGGTGTCATATTCCTGCTGTATTTCGTTCAGGTAGGCGACGATGCGACTGGGGTCTTCTTCGCCGGTCAGTGCCCAGTCGCGCACAAAGGTGTCGGTCGCCATGACCGAGGAGATCAGAATGGGGCGCAGCAGGTCGCGTTGAATCTCGGAATAGATGTTGTCACTGGTCAACGGCAGCATTTGCTCGGAGATGTTGCGGGACAGTGAGTCCTGTGCCACAAAATAACTGGTGAGACTGGTGGCCATGAAGCCGATGACCATCAGCGCCGTCAGCGCGCTGACAAATAACAGTTTTCTTTTGTACATCGTGATCCTGTCTGCATTGTTTTGTCGTATGATTCAAGTACTGAACTAAGACTCAGGCGTGTCAGGTCGCCGGGTCAGGGGCCGATACAACAATAAATGTTGTCCGCGGGGCCGGGCTGCGGTGGGTCCGGGCCGGATATTACCATCAAATTAAAACCACGGGCAGTCATCGATGCTCATGCTGAAAGGCTTGTCAGCATGCCGCCCGTGGTTTACTGTCAACGCTGTAAATGTTTATCAGATGACCGGTTCATGATTCCATCAACACTGACCTACCTGCAGGAAAACCAGCTTAATGTGCTGGCCCTGATCTTCTTTCTGGGCTGTTTTCGCGGCTATCTCTACTACACCTCATTGCGCGCGGTGGATACGCCGTGTCTGGCCTATGCCATGCACCGGTTCCGCAAACAATGGATACGCATGGCGCTGACCCGGGAGAACCGGATCGCCGACACCAATATTGTCGCCAACCTTGAGCGCAATGTGTCATTTTTTGCGTCGGCCTCATTGCTGGTACTGGCTGGTCTGGTGACCCTGCTGAACTCGTCGGATGCGGTGATGGGCATGCTGGCTGACTTTCCGTTTTCCGACCAGAGCACGCGCGGGGAATGGGAAGTCAAAGTCATGCTGCTGATGTTTCTGTTTGTGTATGCCTTTTTCAAGTTCACCTGGAGTTTGCGCCAGTACGGTCTGGTGTCGGTGATGATCGGTGGCGCGCCGGAGCTCAAGCTGCTGCCCACCGAGGAAGAAATGGCACGACACGTCGATTCAATTTCCAAGATGTCATCCAAGGCGTCGGGCAATTTTAACAATGGTTTGCGCAGTTACTACTTCAGCATGGCTGCGTTGAGCTGGTTTGTTAATGCCTGGTTCTTTATTGCGCTGTCCGCCTTCGTGGTGTTTGTGTTGTACCGCCGGGAGTTCAAATCCGACACGCTGGGCATCATGATGGAAGACCTGCCCGACGCCTGATACCCATAATTGATAGCGGACACCGCCTGATGTTGAAATCGCTGGTCAAGAAGCGCTCCCTGATACTGTCATTACTGACGCTGGCGTTGATAGTGGTTGCAGTGCAGCGCTATGTTGAAAACCGCTATCGTGATCAATTGCGATTTGTGCAAAATGAGACCATCAGCGAGCGTCTGAGCACCATCCGCTATCAGCTTGAAGGTGAGCTGAGCAATAACCTGTCGCTGATCAACGGCCTGGCTGCCTTCATCGCCTCCTACCCCGACTTTACTGAAGACCAGTACGAGCTTTATGCCAGTACCGTGCTGGCGCGTGAGCCGGCATTGGTGAATCTGGCGGCAGCGCCCGATCTTGTGGTTCGCTACGTCTACCCGTATGCCGGCAACGAAGCCGTTATCGGGCTTAACTATCTGCGACAGGCTAATCAGCGCGAGGACGTGGTGCGTGTGGTCGAGTCTGGCAGCATGATAATTGCCGGGCCACTGGAGCTGGTGCAGGGCGGGATGGCGTTTCTCGGCAGGGCGCCGGTTTATGTGCGGGGCGACGATGGTCTCCCCGACCTATGGGGTATTGTGTCGGCGCCGATTCTGGCGGACACCGTGTATGAAAATGCAGGTCTGACGGACCTGCCTTCAGATCTTGAATTCGCCATGCGCCGATCAGTTCAGTCTGGCGAAGACACGGTTTTTCTAGGCTCACCCGCTACCTTCAACAACCCTGCTGTCGTGATCATGCCGGTCACAGCCGGCGGTACTAGCTGGGAAATAGCGGCCGTGATGCCACTGACCCTGACGCCGGGGCTCACCGCAGTGACCCTGCTGCGTGCAGGCAGTGTCGCGGTGTTCCTGTTGCTGGCGGTGCTGGTGATCCTGCGCTACCGTCAGTTCGAAAACAATCAATCGCTAAGGCGGCTGATCTTCCGTAATGAGCGCTTCCTGCGCGCGGTTGAAACAGTGTCGCAGGTCGGCGGCTGGCGCTGGTCTGACGGGCTGTTCACTGAGCTGTCGACTCAGGCGCGGGACATCATGATGTTGCCGCGTGATGATGACAACGTCGACATGGACAGTTTTTGCTTCAGCCTGGACACCCGTGGTGCCGAGATGCTGACGCACTACATTACGCAGGCCGTCAGTTTGCGTCAGCGCATTGATCAGGAGCTGGAGCTGCGCCGCCGTGAAGGCCGTGTCATCTGGTTGCACCTGAAGGCTGAAGTGGCGGAGCTGGATGACAACCGGGTTGAACTCATTGGCGCCATTCAGGACATCACGCAGCAGAAAAAAGTGGATCAACTGATCGAGTACCAGGCCAACTATGACAGCCTGACCGGGCTGCCCAACCGCGGACTGTTCCAGGATCGCCTGCATACCGCGCTGCTGCACGCCAGGCGTCGAAGTACCCGCATTGCCGTGCTGTTTGTTGATCTGGATAACTTCAAATCGGTGAACGACAACCTGGGTCATGATGCCGGCGATGAGCTGCTGGTTGAGTCGGCGCAGCGCATTCAGGCCAGTATTCGCACCGTCGATACCGTGGCGCGTTACAGCGGTGATGAATTTGTCGCCTTGCTGGTGGATGTGTTTTCCGCCAGTGTGGTGTCGCGGATTGCGGATGACATTGTGCTGGCAATGCGACAACCGTTTGTACTGGGCGGGCGCCAGGTGTATTGCAGTGTCAGCATTGGCGTGGCGTTTTACCCCGATGATGGTGAAAGTGTGGATACGCTGGTGATCAAGGCCGACCAGGCCATGTACGAGGTCAAGAAATCCGGGCGCAATTCCTGGCAGTTTTACACCACGGCGATGCAGTTGGAGTCGGAACAGAAACACCATTTGTTCAACGAACTGGTGATGGCGATTGAACAGAAGCTGTTGACCGTGTTTTATCAACCGATCGTGGATGCCGCCAGCGGGCGGGTTACCGGTTGCGAGGCATTGGTGCGCTGGCAGCAGGAAGAGGGCGACTGGATTGGACCCGATATCTTTATTCCGATTGCCGAAGAGCGCGGCCTGATTAACCGTATCGATCTGTTTGTGCTGCAGTCCGCACTGCGTTTTCTTAATGAGCTGAATGCGTCATTGCCAAGCCCGATTTCGCTGTCAGTGAACGTGTCGCCGCGGGTGTTGCATTTGCGTGATGACGATGCCCAGGACTGGTTGCGGACGCTGGAGGCAGAGAAGAATGTGTCGGTCACCATTGAAATTACCGAGCGCGTGCTGGTGGAAGACAGTGTTAGTACCCATGAGATTCTGGACCAGCTGCATCGCGCAGGGGTACAGATTGCCATTGATGATTTTGGTACCGGTTATTCAGGTCTGAGTTATTTCTCACGCTTCCCTGTGTCGTCGGTAAAAATTGATCGCTCGTTTGTGCAGGATCTGGGGTTGCGCACCACCGAAACCACGCTGGTAGAAACCATTCTGCTGCTGGCGAGCAAGCTTGGTATCAAGGTGGTAGCGGAAGGTGTGGAGACGGAAAAGCAGGCGGCATTCCTGCGCGATAATCATTGTGATTATCTGCAGGGATACCATATTTGCCGGCCACTTTCCGGACAGGACTTCCGCGACTTTGTGTCAGACAAAGTATGATTTCAGGGGCGGGAAGCCATTGAACTCTACCGAGCTGTAGCTGGTGGTGTAGGCGCCGGTAGAGAACCAGTACAGGCGATCACCCGTGGCCAGGTTCAGCGGCAACTCGTATTTGTACTGTTCGTACATGATGTCGGCGCTGTCACAGGTCGGGCCAGCCAGGATCACTTCCTCGGTTTCGCCGGTTTTGTCGGTGTGGATGGGGAATTTGATGGCCTCGTCCAGAGTTTCGATAAGACCGGAGAATTTACCCACGTCAGTGAATATCCAGCGGTGCAGTGCGGTGTGTGATTTGCGTGAAATCAGCACCACTTCGGACACCAGGATGCCGGAGTTGGAAATCAGCGAGCGACCCGGCTCCAGAATAATCTGCGGGAAATCGTCGCCGAAATCTTCCTTGATAAAACGTGTGATTTCTTCGGCGTAGGTGGGCAGCGTATTGGCACGGGTGATGTAGTTGGCCGGGAAACCGCCGCCCAGGTTGATCATCTTGAGGACGATGCCGTCTTCTTCTTTCAGGCGCTCGAAAATGACCTTCACTTTGGCGATGGCCGCATCCCAGACCCCGATATCGCGCTGCTGCGAGCCCACATGGAAAGACACGCCGTAGGGTTCCAGGCCCAGTTCGCGTGCCAGGATCAGCAGGTCGATGGCCATGTCGGTATGACAGCCAAATTTGCGTGACAATGGCCAGTCAGCGGTGTGGCTGCCTTCGGTCAGAATCCGGACATACACGCGCGAGCCGGGGGCGGCGCGGGCGATGTTGCGCAGGTCGGCCTCCGAGTCGGTGGCAAACATGCGCACACCCTTGTCGAAGAAATAACGGATGTCCTTGCTCTTTTTGATGGTGTTACCATAGCTGCAGCGATCGGCACTGACGTCCAGCCCCAGCAGTTTGTCCAGCTCGTATATCGACGCCACGTCAAAATTGGAGCCCTTGTCACGTAACAGGGTCAGAACCTCCGGTGCCGGATTGGCTTTTACGGCGTAGTACACGTTGGCGTACGGAAAGTACTCGGCCAGCGTATCGTAGTGCTCGCTGATGGTATTCAGGTCGATGACCACAAAGGGTGTTTCCTTGGTGTCAGCGAGCGCTTTTATGCGATTAAAGGTGGGCAGCGGGTAGAAATCTTCGATTCTGATGGCTTCTGTGCTCATGCTAGATTTTAGCTCCTTCAGCATCGGCTGGGGACTGGATGGAAATCACTGGGCCCTGACCCGACCGGTCGGGGGCATTAACGCTCGGAGGCATTGTAACAAAGGCATCCGGCGTGGAACATTCGCAATGAATATATTTTTAAAACTGGGTTGGTATTTCCGTGCGGAGTGGCGACGCTATGCCGTGGCGGGCCTGTTGCTGGTGGCGGTCGATGTCATGGAGCTGATGATCCCCTGGCTGGTCGGGCAGTTGATTGATGACGTACTGGCGCAGCGGCTGCAACCCGAGAGCCTGTGGCGTTATGTGCTGATTATCGCCGCCCTGGCTGTTGTCATTTATGTCATGCGTTTCTTTTGGCGCATGTACCTGTTCAGTGCCTCTTTTCAGCTCGCCGAGCTGCTTCGTCAGCGCGTGTTCAAACAACTGACGACCATGGCGCCGGCATTCTATAACAGGCACCGCACCGGTGACCTGATGGCGCGCGCCACCAATGATGTTACCGCGGTGGAGATGACCGCCGGTGAAGGCGTGCTGTCGGGGCTGGATGGTTTGGTGACCGGCGTGCTGGTGTTGTTTGTGATGCTGATGTTTATCAACTGGCAACTGACGCTGGTGGCCCTGTTGCCGTTTCCCTTTATGGCCTGGTTTTTCTATGTCATCGGCAACCGTCTGCACGATGGTTTTCGTGATGCCCAGGAACGTTTTTCCGATCTCAATGACCGGGTGCAGGAAAGTGTTTCCGGCATCCGCATGATCCGGGCCTTCGGCCGGGAGGCGCGCGAAGACGAGGTCTTCCTGTCAGTGGCCGACCGCGCCGCCGAAGCCAATATGCGGGTGGCGACGACCGACTCCCTGTACGATCCGGCCATTTTCCTGACCGTGGGTGCCTCCTTCATGCTGTCCATCGGCATGGGGGCCTGGCTGGTGACCCGGGGTGAGATCACGCTGGGCGAGCTGACCAGTTTCACCATGTATCTGGGTTTTCTGATCTGGCCGATGTTTGCCTATGGCTGGCTGCTGAACCTGGTGGAGCGGGGCAATGCTGCCTATACCCGCATCAGTGCCTTGCTGGATGCGCGCTCACCGGTCGAAGACAGCGGTACCGAACAACAGGCACCGTCATTTGATGTGAGCTGGCGCATTGGCCGGTTCTGCTACCCGGGCAGCGACAATGCGGCGCTGGCCAATGTCGATCTGCTGGCGCGTCAGGGCCAGACACTGGGTATCGTGGGCGCCACCGGCGCCGGCAAGACCTCGCTGATCAACCTGCTGCTGCGGTATTACGACGACCCGGCGTGTGAGGTCGGCGTCGGGGGTATTCCGGTGTCTGGCTATGAGCTGCATGCGCTGCGCGATCTGGTCGCCGTGGTGCCGCAGGATGCCTTTCTGTTTACCGCAACCATTGCCGAGAACATTGCTTTGGGAAAACCCGGGGCTACGCTGGACGAGATTCGCGCGGTGGCGCGGCTGGCGGCCGTGGAGCAGGACATTCTGCGTTTTCCGGCTGCCTATGAGACGCTTGTTGGCGAGCGCGGGGTGACACTGTCCGGCGGGCAGAAACAACGCATCGCCATTGCCCGGGCGTTGCTGCTGGATGCGCCGATTCTGATTCTGGATGACGCGCTGTCGGCGGTGGATGTTGGCACCGAGCGCAGCATCCTGGCGCATCTGCGCGAAGCCCGCCAGGGGCGCACGACGCTGATTCTGTGCCATCGCCTGTCGGCGGTGGAAGATGCAGATCAGATTGCCGTGCTCAGCCATGGTGAGCTGGCGGAGCTGGGCACACACCGCGAACTGCTGGCCCGACAGGGCTGGTACGCCCGCATGTTTGATTATCAGCAATTGGAGCGGGCCGTTGTATCAGGACGATGATTTACCCAGACACGTCAACCGTGGCTCGCTGAAGCGCCTGCTGCGTTATGCCCTGGCGTATCCGCAGCTGTTGAAGCAGGCGGCCGTGTTTCTGCTGCTCACCACACTGGGTCAGGTGCTGGGCCCGGTGCTGATCAAGATATTCCTGGACGACTACGTCACCGAGGGGGTGTATCCGCTACGGGACATCACGCTGCTGGCGCTGGCCTATGCTGCCATGTATGGGGTGTCTGCGTGGGCCGGGTATTTGCAATCCATGCGTCTGAACGAGGTGGCGTTCTCGGTGGTGCGCAGAATCCGCTCGCAGGTGTTTGCCACTGTGATGCGCAAGCCGCTGAGTTTTTTTGACCACGAGCCCACCGGCAAACTGGTCTCGCGCATCACCAATGATACCGAGGCCATCAAGGACCTGTTTCTGCAGGTGATGGCGACCTTTGTGCAGAGCGTGGTATTGATCGTGGCGGTGTTTATTGCCATGGCGTTTCTGGACTGGCGACTGATGCTGGTGTGTCTGCTGATGATGCCGTTGATGGTGTTTGTCATGTTCAGATATCAGCGTCTGAGTGCGCCGCGTTATCACAAGGCGCGCAGCATTCTGAGTCAGATCAACGGCACGCTCAGCGAATCGATTCAGGGTATGAAAGTGATTCAGCTGATGAACCAGCAGCGCCGTTTTGATCAGCGCTTCACTGACACCAGTCAGAGCCATTTCACTGCCCGCATGCGCAACCTGAAGCTGGATGCGCTGTTGCTGCGGCCGATGCCGGATTTGTTGCGCACATTGACCCTGGCCGGTTTGTTGTTGTTCTTTGGCTGGCAGTCGATGGGGGCGGCAGTCGAGATTGGTGTCATCTATGCCTTTATCAACTACCTGTCGCGCATCACCGAGCCGATGCTGCAAATGACCCAGCGGCTGAGCATGCTGCAGCAGGCGGTGGTAGCCGGTGAGCGGGTATTCACTATCCTGGACGATGGCGCCGAAGATCACACGGCGGCCAATCAATTGATCGAAAGCGGCGAAGTGGCGTTCCGCGATGTGTCGTTCAGCTATGATGGCGAACACCCGGTGCTGAGCGATATCAATTTCACCGTCAGGCCCGGTGAGTTCTATGCCATTGTCGGTCACACCGGCAGCGGCAAGAGCACCCTGATGAGCCTGCTGATGCGCTTCTACGCACCTCAGTCCGGCGACATTCTGCTCGATGGCAAGCACATCAACGAGGTAGACCAGAACAGCCTGCGTGAATCGGTCGGGGTGGTGATGCAGGACCCGTTTATCACCACTGGCAGCGTGCGCGAGAACATCACACTGGGTCAGGATATGAGCGATGAGGTCGTGCTTGCCGCCGCGGGGCAGGCTCAGATTCACGACTACATCATGACCCTGCCTGAGGCCTACAACACGCCGATGGACGAGCGCGGCAGCAACTTCTCGACCGGTCAGCGCCAATTGCTGTCATTGGCCCGGACACTGGCCCACAAGCCGCGCATCCTGATCCTGGACGAGGCCACCGCCAACATCGACAGTCACACCGAAGCGGTGATTCAGCGCGCGTTGATGATGCTGCGCGGCGACACCAGCATCATCGCCATTGCCCACCGCCTGAGCACCATCACCGCCGCCGACCAGATACTGGTATTGCATCAGGGCGTGATCACCCAGCGCGGCACACACCAGCAGCTCCTCTCCGAAGATGGTTTATACAGGAATATGTATTTGCTGCAGCAATCACGGGTGGTTTAATCGAGCTAGATGCACTCTGTTCGACGGCTGGCGCCAGGGTGTATAGGCCTCGGAACGGTCGCCTTCGGCGCCCTGATTGTGGCGTACCATCCATGGCCGCCACCCTTTGGGGCGCCGCTGACGGGAGCCTAAAATTGCTCCTGGCAATTTTGTGTTCCTCGACGTACACACCCTGCCACCAGCCTCGGCAGTGGTTACTTCGCTGAGCGCAGCGCAGCCTGCGCCGCCGCAAGTCGTGCAATCGGCACACGGGGTGGTGAACAGCTCACGTAATGCAGACCCAGGTTGTGACAGAAATCGATCGAGTCCGGATCACCCGCGTGCTCGCCACAGATGCCCAGCTTCAGATCCTTGCGCGTCTTCTGGCCATTGGTGACCGCAAACTGCATCAGTTTGCCAACGCCCGACTTGTCCAGACTCGCAAACGGGTTCTTGCTGTAGATTTCCTTCTGCTGATAGACATCATAGAACATGCCCATATCATCCCGGCTCAGGCCCAGCGTAGTCTGGGTCAGGTCGTTGGTACCGAAACTGAAAAACTCGGCATGTTCCGCGATTTCGTCAGCTGTGATCGCAGCACGTGGCACTTCAACCATGGTGCCCACCATGTACTTGATTTCTACCTTCTTCTTTTTCATGACCTCGGCAGCTACGCGATGCACGATGTCCAGCTGGTCACCAAGTTCCGCTTTGAATCCCACCAGCGGAATCATGATCTCCGGATGCACCGTGACCGGGGTTTTGCCCGTCATCAGCTCGGCAACCGCTTCAAAGATTGCCTGCACCTGCATCTCCGTGATTTCCGGGTACAGAATGCCCAGACGGCAACCACGGCAACCCAGCATCGGGTTCTCTTCGTGCAATGCCTTGATGCGATCGATGACGAACTCAAGCGGCAGGCCCAGTTTGTCCGCCAGCTGACGACGCACTGCATCATCCTGTGGCAGGAATTCGTGCAAGGGCGGATCCAGCAAACGGATGGTCACCGGGCGACCGGCCATGGCCTTGAACAGACCGACAAAATCCTTGCGCTGCATGGGCAACAGTTTCTTCAACGCTTCGCGGCGCTGTACACCATCAACAGCCAGAATCATCTGACGCATGTCATCAATGCGACTGCCTTCAAAGAACATGTGTTCCGTGCGGCACAGGCCGATGCCTTCGGCGCCGTAGGCCACTGCGGTTCGCGCCATCGCCGGTGTATCGGCGTTGGTGCGGATGCGCAGCTTGCGATACTTGTCTGACCATTCCATCACGGTATTGAACAGCTCATAAGTGTAGCTGTCCTTGGCTTTCATCGAGCCATCGAGCACGCGCTTGACTTCAGAGTCCGCGCTCTCGATCAGGCCCTGATAAACCAGGCCGGTGGTGCCGTTGATGGAGATGTAATCGCCTTCTTTCAGCGTGATGCCGTTGGCGGTCAGGGTTTTTCTTTCGTAGTTGATGGTGATGTCACCGGCGCCGCAAATGCAGACCTTGCCCAGTTGACGTGCCACCAGTGCTGCGTGGGAAGACACACCGCCGCGGGTGGTCAGAATGCCCTGTGAATGCAGCATGCCTTTCAGGTCATCCGGCGAGGTTTCCGAGCGGCACAGGATAACCTTGTTGCCTTTGCGGGCTTCAATTTCAGCCTGCGCAGCGGTAAAGGCGATACGGCCAGTGGCCGCGCCCGGGCCGGCGGGCAGACCTTTACAGATCAGCTTCGCGTCCTTTTGTGCCTTGGCGTCAAATACCGGTACCAGCAGCGTGTCCACCGACTCTGCCGGTATTTTCAGCAGCGCTGTTTTCTGGTCGATCAGTTTTTCCTTGTTCAGCTCAACCGCAATACGGATGGCAGCCAGACCGGTACGTTTGCCGTTACGGGTCTGCAGAATGAACAGGCGACCATTTTCAATGGTGAACTCGAAGTCCTGCATGTCCTTGAAGTGTTTTTCCAGGCGGGTGCGGACTTTTTCCAGGTCGGTAAAGTTCTTTGGCAGCTCCTTTGCCATCGCCGCGATGGGCTTGGGTGTGCGCACACCGGCGACCACGTCTTCGCCCTGGGCGTTGGTGAGGTATTCGCCATAAAACACTTTTTCGCCGGTGGCCGGATCGCGGGTAAAAGCAACGCCGGTGCCGCTGTCGTCGCCGGCATTACCAAAGACCATGGCCTGAATGTTCACCGCAGTGCCCCACTCAGCCGGGATGCCGTACTGCGAGCGGTAGAGGATGGCGCGATCATTTTTCCAGGAGCCGAACACGGCACCAACGGCACCCCACAATTGCTCGTAAACATCCTGCGGGAAGCTGTTGCCGGTTTTGTCGGCAATCAGCAGCTTGTAGCGATTGACCAGTTCCTGCAGCTCTTCAGCCGTCAGTTCATTGTCCAGCTCCTTGCCCAGCGACTTCTTCATGTCATCCAGCAGGGCATGGAAAGGGCACTCGGACTCGTCGTTCAGTGCCTGCACGCCCATCACCACATCGCCGTACATCTGGATGAAACGGCGATAGCAGTCCCAGGCGAAGCGCGGGTTGCCGGAGATGTTGGCCAGGCCTTCAACGGTTTCGTCGTTCAGGCCCAGGTTGAGGATGGTGTCCATCATGCCCGGCATGGAGTCACGGGCGCCGGAGCGAACCGAGACCAGCAGTGGGTTGTCGCGGCCACCGAAGTCACGTTTCATCTGAGACTCAACGGCCTTGATGGCAGCTTCCACGTCTTTAGCCAGGGTTTTGGGGTAACTGCGGTCATGTGCGTAAAAGTAGGTGCAGACGTCGGTGCTGACGGTAAAGCCGGGTGGCACTGGCAGGCCGATGGCCGCCATCTCTGCCAGGTTAGCTCCCTTGCCGCCAAGCAGTTCGCGCATGCTGGCGTTGCCGTCGGTTTGCTGACCGAAGTTATATACGTATCTCGTTTTCTGCGAGCTGCTTTTTGTTTTGCTGGTATCAGATGTATTTTTCATGGTTCCCGGGTTCTTAAATCAGCAGAAGATGTCGATGTGCGCCTTCCTGGCAACTGAGAGGCAGTCTGGCGAGGGCCGCAAGGATAAAGCATGTGTCTGTTAAAATCCAGCTTACGGGAAGTTTTGACCGGGGCTTTATGTCTGCATTTGCTGGGAAGTGGCCGGTAATATGCAGCAACTACGCGATAATGTAGTAATACTACAAAGCAGGTATGCCGGAAGTGTTGGCATCGTCGCCATCAGGGTGGATAAAGTGGCCATTGCGCAGGAAGTACAGAGTCTGGTCGATAACTTCCATGCGCTGCATAATAAAGGTGTGTGTATAAGGGACTTCGATAAAGTCGTTCATGCCTTCTACTTTGGTGCTTTCTACGCTGACTTTGCCGTCGTCCCGGTCGGGGAGCGCGAGCGAGAACAGCGGGCTGATCGAGCGCGTGCCGGCGATGACGCCAAGCTCAAAATCATCAGCGGGAGGCAATTGCAGGGGGACACTGTTGCTGCCGGTGCCCAGTTGCAGCGCCGGTTCGCCACTGAACAGCTCAAACCCGGGCATGCTGCCAAAAACGTCTATCACCTCGCTGCCCCGGTTGGGCGGTGCCAACATGACAACGCGGCCGAGCTTGTTGATGGATTTCCGTGCCAGATAATGTCTGACCAGTATGCCGCCCAGCGAGTGGGTGGTGAAATGAATTTTTCGCACCAGATCCTGTTCACACTGCGCGATGCCTGCTTCAACGGCGACATCGGCGAGTTCTTCAATGCTGTGGTGACGGGAGTCATAGTAGGTGTTGGCAACCGAATAACCATTTTCCAGAAGCTCCTGCTGCAGGCGTTTCATGGAAAAATCGGTGCGGCTGAGGCCGTGTAACAAAACTACGCATTCGGGGCCATCCGCCCGCGCCAGCGTCGGCAGCACCGTGCCGGCGGTCAGCAGGCAGAGCAGCAACAGTCGCTGCGCGCTTGCCAGGCTGCTTATGGCATTGCTGGCGGTTCTGATCATCCTGGTTGCTCTGTTCGCAGTTCAGTCATGCGCGTCAGGGCTGCTGTCAGCGGGCGCGGCTGCTTTGTCGGCCGGTTTTTGCTGCTGCGGCGCGGGTGAGGCGCCGGGCCCGGCTCCGGTTTCCTGTAGCGTGGCGCCAAGCCGGCCGAGCCCTTCCATGATGTTCATGGGCAGCGGGAAAATGATGGTCGAATTCTGTTCCCCGGCGATTTCGGTCAGTGTCTGCAGGTAGCGCAGCTGGATTGATGCCGGCTGCGTGGCCAGCTGTTTGGCCGCTTCCACCAGCTTCTGCGAGGCCTCGAACTCGCCCTGGGCATGAATCACCTTGGCGCGTCGCGACCGCTCGGCTTCCGCCTGCTGTGCAATCGCACGAATCATGCTTTCATCGATATCGACATGTTTGATTTCAACATTGGAGACCTTGATGCCCCAGCTGTCGGTCATTTCATCCAGAATGTCCTGAACGTCGCGGTTCAGACGCTCGCGCTCGGACAGCAGTTCATCCAGTTCGTGCTGCCCCAGCACGGATCGCAAGGTGGTCTGCGCCAGCTGGCTGGTGGCTTCCATGAAATCCTCGACATTGATGACTGCTTTTTGCGGATCAACAACGCGGAAATACAGCACCGCATTCACCTTGACCGACACATTGTCCTTGGTGATCAGGTCCTGTGACGGGATATCCCAGACCGCTGTCCGCAAGCTGATTCTGACCATCTGCTGGATGACCGGGATCACGATGATCAGCCCGGGGCCCTTGACGGTCTGAAAGCGACCGAGCATGAAAATCACGCCGCGCTCGTATTCCTTGAGGATATTGAAGGTGCTGAACAACAGGCCGATGACGATGGCCGCCAGTACCAGGCTGAAAATTTCCATAACAACTCCGTCAATGCGTGTGGGGGTGAATGCTCAGGTCGGGTCCTGTTTGCTGACATGCAGGGTCAGGCCATTGATCTGATCGATGCGCAATCTGTCACCTTTGTGGACCGGTGTGCCGGTTTGGGCGGTCCAGGTTTCGCCGCTGACATGGACATGGCCTTCATGTGCAAAGTCTTCCATGGCCACTGCGGTCATCTGTAGCATTGCCGGGTCGCCGGTCACCGTTGGCTGGCGCCACGCCTTCAGTGCCGCACCCAGCACCATGATGATCAGGCCGCCGGTTGCCACCGTGACTGCGGCGATCAGTGGCAGCGAGATCTGCCAGGCTGCCGACTCTGTGTCCATCAGCATCACCGAGCCTATCACAAAGGCTGCCAGCCCACCCAGACCAAAGACTCCAAAGCTGGGCGAGATCACTTCGAACACGATCAGTCCGATGCCGACCGCCATCAGGGCCAGGCCGGCGTAGCTGATAGGTAGTAACTGCAGAGCATAGGCGCCGACCAGCAGGCAGATGATGCCGGTAATGCCGGGCAGCCCCAGTCCGGGGTTGTAGAACTCGAGAATCAGGCCGTAAACGCCGATCATCAGCAGGATATAGGCAATATTCGGGTTGGTGATAACATTGAGGAAGTCGTGTCGCCAGTCGGACTCAATGAGGGTGATATCGGCGTTGTCGACGTTAACGCTGAGTGTGCCGCGGGTCGTCTCCACGCGCAGACCGCTGGCGGCCTGCAGCAGTTCATCCAGATCGTTGGCGATCAGGTCAATAACGTCCTGTGCCAGTGCATCCGGGGCGGTCAGGTTGGCGGCATCGGCAACTGTCTGCGAGGCCCAGGCGGTGTTGCGTCCGCGCAGCTCCTGTAAACCCTCAAGATAGGCAGTGGCGTCGTTAATGGCTTTTTGTCCGGTCGCCGATGTCTGGGTGTCGGCGTCAGCCAGGCTCACGGGCGTAGAAGAGCCGATATTGGTTGCCGGTGACATCGCCGCGATATGGCTCGCGGCCGTTATGTAGGCGCCGGCGCTGGCGGCCCGGGCGCCCGCTGGCGCGACCCAGGTGGCCACAGGCACCGGGGAATCGAGAATTGCGCTGACAATGTCGCGCATGGAGCTGTCGAGGCCACCGGGGGTATTCATGCGCAAAACCAGCAGTGCGACATCAGCTTCTGCGGCCCGCTCCAGCACACGTTGAATGTGGTCTGACGTGGCCGGGCCCACCGGGCCGTCCAGATCTGTCAGCCAGACCTGGGGCGGTGCCGATTGGGTTTGCGCGGTCAGCGTTGTTGCAGCGCTCAATGACAGTAGCAGTGCCAGTAAAATGAACGGCATCAGGCGCGAGCCACGGGAGCCCCGCCGCGGTTGTCTGGCATACTTGCTTAACAGGTGCATTATGCTTGGCATAAGCGCATAATACGCCCGTATTTGAGGCAAGTCGAATAAGCTGTTTGCGCCGTAACCGACACACTTTGTTGCAAAAATGGCATGGCAAACGTTGTACTAGTTCGAAAACTTGGTTTACGATCCGTCGCAATGCTGAAAACCAATGATGCAGATACAAGACAGAAGGTGGTAGTTGTTGTCAGGGATAGTCTCTGCCAGCGTTCAGCCGCTAAACCCTGCGGGAGGAATTGCATAATGAAGAAAACCAGTATCGCTATGCTCGCTATGGCAGCTGCAGTAAGCTTTCAGGCTAACGCAGCTACCGGCGTTGACCCACTGACTGAAGTACAGCCAGTGGATGCCGAGTGGTTCTATAATGGCTCTGAGCCGGACCACATTGTTGAAGTTCCCAGTTTCAACGTTCCTGCAACCGGTGTTATCGACTACATCGACTCCGTTATTCCTCTGGAATTCGGCGAAGAGAAGTGGGTGAAAGCGGTTCAGTTCATTCCAGGTGACAAGCGCGTTCTTCACCACCTGTTGAGCTACGTTGTAGCCGATACGCCCGATGCTGGCGAAGGCATGCTCGACGAGACTGTTAACGATCCGCGTCGTGAATTCCTGGAAGGTTATGCACCTGGTAAGGAATACGCCACTGAGTTCCCCGAAAACACAGGTATCAAGGTACCTGAGGGTTCAGCTCTGCGTATGAGCATTCACTACACCTCTTTCGGTCAGGAAACGACTGACAGCACTCGTGTAGGTCTGTGGTTCGCTGACGAGAACGCAACGCCAGAGCGTGAATACCACACGTACTCTGTTGCCACTCCGATGAACCAGATCCAGATCCCGGCTGGTGCCAGAAACCATGAAGCATCTGCTTCACATGTGTTCGATGACGACATCATGCTGTACGGTTTCCGTGCTCACATGCACTACCGTGGCAAAGCAATGAGCGCGCGTGTTGTGTACCCGGACAACTCGTCCGAGGACCTGATCAACGTAGCTGATTACAACTTTGCATGGCAGCCGACTTACCGCTTCGATGAGCCGATGGTTCTGCCAGCTGGTTCACGCGTAGTCGTGGAAGGTCTGTTTGACAACTCTCAGTACAACCTGGGCGTTCCTGATCCAACCGTGGATGCAATGGGCGGCCTGCAGAGCTGGGAAGAAATGTTCATCGGTTACTTCTCTTACACTGACGTTCCTGAGTAACTGTCAGCTGTTTGCAAGTAATTGATTGAGCAGCACAAGATCAAAAAGGGCTGCTTCCCTGAGAAGCAGCCCTTTTTGTTTCTGCGCGAAAAGTATTTTAGATTGCACGTGTTTTAAACTGCCATAAGTTTGCGTCAGATTAAGAAATGCCGTCGTGAATAACGTATACTTGGCAACCTGATCTTTTGTTGTGCCTGAGTTTGGATTAAAGAGCTTTGCAGGACAGATTTTAATTCAGGTTGTATTAATCTAGTTGCTGTAATCTATAAGTCAGAAAAATAATATAACGTCGTGCGCCATCACCCATTTTGCTGTGGCGCTCTGCAGAATTATCCAGAGATAGTATGAGGGTTTGTTCATCATGAAAAAAATTAGCTGGTTGGCGCTGGTAGCAGCTGCCGCATTCAGTATTAACGCACACGCTGCGCCAGAGCGCGTAGGCGACTTTACCCTGATCGACGATGCCGGCAAGGCCCATCAGTTGAGCAAGTATGCGTTCAACAAGGCTGTGGTTATCGTGTCGCAGGCGTCAAATTGCACCATGAACCAGGAAAACATTGCGCGTTACAAGCAGTTGCGCACAAACTGGGATCACCGTGGCGTCAGCTTCCTGATGCTGAACTCTTCAGTTGATGACGATCGTGCTGACATTCGTGCAGAAGAAGCGGTCTGGAACTATGACTTCCCGATTATGGATGACGACGCACAGCTGGTTGCCAACGCGCTGGGCGTGACTCAGGCCGGTCAGGTTGTGGTTGTGGATCCGGTACGCATGAACGTTCTGTACCGTGGCCCGATGCCTGCACAGTGGGCACGCGCACCACTGGGTCAGGTGCTGGAAGCTGTTGTTGCTGATGGTGCTGACTCACGTCAGATGGATACTGTGACTGTAGACATGCCGGAAGCCGAGGGCTGTGCCCTGGACTTCCCGGTTGCCGAGCAGTACATGGCTGATGCGCCTGATTATGAGACCGAAATTGCTCCGATCCTGATCGAGCGCTGTGTCGGTTGTCACGTCGAAGGTGGTATCGGGCCGTTCGCCATGAACAGCCACATGATGATTCAGGGCTGGAGCCCGATGATTCGTGAGGTGATCATGACCAACCGTATGCCGCCGATGCAGGTTGACCCTGCGGTGAAAAGCTTCAGCAACTCGGGCAATATCCCGACTGAAGAGCGTCAAAAGCTGATCCATTGGATCAATGCCGGTTCGCCGCGTGATTGATTGCGTGTAAGTGATTGATAAAAGGGCCGTTCTTCGAAAGTGGAACGGCCCTTTTGCGTTGCTGCAGACTACACTTCACCTTGTAACTCAGTGTCAAAGGGTATACGCTGAAAATACCAGAAAATAAAAAAGTCAGTTCAATCAGGCCATCATGTCGATAGGCTTGAAACCTGCGAGAGGTGCTTATGAAAATCAAGACGACACTAACGGCTGCAGTGGCCATTGCCGCAGGCAGTCTTGCCCACGCCGGCGTTGATCCGCTGACACAAATCCAGCCGCCACAGAGCGAATGGGTGTATGACGGCAGCGCGCCTGACCACATCGTTGATGTGCCTGCCTTCCAGGTGCCGGCCACGGGTGTAATTGACTACATCAACACCGTTATCCCGCTGGAGTTTGAAGACGAACGCTGGGTCAAGGCTGTGCAGTTCATTCCGGGCGACAAGCGCGTGCTTCACCACCTGCTGTCTTACGTTGTCGCTGACAACCAGGACAACGAAGGCATGATTGATGAGGCGGTGAATGATCCGCGTCGCGAGTTTCTGGAAGGTTATGCGCCTGGTAAGGAGTATGCCACCGAGTTTCCGGAAAACACCGGTATCAAGGTGCCTACAGGCTCTGCGTTGCGCATGAGCGTGCACTATACTTCGTTTGGTCAGGAAACTGAGGACAGCACACGTGTGGGCCTGTGGTTTGCCGACAAAGATGACGAGCCGGAACTGGAATACCACACGCACTCGGTATCACCGGGTAACCGTACCGAGAACATTGTGATTCCGCCCGGCGCCATGAACCACGAAATGGCGGCAACGCATGTGTTTGAAGAAGACATCCTGTTGCGCGGTTTCCGTGCGCACATGCACTACCGTGGTAAGGCCATGGCAGCACGCGTGATCTATCCCGACAATACCTCGGAAGAGATCATCAATGTGCCGAACTATAACTTCGCCTGGCAGCCAACTTACCAGATGGAAGAGCCGATGGTGATTCCCGCTGGCTCGCGTGTCATCGTGGAAGGTCTGTTTGACAACTCCCAGTACAACCTGGGTGTACCGGACCCGACTGTGCCGGCCCTGGGCGGCCTGCAGAGCTGGGAAGAGATGTTTATCGGCTACTTCTCATACACAGACATTCCCGAGTAAAATCAGGAGTCTGGTGAGTTACTCAAAAAGGCGGTCCAGAGATGGGCCGCCTTTTTTTGTCAATAGACCTGTAACATTTTATTGCAATTTGCCTCGGGCCTATATTGTTTTGCACGATTGACTGGTTTAGAGTCTGAGCTAATGCAAGGCGGTTGTATGCAGATCATAATAAAAATGACAAATAGCATCGCGGCCTACATGCGGCCGCGCCCTCACAGGTTGTGACAGGAGCCGTAATAATGAAAAAAACCACGTTGTCCGCAGCACTTGTGTTGACGGCCGTCTGGGGCATGCATGCCCAGGCCGGAGTCGACCCGCTTTCCCAGATCCAGCCCCCCGCAAGCGAATGGACCCACGACGGTTCCGCGCCCGATCACATCGTTGAAGTGCCGCCATTTGCGGTACCTGCAACGGGTGTTATCGACTACATCAATTCCGTGATTCCGCTGGAATTTGGTGAGGAGAAGTGGGTGAAGGCCGTTCAGTTTATCCCCGGCGACAAGCGTGTATTACACCATCTGCTGTCATATGTGGTCGCCGATGATCAGAACAACGAAGGCACGATCGACGAGGCTGACAATGATCCGCGCCGCGAGTTTCTCGAAGGTTATGCCCCCGGAAAGGAGTATGCCACCCAGTTTCCCGGCAACACCGGGATCAAGGTGCCGGTTGGTTCGGCGCTGCGCATGAGCATTCACTACACGTCATTCGGCCAGGAAACCGTCGACAATACCAAAGTTGGTTTGTGGTTCTATGATGAAAACGAGGCGCCCGAGCTGGAGTACCATACGCATTCTGTCTCCGCCAATGGCGCCGATCGCCTGGTGATTCCACCGGGTGCCATGAATCACGAAATGGCAGCCAGCCATGTTTTTGAAGACGATATCGTGCTGCATGGTTTCCGTGCTCACATGCATTACCGGGGCAAGGCGATGTCAGCACGGGTGATCTACCCGGACAACACTGTGGAAGACATCATTAACGTGGCCGACTACAACTTTGCCTGGCAGCCTACTTACCGTATGGACGAGCCGATGGTGTTGCCGGCAGGCTCCAGAGTCGTGGTCGAAGGCTTGTTCGACAACTCTAAATATAACCCGGGTAATCCGGACCCGACCGTGCCTGCCATTGGCGGACCGCAGAGCTGGGAAGAAATGTTTATCGGCTATTTTTCTTACACAGACCTGCCGGAATAAGGTAAGTTAGTAAGCTGATTCGATAAGCAGACCGAAACAAGAAGGCTGCTTCCTGAGCGGAGCAGCCTTTTTTTATGGCTGAATTTCCATTTTTACTATCTGAGTACGGGTAACAAGACATGTCGATAGATGCTTTATTGCGACCTTTTACAACACCAAAACTGAGCCTGAAGAATCGACTGCTGATGGCGCCGATGACGCGCCAGTTTTCGCCGAACGGCGTGCCAGGGGCCAATGTTGTTGATTACTACCGCCGTCGCGCTGAAGGTGACGTTGGCCTGATCATCACCGAAGGCACAACGGTGGGCCATAAAGCTGCGTCATTCGATGCCTCTATCCCGAACTTCCATACCGATGAGGCGCTGGCTGGATGGGCCGAAGTGGTCAAAGCTGTCCACGCCGCCGGTGGCAAGATTGCGCCGCAGTTGTGGCATGTCGGTTGTGCCCGCAAACCAGGATCCGGGCCGTTCCCGGATTATCCCAGTGCCACGCCATCAGGCTTTGCCCTGCCTGGCAAAAAAGTGGGCGAGCCGCTGAGCACAGCGGAAATCGACGATATCGTGAAAGCCTTTGGTGATGCTGGTCGTAATGCCAAAACCCTCGGCTTCGATGCGCTGGAGATTCACGGCGCGCATGGCTACATGATTGATGACTTCCTGTGGGAAGGTCTGAACACGCGTGATGACAAATACGGCGGCTCGCGTGCCAAGCGTAGTCAGTTTGCCGTAGAAATTGTGCAGGCAATTCGTGCCGAAGTGGGTGAGGACTTCCCCATCATTTTCCGCTTTTCACAGTGGAAACAGCAGGATTATGATGCACGCCTGGCGACCACGCCTGAGGAGCTGATGGAAGTTCTGGCGCCTATTTCTGATGCCGGCGTTGATATATTCCATTGCAGTCAGCGTCGATTCTGGGAGCCGGAGTTTGAGGGCTCAACCCTGAATCTGGCGGGCTGGACTCGCAAGCTGCTGAACAAGCCGACGATTACTGTGGGCAGTGTCAGTTTGAACGAGGAATTCATTACTACCTTTATGGGTGGGGAAGCGGGTAGCGCCGATATCGGTGAGCTGCTGCAACGCATGGAAGCGGACGAGTTTGACCTGGTTGCTGTGGGTCGGGCATTGATCGCTAATCCGGACTGGCTCAAGCAGGTGCAACAGGGTGATGTTTCGTCCCTGAAAACTTACGATAAATCCTTGTTGGCTGCGCTCGCTTAAGAGCGCAACTGGTAGCAGAAAAACAAAAACGGAGAACGATGATGTTTGATCGATTAGCCGGATTTTTGGGTCTGAATGCCATTCCCCAGATATTCTTCAGTGCAGCAGGCATAGCGATACTGTTTGTCTGCCTTGCTATCCCTTTCAACAGTGAGTTCGCGGCGTTTTTTGGCGCCGTGGGCACATTTACATTTCAGTACTTTGGCTGGTTCTATGTGCTCAGCGTCAGTGGTCTGCTTATCTTTCTGGTCTGGCTGGCGCTGAGTCGTTACGGTCATGTCAGGCTCGGCCCCGATGATGAGGGGCCGGAGTATCCCACCGTCACCTGGTTTGCCATGCTGTTTGCAGCGGGTATCGGTACCATCCTGATGTTCTGGGGCGTGGCCGAGCCCCTGTCGCATTTTGCCAATCCGCCTATTGAGGGGGTAGAGGCCGGTACTGTTGATGCGGCAAAAAATGCGATGAATATCGCGCTGTATCATTTTGGTTTGCACACCTGGACCATCTTCACCCTGCCGGCGTTGGCGATCGCCTACTTTACCTATCGTCAGGGTCTGCCGATGCGAATCAGCAGTATCTTTTATCCGGTTGTGGGCGACAAAATATTTGGCCCGCTGGGGTGGGCTATTGATGTGATCGCCTTGCTGGGCACCCTGTTTGGTGTGGCGGTCTCGGTCGGGCTGGGGACACTGCAATTGAACAGTGGGCTCAATGCCGTGCTGGGTGTGCCCATCAGTCAGCTGTCACAGCTGCTCATTGTGGTGGTGATCACGGCGGTGGCCACTGTGTCTGTGGCGCTGGGGCTGGACCGCGGCATCAAGCGCCTGTCGGAATTCAATATCGTGCTGGCACTGATCGTGATGCTGTTTGTCTGGCTGGCCGGCCCGACGCTGTTTATCACCTCCGGCATTGTGCAGAATTTTGGTAACTACATGCAGAACCTGCCGTGGATGTCATTCTGGACCGAAGCCTATCAGGGTACCAGCTGGCAGCAGAGCTGGACGGTGTTTTACTGGGCATGGACGATTTCCTGGGCGCCGTATGTGGGCATTTTTATAGCACGCATCTCCAAAGGTCGTACCATTCGCCAGTTTGTCGGTGGTGCTCTGGGCGCACCCTTGCTGTTCACCGTGGTGTGGTTCTCGGTGTTCGGGTTGGCGGCCATGGATCTGGAGCTGAATCAGGGTGTGGATCTGACCACGCAGGTGCAGGCAGATGTGTCGGTGGCATTGTTCGACTTCCTCAGCTACTTCCCGGCGTCGACGCTGATATCGGTACTGAGTCTGGTGGTTATTGTGGTGTTCCTGACCACGTCGGCTGACTCGGCGGCACTGGTGGTGGATGTGCTGTCGCGCAGTGACAAGCAGCCGAGTCTGACCTGGCAGCGTATTTTCTGGACCCTGTTGCTGGGCCTGATCGCAGCAACGCTGTTGCTGGGTGGGGGCCTGCCGGCGCTGCAGAACGTCATCACCACGCTCGGCTTCCCGTTCTGTGTGCTACTGGTGTTCATGGCCTATTCGTTGTTGCGCTCGCTGCACGCCGATTACCTGGGTTACACGCTGGCTGAGTCGGCAGCAGGCAAAGTGCCGCATATGGATCCGATGGGGTCCAGGCCGTCAGACAGTAAAGGCGCTTCACACCCCAAAGAATAGGTTTCATCAATAGCCTGCTAGAGCGCGCAACAACCAGACCTGATGAATGCGGGTGTTGCGTGCGAAATCCCTGTCGATGCTGGCGGCAGAAAAAGCTTCGATGGTAAATCGCTCCGCCAGCGTCTCATCCAGTTTGAATTTGCGCATATTGGTGGAGAATATCAACGTTCCCTGCGGACGCAGGCGTTGCATGCACAACTCAATCAACTCACCGTGGTCGCGCTGAATGTCCAGCACGTTGTCCGTGCTCTTGGAATTGGAGAACGTGGGTGGATCCAGGAAGATCAGATCAAAGTCCTGTTTGCATTTTTGCAGGTAGCGCAGGCAATCCATTTCCACCAGCTCATGGGCGCGCAGGTTCAACTGGTTCAGTTCCAGATTGCGCCTGGCCCAGCTCAGGTAAGTGTTGGACAGGTCGACACTGACCGTGCGGCGGGCGCCGCCCAGTGCGGCCTGTACGCTGACCGAGCCGGTGTAGCAAAACAGGTTCAATACATCCTTGCCCTCAGCATGTTGATGCACGTAACGACGCATCGGGCGATGATCCAGAAATAGTCCGGTGTCCAGGTAACGTTCCAGATTGACGATCAGTCTGGCGTCGCCTTCCTGCACCACAATGTCCTGACCCTGTTCGCGAGTCGGCTGGTATTGCTGTTTGCCGCGCTGGCGTTCGCGCACCTTGATGCTGACGAATTTTGCCGGCAGCTGCATTACAACCTGCACCGCCAGCACGCTCTGGCGACGTCGTTGTTCGGCATCAATCTCGGTGACCGATGCGGGGGCTTTATATTCCTGCATGTGAATGTGACGCTGGCCATCGACGTCGGTATAGACGTCGATGGCAAAGGCGTACTCGGGCATGTCGGCATCATACAGCCGGTAGCAATCATGGCCCTGCTGCCGCGCCCAGCGGCCGATATTCTTCAGGTTCTTGCGCAGGCGGTTGGCGAGCATCTGTCCGCCGTTGTCGAGCGCGTCTTCGGTGACCAGCTGGCTATCGTCCACAGCGGTTTTGCGGGTCTGGTAAACCGATGAGTCATCCACCCGGAACAGCAATAATTTTGCCGGCAGCGCACCATTAAACAGAGCGTATTGTTTATGGCTGTGAATGCCGATCAGTTTGCCCCATTCCGGACGTGCGGTGAACACCGCAACGTCTGCGCCCATGGCCTCGCGGCGAATGACATCGCCCAGCTCCTGGTACAGGGCCATGACTTCGGCATCGTCTCCCAGGCGTTCGGCGTACGGCGGGTTGGTGATCAGCAGCGTCGGCGGTTGGCCGAGCTTGACCTCATGCAAGGATGCCGAGGTGAATTCGATATGATCCCAGATTCCGGCGCGTTCGGCGTTACGCCGGGCCATGCCCAGTGCGCGCAGATCCTGATCGCTGCCCAGTGCCTGTCCGGTCCAGTGCGCTGCGCGCTGTTTGCGAAGCTCGGCTTCCTCGCGCACCGTTGCGGCTGCGGCCTGGTCATGGTGCGGCCAGGCGGA
Organism: Pseudohongiella sp.; assembly: GCF_011050365.1. Lineage (GTDB taxonomy): Bacteria > Pseudomonadota > Gammaproteobacteria > Pseudomonadales > Pseudohongiellaceae > Pseudohongiella. The sequence goes on from NZ_DRFV01000001.1 coordinate 118,627, forward strand.
TAACTGGCTTTCGCGTAACAGTCCGGGGGCGATGTCCAGCGCCATCAGCACCGCTTCAATCAACAGTGTGCCGGCGCCACACATGGGGTCAAAGATGCTGGCATTGTCCTGTTGCATCAGGGTTGGCCAGTTGGCGCGCATCAACAGGGCGGCGGCCAGGGTTTCCTTCATTGGCGCTTCGCCCTGTTCCTGGCGATAACCGCGCCGGTGCAGACTGCCGTCCACCAGGTCAATGCCGAGGATGACGCGGCCTTTCTTGATCACGGCATGGATGCGCAGGTCCGGGTCCTGTTTTGATACATCAGGCCGGTTCTGGCCGCTGTTGCGGAACTGGTCAACAACGGCATCCTTGATGCGCTGGGCGATGAACTGGGTGTGGTTCAGGTTGTGCGTGGTACCGGCGGCGCTGATGGCGAAGCTGTCGGTGTTGCTCATGTGCTGCGTCCAGTCGATACTGTCGGCAGCGGCGTACAGCGCATCCGCATCGGGCACCACCTGTTGGTGCAGGATCAGGATGATACGGTTGGCAATCCGGGAAAACATCACGGCCCGATAGGCTTCCAGCAGGCAACCGCTGAAATTGACGCCGGCAACGGTTTCGCGAATGTCAGTGGCACCGCATTGCCGCAGCTCCTCTGCCAACAGAGGTTCGAGGCTTTTGGCGCAGCTGGCGAAGAAAGAAAACGTACTGTCTGACATGGGCTGAAGGTCTGTCCGGAAGTTTGGGGCGCCATGATAATACGAATTGCGTTGGAATGCCCGCCGGGGCTGCTGACTATGCGTCGAAACTGCCTGCGAACCCTTATGGTGCAAGGCTTTTCCGGTGATTTCAAAAGCGTAGAAAATACTTTTCTTTTTGCCAGATTACTCTATTATGCGCGTTTTATGGCGGGCACTATTGCAGGTCGAATAGTGGCCCCCGGAACGGCTGGTTTCCCCTCTTTATCGCAGTCTCCGCGGAGGAGTTCCCTGATGAAAAAAGTTGCTTGTGGTCTTGCTCGTGTCATAGCCTGGTTCACTGTCCGAGCCACTGGTCTGGTTTTCGCCGGCAGCGCCCTTAATGCGGCCGCTCAGGGCAGTGTCAATGTTTACAACTGGTCGGACTATATTGCCGACGACACCATCAGCAATTTCCAGAGCCGGACTGGTATCAGCGTTTCCTACGATGTCTACGATTCCAACGAAGTGCTGGAAACCCGTATGCTGGCAGGACGCAGCGGTTACGATCTGGTCGTGCCCACGGCGCGTCCGTTTGCTGACCGCCACGTCCGCGCCGGCTTGTATCAGCCGTTGGACAAAAGCCTGCTGGACAACTACGGTAATCTGGACCCGGTGATTCTGCAGTCGCTGGCCGATATCGATCCGGGCAATCAGTATCTGCTGCCTTACATGTGGGGTACCACCGGCATCGGCTACAACGTCGACAAAGTGAAAGAGATCCTGGGCGATGATATGCCGCTGGATACCTGGCGCCTGGTGTTTGATCCGGAAATTGTGTCGCGTCTGTCGGCGTGCGGCGTGTCGCTGATGGATGACGCCACCGAAGTGTTTGTTGCGGCCCGTGCCTACCGTGGCCTGCCCACCGATGACTACAGCAGTGCCGCCGCCCAGGAAGCTGCTGACGTGGTGGCAGCAGCGCGGCCGTACATTCGTTACTTCCACAGCTCGTCCTATATCAGTGACCTCGCCAATGGCGATCTGTGTGTGGCCCATGGTTATTCGGGTGACGTGCTGCAGGCGCGCGACCGCGCCAATGAGGCTGACAACGGCGTCAACATCGCTTATGCCGCGCCTGCGGAAGGTGCTGTGGTGTGGACCGACGTGTTTGCCATTCCGGTTGATGCCCCCAATGTTGCCAACGCCCACGCCTTCCTGAACTATATTATGGAACCCGAGGTTATTGCCGGGGTGAGCAACTATGTGGCGTATGCCAATGCCAACAGTGCCTCGGTGTCGCTGGTGGATGACGTCGTGCGCAACGACCCGGGCATCTATCCACCGGCGGCGACGCAGGAGCGCTTCATCGTGCTGCAAACGCCGAGTGATTCACAGATTCGCAGCATGAACCGGTTGTGGACCCGGGTGAAAACCGGACGCTGAGGTAAGACCAACTTTGCAGGCCAGATTGGAGGCGGGTGGATGAATAACGTTGTTGCCAATGCTGAGCAGGAACCGCTGGTCAGAATCCGGAACCTGAGCAAGGTTTTTGGCAGCACGTATGCCGTGGACAATATCAGTCTGGATATTGAGGAGAAAGGGTTTTTCTCCCTGCTGGGTTCGTCCGGCTGCGGCAAGACCACGCTGCTCAGAATGCTGGCCGGTTTCGAAACGCCGACCGAAGGCCGCATTTTTATCGACGGCAAGGACGTCACTGATCTGCCGCCCTACGAACGTCAGGTCAATATGATGTTCCAGAGTTATGCGCTGTTTCCGCATATGACGGTGGCAGACAACATTGCCTATGGCCTGAAGCAGGAGCGCATGGCCAGGCCCGGGCGCGATGAGCGCGTGCGCGAAATGCTGTCGCTGGTGCAGATTGAAAAACTGGGTCACCGTAAGCCGCATCAGCTGTCCGGCGGCCAGCGTCAACGTGTGGCATTGGCGCGGGCGCTGGCCAAGCTTCCCAAAATCCTGTTGCTGGATGAACCGCTGGGTGCACTGGACCGCAAGTTGCGCGAACAGACCCAGTTTGAACTGGTCAATTTGCAGGAGCGTCTGGGCATCACCTTTATTGTGGTGACGCATGATCAGGAAGAGGCCATGACCATGTCGTCGCGAATTGCGCTGATGCGTGAAGGGCGTATCGAGCAGGTGGACTCTCCGCAACGCATGTACGAGTTTCCGCAGAGCCGCTACGCGGCTAACTTCATTGGCAATGTGAACCTGTTTGATGGTGTTGTTACCAGCCAGAGCGGTGACCAGGTGCTGGTGGACAGCGAGGAGGCCGGCGGTCAACTGTGCGTTCGCCACAGTCAGCCGATGACGGTGGGCATGCCGATAACCGTTGCCGTGCGCCCGGAAAAAATCCGCATGGTACAGGCCGGCGATGATCTGCCCAATCAGATGCAGGGTGTGATACGCGAGATTGCCTACCTGGGTGACGAGTCGATTTACCATGTTGAGCTGGCCTCGGGCAAACGCGTGAAATATACCCAGCCCAATGTGCAGGCGTTGGCCGAGTTGCCGTTGACCTGGGGCCAAACCATTGCCCTGGGCTGGCACGCCGACCGATGCGGGTTACTCGCGCAGTGACCGGGTATGGCGGCGGTGCCGGTGCCCTGGCAGGCTTGCGCGCGCGCTGGCGCCGGCTGACCGTGGGTCGCTGGCTGGTGACCGGGATTCCCTGGCTGTGGCTGGTGATATTTTTCTGCCTGCCGTTTCTGTTTATTCTCAAAATCAGTCTGTCCGAGCCTGCGTTGGCGCAGCCGCCTTATCTGAACTGGATTCGCGAAACCGCCGACGGACTGGTCAGCATCGTGGTCAATTTTGGCAATTATGGCCTGCTCTGGGATGACAGCCTGTATGTCAGTGCCTTGTTTGGCTCGCTCCAGGTTGCCGCAATTTCAACGCTGCTGTGTCTGCTAATTGGTTACCCGATGGCGTATGCCATTGCGCGAGCACCCACACATCTGCGCATGCCGCTGTTGATGCTGGTGATCCTGCCGTTCTGGACCTCGTTTCTGATTCGTATCTATGCCTGGATGGGCATCCTTAACACCAACGGCATTCTCAATAATTTTCTGCTCTGGCTGGGTGTGATTGAGCAACCGCTGGAAATCATGCATACATCGCTGGCGGTCTATATCGGTGTCACTTACGCCTACCTGCCATTCATGATTCTGCCGCTTTATGCCACCTTGTCGCGACTGGATCCGGTATTGCTGGAAGCGGCCGCAGATCTGGGAGCGCGCCCGGCCAAACAGTTTCTGACCATCACCTGGCCGCAGTCAGTACCGGGTGTCATTGCCGGCGCCATGCTGGTATTCATTCCGGTCATGGGTGAGTTTGTGATTCCGGATCTGCTGGGTGGGCCCGACTCGCTGATGCTGGGCAAGCTGATGTGGACCGAGTTTTTTAATAACCGGGACTGGCCGGTGGCCTCGGCGCTGGCCGCCGTGCTGCTGGTGGTGCTGATCATTCCGTTCCTGCTGCTACGGCATTACGAATCGCGCGCGGAAGCGAACGGGGAGGAGGCCGCATGAGCGCAATCAAACAACACAGGCGCGCCGGTTTCCCCTGGCTGTGGACAGCGCTGGCGTTTGGTTACGTGTTCCTGTACGCGCCGATTCTCAGCCTGATTGTGTACTCGTTTAATGAAAGCCGCCTGGTGACGGTGTGGGCCGGTTTCAGCACGCGCTGGTACGGTGAACTGATGCAGAATGAGCAGCTGTTGTCAGCCGCCTGGCTCAGTATCAAGGTGGCCGCCGTGGCAGCGACAATTGCGGTGGTGCTGGGGACGCTGGCGGCGATGACACTGGTGCGCTTCCGCCGGCAGTGGGGTGCCCGTTCCATGGGCATCATGGTGGCCGCGCCGCTGGTAATGCCGGAGATCATTCTGGGGCTGTCATTATTGTTGTTATTCATGTCGATGGCCGATCTGATTGGCTGGCCTGCGAGCCGGGGACAGGGCACCATCATCATGGCGCATGTCACCTTTTGCATGGCGTATGTCACCGTGGTGGTGCAAAGCCGGCTGGCATACATGGATGCGTCGCTGGAAGAAGCTGCCATGGATCTGGGTGCGCGTCCGCTGAAGGTGTTCTTCACTATCACCCTGCCGGTCATTGCGCCATCGCTGGTGGCGGGCTGGCTGCTCGCCTTTACGCTGTCGATGGACGATCTGGTGGTCGCCAGCTTTGTCTCCGGGCCCGGTGCCACCACCTTGCCCATGGTGGTCTATTCCAGTGTCAGGCTGGGCGTCAGCCCGCAGATTAACGCGCTGGCAACCATCATCATAGCCGTTGTCGTGGTGGCAGTATCGGTGGCCGGCTACCTGATGTATCGTCAGGACAAACAGCGCACCAATATGCAGTAAACTGTTGCTCCCTATTTCAGCGCTTTTGCGCGCAAGGTTCACTATGATAATCCCGACATACCCAGTGCGATTCACCGGACGGATCGCATGCTGAGTTATCGCCACGCCTATCACGCCGGCAATCATGCTGACGTACTGAAACATCTCACGCTGCTGGCGATACTGCAGCAGCTACGCAACAAGGACAAACCCTTTGTGGGCATCGACAGCCACAGTGGTAATGGTTTCTATAACCTGGGCAGTGAGCCCGCGCGCAAAACCGGCGAAGCCGCAATGGGATTCATGCGCTTGTGGCAGCAACGCAGCCGTTTGCAGGATGCCGATCTGCTGGGTGACTATCTGACGCTGGTGGCTGATGTGAATCCGGTGGACACCGGCGCTACCATTGGCAACTATCCCGGATCGCCGGCCATCATGCAGTCGCAACTGCGCGATGACGACCACCTGGTACTGATGGAGTTGCACAGTACTGAAATTGAGCATCTGCGCGACAACTTCAGGCGCGACCCGCGTATCAGCATTCATCACCGTGATGGTTTTGAGGGGGCCGTGGCACTGACGCCACCGACGCCGCGCCGTGGCCTGATGCTGATGGATCCGGCCTACGAGAACAAGGCCGACTATCAGCAGGCGATCAAAACGGTGCAGGCAGTGCATCGGCGTTGGCCGACAGGTATCATTGCGCTGTGGTACCCGATGTTGGGGCAGTCGCGCGATCTCAGTGGTCTGGTGAAACAGAAGCTGGGCAATGCGGCTGACAGCATCAGTATTGAGTTGACGGTGGCGCCGCAGTCGGATGCGTTCGGCATGCACGGCTCCGGCATGATAATTCTTAATCCGCCCTGGCAACTGAGCGAGCGGGTGAACGCAGCACTGAGCAAGGTTCAACCGCTGTTGCAGGTATAAGGCAGAGCGCTGTTATGGGGAAAACCATGAAAACATTCGAAGCTGGACGACTGGCGCTGATATTGGCATTGCCGCTGTCCATGGCAGCGATGCCGGCCCTGGCGCAAGAGGCTTCACCCGGACAGGAGGCTTCACCGACACAAGAGGCTTCACCAGGACAGGAGGCCTCACCGACACAAGAGGCCTCACCGGCACTGAGGTACAGCGGCATTGACCTGTCGCCCGGCACCGAGCACGCCGGGGAGTTGGCAGATTTTCATCCACAGATGAGCGATGGTACCCACGCCGATTGCTTTCAGTTACGACCACAGCCCGGCATGGAGTACACCGTCACCTTGCGCTCCGCTGATTTCGACAGCTTTCTGCTGGTCGGCGTGGGCAACTGTGACGAGGTGCTGATTCAGTTCGAGAATGACGACTTTGAAGACGAAGGGCTGGATTCACAACTGGTGTTCGCGGCGGAATACGACCTGTATTCGGTGTATGTAAACACCTACGATCCGGGCACCACGGGCAACTACTCCTTGTCGATAGAAGCCCGCCTGTTACCTATGGCGCCCGCTGCAGACTGATTGCTCAGCCCTGGTTCTCGGAACCGATATCGTCTGTTATCTGACGGGCCTGTTCGGTCGGGTCTGCCTCGGTTTTTTCCGGACCGATCCAGCGAACTTCATACAGGTCGTGACGCTGATCCTTGGCGTTGGTCACCGAGCCTTCGTGACGCACCTGCACCAGTTTGTCCAGGTCCAGATCGGCCACCAGGGCCATCTCGGTGTTGGGCGTACTCTCTGCCATGATGGCATCGTGCGGGAAGGCAAAGTCTGACGGCGAATACACCGCTGACTGCGCGTACTGTATGTCAACGTTGTGCACCTGTGGCAGGTTGCCGACGCTGCCACCGATGGCGACATAACACTCGTTTTCGATGGCCCGCGCCTGTGCACAGCGCTGCACCCGCAGGAAACCGTTTTTGGTGTCGGTCCAGAACGGCACAAACAGAATGTCCATGCCGCCCTTGGCAAGCATGCGCGACAGTTCCGGAAACTCCACGTCGTAACAGATCAGGATGCCGATGCGCCCCGCGTCGGTGTCGAATACCTGCAGGCTGTCGCCGCCATCGATAACCCAGTCGCGACGCTCGTGCGGCGTGATATGCAGTTTGGCCTGCGAGTCGACAGTGCCGTCGCGGCGACACAGATAGGCTTTGTTCAGCAGCTTGTCGCCCTCCATCACCGGAATACTGCCGGCAATGATATTGATGTTGTAAGTGATCGCAAACTCCGACAGTGCCTCAATGGAGCGGGTGGCAAAAGTGGAGAGGAAGCGGATCGCTTCGAACTGGTTGGTCTGGTCTCCCAGGCCCATCAACGGGGCATTGAAGAATTCGGGGAATAGTACAAAGTCAGCCTGGTAGTCGGCCATGGTGTCGACGAAATACTCCACCTGCGACAGCCAGGCATCAAAGGAGCTGGTCAGACGCATTTGCCACTGCAGGATACCGATACGCACCACGGCCTTGCGACGCTTACTCAGGTCGCTGGTTTCCGGTTCGTACAGGATGTTGTTCCATTCCAGCAGGGTGGCATAACCCTGGGATTTTTCGTCCTGCGGGTTGTAGTCCTTGAGCAGGCGCTTGACCTCAAAATCATTGGCGAGCTGGAAGCTGAGAATGGGGTCATGGGCGTCTTTACGATCCACCGCAGCGATGTACTGCATCGGCGTCATTTCGTCGGCGAACTTGTGATAGCTGGTGATACGACCGCCGGCCAGAATCGCGCGCAGGTTCAGGTCGCGGCACATGTCTTTGCGGGCATCGTACAGACGTCGGCCCAGGCGCAGATCGCGGTATTCGGGGTCAACGAACAGGTCCATGCCGTACATGGCATCACCGTCGGGGTTGTGCTTGATCTGTTCGCGCCGTCCAATCAGGTCTTCATAAGTGTGCTGACGGCTGAAGCGGTCGTAATCGCAGCAGATGGTCAGCGCTGCCGCTACCAGGTTGCCATAGTCTTCAATGGCGATTTGCCCTTCGGGAAAGTCCCTGATTAATCGGCGAATGGACGCTTCCGGCCAGGCACCGCCCAGATCCGGGTACACCGCTTCCATTAGCCGGGCCAGTTGCGGGTAGTCAGCTTCGGTCAGGTTGCGGAGCTTCAGGTGAACATCAGAGGGTGTATCGGCGGTCATAGAGTCAATCCGGTAAATGAGCGGCAGGTCGAGTGTGTAAAATAGCAAAAAGGGCGTGTTAAATCCATGACAGGCGCCCATATGGACTTGGCGCAGGTGTTGCGGTATCCTCGGAAGTCCTTCCCTCTGAGTGAGAGTCTCAGTAAACCAGCGGTTCGGTATGCCAGTAGAAGGGGGGCTGCGGAGCTGCAAAGCCGGTGTGGGTGGGGTTACGTCCTGGCGAATGCTGACAACAAGAAAACCACAAAAGCCCGAATATCGTTTTTGGCTTGATGAGGAGAGTGCACGTGAATATGAAAAGTAAATTACTGGCAGGCGGCTTTGCCAAAAAGCCCGCGCTGACCGGCCTGATATCCCTGGTGGCTGGTGTAGCGATGGGTGCTCCCGCGCTGCTTTCTGCCCAGGCAGAGCCTTCCGCGCAGGGAGAGTCCATCGAGTGGCTGACCCTGGGCTCAGACTATGCGCATACCCGTTATTTGCCGGCGTCACAGATCAACGCTGACAACTTTGAATCCCTCGAAACTGCCTGGGTCTGGGACGGCGCCAGCTTCGGTGCCAGCAGTGGCCGGTCAACGCCGAGTTACATCGACGGTGTCCTGTACACGGTTGCCGGCGACCGACGCCATGTCGTCGCCCTGGATCCGGTCACCGGCGAGACCATCTGGTCATACCGCGAGCCGCACACCTTCCGTCACGAATACTCCATGCGTAAAGACTACGGTAAAGGCGTAGGCTACGGTGAAGTCGACGGCAAGGGCGTGATTTACATCATCAGCCCCGGCTTTTTCCTGACCGCCCTGGACGCCAAGACTGGCGCGCCGCTGGAAGGCTTTGGTCACGAGATCGGCGTTGAAGGTTTCCCGGAAACCGGTGTTGTGGATCTGCAGAAGATCCTGGCAGAAGCCAATGGTTACGAGTTCGACCCGTACTACGGTATTCCGCTGGAAGAAGGTTACATCACCGCATCATCACCGCCCATCGTGGTCAATGGCACCGTCGTTGTGCCGAACTCTGCCGAGCAGGGTTACAACCAGACCCGTTTTGAGAACATCCCGGGTGACATCCTTGGTTTTGACAGCGCCACCGGCGAGCACAAGTGGACCTTCAACATCATTCCGGACAAAGGCGAATTCGGCTGGGATACCTGGCAGGACGGCGATGGCAACCAGATCGAAGATCCACGTGCTTACACCGGCGAGATCTCTTCCTGGGCACCGGTAGCAGCCGATCCTGAGTTGGACATGGTTTATATTCCGACCAATGCCGCCTCCATCGACTTCTATCGTGGTCACCTGCAGGGCGACAACCTGTACGGCACCAGCCTGATCGCGCTGAATGCATCCACGGGTGAGCGAGCGTGGCACTTCCAGCTGGTCCACAAGGATATCTGGAACTACGATACTCCGACGGCACCGGTGCTGCTGGACATCCAGCAGAACGGTCAGACTATCCCGGTGGTTGCTCAGGTCAGCAAGCAGGCGTTTACCTACGTATTCAACCGTGAAACCGGCGAGCCAATCTGGCCGATCGAAGAGCGAGCGGTACCGGCAGGCCTGATCCCGGGCGAAGTACTGTCCCCGACGCAGCCGTTCCCGACCAAACCGGCGCCCTATGACATGCAGGGTCTGACTGAAGATGATCTGATCGACTTCACACCGGAACTGCGTGCACAGGCGATCGATGCGATCTCCTCGTTCGAGACCGGTCCTTTGTTCCAGCCACCATTGCATCGCGACAATGAGATGGGCAAGCAGGCCGCACTGTGGTGTCCGGGTGACATCGGTGGTGTCAACATCGACGGTCCTGCCGCCGGTGACCCAACGACAGGCACACTGTTCGTGACCTCACGCAAGGGCTGCACCAACCGTATCATGGCACCGGCGCAAGAGCGTGATGCCATGCTCGAGCTGCCTACAGGTACAACCTTCACGGCTTACGCGCCACTGCGTTCAGCGCTGGTTCGTGGCCCACAGGGTCTGCCACTGTTCAAGCCGCCCTTCAGCCGTATCACTGCGATCGACCTGAATACCGGTGATCACAAGTGGTGGATTCCTGTTGGTGAAACGCCTGACCGCATCAAGAACCATCCTGCCCTGGAAGGTATTGATGTCGGCAACACCGGCAGTGGCACTGTGGCACCGATGACGGTGACTGACACCATGCTGATGTACGCCAGCACTTCCAGCGACGGCTCGCCCGCGCTGTATGCGGTAGACAAGGCCACTGGTGAGCAGCTTGGCAAGGTTGCCGTGCCGGAAGTCAGCCGTTACGGCATGATGAACTACCAGCACGAAGGCAAGCAGTACGTGATGCTGCAAACCGGCGGTACGCTGACAGCACTGGCTCTGCCAGACTGATAGCAATGCCGTTGCGATCCTGACCTGGTCGGGATCTGAAAAACCCGTCGCACCGACAAGGTCCGGCGGGTTTTTTTATGCCCGGTTATGCGACCAGGCGATCCCGGCTGGCGTCGGGTATTGATGTTAAGCGATCAGGATTCTTGCTACAGTCGAAGGTGACTTTTCAGCGATCGACCCTCCAATAATTCAAATTTATGAGGTTGCCGCACCATGAGCCACGAAATCGATAAAGACGGAACCCGTCTGCCCATCAAGATCGACACCACTTCCAACGGCGAATACGCCCCCATGCCGCTGTCACCGGTCAACATCAAGGCCAACGCGCTGGCGCATGCCAACGCCACCGCTAACGCCAAAAAACGGGGCTGGGATCGCCGCAAATTCCTGGTGTCCAGTTGTGGCGCCGCCAGCACACTGCTGGCCTTTAATGCGGCCAACGCAGCCGTAGGCAAGCGCGGCGGATTTTATCAGATCAATGATGAGGCTGCGGTCGACATGCAGCTGGCGCAGGCCGAGGTGGATGGCAAAGAGTTCATTTTTGATGTGCAGGGGCACTATGTGAACCCCAATGGCGCGTGGCTGAATCTGGTGCCGGAATCATCCCGGCCCTATTCCGGTATGGAGAAGGCCAGCTGCGAGCTGGCGGACATGCCGGGCGATCGTGCCTATCTCAATTGTCTGAGCGCCGACGAATTTATCAAGGATGTGTTTCTGGACAGTGATACCTCCATCATGGTGCTCAGTTTTGTGCCGTCGACGCAGGAACGCGAGCCGGTCACCATTGAGGACGCCAACGAAACGCGGAACATTGTCGCGCAGCTTGATGGCAGCAAACGGCTGATGATCCATGGTCGTGTTAACCCCAATCAGGACGGCGATCTGGAAGCGATGGATGAGCTGGCGGAGCGCTGGGACATCTGTGCCTTTAAGACCTATACCCAGTTTGGTCCCGGTGGCGTGGGATACTGGTTAAGTGATGATCCCGGCCTGGCCATGATAGAACGTGCCCGTTCGCTGGGGGTGCGCAATATCTGTATCCACAAAGGCCTGCCCTTTGGTCCGGTATCGCTGCAGCACAGCCGCTGTGATGATGTCGGGGTAGTGGCAAAGATGTACCCGGACATGAACTTCCTGATTTACCACTCCGGTTACGACAACTCCATTACCGAACAGGCATTTGCCCCGGGCGAAAACCGCATGGGTATTGATACCCTGATTCAGTCACTGATCGACAATGATGTTGCGCCCAACAGTAATGTTTACGCCGAACTGGGCAGCACCTGGCGATTGTTGATGCGCGATCCGGACAATGCCGCGCATTCGCTGGGCAAACTGTTCAAATACGTCGGCCAGGACAATGTGCTGTGGGGCACGGATTCGATCTGGTATGGCTCGCCGCAGGACCAGATCCAGGCTTTTCGTACCTTCCAGATTTCGCAGGAATTCCAGGAGCGCTTCGACTATCCGGAAATCACACCCGAGCTGCGCCGCAAGGTGTTTGGCCTGAATGCGGCAGTGCCGTACAACATCTCCGCGGCAGAAATTCAGGGTTTTCTCGCCGGCGACAGCGTCAGTCAACGCAAGCTGGCGTATATGAACAATCCGCAGCCGCACTTCAAGACGTATGGCCCGAAAACCCGGCGTGAATTCCTGAATTTCCTCAAGCTGGGCGGGTGAGGAAACGAAATCTCACCCGAAGACATTGCGTTTGCCAGTGCGCAGTGTCTTCGGGTGAGCGCAGCCCCTATTGGAAAGCATAGGACAAACCAATGCTGACTCGGCTCTGGTCCCTGAACTGTCCAAATACGCCTTCCCGGGCGCCATAGTAGCGGTCGATTTGCGAGATCAGCGTTATATTTGAACGATACCTGTAATTTGCAGATATATTCCAGTAACCGTCTGCATCGTTCAGCGAATGCACTAACAAACCTTCCAGAGAGAATGTCTGGTTGTAAAAATCGCGTTTTACTAAAAAGGAAACCTGTTGCTCTTGCTTGTCTCTGACATAGGCATGGCTCTCACCCGCGATATGACTCAAGAACCACTGCGCACTGAGTAAGGTGTCCGAGATGCCGTTATAATCCAGTCCTATGACGCCTTTGAATTCTCGCGTTGCACTTTGCTCTAAAGTCGCTGGTGACGTAGATGGGACTCCCAACGGCACCGTATCGCTTAGATATCCCAATTCGCTACGGACCGTCACACTGCCAAAAGCCTTTGCGACAGTCGCGCCCAATAAATGGGTACGAACGTAGCCCGTACGAATATGCAAAACATCATCCCCGGTAAATTGTGCAACCGCGCGGCCGTTATTGATTTGATTCAAGTAACCAAGACCCACATCCCAGCCACTTACGAAACCTGTCAGGCGCATGCCATAGTCAGAGTCTTGCCAAAACCGGTCAGGTTTTTCCTGCCGTTCAAACAAGACTTGTTGATTGCCGGTGAGCAGTGGCGTCAGTTTCGTCGAGCGAACCTGATATGACGCTCCTGCTTCGGGATACGCATGATAGGTTTGATCGGGTATCCACAGTAGCTGCATTGTCCAGTCTCGCACGGGAAACTCTACATTGGCGGTCCATAGCGGGATGCGTCTGTCCTCAAGATCATCAGAGATGAACTCGCGATAGCGCAGCGGATTGACAACATCCAGCACCTGAAGTCCGTCGGCCTGACCCCATACCACTTGCTGCTTCCCCAGACGAATAAACACGTCTTCTATATAGCCATCGACATAAAACTCGCGCAACTCCAATTCTGTTTTGCTGTCGATAAGCCAGCGCCTATTTAATTTGTCGCTAGAGTCTTGCGTTGGTCGATATGGCTCAAGATTATCCGTGGACTCATATCGAAGCACAGTCTCGGAATAGAATCGAAAGCCATTATCAAAACTACTTTCGATCTCTACCCCCAGCCGGTTATCGAAGTTCTGCAAACGACTAGAGTAGTTTTCGGTATTATCGACAACATAGGACGCTTGCGTATCAAAAATGCCACGTATATCTATCTCTGCGAACGACACATTGGCTACTAGCAGAAATGCGACGGCACTATACCTCATCGTAAGCCTCGTCGCAGTCTAGCCTGAGTGAACACAGCGTCATCGATAGGGGTTGTGTAATCGACATCGGAGAACAATAACAATGTCTTGTGCTCAGTCTTGTGATTCTCTACAGATATTTCCAGGGTAGTCCAAATTCCGCCGATCTGCACAATGGAACTATTGGCGACCGTCTTGAGCCTATTGCCATTCAGGTCCCAGAACTCCGACTTTCTGGACATCCATATACTTGGATCCACATGAAGCAAGACTTTACTATAGCCAAGCTCCTTCGCGACATCACCATCGACTGGTGTTGCCTCGACATCGAAGACTTTGTGTCCTTCGTAGGTCGACTCCCCCAACAATCGGAATACATAGTCTTCCGTCTCTATCTTATTTTCTTTCTTTATCTCCTCATAGGTGAGGTCTGTGCCCAGAAAGTAGTCACCTCTGTTGGAGCTGGAAATTCTTCTAATTTTTCGTAACGCAGGAAGATACAGCCACTGGTCATCATCTTGTTCAGAATCTGCGTAATCGAATGTTAGAAAACCCGTTCCTCGCACATTGCTAGGTTCCGTATAGAAAAGCACTGTGCGCTTTTCTTCACCAAAGTATTTCCGATATCCTTGGGTCTTCTCAACGCGCTTTATCCCGCGCCGGTCAGTTAACTCAATGGTCAACGAGCGTGTCACGTGCTCACCATCTTCGCGTGCGTTGACTTGACCAATTATATCCAGCGCGCTCATCTCGCTCTCTTGAGCGCTGACACCTGGCGTACTCGTCGTTAAGGCAAGGGTTAGGAATGGCAACCAATATTTAATCTTCATGTCGATGTTCTCCTAGAAATTTGGGTTTAAGAACTAGAGCAAGCGGTGGTAGCAAGAGCAGAGAAGCGATAAACGCTGCACTGACTGCTATTGCAACGAGAAAGCCAAACTTGAGCAGTGGCGGCACATCAGAGGTGACTAGTGCGCCAAAGCCTAAAGCAATGGCCACAAAGTTAAAGAATTGCGCTCTACCACTTTTGGCATACAAACGGGTTAGGCTCTCGGTCCACGTTTCTTGTTTTTCTTTTAACAGATGTCTCATGGTATGGGTTGTATGCACGGCGAAGTCCACACCGAGTCCGATCGCGATAGATGCGAACATCGAAGTCGATACGCTCAACCATATTCCTGTGACACCCATTACGGCGTAGATCAGCAGGATGGATAGACCCACTGGGATAAAGACCAGAAGCCCAGCTGCGACAGAACCAAATAGAATGCTCGCCATCACTACAACTGCAAGCGAGCACAAGATTACGCTCATTAGGTTGTTCTGCATGATTGGCGCGATCCAATGATAGCTAACCGGTATATCGCCTGTGACTGTTGCAGTTGCTCCGCTGCCTGCAAAGTTCTCGTCGATCCAGCCCTGGATATCTTCTACTACCAGTTTGTTGTCGGAATATTTGTTTTGCGTCAGGGTGGCCCGGATCAGCGCCTGGCGACGTTCGCCGTCAATCTTGTCTTCGAAAGCAGTCGGATCACCCGATGCCGTATACAAGAAAAACAGTTGAGCTATCAGCAGTTCGTCGTCGGGAATCTCATAGGTCTGTTCGTCATTTTCATTTACCGCTTTGTTCATTTGCTTAATGAAATCAACGACAGAGGTGCTACCCTTAATCCCATCGATGCTCTCGAGGTAGCGCTGGGTTTCCTCGATCTTGCGCAGTACCAGGGGATTGTAGATTCCTTCAACTTTTCCGGTTTCGACCAGCACGTCCAGATAGTAGGTGCCGTCCATTAGTTGATTGACCTCCTGGTCTGCTATGTAGATCGCTTCAGTGGTCTTGAAGTTTGCAATACGTTCTTCATTTGGCTCAACAAATGTAGCCCCGATAACAGCGGCCACTGCTACTGCGAAGCCAAAGAGCACGGTGAATTTTGGATTGCTTAAAACCGACTTGCCAACGGCATGAAGCATCCTGGCGCTTAAAGTAGGTCTCACCGCTTTGTTCGCAGATGCTTTAAAAGCGCCACTTGGCTTTGGTTTTAGAAAGGACAGGAGCGCAGGTAAAGTAGTCATGCTATAGGCCCAGGCCAGGAACACCGAAAGCGCGCCAAATACTCCGAAATAGTAAATAGGTGGCATCGTGGTCGTTGCGGCGAGAGCCATAAAACCTGCAATTGTGGTGAATGTGGTGAGCGTAACCGGCTGCCACATATTACCCATGGCGCGAGTGGTGATAGTGATTGCATCGGCATCAGGATCTAGCGCGATTTCTTCGTAGTATTGACTGAAAATGTGCACCGAGTCGGCAACTGCAATACCAATCATGCAGACAATCAGACCGTTGGTAATAGCGTAGAAGGCGACTCCTGCCGCTGCCATTGCCCCTATGGTGCCACCGGCTGTTAGTATCACAATGAGGTTTGGGATAAGCGCGCCGCGAACTGTTCGGAACGCGATAATTAGAATTATTGTGATGATGACTGCCGCTAGCGGATTGAGCTTTTTCGCGTCGTTGTCAATATAGGCCGAAAGATAGCCCGCGACGGCACCCTCTCCGGAGACATGAATGACGTCGCCATTTCCAAGGGGCGCGTCCTGTAATAGCTGTACGACAGACTGGTAAGTTTGTGCCGCTTTGTTCTCGTCTATGAGCTCTGCAACGACGACTGTGGCCTGCCCGTTTCGTGCAACCAGTGTTCCCTGGTACAGAGGGAAATCTTCAATGGCAGACTTGATCCATTGAATACGTTCAGCGCTGTCGGGCGACTCCTCAAAGAAGTCTTCCACTTCCAGGCCATCAAAGGTACCAACAATATTGGCTTCAGTGGCCAAGGAGGTAATTTGGTCGGGGTCTATATTGTCCATTGTCTGAATGTTGTTGCTGATCCACTGCACCAGCCCCAGACTGCCCGGATTGTAGATGCCCGTATCACTGCGATTGACCACGGTCACGAGTATCGGGGCCGCGATATTAAACAGCGCTTCGACCTCGTCGCGGTTAATCAATGCGGGGTCTTCCGGGTTGATGAACGCATCCGCACTGGTGTCTTTGCGCAGCTTGGGCGCTTGACTCCCCAGCGCCAGGAAACTCACCAGGGTTAGGGCGATGACTGGCCAGCGCCAACGGACGATAAAATTGAAGAAACCTGCAGATGTCATATTTTGCTCCTTTAACAGCAATACTTTCGTGTTCATTAAGTGGCTAATGCGTTATTGATCATGTAGTGTATATACACATCCGCAGGTCAAGATTGCTATGTAGTGTATATACACTTTTGTGTTTTTAAAAAAGATGTTGCTAGTCGCCGAAGGCGATATCCAGCCATAGCTCCTTGTTTGCCTGCCAGTTTTCCTGGCCAATGCGGCTTACGAAGCTTGCCTGCATTTGCTTCCATAGAGGCAAGGCTTTGGCCAGGATGGCGTCACCCTTTGGCGTGATCTGCACCTTTCTTTCGCGTCTGTAGCCTTCTTCGGCAAGTGTGATCAGTCCTTTCTCGGCCATGAGTTCCAGCGTGCGGATAAGAGAAGTGCGCTCCATCGCAAGCTTGTCTGCCATCGTTGTGATAGAGGATGGCTCCTTGCCCTTTATGATCGCCAGCAGTGTGAATTGCGTGCTCTTGATGCCTATGCTCTTGAAGGCCTCATCGTAATCGCGCGTGATACGGCGCGCTGCCGCCCTGGCTCTAAAGCAGGGACAGTTTTCAAATACGTCTGTTAAGTCTTCTTTATTCATGGAGTGAACCTTAGCATGTGTATATACACTACGCAACAGGTTTTAGGCGAAACTATGATGCCTCTGTAGACCGACGTCTTTTGCGAACGCCGATCCAGGACCCAGGGCCCGAAAACCCGGCGTGAGTTTCTGGATTTCCTCAAGCTGGGCGGGTCAAGGCGGCGAGGGGGGGGTGAAAAAGCCAGTCGGTATTGATAATTATTATCATTAAGATAGAAATTAACAAATTCCTATCCACAATGCCCTGTCCTATGCTTTGGTCATCGAAAAAGCCACCGGCGCCGCCGGTGGTCAACCTTCAAGCGATTAAGGACATGGACATGAAACAGGTACAAAAAACCGCCAGTTTTGCTGTATTGCACTTTATGACGGCTTTCTCCGTGGCCTGGGCCATGACTGGCAGCATGTTGATTGGCGGCGCGGTGGCGCTGGTGGAGCCGGCGATCAATACGGTTGTGTACTTCCTGCATGAAAAATTCTGGCAGCGCAGGGGCACAGCAGTGCCTGCGCCGGTATTGAACGCCTGAGTGCAACCGTCAATGCTCATAAATGTTTGTCGCTGCCGTGTTTAGTGTAGTAGCATTTGATTCCCTTGTTGTTTGGAGATTCAAAGACCCTCTATGGGCCTACTTCTGGTATTCGCACTCTTATCCATCTGTGTCTCATTTGTCTGTTCATTGCTGGAAGCGGCGCTTCTGTCTCTGACCCCCAGTCATGTCACGCGCTTTCGTCACTCCGACCCGGAGCTGTACCGTAAGCTACGCAAACTCAAAGATCGTATTGATCAGCCGCTGGCAGCGATTCTGACGCTCAATACTGTTGCTCATACCTTTGGAGCGGCCGGTGTTGGCGCCCAGGTGGGTGTGGTGTTTGGTGACGGTTATCTGGCTGTGGCCTCTGCCGTGATGACCTTTCTGGTGCTGATTCTGTCGGAAATTATTCCCAAAACGCTGGGCGCGCGTTATTGGCAAAACCTGGTGCCGTGGTTGCCCGCGACGCTGAATTTCCTGATTCTGATTCTCAAGCCTTTCATTATGATGTCGGACAAGATCACCGAGTGGATGGGTGTGGGCGCGTCGGACGTTGACCTGCGCTCGGAAATCAAGGCGCTGACCAATCTGGGCCGGGACACCGACCAGCTGGACGAAGACGAGCGGCGAGTGATTGCCAATATTCTGGACCTGCATGAAGTGCAGATCAAAGACATCATGACGCCCAAGACCGTGTGTGAGTATCTGCTGGCCGACTCGGCAGTCGGAGATATTCTCGATGCCATGCGCGATACCGCATTTTCGCGTTATCCGGTGGTGGATCAGGAAGAACATCCGCACGGCGTCGTGTTTCGCGCAGAGCTGCTGGATGCCGAGCCCAATGCCAAAGTGGCCGACCTGATCAAGCCGGTCAAAATCGTCACCGACGAGATCAGCGCTGAGGCGCTGTTGGGGGCCTTCCTGAAGGAACATCAGCACATGGCCATGGTGTACGACCAATATGGCACCTGGCTGGGCCTGGTAACCATGGAAGATGTGCTGGAGACCATCCTGGGTCAGGCCATCATGGATGAGACCGACGATATTCCCAATATGCGGCGTTTCGCCCGCAAGCGCTGGGAAAATCGACTCAAGTATCAAAGCGGCAAACCCCAGAGTCAGGCGTCAACGGATGCCGGCGCTACCGGGAAGTAGTTAGCTGCCGGGAGTAGTGTCAGTACGGGCATTTTTGAGCGCAGCGCGGGAATCCGCTATACTCGCTGCATTCCCGTCCTTTAACGCGTGCTCTCATTATGTCTTCCCATCACAACGATTCGCTGGTGCTGGCGCCAGTCAGCACCGCCCGCGGGGAAATTACCCTGCCGGGCTCAAAAAGCCTGTCCAACCGCATACTGCTATTGGCTGCTCTGGCGCAGGGTGAAACCCGCATCAGCAATCTGCTGGACAGCGATGACGTGCGTTATATGCTGCAGGCCTTGACCGCGCTGGGCGTCAAGCTGTCGCTGAGCGAGGATAAAACCGAGTGTCAGGTGCAGGGCAGGGGCGGAGAGTTGTTTTATGAAGGCGCGCTGACATTGTTTCTGGGTAATGCCGGTACTGCCATGCGTCCGCTGTGTGCGGCCCTGGCGGCCAGTGGCGGAGAGTTTACGCTGACCGGTGAGCCACGCATGTATGAGCGCCCCATCGGCGACCTGGTCGACTGTCTGCGGGCGACCGGGGCAGATATCACCTATCTGGGCGAGGAATCGTATCCACCCTTGCTGATTCGTGGCAAACGCCTGCGCGGTGGCCAGGTCAGTATTCGCGGCAATATTTCCAGTCAGTTTCTGACGGCCATGCTGATGGCGGCGCCATTGTGTGAGGGCGACCTGGAAATAGTTGTGGATGGCGAGCTGGTGTCAAAACCCTATATCCGTATCACGCTGGATGTCATGCAGCGTTTTGGCGTGATCGTCGACAACCATGACTATCAACGTTTTGTGGTTCGTGCCGGTCAGCACTACCGCGCGCCGGGCGACATCATGGTAGAAGGCGACGCGTCGTCGGCTTCATATTTTCTGGCCGCAGCAGCCATCGCCGGCGGCACCGTGCGAGTACATGGCACGGGTTCCGCGAGCGTGCAGGGAGATGCCCGCTTTGCCGATGTTCTGGAACAGATGGGCGCAAAAGTTAAATGGGGTGAGACCTGGATAGAAGTCAGTGGCGGGCCGCTCAAAGGCGTCGACGTGGATCTTAATCATATTCCCGATGCGGCGATGACCATTGCTACCACGGCGCTGTTTGCTGAAGGGCCGACTGCGATTCGTAATATTTATAACTGGCGGGTCAAGGAAACCGATCGATTGTCGGCCATGGCCACGGAACTGCGCAAGGTGGGTGCGACGGTAGAAGAGGGGGATGATTATATTGTTATTACGCCGCCGACGCACATTTCACCGGCGGTGATTGATACCTATGATGACCATCGCATGGCCATGTGTTTTTCCCTGGCCGCTTTTGGTGACAGCCCGATCACCATCAATGATCCGGGCTGTACCGCAAAAACCTTCCCTGGTTATTTTCAGCTGTTCAACAGTCTCACGCGCTGAAGCGTGAGACTGTGGTACGACCGGCTTACTGCCAGTCGTAGGAGACGTTCAGGTAAACAGTGCGACCTGGCCATGGATGCGCGACAAAGTCGATGTCATTGCCGATATTGTCGACGCCTGCACCCAGCGAGAAACCATTGCCGAAACGATAGTCAGTCTTGATGCCCACTCGCGAATAGCCATCCTGTGCACCGTAAACATTCTGTTCGGTGTCGCGGTTATCGTTGCGACCAAAACTGGTGTCGGCGTACTGATAGTTCAGGCCCACGTTCCAGTCGTCACTGATGTGATAGGTGGCCAGCAGATTGGCGCGCCACGTTGGCAGACGCGGATACACATTGCCCTCGATGCTGGGATCGACGCGGTTGCGCACAATTTCATTGTCGGTGTAGGTGGTATTAAAACGCAGGTCCAGGTTGTCCAGCCACAGATCACTGGCGTTGACAATGAACTCGCCACCCAGGGTGTCCACCTGGCCAATCGGAATGAAGGTGCGTACCGAGATACCACCGGCCAGAGTTTCGGCCTGTGCCTCAATCACATCGTCAATGCTTTCCTGGAAGGCGTTGACGCGGATATAACCGCCGTCAAAGCCGTATTCCACGCCCAGGTTGTGATGCAATCCGGCTTCCGGTTTCAGCGTCGGGTTGGCCTGATTGATGGTGTTATACGCCTGGTACTGGCTGAACAGCTCCTCAACGATGGGGAAACGGTAGGCCTCGGCTACCGCGTAGCTCAGGGTCAAGTTATCGGTCGCCTGATAGGCCGCGGTAAACTTGGGTGAGAACGCACTGCGTGATTGCCCGGGCACAGCGATGGGCTGCACGTTGCCGCCAACCTGCGTGGTGTAGTAGCCACCGTTGCTGTTGAATGATTCGTAGCGCCCGCCCAGGGTCAGTGCCAGTTGCTGTGTCGGCAACCAGCTCAGTTCGGCAAACGCGGCGCTGACATCGGTTTCGCCGCCACTGCTGCTGTTAAGCTGGTCCTTGCTGCCTGACCGGTAGTCATTGGAATCATAGACATCAATGTTCAATTCATAGGCATCGTAGCGCAGGCCCGTGACCAGGCTGAGGTTGTCGACACCGAGCTGATTGAAGGTCAGTTTTACCTCGGCACTCTGCCAACCGGTATCGCCAAAATCAGTGACCTGACCCGCTGGCGTATATCCGGGATCAGCCGGGTTGCGCAGCGAGTCGCGGCTTTCATCACGCACAATGGCAAACTGGTTGAGGTTGGTTTCCAGATCAATCGTGTCAGTCAATGGGCCACGTACTCGCAGTCCCAGTGACAGGCTGTCGCGTTCCTGCTCGCCCACACCCAGGCGACCGGCCGGGATGCTGATGCCATTGCCGTCCTGACGCACATTGCCACTCCAGACCAGGTCCCCACTGCTGTCGCGCATATAGGCATTGGGCTGATTGCTGGAAGCACGATCTTCGTAAGCGATATTCACCAGCCCGGACCAGGCACCGATGTCGTGACCAATCTTGATTTTGTAATTCTGGGTCTGGGTATCGACTACGCCGGTATCACCAAACCAGAGTTGAGAGTTGCCGAACTGGTCGTTGCCAATCACGCCGCCACTGACGTTGGCGGCTGTGGGACTGCTGTTGTTGGCACCAAAATAGAAGGTCTGTGGCTGTGAGTCGTTTTCCAGGCGGTTGTAGGAAAAATACAGGCTGGTATCGCCGATTTTATCGCCTACCGAGAAGAAGCTTTTGTAGCCATTGACCCGGTCATCAAAGCCATAGGCGTCGAATTCCTGCGAGTAGTAGGAACTGTCGAAATGGAATTCACGTTCCTGCGGGATGGCTGACTCGATCAGTACCACGCCGCCCATGGCATTGCCGCTGTATTCAGCAGAAAACGGTCCGTAAAGTACTTCGACCTGGGCGATTTCACTGGCTGACACCATCGACCAGCGTGGCGAGCCATTCCAGCGCGATTGCAGCAGGTAATGCAAGGGCACGCCATCAGCAAAAACCATGGAGCGCGAAGTCTGGAACATATTGGCGCCGCGCATACCCATGGTGCCGTTGGAGTCGCCGATAAAACGACGGCGAATGACCAGGCTGGGTTCGAATTTGACGATATCTTCGGTGGTGGCGATATTGATGCTGGCCAGATCTGCCTGGGTAAGCACGCTGGCAGGATGGCTCAGGCTGGAGCGCTGTCCGGCTTCACTGCCCCAGATCAGAATCTCTTCGATGGGGGCAGCGGCGTTGCTGCTGGTTTGTTGTGTGGTTTGTGCCTGCACTATGGAGCTATGGCCGGCGGCAGCGACCAGCGCCATGGCGCAGCCAAGGAGGCGTTTGTTGAAAACCGGTCGAGCGTGTATCGAAAACATGAAAAATTCCTGAGCCAGTTTGCCTTGATGCTGGCAGTTTACTCAGTCTCGTGATTCACACAATGTGGCATAGTGTCGCAGCGCCGTTAGCGCAGCACCAGCAGCGATACCCGGGTGCGTTTGATCATGGCGGTGGTGGTGCTGCCCAGAATCAGGTGGCGTATGCGCGAATGCCCGTACGCGCCCATGACCAGCAGGTCGATATTTTCTCTTTCCTGATACTCGGCCAGCGCGGTGTCCGCGTCGCCGGCAATGATGGTGCCGGTGACCTCGAAGCCCGCCGCGGACAGAGCATCGGTGGCTTCGCGCAGTTGCTCGCGAGCGACGTCGGTATCCGCGCCCACCATGACCACATGATGGGGAATGCCGCGTCCCAGCGGGCTGGCAGCAACAATCTGAATACCTTTGCGCATGGTGGCACTGCCATCATAGGCAACCATGATCTGCTTGGGCGGGGCAAAGGACTGCTGGGCAATGAGAATGGGTTTGTGCATGGCGCGGATGATGCTTTCCAGATGGCTGCCGATGTGGCCGTGGGCTGACTCGGTGTCGGCGCCACGTTTACCCACCACCAGAATGCGGGTTTCGGGTTCCAGCTCAATCAGGGTATCGACCAGTTCGCCATGGCGCTGCCGTGACTCGGCATCAATAATTCCTTTTGCTTCCGCCCGCTGCATGGCGGCCTGCAACATCAATTTGCCTTTTTCCATTTCAAGCTTGGCACGTTGCTGGTCTAGCTCAGCCAGTTCCTGCATCAGGTTTTCCTGCGCGCCCAGGCCCAGGCTGCCACTCAGGTTGCTGGCAGTAGTGCTTTCGGTTTTGTCCAGCACGTGCAGCAGGCTTAGCTGCGTGTTCATGCGGCTGGCAGTCCAGGCGGCGTAGTCGCACACGGCTTCGGCGTAGATCGAATCATCAATGCAGGCCACGACCTTGCCCTTCATTTCCGGAATCTGAATGTTTGACATTGTGGCTTTCCCCTATTGTTGCTGGTTGTGGTGCGGCGTTTGGTGTGACTGCCAGTGCCGACCTAGTGCCCCATCAGCCGTTCTACGGCATCAGGTTTGTCGTGTACCGCAAACCGGTCCACCAATGTCGCGCTGGCCTCATTGAGGCCAACAATGCTGACATCGGCGCCTTCGCGGCGGAATTTGATGATGACCTTGTCCAGTGAACTGATCGCGGTGATGTCCCAGAAGTGGGCACGGGTCAGGTCGATAGTAACCTTATCTATCGCCTCTTTGAAATCAAAGCCAGCGATAAACTGATCTGCCGAGGTGAAGAAAACCTGGCCGACGACCTGGTATTGACGATGATCCCCCTCATCTGACAAGGTCGAGCCGATATACAGAATATCGCCAACCTTGCGCGCGAAGAACAGGGCGCTGAGCAGGACGCCCAACAACACACCCAGCGCCAGGTTGTGGGTGATGACCACCACCACAACGGTGGCGATCATGACGATGCTTGAGCTTTTTGGGTTCTTGCGCAAGTCGGCCACCGATGACCAGCTGAAGGTGCCGAACGCGACCATGAACATGACCGCGACCAGGGCCGCCATGGGTATCTGCCCGACCCATTCGTCAAGAAACACCACCATAAACAGCAGTACGGTGCCGGCAGTGAATGACGACAGTCGCTTGCGGCCACCGGATTTGATGTTGATGACAGATTGACCAATCATCGCGCAGCCGGCCATGCCACCGATCAGGCCGGTACCAATATTGGCAACACCCTGGCCGACACATTCGCGATTTTTGTTACTGGGCGTGTCGGTCAGGTCATCAATGATGGTGGCGGTCATCATTGATTCCAGCAGGCCCACTACCGCCAGCGTGGCAGCATACGGAAATATGATCTGCAGGGTTTCCAGGTTGAGTGGCACATCCGGCCAAAGAAAGATGGGCAGACTGTCTGGCAGTTCGCCCATGTCGCCGACCGTGCGCATGTCAAAACCGAAATACATCGCCAGCCCGGTCATGACGACAATGCAAATCAGTGGCGAGGGCACCGCCTTGGTGATGTAAGGCAACCCGTAAATGATCACCAGGCCGCCGGCCAGCATGGCAAAGACCAGCCATGTGGCGTTGTCACCGGTGATCTCGGGCAATTGCGCCATAAAAATCAGGATCGCCAGTGCGTTCACAAAGCCGGTCACAACCGAGCGTGACACAAAACGCATCAACAGCCCCAGTTTGAATGCACCGGCCAGAATCTGCAGCACCCCCGTCAGCAGCGTCGCCGCCAGCAGGTATTCCAGACCGTGATCGCGGACCAGGGTGACCATCACCAGCGCCATGGCCCCGGTCGCGGCCGAGATCATGCCCGGGCGACCGCCCACGATGGCAGTAATGACGGCAATGGAGAAGGACGCGTAGAGGCCCACTTTGGGATCAACACCGGCAATAATGGAGAATGCGATAGCCTCGGGAATCAGCGCCAGGGCGACGACGATACCGGCGAGAACGTCGCCACGGATGTTAGAGAACCAGCTTTGTTTCAAGGCGTGTAACATGGATTGGGCCTGGGTTATAAAGGTGAAAATAACGTATCAGATGGCGGAGCGGTCGTTGCCCGCGGTCCGGACGCGCAGTCTGGCATCAAAAAATGACGGGATTGTGCAAGCAGGAACTTATGGTGGCGTGGCCGCAGGCCAGGGCGCCTGGGAACTGATTAAAGATGCCATGATGGCTGCTGTATCCAGTGACTGCGTTTGAAGGCGCGCATTTTAGCAGGCCTGACTCAGGAAATCACCCGCCTGTGCCCGGACGCGTTAAGGAGAGCCGGGCGCAAACGGGGGGCAGTGTCAGTCCAGTGGTGCGGTGACCACCGGCAGCACGATAGACGATGGCCGGTTGGCATCAAAATAAATCGTGTTGCGCGCTTCCTGCGCTGGTGTACTGCTGTCATCAAGTGCTGCGCCGTTATTCGGATTGACGGCAAAGCGCGGATAGTTGCTGGAGGTCACGTGCACACCGATACGGTGACCGGCTTCAAAGGTCTGCGCCGTACTCCACATATTGATGATCAGTTGTTCAACCGCGCCCGGCGTCATCAATTCGACGTCGCCCGGATTTTGCCCGTTGCGGAACCGCGCCCGGATCGGATAATCCAGAATCAGGGCTTCATAACCGTCTGGGTAGATGTCCACCAGCTTGACCACAAAGTCGGTATCCAGAGCATCCGTGGCAACAAACAGTTCCATGTCGATATGGCCGGCCACCACAACGTCCTCTTGCAGCACCGGGGTGCTGAAACGCAGGTAGTCCTGGCGTTGACCAATGTCGCGTTGATCGCGGGGACCCACATCCGCGCCCAGGTTCTGACCACCCATGGTGGGCACCGGATTGGTCGGGTCAAAGGTATAGGTTTTGCTGGCATCAGTCACCGCAGGCGGCTCGACGGACAGGCCCATATCGGGCTGCAGGTAGTAGCGGGTTTTGTTGTTCTGCGGCGGCCAGCTGTCCATATGAATGACGCGGTTCTTGTCGGAGACATTGCCTTTGCGCGCCGAGGCCATCATGTAGATGCTCACTGGCGGCTCGTCCATGATGCCGTTGTCGATATCCTTCAGCCAGTAGTCCCACCAGCGGAACTGCTCTTCAAGGTCGCCGTTGATCATGCCGCCACCCGGATACTCCAGGTCGCCCTGCAGCACGCCATGGCCGAATGCGCCCATGAACAGTTTCTGTTTGCCACGGGCCTGTGGGTTGCCATCGTTTTGCAGATAGACAAAGTTATGCAATGAGCCTTCGGCGTAAATGTCATGCCAGCCGCCGACGTTGTAGACCGGGATTTCGACATTGTCGCGATGAAACAGAAAGTCGGTTGCCCGCCACTGATCATCCAGCACAGCGCGTGCTTTGTAGGCGTTGATGGCTTCTTCGCTGACGCCCTGGCCGCGCAACCAGCCGCCGGAGTGACTCTCTTTGAACACACCGCCGACAAAGCGTGAGCGGTAGAACAGGCTGTCGGGGGCGACCGTGACATAAGCGGCGGTCAAATGTGGCGGCGCTGCGGCGGCGGCCAGGTTGGAGGTAATGCCCGGGGCCGAGGTGCCAAAAATGCCGACGTTGCCATCACTGAAGTTCTGTGCCGCGATCCATTCAACAGTGTCATAGCCGTCTTCGATATCGTTTTCGAAAGGCTGGTTTTCACCTTCCGAATCATAACGACCGCGCACATCCTGAGACACCACGGCATAACCCCGGGTGTTGTATTCGGCGACGCTGCGATCAATGCCGTCTTTATCGTAAGGGGTGCGGGTGAGAATCACCGGCCAGGGACCGTCGCCGTCAGGCAGGTAAACATTGGTAGCCAGTTGTATACCGTCGCGCATGGGCACCATGACAATGGTCTTGTTATCTGGCGTCAGTGGTTGAGCGTGCCCGGCGGCCAGCCCGCAGGACAGCATCAGAGCAACAAGGCACTGTATGGCCAGGCGCGGTGCCAGTCTTCGGGTGAGGCGACAGGGGTGTCCGGAAGAAAGCATAACGATTTACCTCGTGTTGTTTTTATTGAAGTATCAGCGGCTGCCTGTTGGTTGGAGCGGGTGAAGGGAATCGAACCCTCGTCGTAAGCTTGGGAAGCTTCTGCTCTGCCATTGAGCTACACCCGCGGAGGGCTCAAGCTAGCCGAATTATGGCGGTTTGTCGAGCGGGTTCGCTGTCGGTCAGACGCTATCGAAGCCTGAGCGGAAACAACCGGTAATGCCTTTGTATTGTGATACCGTCCAGCCGATGCGCTTGTTCAGCGTGTCCACCGGAAGCGCGGGGGCGATCACCACCGAACGCGGGGGCGGGGTGTTGCCCAGATTGTCCGCGAGCCAATCACTGTAGTTCAGACACCACTGCCTGATGTCATCCGGTGCGTGTTCCAGCACAACAAAATAATGCAATCCGGTCTGACCCTCGTGGCTGTCACTGCGGACACGGGCGTCGACGACATCCGTGTGTTGCTGCAGTGCTGTTTCCAGTTGGGCGAGATTGACGTTGTTGCCGTGAATCTGCACCACCGGGTCGGTTCTGCCCAGCAGAGTGATATGGCTGTCGTCATGCTGCTGTAATTTATCGTGCAATTGATGCTGCTGGCCGTCGTCCCTGTCCTGCACTATCCAGTGCTCTTGCTGCTGGCTCAGCGTCCAGAACGATAGCAGGGTGAAGGGCGTATTGTCCTGCTGGCGCCATGCCAGGCCGGCGGTTTCGCTGCTGCCATACACTTCGATCAGTGTGGCATTGGCATATTGCCGACGAATGGCGGCGGCAGTGTCGGCCGGCAGCGGGGCGGTCGAACTGATGCCGGTGAACGTGTCAGGAAGCGACACCTGATGCGTCAGCAACATGGACCAGATGTCCGGCGTTGCCGCGATAACATCACCATCGCGCAGTTGCCGGGTCCAGGTGGCCGGCAGTTCGCGCGCCGGCTTTACACGGAGGCGCTCACAGCCCAGTGCCGAGGGCAGCAGTATGCTCCAGATAAAGCCGTAAATATGATGCGACGGTACCGTGCTGACCACGCGTCCGGCTGTCGGCAGCAACGCCCGAAAGGCATCGATTTCGCGCTGTAATTTGCTCAGCGCATGAGCGGCAGGTGTGGGCTCGCCGGTAGATCCGGAGGAGTAGAAATGCAGGCTGCTGTCGTCAATGGCCAGGCTGCGTCGGGCGACGCCGGTCCAGCCTTCGGCCGACCGTCTGGCCAGTAGCAGGTCGGATACACCGGTGCGGTCCAGGCCCAGCATGTGAGCAAAACGACGCGCCAGCTCGACCATGTCGAGCGAGGCGAGTCCGAAATGACGGGGATGCGTCAGCAGGTCAGTTGGCTGGGTGTCTGCCTCAAGGAGCAGATCACCCAGGCCGCGTCGTTGCAGGGCATCGCTGAGAAAGTCGTCCAGATAACTTTCCAGTAGCCCCGGTTGTTGCCACCACATGGATCAGAGTCTTTTAACAAAGATCCAGAAGCTGCCACCCACCAGTGCCGGTTTCATATGAACTTTTACTTTGGTTGGTGTCATCTGGTAGTCAAAGGTGTACTCCAGCATGACGCTGCCGCGGTCGGCGACGACCTTGTCAAAGGCGCCCTTGAACTTGGGCGTATTGGTGCAGGGCGCAACATCGGTGAAGAAGTTTTTGCCGATCACCTGGCCGGGTGAGCGACCGGTGATCGCGCCTTCGGCTTCATTGTATTGCTGAATAACGCCATTGGCATCCAGTTGAATCGCGCCAAAAGCCAGGTCGTCGATTTGTGACGTGCTCATGTTGGCCAGTTTGTTGTCGATATCCGAGGCGCCAAAATCAATAACTTCCAATGACATACAGTTTTCTCCGGTGAACTGGGCGGTGACGCGCAGTGCTGATTTAGTTTGTTGCTTGGTTTGTGTTTAAATTTGTTGCCCGACCATTACGTTACTTTCGAATGATCGGATCATTACGGCGGGTTATTATTGGCGTCCGTATTTTCATCCGGTATCCGGGTTACGCGGACAGTGTCCGGATTTTGTTCCGCGTATGCGCGCATCCAGCGAGCGGCCATCAGACGGGCCTGCAGGGTGGTTTCTTCGTCCATTTCAGCGCTCAGGCGCTCAAGTGAACTGATCGCATGTTCATAACCAAAACGGTATGCCAGTTCGTACCACATGTGGGCAATGGCGAGGTTCTGCTCTATACCCAGACCGTCAGCGAAAATACGCGCCAGAAAGTATTGTGCGGTGGCGTCGCCGCGGTGGGCGGAGCGATTGAACCAGTAGCGTGCCTGCTCGTAATCACGCGCAACACCTGCCTGATCTCCGGTCGCATACAGAATGCCAAGCCGCGTTTGTGCATCCCGCAGTCCCTGCTCGGCCGCCAGTCTGAAATAATCCCGCGCCTGCGCGGCATCGCGCTCAACGCCCTGGCCGGTGGCGTACATCAGCGCCGCATTGTACTGCGCGTCAGCGCTGCCATTGTCGGCGGCCATGGTAAACCAGGTCAGCGCTGCGGTCGGGTTGGGTTCACTCACCAGACCACTGATCAGCAGCACGCCCAGATTATATTGTGAATCGCGGTGACCCTGGCGTGCGGCTTCCTGATACCAGCGCATGGCTTCGGGGAAATTCTCCGCCCGGCCCTGACCGTAAAAGTTCATGGTGCCAACGGCATACTGGGCATTGGCATCGCCCTGTTGGGCGGCCTGTTCGTACCAGTAATAGGCTTCCCGGTAATTCTGTTCTGTGCCCTGGCCCTGATCATACATGACGCCCAGACTGAACTGCGCGCTGACGATACCTTGCTGGGCAGACAATGCGTAGAGTTGCATGGCGCGTTCGAAATTTTGCTCGGTCCCGATGCCCTGATGATACATCAGCGCCAGATTGTACTGGGCGATGGCGTGGCCGATCATCGCGCCTTCGGTGAAGACACTCAGCGCCGTGTCGTAGTCTTCGTTTTGAAACGCTTCGAGCCCCACTTCCACTGCGAAGCGCTCGCTGGCGGCCGCATCCGCCGCCGGAACGTCGGCTGCTGGTTGATCCTGAGCCTGTGCCAGCGCCGCCTGTGACAGGCAACCGCATAGCATCAGTGTGGTCAATCGTCGGGATAGTCGGAGAGAAGTTGAAATCATGGCCTGATTGTAGCTTGGCGCACTGACGATAGCCAATGTTGGTCGGAGTGAGAGGATTCGAACCTCCGACCCCTGCCTCCCGAAGGCAGTGCTCTACCAGGCTGAGCTACACTCCGAAGGGGTCTGTTACATGTATCAGCGTCGGGCCGGTGACCGCGCGTCAAGCGCTGGTCCCGGCGTCAGCGCCCGGGGCGCATAATATGTCAGAATCGAAGGCGTTTTCCAAGACCCCGGCGTACAAACTTGTACGGAAAGCCGGGGTCCGGGCTCGTCGACGCTGACTTTATGCCGCGGGTTTGCGGTTATCCAGGCTGAAAGCACCGGCACCGGCGCCACTCAGGGCCAGCAGGCCGGCCATGATACCCATGTTCTTGAAAAAGTTCTGCGTCTCGTGCGAGCGTTGCAGACCTTCAGCCATGGTCCAGAAGTCGTGCATGACCAGGCTGATGACCAGGGTCAGGCCTGCCAGCACAAACGCCACCAGTCTGACCTGATAGCCGGTAAACAGCGCCGCGGCACCGCCAACCTGAATGACGCCGCTGAGGATCAGGAAAAACGGAATCAGGAACACGCCATGCGAGGCCATGTACTCCACGTGCATGTCGTACTGGGTAAATTTCATCAGGCCGGGCAGCAGAAAATACACGGCCAGAATAATGCGGGCGGCGGGCAAAAACAGTCGGGCAAGCGCTTCGGGTATCATGGGAGGTCCTGTTATCTGGTTGGTTGTGAGTCCGGATTGACGCTCAGGTACGGCGGATGGCGTCAACGGCGGCCAACAGTAGCTTTCTGCTGAAGGGTTTGTCCAGTGTTACAGACGGTTTCAGTGCCTGGATCGCGTTGCGTTCGCTCTCATTGAGGTTGCCGGATATCAACAGCACCGGCAGCGAAGGCCGGGTCGCCCGCACCCGGGTAGCCAACTCTACGCCGGTCATGCCGGGCATGGCCTGATCGGTCATCAGCAGGTCGATACGGTCGCCAGGGTTGGTCTCAAAGTGTTGCAGCGCATCGGCCGGTGAATTGAACTCAATGACCTGTATGTCTTCACGTTGCAGGGTCATGCGAATGGTAGCCCTGACCAGTTCTTCGTCATCAACCACCATTACCCGGTAGGCAGCGGTTGGTGAGACTGATGGCGTGATCCCGGTCAGGCTGCCCGCTGCGTCCGTCGGTGGCGATACTGTTCTGAACTTCAGCGAGAACTCTGTACCTTGCTGCGGTGTCGAGCTCATTCGAATACTGCCGCCCAGCTGAGTGACCAGTTTATGCACGATGGCCAGTCCCAGACCGGTGCCATCGCCCGTTTCCCGGGTGGTAAAAAAGGGTTCGAAAATCCGGTGGCGAATGGCAGGGTCAATACCTGTGCCGGTATCGCTGACCGTCAGCAATACCTGGTCTCCGGAACCCAGCAGATCCAGTCTGAACTCCAACAGCCCGCCCTGCGGTTTCATGGCCAGACAACCATTGGTGCCCAGGTTCATGAAGATCTGGTGGAGCATGTCCGGTGTTGCCAGCACACAGACATCAGGCGCATTGAGGGTTTCCCGGATGCTGATATTGGCAGGCATGCTGCTGCGCAGCAGGGCGGCGGTTTCGTGCAGCACCGGAGTTATCGGGGTGCTGCTGGCATTGGCATCATTCTGCTGACTGAAGCTCAGGATACGTTTGACCAGTTGTGCTGCTCGCTCCGCCGAGGTGATGGCATTGTTGATGTGTTGTCGCTGGGTACTGTCGGGAGACGCCAGTTCGCGCGCTTCTTCGCTGGCCATGAGAATGGGCTGTAGCAGGTTGTTGAAGTCGTGGGCGATGCCACTGGCCATGGTGCCAAGCGCACTCAGCTTCTGTGAGTGCAGTAATTGCTCCTGCAGCTGTTCGCGCTCTTTCAGCGACTCGGCGATGCGCTGGCGGGAGGACTCCAGTTCGATCATGGTGGATTCCAGGCTGCCCAGCAACCGCGCCGTGGTCAGCGAGCCCAGAATACAAAGAAACAGCATGGTGCCACTGACGCCAAACCAGGATTCCAGCGTGTAAACCAGGTCGCCGTACATCGGGTTGGGTGAGCGTGCCAGCACCAGCAGCGCGGCATAGACCAGCACGATCAGTACCGCAAACGCGATGCCGACGAAGGCACCGCGATACCCAAAAAACAGCGCGGACAGCATTGGTACGGTCAGCAGCCATTCGGTGCCGGCACCCACCGGCCCAAGGATCCAGAGCAAAAATACACCCACCGCAGACCACAGGACGAGGAACAGTCCTGCGCGCAGGTGATAGGGTAACCGTTTTGCCATGGCCAGCATGATCACCGCGATCCAGGCGATGTTGTCGATGATCAGCAGGCTCCAGATTTCAAGCTGATATGCCAGTATCACACTGGGTATATAGGCGATGCTGACCAGTGCAGCGGTCGCCCACAAAGTGGTCTGCAAGATGCGCTGGCGGATGCCAAGCATGCTGCGGCTGATGTTGATGACGGCGGACATAGGGTTCCGGTGTAAGGCTTACCAGCGTTCAGGGCGTAACAGGCGACGCATATCGGGCGTATAGGGCACGGCGTAGTCATGCGACGCAAGAATGATGCTATCACGGGTTCGGATCAGGCGGGCAGTAACATAGATATTGCGCTCGGCAATGGCATAGGTGCCCACCAGCACCACATCGGCGTTGTGCTCGGCACTGATATCCGACAGGGTGCGGGACAGCAGGAATTCACCCTGATTCTGATCCACATAGACATTATTGCGCAATAGTAATTCAACGAACTGATACCCCTCAGCCGCAAATGCCGACACCAGCTGTTGCGAGGCAATGCGGCCAAAGGAGGATGACAGCGACAGGTTGTCGATGTTGGCAAAACTGGCAGCCAGCATTCTGGACGAAGGGTCAAGCTGGTCACCGGCAATACCAATAAGGCCCTGAGCTGCCTGGTGGTTGTTGGTAATGACCGGGTTGCCCAGGGTCCGGGCGACAGTTTTGCAACCACTGATGCCGGCGACGGATAGCAGTAACACGAGGATAAACAGGGGATGTTGGCGCGTCATGGCATCAACTCCCGACCACAGTAAAGGTTTTGCCCCGGGACTGATAGTTGACCAGATCGGCATCGCGGACGTAATAAATACGGGCGTCGGACCTCAGCAACTGATCACCGTTGTGCAAGGTGGTCGTGACGATCACCTCCGACATTGTCGCCCGGGTATCACGCCATAGATCATTGAGCACATCCAGGCCCAGGGCGAGGGGTACGATGGCGAGACTGTTGTCCTCCCAGTTGGGCACATTGCCGGCGATGGCGGCGATAGCGAAGGCGGCCGAGAAGAAACCCGGGCGCGGGCGCAGGCTGCGTCCGTTATCGTGACTGACCACCATAATGTCGTAATCGAGCTGCAGTGCCGCAGTGCCCGGATTCAGCATGACGTTGGCGCCGCTGGCCACCAGTTGCGCTGACAGTAGTCGATGATAGGCCTGCTCAAAGGGACTGTCGGTAGTATCCGTCTGTGCTATGTAAAGCATGGGCGGAGACTCAAATGCCGCGCTGATCAACGCGGCTTCGTTGGCGGCCATCAGATTCCAGTGTGCCGCCGAGCGCGCCACGGATTGTTCGACCCCGGCAAACGTGACCGCGCGCGGGAATGCCTGATACCGGTTGTTGCAGGCGCCCAGTGCGCAGGTCGCCAGCAGGGCCAGGCAGAGTAACTGTGTGTTACGTGTCATTAAGGATCCCGATAGGCAATCATTGTCGGTTCGCGGCTGTTTACACGCGCCAGTTTAATAGCATATCGACACCCGGGCATAATACCTTAGTCCTGGCGTGATCAAATATGCCACTGGCGCCAGTCGTGAGACCTGATATAGTCAATAATAAAAACGGGTGTTAGATGAATCTGATCCTTTATGCCATCCCCGCATTCATGCTGTTGCTGCTGTTGGAGCTGGCGCTGGATTTCCGACGCAAGACCGGCTACTACCGGCTGAATGATGCTATCGCATCGCTGAGTACCGGCATGCTCAGCCAGACCATGGGCTTTGCCACGCGCTTCATGGGGTTTCTGGCCTATGCCACCTTATGGGCGGTGTTGCCGCACGGCGAGCTGACCATGACCCCCTGGTTGTGGCTGTTGGCTTTCGTGTTCTACGATTTTTGTTACTACTGGAGCCACCGCTGTCAGCATACAATTAATGTGCTGTGGGGCATTCACGTGGTGCATCATCAAAGTGAAGAATACAACCTGACCACTGCGTTGCGTCAGCCATTCAATGGTTTTTTCATCGGTTCGGTA
This sequence comes from Pseudohongiella sp., assembly GCF_011050365.1. Classification (GTDB taxonomy): domain Bacteria; phylum Pseudomonadota; class Gammaproteobacteria; order Pseudomonadales; family Pseudohongiellaceae; genus Pseudohongiella. The sequence continues at coordinate 153,184 of NZ_DRFV01000001.1, forward strand.
TTCTACCTGCCCATGCTGTTTGCCGGGTTTCCGCCGGCAGTGGTGGTAACCGTTGGGTCACTGAACCTGATCTATCAGTACTGGGTGCACACCCGGTTCATCAAAACCCTGGGCTGGGTGGAACAGGTGCTGGTGACGCCGATGAACCATCGTGTGCACCATGCCATCAATGACCCGTATATCGACAGGAATTTTGGTGGCGTGTTTATTCTCTGGGATCGCCTGTTTGGCACCTACCAGAAAGAGCTGGACGAGGAGCCTTGTGTCTATGGCGTACGCAAACCTCTGCAAAGCTGGAACCCGTTTTACGCCAATATGCACGTGCACTGGCAGTTGCTACAGGATTGCTGGCATGCAGAGCGCTGGCGCGACAAGTTGCGCCTGTGGTTCATGCCCACAGGCTGGCGGCCGGCCGATGTTGAGGCGCGTTATCCGCTGGCACGCTGCCTGCCCGATAACCAGCAAAAGTATGACTTGCGACCGCCGTTGCCGCTGGCGCTCACGGTGCTGGCGCTGCACATTCTGCTGATGGGATTCACCGTCTGGTTCTTGCTTAACGTCACCATGCCCGGCTTTGGTCTGGCGTTGGCGCACTTCATTCCCCTGGGCGGCGGGCTTTGGCTCAACAGTCGTCTGCTGGAGCAAAAGCCCGGTGCAGCCTGGCAGGCCATGCTGTTCTGGGCCAGCTGTGCGGTCTTGCCCTGGGTGGTGAGCGGGTGGCTGTTGCCGGTTCAGCTATCCTCCATCCTGCTGTTGCTGCCGGCGGTGCTGATACCGCTGGCCTCTGGTCGTCGGTTGCTCAGCCAGACAGTTTGATACGGAGCCAGTACAATTTCGCTGGTTTCCAGCGCAATGTGCTTGCCGCTGACCAGGTCATACCAGTCTTCGGTGTCGATCAGATTGATGTCCGACAACGGGATGTGATGGGTTTGCAACGAGATATTGTTGAGCGCAAAGATGCTTTGCTCGCGATTAATGCTCTGGCGCCAGAAAGCAAAAATACCATCGCCCAGGTGCAGGGTAAATTGCGTCGCATTGGGGTGAAATGCCGGTTGTCGTTGCCGGATGGCAATCAGTGATTTCAGGGCAGACAGGACCTGAGCCTGGTGTGTGCCGGCATCGCCGAGCAGGGATTTTAGCTCAGTCGGCGACCACTGATGGCGATTGATATGACGATTGTGCCCGCTCTGCGCCAGGCGTTGTTCATCGTTGCCGGTACCCAGGAAACTGTGGATATAAAACGCGGGTACACCTTCCAGTGCCAGTAAAATCGCATGTGCACAAATAAACCGCTGTAGTTGCCAGGTGTCCGGCTGGCCCGACTGATCTTCCAGCGTGCACGACAGCGCATCCCACAAGCTGATATTGATTTCGTAGGGGCGTCGCTCCAGCGCCGACGTTGCACGCCAGGATATACGGCCGCCGGAACGCTCCATACCCGCCAGCAGGGACTCGATTTCATGGTCACTGAGCAGGCCCTCTGCCGGTCGCAAGCCAATACCGTCATGGGAGGCAATAAAATTGAAGTAGAACGTGCCCAGCTGTGCCGGTGGCATGCTCATTAACCAGTTCTTCAGGTGCCGGCAGTTGCCATTGAGCAGGGTGAACAGCAGCAGCGGCGGCAGGGAGAAATTATAAATACTGTGGGCTTCGTTGGCGTTGCCAAAGTAGCTCAGATTTTCCCGTTTTGGTATGTTGGTTTCAGTAATGATCAGCGCTTCGGGGTCGGCATGTTCGATCAGTGCGCGCAGCAGGCGAACGATCTCATGGGTCTGTAGCAGGTTCAGGCAATTGGTGCCGGGCTCTTTCCAGATAAAGGCGACGGCATCCAGGCGGAACACCCGGATCCGGTGGTCCAGATACAGACGGATGATACGAACAAACTCCAGCAGGACATCCGGGTTGCGAAAATCAAAATCGACCTGGTCGTGGCCGAAAGTGCACCATACGTGCCTGACGCCACCGGCGGTGACCACCGGTCGCAGCAGCTCGCTGGTCCGCGGTCGGGTGACGGCGCTCAGATCCAGCGTCGGGTCGGCCGTGTAAAAATAGTTTTTGCCCGGCGCTTCGTCGTCGATGAACTGCTGGAACCAGGAATGCGACGATGAGCAATGATTGATCACCAGGTCCGCCATGAGTTTGAAGTCGACCGACAATGCTTCAATGTCCTGCCAGTCTCCCAGCGCAGGATGCACGGTGTCGTAATCACTGACGGCAAAACCATCGTCCGAACTCCACGGAAAAAACGGCAATACATGTACGCCGGTAATGGAACCCTTTAAATGCTGATGCAGGAATGTCTGCAGAGTCTGTAAGGGTTTATCACCGGCGTCCGCCTTGATGCTGTCGCCGTAAGTAATCAGATACACATCGTTCTGGTCCCAGGCCTGTTGTTGCCTGCCAGCGTGGACCTGACCCGGGTCCAGGCCCATGGTCGCCATCAGGTCTGAGGCCAACTGTTGTGATTCGTCGCTGTTCAGCGCCGGATAGATGTGCTGCAAATGATTGCTAACACGGGTGTTCAGATCTGCCATGATCAACCTGCCTGGTTCATGAATTCCCGGGTGTCGGCCTCGACCGCTTCTTTCAATTCTTCCAGAATGTTCGGCTGCGCACTGCGCACCCGATTCCAGCTCGGTATGAAAGGCGTTTCCATGGGGTTGTCGAGAAAGTACTCCCCCGCGGCCTTGATGTTGCGGGCAAACAGTTCAACGGCCTGCTCTTCCTTGTGAATATCCAGCGTCAGGCCGTTGATCAGGGCGTCGTTGCGATAGGTCTCAACAAAATCCAGCGCGATACGAAAATAGCTGGCTTTGAGGGTGCGGAAGGTTTCGCTCGACAACACCACGCCGTTGGTCGCCAGTTTGCGGAAAATCGCCTTGGCGATGTCGATGGACATTTTGGACAGGCCGGCCTCGGCGTTGTCGGCCGACAGATCCTGGTGTTTGTGATCGTAATTGTCAGCAATGTCGACCTGGCACAAACGGTTGGTGGCATTGTTGCGATACATCTCGGACAGGATGCCGATCTCCAGTCCCCAGTCGCTGGGGATACGCAGGTCGTTGACGGCTTCAGTGCGGAAGGAGAACTCACCGGCTAACGGGTAGCGGAAGCTGTCCAGGTAATCCAGGTAATCGCTGGGCGGTAATACCTTTTTCAGCGCCCGCAACAATGGCGTCACCATCAGGCGACAGACACGGCCGTTGATTTTGCCGTCAGCGACGCGGGCATAGTAGCCTTTGCAGAATTGATAATTGAAACCGGGGTTGGCCACCGGATAGATCAATCGTGCCAGCAGTTCGCGTTTGTAGGTCAGAATATCGCAGTCGTGCAGGGCTATGGCCTGGCTTTTGCGTGATGCCAGAGTATAACCCAGGCAATACCAGACGTTGCGGCCTTTGCCAGCCTCCGTGGGCGCCAGTCCCATGCTCTGCAGGCGTTGGTCAATGGCGCGCAGGCGGGGCCCGTCATTCCACAGAATACGGTGGTGCTGCGGTAATGCGGAGAAAAACTCCCGGGCATGGCGATATTCGGTCTCATCAGCGCGGTCGAGGCCGATCACGATCTGGCTCAGATAAGGTACCTGTGCTAACTCTTTGATGATGTTGGGCAGCGCCGGACCTTGCAGCTCCGAAAACAGTGAGGGCAGAATCAGCGTCATCGGCCGCATTTTGGAAAACACTTCCAGCTCGTATTCCAGTTCGGCCAGCGGGCGGTTACTCAGGTTGTGCAGTGTGGTGATAACGCCGTTCTGGTGGAAATCTCCCATGCCTGTATCCTCTTGTCTGATTGTCACTCAAAGTGAGATCTATGTTACCGGGTGTTGTTCAAAGCGTTTTAAGCAGGCCGTTGATGCTGTTGGCCCACCCCGCGGGTCCGGTCTCATCGCTGATGATTACGGGTTTGGTGGTGCATAGTTCGGGTAGCGCGTGAGCTGGTGAGCGGATCAGGACCGGGAAGTCCGCCGCCTGCAACATGGCGATGTCATTATCACCATCACCCAGCGCGATGGACACAACGTTATTGCCGTCGCGGCCATACACGGCCTGAACAGCCGTCAGCGCCTTGCCCTTGTCAGTGTTGCCCAACACGTGCAGGAAACGTCCGCCGCGCAGGGTGGACAGCCCTTTTTGGGCCAGCGCCTCGCGGAACCGTTCCAGCGCGGCATCACTGTCCTGCCAGATCAGGGGTTCGCTGAATTGTCGGTTCTGTGCCCGCCGCGCGGCGGTCATGTTCAGGCCGGTGGCGGCGCAGATGTCCCCCAGGCTGGAGTCGCTCAGGGCGGTCATGCGGTAGCCGGGCTTGATATCGGCCAGGCGCTCGCGAATGTCCTCGTAGCCCAGTCCTGCCACGACCTGCCAATACACGCCATGCGATGTGCCGCCCGGTGGCGCGCTGCGGAAGCGACGCTTGGGGTAGTAGGTGGCAGAGCCGTTCTCCACAATGAAGGGGTCAGACAGGCCCAGCTTTTCGCTGAGCGCTTCGCATTCGGCCAGGGTTTTACTGGTGTTGAAAATCAGGGGGATTCGCTGCTTCTGCAATTTGCGTATGGTCGCCATGGCCGGCTCGGCGGAATAGCTGAAATGGTCCAGCAGGGTGCCGTCCAGGTCAGTCACAACGATGACTTTGCGCTCATCAGGGCGCTGTGTGTCGAGTGGCCGGGGTTTGTTGTCGTCAGTATTCGTCATGGTAGTTGTCAATGTAACTCCGGTTCGCATGGGTGTATGCGATGGTCAGTGTCCAGATACAGTACCGTATCTGCCTGGGCCGGCAGTGTCGCAATGCTATGCCGGGTCAGGCGTTCATAATGCTGGATAAACCGATGAATGGCGTCCGGTGTCATTATTTTTGCGGCGAGCTGCTGATGATCGGCCAGTTTTGCTGCCAGTTTGCTTTCCTGCAGGCTGCGCCATGCCAGCACACAATCGAAGGAGGGGGCCTTCAGCATGATCAGATAATCAATGTCAGCGAACAAATCCTGGTAGTCGGCAGCCAGGCAGTGATTAACATATCGGCGCCAGCGACCGTCACTGTCCTCATTCAGTTCCAGTGGGTTAACGGGTGCTGTCAGCTCGGCCTCCGGCTGTGGTTGTACGCCAATGCACCAGCCTTCCAGGATGATGATGTCGCGCGGCGCCCGGACGCGCCCGCAGTCAGCCTCGGCGATACAGTCATCGTTGGCCTTGTCGAAGCCGGGCAGAACGACATCGTCGTTGCCCTGGCGCAGCCGCTGCAGTGTATCCAGCGCCAGAGCGACATCGTGAGTGCCCGGCACGCCACGGGTCACCAGCAGCGGATGCACGGTTTGGCCCAGGTGCTGCCGGCTCGCGTGGCTGAGGTAGAAATCGTCCAGCGACACAACGGTGGTTTTCAGGTGGAATTTGTTTTCCAGCATCAGGGCAATTGCTTTGGCCAGTGTTGATTTACCAGTACCCTGTGCACCGTTTATGCCAACCACCAGTGGTCGTTGCTGCCGGGCGTGTAATCCGGCGATGTTGATAGCCAATGGTGTGACATGGCGCACGGTGTCTTCAAGCCACTGCGGTGGCAGCATGTCAGTGTCCGCCAGGTCCTGCCAGAGACTGAGGACGCGATCGCCCGGCGTGTCACGTGATACTGGCATGGCTGTGTCCTGTGTTTGCTTCGGTGATGTACAAGGCCGGCATTGGTGCACCAATGTGGTGCATAACGGACGTCTCGGTGATCACGCAAGCCTGCTGTCTGTGTCGTGTGAAAGCGCGGTGATGTGGTAAGCTCCTCCGCAGATTCACAGTCGGGTTTATCGATCGCAACTGCTGGTCTGTTCAACTCGTCAGCTCAATCTGTCAACTCATAATGCAAACTCTGGTCCAGACATGCAATCTTCCCTGATTCCTGAGCGTCCATTAATCATTTCGCCGACGCTGGCGGCTACCATTGGTCTTGAAGAGGCGGTTTTGCTGCATGTGCTCAGTGAGCTGATGGTGCATCGCAAGGGTATTGAGCGCAAGGGCCTGAACTGGTTGTTGCTGGAACAGCAGGAGCTGCTGGATGCGCTGCCATTCTGGGCCTGGATTGATATCAGACGGGTGCAGAAGAATTTGCAGGAACTGGGATTGATTCTGGTGGATGCGCACACCGACCATGAAGATGGCTGGTATATTGCAATCAATCAACGCCAGGGAGATGGGCTCGCGGCGTCTGCGGGTGACCCTCAGCGCGCCGCGCCGGCTGACCCGGCACCGGCATCGGCAAAAGTAGCGCTGGTCACTGCCGGCAAGAGCGCCGAGGCAGGCAGAGGTTCGGCAGGCTACATTGCCCCGGACTGGCAGCCGGGTGATGAATGGCTCAGTCTGTGCCGTCAACATGGTGTGCCCGATGCCTTTGCCCGTGAGCTGGTGCCGGGTTTTGTCATGTACTGGCGCGATCGCGCTCAGTCCCGCTTCTCCTGGGGCAATGCGTTTTACAAACACGTGCTGCGCGAGTGGCGTCAGGAACAGACACGCCGTGGTGCAGCCGAGCTGGAAACCACCATGTCCGCCCAATGGCAACCCAGTCAGGATGCCATTGATATTCTGTGCAACGCCGGCATCAACGAGGCGTTTATCGAGGACGCTGTGCCGGAGTTTGTTTTATACTGGCGCGAGCGCGGCGCCCAGAATGGCACCTGGAATACCCGTTTCATCGAACACATTCGACGGCAGTGGGCGCGTTACAAGGCATCGGTGGTTAACGACGGCGTACCGCGCCCGATCAGCGAGAACTGGCAGCCCAGTGCAGAAGTGTTTGATGTGCTGCGGCTGGCCGAAATTGACGAAGAATTTGCCCGCAGCAAGGTGCCGGAATTTGTGCTTTACTGGCGCGATACCGGGCAGCCGCAGGCATCCTGGAATACCCGCTTTTTGCAATTTATCAAATATTCCTGGGCGCGGCGTCTGGACGCTGGCGCTACAACGGGGTTGACGCATGCACGAAATAAACAATCTGCTGAGCGAGGCGGGCAAGGCCTTGAAGCCACGTTCAAGCGCTTCACAGACCGAAGCTGGGCAGAAAAGTAAGAACCGCTCCGGGACTGCCGGTTCTGCCGACAACAGCGGTGGTCCTGACCAGGTTGACGCCATCAATCAGCTTTTTGCCGAGTTCGAGCTGGCCTATCACAATCAGTATCACAAGGCCTACGGTGACCCGGACCGTCTGGTGCTGGCTAAAAAATACTGGCTGGAATGTCTGGCCGATTTTCACCCGCAACAACTGGTCAAAGCGGCCCGCCGACTGGTGAAAAGTCAGGATTACCTGCCTACTATTTCAGCGGTGATCCGTACCTGCGAGGAATCCTACGGGTTGTTTGGCCTGCCCTCCGAGCGCGATGCCTACAATGAGGCCTGTCGTGCGCCGGCGCCAAAAGCGGCCTATGCCTGGTCACATCCGGCCGTGTATCAGGCAGGCAAAGCCACCGGCTGGTTTTTTCTGGCTACCGAAGCCGAGGACAAAGTGTTCCCGGTATTTGCTTATTACTATCGGCAATTGTGTCAGCGTGTTATTCGCGGTGAGGACTTGCAGGAGCCGGTGCCACCGGCACTGGAAAAGAATCCGTCCCGGCCACTGACCTTTGCTGAAAGAGAAAAAAAGCTGGCGCAGCTGCGCGCCAGCCTGGATATCTGACGACCGGTCAGTTCAGTGCGGACAGCTCCCGCTCCAGCAGGCTGGTATCCCCCATATTGAGTTCCACCAGGCGACGCAGGTGCGTCATGCTGTCAACGTCAATGTGTTCACACAACAGGCCCACCTTGTCATCTTTATGGTTGGCGACCCGGGCGGTCATACAGATCTGGATGTCGCCACCCAGATGTATACTGATATCGACGGGATTGTCATCGATGACTTTCTGATCCGGCAGCACCTGTATCAGGATGCCGCGCAGGGAAATATCAATCAACTGAACTGGCCAGATGTGATCGCCCTGGGTGACAACGGTTTCTGCATCAAAAAAGATGCGCGTAAATGTTCGCCGGTTTGATTGCGGGATCGTGTGGCTGTTTTCGTCAGTCATTGTGTTGGCTCTATGCTTCCTGATGGCTCCTGAAAACAGACCTCAGGCAGCGGATGAAAATGAATGCGGCAATCCCCCTCTGCTGCATACATCGGCCGCTTCCTGATTATCTTGACACCCGTTTGCCGGAATTTCTTGTGCGCGCTCATGCCAGCTTGCGGTACTTGATGCGGGTCGGTTGCGCATTGTCTCCCAGACGCTTCTTGCGATCGGCTTCGTAGTCTGAATAGTTGCCTTCGTGGAACATCACCTGGCTGTCACCTTCAAAGGCCAGAATATGGGTACAGATGCGATCCAGGAACCAGCGATCGTGTGATACCACAATGACCGAGCCGGGGAAGTTCAACAGGCCTTCTTCCAGTGCGCGCAAGGTTTCCACGTCCAGATCGTTGGTCGGTTCGTCGAGCAGCAGCACATTCGCGCCGCGCTTGAGCAGTTTGGCCAGGTGCACCCGGTTGCGCTCACCACCGGACAGATCCTTGATGAACTTTTGCTGGTCGCCGCCGCGGAAATTGAAACGGCCTACATAGGCCCGTGATGGCACTTCGTAGCGGCCAATCTGCAGGATATCCTGGCCGTCGGACAGCTCTTCCCACACGGTTTTGCTGCCGTCCAGTGAGTCCCGGCTCTGATCGACATACGCCAGGTCCACAGATTCACCCAGTTCGATGCTGCCGCTGTCGGGTTTTTCAACACCGGTCAGCATGCGCAGGAAGGTGGTCTTGCCGGCGCCGTTACCACCGATGATGCCGACGATGGCGCCCTTGGGTACCGAGAAGCTCAGATCACTGATCAGGGTCTTGTCTTCGAAGGCCTTGCTCAGGTTGTTGACCTCAATGACCTTGTCGCCGAGGCGCTGACCCGGTGGGATGTACAGTTCGGTGGTTTCGTTGCGCTTCTGGAATTCCTGCGAGTTCATCTCCTCGAAGCGGGCCAGACGCGCCTTGCTCTTGGCCTGTCGACCCTTGGGGTTGTTGCGCACCCACTCCAGCTCGTGACGGATGGTTTTCTCGCGGGCAGCTTCCTGGCGTTGTTCGGTTTCAAGGCGTTTTTCCTTGTTTTCCAGCCAGTTGGTGTAGTTGCCCTCAAACGGAATGCCGTAACCACGGTCCAGTTCCAGGATCCAGCTGGCGGCGTTGTCGAGGAAGTAACGGTCGTGCGTGATCGCGACCACGGTGCCGGGGAATTCCTTCAGGAAGCGTTCCAGCCAGGCCACACTCTCCGCGTCCAGGTGGTTGGTCGGTTCGTCGAGCAGCAACATGTCCGGATTGGACAGCAACAGGCGGCACAGTGCTACGCGGCGTTTTTCACCGCCCGACAGTTTGGTCACGTCGGCTTCCCAGGGTGGCAGGCGCAGGGCGTCAGCGGCGATTTCCAGCGTGCGTTCCAGGTCCCAGCCGTTGGCGGCGTCAATTGCGTTTTGCAAGTCGCCTTGTTTTTCCAGTAGCGCGGTCATTTCGTCATCGCTCATGGGCTCGGCGAAGCGGTCGCTGATGGCGTTGAACTCTTCCAGCAATTTGATGATTTCACCCATGCCTTCTTCAACATTGCCACGCACATCCTTGTCCGCATTCAGCGCCGGCTCCTGCGGCAGGTAACCCACATTGATGCCAGTTTGCGCGCGGGCTTCGCCGTTAAATTCCGTGTCGACACCCGCCATAATGCGCAGCAGCGTGGATTTGCCCGAGCCGTTGAGGCCCAGCACGCCGATTTTTGCGCCCGGGAAGAAGGACAGGGAGATGTCCTTGAGAATTTCTTTTTTCGGGGGCACAACTTTGCCCACGCGGTGCATGGTGTAAACGAACTGGGCCATAACTTGAGTTTTCTCCGGGATTTAAATAGGCAGATCTGAATCGGGCGCCGCTGCCGATTTTACAGGGGCGCCGTTTGGAGAGGCGTCTCTTTGGTCGGCCTCCCCGTTTGCTGCGCACAGTCTATCATGGAGTGCTGCGCCACTTAACTGACCTTGATGATCTCCACTGGCCGCTCGTAGATGTTTTTACGCTTGTCATACAAGGGGATGGTGGTGCCGCTCAGGCGGTTGGTTACCAGATCCTGCAGGTCCACATCGGCCACCACAATCTGCTCAATGTTCGGCGTGCCTTCGGCCGCAATGCCGTCACGGGCGAAGGAAAAGTCCGACGGTGTGATGATGCTGGCCTGACCGTAGTGCATACCCAACCCTTCGACCGCCAGGTTGCCGACGGTGCTGGTCATGACCACATATACCTGGTTTTCGATCGCGCGGGCGTGGCAGCAATATCGTACGCGCAGGAAGCCCTGGCGATCATCGGTGCATGAGGGCACCATCAGTATGTCCGCACCGGCTTCACAGACCATGCGTGAGAGCTCGGGAAACTCGATGTCGTAGCAGATCAGGATTGCAATCTTGCCAAAGGGCGTCTCGAAAAGATGCAGCTTTTCCCCCGCTGCTGTGTCCCACTTTTCGCGCTCCCAACGGGTGCGGTGAATCTTGTCCTGTTCGTATATTTCGCCGCCGGGCGTGAAATAATACGCCGTATTGACCAGGCTCCCGTCCTCCTTTAACGAAGGGTGCGTGCCTCCGATGAGGTGCACGTCCCATTGCGCCGCCAGTTCCTGCATCAGGTCTTTGTAGCGACGGGTATAGTCGTTCATGTTGCGCACGGAGGTGCGCAAGTCGGTGGTGTCCATGAAGGAGAGTAGCTGCGTCGTCAGAATTTCGGGTAGCAGCACAAACTGGGGTTTGTAGTCCCCGGCCGCTTTCATGATGAAGCGGACCTGATTTTCGAATCCGGACCAATCATTGATCTGGCGTAAAAGATACTGCACTGCGGCGATACGAACGATCATAAAACACCCTTGTCTATCCCGATTAAGGCCTCAACTATAGGCAGTATTTGGCCCGCTGTCGATCGGGGCTATTGACTGAAACTGATCTTGCACAGCAGGCCAGTGTCTTTGGTCATGTAGTTGAGAAGAGCGTACTGAAACAGAATGACACCGAACATCTCCATGCCTTCCTCTACGGGCGTCCACAGATTGTAGGCGAGCGTATTCAACTCGTCGTTATACAGGAAAGGTTCCGTGTACAGTTCCACGCCGACAGCACCACCCAGAAAGATCAGACCTGACAGGACGAACAATGACGCTGTGCGTGCGGGCAGAAAATACAGAAAGCGAACGAATACAATGGCCAGCACCAGGGCCAGCGGCAGCGCGTACACAGCCCACGACGTTTCGGTGACCACATTCAGGCTTTCGTGCAGTCCGGCCATCTCATCCAGTGACAGTAACAGGAAGCCCCACCCCAGCAGCATCCAGTGGTAACGCCAACGATCACGATGTCGCCATTTGTCGATAGCCAGCAGCAGTGTCAGCGCTGCCGTGAGCATCAGATTTGCCGATGAAAACCAGGTTGGAATATTGTTTTCTTCGTCGACGTCGAATAGCTGCCGGATGACCCAGGGTATGTCGCTGACGAGATAATGGTGAATATTCAGCCAGACATGGATGAACAGCAGGAATCCTGCCACCAGGCTCAGCAGCAATACGGGCGCGCGCGGGTTAAGTTTAAACTGGATTTGTTTGATGTGGGTATCCTCCGGGCGTCCGGCGCCATCGGGTGCCGGCTCAGCTATCCGTGCTCAGGGGCGCACAATGCGCCTGTTTCTGTTGTTTCTTGTCGCGGTACATACTGGCGTCAGCAGCCCCAAGCAGCGTATCGAGGCTGTCGCCATCTGCGGGAAAGACCGCGGCGCCGATGCTGACGCCGGTATCCAGGCTACTGCCAGTGCCACTTAGCGTCATTTTCCCATCCAGTTGCTGGCGTATACGCTCCACCACCTGCATCAACAGCTCGGCAGAGTCCATTTGTCGCGCCAGAATGATGAACTCATCACCGCCGAGCCGGCCGGCGAAATCGGACTCGCGCACGGCCTTTCTCAGCCGTGTTGCCAGTTTGGTCAGTACTTCATCGCCCGCGCTATGACCGTATTTGTCATTGACCTGTTTGAAATCATTGATGTCCAGGATGATCAGCGCGAATTTTTCGCCGCTACGCCGTGCCTCGGTCAAGGTCTGTGCGAATTTTTCGTCGATCCAGCGCCGGTTGGGCAGTGCGGTCAATGAGTCTTCGCGGGCCAGCAGCATCTCCTGCTGCCGGGAGCGGAAATAACAGGCCACACTCAAGCCAAAGATCCAGGCAACATGGAAATTGGCACCGGCAAAAATATACCACTGCGTGACAGGCGAGTCTGCCCCGCTGCCCGCAAGTTCATTGCCGCCAAGCGTCAGTGCCAATCGCCAACTGACAACCAGTCCTATCAATATGCTGGCACTGGCCGCCAACAGGTTGGCCTGCAGCTCGTCGCGGCTGGCGGTGCGCCAGACCAATACCACGCCGGCAAGCAACTGAAATGTCATGTTAAAAGAGTCCTGGAAAATATCGCGGGCGACCGGGTCCAGGCGATAGGTCCAGGAGGCGATCAAAAAAACCGGTATCAGCGCCAGAAACAGTTGCTGGCGGCGTCTGGAGTCATAGCCGCGGAATTGCAGGGTCCCTTCCAGCACCAGCATGCTGGCCAGCAGGCTGATACTGGTGCCCATAAAGGATGCCCATCCGTCAGCCCAGCCAGCCTGGGCGCTGAGCACCGATGTTAGCGCGGAGGCGGTGTTGAGGAGTGTTCCCACCATCCAGTAGGGTACGCCCGGCATATCCCGGTTGATGCGCCAGATCATAAGCATCACGATAAACGATGTCATCGCCAGGGTGATGAACATCAATACCAGGGTGGTGATGTCTAGCTGCAAAGCCATTGCGCGGTGATTCCGTACATTCAAGGGTGACTAAAGGTAGCTGTATGACAAGGGATTGTCCAGATTCAGTATCCGGCAACCCGATCGGGGCTGTGGTGCATGGCAAAACGGTCGCTCATATCGGTGTTTACCGGGGTCAGGCAACGGCGGTAAAGCAATTTCAGGATGCTGAGCAGCGCCAGATCATGTAAAATACGGCCTCACTGAAATTTCCAGCCATGGGGAACTGCATGTTTAGTACCAGCATGACCATCAAAGACTTTGATCCCGAGTTGCACGCCGCTATTGAAGGCGAACGTCAGCGTCAGGAAGAGCATATCGAATTGATTGCTTCGGAAAACTACACCAGCCCGCGCGTCATGGAAGCACAGGGCAGTGTTCTGACCAACAAATATGCTGAAGGTTACCCGGGCAAGCGCTATTACGGCGGTTGTGAGTTTGTTGATGATGTGGAAACGCTGGCCATTGAGCGCGCCAAGCAGCTGTTTGGCGCCGATTATGCGAATGTGCAGCCGCACTCCGGCTCCCAGGCCAACGCTGCGGTTTACATGGCATTGCTGAAGCCGGGTGATACCGTGCTGGGCATGAGCCTGGCACACGGCGGACACCTGACCCATGGTGCCAGCGTGAGCTTTTCCGGCCGTATCTATAACGCTGTGCAATATGGCATCAAGGAAGACGCTACCGGTGAAATCGACTATGAGCAGGTCGAGGCGCTGGCGCTGGAACACAAGCCGAAAATGATTGTGGCGGGTTTTTCCGCCTATTCACGCATCGTTGACTGGATGCGCTTTCGCGAGATCGCCGACAAGGTGGGAGCATACCTGCTGGTGGATATGGCGCATATCGCGGGCCTGGTGGCGGCGGGAGTGTATCCCAGCCCGGTGAAGATTGCTGATGTCACCACCACAACGACCCACAAAACGCTGGGCGGTCCGCGTGGTGGCATCATCATGGCCAAAGCCAACCCGGAACTGGAAAAGAAGCTCAATTTTGCGGTATTCCCGGAAAGCCAGGGTGGCCCCCTGATGCATGTCATCGCCGCCAAAGCCGTGTGTTTCAAGGAGGCCATGACCAAGGAGTTCAGGGAATACCAGAAGCAGGTGGTCAAAAATGCCCAGACCATGGCCAACGGTTTCATCGAACGTGGTTTTGAGGTCGTTTCCAACGGTACCGATGACCACCTGTTCCTGCTCAGTCTGGTAAAACAGGACATCACGGGCAAAGACGCTGATGCTGCCCTGGGCCGCGCCTACATCACAGTCAACAAGAATGCGGTGCCTAACGACCCGCGTCCGCCCTTTGTTACCAGTGGTCTGCGCATTGGCTCACCGGCGGTGACCCGTCGCGGTTTTGGCGAGAAAGAAGTCGCTGAACTGACCGGTTGGATGTGCGACATTCTGGACGATATTGAAAACGAAGCCGTTATCGACGCGGTGCGCGAAAAAGTGAAAGCTTTGTGCGCCCGCTTTCCCGTATACAAGAGCGCGTAATTAAGCGCTACAGAGACGCCTGACCATGCATTGTCCCTTTTGTGGCGCGCTGGATACCAAGGTGATTGATTCGCGGCTGGTCGCTGAAGGCGACCAGGTGCGACGTCGCCGTGAATGCATAACCTGTGCGGAGCGTTTTACGACCTACGAAACTGCCGAGTTGGTGATGCCTCGCATCATCAAGCAAAACGGCAACCGGGAGTCCTTTGACGAACGCAAGTTGTATTCCGGTCTGATGAAAGCGCTGGAAAAACGTCCGGTCAGTATTGAGGATGTGGAGTCTGCCGTGAATCGTATCAAACATTTCCTGCGTGGCACCGGCGAGCGGGAAGTACCGTCCCGGGTGCTCGGTGAGCAGGTCATGCGGGAATTGCGTCAGCTTGATGAAGTGGCGTTTGTCCGGTTCGCGTCGGTGTACCGTAGCTTCAAGGATCTGAACGAGTTTCGCGCAGAAATCGACCGGCTTTCTAATGAATAGCGATGCGGCTGGCACCTGGCTGGCCGCGAGCCGCCCAACATCAAATTCCGGTTAGCCCGACCATCGGAGACCTAAGCCCTTGACGACAGAGCAATATATGCAGCGCGCCATTGAGCTGGCGCAGTCTGTGCTGAGCGCGGGTCCGAACCCGCGCGTTGGCTGCGTGGTTGTGCGTGACGGCCAGATAGTCGGCGAGGGTTTTCACGAGAAGCCGGGCGAAGCCCACGCTGAGGCCATTGCCCTGCGTGAGGCCGGCGACAAGGCCAGGGGTGCCACGGCCTATGTCTCGCTGGAACCCTGCGCGCACATGGGTAAAACGCCGCCGTGTTCGGAGGCGTTGATCCAGGCCGGCGTGGCGGAAGTGGTTTACGCGGGCAGCGACCCGAATCCGCAAGTGTCCGGTCAGGGACTGCAGCGTTTGCTTGAGGCCGGTGTTCGTGTCCGCGGGCCGGTACTGGCGCAGGAAGCCGATGCCCTCAATCGCGGCTTTCTGAAACGCATGCGGCAGGGCCTGCCCTGGGTGCGTTGTAAAATGGCTATGAGTCTGGATGGGCGCACGGCCATGGCATCCGGCGAAAGTAAATGGATTACCGGTGCGGCGGCGCGCGCAGATGTGCAGTTGATGCGGGCCGGCAGTTGCGCGGTGTTGACCGGCGTCAACACGATTCTGAGTGATAATCCGAGCCTGAATGTGCGGCTGGACCAACTGGATGACAGCCAGGCAGCGCTGATCGGCGATCGCCAGCCACTGCGGGTGGTGCTGGATTCGTCGTTGCGCACGCCACCCGATTCGCGCTTGATCAGTTTGCCGGGTGAAGTGCTGTTTTTGACCGGGCAACCACACCGGCAACAGCGCGCGCGGTATCAGGGGTCACGAGCCAATATCCGCGAAATCCCGGTACAACCGGGCGGGCGTCTGGATCTGCGCGCTGCCATGGCAAGTCTGGCACTGGACTACGAATGCAATGAAGTCATGCTGGAAGCCGGTCCTACGCTCAGCGGTGCCATGGTGCAGGCAGGTCTGGTCGATGAAGTGGTGATTTACATAGGTGCGCGTTTTCTGGGCAGTGATGCCTTGCCGTTGTTTCATTTGCCCGGCATCAACCGCATGCAGGATCACATCGGGCTGGAGATCACCGCTGTGCGTCAGATTGCCGAAGATTGTTGCATTACTGCCCGCCTCAAGCGGGTAGACAGGCAGCCGGGATAAATAGCCAGGATAGATAGCCAGGATAGATAGCCAGGAAAAACTGATATGTTTACCGGAATTATTGAATCGATTGGCAGCGTCGACGAGTTTAAACTGCGTGGCAATGAGTGGCGACTGAAAGTCCGCTGCCCGGCGCTGGATATGAGCGATGTGCAACTGGGCGACAGCATTGCCGTCAATGGTTGTTGCCTGACAGTGACTGCGTTCAACAGCGACAGTTTTTGCGCCGATGTCTCCAATGAGAGTATCAGCCTGACGACATTCCAGTACCTGAAAAGCGGTGCCAAGGTAAACCTGGAAAAAGCGCTGACACCTCAGACCCGGCTGGGTGGCCATCTGGTCAGCGGTCATGTGGACGGCATCGGCGAGTTGCTGTCCCAGACCAGCGACGGCGGTAGCTGGCGCCTGACATTCAGAGTGCCCGACGCGCTGGCGCGGTACGTTGCCCAAAAAGGGTCGGTCTGTATCGACGGTACCAGTTTGACCGTGAACACTGTAGAGGGTGCCTGCTTCAGTGTTAACATAATCCCGCACACGCAGCAGGCCACCGTTATTCACACCTATCGCGCAGGTCAGCATGTCAATATCGAAGTGGATCTGATTGCGCGTTATCTGGAACGCCTGGTGCTGGGTGACAGTGCCGCGCAGGCGACAGGCAGCGCAGAAACAGCGACCGGTGGCGCCGCCGTGCTGACCAGAGCTTTTCTGGCCGATCACGGCTTCGGCAATTGATCAGTCTTACATACACACAGTCTTGAACGCACAAAGTGCAAACAAAGTAGCGAGAATTATGAAACTCAATACGATTGAAGAGCTGGTGGAAGACATTCGCCAGGGCAAAATGGTTATCCTGATGGATGACGAGGATCGCGAGAACGAAGGTGATCTGGTTATTGCTGCTGAAAAAGTACGGGCAGAAGATATCAATTTCATGGCCAAAAATGCGCGCGGACTGGTGTGTCTGACATTGACCCGGCAGCGTTGCGAGCAACTGGACCTGGGGTTGATGGTCAGCAAGAACAACACGCCGTATAACACCAATTTCACGGTGTCGATTGAAGCGTCTGCCGGCGTCACGACGGGCATTTCAGCCGCTGACCGGGCGGTGACGATACGGGCTGCGGTGGCACGTGACGCCAGCCCATACGATATTGTACAGCCCGGTCATGTATTCCCGATCATGGCGCAACCCGGCGGAGTGTTGCGCCGCGCAGGTCACACCGAGGCTGGCTGTGATCTGGCAAGGCTGGCGGGTATGGAGCCGGCGGCAGCCATTGTCGAGATCATGAACGAAGACGGCACCATGGCGCGGCGGCCCGATCTGGAAGTCTTTGCCGAGCAGCATGGCCTGAAGATCGGCACCATTGTGGATCTGATTCACTACCGTATTGCCAACGAACATACCGTGGTGCGCAAAGACAGCAACAAAATCAAAACCGAGCACGGTGAATTCACCTTGCATACCTTTGAAGATACCATTTCCGGCGGTACCCACATGGCGTTCACCATGGGAGAGTTTACCCAGGACGATGCGGTCATGGTGCGGGTGCACATTGCCAGTACCTTGCGCGATGTATGTGATGTCGTGGTGCAGGGTCAGACCAGTTGGTCATTCAGCCGCGCCCTGGAGCGCATCGCCGCGGAAGGTTGTGGCGTCGCTGTGCTGTTGTCGGGCGACGACTACGAAGAAGATATCAACGAAAGCATCAACAGCGTGCTGACGGCCAAGAAAATCATTCCGCGTCGTCATCGTCATGCCGGCAGTGATGTCACCATCGGCACCGGGTCGCAGATTCTGCGTGATCTGGGGGTGGGTAAAATGCGTCTGTTGAGTTATCCGGCCAAATACAACGCACTGACCGGGTTCGATCTGGAAGTGGTGGAGTTTGTTGAATTCGATGTGCCGGCATGATGGCCGGCTGTTGTGCACAGTCAGGAATTTTTAATCAGGGGATCAGAACATGAGCAATATCCGCACAATCGAAGGTGATTTTCTGCCGGGCAAAGGCAAGTACGCTATCGTCGCCTCGCGCTTCAACAGCTTTATTGTCGAAAAACTGATTGATGGCGCGGTGGATACGCTGCGCCGCCATGGTGTGAAAGACAGCCAGATCACTCTGGTGTGGGCACCGGGTGCCTATGAGCTGCCGCTGCTGACCAAGCATGTCCTGGCCAAGGGTTCCTATGATGCGGTGGTTGCGCTGGGCGCTGTGATCCGTGGTGGCACACCACATTTCGATTTCGTTGCCGGCGAGTGTGTAAAGGGGCTGAGCCAGGTCGGACTGGACGCCGGTGTGCCGGTAGCATTTGGCGTACTGACCGTTGATACCATCGAGCAGGCCATTGAGCGCGCCGGCACCAAAGCCGGTAACAAGGGCGCGGAAGCGGCCATGGGTGCGATTGAAATGGTCAGCGTCATCAACAAGCTGGGAGCCTGATCGCGTGATAGAGATTCCAGGGGTCAGCGGCTCATTGCCGGACCAGGCGGTGCCAGAGGCAGACCCGCAGAGTAAACGCGGTGACGATGCCAAAAGCAAAAAGCTGAACGAGCGTCAGAAAGCCCGTCGTATGTTATTGCAGGCCCTGTACCAGTGGGAGATTGCGCGTGCACCGGTGCACGATATTCTGGCCGAGTTTCTGGTTTATTATCAGGGCAAAATAGACCGCGAGTTCTTTAAACAGGTATTTCCCGACGTTATCGCGCACGTGGCAGAACTGGATGAAATGATGCAGCCCTGGCTGGATCGCCAGATAAAGTCACTTGATCCTATAGAATTGTCTCTGCTCCGGCTGGGGATCTATGAGCTGGCGCACCGGATTGATGTGCCCTATAAAGTTGTGATCAACGAGGCTGTTGAACTGGCAAAAGTATTTGGTGCCACCGATGGTCACAAATACATCAATGGCGTACTGGACCGGGCCGCCAAACAGTTGAGGGTACTGGAGCAGCGTGGCACTGGCCGAGTTTGAGCTGATCAGACAGTATTTCACCACGGCCGGGTTGACGTTTGCCCGCCCGGGCATTGTGCTTGGCCCGGGCGACGATTGTGCGCTGCTGGAGTTGCCTGCAGGCACGCAATTGGCGATGTCGATGGACACGCTGAATCAGGACGTGCATTTTCCTGCCGGCGCCGATGCTGCCGAGCTGGCCCAACGCTGTCTGCGTGTCAACCTCAGTGACCTGGCGGCGATGGGTGCGGAGCCACTGGGGTTTACGCTGGCGCTGAGTTTACCTGCAGTGGATGAACATTGGTTGCAGGGTTTCAGCGAAGGTCTGGCAACGTGTGCGGCGCAATATCAGTGCAGTCTGCTGGGAGGCGATACCACGCGCGGTCCACTGGCAATCACCATTCAGGTTCATGGCCTGGTGCCGGCAGGTCAGGCACTTCGGCGCGCGGGAGCCAGCGTGGGCGATGCCATCTATGTGACCGGAACCCTGGGCGATGCGGCACTGGCCGTGCCTTACCTGACACAACAGCCCGGCTTTGACATGACTGCACTGAGCGCCGCCGACCGGGCCTCGCTGCAGGCAGCGTTCTATCAACCTGTGCCCCGCACTGAGGCCGGTATTGCGCTGCGCGGGCTGGCGTCGGCGGCGCTTGATATTTCCGATGGCCTGGCCTCCGACCTGAATCACATTCTGCAGGCAAGCACGGGCCCCAATGTTACTCCGGGCGCCATCATAGAGAGCGCCCGGGTGCCGGTCTCCGATGTTTTTGCCCGTCTGGTGCCGGACGCTGAGCAACTGCCCATGGCATTGGGGGGGGGTGACGATTATGAGTTGTGTGTCACGGTGCCGCCGCAACACGAAGCGCAGGCGCAAGCGGCACTGCAGGCTCTGGGGCTGAAATTCACCCGTATTGGTGAGGTGGTGGCCAGTTCCGGTATCATGCTCAGGGGCAGCGACGGGGATCCGCGTCCGCTGCCATTCAGTGGCTATCGGCACTTTGGGGACAATGGTAATGAGTAAGACGCCAGCGTCTGTGTGGCGTAATCCGGTGCATTTCCTGGCATTCGGGCTGGGCAGTGGTGCGGCGGCAAAAGCGCCCGGTACGTTTGGGACACTCGCTGGCGCCCTGATCTGGCTGCTGCTGCCGCCAATGGGGCCGCTTTTTTATCTGTTATTCCTGGCGCTTACGTTCGCTGTCGGCATTTGGCTGTGCGGCCGCACGGCCGAAGATATTGGTGTGCACGACCATGGTGGCATCGTTTGGGATGAATTTGTCGGCCTGTGGCTGACCATGTTTCTGGCACCACCCGGTTTGCTGTGGCTGGTGTTGGGATTTTTGCTGTTTCGTGTCTTTGATATTCTGAAACCCTGGCCAATTGCCTGGTGTGATAAACACGTAGAAGGTGGTCTGGGTATCATGATTGATGATGTGCTTGCCGGCCTGATGGCACTGGCATGTCTACAGCTCATTGCTGTATCGATTCTGTGAGAGGTTATGGATTCTGTGAGAGGTTATAACAGGTGAGAGTCAAATTTGTTGCCCAGGCAACGCTACCCACTGAGTGGGGAGATTTTACCATTCATGGTTTTGAGGACCTGGTAACAGGAAAAGAGCACATCGTGCTGGCCATGGGCGATGTTGCTGCCGTCGACTCAGTGCTGTGTCGGGTGCATTCCGAATGTCTGACCGGGGACGCGCTGTTCAGTCTGCGCTGTGATTGCGGGCCCCAGTTACAGTACGCGATGCAGAAAGTGGCCGAGGCAGGCTGCGGTATGATTCTGTATCTGCGCCAGGAAGGGCGCGGCATCGGTTTGCTGAACAAGATCAAAGCGTATTCGCTGCAGGATCAGGGTGCTGACACCGTCGAAGCCAATGAGCAACTGGGGTTTGCTGCGGACGGGCGTGAATACGAAGTGTGCAAACTCATGCTGGCACACTTTGGCGTGACTGATGTACGACTGTTGACCAACAATCCGGACAAGGTTGATGCGCTGGTGTCGCTAGGTATCACAGTATCAGAGCGGGTGCCGATCGAGATCGGTCTGAACAGTCACAATGAGAGTTATCTGGCGGTCAAGGTCAGTAAAATGGGGCACCTGCTGAAGGGCTGAAGATTGCCGGTCTGCTTAGCGGCGCGCCTGATCGATGTGGCCACACATCTGACGCGCGCCCTGCAGCGCCCGCAGACTGTGGCGTTGTACCTGATCGGGCGGGATCACATACAGGTGTTGATTGCCAACAGCCGCCAGCTGTGGCCAGCGCAACCATTCGTCCAGCCAGGCTGGCGCTTGTGCCGAGGAGCCGCTGGCGATAATGACCTGCGGGTTGCGCGCCAATACATCTTCCAGATTGACTTTGGGGCCCACGGGCAGTTCCGCAAAAATATTCCCGCCGCCGCACAGGTTGATCATATCGTTGATCAATTCGTTTCCGCCGACACTGATCATCGGACTGTGCCACACCTGATAGAAAACGCGTACGGGTTCTTTGTCGCCAAAATCCGCGCGTAATTGCTCAATCTGTCGGCTGAACTGCCGGTTGAGCTGTGCACCCTCAGCGGCGTGTCCGGTGAGGATGCCCAGGCGTTGCAGGTGGTCACCGATGCTGGCCAGCGAATCAGGCTCTGCCACATAAACCGGGAAACCCAGCGTGGCCAGGCGGTTCAGTGCACCGCGTGGGTTGCCGCTACGCCATGCCACGATCAGGTCCGGTTGCAGTGCCACGATGCGTTCCATGTCGAGGGAATCATAGCGCCCCACGACCGGCAGACTGAGTGCTTCGGGAGGATAGTCACTGTAATCCATGACGCCCACCAGCTGGTCACCGGCACCCAGACTGAACAACAGTTCAGTCATCGATGGCGCCAGACTGATAATGCGTTTGGCCGGCGCCGGCAGCACGATGCGGGTGCCGTCATCATCAAACACACCGAGATCGCTGTCAGAGGTGCCGGTCAGCGGCAGTACTGCCAGCAGAATGGTCGCCATCACCGACGCGCAACGTGCATGCCCCCTGAGCATGTCAGTAATCGATGCCTTTCTGTACACGCACGCCGGCATTGAATGCGTGTTTGACATCGGTGACGTCGCTGACGGTGTCTGCCAGCTCAATCAGGCGCTGGTTGGCATTACGACCGGTAATGATCACATGCTGATCTGCCGGCCGGTCGCCCAAAGCCTTGATGACACGGTCAGCATCCAGATAGCCATAAGTCAGCATATATGTCAGTTCGTCGAGCAGTACGACCTTGACGTCAGGGTTTTTCAGCAGTGTTTCGGCGTGTGCCCAGGTGGCTACTGCGGCACTGATATCGGCTTCGCGGTCCTGGGTTTCCCAGGTGAATCCGGTATTCATCACGTGGAATTCCACCAGCGGATGTTCACTGAACAGCAAATGCTCGCCACACTCCCATTGGCCCTTGATGAACTGCACCACACCGCAGCGCAAACCGTGGCCGACACTGCGCGCCAACATGCCAAAGGCGGATGAGCTTTTGCCCTTGCCGTTGCCCGTCAGCACGACAAGCAGCCCTTTGTCGACAGTGGCTGCGGCGATTCGCTGATCGACATGTTCTTTTTTACGTTGCATCGCCTTCTTGTGGCGTGCATTACGTTCGCTGCTGGTTTCCATAAGGTGTCCCGATGCTGTATTTATAGTGTTTTGATGGGTTCACTCGGCGCTGGCGTGAGGGACCCGGGCGGGTATGTTGCAGCGTGCCAGTTTATCGCTGCTGGCGCTGACAATGCCCTCGTGATTCAGGCCCGCGGCAGCGAGCATGTCAGGCACGTGGCCGTGCTGCAAAAACGTATCCGGCAGCCCCAGGTTGAGCACCGGCAGCTGAAAGTCGCGTTGCAGCAGCAGCTCATTGACAGCCGAGCCGGCACCGCCCGCGACCGCGTTTTCTTCCACGGTAACGATCAGTGCATGCTTGTCTGCCAACTCGCAAACCAGCGCCTCGTCCAGCGGTTTGATAAAGCGCATGTCAACAACAGTCGCATCCAGTGTTTCGCCTGCCGCCAATGCCGGCTGCACCATGCTGCCAAACGCCAGAATGGCAATGGTGTGCCCTTTGCGTTTGAGCTGTGCCTTGCCTACGGGCAACATCTGCATATCCTGTTCGATGCGTGCCGCCGGCCCTTTGCCGCGCGGATAACGCACGGCCACCGGACCGGTGTGCTGGTAGCCGGTGTACAACATCTGGCGACACTCGTTTTCATCACTGGGGGCCATGATGACCAGGTTGGGAATGCAGCGCATGAAGCTCAAGTCAAAACTGCCCGCGTGTGTGGGTCCGTCTTCGCCTACCAGGCCGGCACGGTCGATGGCGAACAGCACATTCAGGTTCTGCAAGGCGACATCGTGGATGAACTGATCATAGGCGCGTTGCAGGAAGGTGGAATAAATGGCGACCACCGGTTTCATGCCATCGCAGGCCATGCCGGCCGCAAACGTAACGGCGTGCTGCTCAGCGATGGCGACATCGTAAAAACGGTCCGGGTACTGCTCGGCAAAACCGTCCATGCCGGAGCCACTGCTCATGGCCGGGGTGATGGCGACAAGCTTGTCATCGCGCGCCGCCATGTCTGTCAGCCAGTCGCCAAAAACACGCGAATACGTCGGGCTGGCAGGCTGCGAGCCCTGCGGTCGTTTGGGTTTGGCTTCGATTTTGGTCAGCGCATGCATGCCAAACGGGTCGTTCTCTGATGCTTCGTAACCTTTGCCTTTTTGCGTGACGATGTGCAGTAACTGGGGCCCACGCAGTTGTTTGATATTTTGCAGTACCTCAATCAGGCGCCCGGTGTCGTGGCCATCAACCAGGCCAATGTAATTGAAGCCGATTTCTTCAAACAGGGTGCCAGGTGACACCATCCCTTTCATGTATTCTTCGGCGCGATGGGCCGCTTTCAGCGCCGGTGGAATATGAGACAGTACTTTCTTGCTGCCGGCGCGAATAAAGTTGTAGGGCCTGCTGGCCCACATACGCGCGAAATAGCTCGACAACCCACCTACGTTTTTGGAGATGGACATATTGTTGTCGTTGAGAATGACCAGCACGTTGTCATCCAGTTCACCGGCATGGTTGAGTGCTTCAAAGGCCATGCCTGCAGTCATGGCGCCGTCGCCGATCACCGCGATGACATGACGGTCCTGTGCCTGTTGGCGGGCGGCGACCATCATGCCCAGTGCTGCGCTGATCGACGTGCTGGAATGCCCGACGCCAAAGCTGTCGTATTGGCTTTCGCTGCGGCAGGGGAAAGCCGCCAGCCCGCCGGGCTGACGCATGGTTAACATCTGTTCGCGACGGCCGGTCAGGATCTTGTGCGGGTAACTCTGGTGCCCGACATCCCAGACCAGTTTGTCTTGTGGAGTGTCGAAAACGTAATGCAGCGCGATGGTCAACTCAACAACGCCAAGGCCGGCGCCGAAGTGGCCTCCGGTCTGACCGACAGAATAAAGCAGGAACTGACGTAGCTCGCGCGCCAGATCCACGAACTGTTCCGGATCCATCTGTTTTAACTCGGCCGGCGTGTTTACCTGATCCAGCAAAGGTGTTTGCGGGCGGCTGAGCGGGATTTCATTAAGCATGGGTGTTAGGCCTGAACTTGTATGTCTGTACCCCGGGAGGGCAGCGGTGCCGGTGATGAATTGGCGAGCGGGATAAATTGGCGAAACCGGATAAATAGCCAAAACCGGATAAATAGCCTATGCGTTCCATTAGTCGTCCCGGGCAGTCAGTTACGTTAATCCACAGCAGTGTCATCGTCAAACCCTAAATTCAGTGATACCGGCGCGCCGTTTATCAGTGTTGCCGCGACGTAATGTACCGGGCAATGGCTTCCAGCGTGCCTGCCCGGTTGCCCATAGCAGACAACGCCGAAATGGCTTCCGTCACCAGCGCGTCAGCTTTGCTGCGTGCGCCATCAAGTCCCAGCAGGCTGACATAGGTGGGTTTGTTGCGGGCGTGGTCAGCGCCCTGAGTTTTGCCCAGGGTGGCGGTATCGCTTGTCACGTCCAGAATATCGTCCTGAACCTGGAAGGCGAGTCCGATACAGCGGGCATAGTGGCGCAATGACGCCAGTGTCCGGGGTTCGGTGCAGCCTGCACTTAACGCGCCCAGTTCAACGCTGGCGCTGATCAGAGCGCCGGTTTTCAGCCGATGCATGGTTTCCAGCTCATTGACGCTCAGGGATTTGCCCACGGCCGCCAGATCAATGCCCTGGCCGGCAATCATGCCCTGACAGCCAGCCGACTGCGCCAGCACGGTCAGCATACGCAGGCGCAAGGCCGCGGTGATCTGCTCGTTCTCGCCGATTACCTGGAACGCCAGTGCCTGCAGGGCGTCGCCAGCGAGGATCGCGGTGGCTTCGTCAAACGCGCGGTGCAGCGTGGGTTTACCCCGGCGCAGATCATCATTGTCCATGGCGGGCAGGTCGTCATGCACCAGTGAGTAGCAATGGATGAATTCAACCGCACAGGCGGCCACGTCGGTGCCGCCGGCTCTGGTGTCACTCAGGGCGTCGGCACTGGCATAAACCAGTGCCGGGCGAATGCGTTTGCCTCCCAGCAGCGTGCTGTAGCGCATGGCTTCGGTCAGGCGCATCGGCATATCCGGTAGCCTGTTCAGGTATGACGCCATATGCTCCGCGCAACGTTGCTGACAGTCCTGCAGGAAGCCAGGCAGGTCGGTTTGCGAAAGCTGACTCATGGCTCTGCCTCGCCGCGGGCACTGTCATCCAGCGCCATCGGTGCGGGCTCACCGTCCGGGTTGCTCAGTATCTGCACCTTGAGCTCGGCCGCCTGCAGCGCCTGCTGACACTGCCGGGTCAGTTTGATACCGGTTTCAAAGGCGGAGAGGGCTTCCTCCAGGCTCAGATTGCCATCTTCCATGTCGCTGACCAGCGTCTCCAGTTGCTCCAGCGACTCTTCGAAGCCGGGCGTTGCCTGTTCTGCGTCGGTTTTTGCGGTTTTACGGGTGGCCATGACTGCATCCTTTATTCGGGAGGTGAATTATCCGTGGTCTGTGCGCTGATGGCAATCAATGTGCCCGGGGAAACGCTGACGTGTGCCATAACGGGATTGTCACAATCTTTCCATATACTTGGCGCCAGCGAAAACGGGTAACCAGTGCACGTGACTGACTGACGCGGAGGGGCGATTGATGAGCCGAATATTGTACGGGGTTTCAGGCGAAGGTTCCGGCCATTCCTCACGGGCTACGGAAATGACACGGCATCTGCTGTCATGCGGGCACGAGGTCAGGATCGTCAGCTACGATCGTGGTTACCGCAATATGAGCACCGAATTCGATGCCATCGAAATCGAAGGCCTGCATATTGTCTGCGAAAACAACCGCGTCAGGCCGCTGAAAACGCTGTGGCACAACCTGCGCCGTGGCGACAGGGCGCTGCGGCGGCTGAAGGCGCTGATAAAGCTGGTCCGGGCATTTCAGCCCGATTACGTGATCACCGACTTCGAGCCAACCACGGCGTGGCTGGCGTGGTGGTACCGGTTGCCGTTGATCAGTCTGGATAATCAGCATCGCATGCGCTACATGAAATTCCGCTCACCGGCACGATTGATGGTGTCGCGCTGGATAACGGTGCTGCTGATTCGCCTGTTGGTGCCGTCACCAACAGCCGCTTTGGCAACCACGTACTACTACGGAGAGCGCAAGAATGATCGCATCTTCCTGTTTCCGCCGATTCTGCGGCGTGAGGTGCTGGACTGCAAGCCCCGTAGCGGTAACCATCACCTGGTGTATGTCACCAGTCATTTTGAGCACTTACTGGATATCCTGAAATCATTCCCCGATCAGCAGTTTGTCGTTTACGGCTGTAACCGGGAGGACGTTGATGGCAATCTGCGTTTCCGGCCCTTCAGCACTGACGGTTTCCTGCGTGATCTGGAGAGTTGTCAGTCAGTGCTGGCGACAGCAGGTTTCACGTTGATCAGTGAGGCGATTCACCTGGGCAAGCCCTATCTTGCGATGCCCATGGCGGGGCAGTTTGAACAGCAACTTAATGCGATCTGTCTGGAAGAGCTGGGGTTTGGCATTAACGCGCACAAGACCGACCGGGCGACACTGACGCGTTTCTTTGGCCAGCTGCCCGCTCTGCAGACCAGCGTGGCTGCCTACGCCGCGCAGCATCGTCAGCAGGGGCAACGTGATGCCAATCTTGCCATCAAGCGCAAGCTGGACGAGTTGTTGACCCGGGATCTAGCCGTGCGCGGTGTCCGCGCGTATTGACCGCAGCCCGGGGGCGCAGTATTCTGCCGCCCTTACCGGGGTGCTTGCATGTCAGATACCAAAACAAAAACCAAAACAAAAACCACCGGCCTCGTAGAGGTGCCGGCGCAGAGAGCAACCGACCTGCCGGACAGCCCTGCCAACCGCACCGGATTCGATGGCAGTGACTGGCGTATCCTGTTCGGGCTGGCGGTTACGTTGGTCTGGTTGCTGTTGGGTATGCTGTATATTTCGTTGAATGTTGGCTGGAGCAATTTTGGCGATTTGCCGATTGATGAAATGGGCAATTTTCTGGAAGGAGCCTTCGCTCCGTTGGCATTTCTGTGGTTGGTGATCGGCCTGTTTATCCAGCAAACCGTGCTGGCGCAGAATAACCGTGAGTTGTACCACAGCAACGTGGTGTCGGCGCGGCAAGCCGAGGCGCTGGCGGCCAATGAACGCAATGCCAGGCAGGAAACCTTTTTCAAGATCGCTGACAACACCCGTCGTCAGCTTGGCGGTATCAGTGGTCTGTTGCTGCAGTCCGCCAAGGGACCGGCAGGTGATGCCAGCATTACGGACGCCCAGTTCATGGAAATGTGGCATCAATTTGCCACCGGCGATTTCGAGATATTTTCACGCCGTTTTCTGATTCTGTCGGGGCGTAGCGAAAATATGCTGCCCCTGTTTTACGGCACCCAGATCCGCACAACGCATACTGAAAATTTCATCGTCAACTTCGACCGGCTGTTAAAGCTGGCGCGCGAATGTGACATCAACGGCATTATCACCGACGCGCAACTGCATTCTGCACACGGGCTGCTCAGCTCGAAGATGCGCGAGCTGCACCCGCGTATCAAGTTCAGGCGCTACGAGCTGACCCGTACCAGTACCTATCTGGACCAGATCATGAAAAACAGCCAGGAAGAGTTCTGATTGGGCGCGCTCACCAGCTTGCCAACCGACGACGGCTCCGGTCACGAGCTCTCCGCCTTTCAGCAAATTGCCGACGGATTGCAGGCAAAGAGCTGGTGTGTGGTGCCCGATGCATTGCCGCCGGCCCTGGCGGGACAACTGTTTGAGCACGTCCGCGAGGCTGACAGTAACCGGTTTGCCCCGGCCGGCGTCGGGCGCAGCAATGATCATGTGCACAACCCCTTCGTGCGCCGCGACCGGATACGCTGGATCGACGGCAGTGCTGAGGCGGAACAGCAGTGGTTAGCCTGGAGCGGTCGATTGCAGACCTTTCTCAACCGGCAACTGTTTCTGGGGCTGTTTTCTTTTGAGTCGCATTTTGCTCACTACCAGCCCGGCGATTTCTACAAAAAGCATGTCGACGCATTCCGGCCTGACGGGACTGAGCGTGGTGCGCGCCGGGTGTTGTCGCTGGTGACCTATCTTAATCCGGGCTGGCAGCTTGCCGATGGCGGTGAACTGGCGATCTATGACGAGGCGGGCAAACAGATAGTGCACAAGGTTTTACCGGCCTACGGCACGGTAGTGGTATTCCTGAGTACCGAGGTGCCACACGAAGTGCTGCCGGCCGCCCGCGATCGCTACAGTATCGCCGGCTGGTTTCGTGTCAACGGCAATCATGCCGATCGGCCCGACCCGCCGCGCTAGCGATGGGGGCTTGGTTTTTTGCGCTTGACAGCCAAAAACCGAAATGGTTATATCGATCGATCACAAGGGGAGGTGTATAACAATATGCTAAACGGGTTCAAAAAATTACAATTATTATCCGCTGCAGTCGCTCTGGGCTTTATGGCCTGTTCACCTGGCGACACACAAACTTCCACTCAAATGACACCTGCCGCTGAAGCTCAGGGCTCCACGGCCATGTCATCTATTCCGCGCATGCCGGACGGCAAGCCGGATTTTAATGGCATTTGGCAGGTTCTGAGCAACGCCAACAACAATCTTGAGCCGGCGGCACCCAAGTCTGCGTTCTCCATGGTACCGGGTGACTTTGTCCCGGTGCCGGCGCCGGAAGTGGTTGCCATGGGCGCAATTGGTGCGGTACCGGCCAGTCAGGGCGTCATTACCACCAATGATGGCTACATCCCCTACAAGCCAGAGGCACTGGCACAGCGCGATGAGAATCGCGAAAACTGGCTGGCGCGTGACCCTGAAATCAAGTGCTTCATGCCGGGTGTGCCGCGCGCGACGTATCTGCCGCATCCATTCCAGATATTCCAGAGTGACAGTGCATTCTTCATTGCCTACTCGTTTGCCGGTGCTGTGCGCAATGTCTACCTGGAAGATCCGGGCGAGGCGCCGATTGATTCCTGGATGGGCCAGTCGTATGGCTATTGGGAAGGAGACACATTCGTGGTGGAAGTGTCAGGCCTGATCGATCAGACCTGGTATGACCGGGCGGGTAACTACCGGTCCTGGGAGTCCACTGTCACCGAGCGCTACACCATGGTGAATGAGAATACCGTGCAGTACGAGGCGACGATCGAAGATCCGCAGCTTTACACCGAGCCGTGGACCATCAGTATGCCGTTGTACCGCAGACTTGAAGAGAACTTCGAGCTCCCCCAGTTTAAGTGTGTGGAGTTTGTGGAAGAGTTGCTGTTCGGCCGCTTCCGAAAAGGCGAGCCGCTGGAAGATATGGTTATGCCGTTCTGAGGACGGCACAAGCAAACGGTTCAGGCAGCGTTAAGGCCTGACACCGCATAATGAGACAAAAGACCGGTGACAGACGCCAGGCAGATCCGACAGGGACTGGATTTGGAGTGCCGGGAGATGTACCATTTTACCTAGCTTAGCTAAATGAATAGGGGTGATTAATATGAAAATGAAACTGCTTGTAGCTGCTGTAGCAGTGGTTGGTGGTATTGCTGCCATGGGCGTTAAAACGCCGGCAACCGCGCATCACGCGTTCTCTGCCGAATTCGATGCCAATCTGCCGGTAGCGCTGCGTGGTCCGATTACACGAGTGGAGTGGATTAATCCCCATTCCTGGATCCACCTGAACCACACTAACGATGATGGTAGCGAGCAGGTCTGGATGGCTGAGGGTGGTACACCCAATACGCTGCTGCGTCGTGGCATCAACCGTCGTTCACTGGAAATCGGCACGGAAATCGTGGTAACCGGTTACCAGAGTAAAGACCGTCTGTGCTCACCAGCATGTCGTGCCAACGGACGTGACATCACGTTCCCGGATGGCCGCAAACTGTTCATGGGCTCTTCAGGCATCGGTGCACCGGAAGATGGTGCTGATCCAGGCCAGTAACAAGCTGCGCTGATTCCCGGCCGGTAATCCGGCGGGAAATGCCAAACCAGAAAGCACCTGTTTGAGATTGATCAAACAGGTGCTTTTTTGTTTGTGTTATCTTCTGCCATATCGATTCCAGTTGGCAGGTGCGTTATGAGAGTCAAATTGATGTCCAGTGTGATTCTGTTGGCACTGTCGGTCGGCGTTTTGGCGGCCGAATCATCACTGCAGGCAACGGCAAGCATGTCGGAGCTGATGACAAGGATCATCCAGCCCACATCGGACGCCGTGTTTTATGTGTCGCGCTTCCCACCCGAAGATGACGCCGCGTGGCTTGAGATGGAAAACAAGACCCTGATGCTGGCAGAGTCAGCCAATCTGTTGCTGGTGCCGGGTTACGCACAGGACTCGGATCAGTGGTTACGGGATACGTTGCTCATGCGCAATGCCGCCGTGGCGGCGTGGGGCGCCGCCAAGGCCAGGGATATGGATGCATTGATGGATCTTAATGGCGCCTTGTACGAGTCGTGTGAAAGCTGTCACAACGCCACTCGCTGAGGCGGCTCAGTCAGCGAATACCGGTTCCGGTGAACGGTCGGTGCTGCCGCCGCCCCGATATTCGGTGGCATGTACATAGAAGCCTGAGGTCTGCAGACGCAGGGTGACGGTGTCGAACCCGCGGTTCTCCCAGAACCAGCCATGCATGCCGTTAAATGCAGCCTCGTAAACGCCCATATCCTGGCTGGAATCACCTTCCGCGTAACTTTCTTCGTAGTCCTCTACGGTAATATTTTCTGCATGCAGGTCAAAATACAGCTCGCTATCGGCGTGCCAGCTGAAGACAAGGCCGTTGCCCTGATCCATCAGGTATTTATATTCCAGTGACTGGAAGGGCTCCAGAATAAATTCGACCTCGTCAGTCTTGTGGAACTCGAATTGGGTTTGCAAAGCGTCGGCCGTTGTTTCAGACACGCCGCTGAGGCCGAGCAGACGACCGGTACCCAGTGGATCTCTGCCAAACTCGGCGGGCAATATGACGGCGACAAAGAGGGCGATGGCGGCAACAAAGGCGGCGCTGATGGCCACGGCCAGATTGCGGTTGGTTTTGTTTTGTTCCATGACGAGGTTTCTCCCGGAGAGTTGTTTCAGCGTTCAGCCTGCGAGTTGCCAGGCGGTCAATTGATATATCAACAGCATGAAGCCTGCACTCATCAGTGCTGCATTGCTGATAAACGCTGTGTTGTCGAATGTGGGGGACTTGCGCCAGACGGTAAAGACAGCAACGATCAGGGACAACCCGATTATCTGCCCGATCTCGACGCCGACGTTAAAACTGATGAGGTTGATAACAAGGCCATCGGGATGCAGTTCAAGTTCCTGCAAGCTGGTCGCCAGGCCAAAACCGTGGAACAGACCGAACACCAGGACGGCCAGGCGCGTATCCGGATGCCAGCGGCCCAGCCGGTCCAGTGCGCCCATGTTTTCCAGCGCCTTGTACACCACTGACAGCGCAATGACGGCATCTATCAGGTAAGCATTGGCATGAATGTCGGCCAGCACCCCGAAGATCAGGGTAATGCTGTGGCCAACGGCAAACAGGGTGACGTACTGAACTATCTGGCCCGGACGTGACAGAAAGAATACAACCCCGGCCAGAAACAGCAGATGGTCGTAGCCGGTGACCATGTGTTTGGCGCCCAGGTAGATAAACGGGAACACGGCGGCGCCGGCATTGCCAGCCACAAAGGCGGCGTCACCGTCGGCGATATTGTGGGCTTGTGCGCTCACCATAAAGGCTGTTGTCAGCAACGCTGTCAACAGCAGCAAGGCGGGTTTGATAAGGTTTGCCAGGTACATCAGTCGGCCAGGCTGCCCGGGGCGAAACGCGACAGTATTTCCGGATTAAAGGCCTGGTGGCAGGCTGTGCAGACACTGTACAGCTGCGCGCCGGCCTGGAATATCGCTTCTTTATCCTGATCGCGTGCGGCCTGCATGGCAGTGAGTCCGACAGTACTCATGGCCTGGGAGTAGGTGGCCCACTCGGCCTGCGGCATCGCGCGTCCGGGTAACATCAGGGCATTGCCGGCTTCAACGATCATCGCCGCGTGATTTTCAACGCGTTGCCAGCCTTCATCATCGGTGGGGTAGAGTTCATAGTAACCATCCACCTCGTCCAGTACCCAGCCCGCCGAACGCCACAGGCCATCAGCTGTAGGCTCCAGTACATGGGCCATGAATTCGGTCATGTTCAGCGTCAGATTGTACGTCGGGGCACTCTCGGCCACGGGTGCATCAACCGCGGTCTCACCGCAGGCAGTCAGTAGCGCTGCGCCCAGCAGCAGGCAGGATTTGATTTGTTTAATCAGTGTCATACGGATTCCCGTGCGTCGGCGCAGCAGCAGTCGAGGTTGTCAGGTCCGACGCGGGCCGATAATGATGTGGAGTTGCATGATAAGCCCGTTCAGTATCGCATATCAACACGCGCTTTGGCGCTGAACTGCGACGATTCGCCGCGTCTGTGGCGCCTTTTGGCGATAGCCGGGGGCATGGCGCATTGCGCTAACAGTTCTTGATTCCTGCTCACAGGTGGTTTAGTTTGCAGCATGTTCCTTGCACAATAATGACATCATAAAGGGGAATCGGGACCATGAGTCTTTTTACCGTATCCACATGCGGCGGCTGTTTTTCTGCACGCCCGACGTCGCCAGGCCCGCGGCTGGTGATTTCAGCGCTGGGGCTGGCAGCCATGTTGCTGGCAGTGCCTGCTATGGCAGCCGAAGCAGTCTATGAGCCACCACGCACGCCTTCGGGCAAGCCTGATTTTCAGGGCCTGTGGACCAATGCCTCAATCACCACGTTGCAGCGCAGTGAGCGCTATGACAAATTGGTACTCGATGCCGATGAAGTGGCTGCTGTCACGGCAGCGCACCCGCAGAATGTCAGGCAGGCGACCGATGACAATCTGGAGGCCGGTGAATTGCTCGATGGCTCTGACCTTGGCATGGGGCGTGGTTACAATGCGTTCTGGATTGATCCGGGCAACAGCTTTGGTGTGGTCCGGGGCGAACATCGTACCGCCTGGATTACCGAGCCGGAAAATGGCCGCATTCCCTACTCCGAAGAAGGGCAGCAGTTGCGTCGTGAGTTTCGGGAGCATTTCAGCAGCAATGATGGCCCCGAAGGGCGCTCACTGGGTGAGCGCTGCCTGATCGGTTTTGGCGGCACCGGCGGGCCTCCCATGCTTAATGTGCTGTACAACAATCATTACCGGTTTGTGCAGACTGACGACTACCTGATGATTCTGGTGGAAATGAATCAGGACGCCCGCATCATTCCCATCAATGGTGAGCATCGACCACCGGAGCTGCAGCAGTGGCTGGGTGACGCAATCGGCTGGTGGGAGGGTGACACGCTGGTGGTGGAAACGCGAAATCTGCACCCGCAGCAGGCGGGCAGCGGGCAGGTCAATCTGTCTGATGAGGGGCGGGTCATTGAGCGCTTTACCCGCTACTCCGACGACCAGATTCTGTATGAATTCGAGGTCGACGATCCTGTCTACTATACCCAGGTCTGGCGTGGCGAGATGAGCTTCAATACCACTGACTCGCGCATGTATGAATACGCCTGTCACGAAGGTAATTATGGTCTGCCCGGCATTCTGGCCGGTGAAAGGCGGCAAGAGGCCGACGCCGCTGCTGCGCAATAGTCAACACAGAGCAAATACGGTGTCGGTCAACGAAGATATAAATTGCAAATCGAAATGAGAGCAATTATCATTATCCCGAATTTAAGATAATTCTGTTTCGGGAGGTTGATATGCTGTTTGGTTCGCAACGTCGTGGTAGCGAAACACGATCTTTTAAAAAGGTTTGCTTGTCCTCTGTTGCGACACTGAGCTTGCTGGCAGCCGGCATACTCAGTGCCGCTGAGGTGAATGTGTACTCCGCCCGAGAGGAGAACCTGATCAAGCCTATCCTGGATCGTTTCTCGGAACAGACCGGTATCACTGTCAATCTGATTACCGGTGGCGCCGATGAGCTCATCACCCGTATGGATCTCGAAGGCGCCAATTCGCCTGCTGACGTTCTGCTGACGGTCGATGTCGGTCGTTTGCACCGGGCTGAGGAAATGGGCCTGTTGCAACCGGTCGAGTCCGACGTGCTTACGTCCCTGGTTCCTGAACAGTATCGTGACGCCGAAGGTCACTGGTTCAGCGTATCACTGCGCTCACGCGTTATTGTTTATGACAAGGAGCGCGTAGATCCGGCCGAGCTGTCGACCTACGAAGATCTTGCTGATCCGAAATGGGCTGGCAAAATCTGCATCCGTTCATCATCCAACATCTACAACCAGTCATTGACCGCTTCGCTGGTCAGTCACCACGGCGCAGAAGCCACTGAAGAGTGGGCTCGCGGCCTGGTCGCCAACATGGCGCGTAACCCGCAGGGTGGCGACCGGGATCAGATCGCCGCCGTTGCCATTGGTCAGTGCGAGCTTGCCGTGGTCAACACCTACTACCTTGCTGGCATGCTCAATGCCACTTCTGCTGACCAGCAGGAGCAGGCGCAGGCGGTGGCGGTATTCTGGCCCAACCAGGATGGCCGTGGCGCTCACATCAATGTCAGCGGTGCCGGTGTCAGCGAACATGCACCCAACCGGGCGGAAGCGATTCAGTTGCTGGAGTATATGGTGAGTGATGAAGCGCAGATCTGGTACGCCGAAACCAATAATGAGTATCCTATCCGCCCCGACATTCCGGTCAGCGATACACTCGAATCCTGGGGCGAGTTCAAGGCAGATCCTGTTGCGCTGGATCAACTCGGTATCCATAATACTGAAGCCGTGCGTGTGATGGACAGAGCCGGCTGGAGATAATGCAGGGTATGGCAACGCTTTGACCGGATCGTTTACGCTTAAAACCGCCATGATAAAACACGGGGCAATAATTGCGATTATTGCCCTTTGTTTATTGCTGAGCGTTCCGGTATTAACGGTGTTCTCCTCGATTGGTTCCGCCAGCGATGGCGTCTGGGCTCATCTGGCAGACACACTGTTGTGGGATTACATCGCACAGTCCCTGATGCTGATGACCGGTGTGGGATTGCTGGTGCTGGTCTTGGGTGTGGCACCTGCCTGGCTGGTCACCATGAACCGTTTTCCGGGCAGTCGTTTGCTGGAATGGGCCCTGGTGTTGCCTTTGGCGATGCCGGCCTACATCATCGCCTATACCTATACGGGCATGCTTGATGTGACCGGCCCGGTGCAGGGCTTTATCCGCGACACCTTTGATCTGCGTTTTGGGGACTACTGGTTTCCCCAGATCCGTTCCCTGGGTGGCGCCATCACCATGCTGTCGCTGGTGTTGTATCCCTATGTCTACCTGCTGTCGCGCATGGCGTTTCTGGAACAGTCTGTCTGTGTTCTGGAAGTGTCGCGCACGCTCGGTGCCGGGCCCTGGCGCGCTTTCAGTCGGGTGGCCGTGCCGCTGGCGCGCCCGGCGATCATCGCCGGACTGGCCCTGGTGCTGATGGAAACCCTGGCCGACTACGGCACTGTCCAGTACTTCGGCATATCAACGTTCACCACCGGTATTTTCCGTACCTGGTTTGGCATGGGCAGCAGTACTGCTGCGGCGCAGCTTTCAGCCGTGCTGATGCTGTTCATACTGGCGCTGGTGCTGACCGAGCACTGGTCACGAAGCAGGGCACGTTATCACCATACCAGTACCAAGTATTCCCGTTTGCC
This sequence comes from Pseudohongiella sp., assembly GCF_011050365.1. Lineage (GTDB taxonomy): Bacteria > Pseudomonadota > Gammaproteobacteria > Pseudomonadales > Pseudohongiellaceae > Pseudohongiella. The sequence continues at coordinate 189,340 of NZ_DRFV01000001.1, forward strand.
CCAGATCCGACTGCAGGGTTTGCGCAAGTGGCTGGCGCTGATTTTTTGCGCGGCACCGGTGGTTCTGGGCTTTCTGGTTCCGTTTCTGCAGCTTGCCTACTGGGCCTGGGACACACGCCATCTGGTCGATTTCAGTGCCTTCAGTGAGTTGCTGTTCAACAGTCTTCGCCTGGCCCTGACGGCGGCTGTGATCGCGCTGGTATTGGGCCTGTTTATCAGTTATGCCAAGCGCTTGCAGCCGAATCTGCTGATGCGCAGCAGCGTGCGCGTGCTCAGCCTGGGTTATGCCATACCGGGCACCGTTATCGCCGTTGGGGTACTGATACCGTTCGCCTGGGTGGACAACTCGATTGACGCCTGGATGCAACAGCAGTTTGGTGTGTCCACGGGCCTCATTTTCAGCGGTACGCTGGTGGCCGTGGTATTTGCCTATATCGTGCGCTTTCTGCCGGTGGCCATGAATACCGTTGATGCCGGTCTGGGCAAGATCCGACCCAGCATGGACGATGCCGGTCGCTCCATGGGCATGGGGTCCTGGCAGATCCTGCGTCGTATCCATATTCCCATGCTGCGCGGCAGTCTGTTGACCGCCAGCCTGTTGGTTTTTGTTGACGTACTAAAAGAGCTACCTGCCACCTTGATACTGAGGCCGTTCAACTTTAATACGCTGGCCATTCGCACCTATGAGCTGGCCAATCAGGAGCGGTTGACAGAGGCAGCTGCCTCGGCGCTGATGATTGTTCTGGCCGGTATTATTCCTGTTATCATCATCAGCTTATCGATTTCTGCATCCAGGCCCGGTCATGACGCACGCACTTGAATTAAACAATGTTTCGGTGGCGCTGGAAAAAACGCCCATCGTACAACACATTGATCTGCAGCTGAACGAAGGTGACATCGGCTGTCTGCTGGGCCCCAGTGGTTGCGGCAAAACCACCTTGCTGCGTGCCATTGCCGGCTTCGAGGCAGTCACCAGCGGTCGTCTCAGTGTGGCCGGTCATCTGGTCAGTGAACCCGGTTTCCGCGTGCCAGTGGAAAAACGTCAGGTCGGCATGGTATTTCAGGACTATGCCCTGTTCCCGCACCTGAGCGTAAAAGAAAACATTGCCTTTGGTTTGAAGCACGTCAGTGCCACCGAACGTGAGCGGCGCATTGATGCGCTGGCGGATATGCTGCGCATCGGTGAACTGTTGCAGGCCTTTCCGCATCGTTTGTCCGGTGGCCAGCAACAACGGGTGGCCATTGCCCGGGCGATGGCGCCCAAGCCGCGCATTCTGCTGCTTGATGAGCCTTTTGCCAGCCTCGACGTGGAGCTGCGTGAAGACATTGCCCGCGAAATTCGTGCGGTGCTCAAGCAGGATGGCATTACCACAATACTGGTCAGTCATAACCAGCTGGAAGCCTTTGCCATGGCCGATGAGATCGGCGTGATGAAAGCTGGTCAATTGTTGCAATGGAGCTCAGCCTTTGCGCTCTACCATGAGCCGGCGACAGCTTACGTAGCGGATTTTGTCGGGGAAGGCGTTTTCCTGCCGGGCACTGTTGTCGACGATGTGTCGGTGAGCACTGAGCTTGGGGTCCTGCATTCGGATCAGAGTCTGGGTCATGAGATCGGCGCGCTGGTATCAGTGCTGATCCGGCCCGATGATGTCATTCATGATGATGACAGCCCTGCCACCGCCAGGGTTCTGGAAAAAGCCTTCCGTGGTGCCGAGTTCATGTACACCCTGGCGCTGGACAGCGGCGCCCGTATCCAGACCCTGGTGCCGAGCCATCATGTTCATGCCAAAGGTATGCAGATTGGTATACGCGTAGAGATGGACCACCTGGTGGTGTTTCCCATGGAAACGGAAGCGAGCGCCGCGCCCTGAAGCACAGCCTCGCGTTTCAACCCCCGCTTTGATCTACCAGGAAATGCTCCAGACTTTCGCCGGTCAGGCGTTTGATCTGCGAGAACACAAACCAGATTGCAATCAATAGCACCACCATACTTGGCAGGGCGATAACGGGGTAACTTAGCGCCGTCATGCGGCCAAGCTCTGCGTTAAACTCGGTGGTGCCGGGTGGACTGACCAGAATGATGCGCGCCAGAATGTAGTTGAGCGCTGATGACAGCGCGAATGAACCCGCGATAATCAGTGAAGCCTGTGACAGACGCCGCTCGAACACTGCCGTATTGCCTTTGGCCGCCAGCGCCGAGTACAGCGCTTCCACCCGTATCATCTGAGCATTGAGAATCAGCGTTTTTACCAATGGAAATCGCGTGCGCTGGCTGATCAGCACGGCCAGACCGATTATGGCTGGAATGGCGGCTTCCTTGATGGCAATGTACTGCGGATCCAGCTCCAGCAGACTGATGCCACCGGTCAGGAAAACACTGACCACGCCCAGCACCGAGAACGGATTTATTTTACCGGATTCACGCAAGTCCCACAGACCATAACCGACCGGAAAGACCAATGCGATCACAATACCCCAGGTCGGACCGAGGCTGTCGTCGCCGCTGAACCGGCTGAGAATGATGACCGGGATTAGAATATTAAAGGCTAGGTTGCCAAGAAAACCGCCGCGAGGTTTGGCCGGTTTGTCAGCAGGAGGCGGGGTGTTGGCAGAAGGGCTGTCGCTCATGAATCCGGGTACCTGTATGGCGTCTGGGCGTTGAATAAGACAGCAAGTATACGGAAAATTGCGCGGCGATTCTAAAAAAATGCCCCGGCGCGTGAACGTCGGGGCATTTAGCGACACTTATTGAAGCTGAGCCATGAACGCTGAGCAAGTGTCCTGATATGGTAGCTATGAGTGGACTTGAACCACTGACCCCAGCATTATGAATGCTGTGCTCTAACCAGCTGAGCTACATAGCCATTGCGAGGATGCGCATTCTGTCTATTTCAGGACTTGTTGTCAAGACCTGAAACGCGCGCTTATACGTTAAAACGGAAGTGAATTATATCACCATCGTGGACAATGTATTCCTTGCCTTCCAGCCGCCATTTACCCGCATCCTTGGCCCCCTGTTCACCTTTACCGGCAACAAAATCATCGTAGCCAATCACTTCTGCGCGGATAAACCCGCGTTCAAAGTCGGTGTGAATGGCAGCCGCGGCGCGCGGCGCTGTGGATCCGGCCTTGATGGTCCAGGCGCGCACTTCCTTGACGCCGGCAGTGAAGTAAGTCTGCAGACCAAGCAACTGATAACCGGCGCGAATGACGCGGTCCAGGCCGGGTTCTTCCATGCCCAGATCCTGCAGGAATTCCAGTTTTTCGTCGTCAGCCAGTTCTGCAATCTCTGACTCGAGTTTGTTGCAGATCGGCACCAGCACCGCACCTTCGGCCTTGGCGACCGCGGCGACCCGATCCAGCAGGGGATTATCTTCGAAGCCGTTTTCATCGACATTGGCGATGTACATGGTCGGTTTCACGGTCAGCAGGTGCAGGCCGTAAACATCCGCCAGCTCGTCCTTGTCCAGGCCCATGGTGCGCACCGGCCTGGCAGTGTCCAGATGCTCGCGCACACGTTCAAACAGGGCAATCTGGCGTACCGCATCCTTGTCGCCGCCCTTGGCGATACGGGTCAGGCGTTGGATGCCTTTTTCCACGCTTTCCAGATCTGCCAGTGCCAGTTCCGTGTTGATGGTTTCGATATCGGCTTCCGGGTTGATGGCATCAGCCACGTGCACGATATTGCTGTCTTCAAAACAGCGCACGACATGGGCGATGGCATCGGTTTCCCGAATATTGGCCAGGAACTTGTTACCCAGACCTTCGCCTTTGGAGGCGCCAGCGACCAGTCCGGCGATATCAACAAATTCCATGCTGGTAGGGATGGTCTTCTGCGGATTGACGATGTCAGACAACACATCAAGGCGAGGGTCGGGCATGGGCACGATACCGGAGTTCGGTTCAATGGTGCAGAACGGAAAATTCTCTGCCGCGATGCCTGCCTTGGTCAAGGCGTTGAACAGCGTGGATTTGCCGACGTTAGGCAGGCCAACAATGCCGCATTTGAAACCCATGTGTGTATGTCCTGTAAATTGCGTTAGCGTGTTGTAAGTAGTGTTAGTCGCCGGACGGCTTGTCCTGGCTGTGCAGCTCAAGCATGGCCTGGTTCCACTTGCCACCGGCTGCTACCGGCAGCACGCGCAAGGCCTGGTCGATATCGTGCTCAATGGAAATGGTGTCGTCCTTGCCCGGATCGCTGAGCACATAATTGGCGACTTTGTTCTTGTCGCCCGGGTGCCCGACGCCGATGCGCAGGCGATAAAAATCCCGCTCGCCACCCAAAGCGCTGATGATATCTCGCATGCCATTGTGGCCACCATGGCCGCCACCTGACTTCAGCCGTGTGGTGCCGACCGGGAAGTCGATTTCGTCATAGGCGACCAGCATCTGCGCCGGCGCGATGTCAAAGTAATGGCACAGCGCCGATACCGACAGACCGCTGCGGTTCATGAACGTGGTGGGGAAAAGCAGGCGGATGTCATGCCCGTCGATGGTGACGCGAGCTGTATCGCCATGAAAGCGTGCTTCGGGGCGCAGTTCGCCCTGATATTGCTGGCAGATTGCCTGCAAAAACCAGACGCCGACATTGTGACGGTTGTTGCGATATTGCGGGCCCGGATTACCCAGGCCCACAATCAACTTGAGCGTGTCAGTGCTCATAACAGGCGGGGGTCACTCGTCGCCGGCTTCTTCGTCAGCTGCTTCGTCTTCTTCGTCTTCGTCGAGCAGGCCGCCACGTGGAGGCTGAACTGTTACCACAGCGTGGTCGTGGTCAGAGTCATTGCCGTGTGACAATTCGAGACTGGTGACGCCTTTGGGGAAGTCGATCTGGGAGATGTGAACGGCTTCGCCGACATCAATATCCGCCATATCAATTTCCAGATACTCTGGCAGGTCTTTAGGCAGACAGATAACTTCGATGTCGGACATCGTTTTCAGGATGCTGCCGCCGCCCTGCTTGACGCCTTTACACTTGTCTTCGTTGAGCAGATGCACCGGTACTTTGACGACGATGGTCTGCTTGGCGCTGACGCGCTGGAAGTCAGCGTGCATGATGCGCGGTTTGGCCGGGTGACGCTGCAGGTCCTTGATAACTACCTGTTCTTTCTTGCCATCCACATGCAGTGTGATGATGTGCGAGAAGAAGGCTTCATTGGACGTTGCTTTCAGAATATCCTTGTGCGGAATCGAAATATTCTGTGCTGCCTTGCTGCCACCATAAATAATGGCCGGGACTTCGTCAGCCAGACGACGCAGGCGGCGGCTCGCACCTTTCCCCAGGTCTTCTCTGGCTGTTGCATTCAGATCAAACTCATTAGACATGTTATGTCTCCAGTTTTAAAACGTCTGTTTCGCTTGCGACCGGCTACGCAGACGTGTCAGTAAAAAGGGCACTGTCAATTCAGCACCCCGGGGTGAATTTCCGGATGGAAATTCGATTCTTTGGCCGTTTTACAGCTCAGCGCTTTCGAACATGGCGCTGATGGACTCTTCATTGCTGACCCTGCGAATGGATTCGGCCAGCAGGCGCGCCATGCTGAGCTGACGCACATTGGGCAGCCTGGCAATCTTGTCGCTGAGCGGGATGGTGTCAGTCACCACCAGGGAATCAAGTTCGGAGTTGGCGATATTTTCCGCGGCGTTGCCGGACAGCACCGGGTGGGTGCAATAGGCGACAACTTTTAATGCGCCGTGTTCTTTCAGTGCAGCAGCAGCTTTGCAAAGCGTGCCGGCCGTATCCACCATGTCGTCGACGATCAGACAGGTCCGGCCTTTGACTTCACCGATGATATGCATGACCTGGGCTTCATTGGCCTGCGGGCGACGCTTGTCGATAATGGCCAGATCCACATTGAGTTGTTTGGCCACGGCACGTGCGCGTACCACGCCGCCAATATCAGGTGAAACGACGGTCAGGTTTTCGTATTTCTGCAATTCAATATCGTCGGTCAGCACCGGTGAGCCATACACGTTGTCTACCGGGATGCTGAAAAAGCCCTGAATCTGTTCGGCATGCAGGTCAACGGTCAGTACCCGGTTAACGCCAACCGCAGAGATCATGTCGGCAACCACTTTGGCGCTGATGGCAACGCGGGCTGAGCGCACGCGGCGATCCTGACGGGCGTAACCAAAATAGGGGATAACGGCCGTGATGCGGTTGGCTGAAGCACGATGCATGGCATCGGCTGTGAGCAGCAGTTCCATCAGACTGTCGTTGGTTGGTGCACAGGTGGACTGAATGATAAATACGTCCTTGCCACGGACGTTCTCTTTGACTTCAACCGCAATCTCGCCATCGCTGAATTTGCCGATCTGGGCATCACCGAGGGGAATGCCAATATAGCGGGCGATTTTTTCCGCCAGCACGGGATTGGCATTGCCGGTGAAGACCATCAGATTATTAGCCATGGATTGATTACCTTCTGACTTGCCGTTTGCGCAGTTAGAGCGTTTTTTCGGGGTTGGTTTATGCTGTGGTCGTTTGATGGTCTTACCCGCCCAGGTCATTCGTTGTGGTCGTTGAATGATCGCTTAGATGCTGCATCAAACCGGAAGACCGGAGACGGGTTATGCCGGCTGCCGTTTTGATTGGCAACACCGGCGATAACCGACTCCTGGAATATGGCTGGGGTGGCTGGACTCGAACCAACGCATGCAAGGATCAAAACCTTGTGCCTTACCAACTTGGCGACACCCCAAAAAACATCGTTATTCTAAGCTATTTTCAGTCGGTATCAAAGCTCGCTCAGGGCGGATCGGTTGATCCCTCTGGCAACAAAACCTTTGATGCCTGCGAGAGGACCGCTGATCTCAGCCGGTAACTGCGCTAGTACCGCTCTGGCTTGCGCCTCCTCGGAGAACGCGGCAAATACACTGGACCCTGTGCCGGTCATGCGGGCTGGCGCAAAGCCTGATAACCAGGTAAGCGCGGCATCCACCGCCGGATACAGTTTTCTGACCAGTGCTTCACAGTCATTTCGGGACTGCCCTGCCAGAAAGGCGCACATTTTGATGGGTGTTGAGTCCCGTGTCAATTGCTGATGTGAAAAAATCGTGGCGGTGGTGACATGGCAGGCAGGGGTCAGCACCACAAAAAACTGCTCTGCCAGCAGCATCGGTGCCAGTTTTTCGCCAATACCTTCAGCCCAGGCGCTTTGGCCCATGACAAAAACCGGCACGTCGGCGCCCAGGCTCAGGCCCAGTCTGGCCAATTGGTCTCGCGTCAACCGGCCCTGCCAGAGCCGGTTCAGTGCCACCAGCGTGGTGGCAGCATCAGAGCTGCCGCCGCCCAGGCCGGCGCCGGCCGGGATGCGTTTGTCCAGGTGTATGTCGGCCCCTGCGGGGCACTGCAGGGCCTGCTGCAGCTGCGTGGCCGCCTGCATCACCAGATTGTCTGCGTTGTTGAGGCTGGAGTCAGTGCAGGTAAAGCGCAGTTGTCCGTCGTCCCGCCAGCTGAAACGCAGGCTGTCGCCGTGATCCAGGAGCTGAAACAGGGTCTGCAGCTCATGATAGCCGTCGCTGCGGCGGCCTGTGATGTGCAGGAACAGGTTCAGTTTGGCCGGAGCTGGCAGCGTGATGGTGGTGTCGGCGTTTGTCATTGTCGATCTCAGTCGCCTGTGTTGACCTGGGCGTCGGTCCGGGCGTCAGGAAGGCTCCAGCGCAGTCGGGTCAGGTCCAGACGCAGGGGTGCTTTTTCAATCCGGATCCGTGTCGGCAGCGTTTCCAGGCCAAAGTTGGTGTAGGCCATATAGCTGACCTGCCAGCCAAGCTGCTGAAAAGCGCGTAGCTGGCTGGTTTCCCCGAATTGCAGATCGCTGCTGGGCCCGGGGGCGGGAATGCCCTTGATCCAGTAGTTCAGCTCGGTAACCGGTAGCTCGTAGCCCAGCTCCTGATATAACAGCTCTTCCGGTGATTCGGTAATCACCGGGTCTTCGCCCTGCTGTGCGATCTGCACCTCGCCGGGGCGGCCGTCGATCTGCGTCGCACCGACGTTGAAGGTGCCCCACAGATTGATCTGATAAGTCTCGTCATTTTGCTGCCAGCGGATGCGGGAGCTGTGTGCGTCAGTGGCATCGCGGACATTCAGACTGCCGATGAATTCCCAATGTGAGATCTGCTCCAGCACCTGACGCCGCTGTTCCCACTGGGCGTTGACCGGCGCATCGATGCGCGGCACGCTGCTGCAGGCGGCCAGTGTCAGTGCGAGCAGGGACCAGGCAAGGGCGGTAGCGGGTATTGATGTCAGCGCAGCGCTCATTCAGCAGGCACCAGCCGGTCCATGGTGTCGCGGATATGTTCGCTGTCAGGTTGCCGGGTCAGTGCCTCGCGCCAGATGGCCATTGCCTCGTCCTGCTCGCCCATGGCCCAGAGTACCTCGCCGAGGTGAGCAGCCACTTCGGCGTCGGGGAATGCAGCATAGGCGGCTCTCAGGTTGGCGAGGGCTTCATCCAGGCGGCCGAGTTTGTACTGCGCCCACGCCAGACTGTCGATAATGGCCGGATCGTCCGGGGAGATCTCGATGGCGCGTTGAATCAGCTCCAACGCTTCCTGGTAGCGATCGGTGCGCACTGTCAGGGCATAACCCAGATGGTTGAGCGCACGCGCATTGTCGGGCTGCAGACGGATGATGTGACGCAGATCCCGCTCTGCTTTTTGCATGTTGTTCTGTTGCTCGCTGAGTAGCGTGCGGGCAAACAGCAGATCGATGTTGTCCGGGAATTGTGTCAGCGCCTCATCCAGCACGGCTGCGGCGCGATCCTGGTAGGCCGCATTGATCAGCGCCTCGGCCTGCAGTGCGGGCAAAATGGGGCCCAGGTCGGCGGTGTCGGCGCTCAGTTGCCGGCGCCAGCGGGTTGCCTCATCAAATTGCTCCAGCGCCACAAACAGTCGCATGATCTGTCGTTGTGCCGACAGGAATGCGTTTGAGCGCGGCCCCAGTTGCTGATAATGGTAGAGCGCTTCAGAGAGTTGCTCGCGCGACTCCAGAATGACCCCGACGTAGAAGTTTGCCTCGTTGGTGCGATGTCCGGCATCGAGCAGGGCGCGCAACTGCTCCAGCGCCGAATCATAGTCTTCCAGCTCCAGGTTAATCAGCGCCAGTGAGTACAGGGTCTCCATGTCGCCCGGTGCCAGGCGCAACAATTCAGTAAACTGTACCGCCGCCTCGGGCAGGTTTTCATTTTGCACCAGTGTCTGCGCATAGTTGTAGCGCAGCAGTCGATGCCGGGGGTATTGCGCAACGGTTTCACCCAGCAAGGCCTCGGCAGCGTCGGCCTGTCCGGCATTCTGCAGCAATTGCGCCTCGATAAGGGCTGTTCGCGGATTGTCTCCGAAGCGCTCAGTAGCGATGTCCAGCATATTGCGCGCGCCGGTCGGGTCGCCGCTCTGATCGTAGATCTGGGCCAGGGCGTAATACAGCGTGGCTTCGTCGGGATGCCGTGTCAGCATGCTCTCCAGCTCGTCGGCGATAATGTTGCGTTGCCGGTTATCAAGCGAAAACGTGCGCGCGGACATGGCAGTAAAATCGACGTTGCCGCCCAGTGTCAGGACCTGGTCCAGGTGCGGCATGGCGCGCACGTATAAGGCCTGATCCAGCAGGTCGTAGCCGACGATGAGGTGTGGGTCCAGTGCATCGGGTTCCAGCTGTAACCACAGCTCTGCCAGTTGCAGCAATGCGTCATTGTTGCCGGTTGCAGAGGCGAATTCGACGGCACGGCGGATAATGCCGATGTCGCCGGTTTCCAGTGCCAGTTCGTAATAATCCTCTGCAGCCTGCGGCAGGTAGCCGCGCATGCCACCAAATTCACTGAGCAGTGCCGTTTCCAGCTGGTTGCGGGTAAAATTGCCGTATTCGATCTCGGCAGGTGGTTCCGGCTCCGGCGTTGAGCCGGGTTGTTCGCCTGCTGTCGTCGTGACTGTGGTGTTAACCGGTGTGCCCGTGCCGGGCGCTGGCGAACCGGGAGCATCCATATCGGACGCGGGTTGCAGTGCCGAGCAGGCGGCCAGCAGGGGTAAGCTGATGAGTAACAGGCGATGTCGAAGTTTAGTCATAATTCCCGGTCTTGTGGTGCCTGAGGCACCGGTCGATTGTAACAAGTGTTCTGTTGCAAGACTACAATTGTGACCGGCCCCGGCGCATAATACATACCGGAAAACATTAAACCGGATAACGGTTTGCGTATAAAAGCAGGAAAACGACCCCGACTTTTAGTAAGATAGCGCATTTTTTCAGCAAGGCTCTTTATGGCGCTGGTTCTGCTCGGTATCAATCACAATACTGCCAATGTCTCCCTACGGGAGCAGGTCGCATTTCCGCCGGAAAAAATGGCCGATGCAATGCAGCGCGTGACCGCCCTTGAACATGTCAGGGAAGCGGTGATTGTGTCGACCTGCAATCGCACCGAGTTGTACGTTGATGTCGATCTGGGTGGGCCCGCCGCTATCGGTCCGCTGTCAGCAGACGGGGTGTCGCCGAACCCTGATAACGGCGTTGACCCCGCACGATTGCAGTTCGAGCAGCAAAAACTGCTCAATTGGCTGAGCCAGTATCACGGCGTTGATGTCGGCGAATTGAGCACCTGTAGCTACTTTCACTGGCGCGATGACGTCATTCGCCATCTGATGCGTGTGGCCTGTGGTCTGGATTCAATGGTGTTGGGTGAGCCGCAAATTCTGGGTCAGATCAAGTCCGCTTACGCCGTTGCCAAAGAGCTGGGCGTGGCCAAAGCTGAACTGTCGCGAGCCTTTCAGGAAGCCTTTACCATAGCCAAGGAAGTGCGCACCGATACCGCCATTGGCGAAAACCCGGTGTCGGTAGCATACGCTGCGGTCACGCTGGCCGAGCAGATATTCTCCGATCTGGGCAGTCTGCACGCCCTGTTGATAGGCGCCGGGCACACCATCGAACTGGTGGCGCGGCATCTCACCGACCGGGGCGTGCGCAGCATAGTGGTCGCCAACCGTACCCTGCAGAACGCTGTCACTCTGGGTGAAAAATTTGGCGCCCGGGGCGTGTTGTTGTCGGATATTCCGGAGGAGCTTGAAAGGGCTGATATCGTGGTGTCGTCCACTAACAGTCAGCTGCCATTATTGGGCAAGGGTGCTGTCGAGCGCGCCATCAAGAAACGCCGTCACAAGCCCATGTTGCTGGTAGATCTGGCGGTGCCAAGAGATATCGAGCCCGAAGTGGGTCAGATCAGTGACGCCTACCTGTATAGCGTTGATGATATTCGTGACGTGATTGAAGACAACGTCAAAAGCCGCACCCTGGCCGCCGAACAGGCCAGCGCCATCATTGAGCGGGGTGTGGAAGAATATTTGCGGCAATTGCGTGCATTGAGCGCCGTGGCGACGCTGCGTGCGTTTCGCGAGAAAGCTGACCAGACGCGACAGCTGGAACTGGAAAAAGCCCTCAAGGCGCTGGAAAAAGGCATGCCGGCAGAACAGGTGCTGGAAGCACTGGCGCGCAGTATTACCAATAAACTGATTCACGCCCCCAGCGTGCAGATGAAAAAGGCCAGTGCCGAGGGCCGCGAAGATCTGGTTCGCCTGACGCAGGAACTGTTCGAGTTGGGTGAATAACATATGAAAGCATCAATCTACCAAAAACTGGAAAATCTGGCAGAGCGCTGTCAGGAACTGCAGGCGCTGTTAAGCGATGCTGAAACCATTGCCGATCAGGATCGTTTTCGCGCGCTGTCGCGGGAGTTCTCCGACATTGAACCGGTGGTGCGTGAGTTTGAGGCCTACCTGGATGCACAGACCGGTCTGGAACAGGCGCTGGAAATGCAGCGCGACGCGGATCCTGATATTCGTGACATGGCAGAAGACGAGGGTCGTCAGTTGCGCGAGGATATTGCCGCGTTGGAGCTGAGCCTGCAGAAGCTGCTGTTGCCGAAAGACGAAAAAGACAGCATGAATGTGTTTCTGGAGATCCGCGCTGGCACCGGCGGTGATGAAGCGGCGTTGTTTGCCGGTGACCTGCATCGCATGTACTCGCGCTACGCCGAGCTCAAAGGCTGGCGCCTGGAGATCATTAGCGAGCGTTCCGGCGAGCATGGTGGTTACAAGGAAATCATCAGCCGCATTGAAGGACGTCAGGTGTACGGGCAACTGAAATTCGAGTCGGGCGCACACCGCGTGCAGCGCGTGCCCGAAACCGAGACCCAGGGTCGAATCCACACCTCGGCCTGCACCGTCGCGATTCTGCCGGCCTCGGACGAGCTGGCGGAAATCGAGCTGAACAAGGCTGATTTGCGTGTCGATACCTTCCGCGCCAGCGGCGCCGGCGGTCAGCACATCAACAAAACCGACTCTGCCATCCGCATCACTCACCTGCCGACAGGCATGGTGGTGGAATGCCAGGACGAGCGTTCCCAGCACAAGAATCGCGCCCGCGCCATGTCCCTGCTCAGTGCCCGGATCAATGACATGGCACAACAGGCGGCTGACAAGCAGCAATCGGATACGCGTCGATTGCTGGTAGGCTCGGGCGACCGCTCCGAACGCATCCGGACCTACAATTTTCCTCAAGGCCGGGTAACAGATCATCGAATCAATCTGACCCTGTACAAGCTGGCGGAAGTCATGGAAGGTCAGCTTGATGTCGTCATTCAGCCGTTGGTGCATGAATATCAGGCCGACCTGCTCGCTGAGCTGGCGGCGTGAACCGGTGACGGTGAGCATTCACCAGGCGCTGACGCAGGCCACCAGGGTGCTGGTCGCCAGCGACACGGCCAGGCTGGATGCGGAAGTGCTACTGGCATGTGTGCTGGGCAAGGCGCGAAGTTATCTGTTCAGCCGACCGGAAACCGAATTGAGTGACGAGCACAGCGCCGCATTTGCCGCCTTGGTGACACGCCGTGCTGCCGGGGAGCCGGTGGCCTATCTCACTGGAATGCGGGGTTTCTGGACGCTGGATCTCAAAGTGACGTCAGCGGTGCTGATTCCCAGGCCGGAAACGGAGCTGCTGGTTGAACTGGCACTGATGTTGGCACAACGCGTCGGTGACGGGCGGCCGGATGCGCCCCTGGTGGTTGCCGATCTGGGCACTGGCAGCGGCGCGATTGCGCTGGCACTGGCCAGTGAACGGCCGCATTGGCAGATTCACGCCAGTGATCGCAGCGAGCAGGCGCTGGACGTTGCCCGGCATAATGCCGGCCGGCTGGGGCTGGAAAGCGTCAACTTTGTCCAGGGGGACTGGTGTGACGCGTTGCCAGCCGGTGTTGGCTTTGACATGATCGTCAGCAATCCGCCGTATATCGCCGGAGAAGACCCGCATCTGGTCCGGGGTGACCTGGTTTTTGAGCCACGCTCAGCGCTGGTTGCCGATGAGCGCGGCCTGCGCGATCTGGCGACAATCTGCCGGCAATCCGGTCTCTGGCTGCGTGACGGCGGTTATCTGTTACTGGAACATGGTTATGAACAGGCGGCTGATGTCCGCACGTTACTGACGTCCGCTGGTTTCGAAAATGTGCGCAGCGAGCGCGATCTGGCAGGTCATGAGCGGGTGACACTGGGGCGCCGCGCAACGTCGGGAGAAAACACATATGCGTGATGAACAGTTATTGCGCTATAGTCGACAGATCATGTTGCCCGCCTTTGATATCGAAGGCCAGACCCGGCTGCTGCAGTCGACGGTGCTGGTGGTGGGCATGGGTGGCCTGGGCAGTCCCGTGGCGATGTACCTTGCCGCTGCCGGCGTTGGCCATCTGATACTGGTTGATGATGATGTCGTTGAGATCAGCAACCTGCAACGGCAACTGGTACATCGCGAGCACACCGTCGGCGACAGCAAGGTCGAGTCAGCGCGACAGACGCTGCTGGCATTGAATTCGGATGTTAAGATCACCACCGTGAATCAGCGCGTTGACAAGGCGCTACTGGAACGGATGATCAGCCAGCAGGTCGACCTGGTGGTGGACGCCTGTGATAACTTCAGTACGCGTTTTGCGGCCAATGCGGTGTGCGTAAAATACAAAGTGCCATTGGTCTCCGGCGCCGCCATCCGTCTGGAAGGCCAGGTCGCTGTGTTTGACAGCCGGCAGCCAGACAGTCCTTGTTATCAGTGTCTGTATCAGGGCGGTGATGATGAGCAGATGAGCTGCTCCCGTAATGGTGTGCTGGCACCGGTGGTCGGTGTCATTGGCAGCATGCAGGCACTGGAAGCGATCAAGATTTTATCCGGCATGGGCAGGAGCCTGTGCGGACGTTTGTTGTTGTTTGATGCCATGACCTCAACGTGGCGTGAATTGCGATTGCCGCGCGACCCCGCATGCGCAGTATGCGGGGCGGAGGCTTCCTGAACAGTTTTATTAAAGGTTGTTATACATGCAGAACACTGAAAACGAAGACACTACTTCTACGGCAATAGAAGTCACCACTGAAGCAATGGGTGAGCCGGACGTGGCGCAACAACCGGCGGCTGATTCGCCGCCTGTGGTGCCGGATATCCCATTTAGTCGCTTTGCGCTGGAAAAACCGCTTGAGCGTGCGATCAAGGAGCTGGGTTACAAATTCTGCACGCCGATCCAGGCACAGAGTCTGCGTTATACTCTGCGCGGTTACGACGTGACCGGCAAAGCCCAGACCGGTACCGGCAAAACGGCGGCCTTCCTGATTACCATCATCAATGATCAGTTGAAAAACCCGGTCAGGGAAGAGCGCTTTAATGGTGAACCTCGTGCCCTGATTCTGGCACCCACACGCGAGCTGGTCATGCAGATCGCCAGCGATGCGCAGAACCTGAGCAAAGGCTGCGGGCTGCATGTGGTGACGCTTGTGGGCGGGGAGGATTACAAAAAACAGTTGGCTGCCGTTGACTCAAAACCGGTTGATATCGTGGTGGCAACACCGGGCCGGTTAATTGATTTTCTGCAGAACGATCAGCTGTATCTGGGGCTGGTGGAAATACTGGTCATCGATGAAGCCGACCGTATGCTGGATATGGGTTTTATTCCGCAGGTAAGAACGATCGTCAGTCGCACACCGCACAAGGACTGCCGCCAGACCCTGTTGTTCAGCGCCACGTTCACGCCCGAAATCATTGAGCTGACGTCACGCTGGGCGATGGATCCGGTCATGATCGAGATCGCGCCGGAGCGCGTGGCCACCGATACCATTGAACAGATCGTGTATCTGGTCACCACGGAAGACAAATACAAGCTGCTCTATAACCTGATCAAAGCCGAGGGCGCGGACAAAGTGATTGTCTTTAATAATCGCCGTGACCAGGTGCGCAAGCTGGCCGACAGCCTGTATCGAAATGGCGTCAGTTGCGGGTTGCTGTCTGGCGAGATCGCGCAGAACAAGCGGGTGAAGACACTGGAAGCGTTCCGTGATGGCGAGATTCAGGTGTTGGTGGCAACCGATGTGGCAGGTCGTGGCCTGCATATTGATGACGTCAGTCATGTCATCAATTACAGTTTGCCGGAAGAGGCGGAGGATTACGTGCACCGTATTGGCCGTACCGGACGTGCCGGCGCAATCGGCACATCAATCAGTTTTGCCTGTGAGGAAGATTCATTCCTGTTGCCCAATATTGAAGACAAGCTGGGTCAGAAGCTGCCGTGCGTGTACCCTGCGGAAGAGATGTTGCTGGAGCCGCCCGCATTCACGCGGCCGTCGCATTTCAAGGATGAGTCCAAGCCTTCAACGCGCGGTGGCAGAAGTGGCGGCAGCAAGGGTGGTGCCGGCAAACCCCGCCCTCGCCGTTGATCAGGCAGGTGTGACAGATCAGGCCGGATTGCCGCGTTTGGCGCCGGCTGCCGTCAGCACTTCAATGTAGGGTGTCGCGGCGCGGTGCTGACTCACATGGTCAAGAAACGTGGAACCGTCCTTAAGTGTCACATTGATGTCATGCCCGGCGGCGACAAAAAACGGCACAAAGCGGACAAAGTGCTCGGGCAGCATGCCACGATAGGCCTTGGTCAGAATGTGATAGGCCGCCGGAATGCTTTCAGGTGGTTCCAGTTCGAGAAAGGCTTTGATGCGTTCATCTGACCATTCTTCATTGCGCGTTGCCGGCTGGGTACGGTCTTTGCCGGTCTTTTTTTCTTCAATCATGGTTTTACCTTAATCATATTTGTACGTTCACGCACTCAGTTTCTTGCGCAGTAATTCATTAAGTTGGGCCGGGTTGGCTTTGCCTTTTGACAGTTTCATGGCCTGACCGACAAAGAAACCAAAAACCGCTTCCTTGCCGCCGCGATACTGTGCCACCTGGTCCGGGTTCGCCGCGATCACGTCTTCGACCAGTTTTTCGATGGCGCCGGTATCGGTGACCTGTTTCAGGCCGCGCGCTTCGATGATGGCATCGACGTCAGCCTCGCCTTCACTCAATGCTTCAAATACGGTCTTGGCAATTTTGCCGGAAATCGTATTGTCCTTGATGCGGCTGATCAGTATGCCCAACGCCTGGGGGCTGATCGGTGATTCGCTGATGGTGAGATCCTGTTTGTTGAGCAGGCCCAGCAGGTCGGCACTGACCCAGTTCGCGGAAAGCTTGGCATCGCCACACAACTCCACGACGGCCTCGAAATATTCGGCCATGTCGCGGCTGCTGACCAATACATCAGCATCGTACTCGCTCAGGCCGTATTGCTTGATAAAGCGCTGGCAGCGGGCACCCGGCAGTTCCGGCAGGGTGGCGCGCACGGCGTCGATAAAGGCATCATCAATGACCACCGGCAACAGGTCGGGCTCGGGGAAGTAGCGGTAATCGTTGGCCACCTCCTTGCTGCGCATAGAACGGGTTTCGTCCTTGTCGGAATCGTACAGACGGGTTTCCTGCACCACGCGGCCGCCATCTTCGAGTAACTCGATCTGCCGCTGCACTTCGTAATTGATGGCCTTTTCCACAAACCGGAAGGAGTTGACGTTCTTGATTTCCGTGCGGGTGCCGAACTCGGTATCGCCTTTTTTGCGAATCGACACATTGGCATCACAACGCATGGAGCCCTGCGCCATATTACCGTCGGAAATGCCCAGATAAAGAATAATGGAGTGCAGCTTTTTCAGGTACGCCACCGCTTCTTTGGCATTGCGCAGGTCGGGGTCCGACACAATCTCCAGCAGCGGTGTGCCGGCGCGGTTCAGGTCGATACCGGACATGCCCTGAAAATCTTCATGCAGGGATTTGCCGGCGTCTTCTTCGATGTGCGCACGGGTGATGGCAATGACTTTTTCGCTGCCATCTTCCAGCTGTATTTTCAGGCTGCCACGACCTACTGTCGGGAAGTCGAGCTGACTGATCTGGTAGCCCTTGGGTAGGTCCGGGTAAAAATAGTTCTTGCGGTCAAAAACCGAGCGTTTGCCAATTTCCGCGTCCACGGCGAGGCCAAAGCTGACCGCCATGCGCAGAACTTCTTCATTCATGACCGGCAACGTGCCCGGCATGGCCAGATCATAAAGACTGGCCTGGGTATTGGGTTCAGCGCCAAAATTTGTGCTGCTACCCGAAAACAGTTTGCTGTTTGTCGCAAGTTGTACGTGTACTTCCAGACCGATAACGGTTTCCCAGGTCATGTGTTATACCTCCGGTCTTTGCGTGTGCCAGTCGGTGTGCAACTGGAACTGGTGAGCGACATTAAGCAGGCGCGATTCGGACAGCGCCGGGCCAACCAGCTGCATACCGATGGGCAGGCCATTGAGCAGGCCGGCAGGCAGGGATATGCCGGGCAGGCCGGCCAGGTTGACGGCGATCGTGTAGATGTCTTCCAGGTACATGGTCACCGGATCGCTGTTTTTCTCCCCAAGCTTGAAAGCGGTATGGGGTGACGTTGGCCCCAGGATCAGGTCCACGTCATGAAACGCGGTGTCGAAGTCTTCCTTGATCAGGCGACGGATCTTCTGTGCCTTTTTGTAGTAGGCGTCATAATAGCCGGCAGACAGTGCGTAGGTGCCCACCATGATGCGGCGTTTCACTTCATCACCGAAACCTTCGCCGCGACTGCGCTTGTACATGTCTTCCAGGTTGACCGGGTTCTCGCAGCGGTAACCGAAGCGGGCGCCGTCGAAGCGAGACAGGTTGGCCGATGCCTCGGCCGGTGCAATCACATAATATGCCGGCACTGACAGATGGTTGTTGGGCAGGTCGATGTCCCTGAAAGTGGCGCCCAGGCTTTCCAGCTTGCTGATGGCCAGCTGCAGAATTTCCTGTACCTGCGTGCTGAGTCCGTCACTGAAATGCTCGCGTGGCAGGCCAATGCGCAGGCCGGTCAGGGGCTGATTCAGTTGCGCGGTAAAGTCTTCCGCAGGGATGTCCAGACAGGTTGAGTCGCGCGCATCGGCGCCGGCAATGACATTCATCATCAGGGCGGCATCTTCGGCGCTTTTGCTCAACGGACCGGCCTGGTCCAGGCTGGAGGCGAACGCGATCATGCCCCAGCGCGACACCCGGCCATAAGTTGGTTTGAGGCCGGTGATGCCGCAGAACGACGCAGGTTGACGTATCGATCCGCCGGTATCGGTGCCGGTGGCCATGGCGCACAGATCGGCTGCGACCGCAGCGGCAGAGCCGCCGGACGAGCCACCCGGCACACGCGTCTGATCCCAGGGATTTTGCACCGGCCCGAAATGACTGGTTTCGTTGGATGAGCCCATGGCAAATTCATCCATATTGGTTTTGCCCAGCATGACGGCACCGGCCGCCTGCAGACGCTCCACAACACAGGCATCATAAGGGGCGGTAAAATTCGCCAGCATGCGCGAGCCGCAGGCAGTCAGCACATCGCGGGTACAGAAAATGTCCTTGTGCGCGATGGGAATGCCGGTCAGCGGCCCGGCCTTACCGGCGGCGCGCAAGGCGTCGGCCGCCGCCGCCTGGGCCAGCGCCTGATCCGGGGTGGTGGTCACATAGGCATTCAGCGTCGGGTTCAGTTGAGCGATGCGGTCCAGGTAGGCCTGTGTCAGTTCTACACTTGACACGTCCTTGTTGGCCAGCGCGATGGCCAGTTCAGCAACGGTTTTGCTTAACATAAGCGTCTGTATCCTTGCCTGATCTGATGGGTTTCAGCAGTCAGAGATGTTGTTAACAATGTGCGTGCGAGTCCGGGCGGGTAGCGCCGGGCGATGTTATTCGATGACTTTCGGGACCAGGTACAGGCCGTCCTGTGTGGCCGGCGCGAGCTTCTGAAAATAGTCGCGCTGGTCGGTTTCGGTGACCACATCCGGGCGCAGGCGCTGGCTGGCATCAAAGGGATGTGCCATCGGCGTAACCTGCGAGGTGTCGACGTTCTGCATCTGATCAATCATGGTGAGGATATTGCTGATTCGCTGGGCCACTTCCAGCGTGTCTGACTCGCTGATCTGCAGTCGTGCCAGGTGCGCAATTTTTTCCACGTCTGTGTTGTTTAAGGCCATCAAAAGGCTCCTGAGTGTGCGATAATGCCGGCCTTGCCAGGTTGTTGACTTATGCCCGACACCGGAATGTTTTTGCTACTTGCCCTAATACATGAGCATTGCTAGAGTGCGTATCTATTTGCTGGAGAAGCCGTGATTATACGGGATTATAACCGGTCTGAGGCAACAGTTTCCTTCCAGGTTTGCCATGGTTGTTTCACAGATCTGCCCCGGAGGCAGTTTGGGGGCAGGAACTGTCACTCGTTTTGTCTGTCTGCTATTAGAGTAGATTAACGGGTCCGGCTTCCGGACCGTTCTAATTATTGTTGAGGTAAGCAAGAATTCAATGTTCAAAAAAATAAGGGGAATGTTCTCCAACGATCTGGCCATAGATCTGGGCACGGCGAACACACTGATTTACGTACGCGGCGAAGGCATTGTTCTGAATGAGCCCTCGGTGGTCGCAATCCGCAACCACAACGGGCAGAAGACGGTCACTGCCGTGGGCGCCGATGCCAAGCGTATGCTGGGTCGTACACCGGGTAATATCACGGCCATACGGCCGATGAAAGACGGCGTTATCGCTGACTTTCAGGTAACCGAGAAAATGCTGCAGCATTTCATCAGCAAAGTGCACGAAAACAGCTTTTTCCCGCCCAGCCCCCGTGTGCTGGTGTGTGTGCCGTGCAAATCCACTCAGGTTGAACGCCGGGCCATCCGCGAATCGGTCATCAGTGCCGGTGCCCGCGAGGTGCGTCTGATCGAAGAGCCCATGGCTGCAGCCATTGGTGCCGGCCTGCCAGTCGAGAAGCCCAGCGGCTCGATGGTGGTGGATATCGGTGGTGGCACCACCGAGATCGCCATTATTTCCCTGAACGGTATTGTTTATGCGGAGTCTGTCCGTGTCGGCGGTGATCGCTTCGACGAAGCCATCATTACCCATGTGCGCCGTAATTACGGCAGCCTGATTGGTGACGCCACCGCTGAACGCATAAAAAAGGAAATCGGTTGTGCCTACCCGTCAGAAGGCGTGTTGCGCGAAATCGATGTGCGTGGGCGCAATCTTGCCGAGGGCGTGCCGCGCAGTTTTACCCTGAACAGCGACGAAATCCTCGAAGCCCTGCAGGAAACCCTGTCAGCCATTGTGCAGGCGGTGAAGAGCGCGCTGGAACAGTCTCCACCAGAACTGGCATCTGATATTGCTGAAAGTGGCATGGTGCTCACCGGTGGTGGTGCCCTGTTGAAGGATCTGGACAAGCTGTTGTCTGAGGAAACCGGTTTGCCGGTGATTGTCGCTGACGACCCGCTGACCTGTGTGGCGCGCGGCGGTGGCAAGGCAATGGAGTTGATGGATTCCAACGAAATGGACGCACTATCGGTAGAGTAATCCCCATTCGGGGACTACCGGCAATCAGGTACTAATGCTGAACAGGCTGAGGTTCTGCTATTAAAACCTTATTTATCAAAGGCGTGTCGCTGGAATATCGTCTGTTGGCATTCCTGGCGCTGTCTCTTGGCGTCATGTTTGCCGATGCGCGTTTCGATTATCTGGATCGCGTTCGTTATACCGTCGCCTATCTAAGTACACCCGTCTACTGGGTGGCAGATATTCCTGCCCGCGCTTCGTCATGGATCGATGATGTGTTTGTATCGCAACGAGACCTTATCGAAGAAAATGCCCAGCTGCGTCAGGAGCTGCTGTTTGCTCAGCGTGAGTTGCAATTGCTGGCCGGCCTGGCCAGTGAAAACAGCCGTCTGCGCGAATTGCAGGAAGCGTCCAAGGCTGTGCAGGGGCGTGTGATGGCGGCGGAAATCATCAACGTCTCCAACGATCCCGGTTCCCGTCGGGTGCTGATCAATCGCGGTGCCCACAACGGAGTATTCGAAGGTCAGGCCATACTTGATGCTCACGGTTTGATGGGACAGGTGGTGGAAGTACTGCCGTTTACCAGCTGGGTGTTATTGATAACCGACTCGCGCCACGGCACGCCGGTGCAGGTCAATCGCAACGGTGAGCGCGCGATTGCGCGCGGCAGCAGAGGCGATGCGCCCGGTTTGGAGCTGGAATATGTGCCTGACACCGCTGACATTGTGGTAGGTGACCTGCTGGTCAGTTCCGGTCTGGGCCAGCGCTACCCCAAAGACTATCCGGTGGCGGAAGTGACCCGGGTGTTTCATGATCCCGGTCAGCCCTTTGCGCTGATCAGGGCGCGCCCGCTGGCACAGATCGACCGCACCCGTCATGTCATGCTGGTGGTGCCGGATGATGAGATAATTGGTGGCAGCGGGGTGCAGGTGCTGCCGGACTTTCCGGCCGAGACACAGGGGAATCAGTAATCATGGGACCCAGAGCACACGGTGTGTGGATCATTATTCTGACCTTGCTGATTGCCTATTTGCTGGCAATTGTGCCTTTTCCAGACTGGGCGATGCACTACCGGCCGCAGTGGGTGGCGATGGTGCTGATCTACTGGATTATGGCCCTGCCATACCGGGTCGGCATTGGCGCGGCATGGTTCGCCGGTTTATTCATGGATATTCTGGAAGGCTCGCTGCTGGGATTGAACGCCTTGTCGTTTGCCCTGATCGCGTATATCACGCTGAGTTTGCATCAACGTCTGCGTATGTTTTCCTTTCTGCAGCAAAGCGGCATGATCCTGGCGCTGGTGGGGCTTAATATGACCATCACTTACTGGATAAAAGTGGCCACTGAACAGACCGATGCCGGCAGTCTGCTGTTCCTGCTGGGCGCCTTGTCCAGTGCCTTTGTCTGGCCATGGCTGTTTGTTGTCCTGCGTCAGTTGCGTCGCGGTTTTAATGTCAGCTGACATGTCTTCACGTCATACCCCACCTCCTGCCGACGACTCTGCGCCACTGGTGCTGGCATCGGCGTCGCCCCGGCGCCGTGAGTTGCTGGATCAGATCGGTGTCACCTACCGTGTGCTGGTGCACGACACGAATGAGGCCATGCTGCCTGCCGAATCGCCCGACGCTTACGTTAGTCGTCTGGCGCGGCAAAAGGCGGCGTCAGTGAACGCCTTGCCGGAGATCTTCGGGCGCAGGCCGGTACTGGGCGCAGATACCATTGTTGTTTGCGACAGCACTGTATTGGGCAAGCCATTAAACGAGGCCGATGCTGCCCGCATGCTGGCGATGCTGTCAGGAAGGCGCCATGAAGTGATGACCGCAGTCTGTATCATGCAGGGCAAACAGGCGCAGGTCGCCACGGTGCGCACCAGCGTCTGGTTCTGCGATCTGAGTGATGAACACATTGCCGCATACTGGCGTAGTGGCGAACCGGTGGGAAAAGCCGGTGCCTATGCCGTGCAAGGGCTGGGGGCGTTGTTTGTCGAGAAAATCGAAGGCAGCTACTCCGCCGTGGTAGGGTTGCCGGTATTTGAAACCAGTCGTTTGTTGGCCGGTTTCGGCATCAGGAGCGCACTTGGCGTCTGACGCTTTTTGTTGTGAAAGCACATTGTCCGCCCGGAGAGTCGAGTGAGTGAAGAGATACTGATAAATGTCACCCCCAGGGAAACCCGTCTGGCGTTGATAGACAATGGTCTGTTGCAGGAGATCTACATCGAGCGCCGCAGTCGCAGCGGTCATGTCGGCGATATTTATCTGGGCAAGGTGGTTCGGGGCATGCCGGGAATGGAGGCGGCGTTTGTTGATATCGGGCTGGAGCGCGCTGCATTTCTGCATTGCGCCGACATTGCGCCGGTGGGTGCCGATGGTCTTGAGGTCAGCGATGCCGGTGCCGCTGATATACAGAAGCTGCTGCACGAAGGACAGATGATTGTGGTCCAGGTCGCCAAGGACCCGATTGGCTCCAAGGGCGCCCGCCTGACCACCCACCTGACTCTGCCGTCGCGCCATCTGGTGTATCTGCCGCGAAACGCCCATATTGGTATTTCCCTGCGACTGGAAAATGAAGAGGAGCGTGAGCGTCTGCAGGCCACGCTGGGGCGTTGTCTGGCGCAGGAAGTGGCCCCGGACAAAGGCGGCTTTATCATCAGAACGGCAGCAGAAGGTGCCACGGAAGCTGAATTGAGTGAGGATATCCGCTTTCTGCGCAAACTCTGGGCTGCCGTCGCGCGCCGCATTGAAAAAAACCGCGAAATCAGGGTCCTGTACCGGGACTTGCCTTTGTATCTGCGTGCAGTAAGAGATCTGATTACGCCACAGGTCGAGAAAATCCGGGTGGATACGACGGACGCGTTTGACGAAATCAACGGTTTTGTCGGCGACTTCATTCCTGACTCGCTGGGTCGCGTCGAACTCTACCGCGGTGAGCGACCGATTTTCGATCTTTACAGCATCGATGATGAGCTGGATAAAGCACTGGGTCGTCAGGTCAAGTTGAAATCCGGCGGTGATCTGATCATTGATCAGACGGAGGCCATGACCACCATTGACGTGAATACCGGCGGCTACCTGGGCAACAGGAATCATGCGGAAACGGTGCTGAAAACCAATCTGGAAGCAGCGACAGCGATCGCACGCCAATTGCGTATAAGAAATCTGGGCGGCATCATCATTCTGGATTTCATCGACATGGTGGATGCGGAGCATCAGCGTCAGGTCCTGCGGACCTTGACCCGGGCGCTGGAAAAGGATCATGCCCGCACCATGATTTCGGGTATCTCGGAGCTGGGCCTGGTGGAAATGACCCGCAAGCGCACGCGGGAGAGTCTGGGCCAGATTCTGTGTAGCCCGTGCCCGGTGTGCGCCGGCCGCGGACGCCTGAAGACGCCGGAAACCATTTGCTACGAGATCTTCCGCGAAATCGTGCGTGTGGCACGCGCTTATGAGAATGATGAGTTGCTGGTCATGGCCTCTCAGCTGGTAGTTGATCGATTGTTGGATGAAGAGTCTGCGACACTCGCGGACCTGGAAGTGCTGACAGGTAAAACGATCAGGTTTCAGGTTGAACCCATGTATACTCAGGAACAATATGATGTTGTTCTGTTTTGACAGGCACCTATGATTCTTCAGTTGAGCAAATCCATCGGACGGGCGATCCTGCAGGTCTCGTTCGCAGTGCTACTGGTCATGCTGGTGGCACTGGCGCTCTATGTCAGCCTGGGCAGACAACTGGCGCCGATGGTGGGCAACTACACCGCAGAGGTTGAGCAGCGCCTGTCACAGATGCTGGACGCCGATGTGAAGATTGGCAGCATTGAGGGTGAGTGGGAACGGTTTGGTCCACGCTTCCTGATCAGCAATCTGCAGATTACTGCCCGCGGCAATGCCGGTTCGGATCCGTTGGTACTGGAGCACGTCAGTATCGCGCCCGATATGCCCGCCAGTGTGCGACAGATGCGCCCCGTGTTAGGGCGGACCACGTTACAACAGCTTGACCTGACCCTGTACGAACAGGCTAACGGAGGCTGGTCACTGGCCGGTCTGACAGCAACCGGATCAGAGCCCGTATCACCGGCACAGGTCCTGGAATGGCTGAAAAGTCTGGCGCTGCTGGAGCTGGAGCAAACCCGGCTGGCATTTCACCATGGTACTGGTCAGGTGACACGCTTTAGCGATGCGACACTTCACTTCCAGAGCCTGAATGGGCGTCATGCCCTGACTATGATCGCCTTTCAGGATGATCTCACGGCGCCGTTGCGGGTTCAGGGAGAACTCACCGGAAATTCTCTGGACCGGATGCAGGGAGAACTCTATGTGGCATTTCCCGGCGCAGACTACAGTAACTTCCTGCACGATATCAAACCCGCCGGTATTGCTATCAATGGCATCGCTCTGGACGGTGAGTTGTGGTTAACGCTGCAACCGGGTGACCTGGCTTCAGCGACCTGGCGTGGTCGCGCGGACCTGGCTGTCGAGCGCAGAGCCGCCACCCGCATGGAAAATCTGACTGTTGGCTGGTTGCAGCTACAGCACTCGACCGAGGACAACCGCTGGCAGCTTGAGGTCGAGGATTTTGCCTTCGATTATGCCAATGGCAGCTGGCCCTCCGGCGGCATGACCGCTACTTACCAGCCCGGTCGCAGCGCAACCGCACATATTGATGCCATGGATATGGGGCTGGCGTCACGCCTCGTGGTGGCACTGGCACCTGACAGCGCCTTGCGCGAAGAAATTGAATTGTTCAACCCGCGCGGGCTGGCCCGCAACCTTAAAATCAATGCCGGTCTGGACGGCAACGCCGTGAAGACTGCATCTGTCAGCACGAACCTTAATGCGGCGGCGCTCAGTGCGCATCGGGGTGCACCCGCGTTCTGGGGCATTGACGGCTACGCGGAACTGGAGTTCGCTGCAGAGCAGTCTCGCGCAGATGGATTTGTCGAAGTCGACAGTGACGATGTGATGGTACATTTACCCAATCTGTTCAACGATCAATGGGCGTATCAGCGGCTCAACGGCAGGATGGGGTTTCGTGCTGACTGGAGCACAGATCTCGATATCCGGCTGGCCAGCAGTGTCATTGTCGTGGAGTCGGTCGATTTGCAGGCCCGTGCCAAGTTTGCTACCGATATCAGGAATGGCGATGACCGTACAATCAATCTGGAGCTGATGATTGGTGCCCTGTCGGCAGATGCATCGCGCAAGTCGTTGTACCTGCCGACAGCGCCAAATGCGCCGCAATCGGCGCAAGGCATTCTGCGCTGGGTCGATCAGGCTGTTGTTGCCGGACAGGCGGGCGGCAGTGGTCTGATTTTCAGAGGGCAGGTCCAGCGAGGTGCCGTCGCTGAACAGCGAACGTTGCAGATGTTCTACAAGGTGGCAGATGGCACACTAAAATTTGATCCGGCATGGCCAGCCATCGAAGCGCTCGATGGTGTCGTGACTATCGACGATGGTGCCGTTGATATCACTGCGTCCGCTGGCAGTTCGCTGGGCATAAATTTTAATTCCAGTGTCGCGTCCGTGCGCGCCACTCCGGAGGGAGGTAGCTGGCTGACAGTCAGCGGCACCGGTCGCGGCAGCGCGCAACAGGGGTTGCGCTATCTGCAGGCAACACCTGTTACGCAGGGCGTCGGTCAGTATTTGTCGACGTGGCAGGCCGAAGGGGATACGGAATTCAGTCTGGCACTGAGTATTCCGCTTTATGTCGACAATGCCAGGCCGCAGGTCGACATGGCGTTTGCGTTTGATGGCAACAGCATTCTGATGCCGGAGTTCAATCTTGCTGTCGGTGATTTGTCCGGGCGACTGGTTTACAGTTCCAGCGAAGGGCTTGCGAGTCAGGACATGACGGCCACCCTGCTGGGGAGTGTGGTTGATGTGCAGATACACGCGGACGGCCTGGACGGTGAGCCCGAAGGCGCCAGCGTCAGTGTTGCGGGTGATGTCAGTGTGGACGCGTTGACTCAGTGGTCTGGTATGCCTGGGCTGGTGTCAACCCTGTTGACAGAGGCGCAAGGCACCGCCGCTTATCGCGCGGAGGTCAAACTGCCGATCTACGGTGACGCTGATGCCAGCAGCGGCGTGCTGCATCCGCAATTGCAGATCAACAGCGATCTGCAAGGTATCGGATTTGGTTTGCCGGCGCCCTTCGGCAAAGTCGCTGACGACAGCAGGGCGTTTGCCATGACGCTGGATTTTATGCCACAGGGCCCGGCGATCAGTATGTCTCTGCGTGATGCTGTGCAGATGAATCTGACGTTGCGCGATGACGCCGTCTACAACGGTCTGCTTTATTTCGGTGGCACGGCAGATGGCTTGCGGGTGCGGCGTCTGAACGGGTCGGCGCCGGGAATCTCGGTGCTGGGCACCATACCGGAACTGGATTTCCAGAACTGGTCGGCGGCGATTGGTCGCCTGGCACAGGGGGGCAGCAGCAGCCCGGTGCCAGTCGCCGATTTCGATCCGGGTGTGGCCTTGTCGGCCGAGCTGACGATAGGGCGTCTGACAGTATTTGACGAGGTGTTCGAGCAGGTCAGCGCCCAACTGGCTGAGCAGGACGATGGCTGGTCGCTGGGCCTGAACAGCGACGCGGTTGCCGGCACTGTGCGCCCTCCGGCCACATCGGCAGCCCCCTGGGACGTCGCTCTGGAGTATCTGCATCTGAGTCGTTCCGTCGACGGCAGGACCGAAGACGAGGCGTCTTTGCAGGAACAGACTGCACCTGAGCTGGCAGAGGCGGAGGTCGAACTGGATTTCCAGGAGTTGCCTACGGTGGAATACCTATTGCCGCGCAATGATCCGTTGGCCGATCTGGACCCCAGAGAGTTTCCCAATATCCGGCTGTCGATTGGCGAGTTGACCATGGCCGGGTCGCCTTTCGGGCAATGGCAGTTTCTGATGCAATCAGATGCACAAGGTGCCGAATTCACTGACCTGATTGTTGATGCCCGTGGCCTGCGTATTGGCAGCGAGGAAGAGCCGGCAAACTTTCGCTGGCTCTACGATGGCGACAGCCACGATAGCGAGTTGACAGGCATGCTCAGTGCCACTGATCTGGCCTCTGTACTCAGCGCCTACGGTTATGCTCCCAGCATTCAGAGCGAGTCAGCCAGATTTGATTCACGTTTGCACTGGCGTGGCAGTCCGGCGAATTTTTCTGCACTGGGCCTGAACGGCGAGATCGAACTCGACGTCAATAACGGACGTTTCCAGCAACGCGCCGGCGTCGCCAACAGCGCCTTGCGGCTTATCAGCATCATCAATTTCGATGCCGTTCTCAGGCGCTTGCGTTTCAGTGAAGACATTGCCGGATCCGGACTGGTCTATGATGATATCCGCGGCAAAGTGGTGCTCGAAGACGGTCTGTTGTCGATCGAGGACAGGTTGCAGATCATCGGGCCATCGAGTCTGTTTCAGATAGAAGGCGAGGTCGATCTGGCCGCCGAAACCATCGACGGCGATCTTTATATCACGCTACCGGTCAGCGACAATATACCCTGGCTAAGCGGACTGGCTGCACTCAATAACCTGATTAACTGGCAGGTTGCGGTCGGGGTATTTCTGTTTGATCAGATTTTTGGTGACCAGGTTGATAACCTGACCAGTGCGCACTATACGCTGGACGGTCCCTGGGAGAGCGTGGAGCCGAAGCTGAATCAGGTATTCACGGGAGGCAGTTGAATGGTGGCAACAAGAAATCGGGTGGCAGCCGTGCAGATGGTCAGTACCGCCGATATCCATGGCAATATCGAGGCAGCCGGCAGGCTGATTGGTGAGGCCGCAGCCGCTGGCGCGGCGCTGGTGGTGCTGCCGGAAAATTTTGCGGTGCTGGACGGCGGGCCGCAGGCGCAGTTCGCTGAACATGAAGGCGATATGGGGGCTCTGTTGCAAGGGTTTCTGTCCGCCCAGGCCCGCCGTCATGGCATTGACCTGGTTGCGGGCACGATACCCTTGCTGACACGCCCTGCGCGCCCGGGTCATGCGCCTGAGTTGTTGACGGATGGCCGTGTGCGGCCAGCCTCACTGGTGTTTGACAGCAGCGGCGCCATTATTGCCCGTTATGACAAAATGCATCTGTTTGATGTCGAGGTCAGCGACCGGCAGGCGCGTTATGCTGAATCTGACAGTTTTGAGGCCGGCAACGAAGTGGTTGCCGTCGATACTACCGTGGCCCGGCTCGGGCTATCGATTTGCTACGATATGCGTTTTCCTGAACTTTACCGTCGGCTGTTTAATGAGCGCGTGGAGTTGATTTCGGTCCCCGCCGCATTTACCCGGGTCACCGGCGAGGCACATTGGGAGGTATTGTTGCGCGCACGGGCCATCGAAAACCAGTGTTATGTGATCGGTGCCGGTCAGGGCGGGGTGCATAATGAACGTCGGGAAACCTATGGCCACAGCATGATTATCGACCCGTGGGGGCGCGTACTGGACGTTCTGGACAGTGGTGAAGGCGTTGTTGTGGCAGATCTGGATTTACCTGCGCTGCATGAGCTGCGCCGCAAAATGCCCGTGTTTTCGCATCGGCGCCTGTAGTATCCGCAGATTTGGTATTTATGGAAGGAGTGGCATGTTGGATAAAGGGTTAATCACCAATTTATGTGCGCTGTCAGTGACCGCACTGAGTCTTTTTTTGCCCGCACCCTATAACAATGTGGTGTTGAGTGCCGGGCTGTTTGCATTGTCGGGCGCGTTGACCAACTCGCTGGCCGTTCATATGCTGTTTGAGCGCGTTCCCGGTTTTTATGGGTCCGGCGTAATCGCACTGCATTTCGAGGAGTTCAAGATTGGCATCAAGGACCTGATCATGCAGCAGTTCTTCAGTGCCGACAATCTGGATCGATTCTTTGATGCCGATACCGTCATGAACAGCGGCATGGAGCAGCTGATGCCATCCCTGATCGATGAGCTGGATCTGGACAAAGCCTTTGATTCACTGTCCGAAGCCATCATGCAGTCTTCCATGGGTGGCATGGTTGGCATGATCGGTGGCCCCAAAGCGCTTGAGGGCCTGCGCCAACCATTTGCCCAGCGCATGCGGGACTACCTGAAGTCATTTGTGGCATCTCCGGTGTTTGCCGATGCGCTGAGCGAAAAAGTCAGCGCTGCCAGCCACAGCGAGGCTGTGCTGGAGCGGATTGAGACGTTGGTGGATCGTCGCTTGCAGGAGCTGACGCCGCAACAGGTGAAAGCAATTGTGCAGAAGATGATAAAGCAGCATCTGGGCTGGCTTGTGGTCTGGGGTGGCGTTGTCGGCGGTTTGCTGGGACTGGTGTTTGCTGTTGTTGGTCTGCTGCAAACCGGTGCCTGAGTGTAAAACAGTACGGGTGTTCAGAAACGTTGCTGTCGTCCGGATTTGCCTGCGTTTGTCGTAAAACTGGGCAATTGTGGCATTTTGTATCATTAGATGTAAAAACCCCCGCTGATAGTCTAGAATCCCCGCAATAAAATTCGAATCGCAGTATTGGATCGTTCCAATAATCCGTTTTTTTTTAACCCTAGAGTGTGTGATTTATTATGGCAAGACCAGTTGAGTTTGTTTACGAAGACGTGTTGACCAATGCAATGGAGCAGTTCTGGCGTGAAGGATTTGAAGCCAGTTCAGTGCAAAAGTTGCTTGATGTAACCGGCATTAATCGTGGGACGCTGTATAACTCATTCGGCGACAAGGATACTTTCTTCAAATCATGTCTGGAGCACTACAGCAAGCTTGTTGATAAGGAGCTGTCAGCCTCCCTGAATAACGAAGAACTGGCACCTTGGGATGCTATTGAAAAGTATTTTGACCTGGCTGTGCTCAGCGCCAGCAACAAGCGTCGCACCATGGGCTGCCTGCTGGTCAACTCTTTCTGTGAAAGCATCAATTACGACAAGGACATCCAGAAGCTGGTCAAGAATTACTACGGTAATATCCGCAAGGCATTGCTGAAGCGTTCGAAGGAAGCAGAAAAGGCCGGCAACCTGAGCAAAGGCGTCAGCCCCGAGCTGGCGGCTGATGTATTGATGAACACTCTCAGTGGACTGCGCGTGCATTCACGTGAAGGCAAGAGCGCCAAGCAACTGGCGGAAGTGGTCGCGTTTACGGTCAAAACCCTGAAATAATCAGCTTGCCCTACGGCACTGCGGGCCCCGAGTCTATCTGTTGATTACCCTGTTGTGGTCGGGTCGATATCAGGTATACTTGGGCCATCAGATGTCGGGATTCCCGCATGCAAAGGACGTTTGGCTGATAGTTGTTACCTCTGGGTGGCAGACTTAAAGTCAATAAAAACAAATATTTAACAGTTTGTGGTAATTACAATGAAAAAACTGGCAGGCAGCAGAAAAAAAGACGAAAGCAATATTGACCTGACGCCCATGCTCGACGTGGTGTTCATTCTGTTGATTTTCTTTGTCGTCACCGCGACTTTTTTGTCTGAGCAGGCCATCGATGCCGCCAGCAACGAGAATAACGACACGCCGCCCGAGACCGATGACGAAAACAAGAACATCCTGATTGAGCTGAGCCAGAACAATGAAATTCGTTTCAATGGCGAGCCACGGGCAGTACTGGAAAGCCAGATTCGCGCCAACATTGACCGTCTGAAAGCTGAAAACCCGTCAGCCACAGTGATCATACGTCCGGCCGAGACCTCCAATGTCAATACGCTGGTCATGGTAATGGATGCGGCCAAACAGGCTGGTATCGCCAATATTTCAATCGTGGAGCCGTAACGGGTAGTCCACGCCAGACGAGTAACAGTCAACCTGATTGATCAGCGTTGATGACAAAAAACGCACCCCGAGAGGTGCGTTTTTTGTTTTGGGGCAGGTAATATGGGTGCCTCTTATGCACAGGAGTCGAAGTGTGAGCAATGCCAGTGGTGATATGCGTACCTTGTGGTATGACGATAACGCGCAGCAGCTGAAGATCATTGATCAGACACAATTGCCGCATCAGCTTCTGATCATGGACATTGATACGCTGGAGCAGGCCTGTGATGCCATCGTACAGATGAGGGTCCGTGGCGCGCCATTGATAGGTATTACGGCCGCATTTGGTGTGTATCTGGCGCTGAAAAAGGACCCGGATACCCTGGCCTCTGCCTGCAATACGCTGGCAAAAACCCGGCCCACGGCCGTGAACCTGCAGTGGGCGTTGACCCGCCTGGCAGAAGGTCTGGTATCTGTGCCGCCGGCGCAACGCGCGGAGGCGGCGCTGGAGATGGCCAAAACACTGTTAGCAGAAGATGCGGCCGCATGCAGTGCCATTGGTGACGCCGGGCTGGCATTGCTGGAAAAACTGCTGGCTGTCAAACAGGCGCGTGCGGATGATGCCGTGCTCAATGTATTAACGCATTGCAACGCAGGCTGGCTCGCCACCGGCGCCTGGGGCACCGCCCTGGCGCCTATCTACAAAGCGCATCAGGCGGGTTTGCCCGTGCATGTCTGGGTAGATGAGACCCGACCGCGCAATCAGGGGGCATCGCTGACCGCGTGGGAACTGGCGCGCAGCGGCGTGCCTCACACGCTGATCGTGGACAATGCCGGCGGCCATCTGATGCAGCATGGTATGGTGGATATCTGTCTGGTGGGCAGTGACAGGACCACGGCCAGTGGTGATGTCTGTAACAAGATTGGTACCTACCTGAAGGCACTGGCAGCGTTCGATAATCGGGTGCCGTTCTATGTCGCGCTGCCAACATCGACCATTGATTTCGAGTTGAGCGACGGCGTTCGTGAAATCCCTATCGAGGAGCGGGCCAGCACCGAAGTCAGCCATGTGGCGGGGCTTGATGCCTCCGGCACCGCATGCCGTGTCGCGATCGCGCCACCGGATACCACATTCAGCAACTACGGTTTTGACGTGACGCCAGCGCGGCTGGTGTCGGGATTGATCACGGAGAAGGGGATATTTCCGGCCACGCCGCAGGGATTGCTGGACATCAAGGCCTGGCTTTAGCCGGCCGCTGGCGGCAGGTCATCAGCCCGGAGGCCAGCTCATCTGGCGGCCACCCAGAATATGCAGGTGAATGTGGTACACCGTCTGGCCGCCCTGGTCGCCGGTATTGATCACCAGGCGGAAGCCGTCATCGGCCAGCCCCTGTTCGCGCGCTATATGTTGACCAGCCAACAGCAATTTACCCATCAGTGCTTCGTCGTCCGGGCTGGCATCACAGATACTGCTCAGGTGCTTGCGCGGAATAACCAGTATATGTGTGGGCGCCGTCGGGTTAATATCATGAAATGCGTAAACATGATCATCGCTGTAAACTTCCTGCGATGGAATGTCTCCGGCTGCGATGCGGCAGAACAGGCAATCGTTGGTCATGAGAGTGTATCCTTGAAAAACGGAGCAGAAAAAGCGTCTGCAACCGAAGTGAAAACCTTAAGCGGAAAATAACATGATGCATGCACAAATACACCTGACTGTACGACGGTTGTTGTTGCTGGTGTTGTTTATTGGCAGTTGCGGGGCGCGCGGCGAAGTTGTCATTTATGACTACACCGTGGTTAACACCTATCCGCACAATACACGTTATTTTACCCAGGGTTTGCTGGTGCACGAGGGGCATCTGTACGAGGGTACGGGTCGTTACGGTGAGTCGGCGCTGCTACAGATGCGATTGCAGGATGGTGCGGTTATCAAACGAAAAGCACTTGGCAACCGGTATTTTGGCGAAGGTATTACAGTGGCCGGTGACCGTATTTATCAACTCACCTGGCGCGAAAACATGGTGTTTGTGCACGACCTGGAGACCTTCGACAGTGTCGATTCGCACTACCTGCCGACGGAAGGTTGGGGAGTGACCTTTGACGGCGAGCATCTGATCATCAGTGATGGCAGCGATCGGCTTTTTTTCTACGATCCCGATGGTTTTCAGGAAGTGCGGCAAGTGGCGGTGACTATCGAAGGGCGCCCTGTGCGCTTCCTGAACGAGCTCGAGTATATCAATGGCGAGGTCTGGGCCAATGTCTGGACCAGTAATGAAATCGTGCGCATAGATCCGTTGACCGGCGAGATTCTGTCCGTCATTGATCTGCGTGGCCTGCGGCAGCAGACCGAGGCGGGCAGCAGTGATGCGGTGTTGAACGGTATTGCCTGGGATGCCGACAATAACAGGTTGCTGGTGACAGGGAAGTTGTGGGCACATATTTTCGAAATTGAACTGCACCAGCGGCATTGAGATAACGCATGGCTGGCAAGTTACGAATTCTGCTGACTGTCCTGTTGCTGGGTGCTGTGAGTGGCTGTGACAGTGTGGCCTTCTATGTTCAGGCAGTCAGCGGTCAGGTTTCGCTGCTTTGGCACAGGCAATCCATAGAGCGCCTGCTACAGGATCCTGCGCTGGATCCCGCCTTACGGCAAAAACTGCAGATCATTCAGCAGGCCACGGATTACGCGGAACAGAAACTGGGTCTGTCTGCCGAAGGCAGCTATGACAGCTATGTTGAGCTGCAACGTCGCCATCTGGTATGGAATGTGTTTGCGGCCCCGGAATTCTCTACACAACCGGTGTCCTGGTGTTTTCCGATTGCCGGTTGCGTCGATTACCGCGGTTATTTTTCGGAAACCGCTGCGCTGCGCTACGCCGGGGATTTACGCACGCAGGGGCTGGATGTTTACGTTGGCGGTGTTGATGCCTATTCAACGCTGGGATGGTTCAATGATCCGGTACCGAGCACCATTATCCAGCGGCCTGACCACCAATTGGTGGCGCTGATATTTCATGAGCTGGCACATCAGAAACTTTATTTGCCTGGCGACACGGCGTTTAATGAAAGTTTCGCCAGTTTTGTCAGTCAGGCCGGGTTGCGGGACTGGCTCGACCAACAGGGCCAGCCTGAGCTTTACCTGCAGTCCATGCAGGATTCGCTCGAACAACAGCGTTTCATTGACTTTGTGTTGGATTACCGCGAGCGCTTTGCGATGGTGTACGCCAGTGACATCAGTGTGGACGCCATGCGGATGCAGAAGCAGCAATTGCAGAATGCCATGCGGCGCTCCTGGCAGCAGCTTGCAGAAGAGCACAGCGCTGCCGGGGATCGTTATCAAGGGTGGTTTCAGGCACCGTTGAATAATGCGCAACTGGCCACTGTCGGCTCGTATTTTACCTGGGTACCGGCTTTTGCAGCGCTGTTTGAGCAACATGCCGGGGACTATGACTCGTTCTATGAGGTCGTTGCCAGCCTGGCAGCTTTGACGCCGGAAGCGCGGCTGAAGCGGCTGTCGGCGCTCATGCCGGCAGAGGCTGATCAGGATGCCAGGCCGGGGCACGGTAGTCTCTGACGGTCTCGCTGCGGGCCTCTAAGCCCCGGTCTTTGTACTCGGGCTCTTTAACGCTACTTCGCCCTTGTTAACCCTGACCCTGTTGGTCGAGTCGGGTTTCCATATTCTGCACCAGTTCGCGGTAGAACTGTGAACCCAGGTCAGTTTCGGCCGCCTTGCGATACTGCGCCAGTGCGTCCTCCAGACGACCTTCACGCTCGTATAGCCGGCCCAGTGTGCGGTTCATGAAAGCATTGCCCGGCATTACCTCTGCCGCTGTCTGATAGATCCGGATTGCCTTGTCGACATGGCCGGCGTTGTCATACAGGTTACCCATCAAGTGTACCTGAGAGTCATTCCGCGGATCGGCGCGGATCGCGCGTACATCATACTCAATGGCTTCATCGAAACGCTCTGAGCGGCGCAACAGCTCGCCAATGGTTTTCAGTGATGCGGTCAGGGGGGTACTGGCTTCCTGCTGCAGGTTGATGAAGCGCGCGAGCATCGGAATGGCTTCCTGCAGTTGATCCTGACTCAGATAGATATTGGCTAAATTACGGTAGGCGTCGGCCAGGTTGGGGTCGGCTGCGACGGCCAGGCGATACTCTTCTATCGCTTCGTCGTAACGCTCCAGGTTGTTGTAGGTGTTGGCACGGCGATAGTGTCGCTGCGCCAGCTCCGAGCTGGTGGCGGCCACTGCGCGCTCCTGCACGGTAGCACCGGTCTGGGCAAAGCTGTTGCTTGCCGGTGCGGCCAGCAGTAATACGCCAAGCACCAGCAGCATGGCAGCAAAACGTGAGTTCGTCGGGTTGCTCATCGATTTGTTCATACGTTTGTTCAAACCTGCGAAATTGGAATCTGCGTGATTGTGCCTGCGCCGGAGTGATCGGGCAAGCCTGAGGGCTAATAGTAACGGGCGCTATGGGTGCAGGCCAAGTTGTCGCGGCACCAAGCTGTGATAATTTGTGACGCTGAGGACTGATCTTGTCATAAGTTTGACTTACAATGTGGTTCTGGTTATCCGGATTTGCGATCAATGCCGGGTTCGGGGCTGTTCGCGGGAGCCCATTACAGGATTGCGTACCAAAACCGTTTCAGGACTTCTTATCAAAACCGTTTCAGGACTGCTTATCAAAACCGTTTCAGGACTGCTTATCAAAACCGTCTCAGGACTGCTGCCAATGGACAACTCCGCTCATGTCGTCGCTTAGGATTTTTGCCGGCCCGCGCGCGCTGGCAACCTTGCGCGCTGATGGTTTTGCTGCCGACAACTTTTCCTGGTTGGCCGGTGCTTCCGGCGGCCCGAAATGGTTTGTCCTGCACGGCCTGGATCGCTACCTGGCGTCCTCGTTTTTTCACGACAGGCAAGCCCCACTGCACATGATTGGGTCATCCGCCGGTGCCTGGCGCCTTGCCTGCTTCGCCCAGCGTGATCCGGTGCCCGCGATGGACCGGTTGGCAAAACTCTATTCGCAGCAGACTTACTCGGATAATCCCGATGCGCATGAGATCTCGCGCGAAGCCAGAGCCATGCTGGCCGCCATGATGGGTGAACACGGTGCCGGCGACATCGCCGGTAATCAGATGATGCGCCTGCATGTCATTGCTGATCGGGCACGTGGGATGTTGCGCTCCGACCGCCGGTTACCACTGAGCCTGGGGCTGGCGGCCAGCGCTGCCGGGAATATGATCAGCCGGCGCGGATTGTCGTGGTTTTTCGAGCGCCATGTTTTTCATAATGCGCTGGATTCCGCGCAGACATTGCCATTAACTGATTTGCCCAGTCGCTACGTTACATTGACGCCGGAAAATGTGCCTGACGCGTTGATGGCAAGTGGCTCGATTCCGTTTGTCATGGAATCGGTGCATGACATCGCGGGCACCAGAGCGGGCAGTGTTTTCCGTGATGGTGGCATTACCGATTACCACCTGGATTTGCCTTTTCAACAGGCTAAAGGGCTGGTACTGTACCCGCACTTTTATGCGAGCATCACGCCGGGCTGGTTCGACAGGTTTGTACCCTGGCGCACGGCTCACGCAGGTTATTTTGATAATGCAGTGTTGCTGGCGCCATCGCGGGAATTTGTCGACTCATTGCCGTACGGCAAAATCCCCGACCGCAACGACTTCAAACGGCTGGATACAGCTGAGCGTCTGCGCTACTGGCAGATCGTATTACAGGAAAGTGAGCGCCTGGCTGATGATTTTCAGGCGCTGGTTGAAACCGGCACCGGACTGGAGACCATTCAGGCCTTCCAATCACAGAGGATAAAGCATGTGTGAGCTCTTGGTACACCGCGCTGCGCTTGTTGCCCGCGGACTCAGATTGTTGGTGTCGGCGACGATGGTGGTGTTGCTGACGGGCTGTCTGGGCACGGTAGTGGGTACAGCAGTGGACGTCACCCTGGAAGTGGCAAAGGTCCCCTTCAAGGTGGCGGGTGCGGCCATCGATGTGGCGAACGGTGATGATGAGGACAAGGATGACAAGTAACGACAACACTGACAAACAGGCATCGGCTCTGGTTGATGTGCCTGCAGGGTACAAACATTGGCACGGGGACCGCTCTGAAGATCACAACGGGCCGTTCTTTTTTAAACTGGACGGCGATGACATCGCCACCGCCTTCCGCGTCCGACCGGAAAACTGTAACGCCCACAATACCCTGCACGGCGGTATTCTGATGATGTTCGCTGACTACACCCTGTGCCTGGCAGCCATTGGTGGCACCCATGAAGGCGTGGTAACGGTGACCTGCAATAACGAATTTGTCGGACCCGCCTTTGACGGAGATCTGGTGACCGGTCGCGGCGAGGTGACCCGTAAGGGAGGTTCGCTGATATTTGCCCGTGCGGTGATCGAGGCCAATGGCAAGACCATCCTGACCAGTAGTGGAGTGTTGAAGCGTGTGCCGCGCCCTGCCAGCGCCTGACGCCGGACAGACCTGATGGTGACGCTTATGTCAGCCGGTATACACTGGCGGCGGTGCCATAGAACATGGCGTGTTTTTCAGATTCGGAAAAGTCGGCACTCAGTTTTTTGAATGCATTCCAAACCACGGGGTAGCTTATGGACAGTTTGTCCACCGGGAAGTTACTTTCGAACATGCAGCGCTCCGGGCCAAAACATTCAATCATGTGCATGTAATAGGCTTTCTGTGCGCTTACCAGTTCGTCCGAGCTGGCCGGACGCTCCCGGGTGTGCCAGTCAAAGCCGTTATCCGGCATCGCCATTCCGCCCAGCTTGACAAAAACATTGGGGCAGCGCGCCAGTCGTCGCATGTCCTGTTTCCACTGGGTGAAAATGGCATCACGGGAGCCGCGGTAAATGCCCACGCCCAGTGGAGTGCCGAAGTGATCCAGAATCAGGGTCGTGTCCGGCACCGCTTCAGCGAGTTCACAGAAGTCTTCATTCTGATGATGATAGTGCCAGGTGTCGTAGGTCAGTCCCAACTCGCCGAGTAGCTTCAGTCCCTGCCGGAAACTCTCCTGTCCATACAGGTAGGCAGGCGCCGGGCCGGGGATCACCAGATCTTCGGGCCTGGGGTCGCGGGCGCCGGCCTGACGAATACCTTTGAACAGGTCGCCGGCAATGTCCTGGTGTGCGGATAACACTTCGCGCAAAGCATCAGGCTGGGCGCCGAGGCGCAAGTCCGCATTGGCGACGATGCCATTGAGTTGCGCTTTGTCCGCCTGTTGATGGCTCTGTCTGGCAATGTCAGTAATAACCCGGGTTTCGCCCAGGGACTGCAGATTCGGCGCGGCCTCTTTGTCATAGAATGCGCGACACTCGATGAAAACCGTCTGCCGGATATTGTGGCCGCTGCCGGTGTCAGCCCATAGCTCGTTGAGCAGGTAATCCTGATTAAAGCGTTTGCGCCACAGGTGATGGTGAGGGTCAATGATGGGCCGTTGCGGGTCGATGATGTCTTCCTGAACCTGCTGCAACCAGTCAGCACTGCCGGGTGTCACCTGTGTCATATCGCCTCGCTTGTTATCGCCAGCTCTTTTAAGGCTTAATCATACCAGTAATCGCGCCGTGGTTTGATCGGGGCCAGCAGGAAATAGAATATCCAGGCAAACCAGGACAGGAAAATGATGGCCAGAATCCAGGCCAGTTTTTCGCCGCCGCTGGTCTTGTCCGAGTTAAGGATGATCAGAACGGGCAGCAACCAGATGAATACTGCCGCCAGCACGAACATCAGGCCCAGGCCGGCGCCAATCAGCGGCAGGGCCAGGGCAGCCAGAACAAGGAATACCAGGATGGTGCAGATATTTTTAACGACGTTCATGGTTGTGTCTCCAGTAAAACCGCGCGGGGCGAGCAGCGCAAACGATAGATGTCATGCCCGAACCTGAGATTGATCCGGGTTCTACCAGAATATGAAGCTAATTCCATGCCAATATAAAAAGTCCTTTATAAACAGTTGCCTGGCTCTGTTGTGTGATGCTCGCAGGCCACGGCAGCGGCGCCGGTTGCCAATCCTTGGCGAATTTGCGCAGAGTTTGCTGGTTTAAACCAGTGCCGGTAACGCCCTGTCAGCACATGGCCTGAATCAAAAACGGGCCGGGCTCCTGATAACTGCGGGCCAGCAAGCGGGCAAACTCCTCTGCGGTGTGGGCGGTGGCCGCGGGTACGCCCATGCTTTTGGACAGCATTTCCCAGTCGATGTCAGGGTTGCCAATATCAAACAGGCTGGCGGCTATCGGGCCTACGTCGGTCACGCCCAGGCGGCCGTATTCGATATTCAGGATATTGTATTTGCGGTTGGCAAAGATCACCGTGGTCACATTCAGTTGTTCGCGGGCCTGCGTCCACAAGCTCTGGATGGTGTAGGCTGCACCGCCGTCGCCCAGCAACGTCAACACCCGACGGTCGGGGCAGGCCAGTGCCGCGCCGGTTGCTACCGGGCTGCCCTGGCCAATGGCACCACCGGTCAGACTGAGCCAGCTATTGGCTGCGGCAGTCTGACAGGCCGGTTGCGCAGCGTTGCCGGCACCGGAGTCGGTTGCCACGATGACATTCTCGGGCAGTGTCGCAGCGATGGCCTGCAACATATTGCGGGTATTCATCTCGCCGCTGGGCACCGTCATGTCGGCTCGCTGAAAGCGGGTCGCCGCTGCAGAGTCTGCCGCCACGCGCTCGGATAGCTGCTGCAGGGCACTGGTGGCATCTTCTTCAATGCGGGCCAGAGTATGCACATCGCAGCCTTCCGGCACCAGTCGGCTGGGTGTGGTCTGGTAGGCAAAGAAGCTGGCGGGCTCCTGGCCACCAACCAGAATCAGGTGTTTGACGTCTGCCAGCGAGGCCTGAATGTGTTCGGGGAAATAAGGCATGCGTTCAACAGCTACCGCACCGGGGCCCCCATCAATGCGCGCCGGGAAGGTACCGGTCATGATGCGGCAGCCGGTTTTGGCGCTGATGCGCCCGGCGATTTCCAGCGAGGCCGGGGTGGCGCCGTCGTGCTCCAGCACAACCACACATTTTTCGCCGCTTTGCAGCACCCGGGCGACATTTTCCACATTGCTGTCATCCACCTGTGCGCGACGCGGGATACCGTTGGCCCTGGCAAGGCCGGGGGCGTCGCCCCAGGCGGCATCTGCGCCAAGAATCAGCGTGGAGATCTGTCCCTGTGAGCCGGGTGTGGCGCGCAACGTTGCGGTGTAGGCTTCGGCGCCATCCTGCGCCAGAGTGTCGGCGGTACTGCAGGACTTGATCCAGCATGAAAAGTTGCGCGCCAGCGTATCAATGTCCGAGGTCAGTGGTGCGTCATATCCCATATGGAACTGCGGATGATTGCCCACCAGATTGATGATGGGGGTACCGGCTTTGCGTGCGTTATGCAGGTTGGCAATGCCATTGGCCAGGCCGGGCCCCAGGTGCAGCAAGGTCGCGGCGGGTTTACCGGTCATGCGGCCGTAACCGTCGGCGGCGCCGGTGCACACACCCTCGAACAGGGCCAGGACGCTGCGCATCTGCGGCACCTGGTCCAGAGCCTGTACCAGGTGCATTTCGGACGTGCCTGGGTTGGCGAGGCAGAGTTCTACGCCGCAGTTGGCCAGGGTTTCGATCAGGGCTCGGGCACCGTTCATGGCACTATTCTCCGTGGTTCTGTTGGCAGGGTTGTGACGCCGGTTATTTTCAAGGGGCTTATCATAGGCACTGACGGGTAGGACGGCAAGCCGGAGTTGGCAGCTATGCATGCGTATCGGCATGGCTGCAATGTTTGCTTGATCACGAAGATTTCTTTGATATGATGACGCTGCAACTCAGTCGCCGTATGCCGGGCTGATAAAACAGTGACTCAACTCCACAACAGATTTTACAACAGAAGCATCGCTGATCATTGATTTACTCCAAATTGATTCATCTATTATGCCTGCACCATCGTCTTCGCGCACCGGTCATGACCGGTAACATACGCGGCGGCTGGTTGAGCCTGGTGTTTCTGTGCATTGTCATGTCCGGGATGCTGACGAGCCGTGATCTGCAGGCACAAACTGAGGCGATTACCGCACCCCCGATTGACGGTTCTGCGATCCGTGTGCCATCGGATTTTGATCAGGTCACGTTTTATCTGATTACAGTGGATGTCGGCGACAATGTCTGGGACAACTTCGGGCACACCGCTCTGCGCATGGTCGACGAGACCACCAACACAGATCTGGTTTTCAATTGGGGGCTGTTTGATGCCAGTATCGGATATGTCCGGTTCGCGGCCAATTTCGCGCGCGGCATCATGGATTACCAGTTGGGCGTCACGCCACCGGGGTGGGAGTTGGGGCGTTATCAGCAGGAAGCCCGCACAGTGTGGCAGGATGAACTGGTTCTGACCAACGCCCAGAAGCGTCGGTTGTACGAGCGCCTGGCGTGGAACATCCGGGAAGAGAATCTGGTCTACGAATATGATTACTTTTTCGATAATTGCACAACCCGTGTGCGTGACTATCTGGATGAGGCTTTGGGTGGCAGTCTCAGTGAGCAAAGCCGGGCGCTGACGCAGTCAACGTTCCGTGACGAAGTACGCTCACACTATGCCAGCCTGCCAGTGATATCGTTGTCACTGGATGTGTTGATGAACGAGCGCATCGACCGGCGTATGACGCAATGGGAGCAGATGTTTTTGCCGCTGGAGCTGCGCGCACAACTGAATCGGGCCGGTCTGTTGACGGATCAACAGGTATTGATGGAATTCCCTTCGCCAGAGCCCGGCGTCAACCCTTACTATCTGGCCGCGTTGCTGATAATTCCGGGTCTGTTGTTGTTGCTGTGCCTGAGGCCGGCGTCTATCGCCTCTTTCTCCAGTCAGCCGGGTTTGTCCCTGCGCATGCCGGCACTGACATACCGTCTGTTGGGCCTGATGGGTTTGATTATTGCGCTGTTCAGCGGTATTTACGGTTTGATCATGAGTCTGGGCTGGCTGTTCTCCAGCCATCAGGATATCCACGGTAATCTGAATCTGTTGCTGTTCTGGCCGACCGATCTGTTTGGTGTTGCGGTCGCGCTGCGCTGGCTGCTGACCGGCCGTGCATGGAACGTCAGCAGTAGCCGTCACCAGTGGGTGATGACCTACTTCATCATTCATGTCATGGCGGCATTGGTGTATCTGGTGATTGCGCTGTTCGGCCTGTCCGGGCAGCGAGTGGGTTCTTTGCTGTTGTATGTATTACCGGTG
This sequence comes from Pseudohongiella sp., assembly GCF_011050365.1. GTDB lineage: Bacteria > Pseudomonadota > Gammaproteobacteria > Pseudomonadales > Pseudohongiellaceae > Pseudohongiella. The sequence goes on from NZ_DRFV01000001.1 coordinate 231,967, forward strand.
CTGGCCGTGTTCACGGCATTGACCCTGAGCGCCGGCATGAACCGCGTGCGATCAATCAGTTTTGGCTGATGGTCGTTAACCACACTTCCGGTCAGGCAAAAACCAGAATCAGCACCAGCCCCAGCGCAATGCGGTAAATGACAAACGGCTGCATGCCGATACGTTTGATAAATTCCAGAAAGTAGTGAATGCACAAATACGCGCTGATGCCGGAAATGACGATGCCTGCGAGCATGGCAGGCCAGTCAGTGTCGATACCGGACTGAATCAGCTCGGCCGTTTGCAGGCCACAGGCAATCATGATGACGGGAATCGATAACAGGAACGAAAAGCGTGCGGCTGCATCCCGGCTCAATCCCAGCAGCAGCGCTGCGGTGATGGTAATGCCGGACCGGGAGGTACCCGGAATCAGTGCGATGGCCTGCGCAATGCCGATAAAAAGTACATCCTTCCAGGTAAGCTGGCGCTCATCGCGCTGACCGCGGTGTTTCCAGTCAGCCCAGCCCAGCGCCAGTCCAAAGACAATGAGCCCGGGAACCATGTAGAGGGGAGAGCGCAAGGTGTCTGCTATGAAGTCATTAAACATCAGGCCTGCCAGACCCACCGGGATGGTGCCGAGAATGACGGCCCAGGCCAGCCGGGATTCACTGTCAAGGCGACGCGTAAGCAGTGATTGGACCCAGCTACGGGTCATGGTCAGTATGTCGTGGCGGAAATAGGTTAGCACCGCAGACAGGCTGCCGACATGTAATGCCACGTCAAACGCCAGCCCCTGATCCTGCCAGCCGGTCAGGACCGGCACCAGGATCAGGTGGGCGGAGCTGGACACAGGCAGGAATTCCGTGATCCCCTGGACCAGTGACAGCACCAGAATTTGCAGCCAATCCATGCGCATTACTCTTTTAACGTGATTCGATGAAACCGGCGCCATTATCCATCAAGCCCGGCACTGCTGGCCAACCCTGATTTGCCTTAATACTGCTCGGGGTCGACCATGGGCGCCCAATTGCCCATGAACTGTGCGCCATCGGCGACGATGCTGGCGCCATTGATGTAGCGTGCCGCCGGCGAGCACAGGAACAGCGTAACGGCTGCCATTTCTGCTACTGTGCCCATGCGATGGGCCGGCACATCACGCAAGGTTGATTCAGGCAGGTCCTGATACTCTGCCGAGGCGAACTCTTCTTCATGTACACCCTGAGTATCGATAGTGCCGGGTGCCAGTGCATTGATGGTGACGCCTTTGCGCGCCAGATAATACGACATGCTTTGCGTCATGCTGACCACACCGGCGCGCGCGGCACCGGAGTGCACGAACGGCGGTGCACCGCGGTTGAAGGAATAAACATGCACCAGATTGACGATAGCACCAAAGCCGCGTTCCGCCATCAGTGGCGCCACGCGACTGCACATGTTCCAGGTGCCGTTCAGGTTGAGGTCGACCACCGCGCGCCAGCCGCCATCGCTGATCTGTGACGGGCGGGCAGGAAACTGTCCGCCGGCGTTGTTGATCAGGAAATCAATGTTACCGAAGCGTTCGGTTGCCGCCGCGACCAGCGCTGTCACTTCGGTGGTGTCGCGGATATTGGTTTTCACAGCCAGGCATTCAGTGCCGTCCGCCGCGAAGCGTTCGGCTGCCGCATTGAGATTTTCCTCATGGCGTCCGGCGATCACGATATTGGCGCCGTAGCGCGCAAACCCTTCCGCGATGGCCAGCCCGATGCCACGGCCGCCGCCGGTTATCAGCGCAGTTTTGCCCCGAAAAAGGTCCGGGCGAAAGATGTCCATTGGCGAGTCTGTCATGGCGTTTCCTTATTGATTTTTAATGGTCTGTCCCGCGAGTCCGGTAAGCGTTGACCCCATCTCGGCGTCCCCGCGCGATGATATAGAAACCGTGCCGCTGAAGGCCAGCGCTGACGCCGGCAAACTATCGAGCAACTGTTCGAAAAATGCGTTTTCAGGGCTGCCAAAAAATGTTAAAGTCTTGCTCGCTGCGCGGTTCCTGTTGTAAATCACCATGATCTGGCGGCGGCCAAGGGCCGTAATGTGGGTAGAAGAACGCAGTTTTGCGAATGCCTGCATGTATATGCAACCAATTGAATTTTTTATTGTTTCGGGAGATTCCCTGTGAATGCTGATTTCACTGCTGAAGAATTAGAGTTTCAGAAAGAAGTCCATGACTTTCTAAAAGCGGAATTTCCGCAAGACATCAAACACAAGGTGGATAACGGCATAAAGCTGGAGAAGGATGACTTTGTCCGCTGGCAGAAAATCCTCTACAACAAAGGCTGGGTAGCCCCCAATTGGCCGGAAGAATACGGTGGTACCGGCTGGAACCCAACGCAAAAATACATCTTTGCGCTGGAAATGGGCCTGTATGGCGCCATGGAGCCGGTAGCATTTGGCGTCAAGATGGTAGCGCCGGTTATTTATACCTATGGTAACGAAGAGCAGAAAAAACGCTTCCTGCCCGATATTCTGCAAAGCAATGTGTGGTGGTGCCAAGGCTATTCCGAGCCCAATGCCGGCTCTGATCTCGCGTCACTAAAAACCACCGCTGTCCGCGAAGGCGATCACTATATCGTTAACGGCACCAAGACCTGGAACACACTGGGTCAGTACGCTGACTGGATTTTCTGTCTGGTACGCACCGATAACACGGTAAAGAAACAGGAAGGCATCAGCTTTCTGCTGATTGATATGAAGACCCCGGGCATTAAGGTGTCGCCAATTGTGCTGCTCGATGGCGAGCCGGAAGTCAACGAAGTTCACTTTGACAACGTCAAGGTGCCTGTCGAAAATCTGGTCGGTGAAGAGAACAAAGGCTGGACTTACGCCAAGGTTCTGTTGACGCACGAACGTACCAATATTGCCCAGGTGCCCAACTCCAAGTTGAAGCTGCAAAAACTGCGCAGCCTGGCTGCCAACACGGCGGACGGTTACGGCGGCACCTTGTTGGATAACCCTGTTTTCAAGCGCAAGCTTGCTGAAGTCGAGATTCAGGTGCTGGCGCTGGAATTTGCCGAGTTGCGCACACTGGCAGCTGTCAGCGTCGGTAAGGCACCGGGACCAGAGTCATCAATTCTGAAGATTGTGGGCACTGAAGCGACACAGTTTATTGATGAGCTGTATATGGAAGTAGCTGCCTACCACAGTCTGCCGCATGTGCCGGAGCAGTTCACCGAAGGTTTCGACGGCGAGCAGGTGGGCAAAGGCTCAGCGGCTGCCAGTTCCAATACCTACTTCAATAACCGTAAGAAGTCGATTTACGGTGGATCCAACGAGATCCAGAAAAATATCATCAGCAAAGCTGTACTCGGCCTGTAATTGCACACTGACTATTTTCAAGAGGTAATACATCGTGGATTTTTCCTATAGTGATGAGCAGCAAATGCTGCAAGACAGCGTGCAGAAATTCGTCAAAGGCCGCTATGACTTTGATACACGCAAGAAGTTGATTGAAAGCGACAGGGGGTTCAGCGACGAATACTGGAACCTGTTTGCCGAGCTGGGTTGGCTGACTGTACCGTTCAGAGAAGAGGACGGTGGTTTTGGCGGTTCGGCGGTAGACCTGATGGTGGTAATGGAAGAATTCGGTAAAGGTATGGTCGTGGAACCTTTCCTTGCCACCGCTGTACTCAGCGGAAGTCTGATCAGCGAGCTGGGCAGCGATGCGCAAAAGCAGGATATGCTGGGCGCCATTATGGAAGGCAAGCTGCAGCTTGCGACAGCCTACGCGGAAGCCGACAGTCGTTATAACCTGGCGTCGGTCGCTACTACTGCCAGCAAGTCCGGCGACGGCTACGTCATTTCCGGAGACAAGATCGTTGTCTTTAACGGCCCTGCGGCAGACAAACTGCTGGTTGTTGCGCGTACCTCGGGCGACAAGTTTGATCGTGACGGCATTTCGGTGTTCTTGGTCGATGCCGGCGCTGCTGGCGTCAGCACGCGCGCGTACACAGCGGTTGATGGCCACCGGGCTGCAGAAATTCACCTGAAAGACGTCAAGGTTGCTGCTGATGCTTTGCTGGGCGCCGAAGGCAAGGCGCTGGCGGCACTGGAAGTTGTTATCGATCGTGTCACGCTGGCAGTCAGTGCCGAGGCTGTCGGCGCGTTGGTCAGCCTGCTGCAGAAAACTGTCGAATACACCAAGACCCGTAAACAGTTTGGCGTGGCTATTGGCACCTTCCAGGCACTTCAGCATCGCATGGCAGACATGTTTGTTGAGTGTGAGCTGGCACGTTCCATTGTAATCATGGCGGCGATGAAGCTCGACAGTGCTGCCAGTGCTGCCGAAAAAACCAAGGCCGTGGCTGCTGCCAAGAGCCGTGTTGGTCGTGCCATGCACCTGGTCGGTCAGGAAGCCGTGCAGATCCATGGTGGCATCGCGGTCACTGACGAGCTGGACGTGGGTCATTACTTCAAGCGCGTGACAACCATCGAACACCAGTTTGGCGACACTGACTACCAGACCATGCGTTACGCCGCGCTGTAATAGCCCGGTTTGACTGCGAGCATGACAAAGAAGGCTGACCTGCACTTGCAGGCGGCCTTTTTTTTCATCATTGGCACCAAGCTGACGCAAATATTTTCACGGAGAGACAGCTATTGAGTGAACTCATTCTGGTAAGACACGGACAGGCCTCGTTTGGCGCCGAATCGTACGACAAGCTGAGCCCGCAAGGCATTCGTCAGGTCGAGATTCTGGCTGAGTACTGGCGGACGCTGGGCGATCAATTTGATCATCTGTACAGTGGCGAACTGATGCGCCAGATCGAGACCGCGAACTGCCTGCGTTCGCTGGTGCCCGGGCACAGCGAAGCGCGGGTGCATTCCGGTTTTAATGAGTACAACGGAGAGCCCATTATCCGGATGTATTTGCGTGATCATGCGGCATCGGAAGGTTTTGCTGCCGGGCTGCGGCTGCCCATAACAGATCGCAAAACCTTCCAGCTGGTGCTGGAAGCAGCCACGGCACACTGGATCAACGGGACCTTGCGGCCCACCGCGGAAGATACTGACTTTGAGCACTGGCACGATTTTCAGTCCCGGGTTCATGGCGCCCTTGATGAGCTGATGCAACGGCATACCGGTGGCAGTCGGGTGCTGATCTCCACCTCCGGCGGGGTCATTGCGCTGGCATTGCAGCATGCCGTGCAGTTGCCTGATAATCAGGTCCTCGCCGCCAACTGGATGGTAAACAACAGCTCGGTTACCCGACTGGTTTATGGGCGGGGCAAAGTATCTCTGGCCTGTTTTAATAGCCTGTCGCACCTGGAAGTGCCCGCCTGGCGTGACCTCATCACTTTCAGATAATATCAATAACAGACGCTGAACAAAGGAAGACTTATGACTCAGGACGCTAAACTGGCAGATCATAAACTGGTAGACCAGCCACAACAGGTACGCCCGGGTGAAGAGCTGGACATGGATGTGTTGCGGGAACACCTGCGCCCTGTGCTGGGCGGTCTGGTTGATACGTTGAGTGTCAAACAGTTTCCCGGCGGCTACTCCAATCTGACCTACCTGTTGGCCAGCGGTGAACACAAATGGGTGTTGCGCCGCCCGCCCTTCGGCAGCAAGGTCAAGTCGGCCCATGATATGGGGCGGGAATTCCGGATACTGACGGCGCTGGACAAGGTTTTTCCGTATGCACCCAAGCCGGTGCATTTTTGTGATGATCACAGCGTATTAGGCTGTGACTTTTACCTGATGTCCTATATTGAGGGCATCGTTATCCGGCGTGAGTATCCGGCTGGTTTGCAGCTTTCACCCGAGCAGGTCCGCCAACAGTTTTTTACCCTGTTTGATGTGCTCGGCGAACTGCATTCGGTTGATCTGAAAGCTGCCGGGCTGGAGGATTTTGGCAAGCCCGAAGGATATGTCACACGACAGGTTGAAGGCTGGAGCAAACGCTATCAGGCTGCCGTGACCGACGATGCCCCCGACTTTGCGCCGGTCATGGCTTGGTTGCGCGACAAGATGCCCGCAGCAAGCGGTGTGGTGGGCGTGATCCACAATGATTACAAGCTCGACAATGTGATCTGGTCCCCGGAAAATCCGCTGCAGATGATCGGTGTGCTGGACTGGGAGATGACAACCGTGGGTGATCCGTTGATGGATCTGGGCTGCACGCTGGGTTATTGGGCGCAGGCAGATGATCCGGATTTCTTTCGCCGGTATCGGGCGATGCCCAGTGACGCGCCGGGTGCCCCCACCCGTGAGGAAATCGTCGCCCGCTTTAGCGAACGCACCGGCATTGCCGTCGACAATATCGATTTCTACTTTTGCTTTGGGCTGTTCCGGCTGGCAGGGATCGGGCAGCAGATCTACTATCGTTATGCTCAGGGGCTGACGCAGGATGAGCGTTTCGCACGCCTGATAGACAAGGTCCATAGCCTGCGTCAAATGTGTGAACTTGTGATTAGTCGTTCGCGGCTGTAAATGCGTTCGCCGTCAGGCAATCCACATCAGGATCAGCGTCAAAGGAATCAGGCTGAGCAGCGTCGATATCACGGATGCCGCTGCCACCGCCGATTGCCCGGTCTGATACCTGAGGGCGAAGACATAGGCGCTGATGCCTACGGGCATCGCTGAAGCCAGCAATGCTGTTTTGGCCCACAGGGGATCAAAAGTAAAAAGCTGATACATGGTTAGCCATACCAGTATCGGCAAAACGATCAATTTCAGTGCCGTGATCAGCAGGGCGGCGGGCAACTGGCGACCCACCTGGTACTGGTGCAGTGACGTTCCCAGCACAAACAGCGCTGTCGGGATTGCTGCCTCTGACATCAGGGATAAACTGGCGTCCAGTGGCTGATACAAGCCAATGCCCAGCAGGTTGAATGTCAGGCCTGCGATCAGGCTCGCCGTCAACGGACTGCTCAACAGTTGCCGCAGCAGCCGCACTAAGCTGGCAGCGAGCGCCCGGATATCAAATTGTTCACGTTCAGCAAACACCGTGCCCACACTGAACAGCACCAGGTTCTGCGTAGCAATGATCATGAACAGTGGCAGCAGGGCTTCGCTGCCCAGAGTCTGCAGCACCAGGGGTATGCCCACCACGGTGGTGTTTGAGTAGGTAGCGCTGATCGCCAGGACCGCCTGCAGGCTGGCGCCTGCCTTGAAAACATGACGTGCCAGCAGCATCGCGATCAGGTAGACAAACAGCACCGCGACATAAAATGCCAACAGAAAATCGATGCCGAAATTATCCGGTATATCGGCATGAACCATGTTGATGAACAGCAGGCAGGGGATGATCAGATTAAAGGTGAAACGTGCGATCGCCAGGTATTCATTTTCCTTGAGGTAGCCACTGCGCGCTGCCAGGTAGCCGGCCAGTGCAATCGCCAGTATCGGAAAGATACCCTCAAACATCATCATCTATTGACCGCCGTTAAATGCTGTTTTCCAGTGCCCTTTGCGGAAAATATGTATGTACATGGATGATTTTATTATGTAATCGGCAATCAGTGCGGCGTAAACCCAGTACACACTAAGCTCCATAAAGTAGAACACCGCCGTCAGAATGACGCGCCCGAACAGAAACCCTGTTGTCATGATACGCGCCGGCGAACGGGTATCCCCGGCCCCGCGCAGGGCACCACCCAGGGTAAACTCGATTGACATCATGGGCTGCACCACCGCAACCATGATGGTCAGTGCGACAAGGTAGTCGAGCACCAGCGGATCATTGATGAAGAAGCTGCCGATGACACGGGCGTTGGCGCCCAGCGCCAGGCCGATAATGGCCATGGTGGCAAAGGATATTTTCAGGTTACGCCAGGCCGCGCGTTCGGCTTCATCGGGTTGGCCGGCGCCCAGATTCTGACCTGTCATGGTCGCAGTGGCGATCGCGAAACCCATGCCGATGACAATGGAAATGGAGAGAATGTTGACGCCGATGCCATAGGCGGTGAAGGCCTCCGTGCCATACAGTGAGACCACCCACATAAAAGCAATGATGGAGACATTAAAAATGAACTGTTCAATGCCGGCCGGTAACGCAATGCGCATCAGTTTGCGCAGTCGCGCGCGCTCCAGAAACCGCTGCGGCCGGGGTTTCAGCAACAATCTCTGCTGACGCCACAGCCAATAAAATATCACCGCCACCAGTGCATAAGACAAACCGGCAGCGTACGCGGCCCCCTTGATGCCCAGAGCGGGTACAAAGCCGACGCCATAGACCAGTGCATAGGCCAGTGCAATATTCACCACGTTGCCAATGGCAGCGACCCAGACCGGTGTCATGGCATCACCGGCGGCGCGCAGGGCGGCGCTGATCACCGCCAGGAAAGAGAAAAAGATATTAAAGAAGATCAGCAGCGTCAGGTAGTGGGCGGACTGATCCAGCATCTCGCCTTGCAGACCAAATATGCCAACCAGCGGGCGCGCCAGCCAGGGCATCACCACACACAACAAACCAGAGGCGATCAGCGTAACGACTGCTGACAGTTTGACCACGCGATCGGTCTCATCCGGGTTGTTGCCGCCCCAGGCATAGGCAACCATGGCGGTGGTGCCTGCGGTGATGGAAAATATGATCAATTGCACGGCCATGTAGATCCGGTCAGCGGCGATGACGGCGGCGACAGCATCAGAGCCCAGTGCGGCGACAATCTTGATGGCGGCCAGGTGCACGACGGAAAGCAACAGATTGCCAACAATTGTTGGCCCGGCGAGTTTGAACAGGCTCAGGCGCACGGGGGGCGAAGATGGGGTGGTCGTCGACATGGGTGCTGGCTTGGGTAGACAAAGGGGGGCCGGATATCAGGCGCATGAGAATACGCCTATGACCGCTATTTGGCAAATATCGCAGTCCCGGGGCTGATCGCGGTGGCCCGGCTGTGTTACTCTCGCTGACATTCTGTTTTAACCATTGTGCCTGCTCAAGGAAGCCCGGATGTCAGCAGTTTCGGAGTCATCGCAATCAACCCCCGGTGTCAGCGCCGGCCCGGTTGAACACACGCCCTACACGCGTCTGGTTATCCTGTGTGTGGCTTTTCTCAACGGCTTTGTCATTATGTCTATCGAGCTGCTGGGCGGTCGGGTGCTGGCGCCCTATTTTGGCAGCAGCGTGCATGTCTGGGGCAGCATTATTGCCGTGTTCATGCTGTCGCTGTCGCTGGGTTATCTGTGGGGTGGACGATTATCTTTGCGCCGTCCGGGGCCAAGAGTTTTTGCCTCCTTTTTTGTGCTGGCAGCAGCGCTATGCCTGCCCATCATTTTTCTGGCGGATGCGGTGATGACAGCCATTTTTGTAGCGGTCGAAGACCCACGTTATGGCTCGCTGCTGACCGCCATGCTGCTGTATTTTTTGCCGATCTGTGTGATGGGAATGGTCTCGCCGTATTCCGTACGTTTGCTGGTGTCGTCACATGAGCACAGTGGCGGCGTTGCCGGCATGCTGTATTTTGTCTCTACGCTGGGCAGTGCTCTGGGTACGCTGGGAACATCGTTCTATTTTGTGCTGTGGTTCAATATCAACACGGTCATGTGGGGTTGTGTTGCCGCGCTGCTGCTTTGCGCCAGTGCGGTCATGCTGACATGTCGCAGTCCGTCACCGGTATCTGATGCGGACGCTATTGCCGTAACGTCGGAGGTTGGCCAGTGAAAAAAACCGCATTGATTTCAGTCGCAATGATTGTCGCCTTGCTGACGTTTGTCATGACCATGACGCAGACACATGCCCAGCGCGAAATCATTCATGAGGAGCGTTCGCAGTATCGCGATGTTGTGGTGACAGAATTCAACGATCAACGTTGTATGCTGTTTAATGTGCATCGTGGCGATATGAACCAGACCTGTATCGATTTACGCGATCCCAAACGGTTGGTGTTCAGTTATACCAAAATGAGTTTCGCCGGCTTGTTGCTCAATCCCGCCCCCAGACGCATCCTGGTCGCCGGGCTGGGTGGCGGCACCATCCCGATGGCGATGCGGGACCTGTTCCCGAATGCCAGCATAGATGTGCTTGAGGTCGATCAGGCGGTGCTGAACGTGGCGCAGGAGTTCTTTGGCTTTCGCGAGGACGAGGCGATGACTGCTCACGTTGTCGACGCCCGGGTTTTCATCAAGCGTGCTGGTCTGCGTGGTGAACAGTATGACTACATCGTTCTGGATGCGTTTTCCGGCGAATACATCCCGGAGCATTTGCTGAGCAAGGAATTTCTGGAGGAGGTCAGGGCTATTCTGACACCCGATGGGGTGGTGGTGGCCAATACATTTTCATCCAGTCGCCTGTACGACTATGAGTCGGTGACTTATCAGGCTGTGTTTGGTGAATTCTACAATTTCAAGTTGCCCGGTAGCGGCAATCGTCTGATTCTCGCCACCAAAAACGAATTGCCTCCACCCGGCGAACTGCGATCGCCGGCACGGGACCTGTACGATGCTCTGGCGCCTTATGGTGTTAACCTTATGGAGTATCCGCCGCGTCTGACCACGCGTCCGGACTGGGATACCTCAACCCGAATACTGACCGATCAGTATTCACCGGCCAACCTGCTCAACTGAGTCTGCTGGCACGGATCCGGCGACGGCAGACTAGCGACTGGCGGGTCTGCGCTTTTCGATCAGTTCGAACAATCCCATGCCTGCCAACATGGCGGCGACAAATACGGCTGCTTTGGCTTCTCCCGCGCCCAGCGCAACCAGCGCCGGTCCCGGGCAGAAGCCGGCCAGACCCCAGCCAATACCAAAACCCAGGCTGCCAGTGATGAGCCGACTGTCCAGAGTGGTTTTGCCGGGTAGCCGCAGTGGCTCGCCCAGCAACGATTGGCTGCGGCCTTTGATAAAACCAAAGGCGATAATACCGACCGCAATCGCGCCCAGCATTACCAGCGCCAGGGAGGGATCCCAGGCGCCTGCCAGGTCCAGGAAAGAGAGGACTTTGTCGGGGTTCGCCATGCCCGATATCAATAATCCCAGGCCAAAAACCAGGCCTGTGATGAAAGCGGTTATGAAATGAGTTTTCAAGGTGATAATCCTCAGAACGCCAGCAGATGACGGACAACGTACACGGTAAGGAAACCGGTGCCCATGAAGGCGAGCGTTGCCACAATCGAGCGCGGCGACAGCCGTGAAATACCGCAGACTCCGTGGCCACTGGTGCAACCGGCTCCGTAACGGGTGCTGATGCCTACTATCAGACCAGCGACTATCAACATGGGGTATCCGGCATCTATCTGTATTGTTGGCAACTGCGTAAATGCCAGCCAGGCCAGCGGGGCCAGCAACATGCCGGCGACAAATAACACTCGCCACAGGGTGTCGCCGCGCCGGGGCTGTAAAAGTCCGCCAACAATGCCGGATATACCGGCGATGCGGCCGTTGAACAAAATGAACATCGCTGCTGCTACGCCGATCAGCAGCCCCCCGGACAGTGCTGCCCAGGGACTGAACGCTACCCAGTCAATTGTCATGTCATCAGACTCCCCTGTTGGTTGCGCGCGACCCCGCGTCAGTCACCCAGAATGGCTTTGAGGCCAGCCATATCGGTGATCGCAATTTCGCGACTTTTCACCGAAATAATTGCCTTTTTCTGCAGGCTTGAGAAGCCCCGGCTGACTGTTTCCAGCGTCAGGCCCAGGTATTCTCCGATATCGCCACGCGTCATCTGCAGCAGGAATCTGTCCGGAGAGAGTTGGCAGCGGGCATACCGTGTTGACAGGCTGAGCAGGAACGACGCCAGTCTCTGTTCTGCGGTGTAACTGCTGAGCAGGGTGTGGATGTGTTGGTCCTTGACGATTTCGTTGCCCATGATGGCAAAAAAACGGCTCTGCAAATTGGGCAGTTGATGGCTTAGTTTCTCCAGCTGGGAAAAGGGTATTTCGCAAATGGAAGCGTGCTCAAGCGCCATGGTGGAGACACCGTGGATGCGTGTGCCAATGCCGTCCATACCCAGAATTTCGCCCGGCATGTAAAAGCCGGTGACACGGCTTTTCCCATCGCTGGTGAGAGTGTAAGACTTGAAACTGCCACTGCGCACCGCGTATACGGAGCGGAACTCATCACGCTGTCGATACAGGTGCTCGCCTTTGATAAGCGGACGGTTCCGCTCAATGATGTTGTCGAGCTGCTGGATCTCGGATTTGTTGAGTGCGATGGGCAAACACAAATCACTGAGCCGGCAGTTGCTGCAACTGGCGGCGGGGTTGTGCGGACACGGCCTCGCCCGCAAGCTGTCAGAGGCGGCGCTGGTGCCTATCGTCTCGCGCGCGGGAGTGTCTCGCACGAGGGGGTCGCGCTGGGCGTCAACAGGTTGGTAGGTCATTTAATCCTTCACTTACCGACACGAACAGTCATGATGTCGCAACTGGCACCGTGCAGTACTTTGTTGGCAGTGGAGCCTAGCAGCAGTTTCCAGCCGGAGGTGCCGTGGCTGCCGATGACAATGAGGTCAGCACCGATTTCTTCGGCTTTGCTGCGGATTTCGGTCGCCGCTGCACCTGCCAGAATCACTTGTCTGTCCGACGGGATGCCGTGTTTTTCAGCAATACCGGCCAGGCGCTGACTGGCTATGGCCATCGCTTCTTCCTGCAGTTTGGTCATGTTGATGGCGTAGGCATCGATAGGGTAGGCCGCCGCGACTGGCTCAACGACGTGCGTGAGGTAAATCCTGCTAACCTCGCCACCGGCCAGCTCCAGAGCGCGTTCAATTATTCTGGTGGACTCATTGGACAGATCGACGGCGACTAAAACGCTTTGATAGCTCATGATTATGTGCTCCGTCGTACATAGTATTGATTGAGATCAAAAAACGATCCGCTGTCCGGAGTTTAACTGAGTACCTGCAAAATGAGAAGCGGCCAGCTCTGTCCGGATTGATAAGTCGTGCGGATTGACATACTCTCGGTTATCGCTGTTCTGTGTAATCCATGCCGGAGGCTAACATGTTCAGGCTCAGTAAAATTCTGGTTGTCATCGAACCGGAGCAGGACGATCAGCTCGCGCTGGATAAAGCCATTCGTCTGGCGCGGGTTAGTGGTGCCAGTCTGGAGTTGGTGATTTGTGACCACAATGCCTATCTGGACGATGGTTTTTACTTCGACCCGCCGCAGGCCCGCCTGTTGCGCCAGGAACACGTCGAGCGCAACCGACTGTTGCTGGAAGACATGGCGAAGGTAATCAGACAGCAGGGTTTTGCGGTCACGGTGGATGCGCTTTGGGGTAACCCATCGTATCAGAAGTTGATTGAAAAAGTGCTGTCCAGCAAGCCTGACCTGTTGATTCAAAGTACGCGTCATCACGAAAAAATCGCACGCCTGCTGCTCTCCCATCAGGACTGGCAATTGTTACGCTACTGCCCATGTCCATTATTGCTGGTCAAAGACCTCGCCTGGCCGGAACATCCGCTATTGGTGGCGGCTGTTGATCCGGTTCACAGCAATGACAAACCGGCGGATCTTGACCACCAGCTGACCGATGTTGCGCATTCGCTGGCGAAACTTACCGGCGGCGACGTGCGCTTGTTCCATTCCTGCTATCAGGCGCCGGTATCCGGCGTCTATCCGCTGGTTGTGGACAAGGCGCTGTACCGGGAGAAAACGGCGGGCCTGCTGGCTGCCTTTTCATTGCCTGAAGATGCGCTTTGCATCAGTGACGAAATAGTCACGCAGGCATTGCCTGCCTATCTGAAGCAGCAGCAAGCCAGTGTGTTGGTCATGGGGGCAGTGTCGCGCTCTGCGCTTGACCGGTTCTTTGTCGGCAGTACGGCGGAAAAGCTGTTGGACCGGGTTGATCAGGATGTACTGGTGGTCAAACCTGCCGGCTTTACAGATACGGTGAAAAAAGCCAGGCCAGAGAATCTCTGAGTCGCGTGGGTAAACTGCGGTTGATAAGGTCCTGGTGTTTGATGCGGGTTGCCTGTTGTGCTTTTTGAGCGTAATAGGCGCCGACACGGGCATTAACCTCTGTCGAGAATAATTCCACGCCCAGTTCGTAATTCAGCCGCAGGCTGCGCGGATCGATATTGGCCGAGCCGATCAGGGTATAACAATCATCAACCAGAAACAGTTTGCTGTGGACAAACGGTGCGGGCTGATAACGAATGTCCAGGCCGGCCTCGAGTAACTGTCGTATGGTATTTTGCATGGCCCAGTGCGCCGCCGCTATGTTGTTGTGACCCGGCAGCAGAATCTGGATGTTGACACCTCGCAGGTGTGCCGCGATCAAGGCACCGATGATGTCGAATGTGGGCAGGAAATATGGGGTCATGATAAACACCCGGGATCTGGCTGCAGAAATGACGCCCAGCATCAGGTTGTTGAGTTTGTCGATGTGTTTGTTCGGGCCGTCCAGAATCAGCCGGCTCCAGATTTGCGCGTCCGCGGCGTTGACGTTGCTTCCCGTGAACGCTTGCACGGGTTTTGTGTTTGTACAGTAGTACCAGTCTTTCCAGAAAGCCCACTCCAGGTCGTCAACAATCTTGCCCTGCAGACGAAAATGCATGTCCAGCACCCGGTTCGGATTGTCTGCACGCTCAGCCAGGTGGCGATCGCCGATATTCTGGCCACCGGTGAATGCCAGCACGCCATCAATAATCAGTAATTTGCGGTGGCTGCGCAAATTGATATTCAGCGACGGTGGAATCAGTGTTAGCGGGTTGAATCTGGTGAACTCAATGTTGCGTGATTTCAGCGCGCGGCCTATGCGGCGCGGGAAGCTCATCATTTCGCCCAGCCCGTCGACAATGACCTTGACCTCGACACCGCGACTGACAGCGGCTGCCAGCGCATCGGCGAGCTGCAGGCCGCTGGTGTTATGGTCAAATATATACGATGCAAGCAGTATCCGGTGCTGTGCTGCGTTTATGGCCTGCACCATGGCAGGGTAGAGCTGTTCGCCGTTCTCCAGTAGTTCAAGCTCGGTACAGGCGCTGAGCCCTTTTTGTGTCAACGACTCCCCGACCGTGGACAGCGGGCGGTATGACGTGCCGGGAGGATCACAGATAGTGGTCAGGGAGTCCCGGTTAAGTTTGCTGTCGTAGTCCTTTTGGGCACGGGTACGAACCCGATTGATGCCAAACAGGTAGTACAGCACAGGGCCTGCCAGGGGCAGAATGATACACAGGGCAATCCAGCCAAAGGCGGCTTTGGGATCACGTTTATGAAGCAGTGCATGACCTGCGGTGACCAATCCTATGGCCAGTAAAACGAGAGGTAGCAGCCAGACCCAGACCTGAGTGTCGTTCATGATCGTTCTTGCTCCTGATTTCAGGACCGTTGGTTAAAGACCTGTAGTTTAAGACCTGTAGTTTAAGACTTGTAGCTGGAGGCCCGGATTCACGGGGCGCTGAAACTGATATCTGTGATCATGGCACAATGATCGGAGAACTCGCGCCAGTGATTGCCTGACAACGTGGTGCAGGCATGCACATCAAAGCCACGCAGATAAATCCTGTCCATGGGCAAAACCGGCAGGAATGCCGGGAAGGTTTTAGCACAGGTGCCGTGAGTCGCTTCATGCGCTTCACAAACGCCGAGGCTGGCTACCAGTGCACGATGCGTAATCTGTCGCCAGTCATTGAAATCCCCGGCGATGACCAGGCGGGCATCGGCCGGAATGCATCGCTTGACGTGTTCAATCAGCCGCAGAGTTTGCAGGCGCCGTTCTTTTTCGAACAAACCAAAATGAATGCAGATCAGGTGTATATCGTTGGCGATGACACCATGCAGAAAACCACGATGTGAAAAGTTAACGAACGATGCGTCAATATTGTCCCAGCTAAGGAACGGGCTCTCGCTGAGAATGGCGTTGCCATGATGGCCGTGCTGGTAAATGGCGTTCTTGCCATAGGCATGATGTGTCCACACAGTGTCGGCGAGGAATTCAAGTTGGGTTTCGGCGGGCCAGTGGTGCACTTTTTTGCGATGTCTCTGGTTGTCGCCCACAACCTCCTGCAGGAACACCAGGTCCGCCTTGCTGGCGCGCAGCTGTTCGCGTATGTGTGACAGAACCAGGCGACGGGGGCCCATCGCAAATCCTTTGTGAATGTTCAGCGTCAGGATTTTCAAATGCGTTCCGGACATGGTTGGAGGGGTTACCTGTTGTGTTTCATGATTAAAACATCGCAAGGGGTATCGTAGAGGATTTTTTCTGCCGTGCTGCCAATGATGGCGTTCTCGACGACATTGCGTGACAGCGCGCCAAGCACCAGCACGTTAGCGCGGTCCTTGCGAATGGTTTGCAGCAGGGTCTTGATCAGATCGCCGCGGGTCATGGTTACCTGGTCGTCTGTCAGGCCGTGCGCAGTAATGAGTGAGTGGACCCGACCCCAGTGGATGGTCCGTACTTCCCGGACATAGTCTTCGGCATCAACCACCTTGGGAAACATGGCGCTCAGGTCGGGAAAGTAGCAATGGAATACCCGGGCATTGAGTTGCAATGACTTCGCCAGCGTGACCGTGGTATCAAGCAGCAAATGATCAAGCTGGTTTTGTTCCGCCTTGCTGTGCAATGGATCAACAGAGGCCATGATGGCGCCGTCTTCGGCCCAGGGCCGGGCCTTCACTAACAGCAATGGCGAGGGACAGCTTTTAACCAGCTTCCAGTCGGTGTTGGTGATCAGTATGCGCGACAGTGCTGACTGTTTTTGCACGCTTTTCAGCGTCATGTCGGGCTCGAATTCGCGTATTTTGCCCAGGATGACGTCAGCGCCATTTTTGTCGGTGCTAAAATAGGTTTCCGTTTCAATGCCCTGCGCTTCAAACCGGGCTTTTAGCGCCGTCAGACGGGATTGATAGTGTTCGGTGAAAAGCTGTTTCTGGGTGCGAAAGAACCGTGACGCCAGCCCTGGTGTCACGTCGCTGGGTTGCGGCAGTACATTGGCCTTGTTCATCAGCAACAGGACGCGCGATTTACCATAGAAAGCCAGCAGAATGGCTCTTTCAATGACAAAGTCACTGTCGATGTCGGGGTCGACAATGACCAATAGTTTTTTCAGGTTTTTCACAATCTTGCTTGCCCCACCCAGGTCCGCCATATCAGCGACTCATATTGGGTAAACAACCCTCTGCTTGTCAAGTCGCGCAGATTTGGTGCGGGCGTCAGGCGTGTTTCAGCGGGGCCAGTTTGTCCAGCACATACTGTGGCAGGGCAAAGGCGGCGTGATGCAGCTCGGGGGTGTAGTAGCGACTGTGGATAGCGCTGGCCTGCCAGCGTTTTTGTAGCGTTGCCAGGTCGGTGCGGCGCAGAGAAGGTTCGTCGCTGGCCCAGGCAAAGGTCATGATGCCGCCAACGTAGGTCGGTACGGCCGCGCCATAGAAGTGCCAGTCCCGGTACAGGCGATTGAGACGACCTGCGGTGTTGGTGACTTCGTCTGTTTGCATGAATACGACACCGTTCTGTGTCACCAGAATGCCACCGGGATTGAGGCAGCGCTGGCATCCTGCGTAAAAATCCTTGGTGAACAGAATTTCGCCGGGCCCTTGCGGATCAGTGGAGTCGGAGATGATAACGTCAAAACGCTGATCGGTGGTTTGCACAAAATCGAAGCCGTCGCCGATGACGATATTGGCGCGCGGGTCGTCGTAAGCCCCGTCGCTGTGGGCGGGCAGGTACTCACGCGCCATGTCGATGACAGCCTGGTCGATTTCAACCTGGGTGACATGTGCAACCGATTGGTGCCGGCAGACTTCACGCAGAATGCCGCCATCGCCTCCACCGATAATAAGTACGCGGGTGGCGTTGCCATGCGCCATCAGCGGCACGTGAGTCAGCATCTCGTGGTAGATGAACTCGTCACGCTCGGTGGTCTGGACGATACCGTCGAGCGCCATGACGCGACCAAATTGACGGTTGTTGAAAATCATCAGGTGTTGATGGTCGGTTTTGTGTTCAAACAGGACTTCGTCGACAGTGAAAGACTGGCCATAGCCCGAATAAAGTGTTTCTGTCCAATGACGAGCTGACATCCGGCGTCTCCTGTGGCGACAAGGCGGTACTGCGACGAAAGGGGTGGGGCTGGAGGTGCCTGCGCGCCGGGTGGCACGCAGGCAGTGTTGACGGCCTGCTTTACTCTTCGGTTGCCGGCTGGGTCAAACCGCGAAGTTGTTCGCCAACGGTTACGCGCGTCGGGTGGAAGGCTTCCTTAAGAATAGGAACCGCCTTTTCCGGTTGCGCATCGCCGCACATAAAGATATCGAATGCGGCATAACCACGCTCCGGCCAGGTATGCACACTGATGTGTGATTCGGCCAGTACCGCAACGCCGGAAATGCCGCCGTTGGGGGTAAAGTGATGCATGTGAATGTGCAGCAGGGTGGCGCCGCAGTGATCAACGCAGTCGCGGAAGGCTTTTTCCATGGTGTCGAGGTCGGTCAGATTCTCAGCGCCCCAGAAGTCTATCAGCAAATGCGTACCGGCAAATTCCAGTCCATTGCGGTGAATAAAGTGATCTTTCGCATCGTCCGCGGGCGCACCGGTGAAAGTAGGCCATTCACTCTCGTTCGCGCTGGTGTCGGTTGGTTTGAGAGACTCTTTAATGGAGGAGATTGTGCTCATAATCCGGGCCCCAAAAAAAGATGGCGGTGAACTTATAAACCTGCGTTTTGCTGCGACTAAACAGTATGCGTCGGGCTATAAGCCTCCACACCATGCGTGGTAAATTTATCAATGACGGTCGAACTGCTCGAAGTTTTAATTTCGAGAAGTGACAGAGGGAACGCAGTTTATGGATTTTTGGCTGAAATACAAGTGAATTTTGCGTTTTTTTGCCGTTCCTGCGCTGATTTTGCTCGGAAAGGGGACGGAGGATATTTTCACGCAGGGCGGTCTTCAAAGCCGCGCTTATATCCTCCGTCCCCTTTACGCGCTCCCGCAGCGCGGTTTCTAAAACCGCATCTATATCTGCCGTCCCCTTAAAACCAGGTAAGGATCAGTGGCAGCCGGCTTCCGGAATCAGCGTGACGCTCCTCCGCAAGCGTCGCTCGCTGTCCCACTACTCCCGAAATCCTCGATTGAGGCAAGTGCCTGGAGGCTGGCTGCGGGTCTGAGTATCAGGAAGCGTCCTTGATCATGTTGCGGGCGATGATGATCTGCTGGATCTGACTGGTGCCCTCATAGAGACGGAACAGTCGCACGTCGCGGTAGAAACGCTCAACGGCATATTCAGAGATGTAACCGGCGCCGCCGTGGATCTGCACGGCACGGTCCGCGACCCGGCCAACCATTTCGGTGGCGAACAGTTTACAGGCGGCCGATTCGGTGCTGATGTTTTTGCTTTCGTCACGCATACGGGCGGCATCCAGCACCATACACTTGGCGGCGTAGCTTTCGGTTTTGGAGTCGGCCAGCATGGCCTGGATGAGCTGATGTTCAGCGATCGCTTTGCCGAACTGCTTACGTTCGATGGCATAATGCAGCGCATCGTCAATCAGGCGCTCAGCGATACCAACGCTGAAGCCGGCAATGTGCAGACGTCCGCGGTCGAGTACTTTCATCGCGGTGATGAAGCCCTGGCCTTCTTCGCCAATCAGGTTGGCGGCGGGCACACGGCAATCTTCAAAGATGACGTCACAGGTCAGTGAGCCGGCCTGACCCATTTTCTTGTCGATGGCGCCCAGGGTTATGCCCGGTGTACCTTTTTCCACAATAAAGGCAGAGATGCCGCGAGCGCCTTTGATTTCTGGATTGGTCCGCGCCATCACATTGAAGGTGTCGGCAACCGGGCCATTGGTAATGTAGCGCTTGGTACCGTTGATGATGTAATGATCACCGTCGCGCACGGCTGTTGTTTTCAGCGCGGCGGCATCGGAGCCCACATCCGGTTCGGTCAGGCAGAAGCAGCCTACCCACTCGCCACTGGCATACTTGGGCAGAAATTTCTGTTTCTGTTCTTCGGTGCCATCAAATACCACAGCGGCTGAACCGATACCGTTATTGGTGCCCAGAATCGAGCGGAAGGCGGGTGATGTGCGACCCAGTGCCATGGCAACATGAATCTCTTCTTCCATGGTCAGGCCCAGGCCGCCGTACTCTTCCGGAATCGTCATGCCGAACAGGCCAAGTTCTTTCATTTCCTGAATAATGTCGTCAGGAACCTTGTATTCTTCTGCCACCTGCTGCTCAGCGGGAACCAACCTCTCGCGAACAAAACGGTCAACAATATCAATGAGTTGATTAAGCGTTTCCTGGTCTCGTATCATGCTTAGCCTCTGCCGTAAACGTTGCCAATAATTCTATAGAACGAAAGCTCGTCATAATAACGCGATTGCCTGTCCCGAGTCGAATTCCACGGTATGTTTGCTTGTGCTACCATTGCGGCCCTGCTTATTTTGCATGCTATGGGGAACAAGAGAACAGTCCTATGAGTCAATTACACGAAGCCTTTATTTATGATGGTGGCCGCACCGCATTTGGTCGTCACGGGGGTGCCTTGTCGCCCTTGCGCCCTGATGATTTGCTCGCTCATGTGATCAGAACGGTTGTTGGACGAAATGTGTTCAGCCCGGAGGCCTATGAGGATGTCATCATGGGCAATACCAATCAGGCCGGCGAGGATTGTCGCAACGTGGGCCGTTTTGCTGCGTTGCTGGCAGGTATGCCGACCTCGGTCGCTGGTCTGACTGTCAATCGTTTGTGTGGTTCCGGCCTGGCCGCAGTGCTGGACGCCAGTCGGGGTGTGAAAGCCGGTGAAGGCGGCCTGTTTGTTGCCGGTGGGGTCGAGTCCATGAGCCGCGCGCCGCTGATTCTGTCCAAGGCCCAGTCCGCGTTTGATCGCGGCCAGCAGATAGCTGACAGTACTTTGGGGGCGAGATTTACCAATCCGTTGATTTCCAAAGGGTTTGGTGATGACACCATGCCGCAGACGGCGGACAATATCGCCAGCGACCTGGGCATCAGCCGGGAAGACAGTGATGCATTTGCCGCGGCTTCTCAGGCGAAGTACGAAGCTGCCCGCGTGGCCGGGTTCTTCAAAGACGAAATAATACCGGTAGAAGTGCCGCAGGGCCGCAAGAAGCCGCCGCGAGTTGTGGATGCCGATGAGCATCCGCGCGCCGACTCCACTGCGCAAGTGCTTGCAGGGCTGCGACCGCTGTTTGAGGGTGGCGTGGTTACTGCGGGTAACGCCTCCGGTATCAATGACGGCGCCGCCGCATTGATTATCGGCAATGCCGCGATGGGTGAGAAGTATGGTGTCAAACCGCGTGGCCGTATTATCGCCGGTGCCGTTGCTGGCGTAGAGCCCCGGGTGATGGGTCTGGGACCGGTGTTTGCTGCGCGCAAAGCGTTGGATCGCGCAGGGTTGAAACTGTCCGATATGGATATCATTGAAATCAACGAAGCATTTGCGACCCAGGTCCTGGGCTGTCTGAAAATGCTGGAAGTGGACTTTAATGATCCGCGCGTTAACCCCAACGGCGGTGCCATCGCTGTGGGCCATCCGCTGGGTGCGTCAGGCGCCCGCATTGCGCTGACAACGTTGCGTGAGCTCGAGCGAACCGGTGGCCGTTATGCAATGGTCAGCTTGTGTATCGGTATTGGCCAGGGTGTTGCTGCCGTCATTGAGCGCCTTGACTGAACAACTTTTTACTTTAATTCCGGAATCAGTGTTTAGTTATACGATTGCCAATAAATGCTGAGTTCCGGGAAACTAAATTTTCTGAAAATCATGTAAAGGATTCACTCATGTCCAGTGTCGTCAGTTACGAAATCGTCAAAAATATTGGTGTCATCAAAGTTGACAGCCCGCCCGTCAACGCTTTGTCTCAAGCAGTCCGCGAAGGGATTCTGACTGCCGTGCAAAATGCACAGAAAGATGACACCGATGCGTTGGTGTTGATGTGCGAAGGTCGCACATTCATTGCAGGTGCCGATATCACTGAATTCGGCAAGCCACCGAAGGACCCGTCGCTGCCTGATGTACTGACTGCGCTGGAAAACTCTTCCAAGCTGGTGGTCGCTGCCATTCACGGCACCGCGCTGGGTGGCGGGTTTGAAACCGCACTGAGCTGCCACTACCGATGTGCTGTACCGTCGGCGAAAGTAGGCCTGCCCGAAGTGAAGCTGGGCTTGTTGCCTGGCGCCGGCGGCACCCAGCGCGTGCCACGCATTGCGGGTGTCAAGGCGGCGCTGGACATGATTACCAGGGGTGACCCGATTGCAGCAGCCAAGGCCAGCGATATGGGGCTGATTGACGAAGTGTTAAGTGGCGATGATCTGAAAGCGGCGGCTGTGGCCTATGCGCAGGATCTGGTTGAGTCTGGCGCGCCTCTGAAGCGTGTGCGCGACATAACGATCGACCCTGCCAGCATTGAGCCGGGCTTTTTCGACGGCTACCGCAAGGCGTTGGCCAAGCGCGCCCGTGGTCAGATTGCCCAGGACAGAATCGTGTCCTGCGTCGAAGCAGCGGTCTACAAGTCCATGGACGAAGGTCTGGCGGTTGAGCGGGAGCTGTTTACCGAGCTGGTTACTTCGCCACAGTCCCGAGCCATGCGTCATGCCTTCTTTGCTGAGCGTGAAGCGACGAAGATCAAGGGACTGCCGAAGGACACGCCGGTGCGCGATATCAAAAAGGTCGCCATCATCGGTGGCGGCACCATGGGTGGTGGTATTGCCATGTGTTTTGCCAACGCTGGTATTCCGGTGATCATGGTTGAGATCAATGATGAAGCGCTGGAGCGCGGTCTGGGCATCATCCGCAAAAACTACACCATCACTGTGCAGAAAGGTCGCATGTCGGAGCAGGACATGGACAAGCGCATGGCGTTGATCAGTGGCACTACTGACTATGCTGACCTGGGCGATGTGGATCTGGCCATTGAGGCCGTGTTTGAAAATCCGGATATCAAGAAAGAAGTATTTACCAAGCTGGACGCGGCCTGCAAGCCGGGCGCGATTCTGGCGTCCAATACTTCTTACCAGGATGTGAATCTGATCGCTGAAGCGACCAAGCGCCCGCAGGATGTTGTCGGCATGCACTTCTTCAGCCCGGCCAATGTGATGAAGTTGCTTGAAGTTGTGCGCGCTGACAAGACCGCGGACGATGTGCTGGCCACAGTCATGCAGATCGGCAAGAAAATCGGCAAGGTCTGTGCGCTGTCACGCGTCTGTTACGGCTTTATCGGCAACCGCATGTTGCAGGGCTACGGTCGTCAGGCACACATGTTGCTGCTCGATGGCGCGACCCCGGAGCAGGTCGATTCGGCGGCCGAAGAATTCGGCATGGCCATGGGCCCGCTGGCAGTGGGTGATCTGGCTGGCCTGGATATCGGATACAAGGCGCGCCAGGCACGTACCGATGTTGAGCATGACCCGAAAACGCATTGTATTGCCACCGCGCTGGTGGAGATGGGTCGCATGGGGCAAAAGACAGGTGCCGGGTACTACAAATATGATGCGGCCACCCGGGCGCGTCAGAATGACCCGGAAGTGGAAGCCCTGATTCGTGAGAAAGCCAAGGAGCTGGGTATCGAGCAGCGTGAAATCAGCAAGCAGGAAATTGTCGATCGCCTGTTCTTCCCGTTGATCAATGAAGGCGCTCTGATTCTGGATGAAGGCATCGCTCAGCGTCCGGGTGATATCGACGTGGTGTATCTGTACGGTTATGGATTCCCCGCTGCCAAAGGCGGCCCCATGTTCTACGCCGATGAGGTGGGTCTGAAAAACGTGGTGGCGCGCATCAATGAATTTGCCCGAACTCTGGGTGAAGACTACTGGAAGCCGGCACCATTGCTGGTCAAACTGGCCAGCGAAGAAAAAACCTTTGCCGACTGGGCCAAAGAGAACTCGTAAAGAGACAACGCACAAGGGGAACAAGCATGATTGCTTATCAAACTGCGGCGCCTGGCGCGCCGCTGGAGCGGATAGAGACGGCAACACCGACCCCGGCAGGCACCGAAGTGCTGGTAAAGATGGTCGCCTGTGGCGTTTGTCACTCCGATATCCACCTGCACGATGGTGAATTTAATCTGGGCAACGACAAGAAGCTGGAAGTTGGCCGTCCCGGACTGGTACTGGGTCACGAAATCTTCGGCGAAGTGGTTGCTGTCGGCCCTGATGCGCAGGGTGTCGCGGTGGGAGATCGCCGTGTTGTGTATCCCTGGATTGGCTGTGGCGACTGTGCTTCCTGCCGTCGTGGTGAGGAGCACCTGTGCACGCCGGGTCGCGGTCTGGGCACGGTCGCACAGGGCGGTTTCGCGGATCACGTGGTGGTGCCGCATCCACGTTACCTGTTTGACAAAGGCAGTGTCGACGACTCGCTGGCATCGACTTATGCCTGCTCCGGCCTGACTGCTTACAGCGCCCTGAAAAAGGTGGGTGAATTGACCGACGGCGATGAAGTCGTGCTGATCGGCGCCGGTGGTGTTGGCATGATGGCGCTTCAGGTCGCGTTGGCACAAGGCATCAAGCCCATCGTTGTGGATATTGATGACAGCAAGCTTGAAGCCGCCAGGGCACTGGGTGCCAAGGCCGTCTTTAACTCAGGTGACAGAGCCACGGTGAAAGAGATCAAGAAACTGACGGGCGGTGGCGCGTTTGCCGCGATCGATTTTGTCGGTGCTGAGGCTTCGGTCAATTATGGTCTGGGCTGTCTGCGCAAAGGCGGCAAGATCATCATTGTGGGTCTTTATGGCGGTGCTCTGAATATTCCGCTGCCCTTTATCCCGATGAATGCCCGTATTATTCAGGGTACTTACGTCGGCAGTCTGCAGGAGATGGGTGAGCTGATGACACTGGTTCGGGCAGGCAAGATTGCGCCGATCAGGATCGAAGAACGCCCGCTGGATCAGGCCAGTCAGGCCCTGGCTGATCTGAAGGCCGGGCAGGTCCAGGGGCGCGTGGTACTGAGAGGTTGACAACCGTGTTTTGCTCATTTCGCAGTGCCGGCGAAATGAGCAAAAACAGTCAATTCAGCTGATTTCAGGCTTGTTGCCTGATATCCTGAAGACTAGATCACCATTCAGGCCGCAGCGATCCATCATGATTTATCTCATTGCCCGTGCGCTTCTTGTCGGCATTGGCTACTATATTTTTGCCACGTTGGGGGCAACCTATACCGTCGTTGATGTCGGTATATCGGTGTTGTGGCCAGCCAACGCGGTGCTGCTGGCCGCATTCCTCATTTTTCCCCCGCGTCAATGGCCGTTGATGGCCTTGATGACGCTTGGTGCCGAAGTGTTGGTGGGGTTGTCGTTTACGCCTGTCAGCGCTTCACTGGCATTCGGTCTGATCAATATCTTTGAGGTGACGCTGGCGGCATGGCTGATTCGCCGAAGCACAGCGGGCGAGTTTGATTTTGACCGGGTCGCCAGCGCGACTCGATTTCTTGTGTTCGGCCCGGTGTTGGCGTCCTGTCTTGCAGGTTTGTTGGGAGCCTGGGTTTATGTCTGGCTGGGCCAGGACATCAGCGGCTACTGGTCGTTATGGCGTCTGTGGTGGTTCGGAGATGCGCTCGGGCTGTTGCTGATGACGCCATTACTGGTGGCCTTGTGGCGGTTCATGGGTCGCGGGATGCCCGCCTTCAGGCCCTGGCGATTGCTGGAGCTCGGGACTTTGTGGGGAGCGCTGCTGCTGGTGGCTCCCGTCGCGTTTCGAGACTGGAGCGGTGACGCTTTTGACTTTAATCTGACGCCTATCGTGATTCTGCCGTTGGGCATCTGGGCCGCCATCCGTTTTGGGGTGCTGGTCACCGTCACGACACTGGTAGTGATCGCGACACTGGCGATCAGATATCTGGTGAATGAAGTCTACCCCATTGGTAGCAGCAGTCCCCAGGAGGCCGTTTGGGCAGTTCAGGAGTTCCTGGCGATTGTGGCCATTGTATCGGTCGGGCTGTCGGTCTTGCTGGCTGAAATTCGCCAACAGAATGCCGGGCTGGAAAAACGAATTCAGGAGCGAACCTCGTCTCTGGCGCAGGCCAACGCAGAGCTCAATGCGACCAATGAATGGCTGCGCTCGCTGGTGTCGACAGATTTTCTGACCGGCATTGCCAACCGCCGCGCCTTTGATGAAAACGGTGAGCGCATCCTGCAACAGATGAAACGCGAGCAATCACCGGTGTCCGCCATCATGTTTGATCTGGATCATTTCAAAAAGATTAATGATGTTCTGGGGCACGATGCCGGGGATCAGGTGTTGCGTGACATTATCGCCCCGGTAATATCGGTGCTGAGACCACTGGACCTGTTTTGCCGCTATGGCGGCGAGGAGTTTCTGGTTCTGTTGCCGGGCGCAGACCTGAATGAGGCTGCCGGTATTGCTGAACGCATTCGCCAGACCATTGCCGACCTTGAGGTCCAGTACAAGGAGGAAGTCGTGCGGGTGACAGTCAGCCTGGGCGCGGCGGAATGGGATGGCGTGCAACATCTCGATGAGTTGGTGCACGCTGCCGACAAGGCACTTTATGCGGCCAAGCACAGCGGTCGAAATTGTGTCCGGTTGACTGATAACGGGATTATTCACTCGTCGGCTTTGACCTGAAAGCGATGTTTGTGCGCATATGTGTCGCGCTCAGAGGCACGGTCGCATTCGTGTATACTGATTGCTCAAGCAATAATAATTAATGGGGACCTGCCTTATGATAACGAAAAAATACCTGATCCCGATTCTGCTCAGTCTGTCGTTTTCCGCGTCAGCTGATACCCCCGCGTCCGGGTTGCCAATGGCAAGTCCGGAAAGTGTCGGTATGTCAGCACAGCGTCTGTCACGTATTGATGACTTCATGCAGCGCTATATTGACGATGAGATGGTTGCCGGCACAGTGACCTTGGTGGCGCGGCAGGGCAAGGTCGTGCACTTCAGGGCGCAAGGCATGAAAGATGTCGGACGCGGTCAGGAAATGACGACGGATACCATATTCCGCATGGCGTCGATGACCAAGCCGATCGCATCAGTGGCACTGATGATGTTGTACGAAGAAGGCTGGTTCCAGCTCGATGACCCGATCTCGGACTGGTTGCCGGAATTCAGTAACATGATGATCGAGGTCGAAAACGCTGATGGCAGTACGCGCCTGGAGCCGGCACAAACACCCATCAGTTTTACCCATATCCTGACGCACACCGCCGGTTTGATGAACAGTTACCGTGGCGATGTTGCCCGCTACTCTGAGGTATCACGCGTGCGGGGTGATGAAGACCTGGCGACCTGGACTGAGCGGCTGGCCACGTTGCCGCTGCGTTACGAGCCGGGCACGCGCTGGGAGTATTCGGCCGCGACCAGCGTGGTGGGTCGTCTGGTAGAAGTGATATCTGGTCTGGATTTAGATACATTTTTTCATCAGCGCATTTTTGAACCCCTGCAAATGCGCGACACCTATTTTTATCTGCCGGAACACAAGGTCGACCGTTTCGCGACGCTGTACGGCCCGAATCCTGACGACAACAATCGCATGATGCTGACCGAGGTGGGTGACGCCAACAGCCGGTATGTGGCCGAACCGACGACGTTCTTCTCAGGTGCAGGTGGCCTGGTGTCTACAGCACATGACTACATCCGTTTCCAGCAGATGATGCTGAACGGCGGCGAGCTGGATGGTGTGCGCCTGCTGGGGCCAAAAACGGTGGAGCTGATATTCGCCAACCATACGGGTGATCTGCCCTTATGGCTGAGCGGCCCGGGCATGGGCTTTGGTCTGGGGTATTCCGTAGTGCTGGAT
Organism: Pseudohongiella sp.; assembly: GCF_011050365.1. Lineage (GTDB taxonomy): Bacteria > Pseudomonadota > Gammaproteobacteria > Pseudomonadales > Pseudohongiellaceae > Pseudohongiella. The sequence continues at coordinate 259,571 of NZ_DRFV01000001.1, forward strand.
CGAGCGGAAGCACATACATCCGATTCCGAGGGATCGGTCTCGTGGGGCGGTGCGTTCGGGACCTTGTTCTGGATTGATCCGGCTGAAGAACTGGTCGCGATAGTATTGACGCAGATCCGGCCCTATTCGCATATCCGCATACGTGAGGGTTTTCACAATGTGGTAAATCAGGCGATCGTGGATTAATACTGCGGTTTTTTTAGCCTCCTTGTTCACGGGCAGTGGCAGGGTGTTTGGGTCTCGGAACGGCGCTGCGCGCCTGATTGTTCCTCGACGCAAACACCCTGCCACTGCCTGCCCTCATAGGGTGGTTGAGGAACGGGGCAATACAAAAGCCTGCCTGCTCCGGTCAGGAAAATTCCTGCATCTCTTTCATTAATTGACTATACATTCACTGAGGCGTTCCACAATTTCTCAGGAGAGAATTCCAGCGCCGTAAATCACAACAGCTAACACCAAAAGGAGTTTGGTTATGGTTGAATTAAATGAGCAGGAAATTGGCCAGGTGAGTGGCGGCATAGCGCCATTTATCGGATTGGCTGCAGCAGTTTATTCACAGTTCACCGCGACGACATTGACCGGAGCAGTTGTCGCAAGAGTTGGATTGGCGACCGCGGTCTATGGTGCTGGATCTTACATCAACGACAACAGCTAGAGGTCATGGTTTGCGGGCGGCTGAGGCGATACTCTGCCGCCTGGAAATCAATATCCAGGAGGTTTAAGTTGGTTGGGACAATATTGGTAGGCATAGTGGCAGTCGCTGCGTATGCAGCGGGTGTGCCGCTGATTCCTTTGCTGTTATTCGTTGTTGCGGGAACCTGCATAGAGTATTGCTGGATTCATAAAAAAAACGACGGTTGAGGCGTCCGGATGGTTGGTGCTTTGTAACACAGCCCATTCAAGCGCATAATGCGCCGTTTTCTGCGTAATAGAGATCGGCGATATGACCTTGCGTGAGTGGTTCTGGATTCTATTCCTGGGAGCGGTCTGGGGAGGATCCTTTATTTTTAATGCCTTGTTGATCCGTGAGCTCGGTCCATTGTGGGTTACTGCGCTGCGGGTGAGCATTGGCGCACTGGGCTGCTGGCTGTTCCTGTTTGCCATGCGCAAGCCGATCCCCAGGGATCCGGGGCTGTGGCTGAAGCTTGGTTTGCTGGGGGTGTTGAACTACGCCATCCCGTTCGCGCTGTTTCCGATGGCGCAGGCTGATCTGGCCAGTGGTGTGGCTGCCATTATCAATGCGTTGACGCCCATCATGACGGTGCTGGTATCGCAATTCTGGGTCAATGGCGAGCGTATTACCTGGACCAAGACGATCGGGGTGATTGCCGGGTTTACCGGCGTCGCCATTCTGGCGTCACCGGCGTTGCAGGCCGGCGGGGATACCCGGCTGTGGGCCATTGCTGCCTGTCTGCTGGCGACGCTGTGTTATGCGCTGGCGCTGAACGTTGCCCGCAGCTTCCAGAAGGTGGAGCCTACCGCACTGACCTCGATTGCGCTGACCGGGGCGGCAGTGGCTTCGCTGCCCGTGGCGTTGCTGGCAGAGGGTGTGCCTCGTATGGTGTTACCGGCAACATGGATGGCGGCACTGGCGATCGGGCTGATTTCCACGGCGTTCACCTTCCAGGTCATGTATCGTTTGTTGCCTCTGGTAGGTGCAACCAATTTCTCAACTACTACCCTGATAGCGCCGGTATCGGCGATCATCCTGGGCCTGGTGTTTCTGGGTGAGGTGATATTGCCGTCGCATGTGCTGGGCATGGTGGTGATTTTTGTCGGCCTTATGTTTATTGACGGGCGACTGCCACGATTGTTGGGTTTGATGCGTTGATTATCACGTTCAGGTATATGTCTCCCGTCAGCTATAGATTTCGTTGATTTAACCCCTGTTTTTTCATAGTGTTTCGGTATAACGCTTGTTAGACTTCAGGATGGTCTCAACTGATCTATGAAACGAAAACGGAGGTGTGTCTTGCACGATCTGGAAGCATTTCGCGCGGAAACCCGCGCCTGGCTGGAGGACAACTGTCCGGCCTCAATGCGTACACCCATGCCCGAGGACGAGGTAGTCTGGGGTGGGCGTAATGCGGTATTCAGGAACCCGGACAGCAAGCTCTGGCTGGAACGCATGGCCGACAAAGGCTGGACGACACCAACCTGGCCGCAGGAGTACGGCGGTGGTGGCCTGGACAAGGCGCACAGCCTGGTGCTGGCGGAAGAAATGCAACGTATCGCTGCGCGACCACCTCTGGTGAGCTTTGGTATCAGCATGCTGGGACCGGTGTTGCTGGAGATGGCAACCCATGAGCAGAAGCTGGAGCACATCCCGAAAATCGTCCGCGGTGAAATCCGCTGGTGTCAGGGTTACAGTGAGCCGGGTGCCGGCTCAGACCTGGCAGGTCTGGGTACCAAGGCAATTCTGCAGGGCGATGACTACATCATCAATGGATCCAAGATCTGGACTTCATATGCAGACCAGGCGGACTGGATTTTTTGCCTGGTGCGCACTGATTTCGAGGCCCCCAAACACAGCGGTATCAGCTTTATTCTGTTTGATATGGCCAGCTCCGGCGTCAGCACCAAGCCCATCAAGCTGATCAGCGGTAACTCGGTTTTTTGTGAAACCTTTTTCGATGATGTTCGGGTGCCGGTTAGCAATCTGGTGGGTCGCCTTAACGATGGCTGGACCATTGCCAAACGCCTGTTGCAACACGAGCGCACCATGATCTCCGGCTTTGGCCTGAGCAGCGGCCGCAACAATCGTGGTGGGCTGGCCGACAGTCTGGCGGAGACGGCCATGTTGTATCGCGGCGATGTGGTGGAGTTGTCGGACCCTGTGCTGCGCGACCAGATTGCGCAGTTCAGGATCGACAGTGAAGCCTTTACGCTGACCTCGCAGCGCTCGGCGCAGGAAGCGAAACAAAGCAAGGGGCCAAATGCCACATCATCTGTGCTGAAAAATTATGGTTGTGAACTCAACAAGCGCAGGTACGAACTGGCATTGCAGGCGGCAGGGACACAGGCGTTGGGCTGGGAGTCACTGACCGAGGATGATAGCGACTTTTCCCAGCAGGAGCTGGCGGTTGCACGGCAGTGGCTACGCTCAAAAGGCAACTCGATTGAGGGTGGCACCTATGAAGTGCAATTGAACGTCATAGCCAAGCGTGTACTGGGTTTGCCGGACATGACCGCCATGGTTGGCAACACGGCTGGCAAGCAAGGCGCAACTGGTCAAAACAGCGCAGCCGAAAAAACCGCAACGGAGTCCTGAACCTATGTCATTGGTATTGAATGAAGATCAAACAATGCTGCAGCAATCGGCTCGGGATTTTTGCCGCGAGCAGGCGCCGGTTGCCGTACTTCGGCATTTACGCGACAGTAAACACCCGGATGGTTATTCCGCCGAAGTGTGGCAGTCCATGGTTGAACTGGGCTGGGCGGGCATGGCCATTCCCGAAGCCTATGAGGGTTTTGGATTTGGTTATTCCGGATTGGGTCTGGTATTGGAAGAAACCGGGCGCACCCTGGTGCCGACACCGCTGGTATCCACTGTGCTGTTGAGTGCAACGCTGATCAACCTGGCTGGCAATGAAGAGCAGAAGCTGGAATTGCTGCCCGGCATCGCCCGGGGTGACAGTGTCGTGGCGCTGGCGCTGGAGGAGACTGCGATTCACAATCCACTGCACATTGAGTTGAAAGCAGTGAAAACCGGATCGGGCTATATTCTCAATGGCAACAAGGACTTTGTGCTGGATGCCCACGTTGCTGATCAATTTATCGTGGTGGCCCGGACCGAAGGCGAGAGCGGACATCAACACGGTATCAGCCTGTTTACGGTTGATGCCGCCAGTCAGGGTGTCGAGGTGCAGAGACTGAACATGGTGGACAGCCGTAATGCCGGCAACATCAGCCTGGTAGATGTCGAAGTTCCCGAAGAGGCGCTGCTGGGCCAGGAAAATAAAGGCTGGGCGGCGTTATCACGCACACTGGATATTGGTCGCATCGGGCTGGCGGCAGAAATGCTGGGTGGTGTCCAGGAAGTGTTCGAGCGCACGGTGGAATACATGAAGCAGCGCACGCAGTTTGGTGTGCCCATCGGCGCCTTTCAGGCTCTGCAGCATCGTGCTGCTATCATGTATTCGGAAATCGAGTTGTGCAAATCACTGGTGCTCAAAGCCCTCTACGAGCTGGATCGGGGTGAAGAGGCAGAGGACATCCCGGCGCTGGCCAGCATGTGCAAAGCCAAGCTGTCCGAGATCTATATGCTGGTCACCAATGAAGGTGTGCAGATGCATGGTGGCATCGGCATGACCGACGAGTTTGATATCGGTTTCTTCCTGAAACGCGCCAGGGTGGCTCAACAAACCCTCGGGGATGCCGCATTTCATCGTGACCGTTATGCCAGCTTGCGTGGCTTCTGACCATGATCCTGTTGGTGCTTGGCCTGTTGTTGGCGGTACTGGCGTTTTTTCCGCAAATGTGGGTTCAGTATGTTATGAAAAAGCATCACCGCGAAGACCCGACCCTGGCGGGTACCGGCGGTGAACTGGCCGAGCATCTGGTGTCACGCTTCAAGCTGGATGGCATTATTGTTGAAACCACAGAGGAAGGCCGGGACCATTTTGACCCGGCCGCACAAGCGGTCAGGCTGAGTCCGAGTAATTATAACGGAAAGTCGATAACCGCAGTCGCGGTCGCAGCTCATGAGGTCGGTCACGCCATCCAATATCATCGCAGGGAAGCCATTTTTGAATTGCGCAAAAAATATATGCCGACAGCGGCCAGGTTCAGCAAGATCGGTGTAGCCCTGATGGTGTCAGTACCGGTGGCGGGGTTGGTGCTGCGCTCACCGGTTGCCATCGGTGTTGTTATCGGGCTCAGCGTGCTTTTTCAGTTGCTGGGGGCCTTGGCGTACCTGATTGTGCTCCCGGAAGAGTGGGATGCGAGCTTCAATAAGGCAATGCCCATTCTGGTAGATGGCGAGTACATCTCACCTGATCAGCGCCATGGTATACAGAAAGTTCTCAAGGCCGCCGCCTTGACCTATTTTGCCGGTGCGCTGGCGAATATTCTCAATATCGGCCGCTGGTTGATGATTCTGCGGCGCTGAGCGGCGTACCTGCCCAAGACCATAAGTCACAATAACGCAAAAGGAACAGACCATGAACTATTTTCGCCGTAGCCTGCTATGTCTTGCTCTGTTGGTGCTGTCGTTCACCGCAGCGGCTCAGTCTTCCGGACAAAGCTGGGTAGATCTTGCCGTGCATAATTTTGGCGCTCCCATCAATACCATGTGGGCGGAAGGTGAGTTGTCATTTGCCGATGATGGCACCATGGTATATTGCAGCGCGCGGGAAGACATGGCCGTCGCACCGGGTGACCCCAAGGATCTGTATATCGCCACCTTCAATGCCGACACCGGTAGCTGGAATACCCCGGTGAATATGGGGTTGCCAATAAATGCGGCGCCTGCCACCAATGTTGATCCGCTGCGTCTGGGCGATGACCGCGAGCCCTGGATAACGGCAGACGGCAACACTATTTATTTCAAATCAGACCGGTTGGCCACGACCTCGCCACGCAATAATAATGACGTGTTTGTCACGCGCAAAGTCAATGGCGAATGGTCTGAGCCGGCGTTGGTGGGTTACCCGGTCAGCACCAATGAGGGTGATGAGCATTGTCCCGCCATTCTTCAGGACGGAGAAACATTGTGCTTTGCGTCGCGCCGGGCCGGGGGATATGGTGGCTCGGATATCTGGTGTTCGAAACCTGATGGTAATGGTGGCTGGCTGGAGCCGGTCAATCAAGGTCCCAGTATCAATACTGCGGCAGAAGAGTTTCACTTCAGCCAGGACAAAAGTGGCATGGTCTACTTCAGTTCGGCCAGAGCGGGGGGTTATGGTGGCATGGATATATGGGGCGCCATGCAACTGGGCGACAATGAATGGGATACTGCTTACAATCTGGGGCCACTGGTCAATACCGATGCAGCAGACATGTGCCCGGCGTTACCACCGGGCGGCGACTCCATTACATGGTTTTCCACCCGACAAGACAACAGCTTGGGCAATATCGATATTTTCTGGACCCATAAGGCCAATATCGAACAGGGCAGATGAGTTGTGTCACTGCAGTCCAAGAAGAAGGGGGTGCGTTACTTTTCGCTGTGCGAAAAGAACCACCCCCTTCTGTTCGCTGCATCAGCAGCCTTAACTGTCGTTAGCGACATGCAATAAGCGGCTTATCTCCACATCGAAAACTCCCTGGCAATTAGTCCTCAATGGCTCCGTAAACCATGCGTTTGCTGATCCCCTGTAACTGGCGCGCATACCCCAGATTACGATTCTGGATCATACCGATAAAAACCAGGTCCTCCACCGGGTCAATCCAGAACCAGGTGCCACCGATGCCCCACCACCAGTAGCTGCCTTCGCTAACACCGTCATTGCGGGCCGGGTCGGTCACCAGCGCAAAGTTCAGGCCGAACTGATTGCCGGGATAACCCGGGATTTCGTCCATACCCGCGGGCAACTGATTGCTGCGCATGGCTTCGACCGAGGCTTCATTCAGCAGACGAACGCCGTTGAACTCGCCGCCATTGGCCAGCATCTGGGTGAAGCGCATGTAATCCCCGATGGTGGATGCGAGACCACCACCGCCACTGGGGAAGGTGACCGGCGCAACGTAGTCGCCACCAAAGCCGTCGTTGGGCGCGACCAGGCCATTGGCGCCGGACATATACATGGTGGCGAAACGATCGCGCTTGTCTTCGGGAACGTAAAACCCGGTATCGGTCATGCCCAGAGGTTCAAAAATACGCTCCTGTAAAAAGTCATCAAACGGCATGCCAGACAGCACTTCAACCAGCCGGCCCTGAACATCAACCGACACGCTGTAATGCCAAAGCGTACCGGGCTGCTGGCGCAAAGGAATGTCGGCCAGTTTATCAATCATGTCCTGCAGCGTGCCTTCGGTATCGAGTATGTTGGCTGCCACGTACTGCGAATCGACCTGTGAGCGTGAGAACAGGCCATAGGTCAGACCGCCGGTGTGTGACATCAGTTCACGAATGGTCATTTCGTGACTGGCGGGCTCGGTAACCGGAAAACCGCCGGGGCCGTCTTCAATAGCGACTTCAAGGTTGGCCAGTTCAGGAATGTACTGTGATACCGCATCGTCCAGAGAGAATTTGCCTTCCTCCAGCAGCATCATCATGGCAACACTGGTTACCGGCTTGGTCATCGAGAAGATGCGAAAGATGGTGTCTTCAGAGACCGGCTTCTGTTCTTCAATTGACTGATATCCGTAGGCGTCCATATGGACCAGCTTACCGTTGCGCATCAGGGCGCTGACAATGCCGGCCAGGTTGCCTTCATCGACTTCCTTGCGCATGGCATCGGCAAGATCGCTGATGCCGTCAGCACTGAGTCCCACCGCTTCCGGGCTGGCGCGACTGAGGTCGCGATCCTGTGCGTACAGTGATGGGGCAAAAGCCAGTGTTGCCAGTGTTGAACTCAGTAGCAGCACTCTGGCAAGACGGGTGGGCAGTGACATTGTTTTCATGGTGGGCCTCTATCTATGTGTTTTAAAACGCCTCGCGGAAGTTTATAACACACCGCTACCAGAAGTCACACTGGCGCCGCCGCCGCCGCGTCGGGTGCGTTATTATTCGCGATAACCTGACAGCAGGCGGACAAAGTGGTACTTTATGGCGAACCGATCACCAAGTTTGACGTATCAGTTTAAATATCGAAAAATCAAGAGGTTAGTTTAATGGCGAAGTATCTTATCACGGGCACCAATCGCGGCATCGGGCTGGAATTTGTCAAGCAGGTGTTAGCGCAGGGCCATGATGTCGTGGCAACTTGCCGAAACCCGGAAAATGTTCCTGAATTGCGAGACCTGCAGCAGACCAATGGTGCATTGCGAGTGTTGCCGCTGGATCTGGCAAGTGCAGAGTCCCGACAGGTGCTGGTCGATGCGCTCAACGGGGACGCCATTGATGTACTGATCAACAATGCGGGGATCTATGGTCCCCGCGATGCCAACCTGGGTTCTCTGCGTGAAAGTGACTGGGCCGACGTCATGCTGGTCGATGTCATAGCGCCAGTACTGTTGACTCAGGCCCTGCTGCCCAATTTGCGCAAGGGCAGCGAGCGCCGTCTGGCGTTTCTCAGCTCCAAGATGGGCTCGGTCAGTGACAATGGCAGTGGTGGTTCATATTTGTACCGGACGGCCAAATGTGCACTAAATCAGGCCATCAAGTCGCTGTCGATTGACCTGCAGCCCGAGCAGTTCATTGTGTTGAGTCTGCATCCGGGTTGGGTGCTGACAGACATGGGTGGCCCCAATGCGCTGATTGACTCGACGACCAGTGTTTCGGGTCTGCTCAAGGTCATTGACGGTGCCCGGCCCGTGGATAGCGGTCACTTTTTTGCCTACGACGGTTCACCTATTTCCTGGTAGAGCGACGCCTTCCGGGCCGATGTCCGCCGGGTGGTTTGAAATTTGCATCAGAAGTTTAGTTTCTGAACGTGAAATGTTTTATCACTATCAATGGCGGTTATCGGAATCGGAGACGACTCATATGACGGGTATCATCAGCAGGCGAAAACTATTGTTGGGCGGCGCGGCATTTCTGGGTGCCGGATTGGGTGGCAATGTGCTGCGAGGCATACCCGCAACACCGTTTACACCCTCGCTCAGCTTTCTCAACAGCGCATTGGCAGACATACCCCGGCCCGATGCCATGATTCGGGCCAGCAGCAACGAAAATCCTTATGGCCCCTCCCCCGTCGCACGACAGGCGATTGCAGATGCCATGGTGGATGGCAACAAATACCTCAATCACGCAAGCGACCTGGTCGCCCATCTCTCCGAGCTTGAAGACATACCACAAGACAGTATTGCTGTTGGCTCTGGTTCCGGCGAAATCCTTGCTGTCGGCGGTCTGATGGCCAGCCTGACACCAGGCTCAGTGGTTTGTCCGGATCCCACGTTTGGCGGCCTTATCAGCTATGCCGATGACTTTGGCACTGAGCTGATCAGAGTGCCGGTGAACGCCAATATGGAAACCGATCTGGGTGCCATGTACAACGCCATTCGCCCGGACACCTCACTGGTGTACTTGTGCAATCCCAATAACCCGATTCCGAACCTGATTGAGAAAAATGCGCTGCGTGACTTTGTTCTCGAGGTATCACGCGACCGCATGGTATTTGTGGACGAAGCGTATCATGAATTTGTCGATGATCCGGCCTATGAGTCGATGCTTGGGCTGATACGCGACGGGCACAAAAATATCATCGTGTCGCGCACGGCTTCAAAAATACATGGTCTGGCTGCACTCCGGGTGGGTTTTGCCTACGCCCATCCCGATCATATTGCCGACATGCAAAAAAAGATGACCGGGCAGTTAAATATTGCGGGTGCACGGGGAGCATTGGCCAGCTATCGGGACCTGGATTTTCAGCGCTACACACTAAGCCAGAACCGCAAGGCGCTGGATATTGTAGAGGGCATGTGTGATGAACTCGGGTTGCGCTATGTAAAGTCCAACGCCAATTTCAGCTTTATCCATACCGGGCGTGACATTAACGAGGTCAGCGCAGCCATGCGCGAAGCGGGCATCCTCATAGGCCGACCTTTTCCGCCCATGCTCGACTGGGCGCGGGTGAGCATGGCCAGGCCTGAAGAGATGGAGTATTTCGTTCAGGTATACAAAACATTGTACGGATGAGGTGCATGCATGATGTGTTGCGGACGCCGGGTAGCCGATTACACGGCGTCTTGACAAACCTGCAATGGCAGGCGCATTATTGCGTCCCATGAACATTCAAACACAGTATTTCTGGTGGTTTACCGACAAGGGCCGCCAGGAAAACAACGATCAGAGCATCTGATCAGAGTCTTTTTCAGGCTGCCCCCGTAAGGAAGGCGGCCTGTGTCTTGATAAAAATCCTGCTTCATCCATGTGATTCCCTATCGATTCCGACGTCGCCCCAGCTTCGGGTGCAGCCTCTCTGACACGAGAGGAGAATAGCGTGAATCACATCAATCAGGGCCGATATTCCACCGCCGGTGGCGTCATTGTGACGCATCAGCAGCAAACCTGTGACGGCGCCTCTGCCATGGCGCAGCGCCTGTCCATGCTGGATGACCAGCGAGGCATGGTCATGACCTGCGGTGTTGACTATCCCGGACGCTACCGTCGTCACGAGCTGGCGTTCGTCAATCCACCATTGCAGGTGGTGGCCCGGCAGCATGAAGTTCGCGTCGAGGCGCTCAATGTCCGCGGGGAATTATTGCTGCATGAGTGTCAGCGCGCGCTGGCGGGTGCCAGCGCAGACTATCGATTGGATACCGTCTCGGCCACAGAGATCGTTTGCCGCGTAACGCCGTCGTCCGATGTTTTCACCGAAGAAATGCGAACCCGTCAACCCAGCGTGTTTTCGGTGTTGCGACAACTTATCGCGCATTTTGCCTGTGCACAAAACAGTCTGTCGGGCCTCTACGGTGCCTTTGCCTACGATCTGGCGTTCCAGTTCGAGGCGGTGACACGGCGCCTGGTCAGGTCTGAGCAACAGCGTGACCTGGTGTTGTATCTACCGGATGAAATTCTGTCAGTGGACAGCGAAAGCGGTGCCGGCGTGATACACCGGTTCGACTTTGTCTGTCGCGATGCAGCCGGCAGCTTACATACCACTGGCGGTCTGCGCAGGCAGGGTGCCCCGGTTTCGGCGAATCTGGTTGATGCCAGCAAAGCGTCGGCCGATAACACGGCGACTGCTAGCGTCGCAAACATTCACCCGCAGCAGCCGGCCATCACCAGTGATCATCGACCCGGTGAATATGCGGCGGTGGTAGCAAAAGCCAGAGCCAGCTTCAGGCGCGGTGATCTGTTTGAGGTGGTACCGGGTCAGACATTTTCTGCTGCGCTGACATGCAGACCGTCCACCATTTTCCGCAGACTTAAAGCCACCAATCCGGCGCCATACACAGCCCTTATTAACCTGGGAGAACAGGAATACCTGGTTTCCGCATCACCGGAGATGTTTGTCCGCGTCAAGCCGGATCCGGTTCTGGGGGCCCTGGTAGAGACCTGCCCTATCTCCGGCACTATTGCCAGGGGCAGTGATGCTCTGGAGGATGCCGACCGCATACGTCAGTTGCTGAATTCAGCCAAGGACGAAGCGGAACTGTCGATGTGTACCGACGTGGACCGCAACGACAAAAGCCGGGTGTGTGTGCCTGGCAGTGTCAATATTGTTGGCAGGCGTCAGGTGGAAATGTATTCAAAACTGATTCATACCGTGGACCATGTGCAAGGTCGACTGCAGGTCGGGTTTGATGCGCTGGATGCTTTTCTGTCGCACACCTGGGCGGTTACTGTCACTGGCGCTCCGAAACAGCATGCCATGCAGTTTATAGAAGACCACGAGAAAACACCTCGCCGCTGGTATGGTGGTGCATTTGGCCGCCTGGGGTTTGACGGTGCCATGGATACCGGTCTGACTATTCGCACGGTGCAGATCAGCAAGTCGGTCGCGAAAGTCCGAGCGGGGGCCACTTTGCTGCAGGATTCTGATCCAGTAGCGGAAGAGCAGGAAACCAGGCTGAAGGCGTCGGCACTGTTGTCGGTGTTGCAACCGGAAACAGCGCAATCAGCGCGGGGACTGGCGTCCGGTGCTGCAATCGGAGCGACGCCCGGGCCCGGCACAGGGTTGCGGGCATTGATGGTGGACCACCAGGACTCGTTTGTGCACACGCTGGCGGCAAGTTTCAGAGCCACCGGGGTTGAGGTGCAGACATTGCGCCCACAGTCTGCTCGCGAGGCGCTGACAACACAGGCGTTTGATCTTGTCATTCTGTCGCCGGGACCGGGCCGGCCGGCCGATTTTGATTGCAATGCAACGCTGGCGTTGTGCGACAGATTGGGCGTGCCGGTATTCGGTGTCTGTCTTGGTTTGCAGGCCATGATCGAATACGCCGGTGGGTCTCTGGCTTTGTTGCCGCGTCCGGTCCACGGCAGTGCGTCCGATATTGTTCATGACGATAGCAGACTGTTTGCAGGCATTGAGAGTCCCTTCCGCGCAGGCCGCTATCACTCACTTCATGCCGGCCATATCCCTGCGGGCTTCGTTGTAAGCGCACGCAGCCACGAGGATGATTGTGTCATGGCAATAGAGCATGACAGTAAACCGTGGAGTGCCGTTCAGTTTCACCCTGAATCCCTGCTCTCGCTTGCTCGCGGTGCCGGTGAACAACTGATCCGCAATGTCGTGCTGACGTCAGTGTTGCGCCAGCGTTTGACGTCGGCGAAGTGCATTGGCGGGAATCACCGATAGCATCAGTAGTATGGCTGCATAGACATAGAACGGTATATGCAGCTCATGCAGATGGGCATCGGCGACAGTGCCCAGGGCAACATCCGTGGCGGCGCTGCCGTCAGCCAGCTGCACACGATAGGTGCGGTTGCTTTGGCCACTGAACGCAAACCAGCCCTGATTGTCAGTGGTCAATTCGGTGGCATCAGCGGCATTGGCATCGACCGGTCGTATCATCAGGGCGGTGTCAGCCAGTCCAATGCCGTTGGCATCACGCACCTGGCCCATCATCTGTTCGCGGTCGCTGAAGATGTCGAAACTGATGTCCCGTGCATTACGCTCCTGAGCGAAACCGTACAGTTGGAACACCAGCAGGCCGGCGCCAGCGGCAATCAGGCCCATGTTGGCAAGCCGGCTGAACAGCGCCCAGCCGTTGACCTGTTGCCAGGCACGAATGGCAAAGGTCATCACCAGCAGGGCAGCAATCTGACCGAATTCGACGCCGACATTGAACAGCAGAATTTTGCTCAGCAAGGCGGGGTCGTCGGCCAGTGTGACCTCCTGCAGCCGGGCGGACAGGCCAAAGCCATGGATCAGGCCGAACACAAACACCATCAACAGCAGATTTGGTGCATTGACGCCGAGCCAGCGCCGGAAACCATTCAGGTTTTCGAAGCCCTTGTAAGCCACAGTGACTGCGATGACGGCATCAATCAGATAGTGATTGGCGGTGATGCCAGCATAGGTGGCTGCGATCAGGGTGAGGGTATGGCCGAGCGTGAAGGCGGTGACGAATTTCAGAATATCAACAAGGCGGCTCAGGAAGAACATCACGCCGAGCAGGAACAGCAGATGATCATAGCCGCTGAGCATATGTTCTGCGCCTGTCCACATGACTTCCAGGTAACCACCTGAGGCCATGCGCTCACGCGCGGTATCGGTCATGTCGTGCGCCAGGCCGGCCAACGGCAGCAGGGCAAGCACTATGGCGATCGCAAGCACCGTTAGCGGTGTGCGGGAAATACTGTCGCGCGATATGTCAGTCATGCCCTGGCTGGCCCTGTTTGATGGAGTTGGCTGCGAAACGCCCAATCTTGCAGCAACGCCCCATGGTTTTCAATCAGCTATAAGGTCAATCCGCGTAATCAGTGCATTCGGCGCAGAGCCTGCGTAAAATAACAGTATTGCCGGGACCCACCGTGGCCATCTCTGTTTGCACAGGAAACCATATGTCTGAATCAAGTTCATCTACAACCGAAACGCCGTCAACTGATATCTGTCAGCGGTTTTTGTTCGCCGACGCTGACGTGCGTGGCGAAATCGTCCGGTTGACGCACAGCTACACCGACACGGTCAATAATCATGCCTATCCGGCGGCAGTCAGCAATCTGCTGGGAGAGTTCCTGGCCGCGGCGGTGCTGCTGGGGTCGGCAATTAAATATGATGGGCGACTGGTGTTGCAGGTACGCGGTGACGGTGAGTTGAATCTGATCATGTCAGAATGCACCAGTGACGGTGCTGTGCGTGGCATTGCCCGATTCGACAAGATGCCCGAGAGTGTTGATTTTGATGCCCTCACCGGTGACGGTCTGCTGGTGATCACGGTGGATTCGCAGCGATCCGATCCCTATCAGGGGATTGTCTCACTGGAAGGCGGGTCACTGGCCGCGTCCCTGCAGACTTACTTCGAGCAGTCCGAGCAGCTGGAGAGCTGGTTCTTCTTTGCCGTTGATGAAGGTCAGGCCTGCGGGTTTCTGTTGCAACAATTACCCGGCGCCGCGTCGGGCGATGCCGACGTGCGCGAAGAGCGCTGGCAGCACCTGCTGACACTGGCACAAACACTGACCACCAGTGAAATACTGGCGCTCAGCAATGAAGCGCTGTTGCACCGCCTGTATCACCAGGAAGAGGTGAAGCTGTTTCCCCCCAGGCAGTACCATTATCAGTGCAGTTGCTCGCGTGAGCGTACCGCAAAAGCGCTGGTCTCCATTGGCAAGGAAGAGGTAGACAGCATCATTGTTGAACAGGGAGAGGTCAGTATTGCCTGTGAGTTTTGTGGCACTGACTACCGCTTCGATGCGTCTGAAATCGCGTTGCTGTTTCAGGACCGGGGTGATCTGCTCCACTGAAATAGCGCGTTAACGTCATAAGGAAGTGGCGGGGATAATCCACATGAAGGGGTTTATCACCGCCGCCGGGGTGTATTGTCTCGCCAGCAAACTGCTGACCGGGTGCTGAGGCTGCGGATGTCAGCGCCGGGCGCCAACGGTATCAAAAAAGTTGATCACTTTTCTCATGTTCGCCCGGTCGCGGGCAATGAAGTTGGTGTGATCTTCGCCCTCAAGTTCAACATAAATATGGGGCATGCCGATTGAGCGCATGGCCGCTACCCAGCGGCGGGTCATCTCCACCGATACCAGTTCGTCGTCGGTTCCCTGCAATACCAGGATGGGTGTGTCTCTGATCTCGGAAAGCATGGTGGGAGACTGCTGCGGATGCGGTGCCGGCGCCGCGACAGCCAGTGCCGCAAACATGCCGGGATTATTGACGGCGATATGGTAGGTACCGGCGCCGCCCATGGAGTGACCCCACAAATAGGTGCGGTTGCTGTCGACGCTGAACTCCTTTTTGACCCGGTCAATGACGTTCATGACATCGGCTTCGCTGCGCTCGGCGATGACCGCGTCGTCGGTAGCACGTGACCCGTACCAGCCGCGGCGGATATAGCCCAGCGGAGTGACCACAATAAAGCCGTACGCTTCAGCGTCATCCAGAAACCCGTCGTAGCCCATTAACCAGTCATAAGTCCGGCCCAGGCCATGCAATGACACCACCAGTGGGGTTGGCTGGTCAGCGTTATAACTGGTCGGAATAAAAACAGCGTAGGGCAGGGTTTCTCCGGTAGGTTCAAAAACATAACTGCGATGCAGGACCCGGGGGTCGTCAATCATGCTTTCGTCGTCTGCGGCTTCGCGCGCCGCCTGCACCGCATTACAGGACAGCAACACGGGTACCAGTGCCAGCGTCATGACCACACTTTTCAGAATGTCTCTCATGTTCCTTGTCCCTCGCTCATGAACGTTTCAAACGCCTGTGCTGCGCGCTCCAGACCGGCATCATCAATATCCAGATGTGTCACCAGCCTGATGCTGTCGCGGCCCAGACAGTCAGCCTTGATTCGGTGTTGTTCCAGCCACTGTGCCAGGTGCTCCCGGTTCAGTCCATCGACCCTGACGAACAGGATGTTGGTTTGTGGCATCTCCAGGGAATAGCCGGCGCTGACAAGCCGCTGTGCCAGCTGCCGGGCACGGCGATGATCGTCAGCCAGCCGCTGGACGTGATGTTCCAGTGCATGCAGTCCGGCGGCCGCCAGCGAGCCGCTCTGACGCATGCCGCCACCGCAGACCTTACGCCAGCGTTTGGCTTGCTCGATGAAGGCGGCGGGTCCCAACAGGACAGACCCCACTGGCGCGCCCAGACCTTTGGATAAACAAATGGAAACAGTATCAAAATGCCGGGTGATGTCCTGCAGCTGACATTGCAAGGCGATCGCGGCATTAAAAACGCGGGCACCGTCCAGGTGCAGTTTCAGTTCGGTTTCATCAACCAGTGTTCTCGCCTGTAGCAGGTATTCAAGCGGCAGGACCTTGCCGTGCACCGTGTTCTCCAGGCACAACAGCCGGCTTCGGGCGAAATGGCAGTCATCAGGCTTGATCGAGGCTTCAACCTCGTCCAGGTTGAGCCCACCGAAGTCGGTCATCGGCAATGGTTGCGGCTGAATGCCGCCCAGCGCCGCTGCACCGCCGCCTTCATATTTGTAAGTATGCGCCTGCTGACCCACTATGTACTCATCACCACGGCCGCAATGCGTCAACAGCGCCACCAGATTGGATTGGGTGCCTGAGGGCATGAACAGGCCGGCCTCCATGCCGGCCATACCGGCAAGGGTATGCTCCAGCTGTCTGACGGTTGGGTCTTCGCCCCAGACGTCATCGCCCACATCAGCATTGAACATGGCCTGACGCATGGCGTCAGTGGGCTTGGTTACCGTGTCGCTACGCAAGTCGACCCAGAGCGGTGTGTTGATTTCGGGCATGCAGTCCCCTGTCCGGCGGTTGTGGAGTTATTAACTGATAATCCTAACTGATTCAGCGTTGGAATACAGGGGGACTGTTGTTTCCGTCGGTAGTATTTACCCGGGAAAAAGCCTGTCGGGCTGATTTGTTGTCGCGTAATATTGGCACTTTCACAAGGACTCGCGTCCGGATTCTGGATATCAACTTTGATTTGCTCAACTTCTGCTGATTCGAACACAAGTACGCCTTTGGTGCTCGCTGGCGCCGGACACGCCCATCTGGTCATGATGCGACGCTGGCTGGATGCCGGCTACCGGCCGCCGGCTGGCACCGTGTTGATCAACCCCGGCCGGGCGGCCTGGTATTCCGGCATGATGCCCGGCCTGCTGGCGGGCCGGTATACGGTTGATGAATGTGCGATCGCGCTGGCACCCTGGTGTCGGGCGCTGGGCATCGTGCTGGTGGAGGACAGTGTGGTAGCACTGGACGCGGCAAACCGTGTCATCACACTGGCGCATACGGGTAATCTGTCCTATCAGTGTCTGTCGTTGAATACCGGGTCGAGGCAACCGCTGCCGGCATTGAATGACGGCAGCATTGGTCTGGTGCCGGCCAAACCGTTCTCCGCTTTTTATCAGGACTGGCAACGTTGGCATCAAGGCTCTTCACCACGCCAGCTGGGTATTCTCGGCGGCGGTGCGGCGGCGGTCGAGCTGGCGTTGGCGTTGCGCAGAAGTCTGCCCGAAAGTGAGCTACATGTGTTCAGTGGCAAAGAATTACTGCACGGTCAGGCATTCGGACTGATACAGCGGGCACGCAAATTGCTGCTGGCGCGTGGCGTCGAATTGCACGAAGGCATCTATATTGATCAGATTCGTCAGGGACAGGTTGTTGCCGGTGGCCGGCCGGTACAGCAGCTCGAAGCTCTGGTGCTGGCTACCGGTGCCGCAGCGCTGGACTGGTATCAGGGGAGTGGGCTGGTGTGTGATGACAGGGGCTTTATTTGTGTCAGTGACACACTGCAATCGGCGTCGTCCCCAGAGGTGTTTGCGGCCGGCGATTGCGCAGCTCACGCCGGCAGTAAAAAGTCAGGTGTCTATTCTGTGCGACACGGCGCGGTACTGGCTCAGAATGTCAGAGCCTGGCTGTCAGGTGACGCACTGGACGACTATCAGCCGCAAAAGCAGGCACTGGCATTGCTGTCCACAGCAGACGGTGGCGCGTTGATGCATTATGCCGGCTGGACGCTGGGCGGCCAGTTGATGGGTAAATGGAAGCACTATCTGGATCAGGGTTTCATGGAGAAACACCGGGTTTCAGACTAATGCCGGATTCAGCCCGCCGCCATGTGCAGTTTAAATGAGCCCAGAGGCTGGCATTGACCATTGATCAGCAGGTCTATCCGGTGTTCACCGGCATAAAGCTTTCGGGTTGTCATTGGTGCCAGCGAAATGCGCTTGCCAATCTGGATAGACTCGCCCGCATCCAGGGTTGTCTGTGTCAGCTTGAAAACCTTGGGGCGAGTGCTGCCACTGGCTTTGACAAAATGCACCTGAAAGTCGATGAGCAGCGCTTGCCGTTGCCTGCCCTGATTGGTAAGCGTTGCGTTAAAACTGACGCTGTCACCGACAGCGGCAGCGGCCGGACGAATATCAATATCGTGCAATACAATGTTTGTTGCTGCCTTGAATCCGAAAATGGCCAGCGCCCGTGGCTGTCCTTCCTTGATCATGTTGCGCAGGGCATGCCGGACGATCCACTGCCGCTGCACGCTGGCGTGCCGGGACCAGTTCTCGGCGGTAGCGAGTAGCACTTCCGGGTGATCCTTGCCTATATCGTTCAGGTTATTTGCTACCGACCGGCGAACATACAGTGAGTCATCGTCCTTGAGCTGATCCAGCAATGTCAGCACCGGCGCTGGATCCCGCTGGAACTCTGGCAGTCTCGATGCCCACGGCAGGCGGGGCCGGGTACCTTCGGACACCAGGCGCCTTACATGCTCACTGGGATCATCAATCCAGTCCTGCAGCCGTTGCAGGGTGGCCTGTTGGTGTTGCTGCAGAAACGGACGGATACTGAACTCTGCTGTGAAACGCTGGGTCAATTCATACTGTGCGCGCATGGATGATTCGAAATCTGCCAGTCCATAGCGGGCGACAAAAAATGTGTGCGGCATGAACAGAAAGGGTGCCAAAGAACCGCCTTCGCGATCCTGTGTCGGAGATGTTTCGCTGACTGCAGGTTTAGCCGGTGGCAACGAATCCAGCAGAATGTCGACAGCTGTTGAGTACTTGTCTGGCAATGCTTGATGCAGGCCGTCAGCCATATGCCAGCCACGTGGCATCAGCTCCAGACTGTCATAGCCAGGCAAGACATGATCCAGAAAAGCCTGACGTCTGAAGGCGGGATAGACGGCGCCAATCATGTCCGCGATGCGATGAGGAATATCGGGGCCGTATTGGTTCTTGAGAGGTTCTGCCATCGTGGTGTATCCGTGAGCTCAGGGGCGCATAACCGTGCGTTTACTTTCAATCAGCGACCAGATAAAGCCGACGGCAACACCGGCGGTAAAGTCATCTTCAAACAGGGGGCTGTCGCGATTCTCTGCGCCGTGATGGAAACTGGTTTGCACGCCGGCAAACATGCGCGCCTTGTCGCTGATGTGCCAGGTGCCGGAGAGGTTGATGCCGGTGCCAAAATATCCCGATGCGGCCCGGTACCGGGAACGTGAAGCGTTGGCAAACTCAGACTCAACATCGTAGAAGTAGCCATGGACATCCCGCGTCGCCCAGACGGGGCGGATCGAGATTGAGCCTTCAAATTGAGGCGCAAACAAACCGTAGTGGCGGTAACGCAACATGGGTTCAAAAACATACCCGTGGTGATCGACGCCGGCGAAATCGGTAGAGAGCGCCGCTCGCGCTTGCAGTGATAACTCAACTTCACTGCGACTGGAGTCGCTGAACTGGAAGTCGGCCAGACCGAATACCAGTTGCGGGCCGATTTCAAAAATAAAGTCCAGGTCGGGCATGCCGTCGCGCAATTCATTGCCGTCGCTGTCGGCATCAAAGGCGGCGGCAAAAGACAGGGACAGCTCATAAAAACTGTTCTCGGCAGCAACCGCCCGTGCCACCTGCCCGTCGCCTATGCGCAACACATCGCCTCGATAGACCACATATGGCAGGCCCAGGCCGCGGGATTGATGTTGGGAAGAGCCCGGGTAGTGTGGCTGAACCAGCGCGCCCGCGCCCAGGCCAAGTTCCCACAACGGTTTCTCCACCAAGACCGGTTCTGTTTCATCGGCGGCTCGAGCCGTCACGGGTATGAGTGCAAGTATGGTGAGTAACAAAAACAGGGTGTTGCTGGCAGAATGAGATGCGGTCATGGTGTTCCACTAATGTTGGCTAAAGTATTGCTGATTCGTACGCCCGCTTCGGCCAGACGGATGGCTGCGGTCTGTTTCATGTCAGCCTCATAGTGATGTCTGAGCGTAACACTGTCCAGACGGCTGCCGGTGTTTTCACTCAGCCTGACGTTTTCAATGATTGAATCGGGGTAGACGTTCTGAAGCAGAATACTGCGACTCTCGTGCAGCCACTGTGTGGGCGTGAATGCCTGGGTCCGGGGCACACTGGTGGCCAGGGCGTTGAGTGCCATCAGACTGTTATTGAGAGCGGGACCGCGCAGTGCCTGGTCCCACACCGCGTGGAGATTGCTGCCGCGGGTACGAATGGCATTACCACCGCGATCTCCGTTGGGGAATAGCTGTGACGACACCAGGCCACCGGTGTGCAAGGGCTGATGGATATCGCCAATCAGGTGGAGCAGCCAGCACAGCGCTATGGCTCTTTGCGCCGCATCGGTTTCGTGCGCGAGTTGCCAGTGTGCCCGTTCCAGCGCAGTCACGACATTGCTGGCGTGGGAAGCGTGCTGGCTGTTGTTCGCCGGGGCGCCCTGAATATCGGGCTGGGGGGCGGTATCAAGATAAACATTGCCCTGGGTTTGCGCGTCGTCGCGGACCCAGGCGCCATCTATCCAGTGCCAGTCGGGTTGGTTATAACGGGAACGGATAGCGTCAGGTAGTCCGCGCGCCAGATCCGGCCATACCGCCGCCTGACCCAGTAACCAGCGGGATTGTTCCTCACGCGATGCAGCGCGAATGGCTTGGGGCATGGCGTCTGCAAAGTCGGGGGCGTAGCGTGGATGCTGTTGCAAGACGTCGAGCCAGTAGTCGCGCTGGGGCGCGGTCAGGGTCTGATAGGCAACGTAGGCAGCAAGCCGGTGTCCTGTCGCATCCCAGGCTTGTGACAATGAGGGCAGTGCGATGGTGGTCAGCAGGACAATCGTTCGGACGCATGCGGCAAGCGACAATCTGGCTGACATGACAACTCCCGGATGCAATAAAAAGACAGGCAGAAGTGTAGCAGAACCAAAGATAGAACTGACAGGCGACGGCTTTGTTGCCGACAAAAAAATGCCCCCGTGACGCCTTGGCATCACGGGGGCTAGATCACCCATCAATGGAAAAGGGGAGAGTCGATTCCATTTCTAGCACCTGATAGGGGAATATCAGTGCTACGTCCAAGATAATGCATTGTGCATGCCAGTTTTTATTACTAATTTTTATCTATATGATATAAATAGAAAATAAATATTTTAAAGGTGGGTGGCAGGCGTCCAGACTAGATGTTTGTCATGTCAGCGCTTAGGCTGACGATGCTTTTTGGCTCTTTTTGGCGATCCTTGCACCAGTTTGGCGCGCGCCCGCCCGTGCAAATGACAGCATAGTGTCACGTTTTACGTTTCAGGAAATATTTTATGAGTAATTTTGTAATTCAACCGGCTGAAGTTGAATTGACAGCCATCAGGGCGCAAGGCTCTGGTGGCCAGAATGTCAATAAGGTGTCAACTGCCATTCATTTACGCTTCGACGTGCAGGCCTCGTCACTGCCTGCTGACATCAAGGCCCTGGTGCTGGCGCAGCGCGACCGGCGCATGACCAGTGATGGCGTGATTGTCATCAAGGCTCAGCGCTTCAGGACGCAGGAAAAAAATCGTGAAGACGCGCTGCGGCGTCTGCAGGCTCTGATTGCGGATGCCGCGCATACCGATGCCCCACGGCGGCCCACTCGCGTGCCGCGCTCGGCCAAGCGTAAGCGACTGGAAGGTAAGCGTAAACTCAGTACCACCAAATCTTTGCGAGGCAAACCGAGTCCGGAATGACTACAATACGCCAAACCTTCACGAGGCTGAGAGCATGACGTCAACATTAAAACCATTTCATCTCGCCATCCAGGTGCGCGATCTGGAAGAGGCGCGCGAATTTTACGGCAATACTCTGGGTTTGCCGCAGGGACGCAGTTCTGATCACTGGATCGACTTCAATCTGTTTGGCCACCAACTGGTGGTGCATGTGAACCCTGCCATCGGCAAACAGGGCCAGGTAAATCAGAGCAGCAATCATGTTGACGGCCATGGCGTGCCTGTGCCCCACTTTGGGGCGGTGCTGTCGATGACAGAGTGGGGCGCGCTGGCAGAGAAGCTGCGCGCTGTAGGCACCCACTTCATCATTGAGCCGTATATTCGATTTAAGGGCGAGCCCGGCGAACAGGCGACTCTTTTTTTCCTTGATCCAACAGGCAATGCGCTTGAATTCAAGGCGTTCAGGGACATAGACGCACAACTGTTTGCCGTCTGATCGTCCAGCAGCCGGGAACGGGTCTTGCCAGCTAAACACGACACTATGAGAGTAATTATGCGAATCGGGAAGCTGTGTTTTTTTTTACTTCTGTGCAGCAGCACTGCGTGGGCGAATGACAACGATCCGCGCGCACGCGAGGCAGGGGTTGCCCCGGGTATATATGAGCCCGGAACCCACAACGCCATTACTGACGTCGCCGGTGTTCGTGTCGGGCATGTGTCGATTGTCGAAGCGGACGGTGTGCGCACGGGTGTTACCGCGATTCTGCCACATGGCGGCAACCTGTATCAGGACAAGGTGCCGGCAGGATTCTCGCAAGGCAACGGCTACGGGAAAATGATGGGCACGACCCAGATCATGGAATTGGGCGAGGTCGAAACACCGATTTTGCTGACCAATACCCTCTCGGTGCCGGAAGCGGCCGCCGGTGTCATCGCGTGGACGCTGGCACAAGCCGGCAACGAAACGGTGCGGTCAGTGAACGCTGTTGTCGGTGAGACCAATGATGGCCGTATCAACAATATCCGTTTGCGGGCGGTGCAGCCACAGCACGCGTTGGATGCGATTGTGGCAGCACGACCGGGACCGGTAGCGGAAGGCAGCGTTGGCGCGGGCATGGGTACGGTCAGTTTTGGCTGGAAAGGTGGTATCGGCACCAGCTCGCGGGTGCTACCGGACAATGACGGTGGCTTTACCGTGGGTGTACTGGTGCAGACCAACTATGGCGGTGAGTTAACGATAATGGGCACACCCGTGCGCCCGCAGGATATACATGTCGTCGGCGATCCGGTGGCGTCTGCCACCAGCCCGGACGGTTCGGTGATGATTATCATCGCGACCGATGCACCGTTGTCCGATCGCAATCTTGAGCGTCTGGCGGCACGCTCGTTTCTTGGCATCGGCCGCACCGGCTCGGCCATGTCCAATGGCTCGGGCGATTATGCGCTGGCTTTTTCTACTGCGGAAGGTGTCCGGCGCAACACCTTTCGACGTGAGCAGTTACATACCCTGGAAGACTGGCCGAATGAGAATATGACGCCGTTGTTTCAGGCTATTGTGGAAGCCACTGAGGAAGCTGTCTATAACGCCTTGTTCAAAGCCAGCGATGTTGATGGCATCAACAACGGGCAGTATCCGGCCATTCCTGTCCAGCAGGTCCTGCGCTTGCTGCAGCGCACTGTGCCTTGACTGGCGCGAATCACACTGCTTCAACACCCCTGTTGGGTTTAACCAACAGGTGAGTGCCTGCCATATCAATGACATAGGATAGCCGCGTCAGACCTGTTGTTGCTACCAGACACCTGCACCCGGGCATTTCCTGCTGTATTTTTTCAAGTTCATGAAAATAAACAATAATTTATTCTGGCATGACGGTTGCAATGTCCCTGACAGTCAATCACATGAGCGCCAGCCGAAGCGCTCACGACTATCAGGAATACAAAACAGCAGGAGCTGAATATGAAAAGAACGACATTCCAAACCCTTTGTGTCATCGCAGGCCTGACCGCAGGTACCTACTCCACAGCATTGCTGGCAAACGAAACCGGTCCGTACGTCGGCGGCTCGCTTGGCCTGGTCAGCGTGGATGACAGTGAATTCGATGATGACAACAATGCATCCCGGTTGTTTGCCGGTTGGCAGATCAATCCCTATTTCGGCATTGAGGGTGGTTACACTGACTTCGGCGAATTCGGTGGTGACCTGGCCCGTTCTGACATCGACGGCTACAGCCTTGCTGCGACCGGTCGCCTGCCGCTGACTGACAGCTTCGCGCTGATAGCCAAAGCGGGGCGATTCTGGTGGGACAGTGATGTTCGGGTCGGTTCTTTCAGTGATCGGTTTAGCGGAAACGAGCTGACTTACGGTGTCGGGGCGCAATTCAGCATCACCGAGAGTCTGGCTCTGCAGGTGGCCTATGATCGACTGGATGTTGATCTGGACCGCAATGAAATAGGTCCGATTGCCGGCGCTGATTTCGACTCCCGGGTCGATGTACTGTCAGCAGGCCTGAAATTCACATTCTGACAAATGTTTGGCGAATCAGAGTGGCTGGTTTAGCCAGAAGCTGGCAAAAGAGTTAACACGGATGTGTGCAAGGAAGTAGGAAATTGTCTGACACGGATGTTGACACGGAAGTTAGCGAAAGCGATTGAACGCGTAACGGGGATTGCCCCGGCACGCGTTCAACACGCTTCGGCGATGCATCAGTAAACTTCGAACAGTCCAGCTGCGCCCATGCCGCCGCCGATGCACATGGTGCAGACGACATATTTGGCGCCGCGACGCTTACCTTCGATCAGAGCGTGACCGACCATGCGGGCGCCGCTCATGCCGTAAGGGTGACCGATGGAAATCGCGCCGCCGTTCACGTTCAGCAGTTCGTCGGGGATGCCCAGCTTGTCACGGCAATACAGCACCTGGACGGCAAACGCTTCATTAAGTTCCCACAGACCAATATCGTCCATCTTCAGGCCAAAACGCTTCAGCAGTTTGGGAATGGCAAACACCGGACCAATACCCATCTCGTCAGGATCGCAGCCAGCAACAGCCATGCCGCGATAAGCGCCGAGTGGGGTCAGGCCTTTCTGTTCGGCAAGCTTGCTGTCCATCAGGACACTGGCCGATGCGCCGTCAGACAACTGGCTGGCATTGCCCGCAGTGATACAACCGCCTTCGATGACCGGCTTCAGGCCTGACAGGCCTTCGATATTGGTTTCCGGACGGTTACCTTCATCCTTGCCCAGCGTTACTTGTTTGAAGCTGACCTTGCCGGTTTCCTTGTCCATGACGCCCATGGTGGACTCCATGGGGGCCAGTTCCTGGTCAAACTTGCCGGCGGCCTGCGCGGCAGCGGTGCGCTGTTGGCTTTGCAGGCTGTACTCGTCCTGTGCTTCGCGGCTGATGTTGTAGCGTTTGGCAACCACTTCTGCCGTTTGCAGCATCGGCATGTAGGCATCCTGTGACAGCGCAATGACGTTGTCATCAACCGTGCGGTACTTGTTGCGGTGATCATTCTGCACCAGGCTGATGGATTCCATGCCGGCGCCGATCACGATAGGCATATTGTCACAAATGATCTGTTTGGCGGCAGTGGCGATGGCCATCATGCCGGAAGCGCATTGACGGTCCATGCTCATGCCGGACACAGTATTGGGCAGGCCGGCAGCGACTGACGCCAGGCGACCAATGTTGTAGCCCGTGGTGCCCTGTTGTACCGCGCAACCCATGACAACGTCGTCGATCTCGTCCAGGCCAACACCTGCGCGGCTGACGGCTTGCCGGATGGCATGTCCACCCAGTGTGGGGCCATCGGTGTTGTTGAATGCTCCGCGATAGGCTTTGCCGATAGGCGTACGGGCTGTTGCGACGATGACAGCTTCTTTCATGATAGGTCCTTTGTCTTGATCAGTTGATTCTTGTTAACATTTTGAAAACGCTGAAATAATGGCAATTTTCAGGAGCGTTTTCATGGGTGACTGAGCGTTTGTTCGGAGCCAAGTGTAACGGAATTGCGCCCAATTCAGAACCCCTTAACGAGCGCCATGGAGAACCTTGTATAGCAATGGGCAGAATCTGTCGCGCCGTCGGTGGCTGCCGATTGGCGCGTCCTGTCGCAAGCCTGCCGCAACCGGGCCTGCCTCTATTGTGCGCTATAGTGCGCTGTGCTAGCGTCGGCAGCATATATGGATGAACGGTCTGGTTGTCTTCCCTGCGGGCCGTGTCTGAACACCGAATTGAGTGTTCAGCCTTAGAAAAATAACTATACCCGTTGCCTTAATACCCCGGAGGAAGTCATGAAGAAGCGTTTGTTATCCGCGTCATTATCAGCCCTGGCTGTGCTTGGTCTGACCCTGAGCTCAAGCCTGCTCGCCAACGAACGTGTTGGTGATTTTGCCCTGCTGGATCACCAGGGCCTGTTCCATCACATGGCCTGGTACGACAATCACAAGGCAGTTGTGCTGCTGGTGCATACCAATGACAGCCGCACTGCAGCAGAGGCATTGCCAGCTTTTCAGGCATTGAAAGACGCGCATGCCGACGACTTTCAGTTTTTCATGCTGAACCCTCTGGGCGAGTCCCGCGACTTGGTGTCTGCCGTTGCAGCAGAGCAGAATAATGACATTCCCGTCCTGATTGATGATGCCCAGTTAATCGCCGAAGCCATGGGTGTGCGCGCTGCCGGTGAGGTACTGGTGCTTGATCCGCGTACGTTCACGTTGAGTTATCGTGGTCCGGTCAGCGGCTTGTCCCAGGCATTGGCAGACATTGATGCCGGCAATGCGGTATCGGCACCCGAGCTCGCCGTCACCGGTGAAGCCATCGAATATCCGGCGCGCGACAGCAACATGGCCCGTGAGGTTTCCTATACCAATGAGGTAGCACCGATCCTGGCGGAAAACTGTGCCTCCTGTCACCGTGAGGGTGGTATCGCACCCTTTGCCCTGAACAGCCACACCATGGCGCAGGGTTGGTCACCGATGATCCGTGAAGTACTGATGACCAAACGTATGCCACCGGGTCAGATCGATCCGCATGTCGGTGATTTCGTCAACAGTCTGACGCTGGCAGTCGAAGACCAGCAGGCCATCCTGCACTGGATTGCTCAGGGCTCTCAATTCGATGGCCCGCAGGACCCACTGGCGCAACTGACCTGGCCTGAGACTGACTGGGCATTTGGTGAGCCGGATCTGATCGTGAAAGTGCCGCCGCAGTCAATCCCGGCCACCGGGGTGCTGGATTACATCAATGTGGTTGTGCCCTTTGAAGGTCTCACCGAAGATCGCTGGGTTCGTGCCAGCCAGTACATTGCCGGTGATCGCACGGTTCTCCACCACACCCTGAACAGCATTCTGCCCCCCGGTTCCAACGGACGTCGTAGTTTCCTGGGCGGCGGCAACGCCGATGAGCCCAGCATTACCGCCTACATTCCCGGCGCCGAGCCTTATCACGAACCGGAAAATACCGGCGGTCTGCTGCGCGCGGGGTCACAATTGGCGTTGCAGCTGCATTACACCACCACGGGTCGCGAAACGGTAGATGCCAGCGAGATCGGCATCTGGTTCTATCCGGAAGGATTTGTGCCGGAGAAGCGCATGTCAGGTCAATGTGCCTGTATCTTCACGCCGACGTGGACCAACATCCCACCGAATGACCCTGATTTTGAAATGGCGCAAACCATTACTGTGCCACGTGACGCCTATTTGCACACCTTTCTGCCGCACATGCATTTCCGCGGCAAGCGCATGCGTTTCGAGGCGCAGTATCCTGATGGCAGCAGTGAAGAGTTGATCAACATCGCCAACTACAACTATAACTGGCAACTGGCCTATAAGCTGCGGGAGCCCAAGCTGGTTCCAGCGGGCACCAAAATCGTCGCCACTGGCGCGTTCGATAACTCGGCGCAAAATCCGGCGAATCCGGATCCGGATCGTTCGGTGCCCTGGGGCCAGCAAAGCTGGGATGAGATGTTCTTTGGCGCGGTCACCTGGCAGTTCGTAGACCAGGGCCCGGCAGCCGAACAGGTCGCCGCGCAGTAATTACGCAAGCTCGTTATAAAAAAGGGGACGGAGGGATTTAATCCTTCGTCCCCTTTTTCGTTACGAATAAGCCGTCTGGGCAGTGCCTAGCGGCTCGCGGCTGCAGAGGGGGAGGTTCCTCGGGTACACCCTCGCTCACAACCCCCTCCACATCCACGGCCTGGATCCGCTCAAGTGGGAAGCCTGCACAAGCCGGTCGGGGCTGGGTGTCAACTGAAGGGGCTTATGCGGCAGGGAAGCCGCATAAGAGCCCCCACGGATGGGTTCACGGCGTCCCCTGAAGGTGACACCCAGTCACGACAGGCGTTCCCGAAACGAAGTGTCTCGGGAGTTCCCCCAGCCGCCAGGTATCGTGCTATCGGCCGTCTGGAGTTGTTCATCTAAAGCAGCTCATAGCCGGACACAGCCCCTGGCCCCAGCGGCAAACCCAGCCAGATCCACAGCATGGTCAGAATCAGGCCCGTGATCATCATCCAGATACTGTAGGGAATCATCGTCGCCGCCAGACTGCCCAGGCCGAAGTCCTTCTGCCAGCGATGGCAGAACGCCAGTATCAACGGGAAGTAGGGCATCAGCGGCGTAATGATGTTGGTCGCGCCATCACCGACACGGTAGGCTGCGGTCGCCATTTCCGGGCTGATGCCCAGCAACATCAGCATGGGTACCAGGACCGGCGCCAACAGGGCCCACTTGGCACTGGCAGAACCGATAAACAGGTTGATCATGCCGGTCAGCAGAATGATCAGGGCCATCAGAACCGGCATCGGCAGCGACGTCGCCTGAATAACGGCAGCGCCATTGATCGCAAAGATCAGGCCCAGATTGGACCAGTTGAACATGGCAACAAAATGCGCCGCAGCAAATGCCAGCACCAGGTAATAGGACAGATCCGCCATTGCCTCGGACATCATGCGCACCACATCGCGGTGCGAACTGACACTGCCCGTGACACTGCCGTAGGCCCAGCCACAGGCCAGGAACAGAATAAAAAATGCGGCAACCAGTGATTGGTAGAATGGCTGCATGCTCGCAGCACCGGCGTCCTCATTGATCAGCGGCGTGCCTGGTGCAAAACACATGAGCACCCAGGCCAGCACCACAACCAGCGCTGCCAGGCCGGCCCGGCGCATACCTTTGCGCTCATCATCACTGAGTATTCCGGAGTCGCGCTGGGTGATCGCGGCCGATCCCTTGTTGGCATCGGATATAGGCGTCAGACGTGGCTCAATGATGTTATCGGTGACATACCAGATCACCGGCAGATAAATGCACGTCATCGCGGCAATAAAGTACCAGTTGCCGGCAATGTTCATCACCCAGCTGGTATCCAGAGTCACCACGGCCGCCTCGGTAATGCCAAACAGCAGGGCATCGAGCTGGCCCGGAATCAGGTTGGCCGAGAAGCCGCCGGAAACACCGGCGAAACCGGCTGCAATACCGGCAATCGGGTGTCGCCCGGCGGCCGCAAACACCACCCCTGCCAACGGTATCAGCACCACGTAAGCGGCATCTGCCGCCAGGTTGCCCACCATCGCCAGCAATGCCACAACGGGTGTCAGCAAGGCGGCGGGTGCGGCTTTTACTGCGCTGCTCATGACGGCGGCGAACAAACCACTGCGCTCCGCCACGCCGGCCCCCAACATCACCACCAACACATAACCCAGCGGGTGGAAGTGGGTAAACGTGGTTGGCATTTCCACCAGCAGGCGCTGGATATTGTCCGCTGATAACAGACTGGCCGCCTCAATTATGAGTGGGCTGCCATCGGCCAGAAACTGGGTGGGATGCACGGCGTTCAGACCGGCCAGCGCAGCGATTACGCTGATGGCAACGATAACAAGTATCAGCCACAGAAAAATGAACACCGGATCGGGCAGGCGGTTGCCGTTGTATTCAATCCAGCCAAGAATGCCGGGTTGGCGAGGTGTAACAGGGGGAGTCTGAGACATGTTGAAGTCCTTTAGCGGATCTTTTGATTGGAAGTGCACCAGGCAGGCACGCCAAATAACATCGCAAGCATAATTCAGCTCGTGCGGTGGCGCAAACCAGGGATAAGAATCGCAGGGCCCGGATGGGACAGTGAGGCAGGTCGAAAAGGATGCCGGCAAGATATCGGGGGTGGCGGTATCGTCCGACACCACAACCCCCGACGGTACTGCTTGCTTCCTGCTGGCGTAAACAGTCGGTTTCCGAGGTTTTCCCGGTTGAACCGCATGTGGTTCGTCAATAGCAGTATAAACCATGTATGGTTCACTTGCGCGCAAGATTGGCTGTTTTTATCCGGGAAGCACGAGGCGACGTGCCGCAGCGGGTTTTTGCCCGAAAAATGGGTGTGGCGCAATCGACTATCATGCGTATCGAAAACGAAGATCAGAATGTGACTCTGGATACCCTGGAGCAGTTATGCAAGGCCTTCCACGTTGATGTCGGTGAGCTCTTCCCGGTCACGCGCGGCATGCGTGTGTATCCCCCGTCGGCCCGGGTCTCGGCAATGCCGGCGTCGACCATGATCCATGATTCAGCGGCACAAAACGGCAAGTCTGGTAAATCGGGTAAGTGATAAAAGCAGTATGGCAACGGTCAGATAAAACTCAGGGTCGCCAGAGCATTGGTCAGGTTAAGCAGCAGAAACAGCATGGCGATACGGCCCAGTGCCTTGCCCGGGTCATCACCCTGATAAGCGAATTTGATGCCCGTCAACAGGGCAAATGTCCATCCCAGCGTTAACCCCAGTAGTGTGATATACCTTGGCCAGGCCTCGTCGGCGACGGCGAGGCTTCCCAGAATAAAAAATACCGCGGCGCCCGCCAGGTAAAGCACCCAGTAGGTCAGGGCCAGGCCATAGCTGCCATTGATCAGGCGCTTTACTGCGCCACTTGATTTCAGGTCGGGACTACTGCTCATTCAGGGTTACGCTCGCTGGTGGGTCATGGCGGACTCATATCTTGTATACGCACCCGTATAGTACCAGCAGCCCGGTTGCTGCTCCAGACATCCGGCTGTTATCCGGCCACGTTGCCGTGGCCGGGTTTGCAGTTTGATTCAGTTTGGACGCGCATCGACATGGCCGCACGGTTATAATGCCGGCTCAAGTCACTCTTAGCGTTATTAAAGAGCCAACTATGCCCGATACGACGTCCACAAAGAAACAGCCCGCCCCAGTGCGAAGTCATTTCTATGCCTACATCAGCAAATTGCGTTGGCTCCAGCGCTGGGGCATGAAGCGTAATGTGATCAGCGAAAACGTCATGGAGCACAGTTGGGAAGTGGCGACCATTGCTCATGTGCTGGCGCTGGCCAGGAACCGGTATTTTGGTGGTACGGTTGACGTCAATGCCGTGGTGGTGGCGGCGCTGTACCATGACTGCAGCGAAGTCATTACCGGCGATATGCCGTCGCCGATAAAATACCACTCTCCGGAAATTACCAAGGCGTACAAGGCCATTGAGCATCAGGCCGACCATGAGTTGCTGAGCTTGTTGCCCGATGACCTGAAAGCTGATTTCAGGCCGGTACTGGTGGAGGCGGAAATCGTTCCTGAGTATCACACCCTGATCAAGTCAGCGGATACCATTTGTGCCTATCTCAAATGCAAGGCCGAGGTACAGGCTGGCAATCCCGAATTCCGCAAGGCAGAAGAGGATGTCCGCAGGCGTCTGGAGCGAGATGACTGCCCTGAAGTCAGATATTTCCTGGAGACCTTTGCGCCCAGTTATGGTCTGACGCTGGACGAGTTGTTGCGCTGATGACCGGGTTTAAAGGGAGACCAAGTTGACAGGATATCTGGCATTCATACGGCGGCACTGGGCATTGCTCGGTTTTGGTTTTACCGCCGTGTTCTGGGGTAACTTCGGGCAGTCGTTTTTTGTGGCCTGGTTTGGCGCTGATATACAACGTACCCTGGGCATGAGTGCGGGCGAGTATGGTGGCGCCTATTCGCTGGCAACCCTGGCGTCGGCGGTGACCGTGGTTTGGGCGGGCGGCCTGATCGACCGCCTGACGTTGCGTACCTACGCTGTTGCGGTGGCGTTGGGTCTGGCGGTTGCATTGACGGTGCTGTCGCAGGCTAACGGCTTGGTGACATTGCTGCTCGGGTTCTTTTTGCTCAGATTGTTCGGCCAGTCGTTGCTGCCCCATGGCGGCATGACCACCATGACGCGCTATTTTGTGGCAGAACGGGGCAAAGCCGTCAGCATTGCCATGTCAGGCGTGCCCCTGGGCGAAATCGTGCTGCCCCTGATGGCAGTGGCGATGATCGCCGCCATCGGCTGGCAGGCGAGTTTTGCCTTTATCGCAGTAGCTGCCGTGCTGGTGCTTATACCGTTTATGTTATGGCTGCTGAGCCGTAGCCACATGACACAGCCGCCGACGGCGGCAGGCAAACCGTCCGCGGGCGCAGCGAACGGGGATAACAAGGGCGCGGGGCGCCGTGAGATGCTGCGCGATTACCGTTTCTGGCTGGCGCTGCCGGGGTTGATGGCAAATCCGTTCCTGATCACCGGTGTCTTTATTCACCAGAATTTTCTCGTCGTCGACAAGGGCTGGAGTTTGAGTTGGCTGGCGACCTGCTTTGTGGTCTACGGTGCCGTGCACTGGCTCAGCTCGCTTGTGTCAGGTGTACTGGTCGACCGTTTCAAAGGCCCGCGCCTGGTCGGTATATTCCTGTTGCCGATGTTCATCAGCATGCTGGTGGCGGCTCTGATGCCCGGCGATATGGCAGCCCTGATCATGCTGGCGTTGCTGGGCATGTCGGCCGGTAGCAGTCCGCCCATTACCGGTTCACTATGGCCTGAAATATACGGGACGCGTAAACTGGGTGCGATTCGTTCCCTGAATATGGCTATCATGGTGCTGGCAACGGCAATTTCGCCCGTACTATTTGGTTATTTTATTGATCACGGAGTGGACGCCTACGGTTTGTTTGGCGCCTGCGCTGTTTATGTATTTGTTGCGTCGCTGCTAATGATGGCGTCGTATCCCAGAAACCCGACACCCGTACCAGGTGCTGAATGACTGATCAGACTGCAAAACTTTTTGAAGAATTGGTGGAGCTCAATTACCAGCTCTACAACAGCTTGTTTCTTACTCTGCCGCTGGATGCCG
Source organism: Pseudohongiella sp. (assembly GCF_011050365.1). Taxonomy (GTDB): domain Bacteria; phylum Pseudomonadota; class Gammaproteobacteria; order Pseudomonadales; family Pseudohongiellaceae; genus Pseudohongiella. Next base: position 292,317 of record NZ_DRFV01000001.1, read on the forward strand.
TGGAACAGACCGGCACCTTGTTGCCACTGTTGGTAGAAAGCTGTGAGAGAGGGCTGGCCGATGGCAATGATCCGCGGCAGATCATTGGTGATTTTTTCGATAAGCATCGCGCACACTTTTCCCAGGATGAACAGGTGCAGTTCCTGTTCAAAATTATCCAGTACGTAGAGCGCCAGGTCGTCCTGGTTGATGCGCTGGAAGATGCCGCTTACAGCCGCATACATCAGATCGAAAACAAAAGCTCGCTGTTAAGACTGACCGAGCGCGCAGAAGACGACGGTCGCACCGAAAAGCTGGCACACTTGCTGAAGAATTTTGGCGTTCGGGTCGTGCTCACGGCCCACCCGACGCAGTTCTATCCCGGACAGGTGCTGGCCATTATTTCTGACCTCAGTGATGCCATCGGCGGTGCGCGGATCGGCGAGGTACGTGACCTGTTGCAGCAACTTGGCAACACACCGTTCTTCAAGAAACAGAAACCGACGCCCTATGACGAGGCCGTATTGCTGACCTGGTATCTGGGCAATATTCTGTATCCGGCCATTGGTGATATCGTCGATCCATTGGCTGCCCGTTACCCGGATTCAGTGAACAACAACAGTGAGCTTATCAGTATCGGCTTCTGGCCAGGCGGAGATCGCGATGGCAACCCGTTCGTCACCACTGAGACAACCCTGCGGGTTGCTGCCCGTCTGCGTCGCGCAATTCTGCAGTGCTACCATCAGGATTTGCGCGCACTTAAACGACGTCTGAGTTTTGACGGCGTCTACGATCTGCTCGATCGCCTGGACAAGGGCATTCGTGATGAGCTGGTTGAAAAAGATGACCGCGAAGATATTACGCTGGCCGGCATTTTTGCTGCGCTGGATGAGGCAGAGACGTTGATCATCGATCGCTTTCAGTCCATGTACCTGGAGCCGCTGCGTTCATTCCGGCGCAAACTGACACTGTTCGGTTTCCATTTTGCCAGCATTGATATCCGTCAGGACAGCCGGGTAATCACCGGTGCTTTCAATAATATTATCGATCAGTATCCCGGCGTGCTTCCGGATAATTTTGACGCCCTGTCAGAGCAGGCCCAGGTTGACGCGCTGATCCAGTGCCGGGTTTCGGAACCGGTGGTCGCCAGCCAGTTTGATGACCCGGTAGTGCGCGATACCATCGACTCGTTCGGGGTGATCCGGCAAATCCAGACGAGTAACGGTGAGCGTGGCGCCCACCGTTACATCATCAGTAATTGCCGCGGTCCGGTGGATGTGGCCCGCGTGCTGGCGCTGTTCCGGTTGTGTGGCTGGGGTGATGAAGACATCAGCGTGGATATCGTGCCGCTGTTCGAAACCGTCAACGACCTGCAGCATGGCGGCGAGTCGATGACCAGTCTGTATCAGAATCAGCAGTATCAGGCGCACCTGCAAAAAAGACGACAACGCCAGACCGTGATGCTGGGTTTCTCGGACGGAACCAAGGACGGTGGCTACCTGATGGCCAACTGGGCCATTTACTCGGCCAAGGAAACCATCACAGGGGTATCGCGCGATGCCGGCGTGGAAGTGGTGTTCTTTGACGGTCGCGGTGGTCCGCCCGCCCGGGGCGGCGGTGATGCCTATCTGTTTTATGCCGCCCACGGCAAGAACATTGAAAGCAATCAGATTCAGATGACTGTGCAGGGCCAGACCATCAGCTCGCACTATGGCATCAAGGTGGCAGCCAGCCATAACCTGGGTCAACTGATGACGGCCGGCCTGGAGAATAATCTGATCGATCGCGCTGACCGTGAGCTGGATGATTTGCAACGAAATCTGATCCGGGACCTGGCTGAGCGCAGTTATGCCAAGTACGAGACATTCAAGCAACATGAGTTGTTCATGCCTTATCTGGAAGAGATGAGTGTGCTCAAGTATTACGCGATGGCCAATATTGGCAGCCGCCCGTCCAAACGTGGCGGTACTGGTGCATTAAAATTCGAAGACCTGCGGGCAATACCCTTTGTCGGCTCATGGAGTCAGTTAAAGCAGAACGTACCCGGTTTTTACGGGCTGGGCACGGCACTCAAGGCACAGGAAGAATTTGGTCGTCTGGATGCCTGTCTCGACCTGTATCAGCGATCGCGTTTCTTCCGGGCCCTGATTTCCAATAGCATGCAGAGCATGAGTAAAACCAATTTCGAACTAACCCGGTATATGGAAAAAGATCCCCGCTTTGGCGAGTTCTGGCAGGACATCTATCAGGAATATCTGCTTAGCAAGGAGATGGTACTGAAGGTGGCTGGTCAGGAAGAACTGTTGCAGGATAATGCCCGTAGCCGGCTCAGTATTCGCTTGCGCGAGCAGGTGGTGTTGCCGCTGTTGACCATCCAGCAGTACGCGCTGATACGTATCCGTGAATGTCGTGAAGAGGATGATCAGGCGCGTCTGGCGGTCTATGAGAAAATGGTGGTGCGCACCCTGTTTGGCAACATCAATGCGGCGCGTAATTCGGCCTGATGAGTGTCCTGACGTAACGCATCGCTCAGGGCTGTTTTTGGCTCCGCTCAGGGCTGTTTTTGGCCACGCTCAGGGCTGTTTCAGGCTCCGCTCAGGGCTGTTTTCAGGCTCCGCTCAGGGCTGTTTCAACCTCCGCTCAGGGCTGTCCTCAGTCTTCGGCCCACATGCGCAGCAGATTGCTGCGCGTTTTCAACAGCAGTGCCAACGCTTCGCCCTGACCGGCGGCGCTGCGGAGCTGCGCGATGCTTCGCTCCAGATCGAATAACAGTTCGCGCTGCGCCGGCTCCCGGATCAGGCTGCGTATCCAGCCTGCCAGCACCAGCCGTTGACCCCGGGTGACCGGCATGACCCGGTGCAGGGTGTTGGATGGATACAGCAGCATGGAGCCGGCGGCCAGTTTAAACGGGCGCTCAGCCGAAGGCTCGTCGATCACCAGCTCGCCACCGTCGTAAGCGCCGGGCTCATTGAGAAACAGGGTAAACGACAGGTCGGTCCGGTGTCCGTCGATCAAGGCATCATCAACATGATGACCATAGTGCATGCCCTCATCGTAGCGGCTCAGCAGCATGCGAATAATGCGTTTGGGGCGTGCAGCTGCCTGTATTAATTCATGACCGGTAATGGCAGCCATGACTTGCTCCAGAGCCTTCTGCACAGGCTCGGCGGCTCGCGCCTGCAGGTTGTGCTTGTGCTGTTTTGCGTACCACCCGGCAGTGCTGCGCCCGTCGACAAACAGGGTGTCGTCGCTGGCAAGTTGCTGACAGGTCGTGATCAGGGCCGGGGACAGAACGCCAGCGACAGGTAAAATCATAATGAATGCAATTGAGAATGATTATTGATTAATGTAAGCTGCCATCAGTTTAGTGTGTCGTGTGTCGGAAGGCAATCATGCCATGGTCGGGCCCGTCACTAATATTCACCTTTTTTTGTTATCGAGGATCTTCTGTCATGGAGTCAAAAAACAAACTCTGGTTGGGTCTGGGTGTCGTCTGTATTGCTGGCGTCACCATGACATCGTGCGGAAATGAAGATGCGTCAGATATGGCGGACATGGGGCATGACGCCATGACGGCCAGCGAGGGCGGCGAAGGTGGTGAAGGTGCCAGCAGTGCTGATTCCGTTGCCAGTGACGCTGTTTATCTGGGCCAGCTGGCGTTCATTCGCGGACATCTCAATGTTGGTGTCAACCTGTATCGTGAAGGCGACGAAGAGGCTTCGGCGACGCACATGAAACACCCGGAAAGTGAAATTTACGCGGCGTTGCAGCCCGCACTGGAGGCGCGTGGTGCCCCCGGTTTTGCTGATCAGTTAGCGGCTCTGGCCGTGGCAGTGGAAAATGGCCAGCCGCTGGCCGAGGTCGAAACTGCCTATGAGGCCTTGCTGCAGGGCATTACCGCTGCCGAACAGGCAGTACCGGATCAGCATGCGCGCCTGCTGGGTAACGTGATTGTCGATCTGCTCAGCACGGCTGCAGCCGAATATGACATCGCTGTTGGCGATGATCTGGCGCTGGAGAATGCCCATGAGTATCAGGATGCCCTGGGCTTTATCCGCATTGCCTACGATCTGCTGGCGCGGGTGGAAACCATGACGGATGATGCCTCGACAGTATCAGCGATTCGTGAGCAGCTCGATCTGGTGCGCCCGGCCTGGACTGGCCTGCAGCCACCCCAGCGCCTGCATACCGAGCCGTCCGTGATCTACGGCGCCGCCAGCCGCGTGGAACTGGCGGTTTCCCGGCTCTGAACCATTATCCGTTAGCAAAACCTCTCGGCCCGGTCTGCCTTGCGACAGATCGGGCGAAAAGCCTGATTTTGCTGCTTTCCTGTGCGTCAGCATTCGCATATTACCCGCAGACAGTAGTATTCTGTGTGCTGATGAAATACGAATCAGGAGAATCCTATGACCATTCGAATTGGCAGCATTGCGCCGGACTTCACAGCCAAAACCACTGACGGCGAGATCCGCTTTCACGACTGGATCGGTGACAGTTGGGCCATCCTGTTCTCCCACCCCAAAGACTATACGCCGGTGTGCACCACTGAGCTGGGGTACGCCGCCAAGCTGAAACCGGAGTTTGATAAACGCAACACCAAGGTTATCGGTTTGTCTGTCGATCCGGTAGAAAACCACACCGGATGGGCGAAAGATATCGAAGAAACCCAGGGCACCGCGCCCAATTTTCCGATGATTGGTGACACCGATCTGAATGTCGCCAAACTGTATGACATGCTGCCTGAGGCGGAGCCGGGGAGTGCCGACGGGCGCTCAGCCGCCGACAATGCCACGGTGCGTTCGGTGTTTATTATCGGCCCGGACAAAAAAATCAAAGCCTTTCTGGTCTACCCCATGACCAGTGGTCGCAACTTTGACGAGATCCTGCGATTGCTGGACTCCATCCAATTGACCGCAAAACACACGGTGGCTACCCCGGTTAACTGGAAAAATGGCGAAGATATCATCATTCCGCCGTCGGTCAGCGACGAAGAAGCGCAAAAGAAATTCCCTGACGGCTGGAATACGCTGAAACCCTATCTGCGGGTCGCCAGGCAACCGAAGTAACAATCGTAGTACCAATTAAAGTACCAACCAAAGTACCAATCGACGTAACAATGTGCGCATCACCCCAGAATAACAAATCACCGAGGAGAGGCATCATGAAAAAGGCAATTTCAGTAGCGTTGACAACACTGGCGCTGGGTATATCGGGTGCCAGCATGGCACAGGACAACAGTCTGAGCTTTTTTATCACCAGTGCCGGGACCGGTAACGGTGCCAATCTGGGTGGTCTGGCTGGCGCAGACATGCACTGCGCGATACTGGCGCAGGCCGCTGGCGTAACCGGCAAAACCTGGGCCGCGTATCTGAGTACGCAGGCGCGCAATGGCATGCCGGCAGTCAATGCACGTGACCGCATCGGTACCGGGCCGTGGTTCAACGCCAACGGTGTGCAGGTGGCTGCCAACGTAGCCGACCTGCACAGTGACAGCAATGAACTGAACAAGGAAAATTCGCTGACCGAATCCGGAGAAATGGTTAACGGTCGGGGAGACAGTCCCAACCAGCATGACATTCTGACCGGCACCAATGCCGACGGCACCGCTTTCACCGACGACGCCGATCACACCTGCAGTAACTGGACCAGCAACACGGAAGGCAGTGCCCAGGTAGGGCACCATGATCGCCAGGGTGGCGGCGCCGATCCGACATCGTGGAACAGCGCCCATGGTTCACGTGGCTGCAGTCTGCAGGATTTGCAGGGCAGTGGTGGTAATGGTTATTTCTACTGCTTTGCTACCGATTGACAGCGTGACAGTGAGAGGTCAGTCATGTCTTTATTCAAAGACACGACTGCCGTGCTGCGGCACTGGCGCAGAACGGTAACCGATTGCTGGCCGAAAACATTGAAACCTTATGATGGTTGACGTGGTAGAGTGTTCCACGATTCCCATCAGTGACAGTGACGTCTGGCGCACGATGGTGCTTCCAGGTGACCGGACAGCGTCTTCAGATGCTGTGTTCGTTACTGCACAGAGCAGATATGGTTGGACCAACCAGTCTGCAAACATTTAAAAAGCATCATATTCTAAACATGGAAATTGACAATATGCGTATACTCAAACTCTCTCTCTCTGCCGTGCTGGCGCTTTTCATTCTGGGTGCCTGCTCGCCGCAGGAAACGGCAAATGCTGTTAACGGTGCGGATAATTCATCGCAGCCGGAGCCGGTCTGCACTTCATGTGGCGTGATTCGCGCCGTCAATCCGATCACACAGCAGGGTGACTCCAGCGGCGCAGGTGCGGTCATCGGTGCCATTGTTGGTGGCGTGGCCGGCAATCAGGTCGGTGGTGGCTCGGGGCAGGATATTGCAACTGCCGCAGGCGCCGTTGGTGGTGCATTTCTGGGCAACACGATTGAGCGGAACCGCGGGTCATCGACGTATTATGAAGTGGTCATCGATATGGAAACGGGCGGTCAACAGGTTATCAATGTCCCTGATGCGACCGGTATCAGCGCGGGCGTGCCCGTGCGTGTACAGGGCGGCGTTATCACCATTCGATAAATATTAGGGCCAGTTGCCGGGCCGCCATGTGGATTGCCGCGTAGCGCCCCGGCAGATTCCTACAGCATCTCTATCGCTACCGCCACTGCCTCACCTCCGCCAATACACAGACTGGCGATGCCGCGAGTCTTGCCCAGCTTTTTCAGGGCGTACATCAACGTCACGATAATGCGGGTGCCAGAGGCGCCCACCGGGTGCCCCAGCGCACAGGCTCCGCCATGGATGTTGACCTTGCTGTGATCCAGGCCCAGCTCGCGCATCGCCAGCATGGGCACCATGGCAAAGGCTTCGTTGATCTCGAACAGGTCAACATCGTTTACTGACCAGCCGGTTTTTGCCAATACTTTTTCAATGGCGCCGATCGGTGCCACGGTGAATTCACTGGGATGGCGGGCGTGGCTGGCCTGGGCCAGCACGCGCGCCATGGGCTTCAGGCCTTTTTCCTGAGCAACGCTTTCGCGCATCAAAACCACGGCAGCCGCACCATCCGATATGGATGAAGAATTGGCAGCGGTGATCGTGCCATCAGCAGAAAACGCCGGGCGCAGGGTTGGAATCTTGTCCGGGTTGGCTTTACCCGGCTGTTCATCGTGACTCACCGTGGTGTCGGTGCGACCAACTTTAACATCGATGCTAACGGACTCATTGTCGAACGAGCCTTCGTTGATGGCGGTTTGCGCGCGTTTCAGCGACTCTATGGCGTAGTTGTCCATGTCTTCCCGGGTCAGGCCGTGTTTGTCGGCGGTTTCCTGCGCGAAGCTGCCCATCAGGCGGCCGGTGTAGGCATCTTCCAGGCCGTCCAGGAACATGTGGTCTTTCAGTTCGCCATGGCCCAGGCGCAAACCGCTGCGGCCCTTGGGAATCAGATAAGGCGCCTGCGTCATGTTTTCAATACCGCCGGCGAGCACCGTGTCGGCGTGGCCTGCCAGAATCTGATCCATACCCATCATCACCGTTTTCATGCCCGAGCCACACATCTTGTTGACGGTGGTGCACGGCGTTGTCACGGCCAGGCCTGCGCCCAGTGCCACCTGGCGGGCGGGGGCCTGCCCCAGCCCGGCGGGCAGCACGCAGCCCATCAGGACATCATCAACGGCGGTGTCGTGCGTTGCCGGATCGAGGCCTGCGCGCTTCAGCGCTGCACTGGCAGCAGCGACGCCCAGTGCCGGGGCGGTGACCGATGAAAACAGGCCCTGAAAACCGCCAATAGGCGTGCGGGCACCGCCGAGGATGACAACTGAATCTTTGCTCATGGAAAATCCTTGAAATAACGGGTGTTAATGATTATTGCGCATCTGGGTCAGACGATGCTTGCACTGAGCTTCAAATTCCTTAATCTCATGCAGGCTCAACTGTATGTCTTCCAGTTGCTGTTTGAGTATCTGTTTGCGCTCGCCAATTTTGTCCAGCACATGACGCAGCTGCGCCAGTTCGCCGGTTGCGGAATCATACAGATCAAACATTTCGCCAATTTCATCCAGCGAGAACCCCAGCCGTTTGCCGCGCAGGATGAGTTTGAGCCGGGTATGGTCGCGCTGGCTGTACAACCGGTTGCGGCCTTCGCGCTCTGGCGTGAGCAAACCCTCGCTTTCGTAAAACCGGATGGCACGGGTGGTGATATCGAATTCTTTCGCCAACTGGGAGATGGTGTAGGTTTTCAGGCCGTCATCAAGTGGATCCAGAGCATTGCTGCGCAAAAAGCTGGCGCTGAGCGCCCGGGTAGTATCCGGCATGGTGAAGTAAATTCCTTGATTGACGTTAACGTAAACGTCAATATAATAAATGACCTTGGTTCACAGGACAACTGCCGTCATGGTTGGCAGCTGACACTGCTACCGGCAGTAAGCACATAATTACAAGCAGGCTCGTCCCGGGCCGACAGGAGCCGCATCGTGTCATCAGTCGTCAATATTCGCCCATCTGCCTCTCCGGCGCCGGAGTTTCCCCGCTTTATCACCGCAGCCAGTCTGTTTGACGGCCATGATGCCGCCATCAATATCATGCGCCGGATGCTGCAAGCCTCCGGTGCCGAGGTAATTCACCTGGCGCACAACCGTTCCGTGCAGGAAGTTGTCGAGTCGGCGTTGCAGGAGGATGTGCAGGGTATTGCCATCAGCTCATATCAGGGCGGACACATTGAATACTTCAAATACATGGTGGACATGCTGCGTGAGCGGGGCGCGGGTCACATACAGGTTTTTGGTGGCGGCGGCGGCGTCATTATTCCAAGTGAAATTAAGGAGTTGCATGCCTATGGCGTGAGTCGTATCTATTCGCCGGAAGATGGTCAGACAATGGGCTTGCAGGGCATGATAGATGACATCATGCACAGGGTGACAGTTGAACGCCAGGCCGCGCCGCCACTGGACATTGAAGCCATGCAGGCCGGCGACCGGCTGGCGCTGTCGCGGGTAATCAGTGCGCTGGAAGTAGATGCGCTGGACGCCGCGCAAAGCGCGCAGCTGCAGAAAGCTGCCGAAACAGCAGACAATATTCCCGTGCTCGGCATTACCGGCACCGGAGGTGCTGGCAAATCCTCGCTGACCGACGAACTGATCCTGCGCCTGCGTCAGGACAGCGGCGATGCGTTGCGCATCGCGGTGCTGGCAATTGACCCGACACGGCGTCGCACCGGCGGCGCGCTGCTCGGTGACCGGGTGCGTATGAATGCGATCTATCACCCTTCGGTGTATATGCGTTCAATTGCAACCCGACGTTCAGAAACAGAAGTGCCGACCTATCTGCGCGACATCATCAGCAGTGTCAAAATTGCCGGGTTTGATCTGGTGATTGTTGAAACCCCGGGTATTGGTCAGGGCGATGCGGGCATCGTGCCGTATGTGAACAGTTCGCTGTACGTGATGACGCCCGAATTCGGCGCTGCCAGTCAGCTGGAAAAAATTGATATGCTGGATTATGCCGATGTCATCGCGATTAACAAGTTTGATCGCAAGGGCGGTGAGGATGCCTTGCGCGATGTCAGTAAACAGGTGCAGCGTAACCGGGTTGCGTTTGACAGAACGGTGGAGCAGATGCCGGTGTTTGGCACGATTGCGGCGCGTTTTAACGACGACGGTGTGACCGCGCTTTATCAGGCACTGGTGCCGGTGCTGTCCCAGTACGGGTTGCCGGCATTTGAGTCCCGGCTGGCGCCAGCCAAAACCCGCACCTCTACGCAACAGTCGGTGATCATCCCGCCCCAGCGCCAACGTTATCTGGCGGAAATAGCCGATACTGTGCGTGACTACCGGAGTCGGGTGGAGCAGCAGGCAGTGGTTGCCCGTGAACTGCAACAACTGGCGGCGACACAAAAAATGGCCGGCGCTGGTGCGGCAGCTGACATCCTCACGGAGAACCTGGATGGTCTGATCAGGCAGCGCAAACAGTTATTGCACGGCACCAGTGCCGCCCTGTTGGAGAGCTGGCCTGCCTTGCAGTGTGAATATGCCGCCGATGAGCTGGTCACCGATATTCGCGGCAAGGTCCAGCGCAATGCGCTGACCTGGACGACAATGTCGGGCACACGCATTGCCAAAGTGTCCCTGCCACGCTACAGCGACCACGGTGACATTCTGCGCTGGCTGGCGCTGGAGAACGTCCCCGGCCGCTTTCCTTACACAGCGGGTGTATTCGCGGTCAAGCGCGAAGGCGAAGACCCGACGCGCATGTTCGCCGGCGAAGGTGATGCCTTTCGCACCAACCGACGTTTCAAATCCCTGTCCGAGCATGCCGACGCCAAGCGTTTGTCCACCGCATTTGATTCAGTAACCTTGTATGGTTTTGATCCCGACGAGCGTCCGGACATCTATGGCAAGGTCGGTAACTCCGGCGTTTCCATCGCCACGCTGGACGACATGAAGGCGCTGTACGATGGTTTTGATCTGTGCCATCCGACAACGTCCGTGTCCATGACCATCAATGGCCCGGCGCCCACGATACTGGCCATGTTTCTGAATGCCGCCATTGCCCAGCAAACGGAAAAATTTCGCAGCGAACACGGCCGCGAACCAGACGCTGATGAAGCGGCACAGGTTAAAGCGAACACGCTGGCCTCGGTGCGCGGAACCGTGCAGGCCGATATCCTGAAAGAAGATCAGGGTCAGAATACCTGTATATTCTCAACCGAGTTCAGTCTGAAGCTGATGGGTGATATTCAGGAATACTTCATTGATCACAAAGTGCGCAATTTCTATTCGGTGTCCATTTCCGGTTATCACATTGCCGAAGCAGGTGCCAATCCGATTTCGCAATTGGCATTCACCCTGTCCAATGGTTTTACCTTTGTGGAAGCGTGGCTGGCGCGGGGCATGAACATTGATGATTTTGCGCCCAACCTGTCTTTCTTTTTCTCTAATGGCATGGACGCGGAATACACCGTGCTGGGCCGGGTCGCGCGCCGCATCTGGGCCACCACCATGCGGGAGAAATATGGTGCCAACGACCGCAGTCAGAAGCTCAAATATCATATTCAGACGTCCGGTCGCTCGCTGCATGCGCAGGAAATGTCATTCAATGATATTCGCACCACGTTGCAAGCCCTGATTGCGGTGTACGATAACTGCAACAGCCTGCATACCAATGCCTACGATGAAGCGGTGACCACGCCGACCGGGGAGTCAGTGCGCAGAGCGGTGGCGATTCAGTTAATTATCAATAAAGAGTGGGGACTGGCACGTAACGAGAATCCCAATCAGGGCGCCTTCATCATTGATGAACTGACTGATCTGGTGGAAGAGGCGGTGATGCAGGAGTTTGAGCGTATTGCGGAGCGCGGCGGGGTTCTGGGCGCGATGGAAACCGGCTACCAGCGCGGCCGGATTCAGGATGAGTCCATGCATTATGAACACAAAAAACACGACGGCTCTTTGCCGATCGTGGGCGTGAACACCTACCTGAACCCCGGCGCTCAGGATGACGAGGCGGAGTTCACCGTCGAGCTGGCGCGTTCGACTGATGAGGAAAAGCAGGGGCAGATTCGTCGCTTGCGCGAGTTTCAGCAGCGTCACAAAAGCGAATCGGAACAGGCCCTGCAGCGATTGAAGAGTGCCGCGACAAACAATGAAAATGTATTTGAAGTGCTGATGGACGCGGTGCAGGTGTGCTCTCTTGGTCAGATCACCCAGGCCTTCTTCGAGACCGGTGGCCAATACCGGCGCTCGATGTAAAAAAGTGGAGGCGCCGACCTCGCGGCGCCTTTGTTTTATCTAATAACGTGTTCGCCGGCAAAGCTGACCAATGCTTCAGTTTCTTCCACCTGATAGTCCTGCTCCAGCACTGTTGAGACATACAGAAACTGCGCAGCAACCTGTTCGCGGGTAATGTCCAGCTCTACCCAGCCTCTGCCCAGTGCGCGCATGTAGCGCATTTCCGGACTGTTGCGCATAAAGGCGGCAACCAGTTCGGCTTCGGGAAGCGGCATGAAATTTTCAAATCCCGGTGAGCTGACACTGGGCGTGCCAAATTCGACTGCAATGGCATCGCCGTCATCATCGTGTAAGTCAAAGGCCCAGGAGCTATGGGTATCGCCAGCCAACACCACGGCATTGCTGGCGTGCCGGCGAAACAGATCCAGTACGCGCTCGCGATCAGCCGGGTATCCATCCCAGGCGTCCAGGTTCAGCGGCAACCCCATCTGCCCGCGTTCACGCAGCATACGGTAGCGGTCCGGCACTTCGCCGGCAAATGCTTCATCGGCTACCAGTGGGATCTCCTTGCGTCCCATGATGACCTGCTGACCGATCACTTGCCAGGGAATGCCGGCGGCGCTGGAACGACGCAATTCACTCTCCAGAAATGACTGCTGCGCTGTGCCGAGCATCGTGCGCACCGGATCTGCCAAGCCGCGGCGCAAGGTGTCAATGTTCATCTCGTGGGTCAGTTGCTCGTCCCGGGCGACCAGGCGGGTGTCCAGCATGATCAGGGTGGCAAGATCGCCGATATCAAAGCTGCGATAAATGATGCCGTCAGCAATGCTGCTTTGCTCACGGATGGGTAGCCATTCGTAGAAAGCCTGGATGGCAGCGTTTCGTCGGTCGTCGAAGGCGCCTTCACCCCGGTCCGGGTTGTGATTCTGTGCGCCGGTTTTGAACGTGTTGTTGGTGATCTCATGATCGTCCCAGACGCAGATGAACGCGTGCGCCTGGTGGACGGCCTGCAGGTCCGCATCGGATCGGTAAAGGCCATAGCGCATGCGATAGTCTTCCAGTGATACGATTTCGTGTTCGGGTTGCACATTGCGGCCTTTATCCAGCATCTCGGCGCTGGCATAGCCGCCTTCGGCATACTCGTAGATATAGTCGCCCAGGTGCAGAACCGCATCGCAATCGCGGGCCGCCACTTCGCGATATACGTTGAAGTAGCCTTGCGGATAGTTGGAACAGGAGACTACGGCCAGGCGGGCCTGGGCCACGCCTGCCGGGGGGAGTGTACGAGTGCGTCCCACCGGGCTGGTGACACCGTCGACAATAAAACGGTAGAAGTAGGACAGCCCGGCCTCGAGCCCGGTCGCATCAACCTTGACGGTAAAATCCCTGTCCGGACCCGTCTGCGAGTCACCGGTGGCAATCAGATTGTCAAAGCGTTGGTCGCTGGCCACTTGCCACTGCACATTGACCGTTTCTGCACGCCCGCTGCCAGGCAGCACACGGGTCCAGAGAATGACGCGATCCTGCAACGGATCACCACTGGCGACGCCGTGGGTAAAGTGAGCAGCAGCCGCAGCGTGGATGGGCAAGCCACGAACCGACAGCGCTCCCAGCATGGTGGCAGAGACTGTCAGAAAGCGACGGCGACTAAACGGAAATCGTGGAGAGGACATAAAGTGACACCCAGATCGGAAGGCTGATTAATTTTCCCTTATGCTAATGCCTCGAAGCGACAGATTAGTGACAGTTGCGCGCGTGTGTTCGACATGGGCCGCAAGGTATGCGATGTTGACGCCGCCACAGTCTGGCAGTCAGCTATTGCCGATCGTGAGTCAAAAGTACAAGTGAGGTGACCCCGTGATAATCTGGATAGTCAGTTACCTGTTGTTGGGTGTTATGACCGGTTTTCTTGCCGGTTTGTTCGGCATTGGCGGCGGTGCCGTTATGGTGCCAGTGCTGACCGTAATGTTCGTGGCGCAGGGGTTTGCCCCGGAGTACGTTGTGCATCTGGCACTGGGTACCTCCATGGCGGCCATTGTTCCCACATCAATTGCCAGCATGCGGGCGCACCATAGCCACGGTGCCGTCTTGTGGCCGGCTGTGCGTGGGCTCGCGCCCGGTATTGTGGTGGGTACGTTCGCTGCAACCTTTGTCGCCGCCTGGTTATCTCCGCAGCCGCTGGCAATTTTCTTCTGTCTGTTCATGACCTACGTTGCGGCGCAGATGGTCCTGAACCGCAAGCCCGACCCGGCACGCGAGCTGCCCGGCCCCGCGGGTTTGGCAACGGTTGGTGGCGGCATCGGTGGTGTGTCGGCACTGGTTGCGATAGGTGGCGGTACCATGACGGTGCCGTTTCTGGTGTGGTGTAATGTGCGCCTGCAGACTGCGATTGGCACCTCAGCTGCGGTGGGTTTGCCCATCGCGCTGGCGGGGTCGATGGGTTATGTGCTGAATGGCTGGGGTCTGGCCAGCCTGCCGACGTATACGCTGGGGTTTGTTTACTGGCCGGCGGTAGCGGCAATGGCTGTGGCGAGTTTCCTGACGGCACCACTGGGCGCCGGACTGGCGCACAGACTGCCAGTGGCGACGCTGAAAAAGCTGTTTGCTGCGCTGGTGATTTTGCTGGCGCTGCAAATGCTGCGCACGGTTATCACTAACTAGACGACAGACAGGCACGGCAAAAGGACAACAGGCAATGGCGAAGTGGCTGGCAAAAACCGAACCCGATGAATGCAGCATCGATGACTTTGCCGGGCGTATCGATAAAGCCGTGGTCTGGGAAGGGGTGCGTAATTATCAGGCGCGTAATTTTCTTCGTGATATGGCGGTTGGGGATGAGGTATTTATCTATCATTCCAGTTGCCGGCATATCGGCATTGCCGGCATTGTGAAGGTCGTGCGCGCGGCGTATCCCGACCCGTCCCAGTTTGATGAAAAATCACCATATCTTGACGCCAAAAGCCCGGTCGACAAACCACGCTGGCAGGCTGTGGACATGGTGTTTGTAAACAAACTGCCGCGCCTGCTGCCACTGGACGAATTGAAGTCCTTGCCGGGCCTGCAAGACCTGGCACTGGTCAAGAAAGGCAGCCGCCTGTCGGTGATGCCGGTCAGTGACGCTGAATGGAATTTGATCCTCAGCGCAGTGTGAGGCAGGCGTTGCAGCTGTGTCGTGCGATGAAAAGTCAGCCTCGCCTGGTCACGACATAGTCGGTAATTTGCTGTGCCTGGATATCCCAGCCCTGGGTATTAAGGCGAATGGCTTCAGCGCGTTGGCTTTCGGGCAAAGCGCTAAAGCCGGTTTCACTGATGGTCAGCCGGGTGGCTTCACCCAGATCTTCCAGGCGGAATTCCACTTTTGTGGTGGGTTGCTGCTCCAATGGCAGGCTGTTTTCAGCATCCTCGTGGTTCCAGCGGAAGGAAAACAGGGTTTGCGGCTCCATGCTTTCAATCTCGGCCAGCCACGGGTGCCCCTCGTAGCCGGGATAAGTGGTCAGACCGGTGGAGCGCGAACCCGGGGAAAATGGTTCGTTCAGATCCACACAGAACCACTCGCCGAACTGCCGGTAATCGGTCAGTGCCTGCCATACCCGGGACACCGGAGCCTGGATGTCTACGACTTTGACTATCGAATCTTGTGTATCCATACATACCCTCCTGATTACACTCAGGATGACGCATTAAGAGCCCCGAATTCAATAGCGAGGTGCAATTACGACGGGTAAACACCAGGTCACCGTCGGTTATGGGTATGCTGGCTTGCCTTTGCCGGCACGCACACCCGTGCGCGATTCCCGCTGGCCTCCTGGCTGTCGCTGGTAACGACCGATATCCAGGCCCTCGGTATCAATCGCCGGGTGGCGCTTGTCGACAATATCTGCCAGCAACTGAGCCGAGCCGCAGGACATGGTCCAACCCAGGGTGCCATGGCCCGTATTCAGAAACAGATTGCTGAGAGCTGTTGCACCGACCACGGGGGTACCGTCCGGTGTCATTGGCCGCAGACCCGCCCAGTAACGGGCATCACTGTTGTCTCCGCCACCCGGGAACAGATCATTCACCACCATGCGCAGTGTCGCCAGGGGCTTGTTACGCAGACGCAGGTCATGCCCGGCCAGCTCAGCGGTGCCGCCCACGCGGATACGGTTGTCAAAGCGGGTGATGGCCACTTTATAGGTCTCGTCCATGATGGTTGAGACCGGCGCGTTGTGCTCGTTGCTGACGGGAATGGTCATTGAATAACCCTTAACCGGGTATACCGGCAAATCAATGCCCAGCGGGCGCAGCAGGGAAGGCGAGTAACTGCCCAGCGCCAGCACGTAGTTGTCTGCGCTCAGGGTTTCGCTGGCACCATCATTGTTGGTAACGCTGACGCCGGTAATGTGCTGACCATCGCTGTTCAGTGCGCTGATGTCGCAGCCGTATCGGAACTGCACGCCCAGTGCACGGCAGCGAGCTTCCAGTTCGGTGGTAAACAGCTGGCAGTCACCGGTCTCGTCCAGCGGCAGGCGCAGGCCGCCGACAAATTTTTCCTGGCTGCTGGCCAGGCCTGGTTCGGCGCGAACGCAGCCGGCTTTGTCCAGCAGTTCAAAAGGCACACCCAGCTGTTGTAACACAGCAATATCCTGCGCCGCCGCGTCCAACTGCTTTTGGGTCCGGAACAGCTGCAGAGTGCCGCGTTGGCGTTGTTCATACTCGATGCCGGTTTCCATGCGCAGGTCAATCAGGCACTGGCGACTATGGTCGGCCAGGCGCATCATGCGCTCCTTGTTGACGGTATAACGCGCAGATGTGCAGTTGCGCAGCATCTGCAGCATCCAGCGATACTGTTGCAGATCAGCCGTCGGACGGATGGCCAGCGGCGCATGTTTGGACAGTAACCATTTGATGGCCTTTAATGGCACGCCCGGCGCTGCCCAGGGAGCCGAGTAACCGGGCGATATCATGCCCGCATTGGCAAAACTGGTTTCCTGTGCCGGACCGTGCTGGCGATCAATCACGGTGACCTGATGGCCCGCTCTGGCCAGATACCAGGCACTGGTGATGCCAATGACGCCGCCGCCCAGAATGATGCTGTGGTCAGTTGTGGTGTTGCGCTCGGGTCTCGCGTTAAACATGCTGTCTCCTGTCCTTTGCCTATTCAGTTAATGGAAGGACGAAGTGACTATTGTAAGATGTCCGGGCTGCGTGTATTTTCTGTTTCAATGATGTTTGCTAGTGAATAGTTCTGAAATTGATGGCTATGACGGGAATAAATCATGAAAACACGCAGGGCATCCAGCCGCGAACTGGACAGGATAGATCGCCAGATCCTGCGCATCCTCCAGCGCGAGGGGCGTATTTCCTATGTTGATCTGGGCGAACGGGTGGGGTTGTCGACGACGCCTTGCATGGAAAGAGTTAAACGCCTGGAGCGGGAAAAATTCATTATCAGTTACGGTGCACGCCTGAATCCGCAGAAATTGCAGGCCAATCTGCTGGTGTTTGTCGAGATCAGCCTGACATCAAAATCGGCCAGCATCTTTGATGACTTCCGCAAGGCGGCGATCAAATTGCCTCATGTGATGGAATGTCATCTGGTGTCCGGTGATTTTGACTACCTGGTCAAAGCCAGAATTTCAGAGATGGCGTCCTACCGGAAATTGCTCGGCGATATTTTGCTGAAGCTGCCTGGTGTACGGGAATCGAAAAGTTATATTGTCATGGAAGAGATCAAGGAGACACTGGAGTTGCCGGTGCCGGATGACACGCCGGACATCGTGTGAAGTTTGAGTAAACACAATTAGCGAAAAAGTGCTGGAAACAACGTGCACAACACGCAACAATCACGACCAACCTGGTAATTGATCTGGAGAAAACCATGAGTGCTAACGCCAAAGACGTGTTCAATTCGCGCCCTTCACACATCAGCGACGAAGAATGGCAGGTACGTGTCGAGCTGGCAGCAGCCTATCGTCTGGTGGCGCATTTTGGTTGGGACGATCTTATCTTTACGCATCTGTCCGCGCGGGTTCCCGGAGGGGATCACCATTTTCTGATCAACCCCTACGGTATGATGTTTCATGAAATTACCGCCTCATCGCTGGTGAAGGTAGATCAGCAGGGTGAGATTATCTCGGATAATGGCTACAAGGTGAACCCGGCCGGTTTTACCATACACAGCGCAATTCACATGGCACGCGATGATGCCGGCAGTGTCATGCATTTGCACAATCACGCGGGCACTGCAGTGTCGGCGCAAAAAGACGGCCTGCTGCCCATCACGCAGACTGCCATGCTGGTGCACCCGCGCATTGCCTACCATGATTACGAAGGTGTGGCACTGAACCTGGAAGAGCGGGAACGCATCGTGCAGGACCTGGGTGACAAAGACATCATGATTCTGCGCAATCACGGTACCTTGACCGTGGGCAAGACTGTACCCGAAGCGTTTACGCTGATGTACTTTCTGGAAAATGCCTGCGAGAAGCAGATCCGTGCCCAGGCCGGCGGAGAGTTGTGCTACCCGTCGCAACAGGCGATAGAAACCACGCGCAAGCAGTCTGAGACCTTGCCCAAGGTTGCGCCGCTATTGTGGCCGGGCTTGTTACGCACGCTGGATGCCAAAGACGACAGCTTTCGCAATTAGGCCGGGTCACGGCCCGGCGGTGTGCTTAAAGCTTGATCAGAGCTTGCCTAGCTGGGACACCGCAATCAGCTTGTTGTTGTCGTCAAGCTCCAGCTTGAAACTGCCGTTAATCCCGTCATGGCTGACGAAGCGTTGCAGTATGGCGGTGGGGAACTGGACCCGTCGCCCGTCACGGGCGTGACAGGACACATGGCGCGCGGAGCCTTTGTAATGACGCAGAAACTCATCAGCGCTGATACGCAGGTCAACAATCAGAGTGCTGGGCATGGGTAATAACCGGTCGAATGACTGCCGCTGTCGCCAACGGCGGCGCAGCGTATTAGCAATCCTGTGTAGCCAAACTTAAAGAGTGTCACTTGTCCTACCTTTTACTTTTTATCACCGGGTTCGTTGCCGCCACACTGCTGCCGGCGTCGTCCGAAGTTCTGTTACTGGCGCTGTTCCAGCAAGACCTTAGTCCAGCCATGCTCTGGTTGTCGGCAACCGCAGGCAATACTTTGGGGTCTTGCGTCAACTGGTACCTGGGGCGCGAGATTCTGCGCTTTGAAAATCGGCGCTGGTTTCCCGTCAGCGGCGATAGTTTGCAGCGAGCGCAGCGCCATTTCAAGCGTTACGGTTACTGGAGTCTGTTATTTGCCTGGTTGCCGGTAATCGGTGACCCGCTGACCTTTGTCGCCGGCGTCCTGCGCATGCGATTCAGTGTGTTTTTTGTGCTGGTGTTGCTCGGCAAAGGTGCCCGCTACGCCGTTGTGTTGCTGCTGGCGAGCCAGCTTTTTGCCGGCTAACTGCCCTCCAGACGCGTGGGCAACGGCGCTTCGTCAAGTGCCAGGGCAATGGCCTGTCCGGCATGAATCGCAGTGGTATCGTACAACGCAACCTGGGTGTCCTGTTGCTGAATCAGCAGTGCGATTTCAGTACAGCCGAGAATAATCGCCTGTGCGCCACTGTCAGCGAGCCGGGAAACGATGTCCAGGTAACGTGCTTTGGAAGCAGCGCTGATAACTCCGAGGCACAGCTCAGTATAGATTACATCGTGAATAACCGCCCGCTCGTTATCATCCGGCACCAGCACGTCGATTCCCTGCGCTTGCAGCCGCGCTTTGTAGAAATCCTGCTCCATGGTGAACTTTGTCCCCAGCAGTCCAACCCGGCTGATGCCGTCGGCCAGCAGAACACGGGCCGTCGCATCGGCTATATGCAGAATGGGGATGTCGAGTTTGTGCTGAATCTGTGGCGCGACCTTGTGCATGGTGTTGGTGCAGATCAGCAAAAAATCGGCACCTGCTTTTTGCACTGACAGCGCGGCGTCGGCGAGAATGTCAGCCGTCCTGTCCCACTCACCCTGATGCTGCAGGGTTTCTATGTCGGCGAAATCGACACTGTACAGTGCTATTTTGGCTGAATGCAGCCCGCCCAGTTTCGCCTTGACGCCTTCATTGATGGCCCGGTAGTAACTCTGTGTTGATTCCCAGCTCATACCACCGAGCATGCCGATTGTTTTCACGATAGACCCTTCCTGTTGCCTTGGCTTTGTGTTCGGCGGGCATGTTGGTTGCCTTCGCCTGACAGGGACAGCGACTGACTTTGCCGTCGCCACCTCCATAGCGCGCGTCGACGCGGCTACGATACCATGCAGCGTAGTCTAGCACAGGCGCTTTAGGGTGATGTGACTGCATATCTTCGACATACGCCTGCTTCGCAAGCAGCGGGAGACAGGCGATATGAAATATTTTGTGACGCATTTTATGGAACGGGAATCGCCTGGCAAGATGCTCAGGGGGATGCTAAGTGTTGCCGTTCTTTCTGCGCCGGGCTTCCCGCACCGCCAACACCAGCATGGTAATGAATGTCAGGGGAATGGCGACAAACAATACCAGCGGGCCGAACCAGGACAGCGCCGCGCTGTTGGTGGATATCATGATCAGATAAGCGGTGTAGGCCACGTAATAGGCCAATAACACAAAACCTTCCTGCCGACTGATAACACCGCCGGTAAAGAAGATGGGCACGCAGGCCAAAGCTACCAGAATCATCACCGGGATGTCGAAACGCACGAATTCGGGTGATATGGCGATACCGCTTGGCGCGATGATGCTGGCGACACCCAGCACGCCCATGATGTTGAAGATATTGCTGCCCACCACGTTACCAACGGCGATGTCGCGTTCACCACGAAGCGCAGCAATAATCGACGTCACCACTTCAGGCATGGAGGTGCCGGCAGCAACAATGGTCAAACCGACGATCACGTCACTTACGCCCAGGTACTGCGCAAAGGTTACCGCGCTGTCGACAAACCAGCGCGAGCCTGTCACCAGCAGCGCCAGGCCTACGATGATCAGCAGCACATCCTTGATGAAGTTGGGTTTGGTTGTCGGGATACTGGCGTATTCCTGAGCAAACTCCTTTTTTACGGCGGCTGTTTCCTTGCGACTCATGTAAATAAGCGCGCCGATATATATCAGCAGTCCGGTGAACAGGCTGATGCCGTCAACACGGTTGAAGTCCCCGTCAAGCGCGAGCAAAAGCACCAGCACTGACAGGGCCAGCATAATGGGGACGTCCAGTCTGATCAGTTGGCTGGAAACGACCAGTGGCACGATGAGGGCCGACACGCCGAGAATGAAAAGCACGTTGAAAATATTGCTGCCCACCACATTGCCGACTGCAATGCCGGCCTGGTCCGAGAGCGCCGATTTTACGCTGACAGCAAGCTCAGGGGCGCTGGTACCAAAAGCCACGACGGTCAGTCCGACCACAAGCGGGGAGATACCAACGGCAGCGGCGAGGCGGCTGGCGCCGCGCACCAGGAATTCGGCGCCGAAAATCAGAAATACAAGACCTGCAACAAACAAAACAATCGTCATAGTGGCACTCCAGACAGGACCGCGCGCTCCCCCGGAAAATCCCGGATGATAATGCGGCGCAGCATAACGATAGCGATGAAAGAAATCCAGTGGCTTGGGGTTTATTTCATCGCTCTGATGCGCGCCTTGTCGCGATACATTTCTGCGTCGGCGGCCCCCAATAACCGGTCGGCAGTGTCACCGCCGCCGGGACTGATGACGGCCCCGATACTGACCCTGACATTGAAGCTGCCGCCGGGAATATCCAGTGGCCCTTCCAGGCTTGTGCGCAGCCTGCTGACGACCTGTTCAAGCGCTTCCGTGGAGTCAACATGCCGGGCAATGACGAGGAACTCGTCACCGCCCAGGCGACCGGCGAAGTCAGCTTCGCGCACAGCATCGCGCAGGCGCTCAGCAATGCCATGCAGCAGCCTGTCGCCGGCGCTGTGTCCGAAACGGTCATTGACCAGCTTGAAGTCATTAATGTCTGCCATGAGGACGGCAAAAGCCTCCTTGCTGCGTTTGCATTCGGCCAGCGTCTGCAACAGTCGTTCATCGATACAGCGGCGATTGGGCAGGCCGGTCAATGAGTCCTCCCGCGCCAGTTGCATCACCTGCTGCCGGGAGCGGAAATAACATGCGACACTGATACCAAACATCCACATCACATAAAAATTGGTGCCGGTGAACAGATACCATTGTGTCACTGTCGACCCTGTACCACCTGAAACCTGATCACTGTTGCCCAGCGCCATCAGCAATCGGACACTGACACTGCCAGCCATCAGTGCCGAGCCAACGGCGGCCAGAATATTGGCGTACAGCTCATCACGATCGCGCGTGCGCCAGACAAATGCCGCCGCGGTGATGAGCTGGAAGGTCATGGCAAAGGAATCGTGGAAGATGTAGCGTGCCGCTGCGTCATAGCGATTGATCCACGACGCCAACAGGAACACCGGGATCAGCGCGAGCAGAAAAACCCAGCGACGACGACTGGCAAAGCCGCGAAATCGCAAGGTGCCTTCCATCAGCAACATATTGCCCGGCAGGCTGAGAGAGTTGCTGATGAAAGGCGATAAACCCTCAGGAAAGTCGAGTTCAACGCCAAGAAACAATGACAAGGTGGATGTTAACAATAACAAGCCACCAATTAGCCAGAACACAACTCCCGGCATGTTGCGATTGATGCGCCAGATCAGGAACAACACTATGACCGTGGTCAGAGCCAGACTGACAAACGTCAGGGTAAGTGTTGCGATATCAAGCTGAATCATGTCGCTTGCGGCGCTCCGTATCGATCTTGTTGTCTTGATCTTTGCCGAGAATAGCCGCTATCGCCAGTGCCGTCCAGCGGCGTCACTGCAGTGTAAGGATTTGCCTCTCTGCCCAGTCCGCGACTGCAGGATGTGGCACCAGCCCGGTTTCATCGGCCACATAGTCAAGGCCGTCCAGCACGTCAGCGTAGGGGCCAAAGCCATAGACCCTATAGGGCACAATCAACGCGGTTCTGCCGGCATCGTTAGCGGCACGAACGTAATCGCGAACAATCTTCTGCGCAGCTTCGCGTTTTTCCGGCCAGTCCTCGCGCAGAGTGGCGACCTTGATGTTGTTGAACTCATGGCTTTCCCGCAAAGCCTTGGTACGGTCATTGATATAACGCAGCCAGCGCTCGTTCTCGGCGTCATCGCCGGGGCCGTGAGCCAATACCAGGACATCTTCATTTTGCGGGTTGTTGCTCAGCGCCATGACCCGCTCAACCAGCACGGCGTCCATCTCTGGTGCCTGCGACAGGCCTTCCTGGCTGATGCGGAAGCGAGCATCGCTGTCAACGCGCCAGAACTCCATGCGATGGCCCATATGCTGACCAGCGTGTTGCGCATGGTCGCCATGTTCACCGTGCATCTCCGGTTCGGGTGCCGGTCGTTCGGGTGCGCCTTCCTGCAGGCCCAGAATCTGACCGGTACGCTGCAGCCAACTTTCGCCGCTGATAAACAGCCGGACTACGCCGATATCGGTAACGCCGCGTGACTCAAGCTTGCTGATCGCTTCCTGCAGCGAGTACGCATCCGCCATGCCGAATGCGATTTCCATGTCATATTGATGGCTGAGTGGCCTCAGCATCTCGGAGACGCCTTCGTTCCATGCCTGTGGGCCACCGTGCGCCATGACCACAACGCCAAATTTGCTTTCTCCGACATGGCTCAGGTTCTGTGCGTGAATCGTGGTTGCCTGCATCAGGAAGCACCAGGTGGCCAGCGATATACCTCGAATAATAGTCATTACGTTACTCTCCTGTCTGCCCGTTAGCGGGGCGAAAAATAGTTGTCGGTTCAGAATGAAAAATTGAACGCCAACCGGGCGTTGGTGCCGGGCGCCTGACGGTCGGCAATCGCATCATTGTCGTCTGCGCTCAGCCCGCGAATACGACTCCAGTGTGCGTATTGGGTATCAAACAGGTTGAAGAGCCCAAACCGGATACTGGCACTGGGCGACAGGTCGTAGTGGCCGATCAGGTCCAGTAGCTGGTAGGCATCACCGGTCACCTGGTCGTCTGCAGCAACTCTGCTTTTTCCACTCACGACAGTGGCGATGCCCTCGATGGCCCAACGCTCGCTGGGCTGATAACGCAGGCCACTGACCAGGGTTGCCGGATCCACCGAGTTGAGTTCGCTGTTGTTGGACTCATCGCGGCCTCGGGCCCAGGCCACTGAATTGCGCCAGGACAGCTGACTGCTGAGTTGCCAGTCGTAAGTCGCCTCGGCGCCGTAGATGCGAGCTTTGCCAACATTGTTGTCCTGGAACAGCATGATGCCGTCCTGCATGCCGACCAGTTCGCTTTCTATGAAATCGTCATAGCGATTGTCGAACACCGCCACGCTGAAGCGTCCAGCGTCGCTTGTGCCACGAAAGCCCAGCTCCATTCCCTGGCTGGTTTCGGCTTCCAGATCAGGGTTGGGTACCGTGGCGTAACCGTGACCCAGATTGACAAAGGCCTGATTGGCTTCATCGAAGTTGGGCGGACGGAAGCCCTCTGCGTATTGGGCGAATGCAGTCAGGCTGTCAGTGATCCGGTAGATCGCGCCAAGATTGTAGGAGATGTTGTCTTCATCAAACTTGCTGATACTGAATCCACCCCAGTCGGATATGTCGCCGGTGCCGGTGAACAGTTCGTCCTTGCGGGGATCCATCTGGTAGCGGTCATAGCGCAGGCCGGGTACAACAATAAGGTTCTCGTCCATGAGAGAGATTTCATCCTGAATAAAGATGCCGTTGCGCACGGTGCGTGTGTCCGGAAAGGTCTTGTTGGGAAAGACTTCCGGCGGTGCCATTGGATAGCTGGCAATGGCGCGGCTGATGGCACCGGTGCTCAACTCGGTGTCGAAACGGTCCCGTGGGCGCTCGGTGTCGGTGTGCTCGTAACTGAGGCCATACACCAAGCTATGTGTGGCGCTGGCCAGAGACAGGTTTTTACTGGCGATGATCATGCCGCTGACGGTGTCCTGATTAAACTCAAGACTGGTAAAACGATCAGCCTGGCTGCCGCGAAAGCTGGCCGGGTTCCGCGGATTGACGAAGGCATAACTGATGCGGGTCTGTTCAGTTTGCTGATCGGCGTCCGTGCGCTGGCGGTGCAGACGGGTGCTGATGTTGTCGGCCAGTGCGCTGTGCAGTACCCAGTCATGCAGCAGGCTGATGCGGTGGCGACGGGTACTGTCCTGTCCCACTGATCGTGACACACTGCTGCTCAGTTCATTATCAAGCTGCGTGTCAATGTCGCGGTCGCTGAGATCGATGGCGAGGCTGAACGTCTGATTCGGGCTGGCATCCCAGCGGGTTTTCCAGAACAGGTTACGGCTTTCTCCGTCCTGGGGATTAAGTTTACCCGGGCCGTTGATGTCCTGTTCTGCGAAATTGCGCTGTGTCAGTTGCAGGACGCTGCCGACTGGTCCTGATTGCCCGGCGATGGTTGCGCCTAATTTGCGTTGACTGGTTTCGCTGCTGCCGGCAGCGCGGATATCAGTATGAATGTGTTGGTCCGGCGCCAGGTAGTCGGCGGCATCCCGTGTTCTGAGTGAAACCACACCCCCCAGTGCATCGGCACCATACAGGACAGAAGCGGGACCACGGATGACTTCCACCGCTTTCAGGTCATCCACTTCGAAACTGTCCTTGCCGTAAGAGGATGGGCCGGCTGCATACATGTCGCTGCTGCGCACGCCGTCAATGACGGTCAGCACCCGGTTGCCACCGATGCCGCGGATACTGAAGCCCTCATTGCCGCCACGGGCGGCAGAGTCCATGCCCAGTCCCGGTTGGTAGCGAATCACGTCCGCCAGATTGTCTGACAGTGTCTGTTGAATCTCTTCGTCGGTGATAACCGACACGGTGCCGGCGATATCTTGCGGACGGCGCTGCAAATAGGTGGCTGTGACAATAACTTCATCTACTGCAGCGGTGTCGGTCTGTGCGGACAATGGGGCAACGCCCAGCAGTGTCAACGCCGGAATCAGAATGCTGAGTGTCCGGCGTTTGCCTGCTTGCGGGCTCAATGTCGGGCTGTTGAATGCAATTATGTTGGGCATGGGCATAGCTCTCCTGTAAAAAAGAGAGTCGGGCTGGCTGCCATGCTTGATGCATTCGGGTGGCTGGCTGGACTCGAAATTGCTGCAAATTAAGCTGCTTGCAGCGTTACGTGACACCTACTACGGTGGGGAAATTAAATATTACAATCAATTACTTGGTTAGAATCAGTTTGCCGCTGGCGGTGATACGCAGGGCGTAGCGCTCGCCGTTATGCTCAATCGTGAGAATATTCTCGCCGTTGAACAGGGTCTTGCTGCTGATGACGTTTCCTGCGTTCTTGATGCCGGTTGTGGGCGGCTTGTGACAGCTTTCGGCCATGAACTGTCCTCCTTCTCTTCATGCGGTTGTGACATAGTCGATATGGCAGCGACGCGTTGACGCCGGTGCCAGCCAAGAAAGTGTGATAATAAAGTAATTAAATCAAAATGCAAACAATAATCATTATCATTACGATATTTTGTTTGGGCCGGTTGTTGTGTGTGCTGGCAAGGATCAGCAGGGGATTGAAAACAGCAGACACAGAGCAGGGGTCAGAATGAAGAGCCCGGCTGCCGGAGGAAGGCCAGTTCTTCTGTCGTCGACTGTCGTCCCAGAATGTCGTTGCGGTGTGGGTAGCGTCCAAAGCGTTCGATGATTTCCCTGTGTTTGATCTCAAAGCTGAGATTCTCTTCCAGACCGTTACGCGTATACAGGTCCAGTGCCTGATCGTGAATGATCAGCGATTCGCTATGCATGTAAGGCATGTACAGGAAATTTCGTTGAATCGGGGTCAGCCCCGCATCGGCGCCGCAGGCGACCGCTTCCTGGGCCAGTGCCAGCGCCAGCGGGTCTGCACTGAAGGCCTGCGCGGTATCGCGGAACATATTGCGCGAGAATTGATCCAGCACGATAATTTCAGCCAGCCGGCCTCCGGCAGTGCGACGCCATGTATACAGCTCGCAGCGGACCGCCTGGCCGTGAAGCGCGCCGAAGCGCTCAGCGATCATGGCATCAAACGCCGGGTCTTTTTTCCACCATTGAGCGGGTTTCAGCTCCTCAAACCAGAATGTCAGAATGTCTTCAGGCATCGCGTATCCCCGGTCATGGTATTCTCGGTGGCTATTGGTGTTGTTGGCATGCCTCGGCAGTGCCAGCAGTACTTATGATACATTGTTCTGCAATAGGGTTTTAGCACAGGTGTCCGTTGGCGAAAAGGGCGGATCGCGCGGGCTGGTTGCAAGGTAAAGGAGCATTGATGGGACAGGCGACAGAGGCGGTGGAATTCACTGAGGAAGATTTTGTCAGGTTTCGTGACCGGCTTGGCAGTAATCTGAAAAGCCTGGAAATGTTGTTGCAGACGCCGACGTTCGGTGACGGGCCGATGTCGTTCGGCGCGGAACTCGAGCTGTATATCGTTAACGGCGACGGGCGTCCGCTGCCGATCAACAAAGAAATACAGCAGGCGCTGAACGATGATCAGCTGACGCTGGAACTCAATCGCTTCAACCTTGAGTACAATTTCAGTCCGGTAATGGTCAACGATAACTGTTTCCGGAAAACCGAAGAGCAGGCCCTGACGGCGCTCACCCGTATCAATGCCTGTGCAGAACGCTGGCAGGGCAGTGTATTCCCTATCGGCATATTACCCACCTTGCGGGCCAACGATCTGGGTTTGTCGGTGATGACCGACGAGCCACGCTATCACGCTCTGACAGACGAGCTCAGTCGCATCCGGGGTGGCCCTTTTCGTATTAATATTCACGGTGAAGACAAGATAGATCTGGAGATGGAGGATGTTACTCTGGAGGGTGCCAATACCTCGTTCCAGGTGCACCTGAAAGTCAGGCCTGATGAGTTCGCCGACCTGTACAATGCCGTTCAGTTAATAACGCCGCTGGTGATGGCAATTTCCGCCAACTCGCCGCTGCTGTTTGGTAAACGTCTGTGGCACGAAACCCGGGTGCCACTGTTCAAGCAATCCATTGATTGTCGCAGACCTGACCCGCTACACCCCAGGCCGGCGCGCGTCAATTATGGCAATGCCTGGGTTCGCCATGGTGCTCATGAACTGTTCGCCGAGGCCGTGCGCCTGTATCGGCCCATATTACCGGTGTGTGGCGACGAGGATCCGTTTGTGGTGATGAGTGCGGGCGAGGCGCCGCAGCTTAGTGAACTGCGATTGCAGATGGGCACTGTGTGGCTGTGGAATCGTCCGGTCTATGATCCGGCAGATGGTGGCCACCTGCGCATTGAAATGCGCACCTTGCCCGCCGGTCCCAGTATCAGGGACATGATGGCAAATGCCGCGTTGATGATCGGGCTGGCGCGTTTGCTGCAATCGTCAATGAAGGAGCTGATTCCATCAATTCCATTTGATTACTGTGTGCGCAATTTTTATCGTGCTGCCGAAAAAGGTCTTGCTGCCAAACTGATCTGGCCATCCACCAGTCAAAGCGAACCGGAGTATCATTCGGCTGCCAGTATTCTGGCCCGGTTGTTGCCAATGTTGCCAGGACAGTTGTCAGAGATGGGTTTCGTAGAATCGGATTTCGCGCCGTTGCTGGAAATTATAGAAGAGCGCCTGGAAAACCGTCAGACCGGCGCGCAATGGCAACTCGACAAACTGGCATTGTTACAGCAATCCATGACTCTGGATGAGGCACTGTTGGCCATGCAGCGGGAATATCAGCGCAATAGCATGCAAAACCTCCCGGTTGCGCAATGGAGTCTGACATGAGCGCTACCCAGCTCCATGTGTGGCGAGACCCGCTGCCGGCTGACATTGCACCGTTGTTGCCGGATTTTCTCGAAGCGCTGCCGGGGCCGACGCACATCCAGTTGTCGGGGCGTGACGCGAGCCGGTGCCGCGTCGTGGTAACCTTGCTGCATGGCAACGAACCGTCCGGGCTCACCGCAGTACATGCGTTATTACGCCAGGGCCTGGAACCGGCGGTTGATATCCATATTTTTATTGTCAATGTCGACGCCGCGCGCGAGCAGCCCATGTTCTCGTACCGTATGCTGCCAGGGGATCGCGACCTGAATCGCAGCTTCAAAGCGCCTTTTGACAGTGATCCGCAGAGCCGACTGGCCAAAGTGTTGCTGGATTGCTGGCAGACGCTGGCGCCGGAAGCACTGATCGATATCCACAATACGTCCGGGCTGGGGCCATCGTTTGGTGTGGTCACTTCCATTGAGCCGGAGCACGAAGCGCTGATCAGTCTGTTTACGCATCGGATGGTGATGACCGACCTGGTGCTTGGCTCAGTGATGGATCTGAGCGGTCGCTTCTGTCCTGTGGTGACAATTGAGTGTGGCGGGGCCCGCAGTGACGAGTCCGATCGCACGGCGCTGATCGGACTGACACAATATGTCAGTCTTGCGCAGGTGCTGGACCTGGCGCCGAATAATGATGTGATCATGGACTATTTTCATCATCCGCTGCGTCTGGAATTGTTGCCGGGTGCGTCGGTAGACTTTGGTAATGAGGCGCTGCTGGTGCGTGGTGTCACATTATTGCCGGACCTGGAACAATTGAACTTTAATCACGTTGAGCCCGATACACGATTGGGCTATATCACGGGCGAACTGACCGACGTGCTGCAGGCCAGGACCAGTGCAGGCGAGAATCGTCTGCAACACTTCTTCCATGTCGATGATGGCTGCCTGCTTGCCCGCGTGCGCATGAAATTTTTTATGGTCACCAATAATCCGGAGATCGCGCGGACGGACTGTTTACTGTACTTTGTGCCGGCCTGACTATTGTCGCCCGATTTTGGCACGTTGCAGATTGCAAGCTGCAACGTGCCGCTGCGCTGATTTGGCATTGGTGGCACAGACCTCTATACTGACTCTGTCCAAGCGCACATGCCAGTAACGGCATTTTTGTGCGACAAACCAATCATAATCTGGAGTTTTTAGTGCCTATGAGTAATCTGAAAGCAATTTTGTATCCCATTGCCCTGGCGTCTGCCGTAGCTGCCTGCAGCCAGGACACCGAAGTTGTGCAGACCGAGGCCGCCGTAGAATCACAGGCAGCAGCGTTCTCCGAATTTGTTGCTGTGTTGCATCCGACTGACGGCAATGACGTTGATGGCTTTGTGCTGTTTTCCAATACAGATGAAGGCGTCAGGGTTGCCGCGCAAATCCGGGGCCTGGCGCCGATGAGTTCCCACGGTTTCCACATTCACGAGTTTGGTGATTGTCAGGCGGCCGATGCCAGTTCGGCGGGAGGCCATTTTAACCCGGCCGGCATGCCACATGGAGCACCGGAGTCCGAGCAGCGCCATGACGGTGACCTGGGCAACCTGATTGCAAACGATGCTGGCGTGGCGCAGAGCAACATGGTTGATTCAGAGCTGTCATTTTCGGGGCCTGACTCCATCCTGGGGCGTGCTGTTGTCATCCACGCCGGTGCCGATGATCTGGAAAGTCAGCCCTCCGGCGCTGCCGGCCCCCGTGTTGCCTGCGGCGTCATCGGGGTGGGCAGCTAGCGGACAGAGCTGTCACTCAAGGGCGTAAACCACCAGCGCAGCACCACTGTTCTGCAGTTGCCCCATTGGACCTTCGGCGCCGCCGGTCATGGCCGTGACGGCGCCCATGAAGGTGCCCGCGTGAATCGTGGGCTGACCAATGACCAGCGCCACATATTGCTTGCCATTGGCCATATAAGTGATGGGGAATGAAGCGGGAATGTCACCGGTAGTGGTTTGCCAAAGAACCTCGCCGGTACTCTCATCCAGCGCCTTGAACCGGTGATCCAGGCTGCCGCCAAAAATAACGCCCCCGGCGGTAGCCACAATTGCTGTGGTTGGTGGCGCCATTTCCCGGAAATCCCACAACAGCTCGCGGGTTTCCAGGTCAACGGCCTGCAGCCGACCGAATTCGCCCTCACTTCCCGGCACCGGTGTTGGATCCAGCGCGGCCCCCGTGGACATAATGCCACCCTGGCCAGTGGGTCCGCCGTTCATGCACATCTGGGTGATGGGCAGGAACAGAATCTTGCTTTGTGGATTGATCGAGCTGACCTGCCAGTTGCGGCCGCCGGCAGCAAAAGGGCACACCAGTTGTGATATTTCTGCGCTGGGGGTGGCATTGGCATTCATGGTTTTGGCGCCGGTGGCCGGGTCAATGGACTTGACCACGTTCTGCAGGCCCAGGTCCATGGAGTACAGGTACTTTCCACTGGCGGCATCGAGCACATCATACAGCGCCATCTTGCCGGCGGTGATCACCACTTTGCGCATCTCGCCATTAACCGGCAAATAGACCGGCTGGCGCTCGTAGGTCCAGTCCAGGTCCCACTGATCGTTGGCGACGTGTTGATAGTGCCAGGCGAGTTCACCGGTCCGGGGTCGCAAGGCCAGGGTTGAGTTGGTGTACAGGGCGTCATTGGTGATGCCCTGTTCGGAGATCGGATTTAACAATGGCGCGGTGTCGTAGGTGGGCGCGGTGCCGAAATACACCAGATCGAGTTCAGCGTCGTAGCTGGGTGGCATCCACACGGAGCCGCCGCTGCGTTGTGCCAGTTCCAGTCCGTTCCAGGTCATGTCGCCGGGTTCGCCCGGCCGCGGTATGGTATAAAATCGCCAGGCCTCCTCGCCAGTCTCCACATCCAGCCCGATGATAAAGCCGCCTTCGGGCACCATGGTGGCGTTGACGCCCTGGATTACCATGCCGTTAGCAATCAGCGGCGTCGCTCGCAAGGTATGTCCCCGACGACCGGTACGCACATCAGCGACGGCATGGTTCCAGATGACGGTACCGGTTTTGCTGTCCAGCGCAATAATGCGCATGTCGTTGGTGGGCATGATGACTTTGTTGCCATGCAGTGCAATGCCGAACTTTGAACTGGGCCCGGCGCCTTCTGCGAGTTTGTGTTGGTGGGACCAGAGCAATTCGCCACTGCTGGCATCCATCGCCATCAGAGTGTCATTGGCGTTGAGCAGAAACATGATGCCGTCGTGCACCAGGGGTGTCGGGGTGCTTGATCCGGGGCCCAGCGGCACCCGCCAGGCTTCGTTGAGATCCGCGACATTGTCCCTGTTGATCTGATCCAGTGGGCTGAAGCCGTACGCGTCCCAGGTTCGTCGCCACATCAGCCAGTCTTCCGCCGGCGGATCACGCAGCATGGCGTCCGTCACCGGTGTCAGCGCCTGCAATAAGGCCTCTCCCTGATGTTGTGCGATCGCGGGGGCACCTGCCAGTGTCAGTCCCGCGAGTATGCCGATGCCGGCAGCCCGTTTTAAACTCATCATATGTTCAGTCCTGTCCGGCGCAGGTGGCACGCCGCTTTTAGTATTGTTGTTGACTGTGTTGTGTGCCGCTCCGGTTATAACGGAAATTCAGTGGCAGTTGTAGTGCCGGCAGGCATTTTTGCGATGACCGGTGTCACCTGACCGCCCGGTTGTTTTCATGGTCCCAGGTGCCTTCTTCAACCCGTGCGCCGCGCAATACGTTGACCAGTCCATAATTGCCTTCGTGACAGGCATATTCAAACAGGTCGCCGTCAGCACGGAACATGGGGATAAGTACCGTCACCGGCTCGGTAAACGCCCTGTCGTCCTGAACGGTGAACTGGTAGTCAACGCGGTCTGCGCCGATGCGGGTAAAACGTTCCACCAACAGTTTGTTGGCACTGACGCCGACGCCGGAAAAGCTTTGGGTTTTGTCATTAAAATTGCGGGTTTCCACCACCAGCGTATCGCCGTCCCAGCGTCCCCGGGAGTCACCGGTCCACTGTGTTACCTGTTCCGGAATGTAGGGGCGATTGTCCATGGGTACAATTCTTGATTCATGGATCATCTCATTGAAAATCACCACATGATCTTCGGTCTGGAACAGTTGCACATTATTGTTGTACAGACTGGGTTCAAATGGCGGCACCGAATTGAAACCGAGCAGGCAGCGCTCAGACAGACCACGATCTTCGGGGCCGTCCTTGCCGACACCGCCCACCGCGAATCTTACCGGACGCTCTCCGGGCGAGTCCGGGCCCAGCCCGCCGGTGGCGACCGGGGCGCCGTCGACCAGTGGCGGCAAGCGGCCATTGGCGGGCTCCACAATCAGCGATGTGCGCAGGTTATAGTCAAGGGGGTTGGTCTCTATCCAGAAA
>NZ_DRFV01000002.1 GCF_011050365.1 Pseudohongiella sp.
CACAATGTCCAACTGCACTCATGGAACAGATCAGCGTATTTCGCTTCAGGAAATTTTGATAATCACCGCTGCGAAACTGCGTACCACGGTCAGAGTGCAGGATCACAGACCAACCGCCCTGGCGCTGCCAGATAGCCATCTCGACTGCACGGATCACCATCTGACGATCCTGTCGATGATGCATGGACCAACCGATTACCAGCTTGCTGTAGAGATCCAGAATGACGCACAAATACAGTTTGCCTTCGCCGGTTTTTATCTCGGTAATGTCCGTTACCCATTTGGTCTCAGGCTCCGAGGCGTTAAAGTCACGCTCTAACATGTTCTTAACATCCGGCGGCGGTAACCCAGGTTTGCCGCGTTGTCCCCGCTTTTTCTTCCGAGGCCAACCTTGCAAGCCCTCGGTGGCCATCAGCCTCGCAATGCGATTCTTACTGGCAGTTTCACCTTCATCTGTCAGATCTTCGTGCATGCGCGGTGCACCGATAGCACCCAGGCTGTCCGCGTGAACTTCACGGATGCGGCCCAGCAGTCGCTCATTATCGACCTGCCGGGCACTGGCCGGGCGTCCTTCCCAGTCGTAATAACCACTGGCCGACACCTTGAGCAGCCGGCACATCATGCGAATGGGAAACTCTGCGCGACAACGTTGAATCGCCTGATACTTCAGGACGACTCCCTGGCAAAGAACGTTGCCGCTTCGCGTAAAAAATCCCGTTCCTTCTTCACGCGGGCCAGTTCACGCTTGAGACGAGCCATCTCATCATCTCTGGGTTTGCCGGTGCCGCCAAAGGCTTGTTGGCCCTGGGCCTCTGCCTCTCGCTTCCAGCGCGACAGCAGATTAGCGCCTATACCCAGCTCGCGAGCAACCTGGGCGCAACTGACACCGGGCTGGCGAACCTGCTCAATGGCACCTTGTTTGAACTCGGGGCTGAACTTTCTTCTCTTCGACATAAACACTCCTTTTGCCTATCATAAGGCTTCTTTGAAGTGTCCGTAAAATCGGGGTAGAACCCTTCATTATGACTATCATTTCTGCACTCAGCAGATCACGGAAATATGAAAACATTGTTTTATAAGAATGGTATTTTTGCCAACGTCTTACACCGGCGCCTCTGACTGATCCACATGGGGCAAGTGCCTCCCCACCTCTACAACCTCGAACCGGTCATTTGAGTATATTCCAGTATCTTCATCTTTTGACTGATATATCTTTATCCTTGCCTCCAGCTGATCGCCGGGCGCAATCGTTATTTTGTGCGCAAAGAAGTCATCATAAAATTTCTCATCAAGAACAGGCGCAGATATTTTGAAGCCTCTCCAAACAAACTCCCATTTCCGCCTCGAGCGCTCAAGGATTGCACGCTTAATGAACAACGTGGCCGCTTCCTCGACTTCACGGGTGGGCTCTGCTATGTCGTCAGGGTTACTAAGTAGTAGCATGTCTTTTCGAGATATCTCAATTCTTGGCTGCTCATCGTCGAGATTATTTGTAAAGCCAAAACTGATTATATTCTGATCTCGCTCGAGACCGTTTGAAACTCGAGAAATGCTTTTCTTGAATTTCTCTGACTTTTGAACTTGCTTCGTCGCTTCGTAGGTCGAGCGCGGGACAACTATTATCTTATCTCC
Source organism: Pseudohongiella sp. (assembly GCF_011050365.1). GTDB lineage: Bacteria > Pseudomonadota > Gammaproteobacteria > Pseudomonadales > Pseudohongiellaceae > Pseudohongiella. The sequence goes on from NZ_DRFV01000002.1 coordinate 1,633, forward strand.
CTGTTCGATTATAACCTCATCCGTATTGACGTATATCTTGACATTGGAGTGAGGAGAAAGAGTATGCTCATATATGAAGTTAGCGAGAACAGCGAGCACAATTGCTTTCAAATTCTCCTTGCTGAAAATATTAGCAGCTGATTTGTAGCTTGTTCGGATTTTTGCTCTGAAACTACCTTCACCAAATGCCTCCACAAGAATTTCAACATCGTACCCAGGATTTATAACGGAGTTGGCTTCTTTAACCGCATCGGCTATTGATACCAAAGTCGACGCAAGCGTGTAGGCGTTTATTTTTTTCCGCTCGCTTCCAAAATGGAGAACCACTTCTTCATTGTATTCTTCAATGTTAATTACTTGCATATAGTTTCCTTATGCAGTGAATAGCTTTGATTCTCCGCATTGTTTATGTGTTAAATCAATACAGCAACGCATTGAGGGGAGGGAACTACAGGACGACCACACTATCTCTCACTAAATGATCCCGATCGCACGAAAATTACTATCTGTCCAATTTATTTTTACCAAAATCAAATCCAGAACCTCCTCGGTCAGGCCAGTAACCACGACTTTGTAGGTACTCAGTTGACTCCACCTTTTCAGTAAATTCCAACAAGCTACCGACCTTTTCTTTCAGAACCTCACGCACGTCAATTGGCTTTGCAAAGAAAAACTCTTTTCTTGTATTTACGCAGTTCAAGCGCCGGTCACTAAAGTGTTTATGTAACTCGGACTCCAAGCCCACAGCATCTTCGGAGAAGAACAGGGCATGGACATCAAAACGGAATGGAACAGATGCACCCCCAAGCTCGTTAACCCGCTCAATTGGTTCCAATCGCCTCGTAAGCCCGATCTTTACCACGTTTTCGCCGAATGCGCCTCGATTGGAAATGACATAAACATAGCCTGCCCTGATATTGGCTGCCCGGTAATCGTTTTGTGCGATAGCCTCATCGAGGTCCTCGAGTCGTTTTAGCAGAATAGGATCCGTTTCACTGTTTGCGCCAAGCCTCTCCAGAACACTTACAATGTGGCTTCGCTCTTTGTCCAGGCGCTCTCGCTCTGCTGCCAGTTCAGCCTCGACTTTTCGTTCCTCTCGAAGTCTTGCTTTCTCTTCACGCGCAGCTTCTCTCTCTTCCTGCTTCTTCATGAGAAAGTCAGCTGTTAATTCAATCTCCTCAACCCGTAGTGAATGAAACCCGTCAGCTATGTGCATCTCCATCATCTGACCGAGCTTCGCAATTGCTATCCGTGACGCTTCGAGTCTTTTCTTTGCCGTGACAACATTCCCAGCTCGAAGCGCCCTCAGGCTGTTGTCAGCTTCAGCGTTATAGGCCCGAAGCATCAACTTACCCAGGTCGTTTGACATTTTTCGACCCTTTGCTAAAGATCCATCGTAAGTGAACATCTCGGACGTCTTGATGGCCTGACCTGATTTGACGGCTGTAGCAATGCGAGCACTGAGATCCTTCAAGCGCTCACTGTATCTTTCCGCATCTTCAAGTGGGTGGTGGTAACGATAGATCCCAACACTTTGCAAAACTCGCTCATCATTCAGCTCAACCGTCTCTTCAGCCCCAACCGCGTCCAATTGCTGCCGTAGCGCCCGAACCTCACTTTCCAATAGAGCTATTCTTGCATCGCTCGACTCAGCAACTGCTGACTTTTCTTCCGTAGCTGGCGCGAAAGATTCTTGTGGCAAACTCCCCGAAGTCGCAGCGTCCGTATTAGCAGGCAGCCATAGCTGCCAACCTTCAGGTAAAGGTGGCCAAGATGGATCGGGCGTCCAGCCTTTTGGCGGGATCCAACCTGCTGGAGGCTTGGGCCAACCTGGTGGCGGGTTGAATACGACCCCACTCTTACTCACGTTTTTCTGACTCCAGAAGTATTAGCGGGAACCAATCCGTAAGGGTTCTTGGATATTGCCGCACCAAGATGCTCAAGAGTTGCCTGGGGAACTACTGAAGACAGGTCGAACGCCGTAAAAGCTGATCGCTCACTGCCGACAGCTATAAATGGTATATAGGCTTGCAGGCCTGTTGCTGGCTGAATAGTTTCTGTTCCTACCTCGAGAGAGACGGTTTGAATAATGCCACGCCGGTCAGCTTCAAAGATCTCATGAAGGGTGCGCAATGCGACCTGATTGACCGCTCCAGCGTACCGGTCTTTGCAGGCTTTTTGTGTAAGTGATGTCTCGGTGATTTCATCAGATGATTTATTGTACTTGTACGCCTTGACACTCGGGATCTGATGAGGGGGTGGGATGTGTACCTTTAATCGCAGTTCAGCATGTTCTGGATCGAACTCATAGTCCGAGTAGACCGGGAAATGGTCAGGATAGACCGAGTTACTCAGCACAATAGATACATATTCTTCAACCGCTTCAACGACTCCGTAACCGAGGTCAGCCACCAATTTGTCCAAAGCGAGATTCCGGTCAGCAGCTTCGGCCTCCCTTACCTCACATTCCTTCGCGTACCTTGACCGCTCCTCTTCAAGCGAAGACTTACGCTGCAATTCTTTCCGAGCATGCACTTCGAGCGCTTTAATGTGTTCTTCTTCAGCCAGCGAAACGTTTTTTTGCCAACCGAGCAGAGCTTCATTGTAGTCTGCCTCGACCCTCTTAAGCGACAGGGAGTACTTCTTCTTGCCGAAGAGTGCACGAAGGCCTGTGGGGGGCTCAGGAACATTCAACACGGGCTTTGTTGGTGAAGCTAAAGGCTGCGGGGGAGGCATCGGGTGCTCGAGAGCGCCTCGATCAAACGGAGGATGGGCTACTACAACTCTTAGCGTATCTAAATCGACATAGTCATCGACGCCTAGTGTCGCCTCAAGCAGCGTATCGATATCGGTATAAATCTCTTGCAGCTCAAAGTTTCGCTCCTCAACTTGAGCCTGCCTTGCTGCTACTTGAGCAGCCGCAGCCTGTTTTTCGAGCTGTTTCTTCTCAGCATCCCTTGTTCTGGCTTGTTGTTTCCTTTCGACCTCCTTTCCCTTGGCTTGCCGATGACGAGCCCTTTCAGCCTCCCTACTGGCCTGCTCAGAGCTTCTTACGGCTGCCTTGTACCTTCTATCGGCGTCACGTCGAGATCGCTCAGCTTCACGGGCCGCTCTTCTCATTTGCCGATTGAATTCTGCTAATAGACTGCGTGCCATGCTGGACCCTCTTTTTTTTATTCAGTGAAGTCTCGTATCCGCGACATCTCAAGCTTGCTGCGGAGTATCCACCTAACTTGCCCATGCGTCAATTTGCTAAATGAACAGCAATCATCCAGGCCTCAATTAAGTTCTGCCGGTTCGCTAAGGAGTATGTTGATAGGGATTCGCCCAAAGACGACAAGCAATATCTTCTTTTCGAACCTTGCTTCGGTTTCGGTCGATATCATGTAACATCCATGTCGATATAAGTGCTACCTTTATGCTGAATAACTGACAATACAGGCCGCGCATCACAGTTTTCACAGCAAAACTCAATGAACAAGCCATGTCTTCTCGGACTAGGGTTATCGGATAAATCTGAGTCCTTTGTAAAAACACCATTTTTGACCATAAGATGGAGCCCGGTATCATCGTCTTCTTCGCGTTCAAATACCTGCACCCCCTCATGGTGTAAGAAGCGACCGTCACAATTGGGGCATAATAGCTCGGCACCTAACGTATTGTAATGTTGGTCAAAAATAACTTGCATAGCAACTCTCCACTGTAGTTTAGTAGCTCTATTTAGTCGCTTTTAAACACCGTTGTTCGATGTGGTCAAATTTTCGAGTTGCACCGCAATTTGTAGTCTCATACTACTGGAACACGAAATCGAAACGAGGTTGAGTTGACGTATGCCAAGCAATGGCATCTCGAAGCACCACTATGACTACCTTTACCTTAAAATCCGGACACGCCACAGGGTATTGTCGATTGATGGCGAGCGGCGCTACTTTAAGGTAGTCAATATTCAATTTTCTGAAATCGCCTTTGTGCCAGGTCCACATAGAAACTCATCGCACCGTTGTCGTCCTCTATAATCAGGTCAAGCCACTCGCGCGTCTTGTCCCAATTTTTATTCGACCAGTAAGCTTGTGCGATCTGATATCGAAAGGCTTGGGCAGCACCGGCGTTCGGAAAATCATTAACGTAGTTGGCAAATGTATCGAGCAGAATTGGCATGTAAAGCTGGATATTGTCCTCAATTCCGTAGCTGCTACCGTACTGCCCCGGATCCTTCCAGCCCAGCAGTGTCCTCATTTTGCCGATGTAAGCGCGCTCCGCCGCCGGGGAGCCAGGGTATTCGAGAATGACTTTGTCATACCATGCATTTGCAGCTTCGACATTTGGAATCCAGCTTGAGTCAATCGTAAATCTGATGTCTTTTCCTGCGGACCAAAAATCTGCATGCTGCAAGTAAGACTGAGCCACCACGTTATCCAAGACTTCGGACCCAACCTCACCCACAATTTGACTAAGCTCCTGGAGCCTGTCACTCACTATCACTGCGTACTGGGACGTTGGAAATGTGGAAGCTAGCGTACTCCATGCGTTTAAAGCCGATGCAACTCGCCGCTCATCAAAAGCGATACTTCCTAAAAGGTAGTATGCAAAAGCCTTATCAGAATCTGATGACGATTCCGAAATTACGTCGATCAGCTCGCTTTTGGCCTCTGCCCTGAGGCCATGCTCGTTTAACAACTGAGCTTTTTCTGTTGATGCAGCCTGAACCGTGCTGACGAGCATAAGACTGCAGATCAATGCGGAAACATAAACCCTTGATAATTTAATCACTTAGTATACCCCATTCTTCTTTTTGGCCATTGGTAACTAAATATTGGCCCCTACCCTGCGTGACGATCAACAAAAACCGGCAGACATACCCATTTGGCTATGTTGAGAATCAATATCTGATAGTGAAGTTTCGTTGGAGAGGTGCTATCGCGCTCTATAAGAATTGAAACGACTCGATGGCTCTCAATGCAGTAAGCACGCTCTTGCGATTGCCTCCCCTGATGTTGTGGTAGACAATGCTTTTTGTTGAGCTGATGGTTATCCGCTTCGTCTGCCGAGCTGCTGATATCCAATTTGCTGGCAGCCAAGTCTCGTTGCTCGTCTCAATGCCAGCATGACGAATAGAACCCATCCCCGCGCCATGAACGAGCTGAATTTATGGTTTTGCGCATAACTACTTTGCTTTTAACGCTCTTTGTTTCCGTCTTTATCCAGGCAGCTCCTGACAATTTTGATCGAGCGAAGGTCGAGCTTCGCCAGTTCGTTTACCATGACCGCAATACCGAGGGAGAGTTCTATTGTGGCTGCAAGTTCGACTGGGTGGGTGTATCAGGGGGACGGGTGGACTTACCATCATGCGGTTACCAGGTCCGAGCACAAGAGAACCGAGCCCAGCGTATCGAGTGGGAACATATACTCCCTGCTCACTCAATCGGCCAGGCTCGTCAATGTTGGCAGGATGGGGGAAGAGCCAACTGTAACCGCACCGACCCCGTGTTCAACGTCATGGAAGCAGATATGCACAATCTGACCGCTGCCCTGGGCGAGGTCAACGCTGACCGCTCCAATTACCGATTCAGCGTTTTGCCGGGCGAACCCTATCGCCATGGGTTATGTGACGTCAAAGTAAGCTTTGATCAACGTTCTGTTGAACCCCGCGATGAAATAAAAGGACGGATTGCCCGAGTCTATTTCTATATGCATGATCGATATGACCTGACGATGGCACGTGCGCAGCAGCAACTAATGATTGCCTGGAACCGTCAATATCCTGTGTCTGATTGGGAGCGCGAGCGCGATCAGCGCATAGGAGCGCGTATGGGTCACAATAACCCCTTTGTCACAGGTGAGCGGCAATGGACACTGGGTCACACCAATACCGCTGACGGAGTCGTGTCATGGCTTCCTGATGACCATCCAGTGATGAGCCCCCAACAAGCACCATCTCAAACGACCAACTCTGGAATCATTCGTGGGAACCGCAACAGCAGGATTTATCATTTACCACAAGGCTGCCCCAGCTATAACGCCATGGCTGATCACAATATCGTGGAGTTTCGCACTGAACAGGAAGCTGCTGGCGCTGGTTATCGAAAGGCTGGTAACTGCCGGTAAAGCATGAAGGTCATAGTTCCCTGCATGCCCACTTATGCTGTGCTATACCCATAGTATCGATGCTACTATCAGGGAGATGTTATGGACGACTCACTACCGGAAAAGATCATGGTCGTGGATGAAGGCTTTTATTGGGTCAAATACCGGCCTGGTAGTCGCTGGGAGCCGGCAGAATTTGATGGCATACTTTGGGATATTGGTGATGGCAGCGGCTATGACCTGTATTTGGTAGCAACGTCCAGAATACCGGAGCCGGCTCATTAATGCTGCTTTGGTCGCCCCAAAATTTCAAAGTGGGATAAAAACATCCGTACCTATAGACCCATAAGTAATACTGGCTATTTAGTCAATTTATTGGAGGTCCTTTGATAGAAGCACTAAACCAAATATCCCTGCTAGTCGGCATATGGATAGCGATTTACGGAATCAACGCCTGGAAGAACGAGCACATCGGTCGGCGAAATATTGACTTAGCAGAAGACTCCTTGGCTTTATTCTACGAGGCAGCTGATGCAATAAGATTTATCCGTCAGCCATTTAGCTTTCCATCTGAGACAGATAGCGTAGTAAGGAACGACAACGAATCCGAGAGAGAGTTTGACGCAAGAAAGAATGCCTCTGTTGTGTTTATACGATTCAACCAACACCAGGAACTTTTCAGCAAAATATACGCAACTCGGTATCGATTTATGGCACGCATCGGAAAAGACAAGGCCAAGCCGTTTGAGGATTTAAATAAAATTTCGAAGGAAATAAAAACAGCAGCTCGAGTTTTAGCCAGATACTGGCCGCGAGATTATTTTCGAACTGAGGCCCAATTAGACGATCACCAAGGGCGGGTCGACAAATACGAATCTGTCTTCTGGGATCACGGTGACGATGATGATATCAATACTCGGCTGGATAACATTATCACCGAGATGGAGATTATATCAAAAACTGTGATTGACCAAAACAACGGACTCTTGACGTTTCTGACAAGAACATATGGTAAAGCACCCTAAAAAAGACCTCATTGCGAACGGCGGAGTAGTCGATTGAACACAACAACCGGAGGTCATATAAAGGAGTACCGACATCTTATGAGTACAGTGCTGGATCATTTCCAGCACATAAGATTCGATAAGAAACATGCATGGCATCGCTCCATGATTCTCCTTTATTGCACAATTATCGAATACGCAGACTCTATCTATGTACTCGTTACCCAGCAAAATAGTGTATCGCTTCCGATTGTTACTCGTTCCATACTCGAAGCATTTGTAGATCTGATGAATTTATGTGACGACCCGAGCTATGGGAATCACTTGCAAGCTGATGATATTAAAGAGTGGTTGCGCGTTGCTAAGGAGGCCCAGACAACTTCCAATCCTTATCTTAAAGAAATGGTAGACGCTGACGGTTTTGACGTACAGGTAATTCAATGGGAAGATGAATTCAAAGCGTTGGGTCACGAGGGATTTCGCCCGTTAAATCAGATCACAAAGTTCGAGAAGGCCGGTTTAGCAAACGAATACAGGTCCGTATACAACTTCCTTTGCGTACACACACATAACAATTTGAGGGCGTTACATGAACGCCACATTGAGATCAGTGACGATAAGAGAGATTTTAATATAGTCATTTTTCATGACTTTGATCCCAAACTAATCGAGCAGTACATCCCGTTGGTCTGCAGATGCATAATTGAATGCAGCATAAAAGTGCATGCGACTATTGGAACTGGTTATGAGGACGCATTCAAGACCGATCAATAGAGCGTTGGGTCCACCTTATGGAAACAGGCAGCGACCACAATAGCTACAAGGCAGACCTATGCTTTTAGACGCCAATTCAGGGACTCATTGAGAACAGCAATTGCAATATGCATGAACCATTTCTCACCAGCATGGAAACTTCTATGGAAATTGATGAATTCGAGGTGACGCGAATCCATGGAATGAATGCGTTTCGGAGCCTGCAATTAGCTTATAAGGTATGGAAAGAATACGATGTGTGCAAGAAACGATCTAACGATGAGACATGGGAGGAAAGGTATCAATCAGCTGATACGACCGGTACTCGTTTACAGCTACTCGAAACAGAACTCTTTTCTCATCTGTCAGCGGTCATCGTTCTCTACCAAGCTTCGATGGAAGCAATACTCTCCAATGCTGTATCAGAGAACCAGTCGATAAGCGAAGTGGTTCGAGGAAAGAGCTTTAAAAAAGCCTGGGTCGCAACGCTGAAAGCTATAAATGAGTCTGATGAAGAGTTCATCGAATACGAACGTGACTTTTATACTGGCATGCGAATACCTCTGACTCACCTCCACCCAAATACAGACGAAAAGCTACGGAAAGTGCGATTGATCAACTTTGAAAGGGTTTATAACGGAGTCCGATTTGGGTGGTGGGCTCATGTGAGGATTCTCAGAGGTATGGGACTTTCATCTGGTGACATTGATTCGAACTGGTCATACATATGCAGAGGAGTAAATCTGCCACCAGATCTTTTTCCCGAGAGCCATCCGAATATCAGGCTTGCTTCCGAGAAAAATGACTAGTCGATGAAGCTGAGTGCTGGAGAAAGAGATATGCGTACTAATCGAGGCTGGCGCTCATCGGTTTCCAAAATACCACCTGACACGGGCTCTCCGCCTTTAAGGATGACTGATGATGGATATAGCAAACGCGATTGTAACTTTACTCGTAGGGTCAGTGGCTATTTTGGTCTATGGGCTATCAAAGCGAGCGGAAAGACGTAATGCAGCAACCATTATTATCATGGATATCCGACACGCTGAACAAGTGGTTATGTCCGTCCTCGAGAAAGACAGGATAGATCGTTCAATGCGACGAATTATCATGGAGAATAACTGGGTAAAATATAAGCACCTTTTCGCGAGCACTTTCTCCAGCGACGATTTCTCTGCTTTCAATAGATTTTTTTATGCTTGTGTTGAGATCGCTGAGTCCAGAGAACGAATGATGTCTGTTTTCGAGGAGAATGTCCGGGCGAAATCTCAGTTCATCCAGAATGAAATACTCTCAATTGAGGACCCATCCAGTTCGGAAGGACAGCAAAAGCGCCACGATATTATCAAACAGGTGGAAGCAGAGATATACGTATTTGAGCCAAACGAACCAAAATTGAGAATCAGGCATAACTTACAAATGATGGGTCGCCTGTCAACAACAGTGGCTTTCGATAAACTACGTAAGATCGCGGGCAGGAATGCATGAAGATACATTTCGACATGCTGCCCCGCCCCCTTTCGATCCTACTTAGGATGCAGCTCAAGCACGCCTTGAGCGCTATTGGCTCGATATAGGCTCTCAACACATGGCCCGATTAACAGTACAGGGACAATTGCGTTGACAGGCTTCCTGAAAGCTTTTACTGGTGACAACGAAGTGTAATCCCCACTAGCACAACACCATCTACGAACACGCTTGATGGAGGCGGGGATAACCTGACTGCGTCAATGTGGGGAGTTAAGACTGAAGTCCTCTGATAGCGCACGATATACGTCTTTGGTGGACTTTAGTAATCCACTTCCACGCTTGCCTTGGTTGTGCCTCGTCAGGATGTCCACCTTCCTGTTAATTATTTCCGAATCGTTGAAGTTTGTATATTTTATAAGTGGTGCCCATGGCTCAATCGAGCCGTCCTTCCGACGACCCAGTGTCTTCTGCAAGTCCAGTACCTTCGGACCGATGTTCAGATCATCAAAACCAAAGCCCAAAAAGATAACTTGTTCTGCTTCTTTTATCCATGCCTGGATGAGGTCGTATGTAGCAACTTGTCGTTCGTTTATGAGCATGATTTTTTCTCTACACCTATATGCATATTGGTTCCGGTCACTAGGCTCTCGAAACTCATATAAATGATTGGAATCTTCACCACCCTGCCATTGGTAATCCATAATACAGCCATAGACGTGAAATATTGATTCGGTCAACTTTTGTAGGAATAGCCGCTTTTCTTCTGCTGTCCTGAAGATGGAGTTCTGCTGGTTTACCCTCGAAAAAAAGAAAGCTTCTAAGGACGCATCATAATTGAAGGTGATAATTCTCATATTCAGATGGTAATCTGGGTCTACCAGCTTTTCTACATTAGTGGTTCCAACAACGGCGTTCCACAGCAAGCGATACCAATTCTGAGATTCACTGCCCCCCCTATTGAACCTCGATAGGTTTGCGCAAGATAGTAGCACCTGTCCAATACAGATCTTAGACCAGGCAACTAATTCTGGATCATGCTCGTAATGATACAAAAATGAATCAATGCTTACTGGGTCATAGAACGTCAGCATCTCCTTTATGCGCCTGCCATGGACAGCCGCGTCGTCGTAATCACTTGCGCCCCAGATACTTGCCACGCTGATCATCTTGTCTATAAGATCATGTCCCAATGGATAGCCGTAGCCACAACTAGCGCCCGCGCCGAGTATTATTGTCGTTTCCTTGTTAAACATCCACGCAGCCTCTATAGTTTAATGGCCTATTGTGGATCACTATTGATGCATATCTCAACCCATGGTCTCTACCGATCCACAAAGAATCCAGCAATGCTGAATGCACCCTCATGCCTCTTGCCAATCGCGTGCCTACACCCCTGCAGCCAGCAGTTCGTCATGAATGAGCTTCACAGCAAATGCAACATTGTCCAAGTCTTTGCGTGAATCCTTGAAATAACATTTGTACGTCATCTGGACAGGATATTGCATGATAGCTCGCGTATTGAGAATGGATCAGCAATCTATGTGGGCATCTCAAGAATAGTTATTGCGCGTCTGCGGCAGCATGTATTCGGGAAAACTCATTTCGATGCCAGTCTTGGTTTTCGCATTGCGAGTGAGAGGTGTAATAGCCAAGTGGATACTAAGCTTACTCGAGCAAAAGCAATGGCAGACCCCCTCTTCGGTGTATCATTTGTCGAGGCTCAGACCTACCTGAGATCATTACAAGTCGCCACTGTCTCTATTGATAATCCTCTCGAGCTATATGTATTCGAGGCGTATTGCGCCATCGAACTCGATACGCATCAATGAAACTCATTTGAAACTCATTAAGAGTATTTGAGGGCTGATTTAACCTCTGATGGGAGGACTGGGGGCGTACTGGAAGGAACGATGCTGACAGAGCCTGTGAGAGCGCTTATGAGCTATTACAATGATTGGCAAACGATCTGGCGGAGATGATTTACGGAAGTAGCTCACCTATTGAGACCGAGCTACCTCTTAATCACAAATTCATAAAAGTAATCAACTAGTACATTAAAATCTGAATTCCATTAGCAATTGAATTACCTGCACCGTACCTAATGTGCTCAGACCCAATTCATTCGCGCTTTGATTCTCTTCAGCGTTCAAATCTTCCGACTCACCCCGCATTCCACTCAGACCATACCTATCCATGAACGTATTGAAATTGTTCACTACAGAGCATGCATCCAATGCTTCAAGGGATTTTCCCTCAACATGCATGAGCTGGAGGCACTCTTTCATCTTTCTATTTATGCCCGCCAGCTCGCTTACATAGGCGGACATGCGCAGATGACGAGGATCGATATTGAACGTTGCCGAAGCAATATCTCCATCTACTCCCAAAGCTTTCCGGACTGCTGACTCCAGCAATGCTGCTCGACTCTCCGCCGCGTACGATACGGAAACTGCGAAAGTTGCTGTCACCAGTATCAAGCTTACCCATAGTACCTTTATCCTTTTCAATTCTTCCCCCTTTTGAATGCTTTCTGACTATTTGTTTCGTTGATATATATCGCCAAGTTACGCTCTCGGACGCGTTCCTGGGAATCCCATAGCACGCTGGCTGATCACTTTCGTATACATGTTCGTTTTAGGTCTACATCGGCTATGGGCCTGTGGTTTTCATTTAGCAATATCATCTCGGAAAGCGACGCCCGTGAAGCAGACTCAGCGTTATGGCTCTCATATGGAATAACTATCCACATCAGCCTTGAGGGTCACTATTTACAAGTTGGACTGTGTAGCCTTGCTCATTACCGCTTGCGCGGATGATATATGTAATCTTACCCAGGTCACCAGTGAACACCCGGAAGGGATACTCACATCTTCGAATTACACCATTCATGCTCACTTCTTTGACTTGATCGAAATGAAAGCTGCCAATGTCGACGGGGAAATCTCCAACCATCGCCGTCACAAGCTCATGAGTGGTGCCGAGAATAGCGGGGTTATCACATGTTGGAAGACCACCTTCCGTCCCTTGAGCTGCCAGGGGGCCATGAATCAGCGCTATTGAGAACGGTATTAAGCAATTCATCCTCTTCACTAGATTTATCATCGGCATGGTAATTGTCTCTATTGTTAAGTAATTACTTTGCAAATTAAAGACAAACTCAGTTCGTGTCAAGCAATTGCTTTACAAGCAAAAATCATGAGCTGAGCGAATGAATTCACTAGCACCATATCTTGATGAATTGAAGAAAATGAAGGAACTGGGATCAGATGCTGAATTGGCCAGATTCCTCGGTGTTTCAAGAACTCATATCAGTCAAATTCGGTCGGGTATACATATGGGCGAATTGCTTTGTTTTGAGCTGGCTCTTATGCTTAAAAGGAAACCTATTGAGCTACTGGCCTTGAACAGAGCGATTCGCAGCAAGGATTCACGCCTGAAACGCTACTGGCTGGATATACACTCCCAATGCATGGCCAAGTAGCTGCATTGAGAGTATCAGGCTCATAAGCTCTCTGAGAGCTTTTACTGAGTACGAAATAATTCATTGATCTCGATAACATGAATTTGTGTTTCGTGCGCCAGCAACATACCGATATCGTAGTCAATTTCGAAATTCTGAGCGTTGTTTCAATGCAACTTAAATTCAATCTGACATAGTCCGCTTAGCAGGTGTACCGAGAACGCAATTAGTGATTTTCGATCATGGACATGTGTGCGTTGTGGAGCTGGAGGGTACGATTAATGGAGGCTCATCGAGTTATTGTCATTCTAGTCGAGCTATTATGTACAAGGATAAGCGTCTGCAGGAGTATCGGCTCGATATAAGTTCTGAAGATATTGTTGATGGGTTAATTAGAACAATGTCGCTCGAACGTAATGTAATGTAATTATCTTTCATAGGCTGTATCACACAGTTCATACACTAGATTTACTTAATATGACTTAATAGTATCAGTTAGTAATGTTCATCAGATAACTGGTATATTCATATTAGATCTTGCTTATATCCGACTATTTAAAGATCCATTAAGAATATAATATTCATATGTATACACACATAATGATGAGTATTAGTTAATATAAATTCCTCAGAATACTATATGTATAGATAATAACTGTCTCTAGGCGCTCTGATTAAAAACACCTTTACTTTATAGCTATGGTAACGATTCGAAGATAACCGATCGGAGACCGCGAGACCTTCACAGCACGCCAGCTGTTTTGTTATGCAATGTTATTTATGCTTTTCTGTTTAATCTATTTAGTCGACTTTTTATTGGTTATTTCTTGTTTTGATGAAAGTAGCCCAATATGACCCGCTCTGAACGACAATATGTATCCTTTAGTGCGTACTCTACCGGGTCGTATTCAGGATCCATTTCATCCACGCCCACAAAGCGCATTTGTTGAGCGTGAGTAACTTTCTTCCAGTGCTCTTCGATTAATTTTGGCAACATTCCCCCTGGCATCTTTAATTGGCAATGGTCCTTGAGACACGGTTCCTGAAAGAGACAGTGCACATGGAGACCTCCGCTTAAGTGCTCCTCCAGCACAAACACTACGCTTACGGAGTTTTCCGCATATTTTACAGCGTGCTTGCCATACATCTTCTTGTTTACACGCTGCATGAGGTTACTAAGCTTGGCTTGCGCCACTGATTCGCTTGTAATAGTGACAGGAAAAGTCAGAGTGATGTGATGCGCATATGCATACTGCTTCAGCCATTTTTCTGTGCTTTGCTTATGTACTTTCATTGAGCACGGATAATGCAATTGCTCCAACTTCCGTCTCTTGTCGTCGCGATACTTTTTAGCCGTGTATGCTCTGACTTCAGCGAGAAGATGGTCTTGAGATTGCTTAGAGATTTTGATCTTTTCTTTAAATTTAATAGTTCGAGTTCGATTATTAGTCATAAATGTTTCTGCAGCCAAAATTGCGCTTCCAATTGGGTTCAGAGCTATTTATTATTCAGGGGGTTAAAATCCGTCACAGGGGTTCAGAAGTGGGAAGCAGCAGGGATACGAAATGTGCGACTGAGGCCGCAGCCACAAATGCACTGACCAGACGAAGGTTGCTGCAGAGGCATATTCGAGAGCAAATACTCCCCGATTGGTGCCCCAATGGCGGTTGCGATGTTTGTAGAGCCGAGGAGATCCGCGCATGTATGCGCTACAAAGCACTGGCTGGGACGCTAAATGCCCTGAAAGTAAAGTCTCCGCGCGGGAAAGTCGGTACCTGGCAGGGCACAATGGTCAAGAATCTGTTTAAGGACGACACCCCATAAGGCTATCGGCGAATGAAAATCGATTCTGGCGTCGCTCACTTCGATATCTGGCTGTTGTCGTGACGCAATCTGCAGATGCCGGATCCATCGTTGTCGATATTGCGACCCCAAGACTTGCTTTAATGTGCGAGAAAAACCAGATCCCGATCTAAGCAATCAAAGTAAGTCTTGCAAAGCGGTTTAATCAATGACCAAATTTCCTTGTTTCTTGGATACTTATAACTATCTGTTTCACTTCCTCATTGCTTGCTCCAGCTATGATGGCAGTCTGAAGCTTAGCCACCTCGTGCTCCGGAAAAACTGAAGTTCTCTCTCCCAGCTTCACTGGAGGCGGAAAAGTACCCTCGTTGATCATGTTGTAAATTGTGGCTTTCGAGACCCCCATCCGCTTTGTCACGTCGGGCATTCTCAATAGGTGTATCGGGGTGGATTGGTTCATATCGTTCCTCCTTAAACCTTTATTTATTCAAGGAGACGATCTACCTATTCAGGGGATAGTGGCTCACTCACAATTCGAGTGGCAAAAAGACATAAAAAG
Organism: Pseudohongiella sp.; assembly: GCF_011050365.1. Classification (GTDB taxonomy): domain Bacteria; phylum Pseudomonadota; class Gammaproteobacteria; order Pseudomonadales; family Pseudohongiellaceae; genus Pseudohongiella. The sequence goes on from NZ_DRFV01000002.1 coordinate 16,766, forward strand.
GGGGATTTCAGATGAGACAGTCTTGTGGGATAATACTGTCATTGATTCTTGCGTATAATAGACAGTATGGTTTGATGTAACACTACTTGTAACATCAAACCAATACGATTTAATTTAAACCCTTTAATTTCAAAGTATTACAAGGTTAATCAGATTCCGCCCCTGGGCACCATATACAAAAAGCCTCGCGTACGCGGGGCTTTTTTTATGATGCCCGGGGGCGGATGAGAACCACCGATCTGGTTCCGACAAATTGCGTAGCAATTTTCAACGAGCGCGGTAGCGCGGAGCCCGAAGGGTCGGGAACAGCACCAAGCTGTTCCCGATTACTAATTGCGTAGCAATTTAAAACGAGCGCGCCAGCGCGAAGCCCGCAGGGTTCAATCAGCCCAAAGCTGATTGAATTATTCCGCCCCGACGCCCTCAATTCACAAAAGCCTCGGCGTCTCAGTAGCTTTTTTTATGATGCCCAGGGGCGGATGAGAACCACCGATCTGGTTCTAACATTCAGATGCTTTACCTGCCACCTCGCCAAGGGTTATAGTTTTCCGCACGATGAAACATTAACCGCAGGCCTGTGAGTTTGACCCATACCCGCCTACATTTTCTTTGCCTGTGCCTTGCGCTGGCCGTCACCAGCATGCCAGCCACAGGCCAGGACGCTGACCTGCTCAGGCGCGCCCTTGCCGGTGAGGCTGACGCGCAGAGCGAGCTGGGTTACCTGTACGTCTCTGGCAATGGCGGCCGACAGAATCTGCCGCTTGCACTAAACTGGTTGTCGCAGGCTGCACAACAGGGCGATGCACCCGCACAATATAACCTGGGCATGATGCATGCGCTGGGTCATGGCACCCCCGAGGACATGACTGAAGCGGCCCGCTGGTACCAGGCTGCAGCCACCCAGGGCCACACCGATGCTCAATACAGCCTGGGCCAATTGTACGACACCGGAGATGGCGTCAAGCGCGACCAGACCGAAGCAGTGCGTTGGTATACGTTGGCCGCAGATCAGGGTCATGCGGCAGCGCAAAGCGATCTCGCCGTCATGTATAAATATGGCAATGGCGTTCGGCAGAATTACCAGGAAGCCCTGCGACGCTTTCGCATAGCCGCCGACCAGGGTTTCGCTGTCGGACAATTCAACCTGGGGGTGATGTACCGGAACGGCACCGGCACTGACCGCGACTTTACTCAGGCCGCGCACTGGTATCGCCAGGCGGCACAACAGGGCCATATGTCAGCGCAATATCACCTGGCAACCCTGCTGCTCAGAGGCGATGGCATTGATGCCGATTATGCAGAGGCCGCCCTCTGGTTCCGCCACGCCGCCACCCAGGGTTTGGCAGATGCACAGTACGAACTGGGATTAATGAGTGGTCATGGCGCCGGTGTTGCGCAGAATCTGGAGCGCGCCTACATGTGGCTGGATCTCGCCGCCAAGGGCGCATCCAATGCGCGGCGTGGGCGTACCCTGCGCACCCGCGACGAGTTTGCTGCACATATGTCATACGATCAGCTGAACCGTGCCCGGCAGGCCGTCGAGACCTGCCTGGCGTCGTTCTATCAGGTTTGTGACCCGGACGCTGACCCGGCCCGACGCTGACCTGCCCTGGCGTCCCCTCGCCTCTCAGTGCTTAAAAATGACATAAAACGCATGAATAATGCCTGGAATAAAACCCAGCATTGTCAGCAAGATATTGAGCCAGAAGGGGAATTTTATCCCCACCTCCATAAAAACGCCAACCGGCGGCAGCAGAACAGCAAAAATCATTTTAATCGGGTCTGTCGGGGTAAACGCCATGATGATTCCTCTCAAGATTGCTAAGTATGCAAGGCCACCCTACCATAGGTGCCTGTGAGCAACGGACCCGATCTTTGTTGCTGTCAACCGGAGTGATCAAACCATGATTGTCGAAACGCCCCGCCAGGAACAGCTTGTAGACCAACCCCATCGTATTGAAAAGGATTTGCTGGGCTCGCTGGCAGTGCCAGCCGACGCTTATTACGGCGTACAGACCCAACGCGCGCTGGAAAATTTTGTACTGTCAGGGGTGCCGCTGGCTCACTTCCCCAAGTTGGTCATCGGCCTTGCCATGGTCAAAAAAGCCGCTGCGGCTGCCAATCGCGACATAGGCGAACTCAGCCCGACCAAGTATGACGCCATCGCCCATGCCTGCGACCGGCTTATTGCCGGCGAATTCCACGAACAGTTTGTTGTCGACATGATCCAGGGTGGTGCCGGCACCTCCACCAATATGAATGCCAACGAAGTGATCGCCAATGTGGCATTGGAATACCTGGGTCACGGCAAGGGCGAGTACAAACATCTGCACCCGAATAATGATGTCAACATGTCGCAGTCCACCAATGATGCCTATCCGACTGCGATCCGTGTGGGCCTGCAACTGTCCCACTTTGAGCTGGTCGACAGCCTGGCCTTGCTGCAACAGGCATTTGCCGTCAAACGTGATGAATTCCATGATGTGATAAAGATGGGGCGAACCCAGTTACAGGACGCCGTACCGATGACGCTGGGCCAGGAATTCGGTGCTTACGCCACAACCCTGGGTGAAGACATCGAACGCATTGCCGGGTTGTATGACCTGCTGCGCGAAGTCAATCTGGGCGGTACTGCCATTGGCACCGGTATCAACGCCGACCCGCGTTATGCGGTGCTGGCAGTTGCGCACTTAAGTGAGGTGTGTGGTCACCCAATGCGACTGGCTACAGATCTGATTGAAGCCACATCGGATATGGGGGCATTTGTCCTTTTTTCGGGCATGACCAAACGGCTGGCCATCAAACTGTCAAAGATATGTAATGATCTGCGGTTATTGTCCAGCGGGCCTCGCACCGGATTTAATGAAATCAATTTGCCACCGCAACAGCCTGGCTCCTCCATTATGCCGGGCAAGGTCAACCCGGTTATTCCGGAAGCGGTAAACCAGGTCGCCTACCAGGTGATCGGTAATGACCTTGCCATTACCATGGCAGCAGAGGCCGGCCAGTTACAGCTCAACGTTATGGAGCCCCTGATCGCATATAAAATCATGGAATCCATGCGCCTGCTGCGTCGCGCCATGGACATGCTGCGCGAGCGCTGCATTGTCGGCATCACCGCCAATCGTGAGCGTTGTCGCGAGCTGGTGAATAATTCCATCGGCCTGATTACTGCACTGAACCCGTACATCGGCTACGAGGATGCCACACGCATCGCCCGCGTGGCGCTGGAAAGCGGACGCAGTGTGCTGGATCTGGTCAGGGAGGAAAATCTGCTGGATGAGGAAACGCTGGTGGAGATTCTGAAGCCGGAGAATATGGTGAATCCGCGCGCGGTGAAACGCAAAACTTAAAAGAGACGAAAACTTAAAGGGGACGGAGGATATTAGCGAAGCTAGTATCCTCCGTCCCCTTTAAGTTTCTAACGTCCCTTTAAGTTCCTCAGGGATTTAGAACGTCTTGCGGATACCGACCTCGAACACGCGCCCCAGCGGATTGCCGATTCGCGGATCGTAGCCGAACTCCTGACGTGAGGCAGGCGGCGCTTCGTCCGTGATGTTGGTCACGGAAGCGCTGAATGATGCAAACGAATGATCCCAGATCCAGTGGAAGTCACCCGATACCCAGCCACCCGGATCAACACCATAGAACGATGGTCCGAACGCGGTTGTGGTACCCGGCTGGCGCCCGCCAGGGACCAGAGCCGCCTCATTCACTGAGCCATCATCGTTGTAGTAGCGCTCATCCTTCACACCATCAATGTAAGACAGCACGAAACGGAAATTGTGATCGCCCTGTCCATAGTTCACGTTGAGGTTGGAACGCCATTCGGGCGAGGCCTGCGCAATGGTGGCAAAGTTCAGTGTACCCAGGCGGTCATCACCCGGATCCAGCTGAAAACCATCAAGCACTGTCTCACCAAAGGTGAACTCTTCCACCTTGGTCAGCGTCAGACCCAGACGGATGTCCCCGGCAAAGGCCGGGAAGCTATAGCGGGCCTGAACGTCGAAACCATTGGTGGTCTGACCGGGACCGTTACCGAACTCGGTAGTGATGTTGGAAAAATCATTCGCCGTGGTCACGCCCTGGTTACAGACTCCGCCGTTGAATTGCACACGCCCTACCAGCGGATGTGAACAATCTGCCAGCGCAGTCCGGTTGCTGGGTACGCTGCTGGAACCGGGCGGTGGAATGCTGAATACCGAACCGGCAATATCATTCGCCGACGCCAACAGACCAAGCTCATCCTCAGTCTCAATGCTGAAATAATCGACAATGAGCTGGAAGTCGTGTGAAACATCAAAACCTTCGGACTGCCAGATAGCACCGGTGCTCCACACCGTCGCCGTTTCCGGTTCAATACCGGTTGAGGTCACTGTTGTCGCACCGCGCCAGTCACCACCGGCGATGGTATAACTGTTAACACCGTTGTTCACTTCACCGGGAACCAGACCTGCACCCGGCGCCTGATAGTTGGTGCCGTAGGAGCCGCGGAATGACAGGTTATCAGTCAGGTCATACTTGCCCGACACCTTGTACACCGTTGCGCTCAGATCGCCACTGAAAGCTTCGTGACGCACCGCTGCAGTCATTTGTAATGAATCAAAGAACGGCAGGTTGAACTCGGCAAACGCTGAACGCTGGTCCTGCTTGGTGGAGTCAGGCGGATCTATGCCGAAGAAAAAGAACGGACCGGGACCATCAGGGGTGCAACCATTGTATTGCGGATTATTCGGATCCAGCGGGCGCTGCTCCGGCCAGAAGCAGGGCGTAGCACCGTTATAGATAGGATCCGGATTGGTCTCACGGTTCCTGGTATCACGGTACTGCACACCGGCGCCCCAGGCGATATTGCCACCTGGCAACTCAATACCGGTCTGACCACTGAACACCAGGTCTACCGTTGCGTTCCAGGACGTGGTTTCACCGTAGCGCTCATTAAAGATCCACTCCCGAAGTTCCTGCGGGTTCTGCAGGCTGGGATCATAACTGGGGTTCGCCAGCCCCAGTTCCGGCTGGCTGGCGAAATTGGAGGCGAACGGGTTCCAGTACATACAGTCACCGACACCGGCCAGGGCGGGGTTCTGCGTACCCAGGCGACCCGGGTCCTGATCCTGAACATTACAGTTGGGACCGCCGAAGCCGTACAAGGCGTTCTGTAATCGCGCACCCATGATGTCAGGCGCCGAACCGCGGCCATCAAACTGGTTATAGGTGACGGCAAAATCATAACTGATCTGATTTTCGAACTCACCGGTCAGGCCGGTGGATATGTGCCAGTAACGCGCCTCGTTTTCGTTGGGCGTGCTGTGCAAACCGTCCTGGGCAAACGTGTCATTACCACCATGGGCAAAGGCGCGATAGGTAATAGGCGTGAAGCCCTGGGTTATCGCCGACAACGGATTGTTGGCCCACCCCGAGCGTTGCACAAACTCATCAACATAAGGATTGGTCACCGGCGCATAAAGCTGATAGGTCAGACCCGAGGTCTGTGCCGGTCCACGCACCACAGGCTGGGAGGGAGACCCGTAAGCCTCGGGCGTATGCACACGGCTGTAGGCGGCACGGGCATAAAACTCCATGGTGTCTGACATCTGCGTGGTAATCTGACCAAACAGTCGATAGATCTCATTCTCCTCAACAATATTGTAGAACGGTATATAGCCATAGTTACAGGTATATCCGTTGACATAGACGCCGCCGACGGCTTCACAGGAAGACTGGGTAAAATCGGAGGCCAGACCCAGCGGCGTGCCCCATTCCGAGTTTGCGGTAAAACCGGGCTCACTGGGTAAACCGGCACGTGGCACCCAACCTGCCAGGTTGGTCAGACCCGACCAGGGGGCAGGATTCACGCCATACGGCAGACTGGCGAAGTCACGCTCCTTAGTTTGCAGGCGGGACCGGTGATCCCATTCGGCAGCCACCATCAGGTTACTGTCACCCACGTTCCAGCCACCCTTGGCGGATACGTTCCAGTCACCGTCCGTATCAAAACCACCTTTGTACGAGGAGCTGAGTTCAAAGCCCTCAAAGTTATTCTCGGTAATGAAGTTGACAACGCCGCCGGTGGCATCGGCACCGTAGGTCACCGCAGCACCATCCTTGAGGATTTCTATGCGACTGGTAACCGAAGACGGGAATACCGACGAATTCTGAGGTGTACGGCGCCCGTTAAACAGAGTCAGGGTCTTGTCAGACCCTATGCCGCGCAGGTTAAAACTGACGTTACCGGTATTACCGGAGCCACCAAAATAATACGCTTCGCCGGTGATGGGACCACCTGCGGTAAGGGTTTTGGCAAAATCCAGGGCCGTCGGGCTGCCAGTTTCCTGCAGCTCAGCAGCAGAGAAAACCTCAACGGGCAGTGATGCATCCAGCGGGGTGCCACGGATCAGCGAGCCGGTGACAACAACCTCTTCGATTTCAGGCTCCTGCGCGGCGATGGGAAGTGCGGTACCGGCCATCATGATGGCCAGCGCCAGGGATTTGCGTTTGCCTGTATAGACATGTCGCATGGGTCACTCTCCTGTAGTTTTTGTTTTTATTTTTACTGCTTATGTTTTAAACGCTGCTGCACGATACCAATGCACCGTCAGACAAGGCCCGAAAAACACCACAGATACAACTACGTGGAATCAACGACTTCCTCTTGGTTGTCCAAGACCGTCTCGAATTCTATAGGCGAAGAACTATCGTTTCAATATATTTGTAACGGAATGTGACTGAAAGCGGGAAGGCGGCATGGATGGGTGGCCAGGTACGTGGGTGGATGGGACAGTGGGAAAAAAAGACATCAGACAGACTTCACCGCGCTGACCGCCCATGCCGCTTCAAACCGGTCAACCGGCACCGGCCGGCCGAACAGGTAACCCTGATACAGCGTACAACCGTGGCCCAGCAGGAATTTTCGTTGCGCCTCGGTTTCCACGCCTTCTGCCAGAACGCTCATATCCAGTGTGTATGCCATATCAATAATGGTGCGCACAATTGCGGCGTCTTTGACATTGACACCAATGTTGCGCACGAACGACTGGTCAATCTTCAGCATGTCCAAAGGCAACTGACTCAGGTACGTCAGTGAAGAGTAACCGGTACCAAAGTCATCGATGGCAAAATGCACACCGATCTCACTGAGCTGCTGCATATTGAACCTGGCCAGCTCCAGATTATCCAGCAGCGTTGACTCGGTGAACTCAAGCATCAGCAATTTCGGATCAATCTCCCGCTCTGTCAGCAGAGCCTCCAGTGATTTCGCGAAACCGTCCTCATAAAACTGCTCCGGTACCAGGTTGATGCTGAGTTTCAGGCTCCGGTAGTGCGGCACCTGCTGCCACTTTTTAAGCTGCTCCAGCCCCAGCTCCAGCACTTCGTGCCCCAGCCCCAGTATCAGACCATTCTGTTCAGCCAGCGGGATAAACTCAATGGGTGACACCACGCCGCGCTCCGGATGATTCCAACGCACCAGCGCTTCGGCCCCCACCAGCACGCCATCGACATCCAGTTGTGGCTGGTAATACAGCTCAAACTGATGTTCACGGATGGCTTCACGCAGCTCCCGCAGTAGCTTTGCCCGTTCACTGACCGCCGTCTGCTAGGCCGGATCAAAAAAGCAGATGGTATTGCCACCGGCATCCTTGGCCTGGAACAGGGCAATGCCGACCTGTTTGACCAGTTCGACGGTGTCGGCAGCGCCCTCGCCAAATAACGTAATGCCAATGCTGCAGGTAGAAAAATAATCCGAGCCCTGAATATGATAGGTATCTTCCAGTCCGCTGAGAATCGATTGCGCCACCTGTTGCACGGTGGTGGCGGCGCGTCGCGACTCTTCACCCAGAGCGGTCAGTACCACAACAAACTCATCACCACCGTAACGCGCAACGTTGTCCATGGGCCGCACCAGGTCCTGCAACCTTTCAGAAATTTTGATCAGCAACTCGTCCCCGGCCAGGTGTCCGAGAGTATCATTGATGACCTTGAACTGGTCCAGATCAATCATCAGCAGCGCACCGAAGCGCTGTAATTGCACACTGCGTTTTACGCTATGCTCCAGCAGCATCAATGCCCTGGTGCGATTAATCAGACCCGTGACGGGGTCAAAATACGACAGCTTGCTGATCTCTTCTTCAGCCCATTTCAGGGCACTCATATCAATGTAGTCACCAACATAATTGGTGATTTTACCGGCCTGATCACGCACCGCGGTAATGGTGACTGACTGGGGGTAAACTTCGCCGTTTTTGCGCCGGTTCCAGATCTCGCCGTGCCAGCGGCCACTGGTCATGATTGCCTGCCACATGTTTTGATAAAACTCACGGCTATGCTGACCCGATTGCAGCATACTGGGCGTTTTCCCCAACACCTCTTGCTGTGTGTAACCCGTGCTGTGTTCAAACGCGGCATTGACACGCAGAATACGCAGATCGGTATCGGTTATCATGATCCCTTCCTGCGAGGAGAATGCCGTCGCGGCAATACGCAGCTCTGCATCGCTCCTGTACCGTTCGGTGACATCACGGATCAGCAACAGGTGTCGGGGCTCTTCGTTTTCGGGAGCAAGACGGGAACCGGAAATCTCATACCAGTGCACACCGTCATCACGATCCAGCCAGTAACTGTGACCGCTGGTTTTCCCGCTCGCATCAATATCTGCACAGGCTTGCCGGAGGGTTTCGTGGGTACGGTCCGGAATAATCTCCTGCATCTTGCGGCCAATAAAACTTTCAGGGGGCGCCAGCAGCTCGGGGCGACTAACGTCGGAGTGATAATCAATAATGGTGCCATCCGGCGCCAGTTCGAACATCAGATCGGGTATGGAGTCCAGTGTCGCTTTAAAGCGCGCGCGTGATGTCGTCACCGACTGATAGGGGAATACAATGCCCGTCACTACCAACGCGCGATACAGATAAATGTAGGCCACAACTTTGTACAGATGGCCAGTCACATTATAGATGTCGAACAGATTCATATAGCGCGTGAACAACAACTCACTGAACGCCATGATCGCCGCAGAAACCGACAGGAGCAAGGTATCTGCACGCTGGCTTGCCACGCTGCGCTGCCACAACAGATAGGCAGCGACGCCGTAGACCAGAACCAGAATATATTCAAAGCCAACCTTGAACGGAGTAAGCCCGGTGCTTGCGTCGAAGTTGTCCGGCACCCGGTGCGGGAAATACAAAAACAGCACATGCAGACCCGCCACCAGCAGGGCGACCATGCCCAGCAGCCCATAGCGAAACGTTGAGGGTGCACGGGTTACTGGCAACACCACTGCTGCTATCAGCGCCAGAGCCCCGAGACTGCGGGCCGCCAGCCAGAAATCGATAGTTTTATCAGGCCCACTGGCAGTGACATAGTCCGGCATGCCCGGATAGGACAGCAAATGGCTGAAGTCCAGCACCGCGACACCCAGAAACAGACAGGCCAGTGCCACCGTGCGATAGTCCGCCTTGCCCTGGTAGGTGTACCAGCCCACCGTGAACACCATGGCGGCAACCACGACAGCGACGGCCTCAAGAAAGGAATGTAACGGCAGGTATGAGGTGAGGTCAGTGAATGCTGGCAATGGCAGAAAACCCAGCATAATCAGCAGCAAAGCCGACGTTACCAACACCCGGCGTGACGACTGACGCATTTGTTCGTACTGGATAGCCTTTTTCATTGTTACGGTACTCGCATGCGTGATGCTGAGAGCTGACAAGTGGCCTTGTCGGACTGTCTCACTGACTGCATAATGTGAGTATGACTCGCCAACCAACTTTGTACAACAAGGCCCATCTGACATGCTGAACTGGGCCGATGTAGACACCGTCATGTTCGATATGGACGGCACCTTGCTGGACCTGCATTTTGACAATTATTTCTGGGAAACGCTGGTGCCAAGAACCTATGGCCAACGCATCGGTATTGATGCCGACGCCGCCTGGGCCCAGCTCCGGCAACACTACCATGCCCTGCACGGCAAACTGGACTGGTACTGCATCGATTTCTGGTCGGACAAACTGCAACTCGACATCCAGGGCATGAAAAATGCCGCACGCGATAAAATCGCGCTGCGCCCCAATGTGTTGCCGCTGTTGAGCCGGCTGCAGGCGCACGGTAAAACAGTGTGGCTGGTCACCAATGCCCACCCCGGCAGCCTGGATCTGAAGATGCAACACACAGGGCTGCGAAATCACTTTCAGCACACCGTCAGTTCACACGACCTGGGCCTGGCAAAAGAGAACGCAGGCTTCTGGACAACGCTTCGCCAGCTGGAACACTACGATCCCGAGCGCACCGTGCTGTTTGATGACAATTTTAATGTGCTGGCGCGCGCCCGGGCCGAAGGCATTCGACACCTGTTTGGCATCACCTTGCCTGACAGCCAGCGCCCGCCGGTGCAACACGAAGAATTTATCTGTTTGCACGACTTCGAGCAGATCATGCCACCGGCGCTGGAGACCAGTGACCATGGCCGCTGACCGCAATGACAGCCTGGCACCAGCAACCCCGGGCAGGGTGCGTCTGGACAAATGGTTATGGGCCGCGCGCCTGTTCAAGACCCGCGCGCTGGCAAAAACGGCCATCGAGGGCGGCAAGGTGCAAATTGACGGCAACAAAGCCAAGCCCGGCAAAGAAATCGCAATGGGCACGGTGATGACCGTGCGTCAGGGCTGGGACGAAAAAACCCTGACGGTGACGGGGTTATCGGAGCAGCGCCGTGGCGCTGCTGAGGCCCAGCAGCTTTATAGTGAATCGGAAGACAGTATCAAACAGCGGATGGCGCTGGCCGAACAACGCAAAATGCAGGCCGCTGGCCAATATGCCCATGATAAACCTAACAAAAAGGACCGCCGCCTGCGCCAGGCCATGAAGGGCCGCTCCGGGTAGACCGGACGCGGCAGCGAGGCGTCGCTTCCAGGTATTCACTTCGCGCTTTTTTTGCCATAATGCCTGCACTACCAGACAAGGTGACGACAGGCATGACAATAATAAGCCAGCAAACCCGCCAGGATAACAACCGCACCATTTATCAGAACCTTACCCCTGCCCAGCTTGTCGAAATCGCGTTACAGCGACAGGAAGGTAAACTGGCCGATAATGGCGCGCTGGTGGTCGAAACCGGTCACCGCACTGGTCGCAGCCCCAAGGACCGGTTTATCGTACAGGAGCCGGACACCTCCGGCATGATCGACTGGGGTGTGGTGAATCAACCGCTGGCACCGGAAAAATTCGACGCGCTATGGCAACGTGTAAACGACTACCTGGCCGACAAGGACCTGTTCACCGCTGACCTTCATGTCGGCGCCGATCCTGCACACTACCTGCCGGTTCATGTCAGCGCACAGTACGCCTGGCATTGCCTGTTTGGCAGCACCCTGTTCATCAAGGCGGCAGACAACTACAACCCGGATAACAAGGAGGTCTGGCAGATTCTCAGTGCGCCGGATTTTGTTTGCGATCCGGCGCGCGATGGCACCAACTCTGAGGGCACCGTGATCATCAACTTTGCCCAGCGCAAAGTGCTGCTGGCCGGTATGCGGTATGCGGGCGAGATGAAAAAGTCCATGTTCTCGGTACAGAACTTCCTGCTACCGGCCAAGGACGTTCTGCCCATGCACTGCTCCGCCAACGTAGGCGAAGCCGGAGATGTCTGCCTGTTCTTCGGCCTGTCCGGTACCGGCAAAACCACGCTGTCGGCCGATGAGGAGCGTTACCTGATTGGTGACGACGAGCACGGCTGGGGCAAGGACACAGTCTTCAATCTGGAAGGTGGCTGTTACGCCAAATGTATCGACCTGAGTCAGAAAAACGAACCGGTGATCTGGGATGCCATCAAGTTCGGCTCAGTGATCGAGAATGTCAGCATTGATGAACAAACCCGCGTCGCCGATTACAGTGATACGCATCTGACCGAGAACAGCCGGGCCTGTTACCCGCTGACGCATATCAGAAACCGCATCGACGCCAATCGTGCCGGCGAACCCAAAGCCATTGTATTCCTGACCTGCGACCTGACCGGGGTTCTGCCACCGGTGTCAATCCTGTCGCCCGAGGCAGCCGCCTATCACTTCCTCAGCGGATATACTGCGCTGGTTGGCTCCACCGAAGTCGGCGCCGGTGACGGCATCAAGTCTACCTTCTCGACCTGTTTTGGCGCGCCGTTTTTCCCGCGCCCGGCCGGCGTTTATGCTGACCTGCTGATCAAGCGTATTGCCGGTTTCGACAGCCAGGTCTATCTGGTGAACACCGGATGGACCGGCGGACCGCATGGTGTCGGCAAACGTTTCAGCATCCCGGTCACCCGCTCAGTGCTGCACGCCATCCAGAGCGGCGCGCTGCGCGATGCCGACACCGAACATCTGGCCGGCATCAACCTGACCATTCCAACGCAGGTGCCCGGCGTCGACACGGCATTGCTGAATCCGCGCAATACCTGGTCAGACCCTGCCAAATACGATGCCAAGGCGGCCGACCTGATCGGCCAGTTCAATAACAACTTCAAGCGGTTTGTGGTCTCGGAAGCTATTGTAGCGGCCGGCCCGCAAGCCTTGTAAAGCGACCACGGCGCCCCCACAAAACGATGACAGTCGCACAGGCTGTCATCGTAACCGCCGGCACCGGCAGCAGATCACCAGAGGCTGACATTTTGTCCAAAGCATTCAAAGCATCACTTGAGCGGTTTCAACTGCCGGAGTTCAAACCAGCCTGGGCAAAGATTCAGCGGGGCATTGAAAAAGAAAGCCTGCGGGTGACGCCCGAAGGCCGCCTTGCACAAACGCCACATCCGGTCGGCATGGGCTCCGCGCTGACTCACCCCTATGTCACTACAGACTACTCGGAAGCACTGGTAGAGCTGATTACACCGGTATCAGACTCCATCGATGAATGCCTGACATTTCTGGAAGACCTGCACAAATTCGTTTATCACAACCTGCCCGAGGGTGAACGCCTTTGGGTAGCCAGCATGCCCTGCCTGCTGGAAAGCGAAGCCCAGATTCCACTGGCGCAATACGGCAACTCCAACATGGGCCGGCTAAAAACCCTTTACCGGGAAGGTCTGGGCCATCGTTATGGCCGGTTGATGCAGACCATCGCCGGTATTCATTACAACTTTTCCATGCCCGACGCTTTCTGGGAAGACTTCCGGTCCGTGTCCGGCTCCACCGAATCCATGCAGGCGTTCCGCACGCGCAAGTATCTGCACCTGATCCGCAACTTCCATCGTTATTCGTGGTTGCTGGTGTATCTCTTTGGCGCCTCGCCGGCGGTGGCTCGCTGCTTCACCGATGACCGCAATCATGATCTGCAGGCACTGGATGCCGCCACGCTGTACAAACCCGACGCCACCTGTCTGCGCATGGGCGACCTGGGTTACAAAAGTGACGCCCAGCGTTCCATTTTTGTGTGCTACAACGACCTGAACAATTATATCGACAGCCTGTACTCGGCGCTGTCGACACCGTATCCGCCCTATCAGCGCCTCGGCCTGAAGCGTGATGACCATCATCTGCAGATCAACACCAACCTGTTGCAACTGGAAAACGAATTTTACGCCACCATCCGCCCCAAACGGGTCGGCGATGGCAAGCGCCCGCTGCAGTTGCTGAAAGAAAGCGGCATTCAGTACATAGAAGTACGGGCACTGGATCTGAATCCTTTCCTGCCACTGGGCATTGATGCGGAACAGATTCACTTCCTGGACGCATTCCTGGTGTATTGCCTGCTGGCAGACAGTCCGGAATGCGTGAAAGCAGAGAATGAGGAGATTGAAAAAAACCTGGCACTGACCGTTAATCGCGGACGCGAAGCCGGGCTGGAACTGAACCGCAACGGTAACCCGATAACGCTGAAGAGCTGGGCCACTGAATTGATGCAGGATATCGGCTTCAGCGCCGGCCTGCTCGATCACGCGCATGCGACGGACGCCTATTCCGCAGCGCTGGCAGCACAACAGAACAAGGTGGATGATCCCTCGCAAACGCCGTCAGCGAAAATTCTGCAGGCGCTGCGTGACAATAACCAGCCATTCTGCAAATTCGGCATGCAGCATTCGGAAGCGGTTCAGCAGGGTTTCATGAAAAGCACGCTGTTGCCATCACGGCTCGATCACTTTACCGCGACCAGCGCACAGTCGCTGGCGGCACAGGCACATGCCGAGGCCAGCGACGAACTGGATTTCGACAGCTTCCTGACGCAGTGGAACGACTACCAGCTGTAGCCAGACTCCCGGACCCGACCGACCATACAGGTCCGGGAAGGCAGCTCGCTAGCGGCGGAAGGCCTGAAACAGACACAGACTGAACAGTGCCACAAAACCCATCAGGGCCAGCTCGGGAATCGAGAAGATGCCGAGAAAGCGCCAGTTTACTTCAGCACAATTGCCGTCGCCTACCAGCAAAAAGCTCAGCGTATCCATCAACGGAAAGTTGTCCAGCATGTAGCTGAAACCCGGACCGCAGGCAGGCACCTGGTCTTCCGGCAGGTAGGTCAGCCAGATTTGGCGAATGGCAAAATAGGCACCTGCCACACACATGGCCGCAGCCAGCATGCCATAGTTGCGCCGACCGCTTGTGCCGGGATTGTGAATCGCGGCGAACAGACAGACCAGGCCCGCCGCCACCACAAACACGCGCTGGGTGATGCACAAACCGCAGGGCTCCAGCAGCATCACGTGTTCCATGTAGAGCGCGGCGCCGATGATCAGCGCCGTCGCCAGAAAAATCAGCAGATTCAGTAATCGTGAGTTCGGCATCAGCGCCATGAGTCGGGCTATCATCTGGTTTCTTCCTGCTTGGTGGATTGGTTCCCGGAGGATTCATTTTCGCGTTGGCCGGATTCATCGCCCGGCTCACCTTCCGGCGTATCTTTCAGGCTGCGGGCATCATCATTGGCATTATCTGACAGCGAGCGCCCTTCGGCAAACGCACGCATGTCCCTGCCGCTGGGCTGCTGGAACACCTGCAGTCCGAATTCCGGCAGTATTGCCAGCAAGTGGTCAAAAATATCGGACTGGATACCTTCATATTCCACCCAGTTTACGGTATTGGTGAAGCAGTAAATCTCTATCGGCAAACCATCCGGACCCGGCCCCTGGTGCCGGACAATCAGGGTCAGATCCTGACGCACGCGTTCACTGGCACGCAGATAATTCACCATGTAGGCCCTGAACGTCCCCAGGTTGGTCATGCGACGGGTATTGACCGGTTCCTTGCCGCGCTCTTCCAGCTTGGTGTTCCAGTCATCCAGCTCCTCCTGCTTCTCCTTCAGGTAGTCCTGCAGCAATGAGAAACGGCCCAGGCGCTCAACCTCCTCAGTGCTCAGGAAATGCACGCTGTTCTGGTCCAGATACACAGCCCGCTTGATACGGCGTCCACCGGTCTCCCGCATACCCCGCCAGTTCTTGAAAGACCCGCTGATGAAGCGCCGCGTCGGGATGGTGGTGATGGTCTTGTCCCAGTTCTGCACTTTGACGATGTGCAGTGCGATATCAATGACATCACCATCAGCACTGAGCTCCGGCATCTCGATCCAGTCGCCGACCCGAACCATATCGTTGGAGGTAATCTGCACACTGGCAACCAGCGACAGCAGGGTGTCCTGAAAAACCAGCATCAGCACGGCAGCCAGAGCACCCACACCCGACAGCAGGATGACCGGTGAGCGGTCCAGCAGTGTTGCAATCATCAGCAATACGGCGACGGCATACAATACGATTTTGAGGACTTGCAGATAACCCTTGATCGGCCGATCCAGCGCTTCCGGGCGTCGCTGATAAAGATCGTTGATCAGGTCCATGATCGAACCCAGCGCCAGCGCGATGGTCAATACGATAAACGCATTGCCAACATTGGTGACAATCACGACCGCCTCGTCAGGCAGGTCGGGAATCAGCCGGATACCAAAGGTGATGACCAGCACCGGAATGACATTGGCAAGCCGGCGGATGAACCCGAACCGGTAATAAACGCTTTTGTCCCGCTTCAGGCGCTTGCCATTTTCATCGGTCTGCTGCGCACCTTCCAGCAGCGAAAAGACACCACGCACCAATACACGCTTGGTCACCAGATTGAACAACCAGGCCGTCGCCAGCAGGCTCACTACCGCGAGGGCGACGGCGAGCCACTCGTAAGTTTCAAGCCAAACAGTGATCTGATCCGGCAGTAATTGCGTTAAAAACTCAGGCATGCAAACGATTTCTCTTGCGTGGTATTGTAGTGCCCATGCTATCTTCCGGCGATGTCGGCCATGCAGTCAGACATGGCTTCGGACAGGGTGCTGCGGGCCCAATAGGCGCCCATGCTACCAAAGAAGACTTCAGTGGCGCCATCGCCAGCCGATAATGATTTAACAGATGTGCAGGCCTGCTCGCCAACCATCGCCACCCGTACGGGATAAAACATTGATAAGTATCACGAAGGTCAATAAATTTTGGCTCGCAGCAGCCGGTATCATGGCAGCTCTGAGCATGACACCCGCACTGGTCACTGCGGCGGCGCCCGCGCCAGCAGATAATGGCATGGCGAACATGATTTATTACAGCCTGGGCCCCAGCTTCATCACCAATTACGATGGTGCGGGTCGCCTGAAGTACCTGAAAACAGATGTCAGCGTTCGTATTGAGCCCGGCACAGCATCCATGCTGGAGCGTCACCTGCCGTACATCCGCAATCGTCTGGTCACCCTGCTCTCGGCGCAGCTGGAAGAGGACCTGACATCGATACGCGGCAAAGAGCAACTGCGCGCCGATGCGCTTAACGAAATAAAGCAGGCACTGGACATGCTGGAACGCCCCGGTGCCTCAAGTCAGCTTATCAATCTGTATTTCACATCCTTTGTGATACAGCGTTAAAAAAAAGCCCCAAACTCACCACAAATCAAAGCCTTGATCGGAAAAACCGTTCCGCCCAGGGCAGGAGTTTGGCTGGCACCCTGGCACTGCGCCAGGCATTGGCGGCAAATCGATTGGCCTCCAGCAACGTCGGGTAAATATGCGTTGTGCCTGCAATCTTCTTCAGCCCCATGTTATGGGTCATGGCAAACACAAAACTGCCGATCAGCTCGCCGGCATGCGGGCCCACAATACTGGCGCCCAGAATGCGATCACTGCCCGGCACGGTCAGTACTTTGACAAAACCATGAGCAGTGCCATCGGCCAGCGCCCGATCCAGATGATCAAGCTCGTAACGCGTCAGCTCATAGTCAATATCCTGCTCCTGCGCTTCTTTTTCGTTAAGGCCAACCCGCGCGACTTCAGGGTCGGTAAAGGTGGCATGTGGAACCACGCGGTAGTTTGCGGTGAAGGTTTTTAACATCCCGGACAGGGCATTCAGGGTAGCGTACCAGGCCTGAAATGACGCCATGTGGGTGAACTGGTAGGGGCCGGCAACATCGCCACAGGCGAGTATGCTGGGGTACGCCGTGCGCATCGCGCCGTCTACGTTAATCGCGCCGCGCTCGGTCAGCGGCATTTTCAGCTCTTCCAGCCCGAAGCCTTCGACATTGGGCTTGCGGCCCAGTGCCACCAGCACTTTGTCAAATTCAACGTCTTTCAGAGAGCCGTCAGGCGCTGACACAGTCAGGCTGTCGCCGGCCTCGTCAGAGCGGAATGTTTTCATTTCGTGTGCCAGCAGCAGTGTGATGCCACGATCGCGGAAGGCCTGCTCGACAATGTTTGCTGCGTCATCATCCTCGCGCCCCATCAGGTGCTCACTGCGATCCAGTATCGTCACCTCAGAGCCCAGCCTGGCAAAGGCCTGCGCCAGCTCACAGCCAATCGGCCCGCCGCCCAGCACCAACAGGCGCCGGGGCAGCTCGCGCAATTCCCAGACATTATCAGAGTGCAGATAATCGATCTCTGCCAGGCCCGGGACCTCCGGAATCAGCGGCCGGGCACCGGTCGCCACAATGATCGCCCGGGTGTTGATGGTGCGGCCATTGACCTCTACCGTCCAGGGTGAGCGGATGAACGCTTCTCCTTGCACACAGTCAACGCCAAGCGACGTAAAACGCTCTACTGAATCGTGCGGCTCAATGGTTTTGATGACGCTCTGTACTCGTTCCATCACCGCCGCGAAATCTACCTGACCGCTGGCACCCTTAATACCAAACGCTTCCGCCTGGCGAATGGTCTCCGCTACCTTGGCGCTGGCGATCAATGACTTGCTGGGCACACAACCGGTGTTCAGGCAATCACCCCCCATCTTGTGTTTTTCGATCAAGGTGACACTGGCTTTGGCACCTGCGGCAACGATGGACGCGACCAGGCCACCGGACCCGGCGCCTATCACCACCAGATTGGTGTCATACTTCGCCGGCTTTTTGTAGGCTTTCGCCAGACGGTTCCGCCGGATAACGGCGATCAGCGCTTTGCCGACCCACGGCATGGCTGCCAGCAGCACAAACGACAGTATCAGCGAGCCACTGAGCAATCCGCCAAGAGAGCTGATCTGGCCCAGCTCCACCCCGGCATTCACATAAACCGCGGTCCCCAGCAGCATACCGACCTGACTGATCCAGTAAAACGTGAAGGTTTTGATCGGCGTCAGGCCCATCACCAGGTTGATCAGGAAAAACGGAAATACCGGCACTAGGCGCAGGCTGAACAGGTAGAACGCACCGTCACGCTCCACGCCCTTGTTGATGGTTTTTAAAGACCGGCCAAACCGGCCCTGCACCCAGTCACGCAGTAACAGACGTGATGCCAGAAACGCCAGTGTGGCGCCAATGCTGCTGGCAAAAGACACCAGCAATAAGCCCCAGCCGAGGCCAAAAATCGCGCCGCCAAGCAGTGTCATGATAGCCGCGCCGGGCAAAGACAGCGCTGTCACCACCACATAGAGCATAAAATAGGCCCCGGCGGTGAGGATAAAATTGTCGGCGCTGAAATCGCGCAGCGTATCGAGTTGCGACTGCGCATAACCCAGGGTCAGATACTGCCCCAGGTCAAGGCTGATGTACGCGGCGACCGCGGCCGCTATGACTGCGACCACAGCCCATCTGGTTTTATTCATAACTCTCCTGCCAGGCTGATTTGACAGCACTGGATGCAATTTTTTGATCCCGTTGGACGCTGTGCTATAGTTTTTGTCACAAATCAGCCCCTGAACAACGAACTGAGAGCAACAACTCTGTGACCGATCATACCTCACGTAGCAGCACCACGCGCCAATTTCCTCTTACCCGACTGCGTCGCATGCGGCGCGATGAATTCAGCCGACGCCTGATGCGGGAAACGCGACTGACCACAGATGATCTTATCTTTCCCATTTTCATTGTTGAAGGCAACGGCCAACGGCAGGAGATCCCGTCGATGCCGGATATCTTCCGCCTCAGCATAGACGAACTGCTTAAAGAGGCAGCGGAATTAAGCCAGCTGGGCATTCCGGCCATCGCACTGTTTCCCTCGCCCGCCCAGGACACCAAGTCGCTGGACGGACGCGAAGCCTGGAATCCGGACGGCCTGGTGCAGCGCGCCGTCAAGGCCCTGAAAGCCGGATTCCCGGAACTGGGCATTATCACCGATGTTGCGCTTGACCCGTATACGACACATGGCCAGGACGGGATCATTGATGACAATGGTTATGTGCTCAACGAAGAAACCGTCACCGCGCTGGTCAAACAGGCGCTGTCACACGCTGCCGCCGGCGCCGATATCGTGGCGCCTTCCGATATGATGGACGGACGCATCGGCGCCATCCGCCGCGCACTGGAAGAGCAGGATCATATTTACACCCGCATCCTGGCCTATTCCGCCAAATATGCGTCCAGCTACTATGGGCCATTCCGCGACGCTGTTGGCTCCAGCGGCAATCTGGGCAAAGGCAACAAACACACCTACCAGATGGATATCGCCAACAGTGATGAGGCCCTGCACGAAGTCGGGCTGGATCTGGCCGAAGGCGCAGACATGGTGATGATCAAGCCCGGCATGCCCTATCTGGATATTGTGCGGCGGGTGAAGGACGAATTCGGCGCCCCGACCATGGTGTATCAGGTCAGCGGCGAATACGCCATGCACATGGCTGCAGCCCGCAACGGCTGGCTGGATGAGGATGCGGTGGCAATCGAGTCCCTGGTCAGCATCAAGCGCGCAGGAGCCGATGCGATTCTGACCTATTTCGCCAAAAAGGCGGCACGGCTGCTGCAAAGCACTTGAAACCATATTTTTTAGCCTTATGATAGAGACTATAAACCCAGCCCGTCATTAAGCCGCTCAAACCCCTCTTTTTTAACCCGAGGCCTGATGCTTACCCTGACCCAACCATGAAGGAATGTCCTATGAGCGACAAAATCGTTCACATTACTGACGCGAGTTTTGAACAAGATGTACTTAAGGCTGACGGCCCTGTGCTGGTCGATTTCTGGGCGGAATGGTGCGGCCCATGCAAAATGATCGCCCCCGTGCTGGATGAGCTGTCAGAGGAATATTCCGGGCGCCTGAAGATCAGCAAGCTGAATATCGATTCGAACCCCGATACAGCGCCCCGTTATGGTGTGCGCGGCATCCCGACGCTGATTATTTTCAAGAATGGTCAGGTTGAAGCGACCAAAGTTGGCGCCCTGTCGAAATCCCAATTAGCCGCGTTTATCGACAGCGTAATCTGATTACCCTACTTTGCCCTGGTGCCAGCCGTTTTTAACCAGTACTTTTGATGCCGGCACCCGGGCAAAAAATAATGCAGATTTATGTAGACAGCGGCGCTATAAGCATTTATATTCAGCCGCATCCCCGTTACGGCGGCGCGGATTCTAGTCTCTTACCCGAAAGACACCAAACCAGAATCCTTGAGTTGAATCCGACTTTTTAAAGCCCGATTTTAAACCCGACTTTTAAACCTGACCTTTAAACCAGAGTGGCACCCAGCCCGTACTCATACCTGCGTTATTTGTGCTCCGGCTGCGCTGCCCGTTACAGACTTCCTGTATCCCAAAAAAGAACCTAAAAAACCTAGCCTATGAATCTTACCGATCTTAAAAAGCAACCCATTGCCCAGCTTCTTGAAACCGCCGTGGAAATGGGACTCGAAAATCTCTCCCGCACACGCAAACAAGACATCATCTTCGCTATCCTGAAAAAACACGCCAAAAATGGCGAGGATATCAGTGGCGATGGTGTGCTGGAAATTCTGGCAGACGGTTTTGGCTTTCTGCGCTCGTCCGATTCGTCATACCTGGCAGGTCCTGATGACATTTATGTGTCTCCCAGCCAGATCAGACGTTTCAACCTGCGTACCGGTGACACGATTGAAGGCAAGATCCGGCCGCCTAAAGATGGCGAACGTTATTTTGCCCTGCTGAAGATTGCCGAAGTCAATTTCGCTAAACCTGAAAATTCGAAACACAAAATTCTCTTTGAAAACCTGACTCCGCTGTTCCCCACCGAGCGCCTCAAGCTGGAGCTGGGCAACGGCAGCACCGAAGACCTCAGCGCACGTGTCATTGATCTGACCGCGCCCATCGGCAAAGGCCAGCGCGGCCTGATCGTATCACCACCCAAGGCCGGTAAAACCCTGCTGCTGCAGAACATCGCGCAATCCATTACCCGCAACAACCCTGAATGTCGCCTGATCGTGCTGCTGATTGACGAGCGCCCGGAAGAAGTAACCGACATGCAGCGTTCGGTGCGTGGCGAAGTGGTCGCCAGTACTTTTGACGAGCCACCCGCACGTCACGTACAGGTTGCCGAGATGGTTATCGAAAAAGCCAAGCGCCTGGTGGAACACAAAGAAGACGTCGTTATTCTGCTCGACTCCATTACCCGTCTGGCGCGTGCCTACAACACCATCGTGCCATCATCAGGCAAGGTGTTGACGGGTGGTGTCGATGCACACGCACTGGAACGCCCCAAGCGTTTCTTTGGTGCCGCACGTAATCTGGAAGAAGGCGGCAGCCTGACCATCATCGCCACCGCGCTGGTTGAAACCGGTTCGAAGATGGATGAAGTGATCTACGAGGAATTCAAGGGCACGGGCAACATGGAAATCCATCTTGACCGCAAGATCGCAGAAAAGCGCATCTACCCCGCCATCAACGTACGTCGCTCAGGCACCCGTCGCGAAGAGTTGCTGACCTCGGAAGAAGAACTGCAACGCATGTGGATTCTGCGCAAAATCCTCAGCACCATGGAAGACGTGCAGGCCGCCGAGTTCATCCTGGACAAGCTGAAAGACAGCAAGACCAACGATGAATTCTTCAACATGATGAAGCGCAAATAATTTTAAGCTGTCTGCGTTGTATTAACGTCGCAATAGAAGGCCGGTCGATGCTCATTTACTGATGGTAAATTGCGCTCTCCCGGCCTTTTATTTGGCCGGTGCGGAGCTGGCTGGGTAAGGCGGTGATTCCTTGCGGAGTATCAGAGGCCGGTGCGGAGCTACCTGAACAAGGGGTGGGGTCGGCCAGCGACCGCACGCCCTTGTCCAGGTAGCTCTCAGGACTGGTGCTATAGTGCAAGCAAGAATGGCAAGAATGGGGACGGAGGATAACACAACAGACAGTGCCTCCCTCTTTAGCCGGGAAAGAACACTGCGGCAGGGTTCAGATTAAAGCGGGCGTGCGGTCGCTGGCCGACCCCACCCCGCTTTGATCTGGACCCGGCACGCAACCTCGACTCACCAAAGCCAGGAAGAAAACATGTCATTCAAAGACCTCAGAGAATTCATCGCCCTGCTGGAATCTGAAGGCGAACTCAAACGCATCACCGCCCCTGTCGACCCAAACCTTGAAATAACCGAGATCTGCGACCGCACCCTGCGCGCCGGCGGTCCGGCCTTGCTGTTTGAAAACCCCATCGGCTCCGATATTCCTTTGCTGGGCAATCTGTTCGGCAACACGCGCCGCATTGCATTGGCCATGGGTCAGCAGGATCTGCAGGGGCTGCGTGATGTCGGCACCCTGCTAGCGTTTCTGAAAGAACCCACGCCACCGAAAGGCTGGAAAGATATCTGGCAGAATTTGCCAACCTACAGGCAGGTGCTGAATATTGCGCCCTCTGTACGTAAAAAAGCGCCGTGTCAGGATGTGGTGATCAATGAGGCTGATGTCGATCTGGGCATGCTGCCGGTACAGACCTGCTGGCCCGGTGATGCCGGTCCCCTGGTAACCTGGCCGCTGGTAATCACCCGCGGTCCGGAAAAAGAGCGGCAGAACCTGGGTATCTATCGCATGCAGGTGATCGGCAGGAACCGGTTGATCATGCGCTGGCTGTCACACCGTGGCGGCGCTCTGGATTTCCGCGACTGGCAGCTAAAACATCCCGGCGAAGGGTTCCCGGTCTCGATCGCCATTGGCGCGGACCCTGCCACCATTCTGGCAACGGTGACACCGATTCCCGACACCCTGTCTGAATATGCATTTGCCGGCCTGCTGCGCGGCAGCAAGACTGAGGTCGTCAAATGTATCACCAATGATCTGCAGGTACCGGCCAGCGCCGAATTTGTCCTGGAAGGCGTGATTGAACCAGACGACATGGCGGATGAAGGCCCTTTTGGTGATCACACCGGTTACTACAACGAAGTTGATAAATTCCCGGTCTTTACCGTGAAAAAAATCACTCATCGTAAAGATCCGATTTATCACAGCACCTACACCGGCCGGCCGCCGGATGAACCGGCAATGCTTGGCGTGGCACTCAATGAAGTGTTTGTGCCGTTGCTGCAAAAACAGTATCCGGAGATTGTCGATTTTTATCTGCCACCCGAAGGCTGCTCCTATCGCCTGGCGGTGATCAGTATCCGTAAACAGTACCCCGGTCATGCCAAACGCGTGATGATGGGCGCCTGGTCATTCCTGCGTCAGTTCATGTACACCAAATTTGTTATTGTCACGGACGATGACATTGATATCCGCAACTGGCAGGATGTGATCTGGGCGATGACAACTCGCATGGACCCGGCGCGCGACACGATAATGATTGAAAACACTCCCATCGATTATCTGGATTTTGCCTCGCCGGTGTCCGGCCTTGGCTCCAAGATCGGCATGGATGCGACCAACAAATGGCCCGGAGAGAGCACACGCGAGTGGGGTACTCCGATTACCATGGATGAGGGTGTGAAGAAAAAGATCGATGCCATGTGGGACGAGCTGGGCATCTGACCAGCGTAAAGGGGACGGAGGACATTAGTCCTCCGTCCCCTTTACTCGTTTACGCGCCTTTACGTTTGGCGGCGCGCCAGCGGAAGGGATTGAGCCAGCCCAGCAGGCTCAGCAGCAATTTAACGACTGTCAGCGTCAGCAACAGCGCCACCAATAACGCAAACAGACTGGTTTCAAAAGTGTAGTTGCCGTAGGCAATCAGGATGTAGCCCGGATCACGCGCCAACTGGATGGCCAGAAACACGCCGCCGATCAAAGCAAACAGAATCAATATAAACAATCTTCTCATGTGCTTGCTCCGTGCCCTGGTTGTTAAATATCAACGCCGATCAATCAAGTGGCTGCGCGTCGACCTCGGGTGTCGGTGTCGGTGTCGGTGTCGGTGTCGGTTCCGGCTCCGATTCCGGTGTCGGTATGGGTGCTGGTGCTGACGGCGCTGCCGATGCGCTGGCTAGCTGCTGAATCAGTTCTGCCGTTGCCGACAGATCCGGTAGCGCCACTTGCAACTCTTCGGCCTGCAAACGTTCAAGCTCCGCCACCAGTTGCCGGCTGCTAGCACTATCGGACTCGAAATAACGCTGCAGGTTTCTGATGGCCTGCCCCAGTATCTGTCGATACAGCACTTCGTCGCCCTGCACCATGGCCAGTTGCGCCTGCTCCAGCTGTAATTGTAACCGCTGTTTCAGATTGTCCTCCTGCTGCGGCGGCAACATTTCGGTCGGCGCTTCATCCCACTCACGCCAGACAAAGATACTGCGCAGCAGGGCGATACCGGCATCCAGCCAACTGCCCTCTCGCATCGTCTCCGGTGTTTCCTGCCACTGCCCCTGCACACGCTCCTGATAACTTTCCTGACGCGACCCTGCCAGCGTCAACTGCTCAAGATCGTCGCCCAGCGCAATCAATCGCTGCGACACGGCAGCGCGATCGGGTATACGGACATCCTGCAACGCACGCAGATCATCGGACAGGTTCTGTCGCGCGGTGGCCACCAGCAAGCCTTGCTGTCCCGCCAGCAGTGAATCGATGGTGCGCAACAGCAAGGCAGTCGATTCCAGATCCGCTTCCAGCTGCAACTTTTGCTGAGCCAGGCGCATCAGGTAATTCGCTTCGGCATTGAGCCAGCGTGTGTCGCGTTGCTGCAGGTTGCCTACTTGACGCTGCAACGCCCCCACCAGACCCTCAACATCATCCATATCCCGGATGATCTGCTGTTGCAGGCGATCCAGTCGCTGCTGATCAACTTGCTCCTGCTCATCCACCTCCGTCAGTGCGTCCTGCACAGCGCTGCTGCCTTCGCGCAGCAAGGCCGCCTGTTCGGTCAGATCCGCCTGCAGACGCTCCTGCTCTGTCAGCAAACGGTCCCGCTCCGCTTCCACCTCTGCGCGCATCCCGGCCATGACCTGCTGCAAGCGCACATTCTCGGCGCGAACGTCAGCCACCGCCTGGGACACACGATCCTGCGACAGCCACTGTTGATAACCCAGCCAGCCGGTAGCGCCCGCCAGCGGCAGCACTAACAGAAACAGAAATACAATGGCCGCTTTGGCGCCGGCGCCAGTGCTGCTGCGCTTGAGCGTAGCGTTATTCTTACGCCCGATTTCATCAAGCACGCTGGATGTATCCAGTTTCTTGCGACTCCGGAACGGATCTTCACTGGTGAGCGGTTCGTCTGCGTCTGACATGGGTTTTACCTCAACGGACTGGCAATGCTGGCCAGCGCCTCTAGTACAGTTGCGTCATCTGCGCCGCCGGCGTTGATTACCCGCACCAGACCGGTATCCAGCGCGTACTGGCGGATTCGTTCCGACGGCACAACCACGGGGGTCGATGTGATCGCTGACGGATCATTCTTCAGAAAGTGTAGCAACACGTCCAGAATCTGGGCACTGGTCACCACGATGGCATTGATGTGTTCCTGCCGGATCATGTTCAGCAGCATATCACTGCCATAGTCCGGCGTGCGTCGATGATACAGCTCCAGATAGTCCACCGTGGCACCGCGGCTGCGCAGGGTTTCCGCAATCAGCTCCCGGCCACCAACACCGCGAAACAGGGCAATTCGCTGCCCGTCAATATCCTGCAGCCCCGACAACGCCAACAGATGTTCACTGGTAACGCCTTTGTCCGAGCACAAAACCGGCCAATCCAGGACCTGCAGCGCTCTGGCAGTTCCGGGCCCCACAGCATAGGCTGTCAAGCCGGCAGGCACCTGAGGCCACCAGGCGTCAATCCACTGCAGACCGATGCGGGCGGCGTTGGTGCTGATAAAGATGGCGGCATCATACTGGTCCAGGGCCAGTATCCGGCTTTTGATGGCTTCGCAGGCAGCACTGTCGCTGACAGATTCAATCTCGATCAACGGCACTTCACAGACCCGACCGCCCCGCCCGGTTATCGCCTTCACCAGACTCGCGGACTGCAATTGCGGTCGCGTCAGCAACACGTTGATTCCCGTCAGCTGCACCTGATCACTCATGCTGGTTCACTTATGTACGTTCATAAATATCAGATCGTTAATATCAGTTCAGCGCCCGCCGTCAGCCTGTCAGTCTTCCGAGGTCTCATAAAGCGACGCCAGAATTTCATCGGCTCCCTGCGCCAGCAGGTCCTCTGCTGCAGCGATACCCATGGCCTCGGCATCGCTGCGATGGCCGCTGCGCTCAGCACGCAGAATCCGACTGCCATCAACATCACCGACCAGACCGCGCAGATGCAGGTTATCTCCGTCCAGCTCAGCATAACAGGCTATCGGTACCTGGCAACCACCCTGTAAACGTCGATTCAGCGCCCGCTCAGCGATAACCCGGTCTGCGGTATCCTGATGATGCATATCCTGCAACATGGCAATCAGCTCAGCGGCGTCTTCCCGGCACTCGATGCCGACAGCGCCCTGGCCACCGGCAGGCAACGATACTTCAGGCGCGATAAACTGGGCAATGCGCTGATCAAGCTTCAGTCGCAACAGACCGGCGGCGGCCAGCACGATGGCATCAAACTCACCGCTGTCCAGCTTGCCCAGCCGGGTGCCGACATTGCCGCGCAGGCTGCCGATGTGCAGGTCGGGACGCATGCTCAGCAACTGGCACTGACGGCGCAGACTGGCAGTGCCGACCCGGGCACCCTGCGGCAACTCATCGATACTGCCATAAAAGTTGGATACAAACGCGTCACGCGGATCTCCCCGCTCGCAAATGACCGGCAGGAACAGCCCCGGCGGAAACTCCATGGGCACATCTTTCATGGAATGCACGGCGATATCCGCCTCGCCGGAAAGCATTGCCGTCTCCAGCTCTTTCACAAACAGCGCCTTGCCGCCTATCTTGGCCAATGGCGTGTCCAGTATCTTGTCGCCGCGGGTCGATATCGTCACCAGCTCCACACGCAGACCGGGATTTTTTGCCATCAGGGCATCGCGCACAAACTCAGCCTGCCATAAAGCCAGCGGGCTGCGACGGGTAGCGATGCGGATCAGATCTAAAGCCATAATTCTTCCGTTATCAATTGCCAGGAAAACTCTTAATGATTGCCCGCCATTCTACGCCAAAACCGCCCGGAATGCGCCCCGTCACGCGCCTGCATGTTATACTGCGCGGCAATTGACAACGCAGGGACCGACTATGAGCGAGCACAACAAACAGGCGAACACCCAATGGGGCGGGCGCTTTTCCGAAGCCACTGATGCCTTTGTCCAGCGATTCACCGCCTCCGTCAGTTTTGACCAGCGCATGTACCGCCAGGACATTGCCGGCTCTATCGCTCACGCCCGCATGCTGGAAGCTGCCGGTATTCTGACCGCCGACGAGCGCACTGCTATCGAGCAAGGCCTGGCAGACATCAAGACTGACATCGAAGCCGGTACCTTCGAATGGTCGGTAGAGCTGGAAGATGTGCACATGAACATCGAGTCAGCACTGACCAAGCGCATTGGCCTGACTGGCAAGAAACTGCACACCGGCCGATCACGCAATGATCAGGTCGCCACTGATATTCGCCTCTATGTGCGCGATGAAATTGACGTGATCAGCAGTGAGCTGACCCGCCTGCAAACTGCGTTGCTGGACCTCGCCGAACGCGAAGCTGACACCATCATGCCCGGCTTTACGCATTTGCAGACTGCGCAGCCCATTACCCTGGGTCACCACTTGCTGGCCTGGTTCGAAATGCTGGATCGCGACTACAGTCGCCTGCAGGACTGCCGCAAGCGCCTGAACATCTCCCCGCTGGGCTCCGCTGCACTGGCCGGCACCAGCTTTCCGATTGACCGGCACTTTACCGCCGAACAACTGGGCTTTGATGCGCCCAGCCGAAATTCACTGGACTCGGTCAGCGACCGCGATTTTGCCATTGAACTGGCCGCCTGTGGCAGCCTGATCATGACGCACCTGTCGCGCTTCTCCGAGGAGCTGGTGTTATGGACCTCGGCGCAGTTTGACTTTATCGACCTGCCCGACCGCTTTTGCACCGGTTCATCAATCATGCCACAGAAGAAAAATCCCGACGTGCCCGAGCTGGTGCGCGGGAAAACCGGCCGCGTACACGGACATCTGATTGCGCTGCTGACGCTGATGAAATCGCAGCCGCTGGCCTACAACAAGGACAATCAGGAAGACAAGGAACCCCTGTTTGATCTGACCGATACCCTGCGTGACTGCCTGAAAGCCTATGCCGACATGATTCCCGCCCTGCAGGCCAAAAAAGACAATATGTATCTGGCAGCCAAAAAAGGTTACGCCACCGCCACCGATCTCGCCGATTACCTGGTCAAAAAAGGCCTGGCCTTCCGCGACGCACACGAAATCGTTGGCAAGTCAGTGGCCTATGGTATCCGGCAGAAGAAGGATCTGAGTGAATTGAGCCTGGATGAACTGCAACAGTTCTCTGACGTGATCGCTGATGACGTGTTCGCAGTGTTGAGTCTGGAGGGTTCGGTGCAGGCGAGAGATCATATCGGTGGTACCGCGCCCAATCAGGTGCGCAATGCGGTGAAGACCTGTCGTGAGCTGATGCAGCAGCGCTGAACCGGCGCTGGCGGGCTGGCAGTCGGGAGTAAAATGGACCCTGACCCGGGTTTTTAAGACCCGGGCCAGAGCCAGTCCCAATACAACCCTGCTGTCGGGAGGTTCCTTCCCCCTGCAACATCCGATGTTGTATCCAGCAGTACGCAGTTTTCCACAAACACAAGCGCAATCCAATTAGCCAGATGGGTTAGCCAGATGGGTTGATCAGATGAGTTACCCAGTCGCCGTTACCCGGAAGGCAAGGGCGTTTTCATGGCATCCTGTAGCGCTTGCCGAAGCACGTAGTAGTCCACCGGTTTCACCAGCACAACGAAGCCGGCTTCACGAATTTCATTCAGTCTG
Source organism: Pseudohongiella sp. (assembly GCF_011050365.1). GTDB lineage: Bacteria > Pseudomonadota > Gammaproteobacteria > Pseudomonadales > Pseudohongiellaceae > Pseudohongiella. The sequence continues at coordinate 46,213 of NZ_DRFV01000002.1, forward strand.
GCTGAGGACACATTACCCGTGGCCAGCAAAATTCGCTGTCTGGGCAAATGCTGCTGAAGATTGCGCGCAATATCCAGACCGGAGACCTCGTCGTGCAACATGTCATCCAGCAGCACCAGCTCAAAGTCGTTGTCACTGGCCAGCAACCGCTCCAGCTGCTCCGGTGATGCTGCACTGACCACGTGACAGCCCCAGCTTCGCAACAATCCGGTCACCGCATCGAGTATGGCCGCATCATCATCAACCACCAACGCTCTGACCCCCGCCAGGTCGCCCTCGGGCTGCTCCGCCCGGGACAGCATCTGCGCCTCGTCAGCCTGGTCAACAACAGCACGGCTTGGCACATGCACACTGAACGTGCTACCGACCCCCGGCTCCGACTTCAGTGTCAGTTTGATCTCCAGCAATGCCGCTATGCGTTTGACGATCGCCAAGCCCAGACCTGAGCCTTTACCTTTGGATCGTGCCTTGTTGCTGACCTGGTAATAGTCACGGAAGATCCGCTGCTGATCATCTGCCGCAATACCGATACCGGTATCGATGACTGAAATATTAAGGCCACTACGCTGTCGCCTGGCCTGCACGGATACCGAGCCTTTGTCGGTATAACGCACCGCGTTAATGATCAGGTTACGGAACATTCGCTCCAGTAACAGCATATCGGAGCGAACTGTCACCGGAGATACAAAAATGTGCAACTCTACCTTCTTGGCCTGGGCTTCCGGCATGACGCCATCAACGATATTCTTCAGCAATGCATCAAGTCTGAACTCGGTGTGGTCAGCAGTAATGACCCCGGCATCAAATTTGGAAAGATCCAGCAGGCTGTTGAATTGTTCATGCAGCAGGCTGCTGGTCTCGTCAATCTTGTCGATGAGCTCGCGCGTGCGCTCATCGCCTCCCATGTGCCGCAGACTGCCAAGGAACAGAGTCATGGCGTGCAGCGGCTGGCGCAGATCATGACTGGCGGCGGCCATAAAGCGATTTTTCTCTTCATTGGCCTTACGCGCAACATTCAGGGCTTTTTCAATAATGACTTTGTCTTTTTCCAGCTTCAGGTTCTGCTCACGGTTCTCGTCACGAATGCGAATCGACTCGGCAAAGACATCAGCATTGCGACGCCCGAACTGCATCAGCAGAATCATGATCGCCAACATGGCAACACTGATTTCGATATCCGCCGGACTGCGGAATACTGACAGAAATACAATGCCCTGACCCAGGTTGGTCAGCAGCAACAGCGGAAAGCCGCGATAATGAATCGATGAGTTGATGGTCGTGCCTATGGCGTAAATAAGAGTGAGCAATGTGACCGCAAAAACCGCGCGGTCAGAACCCTGCAGACACACCCACCAGTAACCCGAGCCCACTGTGATGGTGCTCAGTAGCGAACTGACGTACAACAGCAGCTCATTACGGTACAGCTCCGACACGGAGGTGAACACCAGACGTTTCTCCACGTAGCGACACACCAGTACCCGGCACAGCGCCAGCAGTATGATCAACCCCACCCATATCAGCAGGTTGACCGGCGGCACGTCCTGCCACAGACCGTAGATATAAATCAGTCCGCTGCCAATCACCAGCCACAAGGCTTTGTGGGACTGGAACACGCGCACGCGCTGTGACTCCGACGTCAGGCTCAGCAGTTGCGGTTCCAGGGCCTGCTCATAACGGGAGAAACCGGTAATGCGATCCAGTACACTCATACGGTCTCCTCGTTTCCATCGCTATTGGCATACCAGACAGGGCCTGCCGGTTGCGCGTCGGGGCCAAACGCCTGCATGCGCAAACGCCTTGCCGGTGCCGGCTCCAGATCCAGTCTGACAAAGTGCTGTTTGGCTGAGCTCAGCAGGATCTGCCGTCCCCTGACATTAATGTGTGTCACCTGTGCCATGCCGGTATTGTGCGCCAGCAGCGAAACGTCAAACTCATCTTGCCAGTCGTAATCGTTGATGTTGGCGTTGACGAAGGCCATGGGCGCATGCAATCCGGATGCACAGACCTGGGTAAGCTGCACCGATTTTTCATCAGCCCCGCCCGGCGTCCTGGCCCCGGTGCTGGCAGTGAGCCGAAGTTGGGCAAAGCAGGAAAAATGCGGATCACCACACAACCAGATAATTTGCTTGCCTAACGCGTGAGTATGCAGCAATTCAATCATCTGCACGATGAATCCCGGGTAGGCCAGCAAACCATCCTGATAGACTGCCGTCGCCGGGTTTGCCCGAACCGCGCGCGAAACAGGCGACAGCGGCGACCCGGTAGCGAGAAACAGCACCGGACTATCCTTGTGTGCCTGTAACCATTGCGTAAAGCCCTGTATCTGATCCGCCTGCAACAGATCATTGCTGCCGTCGTCACCGGACTGCCGGTGCAGACGAGTATCAAAAACAAAGAACGGATAACCCGCGCTGTCAAACTGGTGCCAAAGGCGCAGCGCACGGTCGTCCCATTCGGTGTGGTGATGTGTCTGATACAGCCACGCCATCCGCCGCGCATAATCATAACCCCGGGCAGCAGCATCCGCCTCACCACGCCAGTTATCACGATACTCATGATCGTCTACCGCGAAATAGGTCGGTAGATGTGACATCAGACGCTTTGCCTCGGAACTGCCAAAAACCATGCGGTAGGGATTACGGAATTTTTCATAGTGCGCCCCGGGGTCAAACAGATCAGCAGTGGCATCAGCATATATCTGGTCACCCAGCAGGATCATACAGTCCGCGCCACGCAAACCTTCGGCCGGGTTGTCGCTGACATGCGCCAGCATACCGTTGAAAATGCTCATCGCCCGACTGCGTTCAAACGGCAGGCCCGGGTGCAGACACGAACCCGCGAGCACGGTCAGCGCGGGCAAGGCGTCAGCCGGTTCAGGATTGGCCAGCAGGCGCTCTACCCAGGGTAATCCACGCCAGCGCAGCAACACCTGCTCATTGCCAGCATCTGTCGCCGGCTCACAAGCGGAGTGGTTCGCATAGTTAAGACTGAGCCGGTAGTCAGACGTCTGTGTTGAATCAAAGACGAAGTCATAAAGCCAGAATTCCTGCTGCCAATGGCCCGGCGAATCTGCTCCGCCGGGTTCGTTGGCCGGCAGCGTCGTCGATACCACCGGCGTCAGATGCTCACCGGAAACGGCGGTACTGGTAATGGTCAGGCCCGTTGCCGCCAACGCGGTAAAGTCCTGCGCCTCGACCCACAGCCTGATACGCAACTGTCTGCCACCCGACGCTGTCGGGTGGCAGACAGGTCTGGAAACAATCGGTCCCGTCAATGGTCTGGTCGGCAACTGCGCCGGCGTGTTGCTGCCGCAGCGCCTGACAAATTCGGCGCGCTGTGCAGGTTCGCTGAATCGCCGCTCATAGTGTTGTTGCAATGCGTCATCATCAGCGGCGCAAAAGAACTCATGCAACCGCGGATACACATCGCTGTCAGCCGTTTTGCTGAAAATCATGTCCATGTGGCCATAGCCATCAAGCACATCAATCCAGACATTCTCCGCGGCATAGTCCAACGGACCCAATGCACCTGTCCGGTACTCTCCTGTCCGGTGCCTGTGCCGGAGCCGGGTCAACCGGTCAGCGGACTGCCGTGACGACTCCATATCAAATACAGTGTTGCGATTGCCATGCAGAAAATAGGTAGGGAATGTCCAGTGCCGGGCAAAATTTTCCTCTCGCACATATTCGTTGGCGCCGTCATGGTTGGAGAGCAGGCCCCGGGTCAGGGAAAAATACACCTGCTGCATAACACCGATCGGCACCGGCCCGATCATGCCGGCGAACTGGTAACGGGTGTCATCAGCGATATTGGCATTGTGCCACTGACGCCCCCAGAAAATGGTATAGCGGGTATAAATGGACTGGGCGAAACCGGGACCTCTCCAGTCGCGAAATCCGTTCCAGGCCGACCACTGTTGGCGTTCGTCTGCCGTCATCGCTAGTGCCGCCAGCCGGTCATAAAGCGTCTCCATCAACTCCGGCCCACGATACGGCATCGGTTCAATCACCCGGATCGGCTCCAGATTCTTGACCATTGCCCACAAATTGGCCCTGGCCCGATTTTCGCCCGACGTCGTCAGCCATGGTGTCACCGCGTGTGGCACCAGCGATGCCAGCATGCTTTTGTCACTGTTATCATCAGCGCCAGTACCGTCCTGATTCGATGCCGGGCGATTCAGTTTTCCCGCCAGTACAGCCATGGCGACAGCGCCAGCACCAATGCAATGCGAAAACACGTGAATGCCACGCTGGTGTTGCCCGGCGATGTCCCGGTTTACTTCCGTATAGGCAGTATGTATGGCCCATGGCACGTCGTTTAGCGCGATACTGTCCCAGGTATGTTCTGGTGTTACGTTGCGAACATAGTTGGCACTCGCGCGGTGATCAAGAATCCAGACATCATAATTACGTGCCAGAAAATACTGCACAAAATTGCAGGCAATGGTGTCAGTCCAGAATACCCGGCTGCTGTGTGCCAGACCATGGACAAGCATTAACGATTTACGCTCCGCGACATTACCGGTTGCCGGCTGATAACGCACCAGACGGCTCAACTTTTCAGCATTCTCCGATTCCGGTACCGGGCACTCGTAAACTTCCTTTGGCAGGCTGCTGTATTGCCCGCCAGCACCGTAGGCCATGGTGTCGGGTGGTTCGAACAAACGCCCCTGGCGGTCATCACTTTCCAGCACACTCTTGAGTGCGAAATGGCTGTACGATGGCGCCGCAAATGACCAGAAATGTGTGTGCATGATCATGCGCAGAAAGTACATACCCAGGCCACCGGCAGCGAGCAAGGTCGCCGTTGAGTCCGGCGACCCGGTAATCTGCAGTGGCGTCGAGCCGTGCGTTACCCTCACCGCATCCAGCTCCAGTTCTGCGCCCAGTTTATGGTTATCGGCGGTGCGAAACTCCACTGGCAGGACCATCAGGGCTCTGAGCAGATCGTTCAGGCCCAGACCGTAACCCAGGGTCTTGCGGCCGCTGATGCGTAGACCGTCAGAGCTGCAGAAGTCATAGCGCAGATAACGTCTTTGCGCCTGTAGTTGCGCAATGCGCCAGAATACTTTGGCCTGGGTGTACCACGGCGAAGAATTGGCGGGCACTACCCGGCTTGAACGCACCCGGCGGGTTTTTGCTGGCAACACCCACCCGGCCAGCGCATCCGGGATTTTGACCAACGCATCCATGCTCCGGTATTGCAGATAACGCAGTATCGCACTGATCGTGCGCCACCCGCCGATCAGATGACCAACTGATCCGATGGCGCCCAGTGTGACCTGACCATCAAGCTGAAGCAGTGGTATCAGGTTCCGGTCCGGCGTCGTCAGCACCCCGCCCGCTGAATCCGCAGACAAAGTTGCCTGCGCCCGCAGCGGTGATTGCGGCTTCTGCAGCCACTGCTCCATGGTGTTGTCGCCGTCAAACCGGAACCGGGCATCAAGAACCAGTGCCTTGCTGTCCGCAGGCAGATCCACAGCCGGCAGGTGTTGCCGGAAAAACGACAACACATCAGCGCCTGCATTGACACGGCGACTCCAAGGCAAGAACGACCGCTTGCCATGGTCCAGGTGCAGAACCAGGCGCTCATTGAACTCGGCGGACACCGCCTGCTCCGACGCTACCGGTACCGGGTGCATGCCACCACGCGGGATCTGGCGAAACGGCGCGCTGAGCACCGGCAGCGGCCGCGCGATCACGGCTGAAGCGTTGTTGCCGATTATGTCTGCCGCCAACCGGTAACACAGCGCCGCGATAGTAAGAAAAGGATTGGTGCCGATAGCACCCGGAATAATCGCCCCATCCAGCACGTACAGGTCATCATAAACGCCGGTGGCACTGGCGTTGCTGAACACCTGCCCGCGGGTATTGACCACGCCCCCGGCGATGTCGGCAGCCATGCAGCACCCTCCCAGCGGATGCACTGACACTAATTGTCCGGCAATATCACCGGCCCCTTCCACGATACCGGCAAATTCCGGTGGTAGCGGTTGTGACAGAATATTGGGGGAGAAAACGCCGCCGTCAAAAGTTGTCGATTCATCGCTGCGCAGCTTCAGGTCCATGCGCGCAAAATAGTCCGCCTCTTCCGGTCGCTGCCAGACCGGTTGCAGTCTGTCGTTACTGAAACTCAGCTTGCCACTGCTGGCATCATGCCCCATTAGCAAAAGCGCCTGACTGTGTTCAGCCAGTGAATCGGAAATCGCCAGCACATCATGACCGGGATGAGCACGGTGCCACGCCGATTCGGCACCATCAGCAAAGCGTCGCAACAGATTCTGACTGACCAGCAGCTCCTGCCAGACCTGACGCAAGGGATAGGGGATGACGGCATCTTCCAGCGTAAAACTTTCGCCCTCAGGGCCGCCCTGCAGCGCGACGCTGGCCATGCCCATGATCGTCGGGCCGGGCTCGGTTGCCGGCGGATGCTGACCCGGCGGCGACGCAACGGCACCCACTTTCCCGGACTGCCCGACGCTGAATACCAGACCATCACCGTTGGTGGAAAACCCGCAGCCAAGCCCGGGCGACAGACCCAGGTCATGCGCCTGCTCAGATCGCATCAGTATTTCAGTGCTGCCGAGTGTGCCCGCCCCCAGAATCACTGTCCTGCACTGCACCTGTACCACTTCGTCAGGCCGCGCCGCCGGTGCACAGGTGACGAGCCAGCCGTCCCCGATTTTGCTCAGCGACCTGACGATGACACCGGCGTAGATCTCGGCGCCAAGCTGCCGTATCAAGGGCCAGGCGTTCATGTTCAATGAACCTTTTGCACCCGAGTGACAGCCAATCACACAGTTGCCGCACAGGTTGCACGGCCCGTGATCAGCGCTATGATCAGTGGGACCGGAGAAATTGACCGTCAAGGGTGCCGCAGTTGCGGTGGCGTCCAGTGCCGAGGCGGTGGCAGCCATGGCACGATAGCGGCCGAAGCGCTCGGGCTGCGGATGCCTGTTAACGCCCAACAGTTGCTCGATCTTCACCATTGCCGGCAACAGTTGCTCGCTCCAGTTGTCGTGACCTGTGCCCTGCGGCCAGGATTCAAACACGGCAGGGTCAGGGCGCGCTGCGACGTTGGCGTTGACCAGCGATGTACCACCGACCCCTCGCCCGGTAATGGTGACGACGCCTTTGCCGGCTCGCACGTCCCACAGTGCATTCGGGTTGACCGTGTCAGTCCCGGCATAACCCGGCATGTCGGCCATCGACCTGGGGAAATCATCAGGCAGGTATTCCGCGCCCCGTTCAAATACCCAGACACGCTGCCGCTCCGCCCCGGGTAAATCTGCCTGCGCCTCCATCAGCGCCAGCGACGCCATAGCAGCTCCATAGCCGGAGCCCACCACCAGAATATCTGTGCTCAGGCAGAATGTCCGTTGCCGGGTTTTGTCGAGAAATGGGTAGCCTTGCTCGGCCAGTAGAGTCTCAATCGGCCTGGACAGCCAACTGGTCACGACAGCAGCGCCTCACCATATTGTGCGAGATGACCCGGCTGGATACCGAGTTTGGCGGCGGCATAGACCGCCTCGGTACGGTTCTGCACTCCCAGTGTTCTGAATGCCACCGATAAATGTGCCTTCACGGTGTGGTCGGAGATCTCCAGCTCTTTGGCGATTACCTTGTTGGACTTGCCCTGCACCGCTTTCATCAGCACCTCGAACTGGCGGCGCGACAATCGCATGGGCATATCGCTTTGGCTGCCCGGCGCCTGCCCGGCTTCCGGCCGGCTCGCAACCGGCAAGGGCCCCAGCGCAATGCGGGGCAGATAGGTACCACCGGCAAGCACCAGTTTCAACGCCGAAATCAGCTCTTCACGCGAGGACGACTTGGGAATGAACCCGGCGGCGCCGTGCTCAACCAGATTGCGGATGATACGCGCATCCTCTTCTCCGGACAGCACTACCAGCGTGGCTGACTCAAAGCGTTCACGACACTTGATCAGCGCCTCCAGTCCGTTGACGCCGGGGAGATAATAATCCAGCAGGATCAGATCGATGGGGGCATCATGGTCGGCAAAATCCAGCGCTGCATCCAGACTGCCCGCTTCAAAATACTGCACTTTGTCATCCAGGACCGGCAATAGATATTTCAGCCCTTCACGAAACAGATCATGGTCATCAACCAGCAAAATGCGCACGTGCGCTCTCCTTTCCGCCATAGCTTTATACCCGGTGCGCCCTAGAATACCCTTGAATTGAATTTCAAGTACACCCTGACTGTCTCATATCAGGCGCCGTCGGGCGACTAGCCGGATGGCTAGGTTGCTGCATTGGCGCATGGAAATTAGCCGCCCCACCCCGAACACGGTATAATCGCGCCATTATTAACAGGGCCCCGCCATTAACAGGCCCAGAGCTCGGGATTCTACCAGTGCAACGATCAGCCATTATTGTCATGACAACCATCCTGATGAGCGGCTTGGGCGCTTGTGGCCAAAAGGGGCCCCTGCAACGCCCCGACTCCCAGCAGCTCAGCGGTCAGCTATATGCCGCCCATTACATTGCATCAGGACACCATGAATCCATTTTATTATCAGAACAACGAGCTGTTTGCTGAACAGGTAGCCCTGCGGGACATTGCGGCGGAATTCGGTACTCCGTGTTACGTGTATTCCAGAGCCGCGCTGGAGCACAACCTGCTGGCCTATGAAAATGCCCTCAGCGACACACCCCACCTGACCTGTTTTGCCGTCAAGGCCAACTCCAATCTGGCTGTGCTCAACGTACTCGCCCGCCTGGGCGCCGGCTTTGATATTGTTTCCGGTGGCGAACTGACACGCGTGCTGGCCGCCGGCGGCGAAGCCGGAAAAATCATTTTTTCCGGCCTGGGTAAAACCGAAGCGGAAATCGAGCAGGCGCTGAACGCTGGCATCCTGTGCTTCAATATCGAGTCGGAGCCGGAGCTGGACCGCATCAATGCCGTGGCCGCGCGCCTTGGTGTGCAAGCGCCGATCTCCGTGCGCGTCAACCCGGATGTGGACGCGGGTACCCACCCCTACATTTCTACCGGATTGAAAGAGAACAAGTTCGGCATCGACATTACGCGGGCATTCGCTGTCTACGAGCGCGCGGCGGCCATGGACAACATCCGCATTACCGGCGTTGACTGTCATATCGGCTCTCAGCTCACCTCGATTGATCCCTACCTGGACGCCATTGACCGCGTGCTGCAACTGGTCGATCAACTGAGCGCTGCCGGCATCAACCTTGAACATTTTGACATGGGCGGCGGTCTTGGCGTTGTCTACAACAAGGAGACGCCACCGTCACCGCAGCTGCTGATCGAGGCCGTCAAACGTAAAATGGCCGGCAGAGACCTGATCCTGATGCTGGAGCCGGGGCGCTCCATCGCCGCCAATGCCGGTATCTTCATCACTCGCGTAGAGTTCCTGAAGCACACTGAACACAAGAATTTTGCCATCATCGACGGCGCCATGAATGATCTGCTGCGCCCTGCCCTGTATGGCGCCTGGCAGGAAATCGTGCCGGTATCCACAGCGCAGGCAGACCTGCTCAGCGAGCACCTGTATGATGTGGTCGGGCCGGTGTGTGAGTCAGGAGACTTCCTGGGCAAGGATCGCAGTCTGCGCATTGAAGCCGGCGATCTGTTGGCAGTGCGCTCTGCCGGCGCCTATGGTTTTGTCATGAGCTCAAATTACAATACGCGCAACCGGGCTGCCGAAGTCATGGTTGACGCAGACAAGGCAACCCTGGTGCGGCAACGTGAAACCGTCAGTTACCAGCTTAGCCTGGAAAGCATTCTGGCGGATTGATGAACAAAAGGCCTATGAACAGCAACCGGACACAAAACCTGAATCAGGACCAGCCGCTACGCGTGAATTTTACCAAGATGCACGGCCTTGGAAATGACTTTATGGTGATCGACCAGATCTCGCACCCGGTTGAACTGAGTGCGGAGCAGATCAGGCAACTGGGCAACCGTCACCGTGGCGTAGGGTTTGACCAGCTTCTGATCATTGCGCCACCGACGCGCCCGGACGCCGATTTCAGCTACCGCATCTTTAATGCCGATGGCAGCGAAGTTGAGCATTGTGGCAATGGCGCGCGCTGTTTTGCACGCTATGTGCTGGCGCGCGGTCTGATCGCCCGCGGCCCGATACGTGTGCAGACCCACAATCGTCTGCTCGAGCTGCATACCCACGATCAGTCACAGGTGAGTGTTGATATGGGGGAACCGGACTTTGCGCCAGCGTCCCTGCCGTTCTCTGCTGACGCACCGCTGGCAAGCTACCAGCTGGAGACTGAAACGCACGGCAGAGTCGAGTTTCAGGCTGTGTCCATGGGCAATCCCCATATGGTGCTGACGGTTGCCGACTGTGACCGGGCGCCGGTTGAGTCGCTGGGGCCGCTGCTGTGCACGCACGCGTTATTTGCGCAGGGTGTCAATGTTGGCTTCATGCAAATAGTGGATCGCGATACCATCCGGCTTCGCGTCTTCGAACGCGGTGCCGGCGAAACCGAAGCCTGCGGCACCGGCGCCTGTGCGGCGGTGGTCTGCGGTATCCAGGCAGGCAAACTCAATCACCAGGTGCGTGCCCTGCTCAACGGCGGCGAACTGACAATTGAGTGGGCGGGCGCCGGCAAGCCGGTTATCATGACCGGACCGGCGACGACCGTATTCGAAGGAACCGTGCATATCTGACAACGGCCAGCAACGGTATCAAGAACCATCAACGAGGCACAATGAATGAGTAGTGACGTTTCTTCCGCCAAAAAAGCAGCCACCGCGACCAAATCAGGATCAACCCTGACCGCCGATGAAGTAGCCTCGTACCTGAAGGCACATCCGGAATTTTTCGCCGATCGTGACAGCCTGCTGGCCGAACTGACGGTCCCGCACGAAAGCGGCAAAGCCATCTCTCTGCTTGAACGTCAGGTAAAGATATTGCGCGACCGCAGCATAGAATCCCGCCATACCCTCAATGGTTTGCTGGAGAATGCGCGCTACAATGACCAGTTGTTCAGTGTGACTCGCAACCTGATTCTTACCTTGCTGGAAGAAGACGATCTGGGTCAGTTGACAATGGTGACCGAATCCAGCCTGTCAACACAACCGGGCATTGATGCCTGTCGCCTGATCATTGTTGATACCAGCGACATTGCCAGCGAACTGCAGGACCGGTTCCCCTCATTACTGCGCAGCAAGCAGGTGCTGACGCAGACGCTGGACAAGGACACCTCGTCACTGTTATTCCCGGACACCACGCCCGCCCTGCGCTCGGCGGCACTGTGCCCGGTGACGCACAACAACAGCCTGCTGGCAGTGCTGGCCATTGGCAATCATGCGCAGGATTATTTCACAGACGATCTGGACACTCTGTTTCTGGATTTTATTGCTGAAGTTCTGGGCACATTGATCAGCCGACTGACCACGCCGACACCATAACAGTAACGCTGCGGTGGCGGCGAACCAGGCACCGGGCAGTCGGCACAGGAAGGTGACCCGTACATGTTGTTTCGTACCCGCTCGATATTGCAATTAACGATACTGGGTTTCCTGCTGGTGGCGGCGCTGTTGATTTCAGCACTGGTTATCAGCGCGCAACAGCTCGACACCCTGACTACTTCCGGGCAAGTGACTGTCAACCAGTCCGCCAATGCCATGCGCGCCAGCCGCGAACTGATTGAACACAGTGGCGCTCTGGAGCGCAGTGCACGACAATTTCTTATTTTGCGCGACCCGGCACTTCTTGAAGTCTACGACGACCGCCGTGAAGCTCTGCACAATACTCTGAGGCAATTGCTGGCCCTGGGCAATGATACCGCCATTGCCGGGCAGGCGGCACTGCTGCGCGACATAGAGATGCAAGCCTACGATGAGCTCAATGCGGCAACCTCGGAAACCGGTTTTGAATACCCCCGCCTGCTGGAAACCGCCTATGAACTGACCCGACTGACCTCGGCCTGGGTCGACAACAGAGCAGCACAGCTGCGGGATCAGACCGCGGCCAGCCAGCGTGCACTGAACATCCGTACGCTGCTGCTGGTGTGCACCGCACTGCTGCTGGCAGTGCTCTTTGTGGCCCTCATCACCCGTCCGCTGCGCCAGCTCGACCGGGCGATCAAGGATCTGGGCAGTGGTAGTTACGAACGCAAAATCGAAATCGGTGGCCCCAGCGATCTGCAACTATTAGGCTCACGCCTTGACTGGCTGCGCGATCGCCTGCAGCAGCTTGAACAGCAACGCAGCGAATTTTTGCGCCATGTATCACACGAGCTGAAGACGCCGCTGGCCGCCATGCAAGAGAGCGCCGCGCTGATGTCGGATGGCATTGCCGGCCCGGTTAACGAGGAACAAAAAACCCTCATTGCCATTCTCAGCAATAATTGTCAGCGCCTGCTCGGTCTGATTGAGGGCCTGTTGCGACACAACGCGGACAGCTTCGCGATTGTCGATGCACCGCCCGAAGCCATCAAACTGACCGATATGGTCAGCGACGTTGTCCGCGCCCATCAGGCACCGGCGCGAACCGCAGGCATCACGCTGGACACACAACTGGACAAGGTAGCCCTCAGCGGCGACCGGGAGCGAATCCGCGTGATCGTGGATAATCTGTTAAGCAATGCGATTAAATTTTCACCACAAGGAGGCACAATTCGTATTGCGCTTACGCGCGACGGTGACTATGTTCATATCGATGTCGAGGATGAGGGGCCTGGCGTGCCGGATGCGGAGCTGGAGCAGATATTTGCGCCATTCTTTCAGGGCAGTGCCCAGCCCCGCGAGCATTACCACTGCACCGGCCTGGGCCTGGCCATTGCCAGGGAGTACGCTGAGCGTAGCGGTGGTAAACTCACTGTTATCAACAACACGACCAGACACGGCGCCTGTTTCAGACTGTCCCTGCCGAGACGCTGGCAAAGGAACATTCAAGCATGATGCGTTTACTGAGCATGACCGCACTCACAGCCGTGCTGGCTGCCTGCCAGACTTTCGAGTCCGGTCCGGACCACAACGATGCGCTGACCCGCCTGGTGGTTTTTCACCAGGGCCTGGATCAACTTGGCGATGCCCAGCTGGCGCTGGCCGTCGACCAGACCCGGGCGCTGTTGCCATCAGGTACAGAGGCACCGGCAGAGACGCTGCTGCGACTGCTGATACTGGATTCACATGCGCAGCTACGCGAACTGCAGCAGATGCACGAGGCACAGTTGCAACAGATTGACGAGCTTAATACCCAAATCGAGGCGTTGACCGCGATCGAACAACAGATCAACCGCCGCGGCCAACTGCAGGAGTCAGGAAATGAGTGAAAAACCAAGAATCCTGCTGGTCGACGATGACCAGGACCTGCTGCATCTGATTCGTATGCGCCTGCAGGCCAACGGCCTCGACGTCAGTGCGGTCAATTCAGCAGAAAAGGCCATCAGTGAGCTCAGCCGTTATCGCCCGAATGTCGTCATTACTGACCTGCGCATGCCGGGCATGGACGGCATGGCGCTGTTTGAGTCCATACAGGAGCGCTTCCTGCAATTGCCCGTGATCATTCTAACGGCCCATGGCACCATCCCGGATGCCGTGGCCGCTGTACAGCAAGGGGTTTTCAGTTACCTGGTGAAACCCTTCGATGCTGCCATTCTGCTGGACAAGATCCGGCAAGCGCTAAGCCAAAGTTGTCCGCAGGATGATCAGGGCGTCGACGACGGCGAAAGCTGGCGACAGGACATCGTCTCCTGCAGCCAAAGTATGGAAACCTTGTTGCAGCAAGCCAGGGCCGCCGCGCGCACCGATGTCAGCGTGTTGATTCAAAGCGAGACCGGCACCGGCAAGGAATTGCTGGCAAAGGCTATTCACCGCGCCAGCAATCGTCGCGACGCAGCCTTCATGACACTGAACTGCGCTGCGATCCCGGAGACACTGCTGGAGTCAGAGTTGTTCGGTCACGCAGCTGGTGCCTTTACCGGGGCCGGCAAAGCCACAGCGGGATTGTTCAAGGCGGCAGACAAAGGCACCGTATTCCTTGATGAGATTGGTGACATGCCACTGAACGCACAGGCAAAACTGTTGCGGGTACTGGAACAGGGCGATGTCAGGCCGGTGGGTTCAACGGAAACCGTCAAGGTGGATGTGCGCATCCTGTCGGCAACCCACCACGATCTGCACGAAAAAGTCCGTGCAGGTAGCTTCCGCGAAGATCTGTTTTATCGCCTCAACGTCATTACCCTGGAGCAGCCCCCGCTGGCGGCCAGGTGCGAGGACATACCCTTGCTGGCCAATCATTTCGCTCACCAACTCAGTGAGCGTCATGGCCGCGAGGGTGGCGTGCATTTTGCGCCAGAAGCCATGGAGCTGATGGTCAGCGCCCCATGGCCCGGCAATGTCCGGCAACTGCTCAATGTTGTCGAGCAGTGCGTAGTGCTCAGCCCGCAGAGTCTGATCCCGCGCCAACTGGTAGAGCGCGCCCTGCGCTTCAAGCCGCAGAAGCTGCTCAACATGAACGATGCCCGTGACCAGTTCGAACATGACTATCTGATCCGTCTGCTCAACCTGGCGGAAGGCAATATCGCACTGGCAGCCCGACTTGCCGAACGCAATCGCAGTGAATTCTACAACCTTCTGAAGCGGCACAACCTGGACCCGGACCAGTTCCGCAAGCCCGCTGACTGAGTTCCTGCCAGCCTGAATCCCGGATGTCGGGTTTACCCGACACCCGAATAGCTGTTAAATCAGACACTTGGCAGACACCACCGCAAAGTGTCGGCCAATCCCGACAGCGCATACCCCTCTTTACTACCCGTACCACTTCAAGCTGTTGTTTTTATTAATTTAAAATTCCTGGCACAGAACCTGCTAACTCTTGATAGCGGAACAATCCACGATTGTTTCCCCGCTTTAAACCCGCAAGTAGTCTGCTAAGGCTCGCAGCCAGGATGCATTGAAGGGGCCTGTACCTACACCTTTCTTAGAAGTCCGGCTGTTTTGACCCCCGGGAAACCGGGGGTTTTTTTTACCTGCCAGAAACACACGCCACAACCACTGTTGCGCGACTTCACGCCGACTGCCATAACTCGGTACAATGCAGCTCCTGCAAACGCTTTACGACAGTTCAAAGGATGACCGCCATTAAACGCACAGACGCCACGCCGCTGGTTTCCATCATCTGCCGCACCATGAGTCGCAACAGTCTGCACGATACGCTGCGATCAGTGCTGAATCAGGACTGGCCCGCGCTGGAACTGGTGCTGGTGGATGCGGCCAATGTCGGCGCCAATGCACTTGCCGACACCGCAATAAAAATTTCGCAGACCAGCCATGTCTCGCTGAACATCGTCAGTACCGGCTCTACACTGGCCCGGCCACAGGCAGCCAACGCCGGTCTGTCGGCCGCAACCGGCAGCTATCTGCTGTTTCTGGACGATGATGACTGGATTGCCGCCGACCATATCAGTCACCTGGTGACGCTGGCCCAAAAGCACAACGATCATCAGGTGATCTACAGTGCCACACAGAAAACCGATACCGACGGCAGTCTGCTGGATGAAATCATAGCAGTGCCGTTTGACCGCACCGTGCTTCGTCGCGACAACTTCATTCCGATACATGCCGCACTGTTCTCTGCGGCGCTGCGCGACACCGGCTGCCGGTTCGATGAAACACTGGACGTTTACGAAGACTGGGACTTCTGGTTGCAGTGTGCGGAACAGACTGATTTTTTGCTGGACGACCACATCGGCGCCTTTTATCGCATGGGCGGTGATTCGGAAACCATGCTCACCGAGCACCAGGCACGTTATCAACCCGATCATCCCATGGCGCAGGCACGCGCAAAACTGCTCGACAAATGGAAATCACGCTGGACTGGTGCCCAATGGAATGCTGTGCTCGGGCTGGTCGACCAGACGCCTCTGGTGCATTCCCTGCACACGGATCTGGGACTGGCGCACCAACAGTTGCACGAACAGCAGCAAACACTGACACTGACGCAACAGCAACTGACAGAGCAACAACTGCAACTGACCGGCCTGCGGAGCAGCCACGAAGAACTGAAAGCCTCCCACCAGGAAGTGCTGGAAGAATACCGACACCTGCAGGCGGCCCATATTGAACTCAACCTGGCACACCAGGCCTTGGACCAGGGCGTGCGGGAGATTCTGTCCTCCTTCTCCTGGCGTGTCACTGCGCCCTATCGCTGGACCCGCCGGCGGCTGACCGACGCGCTGTCCGGGGCACTGCATCGACACCGGCGTCAGCAGACCAGGACATCACCGCCCGAAACGACGGCCGACAACCCGCTGCTTTGCGGTATCGTCAGCCCGGCCAGCGACAACCTGGCCTTCAGCACGACCCTGACCATGCAGGCCTGGGCCTGGTCACCCGCACCGCTGCAGACAATAGAGATACTGATAGATGGCAGACTGCATGACAGGGTCGAGCCGCTGCCACAGCACCAACACCCGGAGGACGCCCAACGCATTGGTTTTGCCCGTGCCATCGACACCAGCGACCTGAGCCCGGGCGAACACGTCATTGCCCTGATTTGCACCGACAGCGATGGTCATCGCGCCGAGTGCCAGCGCCGCTTTGTCAGTCAACAGGCACAGACCCTGTATTCACGCTGGCGCCAGCAGCAGATCACGCTTCCCACAATCACCACACAACCCAAAACCGATTTTCACGTGCTGCTGCGGGCGCCCTCTGATATCAGCGCAGATCCGCAAGCAAGCGACGCCCTGCTGGCCACGCTGGACAGCCTGGGCGAGCAGAATCTGGCAACACTGCCGCAGGTGCACTGGCGCTGTAGTGTCATCAGCGACGCAGCAGATCACACGGCGCTGCAGAATCTGCTGGCAAACCACCACACGCGGAAGCGGGTACGACTGCTTACGGACCAGGCCGGTTTTACCCCGGACCCGGACAGCGTAGTGTCCTTGCTGCAGGCGGGCGATGCACTGCATCCCGATTGCCTGGCCAATGTCGCCGCCGCCTGGCAAGCGTCCACGCAATTGCTATACACCGACCATGATCACCGGGACGCCGCTGGCCGGTTCCGCAATCCCTGGTTTACCTTTGCCTGGTCGCCCGCGCTATTGCTCAGCCAAAACTATATTGGTGGCGTCTATTTTGTCAGAGCCGACCTCGTGCCAGCGATAAGCCTGAACACTCCCGCCTGGCGCTATGACTGCCTGCTGCGATTGCAGGGACAACTTGATCCTGCCAGAGTGACACGTATCCCACGCGTGTTATGGAGCGAACCCGGGCACGACGAAAACAGCAATGTTATTGCGCAGGCGGAACTCGATGTACTTCGCGCGCACATGAGCTTGCATGACAATCAGGTCAACGTTCCCTGGCCGCAGGCTATCGACATCCGCCATACCGTCCATCCGATGCCAACGCCGGCACCCCGGGTGTCCATCGTCATCCCGACCACCGGCAATATGCGGTTCCTCAAGCCCTGTCTGGATACACTGGCCACCACTGATTACCCGGACATGGAAATCATCATCCTGGACAACAGTCGCGGCAAACACCCGAAGGGTATCGACTATGCCCGCCAGGCGGGTGCCGTCGTTGTCGATTGTGACGAAGCCTTCAACTGGTCCCGTCTCAATAACAAGGGTGTGGATCATAGTTCGGGTGATATCCTGCTGTTCCTGAACGATGATATCGAAATAGTACAGAACGACTGGCTGCAGGAGCTGGTGCGACAGGTGTTGCAGGAAGGCGTCGCCACGGTTGGATGTTTGTTGCTCTATCCCAACGGCGCCATTCAGCACGGCGGCGTATTTCTGGTTGACCACGGTGGCGGTGCGCGCCACCTGTTCCACAAACAGTTGCCCGGTGCCGGCATTTATCAGCGACTGGACAAGAGTGTACGTGAAGTATCGGCCAGTACCGGCGCCTGCCTGATGATTCGTCGGGACCGGTTCGAACAACTGGGACGCTTCGACGAAGAATTGTCGATTGTCGGCAATGACATCGATCTGTGTCTGCGCGGGCTGGAAGCGGGCTTGCGCAATATCTGGACCCCTCACAGCGTACTGATTCACCACGAAAGTGTCAGCCGGCAGAGCAAACCCATCGGCAAAGACGAAAAAACCATGTGGCGGCGCTGGGGGCATCGCTTCCGGATGGGCGACCCCTACTACAACCCCTCGCTCAGCCTGTTGCGCGAAGACTGCGCACTGGCTACTCAGACTCCGCCTGCGGGCGTGCACGCAACCACCACCACCCGCAGCAGCGGCGAGCATGGCGTCAACCTGATTGCCTATATCCGCGCCAGCATGGGTGTGGGTGAGGCCGCACGTGGCAATGCCGCCGCTCTGCAGGCGTCAGGCCGACCATTTGGCATTATCAACTATGAACGCGGCAACCCATCACGCATGGACAATCTGCGCTGGCAGCACAAGGAAATTGCCAAACCACAATTCAATATCAACCTGCTGCACATCAATGCTGACCATATCCCCGTGGTCATGAAAGATCTGGGCCGGGCCTGGTTCAAGGATCGCTATAACATCGGCTTCTGGGCTTGGGAAATGCCGGAGTTCCCGGATCAGTGGCTGGCCAGTTTCGATTTGCTCGACGAAATATGGGTGCCATCAACCTATGTTAATCAGGCTGTGGCCGCCAAATCGCCGGTGCCGGTTATCACCATCCCCCATGTCATCGACATGGATATGGACGCTGCGCAACGTTATCCGCGTGAACACTTTGGCATCGACCCGCAGGCCTTTGTGTTTATCAGCATGTTCGACACTCACAGCATTGCCCAGCGCAAGAACCCATTCGGCTCCATCCGCGCCTTCCAGCAGGCGTTTGCCGCGGACGATCGGGCGGTACAGCTGGTCATCAAGGTCAACAACGCCGATGCCGCCAGCACCGCAGTGCTGCGCGACTGCATTGGTGATTATCAAAACATTCTGGTACTTGACCAGCACTTTGACCGCAGCCAGATAGACTCACTGATAAACTGTATCGACTGCTATGTCTCCCTGCATCATGCCGAAGGTTTTGGCCTGGGCCCGGCCGAAGCCATGGCGCTGGGCAAGGTGGCGCTGCTGACTGACTGGTCGGGCAACACCGAATACATGACCACCGACAACTGTGTCCCCATCAGGTACACCCTGAAGACACTCGGTAAAGACTATGGTCCCTATGAAGCGCATCAACACTGGGCGGTGGCCGACATCGAACATGCGGCACAGGAAATGCGGGACCTGGCCGGCAACCCGACCCGGGTCGCCGCTCTTGGTGAGCGCGCCAGCACAACAATCGCAGAGACCCTGTCAGCGCAGGCCATTGGCGAGCGCATGCGAATGCGCCTGCAGAGTATCGAACGCATAGCATCGACACGAAGCAAAAGGAATCAGGTATGAGTGCAGCACAACACAAGGCAGGTTTTTTATCGCCGGAGCAGATTGATCAGTTTCACCGGGACGGCTATATCATTGCCGATTTTGGTTTCTCAGACGAAGATATTGAGTCGCTGAAAGCGGCATTGCATCCGTGTTACAACCCGGAGCACCTGCAAGCACCCAGCTTTGGCGCCCGCATTCAGGATGCCTGGAAGTTCATACGTGAAGCACACACTGTGGCTACCAACGCCAATGTATTGTCGGCACTGGAACAGCTTTACGGGCGACGGCCGCTGCCGTTTCAGACCCTGAATTTTCCGGTGGGCACCCAGCAACGCACGCACTCGGACACCATCCATTTCAACAGCCAGCCCGCCGGCCTGATGGCCGGAGTCTGGGTGGCGCTGGAAGATATTGACGACAACAATGGCCCGCTGGAGTATTACCCGGGCTCGCATCTGTTGCCCGAAATTACCATGCAGGATGCCGGGCTGGAGGCGGGTTATCAGAACTACGGCGACTACGAAGACTTTATCGCGCAGCACGTCAGCAAATCCGGCATTGCGCCGACGTTCGGGCTGATGCCCAAAGGCCATGCCCTGATCTGGCATGCCAATTTATTGCACGGCGGATCACAGCAGAAAGATCCGCGACGCACCCGCCATTCCCAGGTGACGCACTACTTCTTTGAAGGTTGTCAGTATTACACACCCATGCACAGTACGCCGGACAAGCTGGCATACCGCAAGCCGGAGTGGATCAAACCCGGCGAATGGCAACCCAGCAAACAACCCAGTCCAGAGACCATGGCAACCATGTCGCCGCTGGCAAGAAAAATTGCCGCGCTACGTAACCGGCTCGGGTTCTGACACGCCAGCCCTTGCCGCCGATCAAAATAAACGCAGAGCTCTGAACAGCAGACGCTGCCGCCATAGGCCGGCACGCGGCAGCGCGATGATGCGACGACAGACGAATCGCTGTGCTGCCGTAATCTCGCTACCGTGCCGCTGCATAAAGGCAGCTGTCTGTGCAGCCATGTCTTCGAAGGCTTGCTGTTTGCCGGGCGACTGACGCGTTTTCAACAGCTCACGCAGGAAAACGCCGGACGCTGCCGAACTTGTATGCGACCTGGCACCAATGGTATTGCTGTCATGCTGCCGATAGTCCACCATTGGCGCGTCCAGATACACACGGCGCCCGAAGGCGCTGGCCACCAGGGACAACCACCAGTCATGCATGACCGCCCCGGCCGGCACCGGTAACGCCTTGCGTATCAGCGCCAGGTTCATCACCGCGGTGCAACCGGTCAGGGTATTACTCAGCAGTTGTGCGGACAGTGACGAGCGCGTTGGTCGCAGGCCCTGGTAGGACATGAATGATTCGGCCATGGTTTTGCCCAGCGCGTCCACCACACGCAGATCACTGTGCACCAGAACCGGCGTTGCGGTGTCGCCGTTCTCGACTGCCAGCAAGGCAGCCAGACCACGCTGCAGTTTATCTGCGTGCCAGATATCATCCTGGTCAGCCAATGCGATATAGGGCTGACTGCCGGGTATCGATACGGCCTCGCTCTCAGCCACTCGCATCAATGCCGAGAAATTACCGGCAGCACCCAGATTTCCCGCCTCATCTTCAAGCAGTCGAATGCAATCGGGGTACCGCGCCGCGTAGTCCCGCAATAACGCAAGCGAGTTATCCGTGGAAGCATCGTCGCGGCACAGCAGCAATACCCTGATGTTATCGCCAGCCGCCGGTTGCCATTGCTGCGCCAGTATCGAATCAAGCTGTTCAGAAAGATACCTGGCGCCATTATACACAGGCAGCAGGACCAGAATTGTACATGGCGGCGTCATTCCAGCTCCCTGGCATCATGCATACCGCGTCGTATCTGCAGCCAGTACTCGCGCCGCTGCGGCGACGCCAACAACAGCCACAAGGATTTCAGCAGGAAACGCACACAGTCGCGCAGTTTCCAGCTCAGCGGCGCATAAGCCTGGCGGTACAGATGCAAACGATTACGGGTTGAGTAATAACTGCGCAGGGGGCTGTGCTGGACTATCCAGCCAGCCTTTACCAACGCACTGGTGCCGGGTTCACCAATCGCATGCAACAGGGTTGCCGCATCGGTACCGAACAGGGCAAAACCCCTGGCGCGGGCGCGGAAACACCACTCCAGATCGATGTTGTCGATGAAATAGCTGTCCTTCATGTGTCCGATGCGACGCAGAGCCGTTTGCGAAAACAGACAACCCGAGGAGATCAGAAAGTCCGCCTGAAACAGATCCCCGGTACCGGCGACGGCCTGGTCGGAGCGGCGCCACCAGCGGAACAACCTGAAAGGAGTGCGACGCTGACTGACCGGATCCTGCAGCCGTGGCCCCACGGCCGCCACCGGCACGCTGCTGACCGCCTCAGCCTGACGCCAGGCCGCCAGCATGCCGGCACAAAAACCATCGGTCAGCGCACTGTCCTGATCAAACAGGAAAACCAGCTCATAGTTACTGTCATGCGCCTGTTGCAGCCCGGCATTCATCGCCGTGGCCAGCCCCTTGTTGTCAGGCCAGCGCAGCAACGTAACAGCAGTCAGTGATGACACCAGGGATTCGAGCTGGTTGGCGTTAGCGGAACCATTGTCGACCACAATAACATCGCAGGACTGTGCCGTCAGTTGCGCCAGTAACGACAGCAGCACATCAAGGTCAGGCTGCCAGGTCACCACCACGGCACAGAGCTCTCGGCGGGCACTGTAATCTGTCATTGCTGATTCCATGCATGACTCCGGATGCCGGCTGTCAGACCATTGTTGCGCCGACGGGATCAGGCCGGTGCGTCAACGACCGTTTGCGCGGGCACATCAGGTGGCACCGGCAGGCTGGCCGCGCCGCCGCGTTGCAGACGCACCAGATAATACAGGATGGAGGCGACACCGACCATCAGGCCGGCCACCACACCGGCATCCACCAGCCCACGCCAGGGTTGCGGCAGCATGCGCACCAGGAAAACAAAAAACAGGATCATGGATGTCAGAGCCACAGACAGCAGTCTGCGCCGTGTGGTGGCATGTATGTAACCCATACAGTACAGCGGCGCCAGCAGCACATGCAGAGGACGCGGGTGCCGCGCCAGATATTCGGCACGCACCACAACACGCGGCGCGAATGCCAGATGGAAGCCTTTATAGCCCTCAGCCCATACCATGTACAGCAACCAGCCCAACGCCAGCCCCCAGTGCCAGACAGTCAGCGGATAGTCCCCCACTGCCAGCGCAACACCGCCCAGGCGCACAATCGCGAATGTCAGCAACAGCACAATACCGCCGACACCCCAGATAAATCCGAATGTTCTCACAGACAATAAGCTCTCAGAAAAGCAGTAAGGCTCCCCAATCGGAGCATTTGCGTGAATCCAGCGAGCATTATAGCCGCTTTCACCCCTGCGACGCATCCGGCGCGGTGCCATAGTCAGCCTGACGCCGCATAATTTCTTCCTGGCTGCGCAACAGCTCCAGCAACAACACCCGGATGCTGTCCAGATCGTGCTGCTGCCGCAACAGTTTGCGCAGTCGTCTGTTGCCCGCCAGACACAATTGCCAGGGGTCTTTGGTCTGGCCCGCCGGGCGCTCACTGACAACGGTGGCATGGTCATTGGCAACAGTCCGGCCCTGCGCGGTACCGAACCGGCTGCTCCCGCGCCAGCGCTCCAGGCAACCATAGAGGGTATTGATCATGCGGCGGGCATTGCCCGGCGCCTGCCAGGCTGCGGCCTGATCCAGCATCCGGCAAAGACTGCGATGAGCGCGGGGTAATGCCTTGCCAATGTCGGCCGCTGCAGCAAAGGCCGGACAGGCCAGCATAACCTCGTATACCTCGATCAGCACCAATACCAGTGACTCGATACGCTGCACGTTCAGAATATGCGCACCTTTCAACAACAGCCGCAGGTCGCGCAACACCTCCTGCGGCGGGAACCCGGCTCGACACTCGCCCCCGTCCATGGCAGGCAGGCAATGCAATTCTGTGGCCAGCACCTGCGGCACAGAAGCGCCGGCAAAGTCCTGCTGTGCCGCATCCAGGTCCAGAGTCAGCCGCTGCCAGTGGCGTTGTGCCCGCAGATTAAGTCGCGCCGCCAGCAGCAGGGTATCCGGCAGCAGGTCCGTGGCATCCGGGCCGGATTCGCGGCACCACCGGTGCGTCAACCGGTGCAGCAATTCCAGTAGCCGGTGCTGATCTTCATCCGTCACCACTGAACGCTGCAAACAGTGATCAACGCTGGTATGAAGACTGGCAATCAGGGTGTCCCACTCGCTCAGCGCTGGGTGCTGGCAGCAACTGATCTCGTTGTCCACGCCGCCGCCCGGCAACCGAAGACACACCAACAGGCGATACAGGCGCAGACTGACCGCCGCCCAGTCCACCGCCGCGTGGGTCCGGTCAGCGATAACGGCCGACACGGCCTGCATCGACGTCGATACCACGTCGAATAATGCCGCCCATGGGTTATCCTGCCCCGGCATGCCGACTCTGACACCGGTGCTGTCACTATCCTGCGGCACGCTGCCCGGCACAACCACCGGCAACGGGTCCATCGTCAGCACCACGGCATGGCGCAGACACTCGCGGAGCCGTTGCCGAGCAACCTCGCCGGCACCCGAACGCTGCTGCGCCTGCGCCGCCGACACGATCAGGCCCTGACAATGCCACCTGATAACGTCAGGTGAGCGTCCGGGGTATTGCATGCAATCCAGAGCCAGCACCGCACCTGCCAGCAACTGGAGTTGCCACAGCAGCGCAGGCATGGCGTCTCCGGTTGTCACGCGACAACAACCATCAAGACATCTTTCCAGCTCACGCCTGAATAGCACCGGCATCCCCGGTCCGGTGTTGTCCGGCGACAGTGCCAGAGACTTTTTCGGGGGCTGGTCCAGAGATTTTGCCAGAACCTGTTCCAGCGCCAGCAACCAGCGCAGCAGTTCCCGGACCGACCTGTCTGGCGCAAAACCGGAGTGTGTGGTCACGTCACGCAAAAATTGAGTGACACCAGCCAGCGTCCTGCAATCGATGCATGATTGCTGAAACCACTGCGATTCCGCTTTTTTTTCTCCGGCCCCGGTCGCCAGACTGTCAATACTGGCGCTGACACGGTCAAGCAGCAGTTGCCGCAATAAATCATCCGCGGCTTCCGCTTGCCAGGCGTCACGGCAGCGGCCCACACCCGTCAGTATCCGGCGATCACGACTGACACCGGTTGCGGTCTGCAACCGCTGCCAGTCCTGACACAGATCCAGACATAGCGCGGCATTGCTGCCATCCGTCAGAAAACGACTGGCTGCCGCGAGGCGGTTAAACAGCATGGTCAGGCTGTCTGTTTTGGCTGCGTTCAGGCTTTTTCCGGCGCTCAGGCTGATTTCGGCGCCCAGGCTGTTTCCCACGCTCAGGCTGTTTCCCGCGCTCAGGCTGCCTCCCGCGCTCAGGCTGTCCGCGGATGACAGTACCAGTGTCTGGATGTCATTCAGCAACGTGTCCAGACTGAGCTGCAGAGCCCGCTGCGGTGTCAGCTCACGCCGGCTCACGACGAGACGCTCCCTGACTGTCAGCCACGATGTCCTGCAAACGGGCACATAACTGATCAATACCACCTGCTCGCGACGCCAGATGCAGGATGCCACGGGAGCGGGCCCACAGGCGGTCGGCCACATCATTGCGCTCACTGAGCAACACCACAATGCCGTAACCCCGGGACTGCAGCCAGGCGGCGACACTGAAGCCATTGCCATGTTCACGGACCAGTTCGACGATGCTCAGCTCTGGCCGCCAGGCCGCCCCATCCTCTCGCCGAAGCTGGCGCACACCGGCCAGGTCGGCTGCCTGCCGTGTGCGAAACCCGTGTTTCTGCAGAGCATCGCACAAAACCTGTCGCGCGCGGGTGTCTTCATCCACGACCAGCACTGTTGTGGTCACCGGGCTTTTTCTCGAACAGGTTCTCGAACAGGTTCTCGAGCAGGTTCTCGGGCAGGCTCGCCAACGGTGTCAACGACAGGGTCTGCTTGCCGGGGACGCACCTGTGCCAGAGCCTCCTGCAATTCAGCGAGCCGGAACGGCATATGCAGACAGCCATCGGCACCTGCCAGCTCGGCGCGCACCTCGTCCAGCAGGTTGTGCTCATCACCCATCAGTATTATCGTCAGATTTTTAAAGTCCGGGCATTGCCGCACCAGCGAGCACACCTGAGTGCCGCTCAGTCGCGGCAGGGCACTGGCCACCAGCAACAGATCCGGCCTGAGCTCGGGCAAACGGCAAAGCACATCAAAACCATCATCGGCGGTGAGTACTTCCACCGCCTGCTGCGCCAGCAGGCCGGTCAGTTGTTCGCGCACATGAAGCCCGGTATCGGCCAGCAATACCCGAAACGGGCGCTGTGATGAAGACTGCCGGGGTCCAGTTTCTGCCAAAGCTGTCATGTTTGATCCTCCCTGATCAACACCGGTAAACAAGGCATGCCTCAAGGTTTTAGCACAAGGTGAAGACAGTTGCGCAAAGCAATCATGTTATGATGTCAGCACGCAACAGTAACCCTGAGCAGGGCTGCCCACAGGTGGCGCCTGACCAATAATTCCGGGCAAGAGGCTGAACCATGCACCTGAAAGTCGGCATCGTGATGGACCCCATCGCAAACATTTCCTACAAAAAAGATACCAGTCTGGCGATGCTGGTCGCGGCCCAGGAACGTGGCTGGGAGCTGCATTATATGGAGCAGGGCGATCTCTACCTGAGCGGCGATACCGCGATGGGGTGGATGCGCCCGCTGGAGGTGGCCTACGACCCGGACAACTGGTACCGCATGGGAGAGGCCGGCGAACGGCCTCTGGCCGACCTGGATGTGATCCTGATGCGCAAGGATCCGCCCTTCGACAGCAACTATGTCTACTCGACCTACTTGCTGGAACGCGCCGAAAAAGCCGGCACCCTGATCGTCAATAAGCCGCAGTCCCTGCGCGACTGCAACGAGAAGATGTTTGCCACCGAATTTCCGCAATGCTGCCCGCCACTGCTGGTGAGCAGCCGCGCCGACAAGCTCAGGGCCTTCCACAAAGAGCACGGTGATGTGATTTTCAAACCACTTGACGGCATGGGCGGCAGTTCCATTTTCCGCATCCGCCAGGATGACACCAACATCAGCGTGATCATTGAAATGCTCACCGCGCATGGTCGCAACCCCATCATGGCGCAGCGTTATATCCCCGAGATCGTCAAAGGCGACAAACGTATTCTGCTGATTGATGGCGACCCGGTACCTTACGCACTGGCGCGGGTGCCGGCCATCGGCGAAAGTCGCGGCAATCTGGCCGCCGGCGGCAGCGGCATCGCACAACCCCTGTCCGATCGCGACAAATGGATTTGTGCCCAGGTGAGAGAAAGTATCCGTGCCAAGGGTCTGTTGTTTGTCGGTCTGGACGTGATTGGTGATTACCTGACCGAAATCAACGTCACCAGCCCGACCTGTATCCGCGAACTCAATGCGGCCCATGACCTGGATATAGCCGGCGACCTGATGGACTGTATTGCCGGCAAACTGGCATCGTAATTAATCGCGGAAGCAGTGGATTGATGACAGCGGACAACACACAGCAGAGCCACAATAGTCAGGACAACGGGCTGGCCAAAGAGCGCTTTGGTTTTACCATCTTCCTGTCCGCCTGCCTGCACGTCATCATCATCGCGGGTGTCGGCTTCAGCTTTCTCAGTGAAAGCCGCAGTGTACCGGCCATCGAAATCACGCTGGCACAGTATCGCAGCGAGATGCCGCCGGAGCTGGCGGATTTTATTGCCCAGGAAAACCAGCTCGGCAGCGGCTCGATTGACGACACCGTGGCCCCCGCGACACCGGTGGAGTCGCAGTTTCACGACGAAATCATCCAGGAGGTACAACCGGTACCCTCGCCTGCTGCCTCGGCACAGCAAATGCAGGATGCACGCATACTGACCAGCACCGAAGCTGACGAACAGTTGCGCCAGCAAACCGAATCCCTGCAGCCCAACGACAGCAGTGTGATCTCGGAACATTCAACACCGCAGGATATTTCGCTGGCCATCGCCAGCCTGCAGGCACAGCTGGACGTACAGCAACAGGAGTACGCCAAACGGCCGCGACGCTACACAATTTCATCGGCCTCGACCCAGCAGCGACATGACGCCCTGTATCTGGACAACTGGCGCAAACGCATCGAACTGGTAGGCAATGAACACTACCCGCAACAGGCGCGACGTGACGAAATATTCGGCAGCCTGCGCATGCTGGTGTCGATACGCCCCAACGGCAGTGTGCAGGAGATCCGGATATTGCAGGGCTCCGGTCACCAGGTACTGGACCAGGCGGCGGTCGATATCGTGCGGCTGGCGGCGCCCTTCGATGAGTTCCCTGTCGAATTACGCGGTGAAGCCGATCTGCTGGAAATAATTCGCACCTGGCGCTTTCGTCCGGGCAATGCCTTCAGTAGCAACTGATAACACAACGGGAGTCTGCAACATATGAAACATGAATCAGATACCGACACCGGCAGTGCTAGCTGCCTGGACAATCATTTCCTGATTGCCATGCCGCACCTGCGCGATCCGAATTTCAACGGATCAGTCACCTATTTGTGGAAACATGACGAAGAAGGCGCGCTGGGCCTGGTAGTGAACCGCCCATCAAAACTGGTGATACCGGACCTGATGGAGGAGCTTGGCATCACCATCAATGATGAATTCCTCGCACGCTTGCAGGACAGCAGTATCCTCACCGGTGGCCCGGTGGAGCGCAACAAGGGTTTTATCCTGCATGAAGCCGGGACCGAATGGGATTACACCCTGCCGGTGAACGACGACGTCAGCCTGTCCATGTCAAAAGACATTCTGCAGGAGATCGCCGACGGCGGCGGACCCTCACGCTATTTGATCACACTGGGCTGTGCCGGATGGGACGCCGGGCAACTGGAGCAGGAAATCAGTGATAATGTCTGGCTTACGGTGCCAGCAAACACTGATCTCCTGTTTTCAACCGATTACGACAACAAGGCATCGGCAGTAGCCGCCCTGCTCGGAGTCAGCCTCGACCAGCTGGCGTCACTGGCGGGGCATTCCTGACCCGCATGGACCGGTACCCACAAAAATACAGCAAACCACTCAAGGTACTGGCCTTCGACTTTGGCACCAGGCGTATTGGTGTTGCCTATGGTCAGAGCCTGACCGGCACAGCACAGGCCATCGGCATTATTCCGGCGACTGACGGCATTCCCGACTGGCGCAGACTGGAAGCGATGGTGGACAACTGGCAACCGGATGTTTTTGTGGTGGGTCTGCCGTTTAACATGGATGACAGTGAAAGCGAGTTACTGCTACGGGCGCGCAAATTTGGCAAGCGCCTGAACGGTCGCCTGCACAAACCCTGCTTTGGTGTCGATGAACGCCTGACCTCGTTTGAAGCGCGCGGCGAGTTGCTGCGCGGCGAGTCCAGCGGTGCGGTTGATGCCCTGGCCGCCCGCCTTATTCTGGAAGCCTGGTTTGACGGCCTGCCGCCGTTGCCGTCAGACGCCGAACCCGATCCGGGCTAAACCATGCTGAATTCGAGTCGTCCCACGCCTTCGATACTTGCCTGCACCACATCACCCCGGTTGACCGCGCCCACACCGGCCGGCGTGCCGGTAAAGATAATGTCGCCCGCCTGCAAGGTATAATACGTCGACAGCTCGGCAATAATCTCGTCCACTTTCCAGATCATGTCCGACAGATCACCGCGCTGCCGGGGCTCACCATTCAATGTGAGAGAAATGGCACCTTTATCCAGCCAGCCACAATCTTCCACGGCGACCAGTTCTGACACCGGACCGGAGGCATCAAAGCCCTTGGCGGTATCCCAGGGCCGCCCCTGTTTTTTGGCTTCGGCCTGCAGGTCGCGCCGGGTAAAATCAACACCTACACCATAGGCGTACACGCAGTCGCGCGCCGCCGCCGGCGTCAATGACAGTCCGCCCCGATGCAGAGCGACCACCAGCTCGGCTTCATGATGCAGATCAGCGGTACGCGGCGGGTACGGCACCTCGCCATCGGGCACCCACACGGCAGCGGCCGGTTTGCTGAAAAAGAAAGGCGCCTCCCGGCTCGGGTCGGCGCCCATTTCCCTGGCATGTTCGGCATAATTACGCCCCACGCAGAACACACGCCCCACCGGGAAGCGCGCATCGCGGTCCCTGATCGGCAAAGTGACAGCGGACAAATCAAATACGGTCTTCAATCGATTTCCTCTCTACAAAAATTCACGTGTGCAGTAACTCAAGCTGGTCAAAAATGTCATCGGCGCCGCTATTTCAGCGACGCCGGGGCAACGCCGATAACTCTTGAATGGGGGCACCCGGCGGCTAAATGGGGGCACCCGGCGGCATTGCCAATGGTGCTGACATCAGGCTCTCCATGGCGCCATTGTCACTCCAGTTCTCCAGCTCATCAAGCGCCATGCGATAGTGCCCGCGCCAGTCGTTGCCTGACACGTCATCGGCCTCGTCATCCAGCCATATTTCCAGATCCCGCAGCGCCAGATTGACCGCCGCCTTCACCTGGTTGTCGGTATCGTCCGAACGCAGCAAAGCCAACATGCGATACAGCACCACATTATTCACCGCCTGCTGCACGCGACCTGACTGACCGGCGGAGCGCTCGGCAAACCAGCTGCTGTTCAACAACCGGTCGAGCACATCCTGAATGGATGGCAGTGTCGGGTCCAGGCTGTGCTGATTGATCAGGCGGGCCAGGCGCTCGCCCTGCAATATACCACTCAGGGTATGATCAGCGGCCGTCTCGGCGATGGTGGCAAAATCCAGACCCAGCGAGGTGCGTAGCGGAAAACTTTCCCGGTTACGTGAATAACCTACGGGTTTGGGTGGAATCGTTGCCAGTATTTGCGGCGACAAGGCCAGCACATCAGGCGCCAGGGTCTGCATCAGCGCATCCAGTGCACGCATCTGATCGGCCGCGGCGATCGGGCTGACCTGCTCGGGCTCGGCGCTTTCGCCGTCATACACACTGTATTCATAGTACATGCCACCGATCAGACGGTGTACGGCCTCGACCTGGTAGCGGTGCAGAAAATACAGTGGCACCAGTATTTCCTCCAGCTCGGCATAGGGCTGTCCGGCACGCAGGTTTTGTGCGCCAAAGCGCTGCAGAGCCGCGGACCTCACATCAAGCAGTCGTTCCAGCTCAGTCACCGGGTCGGCGCCGTTATCCCACATGTGCGCCAGCGGGTGGCCGCCACCGGGCGCGCGACTGTCGGCATCAGAAATAAAATACAGACCGGCATCCTTGTTTTCCTGCAAGGTCGCCGCCAGACCGACGGCCTCTTCCAGTTGCGTGGCGTATTCGGCATAGCCGTACTTGATGGTCTGGAAATCCCACTGTCCGAGACCCACATCGTAGGCATTCAACGCATCCAGCACACCGGCATCGCTGACTTCCAGCGCCGGATGCGGATAGTCCATCACCGACGCACGGGAATTAACACTGGCGGCAAAGTTGTGCGCAATGCCCAGGGTGTGGCCCACTTCGTGGGCCGACAGTTGCCGGATGCGCGACAGCGCCAGCTCCTGAATGGCTTCGTCCGAACCTTCCTGCGCCAGCCCGATCAGGGACTGCGCGATACGATAGTCCTGGCGCACACGCAGTGAACCCAGCGTGACCTTGCCTTTGATAATCTCGCCGGTTCTTGGATCAGTAACACTAGATCCATAAGACCAGCCACGAGTGGAGCGATGCACCCACTGAATCACGTTGTAACGGATATCCATGGGGTCGGCATCTTCAGGCAGAATCTCGACCTGAAAGGCGTTGTCAAAACCAATGGCGGCAAAGGCGTCATTCCACCACCGCGCGCCATCCAGCAACGCACTGCGCACCGGTTCCGGTACACCGGCGTCCAGGTAATAGATAATCGGCTCCACGGCTTCACTGCGCGCGGCCTGTGGATTACGCTTGTGCAACCGATGCCGGGAGATATAGCGCCGGGTCATGTCTTCATTGATGGGCGCGGCAAAGTCTTCATAACTGCGCGACCAGAAGCCCGATTCCGGATGAAAAGCCCTGGCCTCATAACCCGGCCCGGGCAATTGCACAAAGGAATGATGCTGACGCACCGTGACGCTGCCCGGAGAAGGCGTCACCGAACGGATCAGTGCACCCGGCTGGCTGCCGGCAAAGGTGAGCTGCGCTTCAAACTCGGAGTTCAGCGGGAAGTTACGGGTGCGATCCATGTACACGGCCGAGCGCTGCTTGTCCAGGCTGTAGCTGCCCTGCTGGCTGCGCGCCAGAGTGCTGGCAACACCGTGCACATCACTGAGCAGGAAGTCGGTCAGGTCAATCAGTACGCTGTCACCGTCTGCAGCTTCAACATCAAACCCCGCCAGTATCGACTCAGCAAAGGCTTCCTGCACCGACAGGCGCTCAGCGGCGCTGTCCGAATCCGCCCGATAGTCCAGATTGATATGTTTCAGAAACACCTTGTTGCCATGGCGTTCAAACTTCACCACCCGGCCGCCACCCAACTGCCCACGATCCAGACCGATGTCGTTGGAGCCCACCCCGGTTGCCAGCGCGCTGGTATACAGAAACTCCTCATCCCAACGGTCTACTGCCAGCAGTATCTGGCCGCTATTGGGCTGATAGTAGAAATCGAAGTAACCTTCCTGCAGTTGCGCGCCGGCAACGGCTTCGGCTATCGCCGGTGGTGCATCCGCAGCCTGCGCCACGCTGGTAACCATCAGGAACGGAAGAAGCAGGGCCAGGCCCAGTTGAGGCAACATTTTCATTATTGATTTCCTTTCACCATATCAAAGACTCAAAACAGTGTAACCACACCACGTCATGACGAACATACGTTTTTCAACCGCCATACTCTGAATGAGCATTTTTTCTTTTACCTTGTAAATTATCCACTTCCAGAAACGTCCTCAGCGCCGGTCAGGCGACAGAAGCGGAGTTTACTTATAGTAAATGAGCATTCTGGCGCCTGACTTTAACGAAGCATCACCGATCCTGAGGGCGTTTCAAGCGAGATAGCTGCGCAAGCGCGGGTTAACTTCGTTTCGGCGCAGGAGTTGTTCCAATGCCCACTGATACTGGCCTGGCACCTCGCGTAAAAACCGCACCGCGTCCCCGTCCAGCACGGCCAGCGGGATGCCGTCGCGATACAACACCCGGTTGCGATTGGTGCGCGCCAGCTTCACATCAGGCACGAACAATGGCAGGTTGTTGACCGGGTCGGTCGCCGCCAGGCTGCAGTATTGTGACTCGTCAAATGACGCGCCGGCGTCGGCTTTACTTTTTGCCCGCAGCGGCGCAATGGTTTCAGCCAGCGCAAACTGTTCGCCGCCCAGGCCCTCGATAAACCGGCCGCCACGCAAGGTGCCACGGAGTTCGAAGCGTCGCAGCACCGGCAACAGGTCGCGCCAGGCCGGGGCACAGGACTCGCGCAGAACAATCTGGCGACTGACTACCCCCCAGCGCCGCAGGTAAATCATCACCAGTTCTTCCAGCGCATCGTTGTCCGGCGCCGCGGCCCGATCAAGAGCGGGTATCAGTGACCAACGACCGGCTTCTTCGATGCTGAAGCCACCGCGCCGGCTGCGTTGCCGGCCGTTGCCACGATTGCTGGGTTTACGCGACTCCGGCGTCAGCAAGGCGCGCAGCCCGGTGAAACTGTCACTGGTCAGCAGGCCATTGGCCACCAGTTCCGCCAGTGCCTGTTCCAGTTGTGCGGGCAATAGCCCGGTATGCTGTTTGATCTCGGCAAAAAAACTGGCGCCGCGTTGCCGCAGGGTTTCCAGGGCTTTTTGCGCGGGAGCTGTCAGTGTCGGCTGGCTTGGCGTGGCCGGTGCCGACAGCGTCTGCCAGATGTCCATGGTCTGGCGTGAACACACTGTCATGGGTGTTGCCTTGATCGGCCCCGCACTGCGCCGGCTACCTGAACGCACGGCCGTCAATTGTGCCGGTGGTGTATAACGCCCCCACACCAGGCGGCCGCTGATGCACATCATGTCCAGCCAGGACGGGTCGTACATGCCCAGTCGCGCCGGGATGATCTCGCCTTCCCATGCCGCCGCCGGGGCTGCCATGCCATCGAGTCGCTCCAGGGTGCGCTCCAGCAGAGCCTGGCCTTCAGCCATCGACGGCAATGGCACCGGGCGCGGGTTCAGGGTCTGCAAACGAATCTCGTGATGCTCAAACAGGTAACGGGTATAGGCCTGCAGCGACACGGGTTTGATGGCATCACGATGGCTGTCCAGCGTGTAGCGGTGAATGCGTTGCAGCAAACGGCGCTCACACCACTGCAGGGAATCATCATCGTGGCGCCCGATACTGTCCGGACTGAAGCGGCCCCGGAAAGCAAAGCCTTCGGCCTCCAGTTTCAGCAAGGCCTGATCGAGCTGGCTGCGCGCCAGCCCGATGTGTTTTTGCAGGTCTGCAACACAGACCGGACCCAGCACATCCAGGCGGCGACGCACCAATATTTGGGCAGCCGCATCGGCATCAGGCGCCGCCGCGGTGAGCTCAGGCGGCAGCTCGATTTCCGGCTCAAACACCGCATCGGGATCAAGCGCCCGGAACACCGGAATCATTTCCGCGCTCACACACTGACCTGTCGCCGGCAGACGACAGGCCCGACCCTGCGCGACCAGCTTATCAAACAGGGTGACATGGCCCCTGTCTGTCAATTCGCTGGCGCTGAAGAATCCGGCGCAATACAGCGCATCATGCATTTCCTCGACATCACGCATCAGCGGCCAGGCTTCCTCGCGTACACGGGCAATCGCGGCTTCATCCAGACGGCTGTAGGCATCGGTTTCCGCCGGGTCAGTCCAGCTGCGATTGCGAATGGCATTGGTGCGGCGCTCTTCAAACGGCGCATCGTCCAGGAAGGCGTACGGCCGGGCGTTGATAATTTCCTGGGCAAAAGGTGATGGTTCGCGCAGGTCCAGCGCTACCAGATTCAGGGACTTGTCCTCAAAAGCACGCAGCAGGTCCAGCAGCCCATCGATATCCATGGCCTCGGTCAGGCAGTCATGAATGGTCTGCTGCACCAGGGGGTGATCAGGAATTTCGCGCTTGCCGGTAATATTCTCCTGGCAGGCAAGCTGGTCGGGAAACACCTGCGCCACCAGGTCTTCAGCATCCATACGCTGAAACTGCGGCGGCACGCGTTTGCCCGCGCGATTACGCTGAATAGCCAGCGAGCGGGTCGCGTTCCAGCGCCAGCGCACCTCAAACATGGGCGAGTCCAGCAGCGCCTGCGTCAGCACATCGGTTACCGTATTGCTGTGCAGATAGGAAAACACTTCTTCCAGCGCAAAACTGTGCACCGAGCCCAGCGATATGACAATGCTGTCTTCGTTGGCAGCGGCCTGCAGTTCAAAGTTGAAGGTGCGACAAAAACGTTTGCGCAGCGCCAGCCCCCAGGCCTTGTTCAGACGGCTACCAAAGGGGGCATGTATCACCAGATGCATGTCGCCGACTTCATCAAAGAAGCGTTCCATGACAATATTGCTTTGCGTCGGCATCACCTGCAAGGCATTGCGGCCTGCATGCAGATAATCCACCAGCTGGGTGGCTGCGCCCTGCGGCAAGCCCAGCTCGCCGGTCAGCCACAACACAGCCTGATCAGGCCCTTCATCGGTCAGGTAGTCATCAATGGTTGCACGTAACCGGGACACCGATGACGACAGCTCAACGGTACGACCGGCGGCTTCGCCAAACCAGAACGGCACCGTCGGCTTTTGTCCGTGGGCATCACGCACCCGCACTTTCAGGCCGTCCACCCGCATCATCTGCCAACTGTGTGAGCCCAGGGTAAAGATATCCCCAGGCAGTGTCTCCAATGCAAAATCCTCATTGAGATTGCCAACCACGGTATCGTCGGGATCCAGCACCACCTGGTAATCAAACATGTCCGGAATGGCCCCGCCATTGGTCAGCGCGGTCAGCCGCGCGCCACGTCGGGCACTGGCACGCTGGTTGATCCGGTCCAGGTGCAGCCAGGCACCGCGCCGTCCCAGTCGTGTCGAATATCCGTCACCCAGCATTTGCACCAGACCATCAAACACCGCGCGCTCCAGATTGCGGTAGGGCCACGCCCGCGTCATCAGGGCAAACAACTCATCCAGCGATTGCGGTGCCACGTCTTCATCCTGGCGGGCGGCCAGTTCCGCCACCAGTTGCTGCGACAGGATATCCAGCGGCGCTTCGGGCATCAGGATCTTGTCGAGCTCACCGCGATGAATACTGTCCACCAGTGCCGTGCATTCAGCGAGGTCGTCACGCGTCAGCGGAAACAGAATACCTTTGGGCGTGCCGCCCACCGAGTGACCGCTGCGTCCGACGCGTTGCAGGAAGGTGGCAATACTCTTGGGCGAAGCAAACTGCACCACCAGGTCGACAGCACCGATATCTATACCCAGCTCCATGGAGGCGGTGGCCACCAATACTTTTAACTTGCCGGCCTTGAGTTGCTGCTCGGCGTGCAGGCGATGTTCCTTGCTCATGCTGCCATGGTGTGAACTTACCAATTTTACGGCGTCGTCCCCTGCCAGATTGTCCGCCTGCAGTCGCTCGGACAGTGCCAGCGCCAGCCGCTCGGACAGGCGCCGCGTATTTACAAATACCAGTGTGGTCTGATGCGTATTGATCAGCTCCACCAGACGCTCGTAAAGCTCTGCCCACACCTCATTGCTCATCAGCGCGGTCAGCGGCGACGAGGGCACTTCAATACGAATATCGCGCTTGCGGTTATGGCCGCTGTCGACAATCACACAGTCAGTGCCCACAGCGCCTGATAGAGAGCCAGCCACCGCGCCAGTCAGGTACGAGGCCACCAGCTCAATCGGCTTCTGCGTCGCTGACAGGCCGATACGTTGCAGCGGCTTGCCTGTTAGCGCCTGCAGTCGCTCCAGTGACAGCGACAGGTGCGAGCCGCGCTTGTCACCGAGCATGGCGTGGATTTCATCGATGATCACCGACGTCACGCCGCGCAGCATGTTGCGCCCATGGATGCTGGTCAGCAGCAGGTAGAGGGATTCGGGCGTGGTCACCAGAATATGCGGCGGGTTCTTCAGCATTTTCTGCCGTTCGGCTTGCGGCGTATCGCCGGAGCGCACCGCTACACGGATACCGGCCGGATGGCAGCCCTGCAGAAACAGCTCGTCTTCGATGCCGGCCAGCGGCGCCTGCAGATTGCGCTCGATGTCATTGCTCAATGCTTTCAGCGGGGAAACGTACAGAATGCGGGTCTGCGCGGGCAACGGTGCCTGCTGCGCCTCCTGCACCAGAATATCTATGGCGGCGTAAAAAGCGGCCAGGGTTTTACCACTGCCGGTGGGGGCGGCGACCAGCGTATGGCGCCCGTCCCGGATGGCCGGCCACGCTTCAGCCTGGGCCGGTGTGGCAACACCCAGGTTCTGCTCAAACCAGGCACGGCTGGCGGGATGAAAGGCGGACAGTGGCATAAAAAGCTCCGGTACCAGACCAGGATCATGCAGGATACATCGCAAAATATACGTGATTTATCGTTTAAGTACAGCTCAACAGGGCAGCAGTCGTTGACCAACGCCGGCGATACCGCTAACGTACTGATTTGATTCCTTCAACCGTCGGCCAGTCGACAGACATCCTGACAGGGAAACGCAGAACACGTGACAGTCCGCAAAAAAGTACTGACAGCAACATCAGCGTATCTCGCCGCGTTCTGGCGCGAAAACCGCAAATTCCTGCTCATTCTGGTCAGCATCCTGTGTTTCAAGAGTGCAGTGGCCGATCTCAATTCGATTTCCGGCCGCTCCATGCAGCCAACCCTGCTGGACGGCGACAAGGTCTGGGTCAACAAACTGGCCTATGACGTCAAACTGCCGTTCACTGGCATCTCCGTGCTTGAACTGGCCGAACCGACGCGAGGCGATATTATCATCATCGACTCCGAAGTTGCCGGGAAAAGGCTGGTGAAACGCATCATCGGCCAGCCCGGGGATACCGTGTACATGCGCAACAACCTGCTGGTGGTTAATGACAAAATCGTTGACTTCGAGATTCTGTCCGAAAGCCGTGAAGGCACCATTATTGTTGAGCACCTGTTTGAAGAAACCCATCAGGCCCTGCTCTCGGCCCAGGGCAGCAATCGCTCTACCCGCAGTTATGGCCCGGCCCAGGTGCCGGCGGACCACTTCTTTGTGCTGGGCGACAACCGCGATAACAGCGCGGACAGCCGGCTTTACAGTTTCATTCCCCGCGATCAGATCGTGGGTCGCTCCAGCTCGGTGGTGTTCTCCATGGACAGTGACCACGCCTTCCGCCCGCGAAGCGGGCGCTTCATGGCAACGCTGGACTGAAGACCAGCCAACCAGAACCGCAAATAATCGGCAAAAGCGACAACGCTCGCCTGTTAAATCCGCCTGCCAGACAGTAAACTACCCCTCTTTTCCAAAGCTGCCATCACGCGTCGATATCGCGTCGGGGGATTACTACCTGTGGGACAACAGACTGCACTGTACGCCAAGCACCTTGAAGCAGGGGCCAAAATCGTGGATTTCGGCGGCTGGGACATGCCCATTCAGTATAAATCACTGATCGAAGAGCACACCGCGGTGCGAGAGCAGGCGGGCGTGTTTGACGTTTCCCACATGACCATTGTTGACATCGATGGACCAGATGCCGAGCGCTGGCTGCAGTTCCTGCTGGCCAATGATGTTGCCCGGCTCAAGGACACCGGCAATGCCCTGTACACCGGCATGCTGAATGAAAACGGCGGCGTGATTGATGACCTGATTGTCTACCGCATGGCCTCGGGGTTTCGTTTGGTCGTCAATTGCGCCACCCGCGAGAAAGACCTGGCCTGGATGCAGAGTCAGCAGCGCGGATTCAGCGTCACCCTGACCGAGCGCCCGGAGCTGGCAATCCTCGCCGTACAGGGCCCGAGGGCGATTGATATCGTGCGGACCATCGTCGAGCAGCGCTTTTCGGCACCAGACTCGGCCACAGTCAGTGGTCTGAAAAATTTCTGTGGCGTAGAACTGGATAACTGGTTTATCGCGCGCACCGGTTATACCGGTGAAAATGGTGTCGAGATCATGTTGCCCAACAGCGAGGCCCCGGCCATCTGGGACCTGCTGCTCGCCGCCGGCGTCAAACCCATCGGCCTGGGCGCACGCGACACACTGCGCCTGGAAGCGGGTATGAACCTGTATGGTCACGACATGGATGAGAGCATCTCGCCATTGTCTGCCAATATGGGCTGGACCATCGCCTGGGAGCCGGCCGAGCGCGACTTCATGGGCCGCAAGGCACTGGAAGCGCAACGCCAGCACCGCGA
Source organism: Pseudohongiella sp. (assembly GCF_011050365.1). Classification (GTDB taxonomy): domain Bacteria; phylum Pseudomonadota; class Gammaproteobacteria; order Pseudomonadales; family Pseudohongiellaceae; genus Pseudohongiella. Next base: position 84,911 of record NZ_DRFV01000002.1, read on the forward strand.
TACCCTGCCGGTGCTGACCGGCCTGGTGATGGAAGAGCGCGGTGTCCTGCGAGAAGGCCTGCGCGTCGAGTGCACACTGGGTGACGGTTCCACGCAGGATGGCGTGATAACCAGCGGTACCTTCTCGCCCACGTTGAAGCATGGTATCGCTTTGGCTAGAATTCCCGCTGATGCACAGCAATGTGCGGTCGACATCCGCGGCAAGCTTGTCCCCGTGCGCCCGGTCAAACCCGGCTTTGTCCGTCACGGCAAAAAAGTTTTTGTTTAAACTCAACGCACCATTCACAACCGGCACGAGGCCCAGACGAGGCCAATAAGAGGAAAATCCCGTGAGCGAATTCCCTGATGATTTGAAATACGCCGCCACCCACGAGTGGGTGCGCGTTGAAGAAGACGGCAGTGTCACCATCGGCATTTCCGACCATGCCCAGGAATTGCTGGGCGACATCGTGTTTATTGAACTGCCCGAAGAAGGCGCCGTTGTCAGCGCCAAAGACGAGATGAGTGTTGTCGAGTCTGTGAAAGCAGCGTCGGACATTTACGCGCCAATTTCGGGCGAAGTCATCGCAGTTAACGAAGATCTGGCCGATGCACCGGAAACCATGAACTCATCCCCCTACAGCGACGGCTGGTTATGCCGTATTCTGCCCAGCAATCCAAGTGAACTGGAAGAGCTGCTGGACGCCGACACCTATGCCGGAATGTGTGAATGAACATCAATACGCCCCTGCGCTCCCTGCAAGACAACGACACCTTCATCGGACGCCACATCGGCCCTGATGAACCGCAGATCCAGACCATGTTGCACGCCCTCGGTTACAGCTCCCTGAGCGAACTGACACGTGCCACTGTGCCTGGCAGCATTGCGTTGAACCGCTCGCTGGCGCTGGCCGAGCCACGCAGCGAACAGCAGGCATTGGGTCACCTCAAACAACTTGCACAGCAAAACGTACTGCACCGCTCCTTTATCGGACTGGGCTACTACGACACGGTGACGCCACCGGTTATTCTGCGCAATGTGCTTGAGAACCCGGGCTGGTACACGGCGTATACGCCTTACCAGCCGGAGATTTCCCAGGGGCGACTGGAAACCCTGCTGGCTTACCAGCAGATGGTGCTCGATTTTACCGGCATGCAACTGGCCAACGCGTCACTGCTCGACGAAGCCACCGCCGCAGCCGAAGCCATGGCGCTGGCCAAACGTGTCAGCAAGGCGCGCAGTGCCAATGCATTTTTTGTCGATCAACGCTGTCTGCCGCAAACCATTGATGTCATCCGCACCCGCGCCGAGAGTTTTGGTTTCGAGCTGATCGTAGGCCCGGCCAAAGACGCCGCCTCACACCCGGTATTCGGTGCCATCCTGCAATACCCGGATGCCGACGGCCATATTGAAGACCTCACCGATATCATCAAGGCACTGCAGGCAAACCAGGCCATCGCCTGTGTCGCCGCTGACCTGATGAGCCTGGCGCTGCTGACCGCGCCCGGCGAGATGGGCGCCGACGTAGTAGTGGGTAACACCCAGCGCTTTGGCGTGCCCATGGGTTTCGGTGGCCCGCATGCCGCGTACTTTGCCACCAAGGATGAGTACAAACGTGCCGTGCCCGGCCGCATCATCGGCGTCTCCATCGACGCCCGCGGCAAGCAGGCCTACCGCATGTCACTGCAGACCCGCGAGCAGCATATCCGCCGCGAGAAAGCCAACAGCAACATCTGCACCGCGCAGGTACTGCTGGCCAATATTGCCGCCATGTACGCCATGTACCATGGCCCCGAAGGTGTGCGCCGCATTGCCCTGCGTATCCACCGCCTGACCCGTGTACTGGCCAGCGGTCTGTATCAGAAAGGCATCAAGGGCAACCACAGTTTCTTTGATACGCTGACGCTGGAAGTGCCAGCCGATCAGCGCAATGATGTGCTGGCACGCGCCGCACAGCACGGCATCAACCTGCGCACCCAGACCAGCGACACCAGCATTGGTATCAGCCTGGATGAGTGTACCACCGAGCACGACATCGACGTGCTGTGGCAGGTGATGCTGGGCTCTGATGCCACCGACCTTAGCGTACCCGGAGTCGATGCCGGGCTGGACGACAACAGCAAGCTGGGAGTTCCCGCTGCGCTGCGGCGACAGACTGCCTATCTGCAGCACCCGGTGTTCAATCGTTATCACAACGAAACCGATATGCTGCGTTACCTCAAGCGCATGGAAAACCGCGACCTGTCACTGGCACACGCCATGATTCCGCTGGGCTCGTGCACCATGAAGTTGAATGCCACCGCCGAGATGCTGCCTGTCACCTGGCCGGAGTTCAGTAAACCGCATCCGTTCGTACCACGCGAACAGGTCACCGGTTACATACAGATGATTCAGGAACTGGAAGCCATGCTGGCCGAGATTTGTGGCTTTGATGCGGTCAGCATGCAGCCTAACTCGGGCGCTCAGGGCGAATATGCCGGCCTGCTGGCGATTCGTAAATACCTCGACAGCAAGGGCGAGCAGCAGCGTAACGTGTGCCTGATCCCAAGCTCCGCCCACGGCACCAACCCGGCCAGCGCCCAGATGCTGAGCATGAAAGTGGTGGTGGTTGCCTGTGACAGCAAAGGCAACATCGACGTTGAAGACCTGCGCGCGAAAACCGAAAAACACAAAGACACGCTGGCAGCGTTGATGATCACCTATCCCTCAACCCATGGCGTATTCGAAGAGGCCGTGCGTGAAATCTGCCAGATCGTGCATGACCATGGCGGCCAGGTCTATATGGACGGCGCCAACCTCAATGCCCAGGTCGGCGTGTCACGTCCCGGCGATATCGGCGCCGACGTGTCCCACGTCAATCTGCACAAGACCTTCTGTATTCCGCATGGCGGCGGCGGCCCGGGCATGGGCCCGATCGGCATCAAGCAACACCTGGCGCCTTTTGTGTCGAATCATGCCGTGGTCAAACTCGAAGGTCCGCAGGCCGGCAACAGCGCGGTATCAGCCGCCCCCTGGGGCAGCGCCAGCATTCTGCCGATCTCGTGGATGTATATCAGCATGATGGGCGCTGCCGGTCTGCTGAAAGCAACCCAGGTTGCCATTCTCAGCGCCAACTACATTGCCCGGCGTCTGGATGGTCATTACCCGGTGCTGTACACCGGCCAGAACGGTCGCGTCGCACACGAATGCATCATTGATCTGCGACCGCTGAAAGCCAGTTCCGGCATCACCGAAGAAGACATTGCCAAGCGCCTGATGGACTACGGTTTCCACGCGCCAACGATGTCGTTCCCGGTACCCGGCACCCTGATGATCGAACCCACCGAAAGCGAGCCGCTGGAAGAAGTGGACCGGTTTATTGAAGCCATGATCAGCATCCGTCAGGAAATCGCACGGGTGGAATCAGGTGAGCTGGACGGCGACAATAATATGCTCAAGCATGCCCCCCACACCCTTGCCGACATCATGGATGAGAGCTGGGATCGTCCATACAGCAAACAGGAAGCCGCATTCCCGGCCGACGCGCTGCGTGACAACAAGTTCTGGCCGGCAGTCAACCGCATAGACAATGTCTACGGCGACCGCAACCTGTTCTGTGCCTGCCCGGCCATGGAGTCGTATACCTGACGCGCTGTGCTGGCGCGGCAGGTAGTTTTTCTGAGGTGGTATAGATGAGCCCGACAATCAGGCAACGGATTGCGCAATGGATTGAAAGCCCGATGGTGCAGAACTTCATCATCGGCGTCATCCTCTTTAACGCCATCACACTCGGGCTGGAAACGTCCACCACCATCATGCGTGCAGCCGGAGGCGTGCTGCGGGCCATCGAGCAGATCGTATTGGTGATTTTTGTCATCGAGATCCTGCTCAAACTGTTCGCTCACGGCCCCCGGTTTTTCCGCAGCGGCTGGAATGTGTTTGATTTCATCATCGTGGGCATTGCGTTGGTGCCGTCGACCGGCCCCCTTGCCATTCTGCGGGCACTGCGGATTCTGCGAGTGCTGCGCCTGCTGACCAAAATCAAGCGCCTGCGCATGATCATCGAATCGCTGCTGGCTGCGTTGCCCAGCATTGGCTGGATCGTGTTTTTACTGGGCATGGTTTTTTACATTTTTGCGGTCATGGGAACGCAGCTGTTCGCCTCGGCATTCCCGGATGACTTTGGTACGCTGGGCCGCACGCTTTACACCCTGTTCCAGGTGATGACGCTGGAGAGTTGGTCAGAGGGTGTGTCACGACCGGTGATGGCAGTGTATCCCTATGCCTGGATCTACTTTATCAGCTTTGTGCTGGTCACCGCGTTTGTGGTGTTGAATCTGTTTATCGGTATCATCGTCAGCACCATGCAGGAACGTCACTTCGAAGACGAGTCTCTGCGCCAGGCCGAGCAGGACGAACGCGCCCACAATGAGCGCGAAGAGATGCTACGCCTGATCCGTGATCTCAACGACAAAGTGGATCGTCTGCAGCGCTGACCCGGTCAGGACCGCTGCCGCTTGCCGGCATTACAAAAAAGCGTCGGGCATCTTGGCTTTAACGCGGGCATCTTCCTTGCTGACAACGCCCGCCTGCACCAATTCCTTCAGGTGCTGATCAAGCGTCTTCATGCCGGTATTGGAACCGGTCTGAATCGCCGAATACATCTGCGCCACCTTGTCTTCGCGAATCAGGTTCCGGATAGCCGGCGTACCCATCATGATTTCAAAAGCCGCCACCCGGCCACCGCCGGTCTTTTTCAGCAGCGCCTGCGACACCACTGCCTGCAATGACTCCGACAACATGGAGCGGACCATGCTCTTCTCACCAGCAGGGAATACATCAATCATCCGGTCGATGGTTTTTGCCGCCGATGTTGTGTGCAGAGTAGCAAACACCAGATGCCCGGTCTCGGCAGCCGTCAGTGCCAGCCGTATCGTTTCCAGGTCACGCAGCTCGCCAACCAGAACGATGTCCGGGTCTTCCCGCAGTGCCGAGCGCAGCGCTTCATTGAAACCCAGGGTATCGCGATGCACTTCGCGCTGATTCACCAGGCATTTTTTGCTCTCGTGGACAAATTCGATAGGGTCCTCGATGGTCAGGATATGTTCGTAGCGGGTTTCATTGATGTAATCCATCATCGCCGCCAGCGTCGTGCTTTTGCCCGAACCGGTAGGCCCGGTCACGACCACCAACCCACGGGGGAAGCTGGCAATTTGCTCAAACACCTTGCCCATGGACAACTGTTCCATGGTCATCACGGTAGCCGGAATGGTCCGAAACACCGCTGCTGCGCCCCGGTTCTGATTGAACGCATTGACACGAAAACGCGCCAGACCCGGAATCTCAAACGAAAAATCAGTCTCGTAAAACTCTTCGTAGTCCCGGCGCTGTTTGTCCGTCATGATTTCGTAGATTAACGCGTGTACTGTCTTGTGATCCATGGCCGGCGCATCCACGCGCCGGATGTCACCGTCCACCCGGATCACAGGCGGCATGCCTGCTGTCAGATGCAGGTCGGAAGCGCCATTTTGCACGGCGAAGGTCAGTAGTTTGCTGATGTCCATAATCACACTCTGTGGGTTCTGAATAAGTCGGTGTTTTCACCTATAACTGCACTATAGCATCCCGGCTCCGCATCAAAAGATCGGATACGGAAAAAGTTTTTCGGAATAAACCCGGCGCCGTGTTCGTTAAAGGACTGTCAACCAGATAAAGGGAGGATTTGACAATGGCTAAGATCAAATTTGCCGGGATATTCAAACCATCCGTGCTTGCACTGGCTTGCGCCATGGCGACTGCGTCACTGTCGCACGCTCAGGATGAGTCCACCGATACCGACGCACAGATTCAGGCCAGCGTTAGCGCTGACGTTGAAACCAGCACAACAGTTGCTGCAGAGTCAGGCGTCAACGACAGCATTGGTGCCTCTGCGGACGAAACCATGGATGCCAGCGCGGACGAGGAAATTGATGTCAGCGTTTCTGTGTCACAGGCCGTGGCTGAGGCACGCGAGAATGGTGACTCGGTATCTGAGGCGGCTATCAGTGCCGCCGCAGAAGCTGGCGCAGGCGCCGGTACCACTGTGGCTCTGGCCGTGCAGCGGGCACGCGAAAACGGTGAGTCGGTCGCTGACGCCGCCATCGCTGCCAGTGCGGAGCTAGCTGCACGGGCACGTGCAGAAGCCAGGAACGGCGCTGCCGAGGCGCAGGGTGCCGCCCGCGTGACCGGACAGGCTGCCGCAGAAGCAGCGCGTGAAGCCCGCAGCGCCGTGCAGAATACCGCACAGAAAAGCGCAGGCGCCGAGGCACGTCAGGAGCTTCGTGGTAACATTGGCGCAGCCGTCAATGGCGCAGTGGCCTCGGAAACCAGCCAGACCGTACGCGAAACTGTGCGTGCTGACATCGACAGTGAAGTCAGCGGCAGTGTTCAGGGCAGCGCCCGGAAAAGTGTGCGCGAGAATGTCCGTGACAATGTACAGGACACTGTGCGCGATGATGTGCGTGGTAACGTGAACTCGACCGCGGGTGCCGAAGTGGCTGGAGAGGTCCGCAGTTCGGTACGCCAGAACGTTCGTAACAACATCGGCGGACCACTGGGTCAGTAACCGCCCGGTAGTGAGAGCATGAAACCAGGGCCGGTACCTCAGGGTGCCGGCCTGCGATGACAACAATCGGTACCGATAAAAATATCAGGGGAAGGATATGAAACAGCCAATATTTCCATGCCCGGGCTCAACCGCAAACCGGATTTCAACAGGGCTGCTGCTGATCGCAACCGGCATCGCATCAGGCGTCGCCATTGCCCAGGGCAGTGACGAATTCACTGTCTCCGGTTCACTGGAAGCCGGCGCCGAATACAACAGCAATGTCAGCGTCAGCGAGCTGGAAAGCGCTACTGGCGAATCAGATACCGCCGGCACCCTGGATGCTGCCGTGGACGCCAATTGGCAAGCCACCGACCGGCTGTCGGTCGATACCGGTTACAGCTTTAGCGGTGAGCGCTATCAGGATTTTGATAGCTTCGACCTGGACCTGCACCTTCTGTACGGCGATGTCAGTTATGAACTGGACGCGTTCAGTCTGGGCAGCAACTATTACTACGCCGATGCCAACCTGGGCGGTGATGACTTCCTGATACTTAAACAGTACTCGTTATACGCCGGCAAGCTGTTTGCTGACCAATGGTTCCTGCGCGGCGCCCTGAACTTTGCCGACAAATCTTTTGATGACTTTGCCCAGCGCGATGCCGACAGCGAAGGCCTGAGCCTGGATGCTTTCTGGTTCTTCAATCAGGGACGCAGCAATCTGGTACTGGGTTACGCATTTGATGAGGAGCAGGCGCGCGATACAGCGTTCTCCTACGATGCCGAGACCCTCAGGCTGCGCTACACCCATCGCCTGGATCTGTTGGGCAATGACACAGAGCTGCGCCTGGGGACGCGCTGGCAGGATCGCAGCTATCAGTCGGTAACGCCGGCGCTGGGCGCCCGGCGCGATGACCGGCAACATATCACCGACGCCCGCCTGGAGATGTCATTGACAGAACAGCTGGCGGTTGCCGCACAACTTGAACGCGGTGACTATCAGTCTAACCTGGGCAGCGCTGACTACACTGAGAATCGGGCATCCGTGAGCCTGAAGCTGAGTTTCTGACGCGGGCCCTGTTTTTCCAGTCAGAGTGGATGCAACAGACCATGCCCATAGATCGGATCATGGCCTGAGCTCCCCAGGTCTGTTGCCCGTGCCGCCAGTGCCTCCCTGGCCTGGCCAGTGGTTTGTGCCGCTGAGACCAGTTCACAGGCTAAAAAAGCGCTGACAACAGGCGCTGCTATCGACGTACCGGACTCACGGCCGAAGTCGCCGCTGCCACGCGCTGTTGGCACCGATACACCCAGCGCCGCAAAATCAACATGATCTCCCTGCGCGGCCCAGCGATACACCGAGTGGTCATTCGCCACCGCTGTGGCCGTGACCACGCCATCATAGGCTGCCGGATACAACAAGTCGGCATGCGGCCCTTCATTGCCCGCAGCGGCCACCACCAGTTTCCCCTGCGCCTGTACTGCGCGTATCGCCTGCTCCAGCAAACGGTTGGCAGGCCCGGTCAGACTCATATTGATCACCCGCAACTGTTCCTGCTCCAGCATCCAGCTCAATGCTTCCAGCAAATGCATGACCGTGGCACCCTGGTGATAGGCATCCTGCGAATACACAACGCTGGCACTGTAAACGGTTGCATTGGGCAGCAACGGCGCCAGGTCATAGCCATAGGCACTGCCATCACCTACCAGCACGCCGGCTACTGCCGTGCCATGCCCGGATACCCCGTCAACCTGTTCCTGCAAAAACTGCCGACTGACAAATGCCGGTGGTGCCCCTGCTGCTCTGGCAAAGGCCGGATGCTCCGTGTTGATCATCGAATCGATCACACCCACGGCGACCGGATCTTCACACACCGCGCTCATCGGCACTGTCAGCCTGTTGCGCTCCGGCGCGCCCTGCCCGGCCTCCGGGCTATCTCCTGAGTTGCCCCCTGAGTTGTCCAGTGCCGCACCCGACTGCGCAGAGTAAACGTGGTTGCGATCAATCAGCTCACGCAATGGTTCGGGCACCAGATCCAAAATCTGGTCATTGGCATCCAGGTCCGGGGGTACCCGGAATCTCAGCAGGTAGCTTTCCAGCGCATCCAGGGTACGGGTTTGCGCCAGGTAGGGCATCAGGTCCGGCGCCTCGTCGATAAGCTGTTCGCGTTGCGCTTCACTCAACAGCATCACCCACTCGCGCTCCAGCACGCGGATGTTGGGCTCAATGGCAATCTCGACAAACATTTCGTCGCCATCGTCGCCAATAACCGGCAGACGCTCGGGCAACTGTGCCATCGGGCTGGGCCCGGGAATGCGCCCCCGGGCCTGCCCCGGGAGCTGCGATATGGCCTGCTGCGCAGCTGTTGGCAAATCCGGCCCGTTGGCCACCCCATTGCCGCGGCCACGCCCTGGCCCTGTCGCCTGCCCGGCGGCGTTGTCCAGTTGTTCCCGGGTCCGTTCCATTTGTTGCTGCGAGCGCTCAAGCTGTTGCTGGGTGCGCTCAAGCTGTTGTTGGGTCCGCTCAAGCTGCTGCGCACTGCGCTCCAGCAACTGCTCCTGCACCCGCTCCGCCTGACCGCCCTGTACCCGGTCCAATGCCTGGTTCTGCGCCGCCCGCGCCTGTCCCTGAACCCGATCCACCGTCTGGCTTTGCACCCGACCAATTGCCTGCTCCTGGGTTCTCTCGGAAGCCTGCTGCTGTGCGCGATCAGCCGCCTGCTCCTGCGCCCGCTCCACAGCGCGCTCAACTACCTGCTCAGAGGTCTGTTCCTGCACCCGCTGCTGAGTCAGTTCCTGGGCCTGCTCCTGTGCCCGTTCAGCGGCGCGCTCCTTTGCCCGCTCCGCAGCACGCTCCTGCGCCTGTTCGGCCTGACGTTCAAGCGCGTTCTGCACCGCATCCGGCACCTGCTGTGCCTGCGCCATGGCGGACAACACCAGCAGAGCGGCGCATAATGCTGTCAACCGAACTATGGGTCTCATCGGCTTTCCTGAAAATCAATGGTTTATGTTTACTTTAACGGCTCAGCGGCAATAAAAATTCCACTTAAAAGGAATAATTTAAACTACCATCCGTCAACGAGGTTAGAAAGAGGAAAATCAGGACTTCTATGAATGAGCAGTTAATCGACATATTGCCGGGGCTAAGGCGATTCGCCTGGTCACTGACGCAGTCGGTGCACGATGCCGATGACCTGCTGCAGGCGACGGTTGAGCGGCTGTTGAAGAAAGGTGTGCCAGACGGCGTGGAAGTCGCCCGCTGGGCGTTCACGGTCTGCCGCAACCTGTGGATTGATGAGTACCGCTCACGCCGGGTGCGCAAGAGCACTAACGTCGATACCGATCTGCTCGAAGCCGGGCAGATTGACGGCGAAAACGACATACAGGCACAAATGGAATTAAAAAAGGTCATGGAGATCATGCAACAGTTGCCGGAAGAACAGCGCCTCACATTGACCCTGGTGTCGATTCAGGGCATGTCTTATCTGGATGTGGCGCAGGCGCTGGAGATTCCTGTCGGCACCGTCATGAGTCGACTGGCCCGGGCCAGAAGCAAGCTGACAGAACTGGTAAGAACCTAGCACAGATGATTATTCAGCCTTCAGGCTGGTGGAGCAACAAGATGAACATTAGCGACGAAAAACTGGGTGCATTCCTGGACCAGGAACTGTCGAACCAGGAAATGGAGTTAGTCCGCGATGCCATCCGCAACGATGCCGCCCTGACACAGCGCCTGGCGGCGCTGGCCAGTGTTGAAGCTTTGTTGCAGCGCCATGCGTCCGCTCTGGACTCGCGCCCCATGCCGGACGCGGTACTGGCCATGCTGCAACGCAAAGAGCAGGCAGCGGACGCGGAAGCCACCGCTGCCCCGGACAATGTGGTACAGATGTCATCATGGCAGGCACGCCGCCAACAGGCACGCCAGTGGCTGAGCCAGCATGCCGCGCTGGCGGCGGGCATCGCACTGGTTGTCGGCTTCACCGGCGGTCAGTTGCTCAACACCGGCATGGCCGGTGGCCCGGCAGCGCGAATGGTCGCCATCAACATGGATGCCAGCCTCAACGATGCACTGGATACCACATTGAGCGGAGAAACGCTGAGCATCGATAACGATACACGCATGTTGAGTCGTTTCAGTTTTGTCGACCAACAGTCACAACATTGCCGACAATTTATTGTGGAAAATGGCTCTGTCGGCGAAACCGTCATCGCCAGCGAAAACATTGCCTGCCACACCGGGCAGGGCTGGGAGATTGTCGCCAGCGTCAGAACCGCGGGCACCCATGCCGGCGAGTATCAGACCGCCGGTGGCAGCTCACTGCTCGACAGTGCGCTGGACGCGATGATGCCCGGCAGTGCATTGAGCCTGGAAGAGGAAATCGCACTGATTGCCGATCAATGGCAGTAACGTTACCGATATGACAGGGTGATAAGGAGGCTTCACATGAACAGCACTCACATAGACACAGCACGAAACAAATTGGCACTGATCGCGCTGGTCGCCGTCAGCCTGCTGACGGCCTGCGCATCACAACCGGACTATCGCGCCGCGGACGGTCGGGGCTATGGCTATACCGAACAGCAGCTCAGTAGCGATCAGTACCGCGTCAGCTTTAAAGCCCGCGGTGACGACACCGGCCTGGCCATGGACTATGCCATGCTGCGCGCCAGCGAACTGACCCTGGAAGAAGGTTATGACTGGTATGATATTGCCAGCCGCGAAACCCTGGTGGATCGCGAGCGTGTGGACCCGGGCGTGTCCGCCGGGGCAGGCATCACGTACACTACCGTGAAGGACTGCGGCCTGCTTGGGTGTCGCACCTATCAGCGGCCCAGTCAGTCCTACCATACCGGCATGCATCTGGGTGACGAGCGCAGCGACGTGGAAGTCATCATGGAAATCCGACTGGGCAACGGCATGCGTCCCAGCGGGGAACAGAGCTACGACGCACGCGAGGTGTATCAGAACCTGAAACCTCAAGCCTCGTAAACCGGACCATGGTATGCTTGGTCCGACATCAATAACACTTCAGACATACCATGACCCAGACACCAGATGTCCGCAGTAGCGCCACCAGCTCTACCGCGAGCAACTACCGCGACATCGTTTCACGTATCAAGGCGCAGGAACAACGGTTCGGACGCGATGCCGGCAGCGTGCTGTTACTTGCGGTCAGCAAGACCCATGGCGCCGACAAGGTGCGTGAAGCCTACGCTGCCGGCGCACGTCAGTTTGGGGAAAATTACGTACAGGAAGCGCTGGACAAGATTGCGCTGCTGGCGCAACCACCGGATGCCCTGACCGATATCAGCTGGCATTTTATTGGCCCCATACAGTCCAACAAAACCCGGGACATTGCCGGCGCCTTTGACTGGGTGCACAGTGTCGACCGCCTGAAGATAGCACAGCGTCTCAACGACCAGCGCCCCGCAGATCTGCCCGCGCTGAACATCTGCGTACAGGTCAACCTGTCAAACGAAGACAGCAAATCCGGCGTGGCTCTGAGTGAGGCGGCGGCACTGTGCGCCAGCATCGCCACGCTACCGCGCCTGCAGCTGCGAGGCTTGATGGCCATCCCTGCACCGTGCAGGGACCACGATCAGCAACGCGCTGCGTTTCAGCCCCTGGCCGCGCTGTTTGCACAGCTTCAGCAGCAATACCCGACCATGGATACCCTGTCCATCGGCATGAGCGATGATTTTGACGCCGCCATCGCCGAAGGCTCGACCATGATCCGCATCGGTACCGCGATCTTTGGTGCCCGCGGGTAGCAGACTGGCAGGCTGTTGAAACCGCCTGCTAGGCCGCTTTGCTTACACGCACCAGGTCTACCAGATCATTCACGGTATCAACCTGAAACAGCGCGTGCTCCGGTATTTCGATACCAAAACAGATTTCAATTTCAAACACGATCTGTATCATCTTCAGCGAATCGATCATCAGGGATTTCACGCTGGTGTCAGCGTCTATCGGGCGCGCCGCCGGGCCCGGCTCTACACAGTCGCGTATGATTGAGATAATTCGACCTTCCATCAGTTGTCCCTCCGTGAACAAAAATATTTCCTGCCAATGCTCTGTGTCCCGCATTCATCTGCACGCTACTTTCCGCGCACCGGCAACAAGCGCAACATCAGTGACCCATCGGCCACAGCAGAGGCGCAACGCTGTCTGAGCACCAGGCCGCTGACGGCCAGTGGCAGACTGCCCGGACGCAGCAAGATGACCCGGTCAAGTCGACATCCGGTGTCGACCCTCACCGCGTCCATGATCGCGGATACCACTCCCTGCCAGTCGTTCGCCAATTGCGGGGTAGCACATTCCGCCAGCACTACCGTGTGCTGCATCTCTTCAAGGCGCAACACAATGCACCGGCTCAAACCAAGCGCTCCGAACGACTGCAGCACTACCGATTCGATATCCTCCGCCTGGAATTCACAATCACCGACGGCAAAGCGATGACTGCTGCGGCCCCGGCAATAAAACCCGTTGCCCTGGCGTGACAACCGGTCTCCGGTGGCAAACGCCTGCAATGTTGGCGCATTTGGCACACCCGGCGCGAGCGCCTCAATGCCGGTGCGAGAAACTGCCCGGTAGCCCTGAAGCGCAGCCACCACAACCGCCGTCGCCGACAAACCGTAGCAAACAAATATTTTTTCCGGTGACATATGGTTTTGACGATATCGTTCAATAAAATGGGAAAAAATGGCGGGCGTGGCAAGACCACCATCAACACAGACAAAACGCAGCGTGCTCAGATCCGGGCTGTGGTGTGATGGCGGGCGCTTGTCATGCTGCCCATTGTCATGCGCCGCCAGGGACAGAACTGACGGCGGCGCACTGATTATTGTGCAGGCAAATTGTGATGCCGCCAGTAGCCAGGGCGTGGCATCTCGCAGTGCCTGTTCAACGGGATAATACAGGGACACAACCCTGGCGCGCAGCGGCAACAGAACATGTAATACCAGCGCCATGCCGTCAGACAGATCCAGCGCCGTCAGCAAACGCTCATCAGCACCAGCTGCGACCAGCGCCAGTTTCTGTATCAGGCTGTCGACACTTTCCAGCAACTCCGCATGCGACAGCGCAACCGGCGCAGCGGCGTCATCGCCCGGCAAGCCGGGATAGATCATCGCAACTCCGGTGGCGGCAATCGGCGTCGGGTCCGGCGCTGGCCGACCGTGGCCTGGCAGGCCGTCGATGGCCAGATACAAAAGCGGGTGTTGCCGGGCGTGAAAACGGGGCTTTGAACTGAAACGACCAGCTTTCAGTTTTGCCAATGTTGTCTTGCGCCCGATCACAACGTGTACGCCGGTATGGGCGATGATATCAACAATGCCGGCCATGCCCAGCCGACGATGAAAAGTAACCGGCACCGGTGTACAACTCGCCATCATGACGCCAAACAGCATCGCAATGGCATCCGGCCCGTAGGGGCTGAGCACCATCACGGGCTCGCCGGATATCCGCTGCGCCTGCAGCAGGCCGGCGATCTCTTCTGCCCTGTGCCACAAGTCCTGACAGGTCAACACGGCTGACACATCGGCGACAGAATCGAGAAAGGTATACAGCGGCAGGTCCGGTTGATCGCGGGCCAGTTCCGCCAGCAGGGATACAAAGGTATCCCGATGATGCGACAAACTCATGCGCTCTCCTTGCGCTTTCCTCGGCTCTCTCTGGTTAGCCCTGGTCATCCCTGGTTATCCCTGGTTATCCCTGACTGTCCGTGGTTTCCCCGGCACTCTCCAATGCCCCCACCATGACATCCGGTGATGTTTATCCCTACCCTAAAAGTTTAGATCACACCCCTGCCCCCTTCCACTTTTTGTGCCATACTCAACGGCAGAGATTCCGAACCGGAGCGTCACAAAACCCGCCCGGACACACAAAGCTGCAGCAAGGAAACCCGCTAATAAGGAGCCTTCAGCCCATAAAGAGCCTTCAGCCTTTAAGGAGCCTTCAGCCCATAAAAAGCCTTCAGCCCTCAGGAGCCGCATGAAAAAAATCATCTTCACTGCCATCATCGTATTCGGCCTCGGCTTTGCCTTTGCCAGCGGCATCACACCAACCTACGTCTATAACGCCCCTGGCGTTGCCACCGGCATCGGCGCCAAACTGCTGTGCAGCTCTCGTTATGTCAGCGGCCTGTCCCCAGAGCAGTCGTTTGATGACCTGGTGCAATACTCATCGATTCTTCAGTATCTGGATGTCGACTATGATCCGTCTGCCCGGACAGTCACCACCTCGCTCTTCGGATTGTCATCGACCACCGCCAGCCATTATCCGGGCCTGGGCTGCTACACCGACTATGACGGGTTTGAGGCACGCGCCAACGCAGACCTGCAACCCATGCCGGTTTTTACCAGTCGCTGGCCTCATGGCACGCGGGTGGAAACCATCAACAACGACATGCAACGCCAGCTTGACGCGATGGTGTCCGGGGACAATGGCAACGGCCTGAACACACGCGCGCTGCTGGTGGTAAAGAACGGTGATATTGTCGCCGAAAGTTATGCCCAGGGCGCCGGTCCGGAAACGCCGTTGCTGGGCTGGTCCATGGCCAAGAGCCTGATGTCGGTGATGCTGGGGAATCTCGCGTATCGCGGAATGCTTGATGTCGACGAAGCGCCGGACTTTGACAGCTGGACGCAGGATGAGCGCGCGGACATCCGTATTCGTGACCTGCTGACCATGACCGATGGTCTGGACTTCTCTGAGCAGTACAACCCGGGTGACGACGCCACGGCCATGCTGTTTACCGAACCTTCAGCCTCCGGTTATGCCATCGGCAGACCGGCCCTTCATGAGCCGGGCACCCAGTTCAATTACAGCTCCGGCACGGCCAATATCCTGTCGCGGATTTATTTCAATCGCACCGGTGGCACCCTTGCTGACAGCCTGGCCGACTATCGCCAGCACATTGCCGGGCCGGTAAGTTTTCAGCATGCGGTTTTTGAACCCGATGCCCGCGGAGTTTTTGTCGGCAGCTCGTATTTTTACGCGTCGGCCCGCGACTGGGCACGGCTGGGACAGATGATGCTGCAGGGCGGGGTGCTTAACGGCGAGCGCATCGTCAGCGCAGACTGGGTAACACAATCAACCCGTCCGAATAACTCGGGTAACCAAAAAGCCTACGGCTATCAGTGGTGGCTGAACAGCGGGAATGCCCGACCGCGCTGGCCTGATCTGCCGGCTGATGCCTACGCCGCACAGGGCAACCGTCAGCAAAGCATTACCGTGATTCCGTCAGAGAATCTGGTCATTGTGCGACTGGGATGGACATCCGGCAGCTATCCGATCAATGATCGTATTGCGGAAATTGTTGAGGCGCTGCGCTAGCGCCTCAACGGCATACAACCGCGTTATTTGGTGAGACAGAACACGGTCAGTTTGTTGCCATCCAGGTCCCTGAAATAACCGGCATAGAAGCCGTCATCACCACGTGGACCGGCGGCGCCTTCGTCCTGTGCCTTCAGTTCCAGTGCTTTCTTGTGAACACGATCCACGGTTTCCGGGCTGTCGGCGGCCAGCGCCACCATGACCCCGTTGCCGGCTGTGGCGGGGTTGCCGTCAAACGGCTTGATGATCGACATCATCGGTTGTCCCGGCTTGTTACCCCAGGCGATAAAGGTCTCCATTTCCATAAAACGTTTGCCGCCCAGCTCTGCCAGCAAAGCATCGTAAAAAGCGGCCGCTCGCGGCATGTCGTTAGTCCCTACGCATACATATCCAATCATGATTTTCCCCGATTTGTTGTTAAAGAGTCCTGTTGTTAAAAAGACCTGATGATTAAAAGACCTGCGGCTAAAACACTACTGTGTATAAGGCAACCCGCAATGCGCGCAGGTGCGGCGGAACGGATTGAGGAAATACTTTTTCACAAAAAACTGTTCGTGACAACGCGGACAGCGGCGCACCGACATATTGATGCCAAAACCGGCATACAGCGCCATGTAGGCCAGCATCAGCCAGGTGATGTCCTGGCCCTGCCCGACCAGCCGCCCGACGGCATAAACATAGACCGGAAAGGTTAAAAAACAGACCATCAATCGGTTTCTGGATGTGCGGATTTTACGCAGGACGTCGCTAAAAGCGTCCTCTGAAGGGGCCGTCATAGTGCATGCTCTTGACTGTGAATTATGGGCAATACCCTACCATGAAGGCGGCATTCATGCATTGTCAGCAACAAAACTGAGTACCTCGCTGATATGACCGGCGCCAGCGGCCAGCATCATCAGGCGATCGAATCCGAGCGCGACCCCCGCACAGGCCGGCAGGCCATGATTCAATGCTGCCAGCAAACGGTTGTCAACCTCGCGCACGGGTAACCCGGCCGCCTGACGCTGCCGGTTGTCGGCCGCAAAACGACGCGACTGTTCCGCCGCATCGGTCAATTCCAGATACCCGTTGGCCAGCTCCATACCGGCAATAAACAACTCGAATCGCCGCGCAACGGGGTAACCGTCGTGGTCATGCGTGATCTGCGCCAGCGCCGCCTGGCTGGCTGGAAACTCAATCACAAACACCGGCGCCTGCAATTGCGGTTCAATCACCAGTGACATTAACAGATTCAACAGGTCGTCCCGGCTCAGCGTCATATCGCCGGGATCCGTGTACCCGCGCGCGCAGGCCAGCAGCTCGTCGTCGCTGGCAGCCAACGGATCCAGCGCCAGATACTGACGAAACAATTCACGGTAGCTTATTCGCGGAATATCAGCGTCGGTGGCGAGCATGGGCGCAGGCAGGCACACGCCCATCAGGGCGGCCACTTCGTCCATCAGTTGACTGTCATCAAACCCCGGCCGGTACCACTCCAGCATGGTAAATTCCGGGTTATGACGCTGACCGGTTTCATCGCGGCGGAACGCTTTGCAAAGCTGATAAATCGGACCGCTGCCCGCAGCCAGCAGGCGTTTCATGGCGAATTCAGGGGACGTTTGCAGATAGCGCCTGTCCCCCGGAGCCAGCTCCAGCGCCAGCGCGTCCAGGTGCGGATCGGTGCCGGTGGCATGACACATCAATGGCGTGTCTACTTCCAGCACATCGCGGTCAGCAAAAAAGCCCCGTACGCGCGCCAGCATCCCGGCTCTCAAACGCAAATTGGCCGGCGTGGCATCGGGTTGCCAGCGCACGATTTATCTGACCCGGTTCTGGTATTCGCCGGTACGCGTATCTACCCGCAACACGTCACCGATATTGACGAACAGCGGCACCTTGACCACGGCGCCCGATGCCAGCGTTGCAGGTTTGCTGCCGCCCTGGGCGGTATCACCTTTCAAGCCGGGGTCAGTCTCCACCACTTCGATTTCTACGAAATTCGGCGGTGTCACATTGATCGGTGTGCCGTTATAGAGGGTGACCACATACACGTCTTCCTCTTTCAGCCAGTTCAGGGCATCGGCCACTGCGGCCTTGTCGGCGGGAAACTGCTCGAAGCTGCCATCCGTTTTCATGAAGTGCCAGAACTCGGTATCGCTGTACAGGTACGACATGTCGGTTTCCATGACATCGGCCGCTTCCAGCGATTCGCCGGATTTAAAGGTACGCTCCCACACCCGCCCGTTGAGCAGGTTGCGCAATTTGACGCGATTGAAGGCCTGACCCTTGCCGGGTTTAACAAACTCGTTGTCCAGAATGCTACAGGGATCGCCGTCCAGCAGCACCTTTAAGCCGGGTTTGAACTCGTTGGTAGAAAATGTCGCCATTGTGCCCTCTCAATTATAGTCTTGGTAATGCCTCACAGGAGGTTTAACATGGCCGTCATGTTAATTGCCTGTGCTCACCTTCAAGCGGATAAATGTAGTCGATGTCGTCTCTAGTGCTGGCCCGGCGCCACCCTGATGACAGCGCGCGGCGCTGGCAGCAGGAACTCTCCAACCTGATTACGGACCCGAAGGAACTGCTGCAACTGCTGGGGCTCAACCCCGATGATGTCAGCATTCCGGCTGACGTACTGCGCGCTTTTCCTCTCAAGGTGCCCCGGCCATTTGTCGCCAGAATGCGTCCCGGCGACGCGCGTGACCCCCTGTTGCTGCAGGTGCTGCCGTCGGCTCAGGAAAGCGATGATACCCCCGGATACGGCTTCGATCCACTTGCAGAGGCCGATTTTAACCCTCAGCCAGGAATTCTTCATAAATATCAGGGGCGTGTGCTGGTACTGGCAGCGCCGCATTGCGCTGTGCATTGCCGCTATTGTTTCCGACGTCACTTCCCCTATGAAGACAATGTGCCCGGCCGCCAGGTCTGGGAGCAAAGTCTGCAGTGGCTGGCGACACAGCCGCAGATCAACGAAGTCATCTATAGCGGCGGTGATCCGCTGGCGGCCAGCGATAAACATTTGGCCTGGCTGACAAATCGTATTTCAGAAATTCCACATATCGGCCGACTACGTATACATACACGTACACCGGTGCTGGTGCCGTCGCGGGTGGACGATAAGCTTATTGCGTGGCTTGGTGACAGCCGGTTGCAGACTGTCATGGTCATTCACTGCAACCATGCCAATGAAATCGATGCTGATGTCATTGCGGCCATGCACCGATTGCGCGACGCCGGAGTGACCCTGCTCAATCAGAGTGTGCTGTTGAAGGGTGTCAACGACTCTGCGCAGGCGCTGGCCGCGCTCAGTGAGGCCTTGTTCGCGGCGGGCGTGTTGCCTTATTACCTGCACGCGCTGGATAAAGTACAGGGAGTGGCACATTTTGACGTCAATGAAGACCGGGCGAGGGAGCTGATCATGGAATTGAAGCAACAACTACCGGGCTATCTTGTCCCCAGGCTGGTGCGGGAAATACCCGGCGAAGCGTCTAAAACCGGACTACTATAAACCTATGGATAACACAGCCACACACCACATTCTGGTCAACCATTATCCTTCGGGCAATGCCGACAAAATTATCGGGCTGCTGCGCCGTGCCGGGCTGAACATCCGTGTTCGCGAATTCGAAGGCTATCACTTGCCCGACGACGTGCCCGGTTGTGATACCCATGACCTGATACTGCTGTTTGCCGACGCTCCCGGCCAGACCAACGAGGCGCTGCTGCGCCAACTGCAGTCATCACGACGCGACATTCCCTGTTTGCTGATCTGTCGCGCGCCCGCGCGGTGGTTGCCCATGCTGAACCTGGGCGCAGCCGGCCTGATCAATGAATCCCTGCTCGATTCGGCTGCCGGCCAGGTGGAATTCGTTTACCGCGTCAAACGCGAGCTGGCGCAGTTGAAACAGCGTCGCGAATCCAGACGCGCGACCAGCAGTCTGCGCGAACTGCACCAGCGCCTGCAAAGCTTCATGGACAGTACGTCCGACGCAGTGGCCTGTCTGCAGGATGGCCTGCACCAGTATGCCAATCAGGGCTGGCTGACATTTTTTGGTTTCCCCAACCAGCTAGCGCTGCAGGCAGTGCCGTTTCTCGATCTGGTGGCCGACGAAGATGTGGAAAAGGTACGCGACTTTTTACGACATCACCTGGACGCCGGACAGCAGCGCTGCGAATTCACCGCCTTGCGCCGTGACGGTACCGAAGCGCGGGCAACGCTGGACAGCTCGGCCATCAGCATTAATGGCGACAACAGCCTGCAGCTCCTGATTCAGCCGGCCAAGGGCAACTCCATTCATCACAACGCCATCCGTGCAGCACGCAGCAAAGACATGCAAAGCGGGCTATTGAACGAATCCGGCCTCAGCCGGATGCTGGACCAGTCCATCAGCAGCGCTGTGTATCAGGGCCGCCACAGTGCCGTGATTATGCTGAGCGCACCCAATCTGTCCGACATCGCGGTAGTGCTGGGCAAGAACGACATGCACCTGCTGCTCGGCGAAATAGCCTCGCTACTGGCATCCGCGTGTCCAACACACGCCGTGCTGGGCAGACTGAATGCCGGTGACTTTATTGTCCTGATGCCTGACGCCGACACCGAAAGCTGCCAGCAACTGATCGCCCGACTGGAAAATCAGCGCGAGTTGCTGGCGGGACTGGCACCCGAAGGCACCAGCCTGCATTTCAGCATTGGCGCCGCCATGATTACCGATGAAGCGCCCGATGCCGATACTCTGCTGATACGCGCCCGCCAGCATCAGACGCTGCGGCAACATCAGCACGCCGGCACCTCGGACGCCGGCGAAACCGGCGCCACACTGGCATTGCTGCGTCAGGCCCTGCAGGATGAAACGCTGATGCTGGTCTACCAGCCCACGGTCAGCCTGAAAGCCGATGCCAATGAATATTACGAAGTCCGGATAAGACTGCCACTGGCGGACCGGATTATTTACCCGAGTGAATTCCTCGACGCCGCCAATCAGCACGGTTATGGCGAACGTATCGACCGATACGTCATCGCTCACGCCTTGCGTGCCATCGCCGAACACGATCAGGCGCAGTTGCGCCTGACCATTAACCTGACATCCAACACACTGCTCAGCCAGACTTTGCTGGCGTGGTTGACGCATGAACTTCGGCGCCACCAAAAAAGTCCGCGCCAACTTATTCTGCAAATCAGTGAAATGGATGTGCTCAGCGCCCCCGACGAGGCACGACGCTTCTGTATGCAGGTGCGAGATCTGGGCTTTGAACTGGCGCTGACGCATTTCGGCTGCAGCCTGGACCCGTTCCGGGTACTGGGTGAGGTGCAGGCGGATTACGTCAAACTGGACCGTTCCCTGCTGCATCGTATAAACATCGACGCCGACCAGCGCGGACGCCTGCACGACGTGGTGAGTACACTGCATTCGCAGGGCGTAAGGGTGATCGCGCCCATGGTTGAAGATATCGAAATGCTGCCGCTGTTGTGGCAGAGCAATGTCAATTTTGTGCAGGGCAATTGCCTGCAGCAACCCAGCCAGACCATGGAATTCGGCATGTTCCAGGCACAGGAGATCAGCCTGGAATCAGTCGGCTGAGCTTTCCATTCGACGCGCGTTGGGGCTCAGTGGTCTTTTAGTGTGCCACCTCTACTGTGCCACCTCTACTCTGTCGACATTCTGGAATCCGCGCGGCAGTTTATTACCTCTGCGCCCGCGTTCGCCGTGATAATGCGCCAGATCTCCCGCTTTAAGAGTCAGGTGCCGGCGCCCGGCATAAACGGTCACTGCGCCCTCAGCCGACAGCACGGTCATTGACACCACAAACTCCAGCCGATCGGCAACACGTCCGGACGGGATACCGATGATCTTGTTGCCTTTGCCACGCGCCAGCACCGGCAGCTCGGCGACCGGGAAGCACAACATGCGGCCTTCGTTGGTCACCGCCACCAGCAGATCCGTTTCCGGATTCTGTATCTGGGTGGGCGTCAGCACGCGCGCGCCTTTGGGCAAGGTCAGTACCGACTTGCCCGCCTTGTTCTTGCTCTGCAGATCACCGACGGTAGCCACAAAGCCGTAACCGGCATCACTCGCCATCAGCACCCGCTGCTTGTCGTCGGCCATCAGCACGCCTTCAAACGATGCGCCCGACGGAGGTGCCAGGCGTCCCGTTAATGGCTCACCCTGTCCGCGCGCCGATGGCAGGGTATGCGTTTGCACACTATAGGCACGCCCGGTTGAATCCAGGAACACCGCCGACTGGTTACTCTTGCCCTTGGCCGCAATTTTGAAGCCGTCTCCGGACTTGTATTGCAGCGCTTCCGGATCAACATCGTGGCCCTTGGCTGCGCGCACCCAGCCGCTTTTTGACAGCACCACCGTCACCGGCTCCGATGAAATCAGCTCAACTTCACTGAACGCCTGCGCTTCCGAACGCTGCACCAGCGGCGAACGCCGGTCATCGCCATACTGCTCGGCATCGGCTATCAGTTCCTTTTTGATCAGGGTTTTCAGTTTACGCTCGGAACCCAACAGGCCTTCCAGGTGCTCGCGCTCTTTGGCCAGCTCGTCCTGTTCGCCGCGGATCTTCATTTCTTCCAGCTTGGCCAGGTGACGCAGCTTCAGCTCCAGGATGGATTCAGCCTGCACATCATCCAGCCCGAAACGCGCCATCAACACCGGTTTGGGTTTGTCCTCGGTGCGAATGATATGAATCACTTCGTCAATGTTCAGAAATGCAACCAGCAGACCTTCCAGAATATGCAGCCGATCCAGCACTTTTTGCAGGCGATACTGCAGTCGGCGGCGCACGGTTTCGGTCCGGAAAGATAACCACTCGGTCAGGATGACACGCAGATCTTTTACCTGCGGCCGGCCATTGGTGCCAATCATGTTGAAATTGACGCGGTAACTTTTTTCCAGATCCGTGGTGGCAAACAGGTGCAGCATGGTTTCATCGGCATCGATGCGGTTGGAGCGCGGCACAATGACAATACGGGTCGGGTTCTCGTGATCGGACTCATCACGCAGGTCTACCACCATGGGCAGTTTCTTTTTCTGCATCTGTCCGGCAATCTGCTCCAGAACCTTGGCGCCGGAAACCTGATAAGGCAGGGCGGTGATAACAATATCGCCATCTTCCACTTTATAAACTGCGCGCGCTTTCACCGAGCCGCGGCCGGTTTCATACATCGTGCGCAGATCCGCCAGTGGCGTGATGATTTCCGCCTCCGTAGGATAATCCGGACCTTTGACGTGTATCAGCAGATCCGCCAGCGTCGCCTTGGGTGCATCCAGCAGGTGCACACAGGCACTGACCACTTCACGCATATTGTGCGGCGGAATATCTGTCGCCATTCCCACCGCAATACCACTGCCGCCGTTGAGCAGCACATTGGGCACCCGTGCCGGCAGCAGGGCCGGTTCGTCCATGGTACCGTCGAAATTGGGTTTCCACTCCACCGTGCCCTGACCCAGTTCGGACAACAGCAGCTCAGCGTATTTCTGTAATTTGGACTCGGTATAACGCATGGCAGCAAAGGACTTGGGATCGTCCGGCGAACCCCAGTTGCCCTGCCCGTCCACCAGCGGATAACGGTAGCTGAACGGCTGCGCCATCAGCACCATGGCCTCATAACAGGCGGAGTCTCCGTGCGGATGAAACTTACCGATCACATCACCGATGGTACGCGCCGATTTCTTGAACTTGGATGAGGCTTTCAGACCCAACTCCGACATGGCATACACAATGCGACGCTGCACCGGCTTCAGGCCGTCTCCGATATAGGGCAGCGCACGGTCGTTGATGACGTACATGGAGTAGTTCAGGTAAGCCTGACGGGTGTAGCTGCTGAGCGCGATCTGCTCGGTGCCGTCGGCATTGATGGTGATGTTCATGGTCATAAGCGGGCCAACTGTAAAATTTTTATCTGTGAACAGGCTTGGTAAACAATGCGCTGTTATAGCACATTCAGGTGCCCCGACTGTAGTCCCGTGCGGTCGCCACAGTTGTCGGACCGGCGGCAACACGGCCGTTGTGTCTGCTATTGCGCCCGGTATTGCGACAGCCAGACAAGGCGGGTAATATACTGTTTGTATATACAGTATATCAGCTCTTCCGGAACCGGCCTCATGAAATCCTCGATCATCACTGCCGAGCAGCACGTCATCGCGTCAGATCACCGACCTGTCAAGGGCCGCGGCGCCCTGTCCAACCTGCAGGGCCGCTTCGAGCACCAGTTGCGCGAGGCCTTTGATGACGGGTGGGCTGATGGCCGGAATGACGGCAGAGACCGCCCCGAAGACGAAATGCCGGCGCCGCAAACCCAGATCACCGAAGAGATCGCACGCAGCATCCTGACCCGCAACCAGTCACCGGATATTCCATTTAACGTATCACTGAATCCCTATCGCGGCTGTGAACATGGCTGTGTTTACTGTTTTGCCCGACCCACGCATAGCTACCTGGAGCTGTCGCCGGGGCTGGATTTCGAAACGCGGTTGTTTGCCAAGATCAACGCGGCCGAGCTGCTACGGCGCGAGCTGGCCAGCCCCTCGTGGCGTCCGGAAGGCATAGCCCTGGGCGTTAACACCGACGCCTACCAGCCTTGTGAGCGCAAACTGGGCATTACCCGGCAGGTACTGGAAGTCATGGAGGAATGCGGGCAACCGGTGGGCCTGATCACCAAGTCGGCGCTGATCGAGCGCGACATCGATATCCTGGCGGCGATGGCAAAAAAACGCCAGGTGACCGTCACCATCACTATCACCTCACTGGACCATGCGCTGTCACGCAAGCTGGAACCGCGTGCTGCCTCGCCTACCCGACGCCTTAAAACCGTCGCCCGGCTGGCGGCAGCGGGCATTCCCGTGGGCGTGAATGTCGCACCCATTATTCCGTTTATCACCGATCAGGACTTTGAGCAGGTACTTTATGCCGCGGCCGAGGCCGGCGCCAGCGCGGCCGGTTATATCGTGCTGCGCCTGCCGTGGGAAGTGAACCCGCTGTTTCAGCAATGGCTGCAGACGCACTTTCCCGACCGCACTGAACGGGTGATGGGACGGCTGCGCGATATGCGTGGTGGCAAGGATTATGATGCCAGCTACGGCACCCGCATGCGCGGTGAAGGTATCTGGGCAGAACTGATCCGCCAGCGCTATGAGATTGCCATGCGCACTTGCGGCCTGGCCAGCCGACAACAGGATTATGCCGAACTGGACAGCAGTGGTTTTACCCGGCCGCGCTACATTCCGGCAGCGCCAGCCAAAACTGATGGTTCGCCGCACCAACAGGATATGTTTTAGCTCAAGTCGCTGATCGGATTGCCGCCAAATAACGTACACTTCACCCCACCTATTCCAGGACCCGGCAGCAACCCTGATGAGCGATACACTTTCCCTTGACCAGTTCGAGCGCATTGCACTGGGACAACTCGGTTTCACACTCTCTGAACAACAATGGCACAACATCGACAAAACCCACCGGTATTTGCTGGAGCAAGTCGCGAAGCGTCGATTGATCTATGGGGTAACCACCGGCTACGGTCCTCTTGCCACCACCTACGTTGAGCCTCATCACTCCGAAGAGCTTCAGCAGAATCTGGTGCATCATCTATGCAGTGGCGTCGGCCCTGCATTGACCCGAGTGCAGACACGCAGCCTGATCACTGCCCGTCTGCTGAGCCTGTCACGCGGCCATTCCGGGGCGAGTCCGGCACTGGTACAACGCCTGGCGGCCTGCCTGGAACACGATTTTGTGCCTGAGATTCCGTCACAGGGCACCGTCGGCGCCAGTGGCGACCTGACACCCCTGGCCCATCTGGCGCGCGCACTGAGTGGCGGCGGCCGGGTCCGCCTGCACGGCGGCGACTGGCAGCCGTCCGCGGACGTCCACGTTCAGCTCGGCTGGGAGCCGCTTAAGCTGGCCGGCAAAGACGCTATCGCCCTGGTCAATGGCACCTCGGTCACTGCCGGCATTGCCGCGCTCAATGGCTCCCAGTCACTGCGCATGGCAAAACTGAGCAGCGCCCTGGTGCTGTTATATGCCGAGCTACTGGGCGGACACCGGGAAGCCTTCCATCCTCTGATTGGTGAGGTGCGGCCGCATCCGGGGCAACGGCAGCTACACGCCTGGTTATGGAAAATGAGCGCTGACAGCGAGCGCCTTAAACCCTGGACCGAGTCCGGTCAGTATCTCCCGCATTCCACTCATGAGGCAATTCAGCAGGACCAGCCCCTGCCCCAGGACGCCTACACCCTGCGTTGCGCACCACAGGCCCTTGGCGCGGTGATGGACACGATTGAACAACACAACAGCGTCGCCAGTCGGGAACTGATATCGGTCACCGACAATCCGTTATTGTTCGCCGATCTGGACACCGTGCTGCATGGCGGCAACTTCTTTGGTCAGCACCTGGCCTTTGCCAGCGATCATCTGCGCAATGCGGTCATCCAGATGGCCCTGTACAGCGAACGGCGTATCGCCCGCATCACCGATCCACTGCGAAATGGCAGCCTGCCCGCGTTCATGCAACCTCATCAGACCGGTTTGCACAGCGGCTTCATGGGCGCGCAGGTCACGGCGACCGCACTGGTGGCCGAACTGCGCAGCGATGCCATCCCGGCGTCGATCCAGTCCATTCCGACCAATGCCGACAACCAGGATATCGTGCCTCTTGGCACAATCGCCGCACGCAAGACCGCAAACGCGCTGACTGCGCTGCAAAAAATACTCGCCATAGAGGCCATGGTGTTGACCCAGGCGATGGATATCGAGAAGCGCGCAGGATTTGGTCGCTGCAGTCAACAGCTGTATGTTATGGTTCGCGAGACCGTGGCAACACTGACACAGGATCGCCCGCTGGCCGAAGATATAGAGGCACTTGCCGGGAAGTTTGCCAGCCCCGATGCATTGCGCTTTCTGGCAGACACAGAAAGCGCCGCAGAACATGAGCCAACGACATGACAAACAACGACAGCATGACCAGAAGTGCAATGATGGACGGTAACGCATGCGACTGATCTCCTGGAACGTCAACGGCATTCGCGCCGCCGTTAAAAAAGATTTTCTGACCACACTGCAAGACATGCAGCCCGATGTGCTGTGCATTCAGGAAACCAAGGCACAGGACGAACAGGTCATCACTGCGCTGGGCGACGACCACGGTTACCACGTGGTGCCGCATTCGGCCGTCAAGCTTGGCTATTCGGGCACCGCCATCTTCAGTCGTCACCAGCCACTGTCCGTCGAGTTTGGACTGGACATCGAACAACACGACCAGGAAGGCCGTGTCATCACCGCCGAGTTCGACGACTTTTTCCTGGTCACCGTCTACACACCCAACTCGGGCAGCGAACTGAAGCGCCTGGAGTACCGCGAGCAATGGGACCGTGATTTCCGCAAGCACGTTGAGCAGCTGGAACTCAAAAAACCGGTGGTGATTTGTGGCGACCTGAACGTTTGCCATCAACCCATCGACATCGCCAGACCCGATGCCAATTACAACAAAAGCGCCGGGTATACCCAAATAGAGATTGACGGCATCGACAGTTTGCTCAAGGCCGGCTACATCGACAGTTTCCGCCACCTGCATCCTGACACCGTCAAGTACAGCTGGTGGAGCATGCGTGGTGGCGCGCGTGCCCGGAATGTGGGCTGGCGGCTGGATTACTTCCTGGTGTCAGAAAAGCTGTCGGAACGCATTACCGGCGCGGAGATCTTGAATGAGGTGTACGGATCGGATCATTGCCCGGTGGTACTGACCCTCGACTGAGCAGAAGACGGTGGCGAATACTGTGTTTCCAACAAAAACCCTCACCACCGAATTGAGCCAGCCCCAGACTCAATAAGCGATCTGCAAACTCCGTCAGCGACCACCACCACCGCCGCCGCCGCCACCCCCGCCAGAGAATCCACCACCGCCGGCACCCGAAGCGCTGCCTGGCGGCTGTGAGGCTGACGAAATCGCTGATGACAAACTGCTGCTGACCGACTGACTGAAATCACCCATACGCGACCCATTGAAGGCACCAACGTACCAAGCCGGGTGATATGGCGTACCACGCTCCCGTTCCAGATCGGCAAACACCTGGGTGAATTTTTCCGCCCAGGCCTCGTCCACATCCAGCGCAATGGCATAGGGCATATAGCGTTCGAACAGGGCCGGCGTCAGCTCAGGCGGATGACGCAACTTCATGTCCGCTTTCTCCGCCACTTCCAGATACAGCCTGAACCCATCAACCTGATCCAGCAGCTTGCGTCCGGCGGCGGTCGGCGCATGTAATAACCAGAAGAACAGCAACAGCAGGGGAATGTTGACGACAAAAGCGATGACACTCAACGGGGTGATACCACCGATTATCAACACCACTGCAAACATGATGACAATGCCCAGTACCGGCGGCCACAAATACTGCGCGTTGCTGACAAAGTATTTGTGGCGATAGTCAGCGGCCAGGGATTTTTTGTGGGCGCGAATAGCCGCCGAAATTTTGTTGTGATTGTCCTGCTCCAGCGCCAGCATGTCGCCATCAGCAAACAGCCTGTTCAGCAACGCCTGCTCCCCCGCCGCCAGTGGCATCGACGATGCAGCTTTCTGCAGCGAATAGTCTTTGCCACTTTGTTTAATGCGTAAATAACCCTTCACTGCCAGATTGACGATGGCGGCCGTCAACGCCGTGTTGTCGTAACTCATGCGCCGGATATAACGCATGGACGCCGGCGAGTAGCCTGCGGGTGGCTGGTAGCGTGGAAAAATCACCCCGGGGGCCGGGTCCCGGCCCACCCGCACCCAGCTCGACATCAGCCAGCACATACTGGCAATCAGCGTCACCAGCGCCAGCAGCAAACCACGGTTGTCGACCAGCAGGTACTGAACACGTTGCCAGCCATCAGGCTCGGCCACGACGCCTTTGGGCCAGCTCAACACCAGTGTCAGACCCTGGCCCGGCGGCAATGGCGCGGTGCTCTGTACGCCAGCGGAACCGGCACGGATTCTTACTTCATAGGCTTGCCCCTGTTCGCCTGCGGCCCCGGTATAGGCTTCCATATCAAGCTCACTGGCCGACACCGGTTGCGGCAGAGTGACGGTGGCGCTGGCCTGCTCAATGGCAAAATCCCAGCCGTTACCGGTGACATTCCAGTACAGCTCATCATGTGAATCAAAAAAGCCAATCTGTCGGTTGGTACGGTACCGGATGGTGTATTCGTACTCGGCCGGCACCGGCAAAAAATCATCACCGCCAAAATCCACACGCACACCGTTGCCGCGCTCAGTAGCTTGCCAGAGTTCCGGCTCGCCGTTGCGGGTGACCTCCAGCACATCAAACTCGACCCGGTAGCGATTACCCAGACGGTCGCGATAGCGCGTGGGAAAATCACGATAAATACCACGACGAATATTGTTGCCCTCGGCCCTCACGCGAATGGTTTCAGTGACCTCCATGGACGCATCAGCGGCAATATCGATGTCACTGTGATAGGACAGAATGCGCTCCTGTGCGGCCAGCGGTGAACTGAGCAGCAGTGCCAGCACCAGCAAATTCATGATAAGTGCCAATTGTTTCATTGTGATAACTCCACCGGCACTGTCTCGCGCTCCTGCGCGTCATTCACGGCAAAGAACTCTGCGGCCCTGAATTGAAGCGGCCTGGCGATCAGCAGGTGCGGAAAGGACTGGATGCGGGTATTAAGAATGCGCACTGCGCCGTTGTAGAATCGCCGGGCAAACTGAATGTGATCCTCAATGACGGTCAGCTCGGATTGCAACTGACGAAAATTCTGGTCGGCTTTTAAATCAGGGTAGTCCTCGGCCACCACCACTATCTGGTGCAACGCCGCTTCCAGTTGCGCCTCGACGGCGGCTTTTTCCGGTAAATGTGACGCCGACTCACTGCGTGCGCGCAATTCCGTCACCGCCGCCAGCGTGGCTTTTTCATATGCAGCGTATGCCTTCACGGTGTCCACCAGCATCGGCACCAGCTCGTGCCGGCGCATCAACTGCACATCAATGTCGCTCCAGGCCGCCTGCACCTGATTACGATCGGCAACCAACCGGTTGTATATCCAGATGCCGGGTGCGCCCAACGCAACCAATAGCGCAATCAACAGCGCACCCAACTCCAACAGCGACTCAGTCATGGCGACTCCCTGTGGTTATCCGGATCATCCAGCCATTAGAGTAACAAATAATGACTATGCCGGTTGTTCGGGCGCCGCGATGTAGCTACGAACATCATCGGCGAGCTGCATACGCATTATCGCTCGCTCAAAAGCCTGCTCAGACGACAGACCGGCCTCGAGTACCAGGCGCCATTCGCTGATAAAGTTTGCGTTGATCAACACCTCACCCAGCGGACTGAATGTTGAGTGACGCTCCGACCGGGCCAGGTCACGAATCGCCGCAATCACAACGTCCGGCATCCGCCAGTGAGTGGCCACCAGCACGCTGAGCTGCATTGATTTTTGATGAAGCAGTTGTTTGACCACTGACGAACCCAGCTTTTCATCCGGATTGGATCGCCTGAAGGCGTCAACGATCAATTTAAAGATCACTATTTTGCCAATATCGTGTACCAGCCCGATCAAAAAGGCGGCATCGGCATCCAGCCCGCGCAGTCTGGCCAGATCACGACAAACGTGCGCTGTCTCATCACTATGTATCCAGATCTTTTCGCCAAACGTCTTGAAATAGACATGGCTGATGTTGGACACGTTTTTGACAAATCCCAGCAACACATGCTGTTTGACACCCTGGCTACCCAGCAACGAAAAGGCCCGTTTGATGTCGGTTATTTCGTCGCCGCCCGGATTGTACTGGGCGCTGTTAGCAACGGATATCAGCTGTGCCGCTATCGCCGGATCCTTTGCCACCACCGCACAGAAGGCCGGCAAATCAAAATCATCGGTATCGAGCATCGCCAGCAGCTTGCTCACCGAATGCGGTAGCTTGGGCAGGCGATCCAACATCGACTCCGGCTTGTCCAGCAGTGCGTTGGTGCTGAGCAAAATCTCATGCTCCAGCTCAGATATCCTGTCGGTGTTTTGTACCCCCAGCAGGTAATCATAGAAAAGCTGCTCGGCGCCACTGCCCGTCATCTCACTGTATTTGATTTCCGCCTTCAGGGCATCCCTGGCCGCTTCATCGTGTCCGGGTGCTTTTTCACGCTCAGCAACAGGCACCGGTATGACCGGCGCAGGTGATGCGACCCGCCTGTCGGCGACTGGCGCATGTTGCGGAACTGCTCTGCCAAAAAGCTTATCCAGTAGTTTGCCCAACACACAGTTTCCCTCAGAATATCAATCAACCTTCACATCCCAGCCTACCATTATAGAGCGATCTCTCTGACTTTACTGCTTTTGCGACACAGATGGTCACCAGCGACTGATCACTCCTCCGCGTCGTCACCCTGACAACAATCAGCGGTTTGTTTTTTGCACGGCTGAGCCTTAAGATTGATCACATCCGGCAAACGCAGCCGGGCCTGCATACCCAATAACAAAAAAATTGCGTCAGGAGTGGCAAATGGTCTTTTTACGGTTACCGGTCAACGTGCGTTGCGTGCCTGCTTTCGCCACCTCAATGCGGCAGGCATGTTATCTGTTATGCCTGGCAATGCTGGCGCTGACATCAAACAGCCATGCCGACGACATTGCTGCCCTGCCGCAGGTCAGCGGCCCGGTGCCGGTCACCGCGCAAAGTCATCCGTTTGGCGCTGCCGACCATACCCTGCGGCCACAGAATCTGACGGATCTGGGATACATTGAAGAAGAGTTTTTTGTCAGCGGCCTGGCCAATGTCTACGACTGGCCCGAACGCGGCCGTCTCGACGTCCGCACTGCGCAGACGCCGTATACCACCCGGGTACTGATCCGGCGTCCGGCAGACAGCGCGCGCTTCAGCGGCAATATTGTGGTGGAGATGCTTAACCCCTCCAACCTGTTTGACCTGAACATCGGCTGGGCCATGTCTCATACGCAGATGCTGCGCAACGGGGATGCCTGGGTTGGTATTACCGCCAAACCCATCGCCATGAATACGCTGAAACAGTTTGATGCCGGGCGCTATGCCGCCCTGTCGTGGGCCAACCCGCTGGCCGCGACCGATCCACAGAATTGCGAGGTGGGTGGTGACACCACGCAAGCCACAGAAAATGGATTGATCTGGGATATTCATACACAGGTCGCCATGTGGTTACGCAGCGCAGACAGCACCAACCCATTTCGCTACCACCAGGCCGCCAGTGCGGCGCAGCAACTGTATGCCTGGGGCTACTCGCAAACCGGCAGCTTTCTCTATACCTACATCAATGCCATTCACCCGCACGTTGTCGACGCCATTGGTGAACCGCTTTTTGATGGCTTTCTGGTCGCCGTGTCCAGCGGTCCGGCCCCCATCAACCAGTGCGCCGATAGAATAGCCCGGGATGATCCGCGCCGGCCCATTAAAAACGTCGGCGTGCCGGTTATTCATGTCATGAGCCAGTCTGATTATCTGTTCGGCATTGAAAGCCGACAGCCAGACAGTGATGCCCCCGGGGATCGATTCCGGCGCTATGAGATAGCAGGCTCCGGCCATGCCTCACCTGACGAGCTCTACTGGGGACCGAAACCCGCAGACCTGATCCAGGCCGGCCGCGCCGTGCCGCCGCTGGCCTGTAACGAAGGACCGCGCAGCCGCTTCCCCAACAAACTGGCGTTTAATGCCGCGCTGGTGTGGCTGGATCAATGGGCACGCGATGACATTGCGCCACCCAGGGCAGAGCTGATTCAGGTGGTTGACGGACAGCCGGTGCTTGATGAGCACGGTAATGTGGTTGGTGGCTTGCGCTCGCCCTACGTGGACGTGCCTACCAGTACCTGGAATGGCAACTCGACCGGTGAGTCATTCTGCCGCATTGCCGGTCATGAAATCCCCTTCAGCCAGGACAAACTGACCCGACTCTACCCCACGCGTGCCGACTATGTGGACGCGGTGACAGCGAGCGTCAATGAACTCGTAGCCCAGGGGTTTCTGCTTGCAGCAGATGGCGCCGGCGTTATCCGCGAAGCTGAACAGTCAGACTTTTGGGAGTAATCACAGCGGCAGTGATTACTCTACGCCAATGATCGCATCGATCACATTGCCCACGTTCTGGGTAATGAGCAGGATGTCCGATGCCACACGCACATAGCGATGGCCGTCGGGCGGCACGCCCAACTGGCTAGCGATTTCAGGCGGTATTTCATGGTAGATAACGTCGCCCGGCAAGCGCTGACCGACCTGCCACTTTTTGGCCTGACCAGGGGGCATGCAACCATTGTTCTTCTTCGCCAGACCCGGAGGACAGCGTTTCGCACTGGATTCTGCGCGGTAGTAATCCCGTACGGCGTTGCGTTGATGCTCTTCGAAGCGCGGTTTGTCTGCAGGTTGGGCAAGTACCGGCGCTGACTGATAGAGGAAAAGGCTGAGGCCAATACATGCAGTATATTTCAGTAAGTCATAAGCTTTCATGATGATAATCACCTGGAGGGGGTTAACGATTTTTTCTGGGTGGAACAGCCCAGTGTGCGCCTTGTGGTGATGGAGA
Organism: Pseudohongiella sp.; assembly: GCF_011050365.1. GTDB lineage: Bacteria > Pseudomonadota > Gammaproteobacteria > Pseudomonadales > Pseudohongiellaceae > Pseudohongiella. The sequence continues at coordinate 118,312 of NZ_DRFV01000002.1, forward strand.
TAAAGCGCTTTCGGGCAGGTCCTCGATTAGAGGCGCAATGACAGCAGCGTCTGCCACTGAACCGTGAGAAACAGTCCGGTCAGAGTTCGCCGGCACCACCGGCCGGAAAAGCCAACCTAGAACCGGAAAGTGTAATTCACCTTCAAGGCACCGCCGCGCGACAATGTCGAGAAACGGCTGTCGCGCAGCGGTCCATCGTCATACAACCAGTTGTTGCTCCAGACCAGGAAGACATCATTACCCGGCTGTATTATCCAGCGCAGACGCGCGTAAACACCAACCACATCGGACAGGTCATCATACTGCACGTTGCCGGTAATGGCGGTAAAGGGGCTCAGATTCCAGGCCCAGGTCAGGCGCAGCAGGTTGGTATCAAAGTCACCCTGTGGCAGGGTCACTTCATTGTGCTGATAGTTGGCTGATAGCGATACGCCGATGCGAGGACGGATGGTCCCGGTCAACTCCAGGCTGTCGCGCTGCCCGCCCCAGAACTCAGAATGTTCAACCTCCACCGCCCCGGAAACCATGCGCCGACCGGCAGTGGTGATGCTGGCAGACCACTTATCGGAATGGTAGTCGCCTGGCAAAATCTGAATAGTCTCATCGCCCTTGTTGTAGATGGTAAACACACTGTCCAGACGTTCGAAATTGCGACCGACTTCAATCTCCATCCGGTCGCCGCTTTCGAAGTTCACTTGTAGCGGCGTGACATCGATATTGCGGGTCAGCAGGCGATTGTCCAGGTCAGTCAGGTGTTCGTATTGAATCTCGTGTTCAGTCTGACGGATCATTTCCCAGCGCTCAGGCCGGGGAGCAAACGTCAGCGTGGGCTGATGTCGGCGGTAGCCGCGACGGTCGGCAAAACCCACCGCCGGATCCCAGTCTTCGCCAAATTCCCGGTGTGAAGAATGAAAGCGGACCAGGTCATTCGGGAACGCCACGCGTATACCGCGTGATCGCCTGTTCGAAGACGTCAGATCGCCACCCTCGACCGGGTCAGTGTGGTAGGACAGGAAGCCTTCGAACTGGGCATTGTACTGCCCGAGAAACTGCGAGGTGTAGAAATCGAAGTCGGCGCCCACCGTGTGGCGGTCCTCGAGTAGCTCATCACCGGTGACACCGTCTGAGGCTCTTCGCGTATAGATCATACCCACGTGTGATTGTTGAAACAGGCGGCGCTTCACCCGTGCCACCGTAAAATCCTCAGCCGCCCAGGGGCGAGCCGAGCCATCCCGGTTTTCCAGCGTGATATCGTCGGTACGCACCTGATACAGACCCACCTCGTAGTCGCCGACCTGACCGCCCAGGCGGGCACCAAAGCTGATCGGCACTTCCTGGCCCTCGACCAGACCAATCCGGCGACTGAAAAAGGGATCCGCCCAGTTGAAATTGAACACACCGGAGCCTTCCAGAAAGAACTCACGCTGCTCAGGAAAACGCAGCGGGAACCGGGTGAGATTGACCTGGCGGTTATCAACTTCGACTTCGGCAAAATCCGTGTTCAGTGTCAGCGCACCACGCAGCGACGGCGTCAGCGAATAGGTGACATCAATGCCAACCTTGGCATCCTGGCCGCTATTGGCACCCGCGGCAGGCCCACTGCTGGTGGAGGCATTAACAAAAGGCTTGAGCTCAATGCCCCGGCCCTGGCTGAGGCCGTTGAGGCCGCGCAACTGACCGGTAAAAACGGGACGAAACAGGCCTTCGTTGCGGCGCCAGCCGCTCCACAGAATCTCTTCGTTATAGCGTCGTATGGTGCGCTGGAAATTGATGCCCCAGGCATTGAGCGAGGGATCGAAGTTCAGCGTCGAAAACGGGATACGTACTTCCACTGACCAGCCGTCGGGCTGGATGGCAGTACGGATATTCCAGAGGCCGTTCCAGCGTTTATTGAAACCACCGCCGCCCTCGATCAGCCCATCACCCAGCAGGCCGGCAGGGTTGGTTTCAAAGAAATACCCCGTGCGGTTGTCATCGAAGGTGCTGATGATCCACATAAAGCGGTCATCGGTGCCGAGTCCGGCATCACGCTGCAGCTGGTAGGCCAGGATGCCGTCAGGGTCGGAGTCGTACATCATCGCGCCGATGTACAGGGCCTCGTCGTCATACAGAATACGGATTTCGGTCGGCTCACTGGGCACCCCGCCTTCGACCGGTTCCTGCTGGCGGAACTCCGTGATGGGCTGTGCGGTACCCCAGACTTCCTCGTCCAGGAAGCCGTCAAGCTGCACGTCCATGTCAGCCGGCATCCGGCTGGCCAGCACAGCGGGCCGGGTGTCATTAGTGACAGAGCTGGTCTGGGCAAGGCTGGACGATGACAGCAGAGCAAGGCTCAGCAGACAGGTCAGCAAACACAGCTGCATGCCGCCAACGGGACTACGCCAACTCAGGGTGTCTGATTGATTTCCGTATAGTGCCTGCCCGAGCCCATCACCAGTCTGCTTTGTCATGTCACTCCAGGCCAGGCCTCTCCAAAGTAAAAATGTTGAATTGCATGGTTATTTTCCAGACAAAAAAGCTCACGGCAGATCACAAAAAACTACACAGGATCTGACCTGCGAAACGGGTGGCACCCAAAAAAACGATGGTTATGCCGGTTTGCGCAATGCTTTTTTATCAACCTTGCCCACCGGTGTCAGCGGAATCTGGGCAACAATATGAATATACTTTGGCACTTTGAACGGTGCCATTTTATCGCGGCAGTAGGCCAGTATTTTGTCATGCACCGCGTCATCACCCAGAGCCTTGCCGGCGTCAGAGAGCTGAACATAGAGGTTTACGATATCATTGCCTGGCCGTTCCTCGTCAGGCGTGCCAATGATAGCCGACAGCTCTATCTCGTCTATCTCCTTAAGTTTGTTTTCCACTTCAACCGAAAACACCTTGTAGCCGCCAACAATCAGCATGTCCTTGGCGCGATCGCAGATGGTGATATAACCGTCCTTGTCTTTTCGAGCCACGTCGCCCGTATAGAAACAGGTTTTGCCGCCAAAACTGCGTAGAGCACGATTGGATTCATCCGGCAGCCCCAGATAGCCACGGAACACCTGTGGTCCGTTGACGATCAGCTCACCGGGCTCGTCAGCAGGCATTTCTTTGTTCCCGGTTTCAGCATCCACAATACGAATATCGGTGCCCGGCAGGGCCAGACCAATAGTGCCGGGGCGGGCACGTCCGGGTGGGTTCATGGTCAATGTCGGGCTGGTTTCAGTCAGGCCATAGGCTTCACAGAACTTGCCGTGTCCAATGATCTCCTCGACCTTGCGGATCAGCTCAACCGGTGCCGGCGCCGCACCGGACACAGCCACTTTCAGACGAGAGAAGTCCACCTGCCTGAACAGCGGCTCACTGAGCAACATCTGATACAGCGTGGGCACATTGCCCAATACGGTGGGCGGATGTTTCAGCATTGCCTGGCAGTAGGATTTGACATCCCGGGGATTGGGCACCACCAGCATCAGTGCGCGTTTGCGCAGGCCCATAAACAGCGCACTGAGCCCGGCGATGTGAAACCAGGGCAATACCGATGCGAAGGTTTCGTTGCCAACATCGTAATTCACCACGGTTTCGTTCTGTACGACATTGCTCATAATATTACGCAGCGACAGCTCGGCACCCTTGGGGTTGCCCGTGGTGCCGCCGGTATACTGAATCATGAACACATCTTCCATCCGACACGGCTCAAACACGCGGGTGTTGTCAGCGTGATTGATATCCGGCCAGAACGACACACAGCGCACATGCGTTAATGCTGGCAGGGCCACCTTGGGAACCTTGCCGGTCACTGACGCCAGCCATTTTTTCCAGCCCGGCAGAAAATCGATGGGACCGCTCATCATCACTGCACGTACCGTTGGCAGGCGGCCGTCCAGCTGCGCCGCTACCGGCGCAAACAGTTGGTCCAGTGTAATCAGGAAACGGATGTGGGCATTGCCAACCTGGTAAACAATCTCATCGGCCTTGAGCAGGGGTGACACGCCCGATGCCGGGCAGCCCAGTTTGGCGGCGGCCAGAAGACCAATCACATACTGCGGACTATTGGGCAGATGCAGCCCTACCACGTCGCCACGCTCCACCCCCAGCTCGCGCATCCGATTCGCCAGGCGATTGGCCAGGTCATCGACCTGCCCGATTGTCAGGGTAACGCCCAGGTAATAGATACAGGGCGCATCAGGGGCCTCGGCCACATGGCGCTCCACAATAGCCGGTATTGACTCGTCAGGTACAGGTGGCATGGGCTGCATATCGGGCATTGCACTCTCCTAAAGACCAACTATTATTGTTTGTGTTGCCAGATTCAGTACCGCGCAGCCCGTGCTGAACACGAAGATGACGCCTGGCCTGGATATCATTACGAAAAAAAGCCCCAACTGGCTCAGTCAGGGCTTTTCCATACCACCGTCAGGCATTACTGATCACGGTAACTGCGGGTCGGCGGCAACTGCGCGCCGGACAGATCGGCCGGCACACTCTGCTCACGCACCACACGGTGGGTCAGCGTACCAATGCCTTCGATACTGGCGCTGATAGTTTCACCATCAATCAGGTAACCAGAACCGGTGGCACGTTCCACCCGTCCCGAACCAGTGCCGCCGGACGTACCGCTTTGCAGCACATCGCCGGGGAATATGGTGATCAATGATGAGGCATACTCGATCAGTTCCGGGATGTTGTGGATCATGTCGCCGGCTTTGGCTTCCTGAACGGTAACGCCATCCACCACGGTGATCTGGTGCAGGCGCTCCATCGGGTCGCCGTAGAATTCCTTGGGCACAATCCACGGGCCATGTGGGGCAAAGGTATCGTGACCCTTGCCGACAAACCAGTCCAGACCGGAGCTGAAGCCCCCCGGCGGACGGCCGCCGCGATCCGAGATATCCATCGCCACCATGTAACCAAAGACGTGATCATAGGCGCGGGCGGAGGAGATGTACTTGCCGGAGCGACCAAACACGATGGCCATTTCGACTTCATATTCAATCTCGTCGCGGCCATAGGGCATGATCACGTTTTCGCCGTCACCGATGACGGCGCCACGGGTCGGTTTCAGGAACAGGTAGGGGACGCCGCGGTTTTCCCGGCGCTCGCGGGTGCGCTGGGCCAGTTGCTCCTCGGTGCAGCCTTCACAGGCGTGGGTGTAGAAGTTGACCGCCGCATTCATAATCTTGCTGGGATACTGGACCGGCGCGCGGATATCGACATCTTCCACTGAATGAATATAGTCCGGGCGGTTATTGCCGCTCAGCAGACCGGATTCCACCAGTGCATTGACGATTTCGTAGACCCGGTATTTCAGGCCGTATTCGTAGCCTTCGATAAGGCCAAGCACATCACCGGGCATATCAACACCGACGTATTGCGGCATCATTTCCAGCGCCTTGTTGGCTTCGACCAGATCCACAATCAGGGAATCATCGCGCATCACCAGACCGGCAAACTGCGCATTGCCCATGGCAAAGGTGCCGACCTTGAAAGGTTCTGCGGGTCGAATATCGGGCTGGGCCAGCACACTGGCCGGCAGGGCAAGCAGCGACAGCATTACTGTCATCGCCAGGGTAAACAGGGATCTTGTTCTCATTATCCTACTCCCTAAAAGCATGTCATTGTTGTTTTAACTGCTGAGGTCAACGTTACCCCTAAACGGGGATTCTGTCCAATGTCGTGCTGCCCCGGGAAAGTGTAGAATGCACGCCCATGACAACACCAACTCCAAAGCATCGAGAATTTGACGTCGTGGTCATCGGGGCCGGCGCTGCCGGGCTGATGTGCGCGGCGGTCGCGGGCGCGCGCGGTAGACGAGTGCTGGTGCTGGACAGTGCCAACAAAGTCGGCAAGAAGATCCTGATGTCAGGGGGCGGACGCTGCAACTTCACCAATATGCACTCGACGCCGGACAATTTTATCTGCGCCAACCCGCATTTTGCCAAATCAGCCCTCAGCCGCTATACCCCGTGGGACTTTATTGCGCTGGTGGAAAAGCATGGCGTGCCCTACCACGAAAAGAAGCTGGGGCAGTTGTTTTGTGATCGGTCATCCAAGGACATCGTCCGCTTGTTACTGGACGAGTGCGAAGCGGTGGGGGTGCACGTGCTCACGCAATCGCCGGCACACGATATCCAGTTAGGGCGTCCGCATCGCCTGCAGACACCAACGTTCTCGGTCAGCTGCGAATCACTGGTGATTGCCAGCGGCGGTTATTCGATTCCCACCCTGGGGTCGACCGGTTTTGGTTTTGATTTTGCCCGCTCGCTCGATATTCCGGTGCTGCCCACACGAGCCGGCCTGGTACCGGTTACGTTAGAGCCACGGCAGCTCACGAACTTCAGGGACCTCTCAGGGGTGTCCGTGGACACCGTCACCACCGCCGGAGGAGCAGCATTTCGCGAGAACATCCTGTTCACTCACAAAGGGCTGAGCGGCCCTGCCATTTTACAGGCCTCATCCTACTGGCAGCCTGGCGAGGCACTGGATATTGACCTGTTTCCGGACCTGGACCTGGCGGATCACATCCACACCATGCAGCGACAACGGCCCAGGCTGGAGCTGAAAAACCTGCTCGGCGAGCAACTCACCAAACGGGTGGCCCAGCGCTGGTGTGATCTGTGGCTGGAGAACAAACCATTGGAGCAACTCAGTGAGGACGACATACAGCGCGTGCAGTCAGCGTGTAAATCCTGGAAAATCTGGCCCGCAGGCACCGAGGGATACCGAACAGCGGAAGTGACCTTGGGTGGCGTGGACACCAATGCGCTGTCCTCAAAAACCATGGAAGCACGCAACCATCCCGGACTGTACTTCATTGGCGAGGTGGTTGATGTGACCGGGCATCTGGGCGGCCACAATTTCCAATGGGCCTGGGCGTCGGGCCACGCTGCCGGAGAGTATGCCTGATGGCAGACGTGACCTCTCCCCTGAACATCTGTTACTGAATAAGAGCTGACAAGAGAAGCATAACCATGAGCGAAAACACTGAGACAAAATACGCCGATATCGAAACCCAGATGCGCACATGGATTGCCCGCTTTGTGGTGGGCCTCAACCTTTGTCCATTTGCCCGCCAGCCGGTCGAAAGCGGTCGGGTAAAAATCGTGGTTAGTGATGCGCGTAATAGTGAGGCGTTACTGGAAGAGTTACAGAGTCAGTTATCGTGGCTTGATGCAGAGCCTCCCGCAGCGACGGAAACCACGTTGATCGTGATCCCGGAGATGCTCGGTGATTTTCTTGATTACAATGATTTCCTGGACCTGGCCGACGCCCTGCTGGAAGAATTCGGCTGGACCGGACAGTTTCAGTTCGCCAGCTTCCACCCCGACTATCAATTCGCCGGCACCCTGCCCGGCGACGCAGAAAACTATACCAACCGCGCACCCTGGCCAACCCTGCAGCTGCTACGTGAAAACAGCCTGGAAGCGGTGCTCGCCAACTACCCCGAACCGGAACAAATCCCCGAACAGAATATAGAGGCAATGGAGCAACTGGGGTCAGCCAAGCTGGCGGATTTGCTGCGGGAGTGCCGCGGGATGAAATCGAAATAAGGTGATACGGGACTTCTCTTTAAACTAGTGGTGATCAGGTACAAAGCGGAGAACATTGTTTGTCCGAAACGGGCGAATTTGCCGGGGTCGCTGGAAAACGTTATTGACGCGAGCGCAGGAAAACCCACTCGGCGATGATCAGATTCGGCACCCAGGCAAGCCAGGCGATCGCCGGATAGGCCTGGTCAAAGGGCACACCCAGCATCAGGAACAACGGCAGCCATATTCGCAACGTCACCGCACCCAGCGTCATCGCGTAGCTACGGATCATCCAGCGCTGATGCAGCTTGATATCACGCTTAAGGATGTACCGGAAAGCCAGAGCGGTCGACACCAGCCAGAGTACAGCCAACAAACCAAATCCAAATCGTGCGGCCAGACCGCCCGAGGCAAAAAAGGCCAGATACAAACCGGCGATTCCACCAATCAGCACCCCGCCAACGTAGACCCGCCCCAACCAGCGATGCAAACGCGGATAACGGGTTCGCCAGCCTTTGTGGAACTGACTGGCACCGGCCAGCAGCACAATACCACCGCCCAGAAAATGCAGCAGCGCTGCGCTGGGCGTCGTCAGTAGCATGTTATCCACAAAACCGTTGCGTATGGCAGGCAAAAATCCCAATGACAGCGCATAGGCACTCACGCCAATGGCGGCGAACAACATCAGATACCAGCCAGTACTCTTTATTCCTGCATTTATTGTCATAGTGATCTCGCCGGGAGGGGGCCTGAATACAAGTGCTTTTGCCTGATTGTAGCCCGTCATGCTTGACCCACCAAACATTGGCGCTCATAGTTGTGACAATCAGGGTAAACAAAACCTGACATTGACCGATTACCTGTTGTAAATCATGCCTTACCTGTGTCATCCCGGTGCTGTTTTTGTGAATACTCTTAAAGTTCTGTTCGGTCGCTTTACCCGCCTGCTGGCTATAACAACAGCCGCAGCACTGATGTTGCCATCGGCGTCAGCGCAACAACCCGACCCGGCGGCAGATATCATTGAGCTGGCGATTGTTGGCCCAATGGTAGGCACCAGCTTTTCCATCGGCATGCAATTCAAGGCGGGCGTCCATGCGGCGCTGACCTCGCTTGACGAGGGCCTGTTGCTGGGGCGTCCGGTGCGTGTATCCGAACACAATGACAGCTGTACCCGGATTATCGCCGAGCGGGTGGCGCAGGATCTGGTGCAGAACCCACCCCATGTGGTCATCGGTCATTCCTGCTCTGCCACCACCGTGGTAGCGGCCCCCGTGTACGCCCGCCACGGCGTGCTGCAGATCACGCCCTCCTCAACGGCCCCGCTGGTCACAGAGATGGGCATCGACAGCATATTCCGGATGATCGGCCGTGATGACCTGCAGGGCGAAATGGCGGCAGAAAAAATCGCTGCCCAGTACGCTGGTCGGCGCGTCGGCATCCTGCGTTATCCCAACGATTACTCCATAGGTCTGACCGATAATGCCATCGCCGGCCTCGCCGGTCTTGGCATAGAGCCCGCCATTGTGCTGGAAATGTCAGCATCCGCGTCCTCATATCTGGACGACATCATGGCATTGATCGAACACGATATCGATGTGCTTTACCTGACTGGTGGCGCGCTGGACAGCGGGGTGTTTGTGCGTCAGGCCCGGCAGATGGATGTGCCCTTTGACATTATCGGCAGCGACACACTGGTTTCCCCGATTTTTGCGGAAACAGCGGGGGCCGCCAGTAATGGCGTAGCATTCACCTTCCTTCCCGAGTCGGCTGCCAATCTGGACAGTGACCGTATGCAGGCTGCCAACGCGGCCATTCGCGCCCAGGGCATGGAGCCCGATGGTTACACGCTGCTGGCGTATGCGGCCATTGAGATCTGGATAGAAGGCGTCAGACGTGCAGACAGCATAGAAACATCGGCGGTGGCTGCGGCTATTCGCGAAGCGCCGCTGGATACCCTCATTGGCCGCATCAGCTTTAATGGCAAGGGCGATATCCAGACGGAGTACCCCACTTTCGCCTGGTATGTCTGGCAGGACGGCCAGCGTGTCCAAATTGACTGAGAATAAGGCCGCGCCCGGCGGTCCGCAAGAACTGAACTCTCCTTTTCACGGGCTGGGTATCCGCAACAGTTTTCTGGTCGGCTTTGCGACCATGGCCCTGTTCATGGTCATTGTGATGATCACCGCGCTGGGCACCAGCGCCAACATGTCGCGCAGTGTCTCTCATATTCTGGACGATCAACTTCCCGTCATGCTGGTCACGGTGAGGGCCGCGCGGGCTGCGGATGCACTGGCAAGCAGCGGCCTGTCATTGATTGCAGTACGGTCCGATGCCGACCGGGCACTGGCATTCCGGCGCGTCGCTTCAGCACAGCAGGCGCTGGATCTGGCGCTGGACGAGTTGACAGGTGTCACTGATACTCAGGCGGCAACCGATGTCATCACACTGGTCACCGAACTCAATCAGAATCTGCAGAGCCTGACCACCCTGGTTAATGAACGACTGTCTCTGCTCGCGGCCCAACAACGTGCCCGCAATCAACTGATATCAACCCTGCAGGCGTTCCAGCAGGAACTGACCTTCCGCGTCAGAATTCTGGAAAGCGACAGCGACGTCATCAACGCCCTGGTGCAACGTCCTTCGCCGCCTGTCGAACAGATAGCACGCATGTCCGGCAACACAGCGCCACTCATTCCCCTGTCGCGTTTTTATGCCGAGGTGGAAGCAATTGGTGGTCTGCTGCTCGCCGCCACCCAGGACCCGACCCTGACCGCGCTGGCCGTGTCCGAGCAGACCATCAACCAGGACTTGCAGGTGGCAAGTGAAACGCTGGAAAAATTACCGTCGGATGTATCCAGTGCTATCAATAGCCATTTTGGCGACCTGCGCGCCATCAGCCAGTCGCCTGATGGCATGGTCGGTTTACGTCAGCGAGAGTTGACATTGTTGAATGACGGCGAAGCACTGAATGAGCAGAACCGACAGATCATTGCCCGTGTCGACAGCGCCATTGATGCGCTGGTCGAGACCCGATTGTCACAGTTTGCTCAGGCCTCTGACATGGCGTCGTCAGCCAACCGTGATTCGCAGTGGTTGTTACTGATTATCAGCGCAGCCGGCCTGACGGGCCTTGTCGCATTCTTTTACCTGCATGTACTTCACCACCTGGTACCCAGACTGACCGGCCTGGGTGAAACCATGCTGGGCATTGCCGCCGGTCGTTACGACGTGCCCATGCCTGCCGAAGGCCGGGACGAACTCGGGCGACTGGGAAGCGCCGTACACCAGTTCCGGCGCATGGCGATGGACGCCAGCCAACGGGAAGAAGAGTTGCAGGCGAGCAAACAAAAAGCCGAAGATGCACTGAATGAGCTTGAACAGAAAGCCAGCGAACTTGAGCAACTGAACAACAAACTGGAAACCCTGACCTTGTCTGACGCACTGACCGGGCTGGCGAACCGACGACACTTTGATGAAGTGTTGTCCAGAGAATGGGTTCGATCCACACGCAGCAAGCAATCGATGGCAGTGCTGATGCTGGATGTTGACTACTTCAAACGCTACAACGACCAATACGGTCACCAGCAGGGTGACGAGTGTCTGCGTCGCATTGCCGGGGTTCTGCAAGCGCGTGTTCAGCGGGAAACAGACCTGGCGGCGCGTTATGGCGGGGAAGAGTTCAGCATCGTTCTGTCTTCTTGTACTGAAGAACATGCGGCCAGTATTGCCGAGCAGATTCGGGCCGGCGTGGAGTCATTACAAATTCCCCACGACAATTCAGAGTACGGTGTAGTCTCGGTCAGTATTGGTGTTGCCACGCTGGTACCTGCTCCCGGAAACACGGCAGATGAACTGCTTCGCAAGGCAGATGTTGCGATGTACAACGCCAAACATCAGGGACGGAACCGCGTGATGTGTGCCGAGCCGTGTCGCTAATCCCCTTACTCGACATCCTGATACGCATGATGGTGCTGGGCCAGTTGCTGCTGCTGGCCGTGCTGCTGGCGCGCGAACCGGGCTCCACCATCAAATACCTGATGCTGGCCATAGGCCTCAGTGTCGCCGGCCTGGTCATGCTGACGGCGCCCATTGCCGACGAACAATACGGGCTGCTGCGCAACGTGTTGCTGTTGCTGACCGATGCCTTTGCCTTCCTGTTCTGGCTGCTGATCCGTTACCTGTTTGAGGACGACTTCCATCCGGGCCGGTGGCCGCGCCCGGTAAAACTGACGCTGGGTCTGCTTGTGCTGGTCTACTTTTACGCACTGGGTATACAGGCAGGGAACTCGCCGCTGCACGACATTATCCATGCGGTGGGACTGTTATTGATAGTGCATGCCGGCTACATCGCATTTCGCGGTTTTGCCGACGACCTGATCGATAGTCGACGCCGCGCCCGCATCATGCTCATTCTGGGCATCAGTCTGTACAGTACCGTGCTGGTGGTTTTTGAGTTGGTGGACGAGCGCTATCGCAACGCTGAACTGTTTGGCCTGATCAACGCCGGCGTTCTGCTGCTGGCCGCCACTGCCGCCGTGGGCCGGCTCATGCGTTTGCGCTATGATCCGGTCTCCCGCATAAGCCCGGACGCACCGAAGTCCGCGCAAGCCATCACCGGCCCGGTTGAAGACCTGCAGCAAACCCCAATACTGTCACCTGCCGAATTGGCACTGGCGCAGGCGCTGGATGGCTTCATCGAGCAAAAAGCCTATCAGCAGAATTCACTGACCATAACCACGCTGGCCGCACAACTGAACTGCCCCGAACACCGGCTGCGACGGCTGATCAACCAGACCCGGGGTTATCGCAACTTCAACAGCCTGCTTAACGATCTGCGCATTGACGATGCCAAACAACGGCTGGCCGATCCGGCTTACGACAACACGCCAATCCTGAGTATCGCACTGGGCCTGGGGTATGATTCCATCGGACCATTCAACCGTGCGTTTAAGGCCAAAACTGACCAGACCCCCGGTGAATTCAGGCGCAGCATTCAGAATCGGCGCTAGTTTTTTGAAATCGGCGAGACCCGTTTTGCGCTTGCCGGGCAAACTTCAGTTTTCTGAACTTGCCCGAGAGCTTAAGTGCCATGCCTTTCCGTCCAACCACCCATCCAACCACCCGTCCAACCACTCATCCAATCAGCCGCCCAATCATCCTGACTGTCACCACGATCATGCTGGCTGGCGTGGTTTACCTGTTCTGGCCCGTCTACGGCTTTATTGCCGAAACCAATGCCGCGCTGCGCAACCCCTGGGCCTGGCAGGCAGTACCGGCTGCCGACAACTGTCAGTCGTCACCGGTTGATGATGACTGGGCGTCGACGTCAGACAAAGCCTGCGAGCTGTTGCTCGAACATCAGGCGCGGATACATGCGCCTTCCCTGTCGGCCGCAGTCGCTATTGACGGCAAGCTGGTGTGGAGCGCCGCCACGGGCTGGTCAGACCTGGCCGCAATGACACCGGCGACACCGGATACGCTCTATCGCATCGGCTCCACTTCCAAACCGGTCACCGGCACCCTGTTGGCACGCCTGATTGATGCCGGCCTGGTAACTCTTGACGAACCGATTGGCGGCTATGATGACACCCTGCCCAACCCGGACTGGCATTCACTGACGCTGCGCCAACTGGCCTCACACACGGCCGGCCTGCCTGAATATGCCACCAAACGGGACTGGCGCGGCGTGTACCATTCGATGGCGCTGCGAGAGCCACATGACAATGTCCGCCAGAGCCTGTCATTGTTTGATGGCAGTCCACAGCGTTATGCGCCTGGCACTGATTTTGAGTATTCCTCGTTCGGGGCGTTGCTGATCGCATCGACGTTGCAAGCGGCAGCCGGGCAGCCGTTTGAGGCGCTCATTCAACAGTCAGTGCTGGCACCTCTGGCGCTTGAGTCGCCCAGAGCCGATCAAGCGGTCGCTGATCGTGCCCGTTTTTATCAACTGGATGGCAACCGGGCACAACCCTGGCGCGCAGTGGATTTGAGCAACAAGCTTCCCGGCGGTGGTTTCATGTCACGGCCCAAGGATCTGGTGCGGCTGGGCTCAGCCTGGCTGGATCCTTCGTTCATCAGCCCACAGACTCGCGAACAATTCTGGACCCAGCAGACACTCAACAATGGCGAGATCAATGAGCAGGGTTATGCGCTGGCCTGGCGCTGGAACGAGGCGGGAAAATTTGCGCATCACGGCGGCGTTTCCAAAGGTGCCATGACCTGGCTGGCGGTGTATCCGGAGCAGTCACTGGTCATTGCGCTGAGCATCAATACCACGCTGGCCGAGTTTGCCGAGTTCTCGCAAGTGCAGTCGGCACTGGTGGGGCTGTTTACCCAAGAGCAGCGCATTCAACTCAGTGAAACCGGCTTTTCCAGCTCCAGCAACTGATCCGATATCTCGGAAACTTTCTCGGTAATCAGGGCCTCGGCATCATAGAGGCCCCGATTGTAGAAGAAGCCGCCCATCTCCCGGGCGAAGAAATCGACCAGGAACTCAGCGTCAAAGCCGCCGATGTCCTGATTCAGCTCATCGCGAAAGTACACCTTGACCTTCTGGGCCATCAGCTCTTTTTCCTGGCGGGTAAATTCGATTTTGTCCATCGCGGCGTCCTTGAAATCATCAGGTTTTCTTATACATTTGCATTCGGTTCGATGTCGGGGTTCACCCCGCCCTGCTCTCTTTCCGGTACTGATTGGGCGTGACCCCCGTTGCTTTTTTGAAAGCCGTATAAAACGAAGACTTGGCATTAAAACCGACGTCCATGGCGATATCCAGCACCGTATTGTCAGTATTTTGTAGTTGTTCCTTGGCGGCGTTGACCCGGTAATAATTCACGTAATCAAAAAAGTTCATCCCCAAGGTTTCGTTCAGGGTTTGCGAGATGTGGTACGCCGAGCGCGAAATATGTTTTGCAAGCTTGGGCAGGGAGAGAGAAGCATCCAAAAAGAGACGATCGTGTTCCATGGCATGGTTCAGTTTGCCGACAATACTGTTAGCCAATTGTTCGTTTAAGGCCGAGCGCTGATATTTATTCTCGGTAATCAGTTTGAGTACCTCTTGCGTCTCATGATTACTTTGGTACAGCTCCTCAAAGCCAGGCTTTTGACGCAGTCCCCATATGGCAACGCTCCAGATCATGATCAGAACCACCAGATGCCGGATCACAGCCTCTGTTTGCACAGAGGCCACCAGGTTGTCGTACAGGAGGGTGCCCGCCGTAATCAGCCAGACCCCGCCTACCGCGAGTAAAAGCCACACGATCCAGCGCCCTTCCTGCGCCTCGGTACTGGCGAACACTTCTCGCAATTGGACGCGATAGTCATGCAGGCGACGGAACACGGCGTGCACATAGAACCCTGCCTGCAGGACCCAGCCCAACACCATCAGGAAGGTGGTAATCACCAGGCCATAAACAGTAAAACGTACCAGACCCGATGTGGCTGTCAGCGCTGTTTCGTCCCCTTCTACCAGGATCGCATGGCGTAACTCGCCGGGCAGCAATAATGCACAGATAACAATGACCAGCCCGATGCCACTCAGCGCAAAGTGCATAAGATGAACACGCCCCGGACGCCACCTTGTACTACTGGTGATCCCTTGCACATAAAGCCAGAAGCACGGCGGGATGAGGTATAGAGCGGGTAACGCAAGCAGCAGAAACAACACCTGCAGACCCGGTGCGAGCGCTTTGACCACCGGTTGAGCAATCAACACGGCAATTGCTGCCAGGCAGCCTGCCAACGGCAAATACACCGGCTGTTTAGTCGATCGCAACAGCAGCAGATGAACGCTAAACCCGATGATAGCCAGGGAAATACACGTCAAAAAGTAAGCAACAGCGCTAGCAGACACGGCGACCTTCCACTTAAAAAATAGGTACGAGCCCTTGGATCCGGACGACGATTTCCATGGCCTGGCGCAACATGTGAAGCATCTTAACCAATCAGCAAAACCGGGACAAACAGATGACTTCCATCAGTACAGATAAAATCGACAATCCAGCTGCTACCACAACACATAATTGGCCACTGGTCAGCACGTTATTTGTGTTATTTGCCATTCCCGGGATTCCGGCCATTTTTATTGTACTGGGAGTATTGGCGGGGCCAATGGATTCCCCGCTTCTGGTGTCTCTTGTTAATGCACGCTACTTCGAATCACCACTGGCAGTATGGGTTCACGGCGCCAGTGGTATCGCCCTCTTCCTGACAGTCCCGTTGCAGTTCTCACCGGCATTTCGGCTCAAGCATAGCCAATGGCATCGCGTCAGTGGACGCATTGCACTACTCAGCGCCTATATCCTGGCCGCTTCAGCGGTGTGGATGCACCACTTTTTGACACCTGAAGCGCTTGGTATGCGGTACATTGGCCTGATTATCGTGAGCCTGGGACTGGTCATGGCCTTCACGCTGGCGTTCTATCATGTGCTCAATGGCGAGATCGCAGCGCATAGACGATGGATGTACAGGGCGGTTGCGATCACGCTGGCAGTGGTCACACCTTTGTTTATCGAAGTCCTTGCCGTGTTCACGCTTGGTCAGGTTGAAACATTCAGGCCATTCCTGACACAACTGCTTTATGACTACGACAGACTCATTGGCTTGGTTATCAATCTTGTTATCGCCGAGTGGTTGATACGAAGCAAGCCATAGCCAGCGGTGGATCATCGGCACGCTGGGCCCGGAGCGAAATCCGACAGGTGATGACATTGATTTGGCCCTGGCGAGGCGCCACCATTAAATACCTAATATTGGTACATGGAGCCGGCACATGGCTAAAAACACCAGCATATCCCTTGGCGAGCACTTTGACGAATTCATAGCCCAACAGCTCAAGAGTGGTCGATACGGATCTGCCAGCGAAGTCGTCCGGGCAGGACTCAGAGTGCTTGAAGAGGCAGAAACGAAACGCGAACATCTCCGCAAATTGTTGATTGAAGGCGAACGCAGCGGCTTTGCCGATTACAGCTATAATCAACTGATGGACGAACTCGATAGCGATGCTGTTTGATGCCCTCTTTTCGGATCAGGCAAGGTTACTGTAAGTCACGACCAACGCCTATCACGATAACTGTCCTGTTCATCCAAACTCCATCTGCCTCAAGAATTGTCCATTTCGAAAACAACATACTTCCCGTCGTCGCTTACGCCATCACCCACTTTCTGCCAGCCTTTCGTCTGGTAGAAAACAATAGCCCTGGTATTTTCCACTAAACACTTGAGACGTGCAGGACTGCCGATATTGGCTAGCGACGTTGCCAGTAGCTGGGAACCAATGCCGTGGCCCAACCAATGTGTCGCAACAAAAAGATTGTGGACAAAATTGTCAGCCGCATCGACCGACACAAAACCGACCAGTGCGCCCTGCCGCTCGGCCACCCAGATGGCCTCCTCTGCTGTATCCCGATCAAAATCGGACAGACAGAATGCGGCGGAGTTCTGCCAGGTAAAGGTATCCTGTCGGGACTCAAGATAGAGTCGACTCAGTGCCTCCCTGTCAGCTTTCATAAACGGGCGAATCAGCAGCGTGATCTCCGGTAAGACGTTTCCGCGGAAACGTTTTCGTTTGTTCATTTAAAACCCATAAACCGCCTTTAAAGGTACCATGAAAAAGGGGCGATCGCCTGACAGTGACACCGTTGCGATTGCCTGGCGGTGTGCTACTGCACTGGACATCGTCCTGCCCGAGGGATACGTTAGTGGTATACCACCCGCTGGCTTGCAAGGAGCCATTCATGATGAAGTTTCAAACTATTACCCTCGCGTTACTGACGCTGCCTTTACTGGTGACTGCCTGTGCCACCTCGCCGACCGGGCGCTCCCAGGTGCTACTGGTGTCTGAAAGCCAAATGGCCGGCATGGGGGAACAGGCTTTCAACCAACTCAAGCAAGAGAACAGCGTCAGCACGGATCAATCATTAACCCGCTATGTCAACTGTGTGTCCAATGCTGTGCTTGCCGAGATGAATACCGGCATGGATTGGCAGGTGGTCCTGTTTGAAGGCGACGCGGTCAATGCGTTTGCCGTGCCTGGCGGCAATATCGGTGTTTTCAGGGGGCTGCTCAATGTCGCCGAGAATCAACACCAGCTCGCAACCGTTATCGGCCATGAGGTTGCCCACGTCACCGCCAGGCACTCCGCGGCCCGTGTTTCCACTCAGCTGGCAACACAGATGGGTGTATCGGTTCTCGCCCAGACCACGGGCATGGACCCGGGGTTGATTGGCATGGGGGCTGATCTTTTGCTTACCTTGCCATACTCGCGCGCCGACGAAACCGAGGCCGATCGCCTGGGCCTTGACTACATGGCACGGGCCGGGTTTGACCCCCGCGAAAGTGTCACTCTGTGGCATAACATGGCACGGGCGTCCGGTGGCGGACCCCCTGAGCTTCTCTCCACGCATCCAGCACCCGACTCCCGCATTCGTGAACTACAGCAGCGTATGTCCGCTGCCGTCCAAACGTTTGAGGCCGCCCAGGCTCGGGGCCAACGGCCAGCCTGTCAGCCCTGATACATGCTGGACGGATTGCCGGGCCAGGGCCTTTACATCAGGTTTAATTGCAGCCCGGATCATTTGCAGAGCATGATGATACAGACAAAACCACTTGGCATTTCCGGTCGTAGCCCCCTGTAAACGCAATCGAAAACGCCCTTTATTGGGCGCATTCAGGAGGAATTTTATGTCCAGCCCAGAGCATAAACAGAAAATCTGGAATCTCATCAGCGACATCAAAAACGGAATGCTGACCACGCGTCACGGCGATGAGCTGCGGTCACGACCCATGGTGCTGGTGCAGGACGAATATGACGGTACGCTCTGGTTCTTCACCGATCTTGAGTCAGAGAAAGTGTTCGAACTTGAGGATGACAACGATGTCTGTGTGACCTTCTCGGATCCGCATGACCATGTCTATGTCTCACTGACCGGCACCGGTCGCGCGACCCAGGACAAGGCGCTGATTGATCGATACTGGAACTCGCTCATTGCAGCCTGGTTCCCCGAAGGCAAGGATTCACCCAATGTGGGCATGCTGGAAATCAAAATTAACAAGGGCGAGCACTGGAACAGTGACAGCAGCAAGATGGTCAAGAGCATAAAGACGGCCACTGCCAAAGCCAAAGGGGCGAAGCCGGATCTGGGTGAACACGAAAAGTTCGGAACCAGGTAGCGGTGCTTCCTGTCAACGCAGGTGCTGTTAGCTGACGTGCCTGAAATGTCGTTGAGAAGTGAAAATCAGGCAGACATCCGGCCAACTACTCTGCGAAAAAACGTTTCCGCGGAACGGTCTTCGTTTGGTTATTTATAAACCATGAAACGCGGGCGGCTGCCTGACGAAGACACCGTAGGGTGTCTGCCGGGGCGGGACCGCACACGACATCGTTCTGCCCGGAGGCTACGCTTGTGAGCCCGGGCCCACGAGCTTGCAAGTAGCGACCCAGTTTCTATCTATGACCAGCTCGGAGTCGGACAGCAATGATGGTCATGTATTATTATACCGAGACAGTGATGTTCCGCCCTTTGTTTTTTGCCTGATACAGCGCCTTATCAGCACGTGAAAGCAGTGCATCGCGGGTATCATCTTTTCTGAACAATGTTGCACCGATACTGACTGTTACCTTATCAACAGCACCAAAACCATCATCTTCAATTTTGTGCCGTAGCTTTTCACATAAGTGCTTCAGTGTTGTCTCATTCACTTCAATCGCGATAACGACAAACTCCTCCCCACCCCACCTCACCAACGTATCATTCGAGCGTATGGACGCTGACAAGATCTGTGCCGTCTTGCGTAATACATCGTCCCCTACAGCATGCCCGAATGTATCATTGATATTTTTGAAATGATCAATGTCGATAATCAGAAGCCCGAATGTTTTATCGTATCGAATATCCCGCGCCATCTCCTGAGCAAGAACACTTTTCAGGTGATTACGATTGAATGCTCCAGTAAGCTCATCGGTAACGGCCAGGTGGTGCAACTCTTGCTGGCTCATGAAGACAGCTTTCCTGGACCTGTCAAACATCAATGCGCCTAAACAGCCAAACGAAAAGCTGCAAAATATCCAGAAAACATGCATGGTGTAGATATCAAGATCACTCATGACATAGAAACCCGAGACCAGCAGAATGCTTGATGCCATCGACGCACTGGCCAGGGCATGCCTGAAAGTCATACCTGACACAACAAAGATCCAGAACACAGCCAGATACCCTTCGGTAACAAACGGAAAATAATTACCAAGCTGGCCTGCTATATAGGCATGACTTAACATGGAGAAGACGGGAAATAACGCAAGCGCTGGCACTACGATCGTGTAGAACCGTTTTTTGTAGGCAAGAAAACTAATCGTCAATAGAATTGGAGCAGTCACAAAAAGATTAAGTCTCAGCATCAAAACCTGAACCTGATCTGACGCCCAGGACTTGTCCAGCAAAGAAAAAATAATGTACAAAAGTGCGGTTAGAAATGTAATCGCAGAAATCTGGACCTGTCTGGCAGGCTCGTCCCACTTTTTGTAGAGACGGTAGGTCGCCTCATCCGGAAAGCCTTTTGGCAATTCGAACGGGAGGATATGTTGTAGTATTTTTTGCATAGCGCCCCTGACCTGACGACAGTCTTTTGTTACTCGCGGCCCAGTGCTGTCAGCACCAGGCGCGCCATTGCCTCATGGCCTTCGGCGGTGGGATGATAGCGAACACCGCTACTGGCGACAACATTGCCGTTTATCCAGCGTTCGGCAGCCGGGGACGCGCAAGGGCCATGGCCTTCGGCCAGTACATAAGGGTCAGCAATCAGATTCTGTTGGCCGGCAGTCACACTCACGAAGATCTCTTCAAGGGTTTGCCCCAGGTCGGCGAGATAACGCGTGTCTTGCGCGCTGAGCTGCAGCTCTTCGCAGCTGATGGCATCAACAGGAAATACGCGCGGATAGGTCACCAGCACAACAATGGCCTGCGGCGCTTTGTCCCGGATCGCGTCAATCGTTGCAGTCAGTTTGGCGGGCAACTGACTCACCGCATCATTGATCGCGTCCTGGTCAAGACTGGCAGTGCAGTTGTCGTCAGCTGAGGTGCCGGCACAGGCGAATGTCGACGCGGTATAGCGGATGTCATTGCCACCGATGGTGACAGTCACCAGCCCCGTCTCAGCGGTAACTGCATCAATCTGCGGCGGTGCGCCATTTTGCGGCGTGTGGCGAATGTTATCCGTGGTCGCGCCGTTGCAACTGACATCGGTGAGCGACAGCTGAAGCGCATCGGCGACCAGGTTGGCGTAGTTGCTGCCTGATCGACCGCAGTCACCCAACTGCTCAGGTACCCCCGGGCCAGCCGCAAACGAGCTGCCAAGCGCGACATACCGGGTGCCCGGCTGCAAGGTGTCTGCCGGGGCCTGCGCATGCACAAAGGCAGCGGTAAGCAGTGCATAGCCCAGTGCGACGATAGCCGTTATTCTTGTCATTGCAGCCTCCAGTCAGGCGAGTCAAATAGGGGATAAGGTCACTTATAACGCCTCCATCACGCGGCGGCCTTGTAGTTGATGTTTTGAGGGCTTCTGATTCCCGCATTCGGCCGTTTATATTCTGGCGTATCGCTAACGCTCGACAATATTAAAAACCAACAAAATTAGCAATTCCTGTGATCAGTACGGTTATAAGGGTTCAAGGACTCGTGCGGCCTGCCGATAACCGGCTTTACCGTTGACAGGAGTACCCTGATGTTTAATCGCCACCTCAAAAAAGAACTCGAAGATCAGCGTGTGGAATTAGAGACTCTCCGCCAGCTGGTTGCTCAGATGGATCGGGGCATGCTATCCATCACACTGAATGCCGATTTCTGTATCTCTGCATTAAACCAGGACTTTGCCAATGTCCTCGGTTTCCCGCGAGAGCACCTGTTGGGTCGACCCCTGTCAGAGATTGTACCGTCTTACGTTACCAAGCTGGCCTGCTTTCGAGACTCAATCAAGCCGTCGCAAATTTCGCGCCGGTCAGTGACGACTACCGCTACTTGCGGGCCGATGGCTCTCTAGCCTGGCTGCATATTCAATGGCTCCCGGTACGAGGATCAGACGGCAAGCTCTCTTACGTGCAGGGTTATGGTAGAGACGTAACCAAAACAATAGAGAACGCAAAAGAAGCTGAGTCTTTCATTGATGCGCTAATCCGCTCTACCGCGGTTATCCAGTTCAACCTTGATGGCACTGTCATCACCGCAAACGAGCAGTTTCAGCAGGCTATGGGTTACCGGCTGGAAGAACTCATCGGTCAGCACCACCGTAAGTTCTGCACCCCTGAGGAGGCCGGCTCGCCTGAATATGCGGCCTTCTGGAAAAAGCTAAACAGCGGCGAGTACGTGGCGGACCGTTTCAAGCGGATTGATAGCAGTGGCTCCGTGGTGTGGCTCGAAGCCACTTATAACCCGGTCTACGACGCCGAGGGCAACCTCCGCAAGGTCGTTAAGTTCGCCAGCGTTGTCACCGACCAGGTTTTACGGGAAGAGCAGGTACGCGAGGGCGCAGGTGTTGCCTACGACGTGTCACAACAAACGGACGTAAGCGCAAAAAAGGGCGCTGATGTGGTTCAGCAGACGGTCGAAACCATGCAGCAGATAGCCACACAAATGCAGGCGGCGACCGAAAGCATTGAGGCCTTGAGCAAACAGTCCCTGCAGATCAACGACATCGTGCAAACTATCGGCGGCATCGCAGAACAGACAAACCTGCTGGCGCTAAACGCCGCGATTGAAGCCGCCAGGGCCGGTGAACAGGGCCGTGGATTTGCTGTGGTTGCCGACGAGGTGCGACAACTGGCGGGTCGCACAAGTTCAGCCACCGAGGAGATTGTGGGCGTCGTCCATCAAAATCAGACGCTTTCAGATGAAGTCAAACGCCAGATGTTCAGCTCTCGAGAGAAAGCCGAGCAAGGCCTGGAACTTGCCAGCCAGTCGGGCACCTTGATTGTAGAGATCCAGGAAGGAGCCAGGCAGGTGGTGGACGCGGTAGGGCGCTTTGCTAACGAATTGCAGTAGCGCGGGGGAAGTCCAATGTTTGAACGTCAGCGCATAAGACAAATGACGCACAATACCAGTTACCGGCCTGCAACTGATTGCCAGGCAACCCGGCAGGTATAACGATCAATATCTTTTGCCACTTTGCACAAGGCTTAAACATTTATGCCCCTGGCACTGAACCGCACCTGACCAAGAATATCTTGAACGTTAGCCATATCCTTATGGTTTTACTATTGATACCACGCTTCTGCGCCTTCCGGATTAATCATCCGAAACCGCATCTGATGCGTAGCCGACGCCAACATCATCTGCATTTTCGAGATGACTGATTACTTCTTCTACCGATACTGAGGCGTCCGCGAAAATGGTGAGACTGGAGTGCAGAGACAGCCAGAGTATGGCAATTACGTTTTTGCACGTCCTGTCAGACGCCCCTAACACGCAGCATTTTATTCAACCGTGCAGGCGCTTTGCGAACTACGGGCTGATTTTCTGTATTTCGAAACGATTAGCGTTCCGCTCTCATCACCTTGCAGCTCCAGATAGTCGACATTTTTGATATAGGACTTGGACATCGATCTCATACCCAAATTGATCCCACCACTGTCTGCTGTTGTATCGACACTTACTCCGATGCTCTGTGCTGTATTAGTAAGAACACAATCGTTTTTTCCGACTTTAATCGAAACAAGGCCGATAAGGCGATCATTCCCTTCTTTATCAGTGTAATGCAAAGCACAGCCTGTCAGAAAGAGAGCAAGCATTATCAGCACATAGAGCCGACATGATCTATAAACTGAGACAACCAGCATAAGCGGCATCATTTCCATTCAGAGCTCGTGATTCTTCAGATGCTTTGATTATCGCGGCTTCGCCCGTTGCAAATGTATGTACGTTTCTGGTGCCTCCAATATTGGTTTTTGGGGCGACCAAATCATCATCAGTTGTATTAACTGATATAGACGCATAAACAGAGCCTACATTGTCGTTCACTATCGGCATTTTTACGCCGGTTCCTCGTTTATAGCCAAAGTTGATGCCAGTAGAGGTTGCTCCACCCCAGGATAAGTCAAGTAGCGACCATGAGCTGTATGTCCCAAATATCACTGAGCCGCCCTCACTTGGTTTCGGTAAAAGTTCGGTAAACGCCTTAACGTTATCAGCTACAGGCGCTTTCTGGGCCGCGCATATCGCCGCTTGCCCGACCGCCACCACCTCTTCAATCACGGTATTTGTATACGCGATATCCAGATCCGAAGTACCCAGAACGTCGAAGGCACCTCCGTCTTTTTTTGCTGGCGCTGTGTTTAAAGCAGCATTCTTGGCGCCTATGCCGACGCCGTCTGATGACGCGTCAATTCCAATCCGTGTATAGGTGCCGAAATACAATGATTTGTTACTCGCACAACCGGAAATCAAGATAGCCAATAGAATTATTTTATATTTCATTCTGAAAGCCCTTTTTTGAATTAGTAGAATTTAACTCCAAAAATAGTATTGGCATGGATTGATACATCCACCCAATAAGCGCCCACCACACATGGATCAAACGCTGGCGTAACTCGAAAATGCGGAATTCAGGATGCTAATCGATAGAAACAGATATACGAACGGTTAACAACTAGCCATTTGGCTAATACAATAACCGTTATTCTTTTCATTGCAGCCTGCAATTTTGAAAGCTTACCAGGGTCCCGGGCACTGTTAACCCCCGGGTATCGTATCAGGACGTATGTATGGAAAAATGTGCGCCGCATAGTCAGCTTTTCCAAGCTCGATCAATCCGCGTCTGGGCATCAGCGAGCGAACCGGGCCGCGCGTTCACAACGATTCTTCAACCATGACGAGCTTGGTGCGCCCGGATGCGCCAGCCTTGATTGTCACGGCTGTCTTTCGGCATTGAAATTTCTGCGCCACAAGACCCACCAGTTCCGTATTGGCTTTACCGTCCACAGGCGGTGCCTTTAGCTTTGCAACCCACGTACCATCGGTTGCCTGAGTGAGCTCTGACACGCGTGCTCGTGGCTTCACTTTTACCTGTAAGATTACCGCGGCCATGCTGAGCTCACTGTCCACGTGGTACTTATTATGGGCTTACCGTTCAAACTTAAGCCGTTATAGAAGGCGAGGAAGATAGCAAGCAGCTGGACCTCGAACAGCAGTGCAAACATATCCATGCCTACTGCTTCGATAAATAAGCCTAATAGGCTACCGGGGAACAATGTGCTCCACACGGACTTTATCACCGAAATGTAGGCAGATGCAGATTCCAGCGCAGCGCCCCCAGGCGTAACGCCACAACGACAACCACACCCCCTACGAAGGCGCCGGGCTGAGGCACCCCTATTGCCTGCATCAGCAGATACGCGGCGACTCCCGCGATTGCTGCCGATGCATAGATTTCTCGCTGCATGATCAGCGGCACTCTTGCCGTCACGATATCCCGCAACACACCACCAGTGACGCCCGTCATGGTGCCCATCAATATGACGATAAGCGCCGGCGCCTGTGCCGCCTCAGCATAGCTGGCACCCAGCAGGGCAAACAATGCCAGTCCGAATGCATCTGCCACACGCAAACTAAACAGGGGAGCCGGCCGGTGGCGCACGTATACGATGGTCGCCAATGCGGCCACGATGATGACGATGAGGTAGGTCATATCAGTAAGCCAGAAAATAGGGTGGCGATCGAGCAAGAGGTCCCTGAGTGTTCCGCCGCCGATAGCCGTCATAGCGGCCACCACGATCACGCCCAGCACATCCAGTTCACGGTCACGCGCAGCCAACACGCCACTGATCGCGAAAACGGCAACGCCAACAAGATCGAGAATGTACAACAGCATTAACGCAGCCTCTTACGGTAACTGACGCCATTATCGCGGACTAATTGCTTAAATGGTATCTGCGAACACAAAGGAAAAGGTGGAACCCTGCTGGATTCGATAACATTGTAAACGGTGGTGGCGACTCACTGGCTCTGGATAATAGTCACAATTGAAATCATCGCGAATACCGAGAACAGCAGATACGGCAACGAAAGTAGAAAAGCAGTTGTAGGATGTCCCCGTTTCATACACAGCCCGCTGAGAATAATCATCGGAGGAAGAAGCAACGGCCAATAGGAAAATGCTGGAACTGCTGCGGTATACAGACACAACGGCGATGCCAGAAAAGCAGCTAAATATGAAAATACAGGCTTCTTCGAGAAAACTGCATAAGCGCACGATGCTATGCTTATATACGATATTGTGTGAATTACTGTAGCAATAATCGACATTCAGCTGATCTCAATAGTGGCGCGACCCCCTCTCACTGAACCAATACCCATAGCGCTGTCACTTGCAATAGAACGGCCTTAGAATTGGGTGTTTCTTCTTGGGCTGTGCCCACAGCCCATCCCTAAACTGCGTAACGTCCGGGCGTGATTGATGTAGTTGTTATGCGGCGGACTCATGCTCGACATCCCAGCCAGGAAAAACCAGCACAGCTGGATGACAACGCAATGCTTTCGCTAGCACCTTGGCACGCTCAACACCCAGGCGGACCCGGTTATTCTCTATAGCAGAGATTGTGGATTGCGGGATTCCTGACGCAGTTGCCAAGTCATTCTGACTCATTTCCTGTAGTTCACGCAGTATACGAACTGAATCGCCTGTCGACACATCGACTCTTTTCTTGGCTTTCTGATAATCGCTCATAGGTCACCTCCGGCATTTGCCTGCTAGTGGCTCGATCTTTCGCCATATACTTATGGTAGCACTATTGATAATTGTCGGTACCTGGTGGATTCCTATAGACTCAACGACAAACAAGAACCTGGAATCAGGAGAACACCGTGCCCCAACACCGCCAAGCCCGACTGTTAATCAACAAACACGAGCTGTCGCAGATGCGCATCGAGGACCTGTCACCGCCCGCTGCACCCGCGCCTGGGGAGGTACTGCTGGCGCCGGACCTGTTTTCGCTGACCACCAATAATGTCACCTATGCCGCCTACGGTGAGGCCATGCGTTACTGGGACTTTTTTCCCACCGACGATGCAGACTGGGGACAGGTGCCGGTGTGGGGTTTTGCCAATGTGGTGGCCTCGGCGGTCGATGGTATCCGTGAGGGTGAGCGCTTCTACGGCTATTTTCCGCCGTCGAGTGTGTTGCGTGTGCAGGCCATGAATGTGGGCAAGCGTGGTTTTCGCGACGGTACCGCGCATCGCCAGGCCCTGCCGGCTGCCTACAATCAGTACCTGCGCTGCCAGGTTGATCCGCTGTACACCCCAGACAGCGAGGCATTTCAGGTGATCTACCGGCCGCTGTTTATCACCTCATTTACACTGGCTGACTTTCTCGCCGACAACAACTGGTTTGGCGCCAAGCGGGTGGTGATCTCCAGCGCATCCAGCAAGACCGCCTATGGGACGGGTTTTTGTATTGGCGATGCCGTGGAAACCATCGGGCTGACGTCGGAACGTAATCGTGACTTCGTGGCCGGCTCCGGCTGTTACCGGACCACCCTGACCTATTCGCAACTGGACACGCTGGATTCACAGGTGCCCACACTGTATGTGGATTTCTCCGGTGATCGCGAGCTGCGCAGTGCCATTCATCATCACTGCCGTGAGCTGACATACAGCTGCGTGGTGGGATCGGCGCAGACCGTGGCAATGCCGACAAAACAGACGCTTCCGGGCCCGGCACCGACGTTTTTCTTTGCCCCCGATCAGATTCTCAAACGCACGGCCGAGTGGGGAGCGCAGACCTTCGGTGAGCAGCTGGGCAATGCCTGGTCGCGATTTGGCGCTCACGTTAATGATCCACAACGCGAGTTGCTCAGAATCGTTGAAGGCCACGGCCTTGACGCGGCGCAGCAGGTCTTTGCGCAGTTGCTGGCCGGTGGTGTGACGCCGCAGGAAGGACACGTGATACGTCTGTAGCGCAACATTGGAGCGCACGAAACTGGACAATCTCCTGCTTCGCAGATACCTTTCGTGCTCTTCATGCACAGGGAGTTGCTTATGACACTGCTGCGCAGCCTTCGCATTGCGATAGCCGCGATCCTGTTGAGCCTCAACTCGATCATTCACGTCACGCCGTTGTTAGTGGTGGCATTGATCAAGGCGATCATGCGTGTAAGACCTGTTCAGACCTTGTGTGACCGGGTGCTGATGGCCATTGCCGCGAGCTGGATCGACGTAAACAGCTGGATGTTCGACCACCTGACCGATGCAGAGATTGTGGTGACCGGCTTGCCCGACGCCATGCCCGAGGGCCATTTTCTGCTGCTGTGCAATCACCAGTCCTGGGTGGATATTCCCGTCTTGCAGAAACTGTTTAACCGGCGCCTGCCCATGTTGCGCTTTTTTCTGAAGAGCCAGTTGATCTGGGTGCCGGTGCTCGGACTTGCCTGGTGGGCGCTGGACTTTCCGTTCATGAAACGTTATTCGCGGCAGCAGATTGAAAAGCGACCCGACCTGGCCGGCAAGGATGTCGCTGCAACCCGACAGGCCTGTGAAAAATTCCGCCGCATACCGGTGTCCATTGTCAATTTTGCCGAGGGTACGCGTTTCCGCACCGGCAAACATGCACAACAGCAATCGCCGTTTCGGCATCTGCTCAAACCCAAAGCTGGCGGTACTGCGCTGGTGCTCGATGCCATGAGTGAATCGCTGGATACCCTGGTGGATGTCACCATCACCTATCCCGACGGTGTGGGTGAACTCGGCGATCTGTTTGCCAACCGCATCGGGCGTATCGTGGTCGACATCCAGACCCTGCCCATACCGGCAGAGCTGCGCGGTGGCGACTACCAGAACGATGAGGCGCATCGTGCGCGCATGCAGGCGTGGGTTAACGAGCGCTGGCAGGCCAAGGACAACACCATCGATCGTCTGCTGGGCCAGGGTTAAGGGCCAGGGGTTAAGAGCCAGGGATTAAAAGAAAGAGACGCTGAGTTTTTGGCGGTCACACTAACTAGTTGGGATGTTTCGCCATGTCCTGTGTAGTTGCCCCGAAGAAATAGCTTTAAAAACAGATGATTACTTAGTGGTATGGTTTTTGCTAACTTCTAAGACAAGTACAAATCAACAACAATCACATCAGGATTTTCGGAAGAACGCATGCACACCATCGGCAATATCATCTGGTTACTCTGCGGGGGCTGGTCACGGGGCTGTTATGTACTCAATTTAGCCAATCAGAGGTCATTATGAAAAACTCTAAAGATACAACTTTAACTCTAGCGACTTTTTTTATATTGGTTGTAGCTTTTTATGTTTTAGGGTATTGGCTAATTTATCGAATGGGCCAAGCGACACCATTAATGTTGTCAGTTGGCGCGGCTACATTGGTTACTTGCCTTTTGAGAAAGCGAAAATTATCGAGCCTGGGCTGGCAATGGGGCAAGTGGAAGCATCAACGTACAAGCTATCTTTTGCCACTTATTATTGCGCTTATTTCCTATCTGATTATATGGGCGTTTGGCTTCGGTGAATTTTATAATGCTGAGTTTCTGTCCAGTCAAAAAGAAAGCTATAACTTAAGTCATTGGAATGATATTTCTATACTTATTTTTCATTTCGGATTGATTGCGACCGTTAGTTTTTTTGTCTCAATACCGTCTATTTTGGGCGAAGAGATTGGTTGGCGAGGCTTTCTGGTACCCGAGCTTGCTAAAACGATGTCTTTTACTGGTGTTGGACTGGTAAGTGGATTTGTTTGGGCATTATTTCACTGGCCTCTAATTATTCTGGGGTTATATGGTAATGACGTAACTCCATTATATTATCAGCTGTTTGTGTTTTCAGTTTTTATAACTGCGACAGGGATAATTATGGCGTACTTTCGTATCAAAACTAATAGCCTTTGGCCTGCGGTTATTTATCATGCCAGTTCGAATATATTTATCCAAAAGTTATTCACACCTATCACAGTAACAAACTCAAACTCTGCTTGGTATATAGATGAGTTTGGAGCTGTCATAGCATTTGTAGCAACTTGTGTGGCTTTATATTTTTTAAGAAAAGGTAATGCTGAATTCAAGTTTGTCAGAACATAACAAGCGCCTCAACTAAGGACGTAAAAAACTTGGCTTGCGTCGCTTCGTTCCTAATGTTAGCCAAGCCTTTTTCGCCTGTCAGGCGGGCGTTATGGTGGCGGATCGGTCTGATTGCGTTCGTGACCATCATCGGCATTCCGTTTGGCATCCAGCATCTGAAACTGGCGAGGCTGGCGCTGGGTCCCATCGGCAAGACCATCATTGATTCCGAATATGCTGAGGCCGTGCGGGAAGGCGCGGTATAAGTTCGCGTTACACCTAAATCCCATATAACGTTTTCAGGCACGGGTGCCTGTGACCTTTGGCTCAGCGCTTATGGTGTGGCGCTCGCTATTCAAAACTGATCAGCTCGAACACCGGCGGCTCGGTCTCCGGCATCAGGCGAAAGCTTGCGCTGGCAGTCGATTCAGCACCGTCAGTCTGCATCAGTACGAGACCCGGTAACGTCAGCAGCCCGCTGCTTTCGTCGAAGTATGATTGGTCACTCATCACTGGCGTGCTGTCGGTTGATGGCAGCTCGGTCAGGCTGATCGCCCGGAACATGCCAAGCCGGCTGTCTACGTTGACGAGCACGGCGCGATAGTAACTGTCACCGATCTTCAAAGCCGGGACGACGAGTTCGTCGTCAAGATAGCTGGCCCTGTCTTCGGCCCGTGTTAGCTCTGGCGCGCCGCGCACCAACCAGAAGCCGGGCATCTCCATTGCGCCGCCTTCGTTATCAACCACAGGATATAGGGTGTTCAAAAAACCTATAGCCTGCCTGAATGTGCCGGTCTGGGGCGGCCCTTCGTATCCGTAAACAGTGGCTGAGGCAACCACTGGCAGGCTGGGACCCCAGGTGCCGGGCTCATTGGCAGTGACGCCTTGCGCGGCCGGTATTGAAGCCGATACACCGGGGGCCAGTAATCGCACAAACTCGGCAAGCGGGGCGCCAAACTCATGACTCGCCGCCAGTCCGCGGACGCTCAGCGCTTGAGCCGCTTGTCCCTGCGCGTGCAGGTAGTTCAGCAACAATTGTTCGACCTGGGATGCTCGTGCCAGCTGGAATCCCTGCAGATAGTCCTCGGTTGCCAGTGCATGCAACGCGTCTTCCAGGCGCAGGCCGGCGCTCACATGCAGGCGTATCCAGTCGTAGCCGGTATTGGGGTCGCGCACAAGCAGTTGATCCTCAGGTTCACGCAGATCCGCCAGGACCAGCGGCTGGCGTTCCGGCACCGGGTTGAGCGCCGCATTGGGTGCAGGAAGATCCGGCGGGTTGTTGACGGCAATGGATATACTGTCCAGAGCTCTGTTTGGAATAGGCAGGCTGACTCCTTTATCCGTTGGCATCACGGAGAGCACAGGCTCTATCGTCACACTAGGCATGTGCTGCAGCGTTGCATCGGCGTAGTACATCTGACCAACGGTGATGTAGCGCGACTGTCCGGGCGCAATTTCCTGCGTGCCGCAGGGAAAGCGGCACCGCTGCAGGACATAGGCATCAGTTTCGTTCTGTCCGGCGCCTATACTCACTCGCACACTCTGGTCATTGCCATTGTGCACATGGGCATGAAGAACAAAGGTCTGTCCCGCCTCAATGGCCTCGGGGTAAATAAGTTGCACCGACATTCCCTGCAACCACTGTTCAATCTGCTCGGCGGAGACAGCATCAGATTTAAACTGCGCGGACGCCTTCGAGGGGAGGATGGGCAGTGTGGACAGAAAGCAAAGGCTGAGCACACAGGCCCAGGCCAGCAGGGATCTGATACTGCGTTTTAGTCGGGAGTTTGTCTGGGCGTATCCGGGGGTAAGGTCAATGCGATCCGGCATGGGTAATCTCCTTGTTATCGAGCTAATCAGGGTAAATGGCAACCCGCGAATGCTCCTTGCACAGTTGGCGATTGCGGATACTAGCCGCACAAGCGATATGATCAGATTCAAGGAGACAGCACAAGTACCCAGACGGGTGCTATGGGCCAGGGTGCACGCTCAGTCACTGCGCAGCTCCATAGTCATAGTCTGCACAGTGAGTGCAGAGCCGGGCCTGAGCGCCTCAAGAGGACCAGAGGCGGTGAATCCGGATGCCAGGTAAAGACCAACAGCCGCATCGTTATTTGTCGTGACTGATAGAGCAAGCCGTTCACACCTTCTGGATATTGCCCACGTTCTGATCTCATCAAGAAGCGTCCTGGCAACACCCTTGCCTTGATGAGCCGGCGAAACCCACATCTGGTAGATGTGGGCGATGCGCGGATCGGGGTCGTGTATCAACCCCCATGCCAGACCTACTGCGTCCCCGTCCGTTTCAGCAACCAGAGGGAGTGCGTTTTTGGCTCGGGCAGCCGGATCCAGCCGTGACTGCCATTCAGAATCGGGATACGCGGCTTCTCCTGTGTAAGTTGAGCCAAAAGAATCCGGGGAATCCAATAGTGAAGCCAGCCTGATGTACTTATAACGCTGCCAATCATGCGGCCCTAAAACTCTGACCTCAATTTTACTCATATCTATAATCTTGCCGAATAGTGAGCCTTCAGGGCACACAATCATGCGTAAATTCCGCGCAAACTAGCTAATTAGATCAACAGCCTTGGGAAATGGGCATCACTCACAACCAACTTAACAACTTCAGGAATATTTCTTCAGTTATGAGTGTGCCCTATATGTCGAATTGTCGGCAGATGATCACGCTTTAATTAAACAGGGAGTGCATACCGCTTTTTCTGATTGCAGCTACCCAACTCTACTTCCCCAAGCATCCCAATCAGTTGGGCTGAAACACACAAGTTCCACTGATATCACCGTTAGCGTTACCTGCAGCCAGAACATTTTCCAACCCTCCGGCACTGTGTACGCCGATACAGACCAAGCCCATGCCTTCATTATTGTTGAGGTTTACTTGTCCGAGAAAAGAAGCAGAGGAAAGTGGCTGTACAATAATGCCATGCCCGTCGTTATTCTGAACTACCAGGCCACCGCTGGTATAGCTATCCATAACCAGAGCACCACCGCTGAACAGGTTAATTCCGATAGACTGATTGTCCTCGATAACTACACTAAGTGGCCGCAAACTGCCATTAGCGAAAATGCTCAAGCCATAACGATTGTTTCTGATCAGAGACGCTCCAGACGCGGACGCATTCAAGGTAAGGCTGCCACCGGCATAGACATTTGCTGCTGTTCCGCTGCTGTATTGCACAATCACTCCTTTTGCATCAACCACACCATTGGTGCCTATAGTCATGCCTTGATTGTTGTTCTGCAGAATGGAATCTCTGATCTCACAGGCGCCACCGGAATGGGCCAGAATTCCACTACCAGAATTTTCCAGCACCAGGTTTGAGCCATACACCGCAGAATTCTCGAGACAGGCAAGCGCAGCAAGCCCCCCGTCCAAAGTAAGCGAATCGACTGAAATATTGGACGCACCGTTCACCGCGAATAACGCATAGTTTCCTGTGATCCCGGCGTCCGCAGAAACTCCCTGAAGATGGACGTTGCTTCTGCTCAGAAACACTTGCTCCGTACATTCACCAGCAATTTCAATATTGAGCCGATTGAGCGCGCCTCCGACCGAGGCTATTGCGCCACTGATTGACTCACCATTATTGCAGTCAACCTCAAGATTTATAGGCGCAGTGCTGCTATCCGTCTGCATAGCATTAATTTGCGCTTGCAGGTTGCCGATCTGGTCTTGCAGGTTCTGAAATGGCTGGCCGTTCTGGCCCTGGGCTAAAACCGGTGAAACGATAAACAAGCAAATAGTTGAAAGCATTATTTTTATTCTTAGCATAGTCATGGCTCACTCCATATTGGTTTGAAATTCAATTGCAGGGGCGTTATGCCTCAGACGGTTTGAAGAATATAGTAGGCATTAATACTAAAAACAGTCCGGAACCCTATCGAAATAGGCAATCCGCTTATCGGAATAAGTGTGCCTACCCGCTGTCACCGACCTCGCGCATTGGCGGCTTTTCAAGCCGTTGATCGATATCAGCAGATTCAAGGGGATAGCACAAGTAGCCAAAGGGCTAATATGGGGCCAATTACAGCGCGATGCTTTTTTGAGGAGGGGGCATACAAGACGCCCCTTAGCAACCAATCAGTCTACTTCTGCAAAATTGCCGTATTCTTCCCACCAACTCTTCCGATCCCTTGCCCGCTTCTTCGCCACAAGACCCACCAGTTCCGTATTGGCTTTACCGTCCACAGGCGGTGCCTTTAGTGTTGCAACCCACGTACCATCTGCTGCCTGGGTGAGCTCTGACACGCGGGCTCGCGGTTTCACTTTTACTTGTAAGATTGTCGCATGCCGGCTCAATTGAGTTTACTGGAGACAAGCCGGTTCAGACTTACGCCTGATTCGGCAGCCTCAATGGCAAGCATGCGATGAGTCTCTGGCGGAACACGAACCATGAACTTACCGCTATAGTTTTTTGCTGATAGTGGTTCGGGAATGTCCTCCCCGTTTTCATTCATGTCACTAACGCACTCATGGACCAATTGCCGAATGCCTTTGAATGCTTTCTCGGGATTTTCTGCAAGCCAGCTAAGGCTGGGGAACTCAATACACAGCCCTACATGTTCCTGATATTCTTCAGACCAGGTAACCCGGTAAGTATAACGATCAATATCTTTTGCCATTTTTTTATGGTATCACTATTGATATCGTCGTCAAGTGAGTATCGAGGGCCGTTTAGTGTCCCGGGCGATTCCCACCCACTTCTGCTCACTCGTCTACGTCTTCCGCACTAACCACCCGAAATTGCATCGGTCCAGTCCCCGGCACCAACACCATCTCCACATCAAAGTAGACGGTGTCGTCGGGGAAGACAAAATAGCCCAGGCGCGGGATCTGCAGGATCAGGTTCTGCACATCGTAGAGGGCGGCCGGTTCGCGGCTGAACTCATCGACGATGGAGACCAGCTCCAGGGTCAGGTCATGCTTGTCGATGACGCGGAAACTGACCTGGTAGGTCTGGCCATCCACGTCGACTGAGGAAATGAACAACTGGCCATAACGGAAATCCACCGCATCGGCGCTTTGCACGGCATGCACACCGCCGGTTCTGGCCGGGCTTTTCACCAGCCAGGTGGCCATGCCTTCGTATTGAGTGGTGCCAAAGGAATTCAGCCAGAAGCTGCCGGTCACACCGAATATGCCGGAGGTGCCATTCTGCTGGCGGACATCCATCGTGACTGTTTTTGCGCCGGGCTCAGGCACATCGGCCACCATGCCCAGAGCATAGCGGGTCTGACCGCCAACATGGTCGCTGGCCAGTGTCTCGCCAAGCAGATCCAGCAAGCTGCCGGTGACGCCATGCAGGTCCTTGTGGCCCCCAAACAACGCGTACTCGGGATAGTCCAGTCCGGATGCATAGATGTGATTGAGCATCAGCGTTTTGACTTCTTCGGAGTTGGCAATGGAATAGCCGGCAAAGCGCCCGCCGGTTCTGGTTTCTGCCACCACCTGGGAGAACGACATGCCCTGGCTGGCCGACAGCGGTATCCAGTGTTTGCCGGTATTGGGGTCAAGCACCACGGGGCGAGGCGACGGGTCGCTGGAGGTGATCAACGCCAGGGGCTCACGCTCAGGAATTGCCGGATACACCGCCGGCGCACCCTCGGCCCCGGACTGGACGACGTCGACATGAATGTCATCCCCGTACACATACGCCGTGCGCCCCAGGCTATCGGTGACAATGGCATGCGGGCCCTGGATGTGCAGGTTGCCGGAGAACAGGTAATCATCCTCATAGTACATCTGCCGGAACAGCACATCGATGCTGTCGCCCCGGTTGAGCGGGAACTGACCGTTGTACAGACACTTGAAGCGGCAGGAAACCTGCCGGAACGCGTTGACATGACTGCCCAAGTGACGATCAGAGCCCAGAATAAAATGCCCGGCAATGGGCTCATCACCCTGATTGTGCAAGGTGCCCGACACCTCGATATGGCTGCCGGCACTCACCGTGTCAGGATAGTCCAATACCAACGTGGCCTTGATGTCTGCCGACCCCGCTTTGGGATTGGTGGTATTTAACGCGCTGAGTGCAGCGGGATCTCCCTGCCCGTCGGGCGCAACAATCGCCACGAAGTCGCGCTGTAGGTGCACGTCATTGATGCTCCTGGAATAAGCGTCCGTGAGCTTCAGGCTGATGTCGGAAATCCTGATCATATGACCCGTAGGTGCACCGGCGCTGACCTGAAGTGTATTCCAGTAGAATTGTGCAGAGGTGCCGGGGTGTAGCGGAAACCCCTGAGCAGAACCCACCGGACAGAGTGGCTGACCGCAGGAGTTATTTACCTGCAGTTCCGCGTATGGCTGCAATTGCCCGTGGTTGGAGCTGTAACCGGCGCCGCCGTAGCGTTCGACAGATATGCCGGAGTCTGCGGGGTTAGTGATTTCAATGACGAGCGTGGTTTCGCTGCCGGGGGTGATGTGGGTGCGATCGGTTACCAGGTCGGCGATGATGGGGGTTTGGGCGGTGGCTTGGAAGGGCCGGAGAGCAAAGAGCACTAGGAAGGAGATTCTGATGGGGTTGAGTGGGTGCATGGATTCCGTCCCTATGTCTCGTGGCTTTTGAGGAGCATGGCAGGGTAGCAGAGGGCGTCTGCTATGAAAAAACCAAGGCTAAGCAACGATCTCGCATTTATTGAAAAGACAAATGTGATGCGGGTAGTGCTCATAAGAGGAGTCTAGACAGTCCTACCCTCAATGCGACCACAAAGCTTTCGCCTAGTAGTCCCATTTTAAGTAGAACCGCCGAGACCGAGCGGCTCATGCGGACCACTCAGGTAGTCACCTCCATGCGTAGGACGATGTCTACCCAATGCGTGCTGGTGTGTGAGCTGCAAACAGCCATTAAGTTGCACGATGCACTGGATATCAGTATACGTCCTGACTCACTTTAGCGTCCAGCTCTTTTGCGAAATCATATCCCGACCACTTAGTGAACCAAGTCGAGCAATAGCTTATTACCTTCTTTCTAAACTCCTTGGGGACATCATTCGCTGCCAGAATACTATTTTTACATTGACTACTAATGTATGGACATGCCATCAAATCAAGTGTCATATGCGTAATTTCGCTATCAATACCGATAGTTTCAGAATTCTTCTTATATTTTTCAAGAATAAAATCTTCAAC
This sequence comes from Pseudohongiella sp., assembly GCF_011050365.1. Classification (GTDB taxonomy): domain Bacteria; phylum Pseudomonadota; class Gammaproteobacteria; order Pseudomonadales; family Pseudohongiellaceae; genus Pseudohongiella. The sequence continues at coordinate 155,012 of NZ_DRFV01000002.1, forward strand.
CGGCTTTTTGACAAAATCATACCTCTTCTTATTTTCTACATAAAACAGCAGAACCACAATAGAAAAGTAGTTCAGGTCTTTCTCGACCACAACGTTTCCCTTTCTGTCTACTATGCCAAAATATCTACAAAAGGCAACCTCATCAAGCCAATAGGATCGCCCCAACTGCCGCAATAGAACTAGCAAGTATAGTGTTTCGATTGGAGTTTCATTTTCCACCTCAATATTTTCTAACACTAAACAGGAACCATTAAATATCGAACGAAATATAACGTCTCCATATTCAATACCCAGAGGCCGGTCATCGACAAAAAGTATAATCTGCTGCATAATTCTGCAGAGCTTAATGGTTCCATTGACCTTAGGCGACATAGAATAAATAAAGAAAGAAAATTCAATCAAATTAACTAATGCACTTACAAGTTGTTTATCGACAACTTCGTCTTTAGGAATCTTAGTATAGTCAACCAATATTTTTCGTACTTTTTTCTCTAGTATCGAAAGAGTATAGTTCAGGATATCGCTATAAGATACATCCGAAGTATAGAGAACAGATTTGAAATCTGTTATTAAACTCGATTTTCGAAAATGTAAACTTGCTTTTATAATCTCCTCTGTATCCTCTTTATATTCAATTCTATATTTAAGTTTTTCTGATAAAAGATCAGCAATTTTCTTTTTTGCTATTGTAATTGGTGTAACTATTGGTCTGTCAAAAAAAACTTCCTTACTCTTGTTTAGGCTAAGCTTGTATCTCGTCGCGCAAAGACTTATAGAAGCTTTAATCTTGGAAAATACTTCATGGTCGCTATAAAAGACAAAGAAATCATCTACGTATCTATAAATACGATAGTCTCTACCAAATAGAACATCCTTCGTCTCTAGATCTGAAACTATTTCCCCATCGACGGCCTGCAATATAATTTCCGCGAAAATCCTGGACAACTCCGGCCCAATCACAATCCCATTAGTTTCATTGTAATTTAGCTGCTGCATCAAACTATCAAAAATATTTGGGAAAGTTGACCTGGTCTTACTTAAATTATTTTTCGCATATCCTTTACTGTATACAGCCCAAGCAATGGAGTGCGTATATATCGAAGCAAAGCAATTCGCAATATCAAGCTTAGACAAGAATCCATACTTACCCTCGCAATCATGATATTCGTCCGACTCATAAAAATTAAAAATACTGTTATATTTGCCGTACACAAAGAATGACTTCAAGTTCTCGTAGTTTTCACCCTCAACCTCTATGTTCTCACCATCAGAATCAAACTGCTCGATAAGTGATTTCTTATCTACGTATGTACAACCAGCTACTCGCTTAGCAGACCTAAGACTAAACTGGCTTTGGTCGCAGTAATAGGTAATTAAGTCCTTGTGGTTTTTATAAAAACTCACTGCAACAATCTGGGACCTTGGGTGAATTAAAGATAGGTGCCTATACTGGTCAGTCTTATGCGATATATTGAATGTAAATGGAATAGTAAATGGGGTTATATTTTTTGCACTTACTTTGCTATACCACTCCCCGTTACATTCAATCTTCTGAATTTGTTTGCTTTTAGGCAAACCTAGTATAAGCATTACCAAACTATCAAAAGCAGCATCTTTTTTCTTCCAAGAAAAATAATCATTAGAGAACTTAAGCTGGTTATCGACTATAAAATTGTAGAAGTGCCTATTCGAAAACGTTATAGGAACTTCATATGGGAGCAAGTCTGAAAGAATCACCCTTTCAATGGGAAAGTTGATTGACAATGTTTTTTTAGGCATCTTTCCAGCCCCTTGTTATATTTTTCAATTCAGAAGTAGTAAAACTCCTGAAAATCTTACTCCTAAATCCTTTGACAAATGAGAATTTAGTTAAACGCTTAAGTAGCCTGGGATCTGTCACCGCAATCGACTTTGATCGAAAATACAAATCTATCTCTTCCAAATCACTAACGTCGTTTATATACATGTTATTAAAATAAACACCGGTGAATGCCCTTCTTTTTGCATTCAGAAGTCGGGCGTTACCCGTCAAGAATCGCATTTTGTCTATTAGTAATTCAGCTGCTTTATTAGGATTATAATTAAACTTGTTAAAATATTGACCAAATGCTCTATCGATGCGGTTTTTATACTTTTTTACTCTTTTTTCACTGAGCCTTATAACTACATCTTTCCCTTTAAACGAAAATCGATAACCCAGATATTCAAATTCTTTCGTTTGCCCCCTTGTCAAGTCAATATCTTTAGTTTTGTTATTTAGGCAGAGCCCTTTTTCCGCGATAACTTTCTGTACGATTTGTAAATAGCAAACCTTATCTATAGTTACATTAGGCGAAAACACTATTATCAAGTCATCTACGTAGCGGGAGTAAAAAGTCAAATCTGGACTGTTGCCTAGCTCTTCATCTACCTCTTTCATATAGACTTCTGACAAGTAAGCACTCAATCCAACTCCTCTTGGCAGCCCTTTATCACAACCTACCAAGACTGCATATGATTTCAGAAGTTGAGTTAGTATTCTTTTGGGGAGCACAGACAGCCTTGACGATGAATGCAGTTTTTTGATTAGCGCTTTATGCCCAATACTTTCGTAGAAATCTTTCACATCGGCCTTAATAATATATTTGGGACTTGCATCCAGACAAATACTTTTAAGCCTGCTCACAATCAAATCGCGATGAGATTGTCTTACTTCGTATGTATTCCTTAGAATATTTTGCAAATGCCTAGTTACGAATACACTTTCTGCGCTTTTTCCTATTGTAAAAACATCTTTCCCCGAAATTTTTTCAGGCAATTTCACTAAAGGAAGCCTGTACGCCTTTCTATTGACCTTATCGCATATTTTCTCAATTCCAGCAGTTACGAGTTGGTTATATTTTCCTTTCCTTGCCTCCAGTAGCTTTTTTATTTTTTCAACGCTTGTTTCGAAGTGATCTTTTCTTATCAGACCTTTCCTGTATTTGTACAGAAATCGATATTTTAGTCTTCTGGTAGCTCTTATTCTAAGCCTCTCTCTATAGGCATCTTCAAAGTATTCACGCTCAAGATCACCTCTATTCTTTAGGTCGATATCATAGATACTTCGAAAATTCTTAACTGAAAAAGACTGTTCCATGCGCCATTGCCTTATTGCATCCTGAATCAAAAAAATGAACCTTGCTATCAAATCTATTCTACCAACACACCCGACTCTCTATTCTGGTTTTATCGATAAGGATTGAAGGGATACACCGCGCAAGTTACCGGGCCCAATACGTCACACGTCGCCCCATTCTCGAAGATTCGATCTAGATGATAAATGGGCAGGGGCGCAGAAAACTGCCAAGCAAAATTACGGTTTACTTTCAATTGTCGCTATCCAGATGTAAAGAGCCCAAAATTTTCATCGCGAAATATGCAATTCCCATCGAATAGACTATTAACAAATAAGCATCCTCGTCATCTTCGAAGTCGCTATATGCTTCCATCAGATCAGGGTTGCAGTCATCTAGCAGCACTTCTACGGCATTCACTACACTATTGTACTTGGCATCTAATACAGGGTTAGACTTAAGGGGGTATACGCTTAAAGCGATCTTACCTCGCTCTCTTCTTAAAGTGGCGAGTACATCTGAAAGGGTGGTTTGTATTTTTGAGAATTCAGTGCGGTATTTATTCATCCACCCACCGTCGTGCCACGACCTTATCCAGATCTCTTGCCACTTATCAGTACCGACACGCCTAGTCAACTGATAACAAACCCACCTAAATGCTTTGGTATCACCAATGTTCCTTTTTATGGACGGGGTACCAAAGATGCTTTCGAAGTAATCGTGTTCGTGATCTGCCTTCTTTAGAAGTTCATTGAACTCGAGCTCATTCAAACCGGCTACACCATCCCTAATTATCGAAAACATTCTGTTTTGTGCTAACCTAAACTCCCGCTCGTTTGAAGTGCCATGACCCACCAACATCTCACTAGCATTTGTGAGGACATGGCGCAATGGCCGTGGATCTATGCCTCCTGCGCTTCGATCATCACATCCTTCTATATCTCTTGGCCAATCAGCCCACATACTATAAGCAAAGTCTGAGAAATCGCTACTTTCCTCCTTCAGCTTAGAGATCGCACTCGACAACTCAAAAGCTGCCGAACTATGGTGTGCTGCTAAAATACTTTTCTCAGACACTTGGTTGGCTTGACGACTGATACGCAAAGAAGTGAGTGCGGCATAAGCCGCGGCTACGGTGGCCACTGTAGACATAGTCGATAGAACTACGTAAACCCAGTTTATCTCTTCCATCAAAAAGCCTTTGTTCGTAGGGCTAAGAAAATCATGAAATTAGGCGATTTAGTTGTTCCTTCTATATCTTATGCAACAGGCGCCGACGAAGCATTGATCAGCGTATTGCCTATCTTTTCAAACAGATCCGGCCCAACGCGCCGAAAACCGAGCAGCCGGGCGACGGCTTTTGTTGCGTCCTCGGGAGCCATTTCCCCACTTTCATTACTTATCCTCCGAGCAGCTTCCAAGATCTCCATCGGCGGCAAATACTCTCCCTTCAGAACATTACCTGTTTCTGCACTCCGATCACGTACCGGCGGATTCTCAAGCTGGCTTGGAGTGAACACAAACGACCCTTCCACTCTCACCGAATGACCGTCTCTCACTGCTGCATGAATGGCACGACCGGAAGCGCTTACAATTCGCTTACCAGCCTTCGATAACCCAAAGGCACTGGAGATTCGCCTGGCCACCTCATCTACATGAATGGGGCCCTCTATCTCGACAATCTTTACTACGAGACCCGACAATACAGACAATGGGGCTTCGTGTGGTTCGAGCTGCGAGTTGACTAAAAGATCGGCTCGAACATATGGAGGCGCACTTAGAACCAAATGTTCTATGTCAATCGGCTCCTCGATGAATTCGCTGTCGGCAGGCTCTTTATAAAATCCCCCTTCGTTCGCTCCTGTCACTTTTATCCCGTTTTCCAGTGACAGGCGCGCTTGCATCAGTTTTTCCTGCAACTTTTCAATCTCACGTTTCCGGTGATGAAACCAATCGGTGCTCCAGATTCGGTGGAACTCCCATCCAAGGTTTTCAAGTATGCCCTGTCGCAGTCGATCTCTCTCACGGGCCCACAAGGCGCTGTGATACGCGGCGCCGTCACACTCTACTGCAACGAGATATTGCCCAGGGCGATCGGGATGCCGAACGCCTATGTCAATGCGGAACCCCGCAGTACCAACTTGTAGATCGGCAATGTAGCCCAGAGACGTGATTACGTCGGCGACATCTTCCTCGAAATAGCTATCCGCCCCGAGTCCTGTCGGCACGCGCTCGTCCATGATCCCGGACTTGGCATACTCGAGGAGCCGTTTAAGAACACGTGGTCCTTCACGTTTGTTTCTGTTTGGATCGATATCCCCAGGGTCAAAAGAAGCAAACACTTCACAACGCACTCTAGCTCTCGAAAAAAGTACATTCAGGCGGCGCTCCCCTCCTTCTCCGTTGATAGGACCAAAGTTCATGTTCGTTAGAGGTCCATTGGGTTGCTGAGGCCCATATCCAACCGAGATAAGGATGACATCGCGTTCGTCACCCTGAACGTTTTCGATATTCTTTATAAAAACGTCTTCAGCTTTCCCTTCTCGCAGAAACGCAGCCAATACCGGATCACGTTGTCGCTGGTACTCAAGAACCTCGTTTATCATATCCGCTTGCGCCTTTGAGAACGTGACAACGCCCAAAGAGAGGTCAGGACACTTGCGCGCATGATCGGCCACCGCACGAACAACAGCTTCTGCTTCAATTCGGTTGGTACCTTGACGACCCACTCCACTACCGCCCCTGGCATATACACCAGGCACCTTACGGAACTTCAATCCGTAGTCCTCGTCTAGTTGAAGTGGCGAGGGCGGAAGAACCAATCCATCGCCATAGAACTCAGCGTTCGAAACCCTAATTAGTGACGGGTCGCGAGAGCGATAATGCCATTCGAGCATTCTCTGACGCAGTCCTCGAGCCTCGCAAAGAGAAAGAATGCTTTCCATATCAGCCGCGGTCGCGCCAACCGGCAGATCTTCGTCATCCCCGTCTTCTTCTGCGTCATCAACAAGCCGTTCAAAGAACGAGGTTGGTGGTAACTGTTTCTGATCGCCAACCACTACAATCTGTCGCGCTCGTGCGACCACTCCGAGAGCATCCTCGGGTCTTATCTGTGACGCCTCATCTATTACCAAGAGATCAAATTTAACGCTAAGTGGGGGCAGGAACTGCGCGACAGAAATGGGGCTCATCAGCATGACTGGTTTTATTCTCTGCACCATGCTTCCAGCGTGCTTCATCACCCAACGCAGAGGTTTATGTCCTCGCTTGCGTGCTATTTCACCCCGAATAATACCCATTTCCCCTGCACTTCCTCGCGGCACCTGATCGAAGTGCCGTGAAAGAATTAAGGTTTTAGCTGTCTCGATCCGCTCCTTCTCCAGGTCACAGAAGCGCCTAACGAGATCATGGCGGTCCAATTGGGCCAATGAATTCAGTTCCGGTCGTGCCTGGCGTGCGTAGTTCCAGCGCGCCTCAGCACACGCATAGGTAAATTCCTGGACAGCACATGTGGAGTCCAGCGTCCCATCGAGAACCGATCTCACGATTTGGGAAGCGCCTTGGCGAGTGGCACTCGAGATACTTCTGGCAAAGTCTGCCCACTCTACATAACGGGATGTATCTTCTACCATGTTGACGAATGTTGCTTTTAGTTGGGCAAGCTTTACAGAATCTAGATCTTCTCCAAATCCCGCCTTTTCAAGCTCCAGCTTGAGCCGTTTCAGCGGAGTTTCAATTAATTCCCGGCTCCTGTTCGCCTGGTCCGACAATGCTTTGGCGGTCGCGGCCGGATTCGGTAGGCTTTCAAGCGCCTCAATGACTTGCGTTGAGTTAGAAAATATTTCTGCATTCTTCAGTTCGGATAACCAACTGGCAACCCGGGATATTTCCAGAAACGGTGTGCGTTCACCGCGCCACTCAGACCCACCAAGCACACCCTGAAGCCAGATCTCTTCATTAGCGAGGGATTTCCGCTTCAATTGGACGTCAGCAAGCTCCTCCACAAGGGCCAATCGTTCAGCGGGAGCCTTTGGCAGGTCAATAGATAGGAATGTCGAGAGCTCTTTTGAGGCACGGCGGTATTTACCAAAGAGACGGGATAAGAACGATGTCTGACCACCAACAATGGCTACCCGAATTTCAGAAAGATCCACGGACCACGCGGATGCGCTGAATTTGGGTGAAGCCGCCGAATGAGCTTCCGCCCACGAAACACCGGCATTGAGACTCTCGATCAACCGCGGATTCTGCGCTTGCGCAAACAACACGTTAATATATGTATGAACTCCCACAGGTGCGCTGTCGAGAGATTTCAATACCAGACTTAGTTTGAGCACATCGGATATAGTTTCAGGCATCGACTGATGCATGATGTCTGAAACCCTAGATGTCTCGGCCTCCAGCTCGCTTATTGATTGGACTGCTGCTGCGATCTCTGATTCAAGTCTCGAAAGATCTGTTGGCTGCAGGTCCAGGTCTTCCGTCCCTCGGAAAGGATGCTGATCTGGAGTACCCACTCGCTTCAGAGCTGAGACAAACGCTGCAATGATACTGACCGCGTCTTTCCTGGCGTCTTCATCCAGTTCTTCCAGTTTATCCAATGGTATAGTCGGTGGTGGAGCACCTTTACCGAGGAACCCAATGATCTCTGATATCGCCTTAAAGGGAGTATCACCAGTGTTGCTAAAAGGTTCGTGGAGAAGATTCGAGATATCGTTCAACTCGTCTCTTGTCTTTCGCAGTTGCATGGGGTCGGAAGCGCCAGGCAATACCGCAGCGCTGGCCATGAGCGTACGGCCCAATTCCTGCGCCAGCGCTTTCTTGTTAGCAGTTCTTGAGTGAAGCTCAAGGCAGACATCACGCAATCCACACTTAACCAGTCGATCGTGCACTACCGACAATGCCGCCATTTTCTCAGCAACAAACAGCACTGTCTTACCGTCGTGGGCAGCGGCTGCAATAATATTGGTAATCGTCTGGGACTTCCCTGTACCCGGAGGACCTTGCACTACCAGACTGGCACCTTTGCGCACCTCTTCAATGACTTTTGTTTGCGAAGCATCGGCGTCGATAACCTGAATAATGTCTGCCGGATCCAGCTTTTCGTCCAACTTATCTGCGGGGCCAAAAAGTGGCTCATCTGATTCGAACCCATCTAATAGAATCCCTCTCAACAGCGGATTCCCGGATAACGTTTCATTGGGCCATGTATCTGGATCCAGGTCACGATGCATAAGGAGCTTGGCAAATGAGAAGAACCCAAGCTGCATCCCATCCTCATCCAGACTCCAGCCTGCTTGCCCCGAGACGGCATCGGTCACCTGGGAATAGTATTGCGATGGCGCCCAACCTTCAGTTTCTTCTACCTCGGGCAAAACGATGCCGAAATCTTGCTTCAGTCGCGCCTGCAGCGGAAGGTTGGTAGTGATATCGTCGTCGCGGCATTGAATATCAAATGTAGAAGTCCTTTCATTGCGCACAAGCTGGACTGGCAACAGGATCAAGGGCGCTTCCCTCTGGATTTCCGAACTGGGGCTCTCTCGCCACTTCAGAAACCCGATCGCCAGATACAGGATGTTTAAACCTTGCTCCTCTTCAGCCGTCTTGGCATCGCCTGCTAGCCTAAGAAGCCTTCGGGCCAGCGCATCTGGTCCGAGCGGTGTTTCAATATAGTTATCAGTAAGTCGGTTCGGATCAGCAGACAGGTCCGATTCGGCTACCGCCAGTTGCATATCGTCTTCGTCGCTGACTTTGTCCTTGCCCATCGCTTTGAAGCGCATGCGTTTTGCTTGGGCACGCAGTATTGAGTAGATCTCGTCCGCGCTCTCATTTATGACATTAAGAGAGTTTGAGCGTTGATTTGCTCGGTTGACGTGTACTAGCCGGTTACGCGTGCCGGTATCCAACAGCTTGCGGCGAGCGCCTTCCAGGACTTTCGATATGGCTTTTTCATTGATTCCAGGCACCAGAATCGTCTCTTATAGTTCGACCAATAGTTATTAGTAATTATCGCGTGTCGTTTCCTACGGGGATTCGATTGGCTCCAAATCAACTGGGTGATGACGTTATCTTATTGAGATAACTAAAACAATCCTGTGGACCGTAGCCAGTGCTCCTCCGAAACTATGGATATCTTTTGCCCTGAGTCCCGGTACGCCATAGCTTTTTCAATCTTGCGGCCGAAACTCTCGTGGGCCCAGCTATCGGTAACATAGGTGCCTAGCACGAGAAAATTTAGAGACTTTGTTACCCCTGATAAATTGATTCCCCCTAAGTCTTCAATTGCATTCTGGCACTCTCGTCTTGTGCCAAAGGCACAAGTGCCTGTGAACAGAAATGTGTTCTCAGGAAAAACAATATCCGGGGCCGGGTTACAGATAGGTAGGCGGGAGGACTTGGATATTTCACCGATTTCCGACTTTTCACCTGAGAGACTATGAAGCAACGCAAACAACTCCGCAGACTCCTCGTCATCTAACACACCATCCTGTAGCATTGCACCTACTTTGCCTAGCAGGTTTATGACTAACGGATTTTCAGAATGGCAATTTTGGACCAGCCAAGATTGTAGGAATTCTGCTTCTGCCTGAGCGACTTTTCCGTCGGCAGTGATTCCTTTGCTCAACCCGATAAGGGTATCAATTTGTCTGTCCTGAATGTTTTTCCTGTTGAGTTTTGTGAATATGTCCATTCTTATACCTTTCACTCTAGTTTTATCGTTGCGCCACCATGGACCGACTCTACAATTCATGGGTAACTCGGGCATGTAATGCCCTTCTTCGGCGGCTATAACATTCTGTCGTGGCTTTTTGCGCCTTTTGCAAAAGCCACGACAGAATGTTTTGGTCCGACTGCAAGAATTTGTTAAGCACTTTTACAGACTTGATGCGCTAGGACGAATCGAAGCGTCTAGTATTGTTGTAGTAACGTCTATCCCAGACTCTGTTGAGATACGCAAAGCCTCTTTACCAAGCCACTGCTCCATCCCCCCTATTTCATACTTCTTTGGCTCCTTGAAATATTTGGTGTCTTTAAACCACATAACTACAAAGATGCCACTTTTTGATCTAATGGATCTTAAATAGGCTGGAAGTTGCTTTGTAATTCCCTTTTTAATCTCTTTATGATGTGCAACTTTAAATTCTGTACCAACAGTTAAAGGCAGCCCTTCATCTGTTGTGAAAAGAAAGCGAAAGTCTAAAGAACCTACCCCTTCATCACTTTCTCGGATAACTTGAATGCCTAATGGCATTAAAGCCATATCTAAGATTACATGAAGTGTTGGTTGAATTCTTGTTTCGTTTTTAGGAGTTCTAGGTATTACTATTTCTTCATTATTTTGTTTAATAGTCCTTTGGCCATCCCAGAACGGCTCAATCCATCGACGATATTCAATATGATGTTTAAGAACGCTGTCGATTACTTCTTCTATTGCTTGTTTGAGTTCTTTCTCAATGCTAATTTTTTTCTTAGAGTAATGCTCTTGGTAATTATAAAGTGATTGACTAACTTCTGAATCGTTGAGATTCGGCAATACATAATCATAAACTGCATTTTTATATGCATCTTTAGTTGTAAGTGCATTTACTTTTAGGAGCAAAGGTGTTTTATCTGTCTTTTTAAAGTATGTCTCCAAGAACACCGTTACATCGTCATACGATATGCTCTTTAGGTCTTCGATTTTTAAAGATTTAATAAGCCTATTAACTACAAGGATAGCCCGGATTTTTTCTTCATTATCTGGGACGCCTGTTATTTGTAATTTTTCATAATCAAAATCCATTCTTATTCCAGTTTCATGGGTGTCATCCACCCATGTGGCAATTCTTCTCGGAAATACTATTGTTATTAAAATAGTTGGATATATACCTCGATTGTCCGTAAACGCCTCAAACGGTATAACATCCAAACCGCTTCCAGAGGCGCCAATATTGAGATCCTTTGCATAATTGAACACTGGATCCTGGTCCTTATCATTTATTGTTGTTATTTTCACATCGATACGATCGTCATCGTATTCAACAGCATAAACACCATCGGGTATTTTTCCGAATGCAACTGGTAAGATCATGTCCATTTTAGTTACATAGTCTTCACTGTTGCCGCTGGATATTGATTTGGCTGTACCCCGCATGAACGAGATGTGGGCAATATCCATCTTTAGCTTTATGCCGTTGTTTCTCACTGACATCTCCGGTGTTATTTGTGCCTAACATTTGTATCGCGCGCCAGCACGATTCTTAGTCAGTTCTGCACGCTATCTCAATACAGAAAGGCAAAAACCCCATTAGCCAAATTATTGAGAGTCAGTTCAAAACCCCACAAGCTCTTGATAATGTAGTCTCTATATACGAGCGCACATTTATCAGGGTTGGTATGCCTGCTTGCTATCTTCGCGACGCACACATCGATCACGCTTGAGGCATCCTACCGCCCGCAGGCGTAATCGCGTAATTGTCAGGTACGAATTGCAGGCCAATCACCGATCTCAACAGATTCAAGGGGATAGCACAAGTAGCCAATGGGCTAATATAGGGCTAATTACGACGAAGGGGAGTTTTGCGGGGACTATCAGGCGCCCTGGCGGGCGCCCTTTTCATACTGATCAGTCGACTTCGGCAAGGTTACCGTATTCTTCAAGCCAACTCTTCCGATCCCCCGCCCGCTTCTTCGCCAGCAACATATCCAGCGCCTCATCCGTAGCACTATTGCCAGCAACCACATCATCATCAGGCAAGGTCAGTTGCACCAGTCGCCGCGTATCCCGGCTCATCGTCGTCTCACGCAGCTGCAGCGGATTCATCTCACCCAGCCCTTTGAAGCGCTGGACGTTGGCTTTGGCGTTTTTCTTCTCGGCGGCGATGCGGTCCAGGATGCCGATGCGTTCGTCTTCGTCCAGGGCGTAGTAGACGTCCTTGCCGGCGTCGATGCGGTACAGGGGGGGCATGGCGACGTAGATTCGGCCAGCGGCGACCAGGGGTTTGAAGTGGCGCACGAACAGGGCGCACAGCAGGGTGGCGATGTGCAGGCCGTCGGAGTCGGCATCAGCGAGGATGCAGATTTTGCCGTAGCGCAGGCCGGTGATGTCGTTGGAGCCGGGGTCGACGCCGAGGGCGACGGAGATGTCGTGGACTTCCTGGGAGGCGAGGATTTCGTTGGAGTCGACTTCCCAGGTGTTCAGGATCTTGCCTCTTAAGGGCATGATGGCCTGGGTTTCGCGGTCGCGGGCCTGTTTGGCGGAGCCGCCGGCGGAGTCACCTTCCACCAGGAACAGTTCGCCGGCCATCACGTCCTGGGTAGCGCAGTCGGCCAGTTTGCCGGGCAGTGCCGGGCCGCTGGTGATTTTTTTACGCGCCACTTTCTTGCTGGCCTTCATGCGGCTTTGCGCGTTGTTGATGCACATCTCCGCCAGTTGTTCCGCGTCAGCTGTATGCTGGTTCAGCCACAGGCTGAAGGCATCCTTGACCACGCCGGACACAAACACCGCGCACTGGCGTGAGGACAGACGTTCTTTGGTCTGGCCGGAGAACTGCGGGTCTTTCATCTTGGTGGACACCACGTAGCTGCAGCGGTCCCATATATCTTCCGGAGTCAGTTTGACGCCGCGCGGCAGCAGGTTGCGGAACTCGCAGAACTCGCGCATGGCATCGAGCAGGCCGGTGCGCAGGCCGTTGACGTGGGTGCCGCCCTGGGCGGTCGGAATGAGGTTAACGTAGCTTTCCTGCAACAGCTCGCCGCCTTCGGGCAGCCACAGCACGGCCCAGTCCACGCCTTCGTCGTTGCCTTTCATCTCGCCATTAAAAGGTTCGACCGGCAGCGTGATGGAGTCGCCGGTGCCTTGCAGCAGATAGTCGATCAGGCCGTCCTGGTATAACCATTCTTCGCTTTGTGATTTGTCTTCATCAACGGTGTTGTCGATAAACACCACGCGCAGGCCGGAACACAGCACGGCTTTGGCGCGCAGCACGTGTTTCAGGCGGACAATGGAAACTTTGGATGAATCAAAATATTTTTCGTCGGGCAGAAAGCGCAGGATGGTGCCGGTCTGGCGCTTGGCAACGGTGCCGATTTCTTTCAGCTCAGTGGCTTTGTCGCCGTTCTCAAAACGCATCTGGTGAACCAGGCCGTTGCGGCGCACGCTAACTTCCACGTAATGCGACAGCGCGTTGACCACGGACACACCCACACCGTGCAGACCGCCGGAGAAATTGTAGTTCTTGTCGGAGAATTTGCCGCCTGCGTGCAGGCGGGTCAGGATCAGTTCAACACCGGAGACTTTTTCTTCCGGGTGGATGTCCACCGGCATGCCTCGGCCGTCGTCTTCCACTTCGATGGAGCCGTCCTTGTGCATGGTCAGGGTGATGGTCTTGGCGTGGCCGGCCAGCGCTTCGTCGACGCTGTTGTCGAGGACTTCCTGCACCAGGTGGTTGGGGCGGCTGGTGTCGGTGTACATGCCCGGACGCTTGCGCACCGGATCGAGACCGGTGAGGACTTCAATGGCGTCTGAGTTGTAAGTGTTGCTCATACTTCTGGAACCTTCATCTCTAATTTTGTTTGTTACGGAGCGTCAGTAGCCACCAGCGCTTTGATCCACCTTGATTTCGTAATTCTGCAAACGCTCAACCTTGCTTTCTATCCGCCCATCGGCATGCAGGTCAAACCAGCGATACGCCGGGCTGCGCAGGTCCAGCGTGAAATCTTCCACACCGGGCTTGAACTGGATGCAGGTGGAGGGCGTGCAATAAAACTGCTGACCATGCGCTTCAAAATCCAGCGCCTGGTGGATATGGCCGTAGACCACACCGCGCACACTGTCGTGGCGTTTTAAAATCTCGAGGAAGGCGTCGGCATTGTGCAGGCCGATCTCCTGCATCCAGCTGGCGGTGCCGGGAATCGGGTTGTGGTGCAGGCAAACCAGCGCGTGATCAACCGTCTCATCATTGGCGCCTCTCTTGTCGCAGCCGACGCTGGCCAGGCTGGCCTCCAGGTGCGCCAGCTCCTGGTCCGACAGCCGGCCATGGACTTCGCCCGGCACGCTGGTGTCGAGCATGATGATCAGCCAGTTGCCCAGTTGCACGCGTTCCATGTAGGCGGCCTTGAAGGCCGGCGTGCGGGTCATGGTGTCGCGTTTGTCGTGATTGCCGGGGATCCAGCAAAACGGCGCAGGTATCCGGGCAATGGTATCAACGAAGCGTTGGTAGGCCTCTACCGAGGCATCCTGGGCGATATCGCCGGTGGCCACGATCCAGTCGGGATCGGGTTGCTGTTGGGCGATAAGATCCACCACCCGCACAAAACTGTCCTCTGTGTTCAAGCCCAGCAGGGCCGCAGCTGGGTCTCTGTACAGATGCGTGTCCGTGATCTGTATCAGTCGCAGCGGTCGAGCCCGATCATCCCTTGTCTGTGTCTGCATAGTTCATCCGATGCATAGAAAATCTGCGGCGCGTGCACTGATACCTGAACTTAAGCACAGGCGCAGCCACTCGGCCAGAAATTCATTTATCTGCCTCTTTTCGTCCTGATGGTACATACCGGCATTGGGAACGGCGCACCTGGCAGGTATCTGTCTGTGACCCTGGTAACTGATCGGTTCAGCGGTGCTGGCATCGTGGTACATCCTTACCACAATGACGGGCGCCGGGCTCCAGGCAGGGAATCCGCTTTGTACCTGGATCTCTAGTGTGCTGGTGTAAGCAAAGGCTTCCAGTTGTGTCACTTTGATCCGGATCGGGGGACGACCTGCGTGGTTTTGAGTTCCCGGGCTATCAGACCCACTTGAGCCTATCAGGAACTCCCATTCTTTTTTGTCGTCCGGCTCACTCTCTGGTGAATCCGATGCGGGCTTTCCATCCAACCGTCCACTGCCACTTGATCTATTGGATTCTAGTGCAGGGATCAGCGTTAGTAAACGAATATAGTTCTGGTCGCAGGTGCGCATGTAATCGGCGAGGTTGACGCGATAGCGCGAGCGTTCGATGAACTTGTCAAGAATGGCAGCCATACGTTATTCAACCACCGTGGCGTCGATGCCAGCGCGCTTCAGGCGCAGCCATTGCAGCGCAATAATAGCCATGGCGTTGTTGATGCGGCCGGACAAAAATGCCTGCCAGGCCTCGTCAAAGCTCAGCACCACCACGCGAATATCTTCATTCTCTTCGGCCATGCCGTGGATGCCACTGGCCTGCGCGGCATCAACTTCGGCATACAGCAGGGAGATGCGCTCGGTGCTGCCACCGGGGCTGTTGAAATAGTTGCAGATAAATTGCGGTTCACCGATGTGCAGACCGGCCTCTTCATGGGCTTCGCGCAGTGCCATGGCCGGCGCTGATTCGCCGTCATCGATAATGCCGGCGACCAGTTCCAGTGCCCACGGGCTTTGATCCAGGGCATCCAGCAGGCCCACGCGGAATTGCTCCACCAGCACCAGTTTGTCGGCGCCCGGGTCGTACAACAGCACCCCGCCGGCCTGATCACGGCGAAACAGCTCACGATTGATATCATTGCTCCAGCCGCCGGCAAACAGGCGGTGGCGCAGCACAATGCGGTCAATGGCAAAAAAGCCGTCAAATGCGGTATCACGGCTGACGATCGTCACGTCCTGACGATCGTAGACCGGTCGGTAAGCGGACATCGGGGGTTCCTGTCACTGCTGCGGCAGTGATTGCTGGGTTATTTGTCTGACGTCACGATGTTGACGTCACCCGGCATTATGCCGCAGCAAGCGCTCAGGTGCTAGGTATCGCGCCTAGCTGTTCAGACTGGCCAGGCGATAATTGACAAATGGCTCCATCAGGCGGTACCAGATGGAACTGGGACGCACCGGCTGCTCCAGACTCACCAGACAGATGCAGTCAGTGTCCAGCGTCGCCGTGGGCTGGTGACGTTCACCGGCGTGGCGCACAACAAAGTCACCTTTGACGTATTTGCCATCGGCATCGGAGAAGCTGCCTTTGAGCAACACAGTGATCTCTTCACCACGGTGTTCGTGCTCGGGCATGCAGCCACCGGCCTTGATGTCGTAGATCGCGGTTTCGCGTGATTTTTCGTCCACCTTGATCGGGGCAATGCGCAGGGATTTGCCGAACTGCGCCCATTTCAGGCTTTGCAGACCACCCTCCGCCAGCTTCTGTACCACCCGGGGCAGGCCCTGCGGATTGGCAGAACTGACGCGCGCGGCCACGGCCGGCGCTGGCGTCACCTGCATGCCCGTGTCGCCGGCATCGATGCGCTGCATCAGCTGGTCAAAGCCGGCCTCGTCTGTGGCTGCCACCTGCGGCTCCAGCTGCTTCATCAACTGGGCACCCAGATCACTGAGCTGCTGCACATGGCTGCGGCATTTGGAGCAGAACTCCAGATGCGCCGCGACACAGATCGCCTCTGACAGGGGCAGGTTGCCGGCAGAAAAGTCGGTCAGAAATTTTGCGTCAGGATGAAAAGAAACCATATTAATACCTGAAAAAATTGGAACCCGTATCGGGCGAATCTTTCTATGTCGTGTAAAGTTCGTTAATGACTAGCGGTCGATCAGTATCTGCATCTTGTTCAGCGCCAGCCGGATCCGTGACTTCACGGTGCCCAGCGGCAGGCCCAGTTCCTCGGCCACCTCGTTGTGCGACTTGCCTTCCATAAAGGCTTTGAACAACACCTGCACCTGCTCGTCTGGCAGGGTTGCCATGGCCTGCTTGATCACCTGCTCGGCGCGGCGCTGCTGCAGATCAACCAGTGGCTCGGGTGATTCCGGCTCATGCCAGATATCCTCGATGGCAATTTTGCGCTCATTGCGCTCATTGCGGCGGATAAAATCAATTCGCGTGTTCCGGGCGATGGTGAATATCCAGGTATTCACACTGGCTTTGCCGCTATTGAACGACGCCGCCTTGTTCCATACCTTGATCAGCACTTCCTGGGTGATCTCTTCGGCTTCCGAACGGTTGGCGCCGGCCCCCATGCTTTTCAGCAGGAACGCCCGAATCATTGGCGTATAGTGCTGATATAGCTCCTGAAACGCGGCACGGTCGCGGGTTTCCGCGACACGCCGAACGTTGTCTGCCCAAGGGTCCGGGGCTGAACTGCGGCCCGGGTGCACACTCGCTGCTGTTTCCATATCGTCTTTTTTATCCACTTATAATCCGGTCTACCTGGCTGATTTACCGTGATATTTGTGCGTATTTGTAGCTTTTACGCGGCGGTCGCAGACACGGATCACAAGGATCACCGAAATTGGCAGCGGGTGCGTACTGATGATCCAGCGATATAGCCCACTCGTATCTACCTGCACAAGCATACGCGCGTTCAGCGCCGGTCGGCAATCCCGTCGGCTTCGCGAGCGATCGCACCTGTCGATCACCTTTTACAGTAGGCCGGCCAACAAGAGAGACTCAGCCATGGCGAGCGAAATGAATTCAGTGAGCGAGAACCTGCGGGCCGCGCTGATTAACGACTTCAAGGATTTCTACCGCAGCCCGGATATTGCCGGACTCGAAGGTATCGACCGCATCTACACCCAGGACGTTGAATTCCGCGATCCGGTGCATGCCATTAACGGTCGCCTGGCGCTGAAAAACTACCTGCGCAGCATGTATGATGGCGCCCGCGACATGAGCTTCAACTACCTGGATGAACAGGTGTCGGAGCACACGGCCACCATCACCTGGGTGATGCGATTCAGTCACGGCAGCCTCAACCGTGGCAAACCGGTTGACGTTAAAGGTGTGACCCTGATTCACTTTACCGACCGGGTCTACTACCACGAAGACTTCTATGACCTGGGTGCCATGGTTTACCGGCATGTTCCCGTGCTGGGCTCGCTGATCCGGTTTATCAACAGGCGCCTGGCGGCCTGACCTGGAGGCAGCCAGCAAATAACCGTTAATAACAGCAGAAAGGGAGAACCCGCATGCAAATATGGATTACCGGCGCAGGTTCGGGTATTGGCAAGGCGCTGGCACTGCGCTACGCAGCAGGCGGCCATACCGTTGTGGTCAGCGGCAGAACGCTGGACAAACTGAATGCCGTGCGCGACGAGGCTGAGCCTCTGGCCGGGCGCATCATCCCCATGACCTATGATGTCAGCGACGACGATGTCACCAAGACCAGCAGCGATCTGCTGGCCGGCCTGACACCGCACCTGGATCTGGTGATCATGAATGCCGGCGCCTGTGAGTACATCAAGGGCCAGACCCTGGAGCCTGCCATGTTCCGGCGGGTCATGGACGCCAATTTTTTTGGCATGATCAACACCACCAATGTGGCGATGCCACTGCTGCGCAAGGCGCCTCACCGACCGGTGCTGGCCGGCGTGTGCAGCCTGGCCGGCTTTATCGGCTTTCCGCGCGCCGAGGCCTATGCGGCCTCCAAGGCCGCCAGCCGTTACCTGATGCATTCACTGCGCATCGACTTCAGTGACGTTGTTGACGTATGCGCCATCAACCCGGGCTTTGTCGAAACGCCGATGACCGAGCGCAATGACTTCCCCATGCCTTTTCTGATGACGGCTGACGACGCGGCAGCACGCATCCAGCACGGCCTGAAGCATCGTCCGCGTGAACTCAACTTCCCGCGCCGGCTGACCTTCATGTTGCGACTGGCACAGCTTTCCGGTGGCCTGTGGTACGCGCTGATGTCACGCCAGCGACAAAAAGAGCGCCGCGAGCGGGAAAAAAGCCGGAAAAAGCCAGCATGAGCAAACGCTTTCCTGCCGAGCACAGCGCGATTTACACCGGCACCGTGCGCCACCGGCGCCTGGGCAAGGTACTGCATCATTTTCGTTACCAGGTCTTCATGATGTACCTGGACCTGGACGAGTTGCCTGCGGTGCTGTCGCGCAGCCGGCTATGGTCGGCAACCGGACCGGCGCTGGCCTGGTTCCGGCGCCGCGACTATCTGGACCCGGACGTTGAGTACCTGGACCAGGCCGTGCGTCAGCGCGTGTATGAGGCCAGCGGCGAGCAGGTGACGGGCCCGATTCGGGTGCTGACCAATCTGCGCTACTTCGGTTTCCTGATGAACCCCATCACCTGTTATTACGTGTTTGATACCCAGCAGACGCTGCGTTTCATTGTTGCCGAGGTCACCAATACCCCGTGGGGGGAGAGTATCCCTTACGTCATCCCCTGCGACCCTGACAGCGATGTATGTCAGCACCAGTTTGATAAACAGCTGCATGTGTCGCCGTTTATGCCCATGGACATGCAGTACCGCTGGCACAGCACCACACCGGGCGACACACTGAACCTGAATCTGCAGAACTGGCAATTTGGCAGGCAGGCGTTTAATGCCAGCCTGTCACTGCGACGACAGGAGGCCACCGCCGGCAATCTGAACCGTATTCTGCTGACGTATCCGCTGATGACAGCCAAAGTGGGACTCGGCATTTACTGGCAGGCACTGCGCCTGTGGCTGAAGCGGGTGCCGATTCACGCACACAAACGTACAAACGCAAGACTGCAAAGACAGGAATGAGACAGGAGAATCACAGCACCATGAAATCACCAGGCAACCGCCAGACCGGGTCGGTACAAACGGGCGCGCTGGGTCAGAACTTTGACCTGGGTACGGCGCCCGATGCAAAACAGAAAACCGCCAATGATGTCATGGCGATGGCCGGCAGCCAGCAGAAACTGGCACGCGGCCTGCTGTTCCGCCAACTGCATAAAATCACCAAAGGCCGTATTGTCATCGACGAGGGGCACGAGGTGCATCACTTCGGCGAAACCGGCGAGGACGTGTTGACCGCACACCTGTCGGTCACCGACCCGGCGTTTTATCAGGCCGTGGTGTTTAACGGCAGTATCGGTGGCGGTGAATCGTATATGAAGGAACACTGGCACACACCGGATCTGCTGCCGCTGGTGCGCATCATGGTGCTCAACATGTCGGTGCTGAAAGGCCTGGACAAAGGCAAGTCGCGCATCGCCCGCATCATGAACGCCCTGCTGCACCGGCGCAACCGCAACTCCGTGGCGGGTTCACGCAAAAACATCTCCGCGCACTATGACCTGAGCAATGATTTTTTTGCCACCTTTCTTGATCCCAGCATGATGTATTCATCGGCCATTTTCCGCGATGACACGCAGACGCTGCATGAGGCCTCGCTGAACAAACTCAGCCATATCTGCGAGCGCCTGCAACTGACACCGGATGACCACCTGCTGGAAATCGGCACCGGTTGGGGCTCGATGGCGATTCACGCGGCCAAACACTACGGTTGCCGGGTGACCACCACCACGATCTCACGCGAGCAGTACAATCATGCCCGCCAACGCGTCATTGACGAAGGCCTGGAAGACCGCGTTGAACTGCTGCTTAATGATTACCGCGATCTCGAAGGCCAGTATGACAAACTGGTATCCATTGAAATGATCGAGGCGGTGGGTCATGAATACTTTGCCACGTATTTCGCCAAGTGTTCCTCCCTGCTCAAGCCATCAGGTCTGATGCTGATACAGGCGATCACCATATCTGACCAGCGGTATGAAGACGCCAAACGCACCGTGGACTTTATTCAGCGTTATATTTTCCCCGGTGGCTGTCTGCCCAGCAACAGCGCCATTGCGCGCCACGTCGCGCGCGATACCGACCTGCAGATTGTCGGCCTGGAAGATATCACCCGTGACTATGCCATGACCCTGCAACGCTGGCGCAAGGCATTTCTGGAACGCACCCGTGATATTGAGGCACAGGGGTTTGCGACCGACTTCATTCGCATGTGGGATTATTACCTGGCGTACTGCCAGGGTGGTTTCATGGAGCGGGTCATTCATACCGCACAGATTGTCATGGCCAAGCCGGATTATCGCATGGCACCCCTGCATGCGCGTATTCAGACGCCGCCTGGCAGCGCGGGACAGTAGGTGACAGCAATGACCGGGCGTCCCATCCAGCTCGCAGGCAAGCTGCGCCTGACAGAGCGCCAGCATATTGTGTTTAATGCTGTGGTGTTTCAGCTGTCGTGGCTGGCCTGTGTGCTGGGCGGTTCCGTTGTTGCCGCGGCGGTGACGGCGGCAGTCGTCGCGATGCACCTCAAGGTGGTGGCAGACAAACGACAGGAATTCATTTTCCTGCTGCAATGCGCGGCAGTCGGTTTTGTGTGTGATCTGGCGCTTATTCAGATGGGCGTGCTCAATACCGGCAACCCTCTGCCGCCGCTGTGGCTGACCTGCCTGTGGGTACTGTTCGGCACCACCGTGGGTTATCCGCTGCGCTTTTTTCATGGCCGGCTGGCCTTGTGTGTCGCGGGTGGTTTTGTGTTTGCGCCCACCTCCTATTTTGGTGGCGCGCGGCTGGCTGACGTCACTCTGGTTGAGCCGGTCTGGGTGGCACTGCTGAGCGTCGGCCTGGTGTGGGCAGTGGTATTTCCCACACTGATCTACCTGTACAGCGTTAACAAACAGAAGACCGCAAAAACGTAACACCAGCAACAAAGTAAAACCGGCGCACCGGCGCTACATCGGAGAAATTTATGCGAACATCGTTGCTCGCTCTGACATTGATTGGCACCCTGGGCATGACCGGCAGCGCAGCTGCTGCGGAGACCGGGCAACCCCAGCCCTGGGCCATCGGCACCGCCTGGTCAACCGATCAGTCGCAGGTGCTTTACCGGGAGATCCATTTTGCCGAAGACCCGACGCACGAACTCACCACGCGCGTGGAGTATCGCCGCGACAATGATCAGGTCTTTGCGGAGAAGGACGTCGACTATTCAGTGTCCACGACCGCGCCGGCGATTTCGCAGATTGATCACCGCAATCAGGCGCGTATCATCACCCGCCACCCGAATCCCGAGCCCGGCCCGGTGGTAGAGCTGGAGGTGCGCCCGCATGACAGCGACGAAATACAGACCGAAGAATTTGACTATGAAGAGGGCATGATCATTGATGCCGGCTTCGATCCCTTTGTGCGCGAGAACTGGGACCGCCTGGCCAACGGACGCCGTGTCACCACTGACTTTCTG
Organism: Pseudohongiella sp.; assembly: GCF_011050365.1. Lineage (GTDB taxonomy): Bacteria > Pseudomonadota > Gammaproteobacteria > Pseudomonadales > Pseudohongiellaceae > Pseudohongiella. The sequence goes on from NZ_DRFV01000002.1 coordinate 177,059, forward strand.
GTGCCGGCCCGGATGGATACCGTGTCTATCAGCATCAGCAAGACAGACAACGATGAGTGCAACTTCCCCGCGCAGGATATGCACTGTTTTGTCATCAAACCTGCCGGCCTGCTGCGCATGGTGAGCTGGTTTGTGGATCCGATTTATATCGGCTATGACACGGAATCACGCCGCTTGCTGATGTTCGAGGGGGTCAGTAATCTGCGCGACGACGCCGGCGAACCTCGCAACGCGCTGATACACTTCGAATATATGTGAACTTCTCGCCACAGAGCGAGCGTCCGGCTTTTATGGTATAATCCTCCGCCCTGAGCGGAGGAAAGATTAATGCCATTGACCCAAGCAGTACAGCGCGAGCATATTCATACGCGCCAGATCAACTTCACCGGCTACGAGCGCGAGGACGGCTGGTTTGATATCGAGGCACACCTGACCGATACCAAAACCTATGCCTTCAGCAATAACTGGCGTGGCACCATTGAGCCGGGCGAAGCACTGCATGAAATGCTGCTGCGGGTCACCATCAACGACAAATTCCAGATTCAGGACATTGAGGCCGCTACCGACAACAGTCCGTTTTCCATCTGCCCCGATATCACGCCCGTATACAAGCAGCTGATCGGCGTCACCATGGGGCCGGGCTGGCGCAAGGTCATTCGTGAACGTGTCGGCGGCATGCAGGGCTGTACGCACCTGACCGAGCTGCTGTACCCGATGGCAACCGTGGCCATTCAGACTATCAAACCGCTGCAGAATCATCGCCGCAAACTGGCGGACTCAGACAGCAAAGCCAATGCGGGCCGACCGTTTGTGCTCAACACCTGTCATGCCTGGGCGGAAACGTCGCCGGTGGTCAAAGAGAACGCACCGGACTACTACGTGCCACCGAAAACGGAGGATCGCATCCGCGTAAAATCGCTCAACGATGTGGATCAGGCAGCAAAGGAATCAACAGAGTAATTGCCACACCTTCGTACTCGGCGATATTTTCCGCACGAATCTGGCCCTGGTGAAACTCGCTGACCAGGCGGGCAATGTGCAGCCCCATGCCCAGGTGCGGTTCGCGCTGTTTTTCCTGTGGCCGGACCGAGATCATGGAATCAAACAGACGGCCCTTCATTTCTTCCGGCAGGTAGGGGCCGTAGTTGCTCACCCGCAACACCGCCCTGCCCTTGATGGCGCGGCAGAACACGGTGATGGGCTTTTTGTAATAACTGAACTCAACCGCGTTGGCGATCAGTTTGTCCATCAACTGCGCGATATACTCGGGCACCCCATGGATCATCGCCGGCCCCTGCAGATCGTCCCTGATAATCGCGTCCGGGTACGCCAGCCGGTAACCCTCGACACAACCGGCGACGACTTTTTCCAGATCAATCACCTCTTTCTCTGACGTCTGCAACATCTGCTCAAGTCTGGTTGCTTCGCTCATATTGGTCAGGATCAGGTTCAGGCGACTGATACCCTCTTCCGCGCGCTGAATATACACCGACGATTCCTTGTCCTGGGCGGTCATGCCCAGGTTCTCCAGCGACGAGCGCACCACTGTCACCGGCGTGCGCAGTTCGTGCGACAGCCGCGACGACATGTTCTCCAGATAGTTGGTGTACTGCCCCAGACGCTCGACGATATTGTAGAAACTGCGCGACAGGTCACCGATTTCATCGGAGTTGCGGCTGGCGACGATGGTGTTTTTCAGGCGGCCGTTATCATCAATGATGTTCTCCGCCTGGTTGCGCAGGGCGCGGATGCGGGCGGAAATTCTGGAGGCAAAAAAGAACAGGCCAAAGGCCACCAGCAACATGACCCCGAGGATGGTATTAAACAGCGTTTCCAGTGCCTGGTTACGGAAGGTGCGGATGCCGTTCATGTTCTGGTCAACCACCACCGCGCCCATGATTTCGCCTTCGGCATAGATGGGATAGGCCGCTTCCAGAATCCGGGTCTGGTTTTCATCTATGGAGCGGAACTGGGTGCGTGGCTGGCCGTCAAGCGCCGCGCTCAGGTGCGCACCGGCCAGCGTACTGCCGATGTACAGGTCGTCGATAAAGTCATTGGAAGGTTTGGTCAGTACCCGGTAGTACATCGGGTGCAGGATATTGTCTTCAACATAGCGCCAGTACTTGTTGCCTGACTCCACATCCGGTTCCGGCGCAATGCTCAGCCCGCCCGCCGATTGAATATCGCCCACGCTCAGCAGCACCCGGCTGCCCCGGTCCACCACCTGTATGCGCGAATTGGTATGGCCCATGCCTTCCACGATCTTGTCTATTTCTGGCGTCGGGCGCAGCAGCGAACCCAGACGCTGGGGATTGTTGACCGCCGAGGTCGCCACCACCGCAGTGACATTGCGCGCGTCCGGGCTGTCGACGTCATAAATGGCGAGGCCCATCTTGTCGCCCAGCATGGTCAGCGGCATGCGCATTTCCACGATGTAGCCGTCTTCGGTTTCATACCATTGCCCGCTGATACGCTCTTCGTGGGTCAGCGCGCCGATGTCGCGCAGGTCATCACCGATCTCGTAGGCATATATAAATTCCGGACCGCGCGGCGAGATCACATAACGCTGCAACTGATTGTCGCGGGTCACCATCGACACCTGCAGGAAGTCGCTGCGATGAATGCTCAGGCTGTCGGGGGCGCGATAGACAATGCTGTTATCCACCACCTTGAGGTAGGCGTACAGATAGCGGTTGTGTTCGCCCACCAGCAGTTTGAAGTTCAGCGACTCATCGTTGTGGTAGTAGCGGGAAAATTCACTTTGCGGATTGAGCTGTGTGGCGATGGTATTGGCACGGCCATAAGACAGCTCATAGCGCTGGTAGTCGCTCCAGTCGGCCAGGGTCAGATCGTCCAGCGACAGCGGCGAATAAATCGGATACACGTACAGGTTTTCGCTGCGCCGGGTTGGGCTGAAGGTGCCTTCGTCAAACAGCTCCGGCCGTTCATTCAGCGCTGTTGCCAGCGCCCGCGCAGTGCCCAGTACCACCTGTTCCTGGCCGCGGCGCAGATAATCTTCCATCTCCAGAATATACTGGTAACCCAGCCACGGAATGACCAGCAAAAAGCTGGACAGGAACACCAGTTTCGAGCGGATACCAAACGGATTTTTAAAAGCCCCGGCCATGCGTGATCCCGTGATCAGTTGTCGGCAGTCACCGGCGTGTTCCAGCGGTAACCCATGCCGTACACGGTTTCGATGCAGTCAAAGTCGGCATCGACCTGGATAAACTTGCGGCGGATGCGTTTGACGTGTGAGGTAATGGTGCTGCCATCAACAAAGATCTTTGATTCCTGCATCAACACCTGACGGCTTTTGACGTGACCGGGAAACTTCACCAACGCGTGCACCATCCAGAACTCGGTGACAGTCAGCGGTACCGGTGCGCCGTCCCACTGGATGGTCAGACGGCCGATATCGAGCACCAGTTTGTCGCGCTGCAACAGGTTCTCCGGTGACGTTGGCAGGTTCAGTGCGTCCTGGCGACGAAACAGCGCGGCGATGCGTGCTGACAGATGCGGCAGACTGATATCCTTGGTCAGATAATCGTCGGCACCCATGCGCAAGCCGCTGACGGTGTCGAAGTCGTTGTCACGCGCGGTCAGAAAAATAATCGGCAGGGTTTCCGACATCGACCGCAGGCTCTGGCACAGGGTGAAGCCCCCATCAATCTCGTTTTCCAGACCAATATCAATGATCGCCAGATTGGGCAGACGCAGGTCAAAGGACTTCATCGCCTCACGACGATTGGCGAAGGTCTGCACCTCGTAGCCCTGCTTGCGCAGCACATCGGCGTAATTCTCCCGGATGGCCGCCTCATCCTCCACAATCGCAATACGTCGCGCCATAAATCACCTTCCCTACCATCAGCTGCCATGCTGACACCATGGCTGTGTGCGCTGAATATACCTGAATTATCTGACGTTTAAAGCCCGCCACCACCGTCATACCCCGGTTGCCACCATTCTGACATATTTAGTCAGGACAAAGCCCTGCTTTATCCCTGCCGTGGCAATAAACCTCGTGTCTAATTCAGTAACCGGACAACAAACAAGGCAACGAACAAGAGCCCAAACAGCGGAGACAACACAGATGAGCGGCACCCGACTGGTCATTGGCAACAAGAACTTTTCATCCTGGTCCCTGCGGCCCTGGCTGTTACTCAAGCACTTTGATATTGCTTTTGAAGAAGTCAGTGTCGGCCTGTATCAAAGCAATACCGCGGAAAAACTCGGCCCGCTGTCGCCATCGCTCAAAGTACCGGCGCTGTTGCATCATGAAACCACGGTGTGGGATTCGCTGGCTATCTGCGAATATATCTCCGAGGCCATGCTCGACGGTAGAGGCTGGCCCGCCAGCCCGCGCAAGCGTGCCACGGCCCGTTCGGTGTGCGCCGAGATGCACGCGGAGTTTCCGCATCTGAAAAAAGACTGGCCGATGAACTGCAAGGCCAATGTCGACCTGTTTGTGTCTGACGCCATTGCCGATGAGATTGCCCGCATTGATGCGATCTGGAGCTGCTGCCGGCGTAAACACGGCGCGGGTGGAGAGTATCTGTTTGGCCGTTATTCGATCGCCGACTGCATGTTCGCGCCGATGGCGATCGCCTTCCGGTCTTACGGTGCGGTGTTAAGCGCCGAAGCTCAGCACTATGCCGATACCCTGCTGGCTGACCCGTGGTTACAGGACTGGGTCGCCCAGGGGCGCGCTGAAACGGAGCCGGGCGTGGCATTGGGTTTTGTCAGCAATATGTGATGTGACGACGCATTGATCCTGCGCGCCAGCCGGTAAAGCACTCAGGACGACGCCGTTGGCGTCTTTATTGTCCTTCGTATTTCACCGGCTACCACACAGGCTCAGGGCTGTTTTATTCGCTCAGGGCTGTTTCATTCGCCCAGAACGAATGGTACGCCTTCAGGATTTGCGGGCTGGCAGCACGTCTTTCAGTTTGGCAGCCATTTCCCTGATGCTGCGTTCGGTTTCCGCCCAGTCGATGCAGGCATCGGTGACGGATACGCCGTATTGCAGCTCGCTCAGGTCCTTGGGGATCTTCTGATTGCCGAAATTGATGTTGCTCTCCAGCATCAGACCAATAATGGACTGATTGCCTTCCAGGATCTGATGCGTCACGTCTTTCAACACCAGCGACTGGATCGACGGATCCTTGTTGGAGTTGGCGTGGCTGCAATCGATCATGATGTTGGTGTTGACGCCACCTTTGGTCAACGCTTCTTCCGCCTGTGCCACGTGCACCGAATCATAGTTCGGACCGGCGTTGCCACCACGCAGAACCACATGCGCGTACGGGTTGCCCTTGGTCTTCACCACGGCGACCTGACCTTCCTTGCTGATACCCAGAAAACGGTGCGGATGACTGACCGACTGCATGGCATTCACCGCCACCGTCAGACCACCGTCCGTCCCGTTCTTGAAGCCCACGGCCGATGACAGACCACTGGACATCTCACGGTGGGTTTGTGATTCGGTGGTGCGCGCACCGATCGCCGACCAGGAAATCAGATCCTGCAGATACTGCGGAGAAATCGGGTCCAACGCCTCGGTTGATGCCGGCAGGCCCATGCCCACGATATCCAGCAACAACTTGCGACCCATACGCAGACCTTCTTCAATCTGGAATGTGTCATCCATAAACGGATCGTTGATCAGACCTTTCCAGCCCACCGAAGTCCGCGGCTTTTCGAAGTACACACGCATGACCAGATAAATAGTGTCTTTGACCTCGTCGGCCAGCACTTTCAGACGTTTGGCGTAATCCAGCGCCGCTTCCGGATCGTGAATCGAGCACGGTCCCACCACCACAAACAGACGCGGGTCCTTGCGGTCCAGAATGTTAAAAATGCTCTGTCGCGCATCGCGCACCGACGCCAGTGCCTCGCCCTGCAAGGGCAGGTCGGCCTTGAGCTGTTGCGGTGTCATCAGTGTCTCGATGGACTCGATGTTCAAATCGTCTGCTTTTATATCCGTCATGCTCTAACACTCTTGTTCATTTATTGTCTGATACCGGGGCCGGAACTGATCACACCTTGTGATAGAGCTGGCGGCCGGTTTTGTTGTACTCCTCGGCCATCTTCTCCATGCCGGCGTCGACATCCACCACACCGACACCATTGGCGTCTTCCTGGGCAGCGGCGAAGTCACGTACTTCCTGGCTGATCTTCATGGAGCAGAACTTCGGTCCGCACATGGAACAGAAGTGCGCAACTTTACCCGACTCTTTGGGCAACGTCTCATCGTGATAGGCCCGAGCCGTGTCCGGATCCAGCCCCAGATTGAACTGGTCGTCCCAGCGGAACTCGAAGCGCGCCTTGGACAGTGCATTGTCACGCAACTGCGCGCCCGGATGACCTTTGGCCAGATCCGCAGCATGCGCCGCGATCTTGTACGCCATCAGGCCTTCCTTGACGTCCTGCTTGTCCGGCAGGCCCAGGTGCTCCTTGGGAGTCACGTAGCACAGCATGGCACAACCGAACCAGCCGATCATGGCGGCGCCGATACCAGAGGTAATGTGGTCGTAACCCGGTGCGATATCGGTGGTCAGTGGCCCCAGGGTATAGAACGGTGCTTCGTCACAAACCTCGAGCTGCTTGTCCATGTTTTCCTTGATCATGTGCATGGGCACGTGACCCGGACCTTCGATCATGCACTGCACGTCATGCTTCCAGGCAATCTTGGTCAGCTCACCCAGGGTTTCCAGCTCGGCAAACTGCGCGGCATCGTTGGCGTCGGCAATGGAGCCGGGACGCAGACCGTCACCCAGCGAGAAAGACACGTCGTAGGCTTTCATGATTTCGCAGATGTCTTCGAAATGCGTGTACAGGAAACTTTCCTTATGGTGCGACAGACACCACTTCGCCATGATGGAACCACCACGGGACACAATGCCGGTGACACGCTTGGCGGTCAGTGGCACGTAGCGCAGCAGCACGCCGGCGTGGATTGTGAAGTAGTCCACACCCTGCTCGGCCTGTTCGATCAATGTGTCGCGGAAAATTTCCCAGGTCAGGTCTTCGGCCACGCCGCCGACTTTCTCCAGCGCCTGATAAATCGGCACCGTACCAATGGGCAGCATGGAGTTACGGATGATCCATTCGCGGGTTTCGTGAATGTTCTTGCCGGTGGACAGATCCATCACGGTGTCGCCGCCCCAGCGCGCTGACCAGGCCAGTTTCTCGACTTCTTCTTCGATAGAGGAGGTCACCGCCGAGTTACCGATATTGGCGTTCACTTTCACCAGGAAGTTGCGGCCGATAATCATCGGTTCAATTTCCGGGTGGTTGATGTTCATCGGGATGATGGCCCGGCCGCGGGCAACTTCCTCACGCACAAACTCCGGCGTGATCTCTTTCGGAATGGCGGCGCCGAAGGACTGACCCGGGTGCTGGAAGCCCAGGTCGGTGACATCGCCCTTGCCGGTCAATTGCTGCTCGCGCATCTGCGCAATACTCATGTTCTCGCGGATGGCAATAAATTCCATTTCCGGCGTGATGATGCCCCGGCGCGCGTAATGCAGCTGCGTCACATTGGCACCGGCCTTGGCGCGGCGCGGCTTGTGCAGGTGCTCAAAGCGCAGGTGTGCGGTCTGCACATCGTTCTGGCGCTGGCGGCCGAATTCGGAACTGACGCCGGTCAGCAATTCCGTGTCGCCGCGCTCCTCGATCCAGGGCGCGCGAATCGCCGGCAACCCGGTACGCAGATCAACGTGCGCGGCCGGATCGGAGTACGGACCGGAGGTATCATAGACCCGGATCGGCGGGTTCACTTCCCGGCCTTTTTCGGTCAGGGTGTCGGCCTGGCGAATTTCTCGCATCGGCACCTGAATGTCAGCACGGCTTCCCTGCACGTAAACTTTACCGGAACTGCTGAACTCATAGCGGGTTCTGTCGTCCAGTTCGGTAATTCTGTCGAGAAAGTGTTCTGGCTTGGCGCTCATTGCTCTATCCTAAGTCTGGCCTGCGTTACAGACCCGGGTTACAGGGTTTGATTGCAGGCGTGAATAACAACAACATATTATGCCTTAAACACGGACAAAGTGTTACCGCCGGAGCCAATCTGGCGCCTGAATCCATCGCAGCTGACGGAATCCCTTTGCTGCAGTCAGGCGTTTCAGCCATCCGCTGTTTGGCTCCATTCGTAACACTGTGTAGAATGCCGACTATACCAGCCAGACTGTCCGTTTTTTGCCAACACCCAGCGGCAGACGTCTGCGGACTTAAGTCGACAGATATTGCGAAAACAACCGTACAACCATGGTCTGCGTGCCCTGCAGACATTAATAGTTTCAGTCAACGATGGATCTGACAGGATTTCTGATTATGCGACGTTTTTCCCGCACACTGGCCCTCGCAGCCGGACTGCTCGTATCCGCGCAACCCGCGCTGGCCGATGACCTGGTGAGTATTCTGGAGCTGGCCATGCGCAACGACCCGACTCTGCGCCAGGCCCAGGCCCAATTACGCTCCGGCCAGCAACAACTGACTCTGGCACGCTCCAGCCTGTTACCACAAGCCAGCGCCAACTTCTCCGAACAGCGACAGGCGGCAGGCCTTGAAGGTGTGGTGGACCTCACCGACCTGAATCAAGAGTCAACGCGATACGGCCTCAATATCAGTCAATCTCTGCTTAACTTGCCTAACTGGTACAGTTATCAGGGCGCCAAGGAAGCTGACCAGGCGCGGCTTTACAACTTTGCCGCGCAGGAACAGGCCTTGATTATCCGGGTGGCTGCCGCCTATTTTGATGTGCTGCGCAACATCGACCAGCTGGATACCCGCCGCCAGGAAGAGGAAGCCTCGCAGCGCGAATTCGAGCGCACCCAACAGCGTGAAGAAGTCGGCCTGGTAGCCATCACCGAGGTGTACGAGGCACAGGCGGTATACGACCTGGCACGCAACAACACGATCCTGGCCGAAGATGCCGTGGCCAGCGCCTATGAAGCGCTGGAAGCGATCACCGGCCAGCCGCATCCGAACATCGATGTATTGAGCGAAGATTTCCCGATTGAGGAAGCTGACGGCAGCATGGAAACCTGGGTGAATGAAGCGCTGAACAACAACCCGCAGTTGCTCGCAGCCCGTTACAGTGTGGAAGCGCAGTCCCGGATCGCCAAGGCACGCAGCAGCGAGCGCTGGCCCACGGTCAGTCTGCAGGGCGGCTACTCCAACAGCGAAACCAACAGCGGCCAGGGCACCGATGGCAGTCAGCGCGCGGTGGGTGCCATTGAAGGTGTCAGCATCGGGGTGTCCGTCAGTATTCCGCTGTACACCGGTCATGCCCTGACCGCACGCCGTCAGCAGGCCGAATACGACCTGGTGGCGCAGCAGGAACAGGCTAACCTGGTCCGCCGCACCACGACTCAGGATATCCGCAATGCTTACCGCAGCGTGAATACCGACGCGCTGGTGATTGCACAGCGACAGCAGGCGATTGTGTCAGCCGAAGCGGCGCTGAACGCCATTGAAGCAGGTTACGAAGTCGGCACACGCAATATTGTTGATGTGTTGCAGGCGCGTCAGCAGCTGTTCGGGGCGTTGCGCAACTATGCCGATGCGCGTTACAACTATGTGCTTGATACGCTTCAGCTTAAGCGTACTGCGGGGGTGCTGACGCCGCAGGACATCATCGACCTGAACGAGTGGCTTGAGGCCGAATCGGCGACTGCGCAATAAGCAGGTGACAGTTGGCCGCAACTCAACAACGGGTCATGCGGATAACTGTAGTGGATCAAAAGCAAAGGGGGTGTGCAGAGCCGGGTCTGCACACCCCCTTTGCTTTTTTACGGGCTGGTGGCACGCATTGACCCGTTGTTGAGTTGCAGTGATGCATCGGGGTTTGTCGCGCAACGCCTTGACAAAGCGCCTGCTACTTTTCAGCACCCTTGGCGCGGGCGCGCTCCTGGCGCTGCGGATCGGCCTGGGGTGTTTCCCAGCCGGACATGTGCAGTTGCACCAGATCAGCCAATGCGCTGATGTGTTCCGGCCGGTCATTGAGGGCGCTGATATATTCATAACGCTCACCACCGGCATGCTCAAAGTACTCCCGGTTTTCCTCGCCGATTTCTTCGATGGTTTCCAGACAGTCGGCGGAGAAGCCCGGGCAGAACACCTGCACTGACTTGACGCCCTGCCCCGGCAATGCCTTCAGGGTTTCATCCGTGTAGGGCTTGAGCCACTCTTCGCGACCAAAGCGCGACTGGAAAGTGGTCATCCACTCGCCCTCTTTCAGCTCCAGTGCTTCTGCCAGCAGACGCGACGTCTTGTGGCACTCGCAGTGGTAGGGGTCGCCATTGAGCAGGTATTTTTTCGGCACGCCATGATAGGACAGCATCAGTTTGTCAGCGCGGCCGTGTTCCGCCCAGTGGGCCTTGATGCGCTCGGCTGCCGCCGCAATGAATGGCGCAAAGTCGTGGTAGTGATTAACAAAACGCAGTTCCGGTAACAGACGGCGCTTGGTGAAATCGGCACTGATGGCGTCGAATGTGGACGCCGTGGTGGAAGCGGAGTACTGCGGGTACAAGGGCAACACCAGCAGCTTGCGCACACCCTGTTGCATCATGTTCTCCAGCACTGACGGAATCGACGGATTGCCGTAACGCATGGCAAAGTCCACCACCAGTCCCTCATGACCGCGCGACTGCAGTGCCTTTGCCAGTGCCCCCGCCTGGTGACGGGTATGAAACAGCAACGGTGAGCCTTCGTCGGTAAACACGGTGGCATAGGATTTCGCCGAGCGCCGCGGGCGGATATTAAGAATCACGCCGTTCAGGATCAGCCACCATATTGGCCTGGGCACTTCCACCACGCGCGGGTCCCAGAGAAACTGTTTCAGATAACGGTGCAGCGCCGACGGCGTTGGCGCGTCAGGTGTCCCCAGATTGGTGATCAACACCCCTATGCGGTCTTGCTGGGCATGGGTAAAACCGGGACTGCCTTGAAATTTCATAATCGGTCCTGTGAATCTGTTGCTTCAGTGGTGGGGCTTTTGTCTGTGCTGTTTGTGTCTGTGCCGTTTGTGTCAGTGCTGTTGCCGGCCGCTGCGCGTGTGGCGAGACCGGCTCTGGCTCCCAGCACGCCGGCACCAAACTGTGGTGCCGACAGCAGCGTGACGAACAACATGGCCTGCAGCACAAAACTGGCATTGCCAAAAAATATTGATGAAAACACCTGACCCAGCATCATGCTCATGGTCCAGCGCCAGCTGTTGTGCGGGAACTTCCGCGCCAGCCAGTACACCATCGCGCACATCACCGGCCAGCCCAACACGAAATACGTCAGCGACGCCCAGGCCACCGGGTTGCCGCTGATAAAGGCAATGGCGCTGGCGACGATAAACCCTGCCGCAAACGCCGTCATATGCACCTTGCTATCGCGCAGCAGCGGCGGTTTCGACGGCTGGTCAGGCCCCTGCTCTGGCTCCGTCATGGCTCAGGCCGACACCTTGGCCAGTGCCTGATCGATATCCGCCAGGATGTCGTCAATGTGCTCAATACCCACAGAGATGCGCACCAGATCTTCACTGACACCGGCCCGCGCCAGTTCTGCCGGATTCAACTGCCGGTGCGTGGTGCTGGCCGGGTGACACGCCAAAGACTTGGCATCACCGATATTGACCAGGCGCAGAATCATCTGCAGCGCGTCGATAAACTGCGCGCCGGCGGCAAGCCCCCCGTTAATACCAAAACTCAGGATGCCCGAGGCGCGGCCACCACAAATCTTCTGGCACACCTCGCGGTAAGGACTGTCTTCCAGACCGGCATAATTGACCCACGCCACTTTCGGATGTTGCTGCAGGTGTTTTGCTACCGTCAGTGCATTTTCACAATGCCTGTCTATACGCAGACCGAGCGTTTCCAGACCTTGCAGAATCAGAAATGCGCTGTGCGCCGACAGCGCGGCACCGGTATTGCGCAACGGCACCACACGACAACGGCCAATGTATGCGGCTTCGCCCAGTGCTTCGGTATACACCACGCCATGGTAAGACGGATCCGGCTCGTTCAGCATCGGGAAACGTTTTTTGTTGGCCACCCAGTCAAACTTGCCCGAATCAATGATGATGCCGCCGACCGTGGTGCCGTGACCACCAATATATTTGGTCAGCGAGTGCACCACGATATCGGCGCCGTGATCAAACACACGACACAGGTAAGGCGTGGCCACCGTGTTGTCCACAATCAGGGGCACGCCATGGCGATGCGCGATGTCGGCCAGGCGGCTGATATCCACGACATTGCCCGCAGGGTTGCCGATCGATTCACAGAACACGGCTTTGGTATTGTCATCGATCAGTTTTTCCAGCTCGTCAAAGTCATCAAACGAGGCCATGCGCACGTCGACACCCTGCGTCGGCAGGGTGTGCGCAAACAGGTTATACGTGCCCCCATAAAGCTGACTGGTGCTGACGATATTGTCGCCGGCGCGGGCGATGCACTGAATCGCGTAGGTGATTGCGGCCATGCCCGAGGCCAGTGCCAGCGCGCCGATGCCACCTTCCATTTCTGCCAGGCGCTGTTCGAGCACAGCGTTGGTCGGGTTCATGATGCGGCTGTAGATATTACCCGGCACCTTCAGGTCGAACAGATCAGCACCATGCTGGGTATTGTCGAAGGTATAGGAGGTGGTCTGGTAGATGGGCACAGCGGCGGCCTTGGTGGTGGCTTCCGATTCGTAGCCATGATGCAAGGCAAGTGATTCGAGTTTCATGTTATCTCCCTGGGTTTCTGATTCGTGTTGTCTGTATTTGTTGTTGTGGTGGTTTGGGTCCTGGCTGCCAGAATAGTCACCAGTTCATCCAGCGCTGCCTGACGCCGGTCTTCGAAATCGAACGATGGCTTGGCTGACACCCATTCCGGGTTGGCCCTTGCCTGACGCAAGGGCGCCGGTAAACGCTTACCGTCAAAAACGGTTTCCGCCGCATCAGCGGCGATGATCTTGTGCTGCGCTCCGTGACCGCGCATCTCCAGTGCCTTCAGCAACTGGCATTGCCGGGCTGCCAGCGCGCGCAGAATATTGTCATCAATGCGCAGTATTTTTTCGCCGGAAATCAGGCCCATCAGATTGCTGCCGTAGTGCCGCAGGGTTTGCAGCCCCCCGCCCAGCAGGGCGCCGATGGCGGCCGCCACGCCCAGCGTGATACCGCCAACCAGCAGGTCTACGCCCACACCCGCAGCCGCGCCTGCTGCCGCCCCGCTGCCCACTTTCAGTCCCATTGCCTGCAGTGTGTAAGGATCAAACAGATCCTGCTGCCAGCGGCCTTCGACCAGGGGCAAGGCGGCGCTCTCGAGGTCATCCGGATAGAAGCGGTACAGGCTTAGCAGACGTTCTACCCCGGCCTGCTCACGCGCGCGCACCCGATCATTGAGTTGCGACGACGCCTTGTCGAGCACAGTCGCGTCCAGCGAACTAACACGATGCTGCAAGGCGGCCACTTCGATCAGCATTTCGGCTATCAGCGTCAGCGCCGACTGATGGCGTTGCCGGGCATCCTCAGCGTGACTGGCAATCAGTGCATTCAGGGTATTGCTGTGTGCATCCAGCAAATTGGCGAGCTTGGTGTACAGTAAACGCTCACCATCCTGTGTCGGGGCGACGGTATCAAACCGCACAATGGCATGCAGCCCCAGACCTGCCAGCGCATCGCGCCACTCGTCCTCGCGCGCGGCAGGATCAGCCACAAAATTGAGCAAGGGCAGCAGCGGCACACCGCACAGACGCAGAATTTCCAGTTCATCACGGTGCTTGGCGAGCACCGGATCGCGGGCGTCCAGCACGTAAAAGGCGGCGTCACTTTTCATCAGTTGCCGCAATACCTTGGCTTCCTGGTCATAACGGTCTTGCGCCGGCGCGGACTCCAGGAACCGGCGAATACGCGTGCGGCCGTCCTCGTTGCCAGCCTTGCCCGCTTGTTCAATCAGCAATGCCAGCAGGTCAATGGGTTCTTCGATACCGGGCGTGTCATACAACTCCAGTAGCACCTTGCCATTGACCAGCAGGCGGGCTGCTTCCACATGACGGGTGGTACCCGGCCGGCCTGATACCTCACCAAAGCGGGCATCGCGCGTCAATGTGCGCAGCAGTGAGGTTTTACCGGTATTGGTATGACCGGCCACCGTCACCCGCAACGGCTCGGCAACAGCTTTCACGTCAATCGACATCAGGATGCATCCCCCAGCCAGGCCAGTGCCTTGTCATTTTCGTCGAATAAGGTCTGTTCGGCGATGCCCATCTCGAGCAGGGACTGACGCCAGATAGCGAGACGTTCGGCCGAAGCCTGATCAGCTCCCATCAGCCAGACTGCCACCGCGGAGGTCTGGCTGGCGGCCTCAGCCAGCCAGTGCAGACTGCCCCGATCCGGCGACTGCGCTGCAGAACAGGCCAGCAGCAGTTTTTGCGGCGGGTCGACGCTGAGTTGTTCCAGCACGTATTCGCGCTGCTGACGACTGTCCACCAAATGGGTTTGTACGCGGTCGGCCAGGCCTGCGGGCGGCCAGCGCAGATCACTGGCAATCTCCAGGCCGATCAGCAATCTGGCTTCGCCGGCACGCCCCTTGCGCACCCGGCGCTTGAACGATGGCAGGGCAGCGGGGGCGGGATCGGTGACGCCGCCCTGCTCGCTGTCGGGCAGCAGCCGCGTGGCCAGCGCCACCCAGGCCAGCGAACTGGTCTGCAGACGGACGTTGCGCATTCCCAGCGCCAGACGAAGCCAGCATGCCACGGCAAGGAGCAGCCGGGGCAGGATGCCGTATACCAGGACGCAACCGGTCAGCCACGAAGCCCAGGCCCGGCGCGCCAGGTCGTCCTGCCCGGCGGTGATCAGGTCGGCCTGCGAGCCGCTGGCGACGATGGCGTCGGAGGCGGGCGCGGCAAATCCCAGCAGCCCGGGCAGAACACCCAACGCTTCGACCACGGCAACAAACACCGAAGTGGGCAGGATGGTGGTCTCCCATACAAACACGTAGCTGCGCAGCGCCAGCGCCAGCATCAGGCCGGTCATCACGCCGATCATGATGCACAACCAGCTCAGATGGCTAACCACACTCAACCACCACCGGCTTAACCCGCCCTGCGCCATCAGGGTATTAAACGCCTGGGTTATTGCCGCGGCGCTGCTGTTATTCTGGAAACGTTTCTGAAAAGCGACGGTGATGGTATACCAGAGGCGACCCAGTGAACCGCCCTGGGCATTGACGCTGAAACTCAGCAGCCAGATCAGCAGGAGCAGAAGGTTGATACCCAGCAGGCTGCCCAGCGCCCAGATAACATTGACCGGGGACTGGCTGTCACCCAGCACCGCCAGGGCGGCGGTGAACCCGGTAAGCAGGCCGAAGACCAGCAGCGCCAGCAAGGCCCAGACAGCACTCTGCCGCCAGCGCCAGACCCGGTCCTCAAGCCCATCGCGTGCCGCGATAAACGCTGCCCACGCCAGAATCCGCTGCTCAGCGTCCCCTGCCAGGCTCCGGGCATGCCTTTCGGCCGCCTCGTCTCGTGTGTCCGCTCTGTCCCGCCTCACCGCTTCGGCGAGCCAGCGCTTGTTGAATTCCGACATCAATTGGTCTTTTGCTGGACGTTTGACTGACATTCTATCCGATACACGCCAGACACTGTAACTTTGTTAACATGGCTTGTCAGCACCCTGCCTTACCGGTACCTTCGCGGATACTGCTCCAGATATCAGGGGGGTCGCGAATCAGAAACAAAGGGAGTTTTTGTGGCAAGACCTGAATCCGGACATCAACGCCTGGTCACGGTGGCGGTGATGGGCACTACATATGCAGTGCTCTGGCTGGTGCTCAGCAATAACGAGGGCTGGGGCTTCGGCGTGGTTGTGATCGCGCTGGCGGTGATCTGTGCCTTGTCGACGGAACTGAAACTGCCCCGGATATCATGGCGTTACCTGCCCGGATTCGTGCTGTTTTTCCTCAGCCGCATGCTGGTGGGTGGCATCGATGTCGCCCGGCGCACCCTGGGACGCAAGCCCGATGTCGAGCCCGGCTGGGTAGAACACCGGCTGCAGGGGACCTCTGAATCAGCACATCTGCTGCTGTCGGCGACTACCGGTCTGTTGCCCGGCACACTGGCTGCGCGTATCGACGGCGACATCATGCGAGTGCACTCGCTGGATACCCGCAGCGACTGGCAGCGCGATATTGGTCGCCTGGAAACCCACCTTGAGCGTTTATTCCCTCCCGGGGAGGCCGCATCATGATGTGGCTGACCAGCCTTATTCTGCTGACCGCGCTGGCCGGATTCTGGCGCATGGCTCACTCATCGAGCATCGCTGATCGCCTGCTGGGCCTGCAAATGCTGAGCAATACCGGCATCGCATTCCTGTTGCTGCTGGCGCAGTGGCAGCACAACCCCATCTGGCGGGATGTTGCACTGGTGCTGGCGTTGCTGGCAGCGGTGATTACCATGGCGATGGTGCAGATGTTGAGGAGACGGGTATGATCAACACCATCACCGACGTCCTGGGGTGGAGCTTCATGCTGGCCGGAAGCGCGTTTTTTGTTACCGCAGCGCTGGGCCTGTTGCGCTTTCCCGACCTCTACAGCCGTCTGCACGCAGTCACCAAAACCGATACCCTCGGCCTGGGTCTGCTGGCCCTGGGACTGGCGCTACTGGATCCGTCCTGGCGCAGCTGCCTGATATTGTTGCTGGTCTGGATGCTGGTAATGGCGTCAGGTGCCGTCAACTGTCAGCTGCTGGCACGCTTCAACCTGGAACAGGAAGAGGGTCGCCACGGCGGTGACGGGCACCAGACTGGAGAGTCCGATGACGCCTGAGCTGCTGCCCGACCTGACCCTGAGCCTGCTGTTGCTGATCATGGCCTGGGGAGCCCTGTACGCGCCCCAGCGCTCCGATGCCATGACGCTGTTTATTGCCTTTGGCGTGGTGGTTGCCCTGATCTGGGCACGACTGGATGCCCCCGACCTGGCGCTGGCCGAAGCCGCCATCGGTGCCGGTCTTACCGGCGTACTGCTGATGCACGCCGCCCGCGCCCTGCCCGACGAACTGCATCAGGACTACAGAACTGCCAGTTATTGGGGCGCGCTGGGGTTCACCGTGGTAGCCAGCCTGATGTTTCTTGTTCACTTGCTGTATGACGACTCCCTGTTCAATGCCGGCCTGCTGGACACTGAAAGCGACCTGACACCGCGCCTGCGCACACTGGCCGATGCCGCTGTGCCGGAAAGCGGCGTTGAACACCCGGTGACCGCTGTGCTGCTCAATTTCCGTGCCTGGGACACCCTGCTGGAACTTCTGGTATTGCTGTTTGCCCTCGGCGGTCTGCGGCAACTGTTCCCCTCCGGCCAGTCAGACGACAGCGCCACCACCGCAAGCTGGCCTGAAAGTATGACCCTGATGTCGGCCTGGACGCGGGTGCTGGCGCCATTACTGGTGGTCACCGGCGGCTACCTGTTGTGGCGCGGTTCCAGCGCGCCCGGTGGTGCCTTTCAGGCCGGCTCACTGCTGGCTGCTGCCGCCGTTATTCTGCGCCTGACCGGGCTGCTGCCTCCCCTGCGCTGGTCATCGCTATGGCTGCGCTTGTCGGTGGTGGCAGGGGCGTTGTTCTTCCTTGCCGTGGCTGCTGCCACCGCCATCTGGGGCGACGGCTGGCTGACCTATCCCGGCGCCTACAGTGGCCTGCTCATTATCAGCATCGAGATCTTTGCCACCCTGTCCATCGCCATCACGCTGAGCCTGCTGGTCATTGGTGAACAGGAGGATCTGCGCTCATGAATGCTATTGAGTTATACCTGACGCTGGGCATAGCGGTGTTTTTGCTGTCACTGCATGGCCTGATGACCTTGTATGATCCGATACGACGCCTGATCGCCGTCAACCTGATGGGCGCCGGTACGTTTCTGGTTATGGTCAGCCTGGCCCGGCGCAGCGAAGTGCCCGACCCGGTATTGCACGCCCTGGTCGTCACCGGGCTGGTCGTTGCGATCAGCGCCACCGCATTCGCGCTGCGCCTGATCATCGCCGGCAGCAAGAACGATAAAACCGACAGCGGCGGGGGCAACAGGAAACCATGAACTTCGCGTTGCTCAGCCTTGCCATCCCTCTGTTCTGCGGCCTGTTGCTGCTATTGAGCGGTCGCGCGCTACGCACACGCACAACCGGCTTTATTGTCATTGTCAGCACCGTCGCCAGTCTGGTCGCGGCCTGGTTTGCACTGCAGGAAGCGGCGGCCGCCGGCGCCGACATCATGCTGAACCTGGGCGGCTGGGAGACCGGGCTGGCCATCCGGCTGCGACTCAGTTCACTGAGCGCCCTGCTGCTGGTCTTTACCGCCCTGATGCATCTGCTCATCGGACTTTATGCCGGCCTCAGCCGCGATGGCATCAAGCGCGACTATTGGGCACTGAGTTGTTTCCTGCATGGCTCGCTAGCCGCCCTGTGGTTATCTGCCGACCTCTTCAATCTGTACATCACGCTGGAGCTGCTTGGCCTCACTGCGGTGGCGATGGTGGCGCTGGCCGGACCCAAGGCCTACAAACCGGCGGCCAATTATCTGATCCTGTCGCTGGCGGCCTCGCTGTTTTATCTGCTGGGCGTGGCGTTGCTGTATGGTCGCTACGGTGAACTCGACGTGCTGTTGCTGGCGCCGCGCACACAAGCCGATGTCATTACCCGCCTCGCCCTGTTGTTGATGACCACCGGTCTGATGCTGAAGGCCGCGTTGTGGCCGCTGCACCTGTGGTTGCCGCCGGCCCATGCCAGTGCACCGACTGCGGTCAGCGCACTGCTGTCCGGACTGGTGGTGAAAGGGCCGCTTTTCATTCTCTGGGTATTATGGAGCGAGGTGGCGCCTCCGACCCTGGCGCAACAAATTGGTCCGGTGCTGGCCATCGCCGGCATGATCGCCCTGACCGCCGGTGGCCTGTCCGCCATGCGTAGCCCTCACATCAAAACGCTGGTGGCCTATTCGACCGTGGCACAACTGGGGTACGCACTGATGGCGCTGGGCCTGTTGCTGACCTGGCAATTGCCGCAAATGCACATTGCGCTGTGGCTGTTTGTCATTGCCCACGGACTGGCCAAAGCCTCATTGTTTCTGGCCGCCGGTGAAATGCAGTCGAGTCTCGGTACCAAACGCGTTGACGGTCTGCGCGGTGCCACCCAGACCGTCCCGGTGGCCATGTTCGCGTTCGCCGTCGCCGGTGGCAGTCTCATCGGCCTGCCGCCCAGCGGTGGTTTTCTCGCCAAGTGGGTGCTGCTGGAACCGATACTGAGTGAGCCCGGCAACTGGCCCTGGGCCATGGGGGTGCTGCTGGGCACACTGGTGTCAGCCGCTTACATTTTCCGCATAGTCGCCATTTCATTTGACCGTGCCCAGATCAATCCGCTTGATATCAATCCCGATCGGGTCGGCCACTGGCTGGCCCTGTTGCCGGCGCTGATGGTCTGGGGCATGGCACTGTCCGGTGAATGGCTGATCCGGTTACTGGCGGGAGGTCCGGTATGACGCTGAGCTGGACCACCCTATTGCCGGTATTGATCATTCTCAGCTCCCTGATTCCGGGGCTGCTGATTTTCGCCACACCGGAAGCCGCCGCGCGCAGGCGTATTATCCTGAACATGACAGGTGTCACTGTAAAACTGCTGCTGGTGGCACTGATGCTGGCCGGTGTCAGTCGGGGGTTCGAGTTCCGGTTTGCCATTGCGTTTCTGCCGGGTGCCGAGCTGGTGCTGCGCGGTGATGCGCTGGCGCTGCAGTTTATCGCGCTGTCCTCTGTGCTCTGGTTAATGACCACTATTTACGCTATTGGTTACCTGGAAAACTCACCACTGCGCTCGCGCTTTTTCGGTTACTTCAGCCTCTGTGTCAGCGCTACCGTGGGCGTGGCGCTGGCCGGCAACATGATCACTTTTCTGTTGTTCTATGAACTGCTGACGCTGGCCACCTTCCCGCTGGTGGTGCACCGGGGGACGCCGGAAGCCTTGCGCGCGGGCAGGGTGTATCTTGCCTATACCCTGGGCGGCGGCACTGTTCTGTTGATGGGGATTGCCTTGCTGCACTCCATCGCCGGCACGCCGGATTTTGTCCCGGGTGGTTATCTCACAAGCCTTGCCGACGAGCATGCGTTGAGTCTGCGCATCGCCTTTGGCCTGATGATTGTCGGCCTTGGCGTCAAGGCTGCGCTGGTGCCCCTGCATGGCTGGTTACCACAGGCCATGGTGGCACCCGCTCCGGTGAGCGCATTGTTGCACGCGGTTGCCGTGGTCAAGGCCGGCGCCTTCGGCATTATCCGTGTGGTCTATGATGTCTATGGCATTGAAGCGACCACGCTGCTGTCACTGACCCGCCCCCTGGCATGGCTGGCTGCCGTGACCATTATTTTTGCCTCCGTCCGGGCCCTGCAACAGCAGGACATCAAAAGGCGGCTGGCATATTCCACAGTAAGCCAGGTGTCTTATATAACACTGGGGGTGTCGCTGGTCGGCCCAATCGCTGCGGTGGGCGCCATCGTGCACCTGGTACATCAGGGCCTGATGAAAATCACGTTATTCTTTTGCGCCGGTAATTTTGCCGAAACCCTGGGTATCCACAAGATTCAGGAGATGGACGGGCTGGGTCGGCGCATGCCCTGGAGCATGGCGGCATTTACGGTCGGTGCGCTGGGCATGATCGGCGTGCCGCCGATCGCTGGTTTCATCAGCAAATGGTATCTGGCCACCGGTGCGCTGGAAGTGAACCAGGACTGGGTGTTGCTGGTGCTGGCGGGTTCTTCCCTGCTCAATGCAGCCTATTTTCTGCCACTGCTTTATCGGGGCTGGTTCCGCGCGCCGCCGGCGGGCGGCTGGCACGAGAATAATTTCGCCGGGCAACGCCTGGAAACCCACTGGATGCTGTTACTGCCACCACTGGTCACCGCGCTGCTGTCCATCCTGGTCGGCGTTTTCGCCGGCAGCATTTTCAGTCCACTGGGCTGGAGCCAGTTCATTGTTAACCGGGAGTTTGGCTTGTGAGTGCCTGGATCTGGTTGAGCGTTCCCGTAGCACCTTTGCTATGCGCCGTGCTGCTGATTGTCCTGCGCAGCCGGGTGCAGGCAGTGGGCCCCTGGCTGTGCCTGAGCGTGATTCCGGCACTGGCGGCAACGCTGGTCAGCAGTGCTCCCTTCACGCCGGATGCGTTGTGGCAGGGTGCGCGCTGGGCCGCCGATACCTCAATGGCCCGACCCTGGCTGGCGTTCACCGCCGTGCTTTGGGGCGTGGCCACTTACTACGCCGCCTACAGTCAGCGCAATGATGCCGGATTGCTGCGTTTCTGGTTGTTCTGGCTGGTAGCGCTGAGCGGCAACCTGTTATTGATCATTGCCCAGGACGCCCTCAGTTTTTATGTCGGCTTTTCCATGATGAGCCTGTCAGCCTACGGCCTGGTCGTGCACAGCGGTAACCCCAAGGCACGCCGGGCCGGTCGGCTCTACCTGCAACTGGCCATACTCGGCGAGATTCTGGTGCTGATGGGCATGGCCTTGCGGGTGCACGCTGCTGATGGCTCGTTGTTGTTCGTTGACTGGCTCAACACCCCGGCCGCACCACTGAGCACTGCCGTACTGCTGGTTGGCTTCGGCCTGAAAGCAGGCTTCTGGCCCCTGCATGTGTGGCTGCCGCAAGCTCACCCGGTGGCGCCGGCACCCGCCAGCGCGGTGCTGTCGGGCGCCATGTTGAAAGCCGGTATTCTGGGGTTATGGCAATTCCTGCCGGGTGTGGCCACTGCTGCCGGCACCTGGTCCCTGCAGGCATGGGCACAGCCGTTGATGACAGTCGCGGTGATCAGCATTGTGCTGGGCGCCCTGCTCGGGCTGCCGCGACAGGACGCCAAGCAGGCACTGGCCTATTCGTCCGTCAGTCAGATGGGATTCCTGCTGTTCCTGATCGCCCTGAGCTGGCTAATGCCCGATCAGCGCGCAGCCGTTGGGGTGGCCTTGACGCTGTACGCGGTTCATCACGGCTTTGCCAAAGGTGCCCTGTTTCTGGCCGCCGATGTGTTCAAGGCCGGCGGCGCCCCGGCACGGACAGATCAGCGTTGGTTGCTGCTGTTTGTGGCCGTGCCGTCACTGGCTCTGTCCGGTCTGCCGCTGAGCAGCGGCGCTGCCGCAAAAACGGTACTCAAAGCCCTGATCGAAGATCCTGCGCTGTCACACTGGCTGCTCTGGCTACAGATCGGAGCCCTGGGCACGACACTGATTGTGGCGCGCGCCTGTTATCTGCTCTGGCATTTGCGCCAGCAGGCAGCAGAAAAACCAGCCGCTCACATGATACCGGCCCCCGCCATGTACGGCTGGCTGGTGTTGTGCATGTTGCCGCTGGCGCTGCCATGGTTGTGGCCACTGATGCAGCCAGCGACAAGTGACAGCCTGCCCTTGTACAAATGGCTGGAGTTGGGCTGGCCAATAGGCGGCGGTTTATTGCTCGCAGGCGCAGGACTGTACTTGCGATGGCAGCCGCCGGCGTTCCTGCAGAGCTCGCATACGCCGTTTCTGCGCCTGTCCCTGGGCTTTAAACGTCGATTGAATCAAACTCTGTTGCCTACGTTTGAACTAGGATGGCTACATCGCGACTGGCGGCAACAGGAACGGCAATGGAGCCGCTTCTGGCAGGGACACACCGTTAACAAAAGTGCGACCCTGTTGTTGATATTCATGATCATTGCCGGTTTGGCCATTTTCCGCACATCGGCTCTGCAGGAGATTCTGTTATGGCTACCCTGACATTCTATGGTGCTGCGCAAGAAGTCACCGGATCATGCTACCTCATCGAATCACCGGCTCTGGGCCGGGTTCTGTTGGAGTGCGGCATGCATCAGGGCGGCACTGCGGTGGACCGCATACGAGATGAAAGTTTTGCCTTTGACCCTGCAGACATTGATGCAGTGGTGTTATCGCACGGTCATCTGGATCACTCCGGTATGCTGCCGAAACTGGTCAACCAGGGCTTCAGCGGCCCGATTTATTGTACTCAGTCGACCAGACAACTGTTGCGCATTCTGTTTGAGGACGCCCTGGGCCTGTATGAGCGTGACCTGGAGCGCGAGAATCTGCGGCGCCAGCGTAGCGGCCGGGCCCTGATAGAGCCGGAGTACACAGAAAAAGATGTCGAGGCGGCATTGAAGCTGTGTCAGGGGCAGCCCTATCACGCCAGGGTCGACATCGGCCCGCAGGCCAGCGTCAGGTTTCTGGATGCCGGCCACATTCTCGGGTCGTCCATCGTGGAGCTGACGCTTAACGAGAAAGGCGCGGACAAGGTGCTGGTTTTTTCCGGCGATCTCGGCAACAGTAACTCGGCCCTGATGAACGACCCGGAATCACCGCAGCATGCCGACATCGTGATGATGGAAGGCACCTACGGTAACCGGGATCATCGTTCACAAGAGCAGACGCTTGAGCAATTCCGCCAGGTCCTGGCAGAGACATGGGCACGGGGTGGCAATGTGATGATTCCGTCATTCGCTATCGGCCGCACCCAGGAGTTGATCTTCCACCTGGGGTGTCTGCACCAGGCCGGCGAGCTGGATGACTGGCAGGTTTTCCTGGACAGTCCAATGGCTATTGCTGTCACTGAAGTTTATGATCGCTGGCTGCACATCATGGATGACGACGATGTCCGCTGCCTCACCGAGGCTGGCCGAGATTCCCTGGCAAAATTTCTGCCCAACCTGAAGTTGTGCCGCAGCGCCGAAGAATCGATGGCAATCAATAAAATAAAACACGGCGCCATCATTATTGCCGGTAGCGGCATGTGCACCGGCGGTCGGATCCGGCATCACTTCAAGCACCGGATATGGCGCGAAGAAAACGCCGTCATATTTATTGGCTTTCAGGCACAGGGCACGCTGGGTCGTTTACTGGTCGATGGCCGAAGAGATATTAAAATGTTTGGCGACGAATTCAAGGTACGCGCCCGCATTGAAACCATCGGCGGTTTGTCGGCACATGCCGGACAGACTGCACTGATGGAATGGGCCGCAGGCTTTGACGGCAAACCTAAACTGGTGTTGATTCACGGCGAGGCCACAGCACTGGACGCGTTGTCGCAGAAACTGTGGCTCGACAAGGGTATCCGCAGCGACATACCGGCACCTGGCAGCAGTATCGTTTTCTAGTTCTCCAGCAATGCCCGTGAGATTAATGGCGCCAGATCTATCTTGTTACTGGGGTCAGCGATACTGTTGCTGGTGACCACCTGCAGGCCGTGGTATTGCATGTCCGCCAGCGCACCGTCAGCAAAGATGCCATGGACAGCAATACAGACCGGCGCACACAAACCGGCAGCCTGCAGATGCGCAGCGGTCTGGATCATGGTCTTGCCGGTACTGATAATATCGTCGACCAGTACCGGCGTATGGTTCCTGTAGTTGTCAACATGCGGCAGTGACACAGCGACGCTACGATCACCAAACCGGGTTTTCTGTAATACTTCCCAGGGGCAGCCCGCCAGTTCGGCGACACTGGCCGCCCATTGCTCGGACTCACTGTCAGGGCCGATGACCAGCGGCTGGTGTATATTGGCTTTTATCCAGTCCGCTATGGGCTCAACCGCCGTCACTGAGCGGGCGGGTATTGTGTAGATCTCCTGCAGATTGCTGATACGGTGCAAGTGCGGGTCAACGGTCAGCATCCAGTCCAGATGCTGGCTCAGCAATCGCGCCACGTAGTGCGACGTGACTCCTTCACCTGCCTGAAAGCGTTTGTCCTGCCGCATATAGGCCAGATACGGCGCAATCAGACCAATACGACGGGCGCCAAGATCGCGCAAGGTATCGGCCAGCAACAACAATGGCATGAGCTTGCCGTCCGGTTGATGCAACTGGCACAGTATCGCCACATCGATATCACGGACATCGCTGTCAATTCGAATGTAACTTTCTCCGTCCGGGAAACGTCGCATCTCCATCTCGCCGGAGCGCCAGCCATTGGCGTGCAACTGGCCGCTTTCCGCCAGCAGCTGACCGGCAAATCCATCCTGTTCCGGGAAACTGAAAAGCAATGTTGTCATACCACTTCCGCCTCTATGTGCAATGCCCCCGGATGCGAGTGAAAAAAATCCAGCGCGTAGTCGAGTTCGCCGGCGGCCTCTGCGTGCAGGGTCATCAGGACCATGCCCGGCTCGACAACATCGCCGACGCTGACATGCAGATACAAACCTGCCGCCGGCGAGCCCGGCGCGCCGGCCAGACTTGCCAGTCGCGAAATCACCCTGTTGTTGATCATGGCGACGATGCCGCTACGTTCGGCGACAATGTCGTGTTTGAACGCCGCCACCGGCAATTCTTTCAGGCCGCCCTGTGCCATACAGATGGCTTCAAATTTGCGCCAGGCATCGCCGCTTTCCAGGGTTTGTTGTGCCAACAGCTGGCATTGTTCATGCGTCCCCAGGCCACCCAGCTCCAGCAATGTTGCCGCCAGTGTCAGTGAACGTTCGCGTAAATCCGGTGGTGCCGCCGGATCATTGTGTAATACCGCCAACAGATCCGCCGCTTCCATGGCCGGCCCGATGCCGCGGCCAACCGGCTGGCTGCCATCGGTGAACAGTACCTTGATCGTCAACCCCAGCGCCTCACCGGTGTTGCGCAACAGGTCCGCCAGTGTATTGGCCAGCTCGGCACTGCGCACCTTGGCCGTGGCACCGATAGGGATATCAATCAGCACATGGGTGGAACCGGCGGCAACTTTCTTGGAGATCACCGACGCTACCAATTGACCTTCGCTGTCCAGGTCCAGCGCCCGCTCGACACGGATGATGATGTCATCGGTAGGACTCAGCGACACCGAACCGCCCCAGGCCAGACACGCGCCTTCCTGTTCCACAACCGCGCGCATCTGTTCGAAGCCGAGCCTGACGTTGGTCAGCGTCTCCATGGTATCGGCAGTGCCAGCCGGTGAGGTGATCGCACGCGATGACGTTTTGGGCATCACCAGACCGTTGGCGGCCACAATCGCAACCACAATCGGCGTGGTGCGGTTGCCCGGCAGCCCGCCGACACAATGTTTATCCACGATGATGCGGTCCTTACCCCAATCAAACCGCTGCCCGACATTGACCATGGCCTGGGTAATGGCGATAGTCTCAGCAAGGTCAAGGTTGTTCGCGCAACACGCGGTGACATAAGCAGACATCTGGATATCGGAGTAACGACCCTGGCTGATATCGTTGATGATACTGTTGGCGCCCTGCGCCGTTATCGGTTTACCGTACAGTTTGCCTCGCACCGCACTCATCGAGTCGACCGGCGGCGCGTGGCGAAAAAAGGCTTTGTCACCTTCCTGTGCTCCCAGCAGGCGCCAGGCCGACTCACTCAAACCGGCCTTTTCATGACTGAGCAGGTTGCCGGTGACAATATTGAGTGTGGCAATAATACTGGCCCGCCCACAACAGACCTCAACGCGGCCCTGCGCATCAAAGCCTTCGGAATGACAGACATGACAATCTTCCCGCATGTACACAACCGGTTCCTGATGCGTATCAATACCCAGACGGGTCAGGTAGAGAAAATTTTCGATCATGCTTGCGTCGGACATTCAGCGCACCGCCTCCGGGTTGCCGGCACCATGTAATGCCTGCCACTGCGCCACGTCGAGACAGCGCCCGATTTCGATATCCAGCATCTCCGCCGCATTCAGCACAATATGCGCCCAGGTCTGGCCATTGGCCAGTAACATGCCAAACACGTCCAGGGTGCCACCACGATTACGGTAGCCCAGAAAACGACTGTTGTTGGTGCCGGTATCCAGCGATCGCAGCACGCCGGTCATGACGTCAGCATGGGTGTGGCTGACAAAAATACGTTTGTTTACCGTCGGCACCATGCGCCCGATGGCAGTCGCAGTCCAGGTGTACTTTGCCTCCATGGCATCACGCGGTTGCCGGAATCGGCCTGGCTCTGTTATGGCCAGCACCGAACAGCGTATGCCGCAACCTCGAAGGCTGCTGGCAGCACGTGTCACTTCCTGCAGTTGATAGGCTCCCAGTGCCAGCAACTGAATGTCCGCGTTGTCGTCATGGCTTAGCAGCAGGACGCCGTCGCGTGCACATTGCTGCGCCTGTTGCGCCGTGCTGAACGTTGTCACCGGATTTTTCGGCGCGACCACAACCGCCACCCGGCCCCGCTGCTGATACAGCGAACTCATGGTGGCAACCATGGTGTTGGCATCAAAAGGAAAATAAACCGGTGCCATATCTGACATTTCCCCGAGCCAGGCTTCACTCAGCGTGGGATCCTGATGCGAAATTTCGTTTTTGCCGTTCTCCCAGGTGTGTGAACTGGCCACCACTGGCACACTCAGCCAGTTGACCTTACGACCGGCTTCCAGGGCATGGCGGGCAAATATCACTTCCTGGCGCATGGCCCCCAGCATCTTGACGGCAAACGCTTCGTAGCTCACTGCCAGGTTGATACCCTGCTTGTTGGCCAGCACGGCAGATACCACAGCCTCTTCGTTCAGCGCGGTGATCACAGCGCCGTTAAGCGACTCTGCAATACCCGGTTCGGGCGATGTGACCCGGTGGCACAGCTGATCCAGTGTGTTGTTCATCCGGTTGCTGCGGATTTCATCCGGGTTGCCGACACGAACCCGGTGCCGCGGGTTGGCTGCCACCATGGTGCTGAACCAGCTATCAAAGTGCGCCATGGGCGATTTTTTTGCATCAACCTCGACCGCTTCGATCGCCGGCAGCTCGGGTAGCGCGACCTCAATGTCACGCAGCCAGTGGTCTTTCTCCGCTTTGCGTTTTTGCGTCGGGTGGTTGGCGAGACAGGCAATAGCCGCATTGAACTCGGTTTCGGCGACAAACAACTGCGCACAGCCATCATTGAAGGTCTTGCGGATATCGTCGTCAAACGCCGGATTGCCGACCAGTGGCAGGTTGTGCGCCGCGTTGGTGCCGGCGCCCGGGAAGCCGAACCCTTTTACAGTCTCCGCAATGGTGTACGGCAGCAGCACCGGGTAGTCGCGTTCGTCGACGGTGATCTGACGGTGTTGTTCCTGCAGTCGGTCTGCCATGGTGACAATAGCCCAGGCAAAGGCCGCCGGGTCACGCCCATCTATATCGATTGGCTCAAAACCGTTCAGGCTCAGATGTTGACGGAACCAGTCCACACCGCCGGACTGAGCCATGGTGGTGCGCTGATCGATACGACGGCCATTGGCAATCATCACGGGCATCACCAGACCACTGTCTTCACCGCGCCACCACCGTGGCGCCCAGTCGCTGCCGCGCTGCTCTTCGAAGGCACCGTCGCTGAGAAATGCGACCAGCTCCTGTCCGGGCAAAGGCATGTGAACATATTGCAGACCGGCAAACCCCAGGTAGCCGCCTTCGCTGGCGCCGCCGGCGGTGTAGACATTGACGTGGCTGCCCAGTGGCGCCACCGTGCGGCCGTCAGCGCTGACTTCATAGCTGTAGAAGTCCTGGCATAGCCGACTGAGTCCGTCGTCACTGAAGGGGTAGCGCTGATCCTGCTCCGTCTCGACGTTGCGCATCAGTATGTTGACCGCATCAATGGCAGCAACGCAGTGGCCCTGCCCCATCAACCAGGCGCGCGTCTTGCCGGTCAGCGCATTGGCCAGCAGGTAACCGACATAGGCGGGCACCATGTTCAGGGCGCCGCCGGTGTGTCCTTCGGGTACTTTTTTGAAATCGTCTGACGCCAGCGCCCGCCCATCCAGATAGACGTGCCGGGCATAGGTCATGTGCGCCGTCAGCCACAAGCCCATATTGCACACCCGGTCAGCGGCGGCCAGTAGCCGGTACGCATCTGCCGGCGCGCAGACGCCGCGATCGGCCAGCGCGGCCACCAAGGTTTCAATCCGCGTGCGCGTCAGGCTGCTGTGCTCAATGACACCATAACCATCAGACCAGTGTGTTAACCCCGCTTCATGATCCACCATCATCCTGCCCTCGCGCACTGCTGCTAATGCGCTTCATACTGCCTCAGCATCTCACGCATTTCATTGACAGGTGTCAAATAGATAGCGGTTGTGCTGTTATCACTGTGCAACCGGGCAGCCGTTGCCGATTGGCTGTTGCCGCCCTGGTTGCGAAGACAGTCAAGTTCGATGCCCAGCCCTTCCAGACCCTGCAGCGCCCCCGCCCGTATCCGTGGCTGGTTTTCGCCGACGCCGCCACCGAAGCTGATGGCATCAACACCACCCAGCACCGCGATGTAACTGCCGATGGTTTTGCGCAACTGATAGCAGTACTGACGGATCGCCACAGCGGCTGCTGACTGTTCACCCCGGGCGTCAGCGTCGACCACGATCGCCCGCAAATCACCATCGTGCCCTGCCATTGCGGCCAGCCCGGCTCGTTCCTGCAGCAGGCCCGCCAGATCGGTGGCGGTCCAACCTTCCTGCGTTAGCAGATGCAACGCAATGCCCGGGTCGAGTGCACCGCTGCGGCGCGCCATCATGACGCCATCGAGCGGAGTAAAGCCCATACTGGTATCTACCACTTTGCCGTCGAGCCAGGCACTGACAGAACAGCCACTGCCCAACTGCAGGCTGATCACGCGTCGGGGCGCTGTTGTCTGCTGTGGTGACAGCGCCTGAACCTGCCGCCACTGGCTGCGGTGCGCCAGCCCGTGAAAACCGTAACGCCGCACCGGCCAGCGCGGCGACAGCTCAGCCGGTAACGCATAACTTGCAGCCTCGGCGGGCAGATCGGCGTACAGCCCGGCATCGTAGATGGCAAATTGCGGCACCGCGGGAAGATGTTCGTGCAGATGATCTATCAGGCTCAGGGCCAGACCATTGTGGCGTGGCGCCAACGGCAGCCAGTGGCGAATACGATTCCTGACATCCGTATCAATGCGCTCGGCACACTCGCCCACGCCACCGGCATGAACAATGCGATGCAGAATCACATCAGGGGCCGACGTGGCGTCAAGGTCAGCGACAAAATCGCGCAGCAAGGCTGCCGCATCACCTTCCAGAGTGCGGGTGCTCTGCTGCCAGCCTGTGCCGTCTGCGGCGGGCGTGAAACGGGCAAGTTTGAGCGTGGAACTGCCGCCATTGCAGGCGAGAACTGTCTGTACTGCCATATTCAGCCTTATCGCTCGTGTATCCGATCACGCTGGCCGGCGACTCAGTCGCCGATACGACGCCAGGTCAACGTACCTGTCGTGCGGCCGTTGTTGTCGCGGATCGACAGCTTCAGCAAGCCATCATCAGTAAATTCGTAATAGCGCACATTGTCCTCACCTACCCAGCTGCCGCGGGTCGGAGAGCCTTCAACATGGTGGGTAACTCTGTTATTGGCGACATCCCAGGTTACCGGCCCCCAGTACGCAAACCCGCCGCGCACCAGTTCGGTGGTCTGCGCGGCACGCGCCGGCAGGTCTTTGGGCATACCCTGAGCCGACATATGGCCGTGCTCGTCATACATGATACGGCCGATGTAGTTGGCATCCACTTCGCCGCCAGTGGCCGGATACTGGATAAAGCTGACCAGTTCATAGTGGCCGATAAACTGTTGTTTGACCGCTTCGGTGTTGGCATCTGCCGCTACTGCGGGCGGGGTTTGCATCCAGGTGGCGGCCGCAGCGATCGCCACTACGGCAGCAAGAGTCAGGGTCTGGTGTCGCATATCAGTCTCCTGTGAGAGATCAGTTGTTGTTATTTTTGCTGAACATCGATCATACGCCCGGCGCATGAAGGGGTAAAGCGGCTGCCGGTGAACGGTCACTCGCTCTCGGCGAACGCATGGATAGCTGTTAAACTTGTGTCTTCAGATCGACAACCGGTTTCACGACCCCGTTTTACCTTGAAGGGAACAAAGCACATGGCAGTCACCCCGAACGCACTGGAGAACCAGCAGCTGCAACAACTATTTAATCATCTTGAGCTGGAGAAGCTCGATGAGAATCTGTACCGCAGCGCACACAAGAACGAAGGCTGGTTTCGTGTTTACGGTGGTCAGGTGCTGGCGCAGGCGCTGTTGAGCGCCAGCCACACAGTGCCGGACGATCGCCATGTGCATTCCCTGCATGCGTACTTCCTGCGCCCCGGCGACCTTGATCAGCCGATCATTTTTCATGTTGATCGCATCCGCGATGGCCGCAGCTTTACCACTCGCCGCGTGGTGGCCATGCAGCACGGCAAAGCCATTCTGAACATGGCTGCGTCGTTTCAGATTCCGGAAGAGGGCCTGTCACACCAGGCGCAGATGCCGGACGTGCCACCTCCGGAGGAATGCGCCAGCCGAAAGGAAATGGCGGAACGCTTTCGCGGCAAGATCAGTGAGGATCTGCTGGAGCGCTTCTCCCGCCAGTTCGCCGTGGATCTGCGTCATGTCGATATCAACAGCCTGTTCGACGATACCCCGAAAGAGCCGGTGACCAGCGTGTGGTTCCGCGTCAACAGTGAGCTGCCGGCTGACTACGATCGCCACGCCCACCTGCTGGCGTACGCGTCGGACATGACCTTGCTGCAGACCAGTCTGCGCCCGCACGGGCAGAGCCTGTTCGACCCCAAGTTGCAGATCGCCAGCCTGGACCACGCCATGTGGTTCCATCGCCCGTTCCGCACCGATGACTGGCTGTTGTATGCACAGGACAGCCCGTCTTCATCACAGGCGCGTGGCTTCAATCGCGGCAACATCTTTACCCGTGACGGGGTGCTGGTAGCCTCCGTGTGTCAGGAAGGTCTGATGCGGGTGCGCGACTGACCGGAGCAACAGATGCGCGTCACAGCTCCAGTGGCAGCGCCAGTTGATCGGCGGCCCGCTCGTCTCTGGGCACCAGCCTGACGCCCACTCCGATCAACCGCACCGGGCGCTGGTGGCGGGCCCAGGCCAGTGCCATCAGCGACGGAAACAGATCCAGCTCACATGAATCGGCACTCTGTTCGGCAGTGGTGGAAATAAAGTTATTGAATTTAAGTTTTACAAAAGTGCCCGCCACTTTATAGCGCGACTGCAGCGGCTGCCAGCGCTTGAGCATCTGTGCATGCAACTCGTACAGGCGCTCAATGCAGGCCGGTAAATCCGCCAGATCCTGGGCAAACGTGTTTTCCACGCTCAGCGACTTGCGCTGGCGCTCCACTTTCACCTCGCGGTCGTCGATGCCGCGGCATAACTGAAACAGCCGCGCGCCAAAGGTGCCAAACTGCGCCAGCAGCGACTCTTCGCTGAAGTCGCGCAGATCGGCGCAGGTCTGCACGCCCATGGCATGCAGGCGGGCAGCCGTCACCTTGCCGACACCAAACAGTTTTTTCACCGGCAACTGCAAGACAAATGCGTCTATCTGTTCCGGCCGGATGACAAACTGACCATCGGGCTTTTCCCAGTCGCTGGCAATTTTGGCGAGAAACTTGTTGGGCGCGATACCGGCAGACAAGGTGATGCCCAGGGTCTCCCGCGCACGATTGCGAATATCCTGCGCAATCAGGGTGGCGCTGCCCTGAAATGACTCTGCCGCACTGACATCCAGGAAGGCCTCGTCCAGCGACAGCGGTTCGATCAGCGGGGTGTAGTCGGCAAAAATCTGCTGCACCTGACGCGACACGCCCCGATACACGTCCATGCGCGGCGGCACCACAATCAGGTCCGGGCACCGCCGCAGCGCCGTCGCCGTTGGCATCGCCGAGTGGATACCAAAGCGCCGCGCCTCATAATTGCAGGTGGCCACCACACCCCGGCGCTCACTGGCACCACCCACCGCCAGTGGCTTGCCACGCAGAGACGGATCATCGCGCATTTCGATGGCCGCATAAAAGCAGTCACAATCACAATGGATGATTTTGCGCTGACGGGGCGGAAGCTGTGTGTCTTCGGAGGTCATCAGGGGACAGTATTTCCTCGGCGGGGCGATGTGTGAAACCGCATTTTCGCGTATTATCCCACAGCATGAACACTCAAACGCTATTTCAGCAACATATCACCGCACTTGAGCACAGCTGGGGCGAAGCCCTGCAACAGACTATGCCCGATTGCGACGCCATTCTGGTACACAGCGGCAGCAGTCACAACTATTTTGCCGACGACCACGCGCCGCCGTTCAAAGCCTGGGGGCACTTTCTGCGCTGGGCGCCGCTGGACCGGCCGGATCAGTTTGTGCTGTTTGTGCCTGGCCACAAACCGCGTGTGCTGGCTCTGGTGCCGCGCGACTTCTGGCATGACCAGACGCTGACCACCGAAAGCTGGTGGGCGGACTGTGTCGACATCACCTGCATGGAGAACCTGTCTGAATTGGCTTCGCTGCTGCCGCAGGTCAGCTCACTGGTATTTCTGGGCGAAAACCGGACGCTGGCAGTCGAACTGGGCGTGCCCGCTGCGGCAATCAACCCGGCGTCTTTACTGTCGTGGCTGGACTACGATCGCGCCGTGAAAACCGACTACGAGATCAGCCGCCTGCGCGAAGCCAATGCGCACGCATTGTCTGGCCACGCCGCCGCGGAGCAAACGTTCCGCGCCGGCGGCGACGAATATGATATCCATCATGCCTATCTGGCCGCCTGTCGGGTGCTGGATCAGGAGCTGCCCTACTCCAACATCATCGCGCTGAACGAAAAAGCCGCGATACTGCACTACCAGAACAAGCGGCGTTATGCCGACCGCGCCAGCCAGCCGGCCAATAAGGTGTTGCTGATCGATGCCGGCTGCCGCGCCTACGGCTACTGCTCCGATATCACGCGCACCTGGGCTGCCGACGATGCGCATCCGGTATTCCATGATTTGCTGAACGGCATGCAGACTTTGCAGGCAACCCTGGTGGGCAGCGTCAAACCGGGCGTGTCATTTGCGGACCTGCACCGGCAGGCGCACCTGGCGATCGCACAGTTACTGGTGGACGCTGGCATCTGCCATGGTGACGCAGAAACGCTGGTGAGCAATGGCACCAGCACCGTTTATTTTCCGCATGGCCTGGGTCACCTGCTGGGTCTGCAGGTGCACGATGTCGGCGGCCGGCTTGCCAACCGCAGCGGCGAGCTCGCCCCGCCTCCCGACGCATGGCCGGGCTTGCGCAATACGCGTTCGCTGGACGCCGGCGCCGTGGTAACCATCGAACCAGGGTTGTATTTTATCCCGGCATTGCTGGAAACAGCACGCAAGTCGGCGATGGCAAAATCAATTAACTGGACACTGACTGAAGCGTTGATGCCTTTCGGTGGCATCCGTATTGAGGATAATGTGCTGGCCACCGTCGACGGCGCCGACAACCTGACCCGAAACGCTGTGACGGGAAGCCGTTAAGCGGCAAAGCAGGAAGCCAGAAAGGGATTACGCGAGTAAGCGCCTGAGCGAGTGAGCGTCTAAGCGAGAAAGCGTTTAAGCGAGAAAGCATTTAAAGAGCCAGGTACTGGACCGCAAGATCATAAATTCGGTCCAGCGCGCCCTTGTTGGCGGCCACCGCCGCCTTGCCTTTGTCGCCCATCGCGCTGCGCGCCTCATCGTCCTGCAGCAGACGAACGACTTCACGGGCGAGCTCGTTTTCATCCGCCACTGTTTGCAGCGCACCTACATCTGTCAACTGCTCGCAGATGGTCTGGAAATTGAACTGCGACGGCCCCACCAGCACCGGCAAACCAAGAGCAGCGGGTTCCAGCACATTCTGACACCCGGTGTCGACCAGACTGCCGCCGACAAAGGCCAGCTGTGCCAGGCCATAATAGATCAACATCTCGCCCATGCTGTCGCCCAGAAATACGTCGGTCGCCGCAGCAACCGATTCTTCGCTGCTGCGCCTGACCACGCGCAACGACTGTTTCAGGCACAGGCGTTCCACCGGCGCAAATCTTTCCGGGTGACGTGGCACCAGAATCAACAGCGCAGCGGGTATATCGCGCTTGATCTGCGTGAACGCAGCCAGCACCTTCTCTTCTTCACCATCGCGGGTGCTGGCAGCAATCCAGACCGGCCGGCTGCCTTCTATGCGCTGCGCCATGGCGGCCGTCTTCGCCGGCAGATTGTCTGGCAGACTGACATCGAATTTCATACTGCCGGTGATATGCAGTGCCTGCTCCGACACGCCCAGACGACGAAAACGTTCGGCGTCCATTGAGGCCTGCGCCGCAATGCAATCGATCTTTTGCAGCATGGGTTTGCCCAGCCCGGAAAATTTCTGGTAGCCACGATAGGATTTTTCCGACAGCCGCGCGTTGGCCACCATGATGCGGGCGCCGCTTTTTTTACTGTAGTGCACCAGATTTGGCCACAGCTCGGTTTCCACCAGAATCACCATAGCCGGCTTGAAAGTATTCAGAAAACGTTTCACAGCGCCGGCGTAATCGTAAGGCGCGTACACATGGCAAACATCGCTGCCAAACAGTTCCTCGATACGCTCGGAGCCGGTCGGTGTCATCGTTGTTACCACGATGCCCCAATCCGGTTGTTGCTCACGCAAGCGCGTCACCAGGGGAGAGATTGCCACCGATTCACCGACCGAGGCCGCATGCACCCAGATCCAGCGTTGCTCACGGCGATTGGCACGCGCCAGCTCGACAAATCCCAGACGCTCGCCCCAGCGCTTGGCATAGGCCGGCGCCGGCAGCACCAGCGCACGCCACAACAGCCGCAGCACAATGATCGGCAGCAGCAAATAAAATACAAAGTTGTAGATGGCTCTGTTCACGCGAATTCCCTTCGAGTCAATGCGCAGTCATGCGCCAGCGTGCTACCATTGACGCCGTAAAACGAGGATCATTACAGGAATATGCACCCAGCGCAAATGGCTATGAGCACACATCTCAAGGTACAAATCGCCATCATCGGCGGCGGCATTGCCGGCCTGTGGTTGCTCAACCGTCTCAATCAGGCCGGTTATGACACCATTTTGCTGGAAAAGCATGCCCTGGGCGGCGGCCAGACCCTGGCGTCACAGGGCATCATTCACGGCGGCCTGAAATACGCACTGAATGGCAACCTGAGCCCGGCCAGCAGTGCCATAGCGGACATGCCCGAGCGCTGGCGTGCCTGCCTGCAGGGCGACGGCGAGCTGGACCTGCAGGGCTGCCGGGTGCTGTCATCGCATTATTATATGTGGTCCAGCGGCAGCTACCGTTCACGCCTGAAAGCATTTCTTGGCAGCAAGGCCTTGCGTGGCCGTATCGACGCCCTGAAACCGGCGCAGTATCCCGCGTTTTTCCGGGACACCGACGAGCATAGAGTACCGGGTACGGTATATCAGTTGACCGACTTTGTGGTGGATACTCCCTCGCTGATTAGCACGCTGGCCGCGCCCTGGCGTGACCGCCTGTTCCAGTGCCGGGATATCCAGCTAAGTAGCAGCGATGACGGCGCCGAGCTGACACTGGATACCGGCGACTCCGCAGTCACCTTGCAGGCCGCGCGCGTGATTTTGTGCGCTGGCGAAGGCAATGAGGCGTTGCTGGCAGACTGGGAACATCCGTACACCCTGACTCCGCCGGCAATGCAGCGTCGACCCTTGCACATGGTGACGGTCAAGGTCGCCCACCCCGCACCCCCTTATGTGCATTGTATCGGTGACAGCCTGGGCATGACGCCGCGGCTGACACTGACAGCGCATCCTTGCAAAGAGAACAACGGCGGGCAATGGATCTGGTATCTGGGCGGCGAACTCGCGGAATCCGGCATGCAGCGCAGCGAACAGGAACACCAAGCCTTCGCACGCGAGGAACTGCAGTCGCTGTTCCCCTGGATGGACTTCAGCCAATCGGTCTGGAGCAGCTTTTTCATCAATCGCGCCGAACCCGAAGTAAGCGATCAGCAACGCCCTGACAATGCCTATGTCGAGGCATGCGGCCCGGTGCTGGTATGCTGGCCGACCAAGCTGACCCTGTGTCCCAACCTGGGCGACTCGGTGGTGGACATCCTGGACACCCAATCGCTGATGGACCGGGACGACTCTCTGCCCACGCTGAAAGTGCTCAACGATTTGTTGCCGACACCGGACATTGCTCCCGCACCATGGGAGGCAATGCGCTGATGCCGACACTGCCTCGTCGGCCGCTGGGCAGTACCGGCATTGACGTCTCCTGCCTGGGACTGGGCACCGTCAAGCTCGGACGCAGCGAAGGCGTCAAGTATCCCGATAAATTCAGCATCCCGGATGATGACGCCGTGCGTGCACTGCTGCATCAGGCACAGGAGCTGGGCATCAACTTTATTGATACCGCACCGGCCTATGGCAACAGTGAAGAGCGTCTGGGCCAGCTAATGCAGCGTCGTCAGGACTGGGTGATCTGCAGCAAGACC
Source organism: Pseudohongiella sp. (assembly GCF_011050365.1). Classification (GTDB taxonomy): domain Bacteria; phylum Pseudomonadota; class Gammaproteobacteria; order Pseudomonadales; family Pseudohongiellaceae; genus Pseudohongiella. Next base: position 214,259 of record NZ_DRFV01000002.1, read on the forward strand.
GGCGAAGAGTTTGTCGACGGCAAGTCGTTGTTCGATTTCAGCGCCAGCCACACCCGCCGCAGTATCGAGCGCAGCCTGAAACGGTTGCAGACCGACTATCTGGATCTGGTGCTGGTGCACTCTGATGGCAATGACAGGCAGATCATTGAACACAGCGATTGTTTTGAAACCCTGATGCGGTGTCGCGAGCAGGGGCTGATACGGGCATTCGGGCTATCCGGTAAAACCCTGGCCGGTGGCTTGATCGCCGCCACGCTGTGCGATGTGGTGATGGTCAGTTACAACCCTGGTCACACAGAGGAAGCGGCAGTCATTGATCATGCCCATAAATTGCAAAAAGGCGTGCTGATCAAAAAGGCGTTTGACAGTGGCCACGCCTTAAGTGGCCACCACAACGCGGCCGACGCGATCACTGAAAACATGCGCTTCATCTTCGCCCGGCCGGGTGTCACATCGATCATCGCCGGCACCATTAATCCGGCGCACCTGCAACAGAATGCCAGCACTGCCGCCCGGGTTCTGTCTGCCACTACTGCGGCGGAAACGCGTCGCGATTGATATTAAAACGACGCTGCTGATAGGCCTCGATATCGGCAAACATTTGTTGCGCGGCGCCGGTATAGGCATCTTTCAGAGCGGCCTTCATGGCTGCCTCGTCTTCGGCCAGTACCGCCATCATGTCTGCCCGCATCTGCTCCCGGTTGAGTGACTCATCCACTTCATTGATCAACAGATCCGTTCCCACCCAGGTTGCCGCCGCCAGCACCGGCGCACAAATAAACACCAGTGGACCACACAACGCGCCGGTGCCGCCGGCGGCGGCGCTGGTCGCCAGGCGACCGGTCAGACGGGCAAAGCCTCCGGAGATCACCCGTTTGCTCGCCGTGCGACTTACCACTCGCGAGCCCATGCGCATGCTGGCGCGGGCGGCGATGATGCCAGCGCCCGAGCCGGCACCGACCAGCGACTTGTCCATGTAGTCATCCAATGCCAGTGTCGGTGCCGGCAGCGCCAGGCAGTCCGCTGTTGCCAGCAGCTGTGTCATCAGCGCATCCTGCACCCGATAAATCTGCCGCACCTGTTCATTGAAACCGCTGGCCACGGCCGCATTTATATCGCCAAGCCCCGGCTCAACAACGCTGCCAACATAGGCGTCGATCTGATCACCGATATAGTCGGCAAAGGTGTTTTCGGCAACCACTGAACGGCCCATGAATGCCAGCTGGGTATACTGGCCGCGCAAACTGAAGTTCCAGTCAAGAAAGCGTTCGACGCCGCCAGCAGCCGGAGCAAATGCGCGCTCAACGCGAACGTCGATGTCGCGGTTAATGCGGTCCAGCATGGCCTGCTGTTGTACCGACAATGCCTGTTGCGCCTGATTCGCCAGTGCCTGCTGTTGCTGAAGCTGCTGGCCGGCATCAACATTGACACATGGATCAACCGGCCCGGGCAGTGGCTGTGGCTGTGGCTGCGCGCCTGCGCGGGAGTCCTGCTGCGGTACCAGATAGGAACCGATATTGATTTGGGTCAACAGCAGATAAACCAGCAGCAGCACGATCATCGCGATACTGAAATATCGACTGAACGGCGTTGCGCCCAGCGTCGCCGCATCACTTGCCTGACGCCCGGCCACCAGTGTCACCAGCCCCAGCAACAGCACCCAGATCGCACCCAGCTTGAGCGCATTGACCAGCAGAAAGACAAGCCACACACCCAGCCTGACCGGCGTCAGCAGCGTGTCACTGGCGGCCGCCAGCTCCATCAGGTGCCACATGCCATCATTAAGCGCGGCATTGATACCCAGCAACACGCCAACCGGCGCCAGCACTGCTTCACCGGCCTGCCGCTGATAACCGGTCTGCAGTACTGTCGCCAGATTCAGATGGCGTGTGTCCGGCACGTCGGCAATGTAGAACTGCAGCAGCATCAGTATGACGGCGCTGACTGCCAGCGTGCTGCGGTGACTTATTCTGAGCAGTACCGGCAGACGGTATTGCGGGGTTAGCTCGGCGGCGAACCACCGATAGCTGAGTCCGTAACACATCAGAAACAGCGGCAGACTGCCAGCAATAACAAGCCATTCCAGTTCCGAGAGTTCACTGGTCATGGTCAGCGCGATCACGGCGCTGGCCAGGGCAACAATAATCAGCACCAGACGCTGCAGGAAACTGTCCCAGAACAGACGTCGCAGTCGACTGCCTTCACTGGTGACATGACTCAGAAGCGCGTGGCGGCGCATCAGATGGACCCGCGACAGATACTGAAACGCGAGCCATGACAGCACCAGCACCACCACCAGCAGGCCGGAAAGGTTCATGGCCGCCAGCGGATAATAACGTATAACGCCCAGCACCAGCAGACAGCCGGTCAGGGCGTAGAGAACGGTTTTGGCCGCTAGCGCGGAGACAAAACGCACAGGTCACAGACCATCAGAGTGCGCAGCCGTTGTGCCGGGTAGTTCTCCGGCAGCACCAGGTTCATCAGGGATTGCCAGCGCCGCACTTCATGCGCAGGCAGACCCGCCAACGCGCGTGACACGTCCAGCGCGCCCCCCACTGAGGCCGCACCGCGCATGCTGTCGCCCCAACTGCCGAGAACCTGTGATGCACCCATATTGTCCATCATCTGTATCAACAACTGTTCGCCAAAACTTAACGGGCGTTCCACATAAACTTCCTGCCAGCTTTGCAGGCCGGCCAGCCCGGCTGCCGAGGCAATTGCCTGTTCCAGGTCGCCGAGCTCATCGATCAGCCCCAGTTCCAGCGCCTGGGCGCCGGTCCAGACCCGTCCCTGCGCCATCGCATCAACCTCGGCCAGCGGTATGTCGCGACCATCAGACACCAGCTGAATAAAGCGCTGATAGGCGTCATCAATGGTGCTCTGATAAATCGTGCTCATCACCTCATCCATGCCGCTTAACGGATCGCCTGTTCGCGACAGCTCGGTCGTGCTGACGCCATCCACACCAATACCCAGGTAGTCCAGCGCGTCTTCAAAGGTGGGAATCATGCCGATCACACCGATAGAGCCGGTGATGGTCGACGATGACGCCAGGATCCTGTCTGCTGTTGCGGCAATCCAGTAACCACCCGAAGCCGCCGTACTGCCCATGGACACCACGACAGGTCGGCCCGATTGCTGGAATTGCGCCAGCGCGGCGCGAATCTCTTCCGACGCCAACGCCGCCCCGCCGGGTGAGTCGATACGCAGCACCAGCGCCTTGACGGCATCGTCCTGCTGCGCCATGCGTACCAGTTCGGACACATTGTCCGCGCCGATCAGCCCCTGTGACTGCTCGCCGGGCATGATGGTGCCCTGCGCCACTATGATTGCGATCTGCTCATTGAGCGGCGGCAGAATACGATCGGTTGCAGCGAGATAGTCCTGAAAGTGAATCTGCCGGAAGCTGCCGTCTTCGACACCAACGCTGGCCGCCACCTGACGCCGGAAACTGTCGACACCGGCGATATTGTCAACCAGCCCCTGTTCGAACGCGACACGCGACATGTCACCGCCGGCGGCCGCCAGCAACCCGGGGAAACCGTCAGCATAATTCTGCAGATCGCCCGGGCTGCGCTCACGGTTGGGCGCTACCCGCGCCAGATAGCCTGACCACAGTTCGCCCAACAGATTCTGCGCATCGGCCCGCGCCTCGTCAGACATGTCCATCCGGGTAAATGGCTCGGCAGCAGACTTGAACTCGCCGACGCGAAACACATGGACGTTGATGTTGAGTCTGTCGAGCAGATCGCGAATAAAGAGCTGGTTGCCACCATAGCCGGTGATCATGATACTACCCATGGGATGCAGGGTAATGGTGTCAGCGTAAGAGGCCAGCGCGTACTGGCCCTGAGAAAAGTAGTCACCGTAGGCATAAACAAGCTTGCCGCTGTCCTTGAAGTCCGCCAGCGCGTCGCCCAGGATTTCCAGATGGGCCGGGCTGACGCCAAGCAGGTCCTCCAGGTCCAGCACCAGTGCCGTGATGCGGTCGTCGGTTTTGGCCCGCGTCAGCGCGTCCTGCAGGTCCTGTAGCACGGAGTTTGCCGGCAGTGCCGGGCCCAGCAACAGGTCGACGGGATTGGCCTGGGTGCGTTGCTCGGTGATAACACCGGACGGCGCCCACACCAGCGCCGACCCCTCAGGCACGGTCAACGGTTCCGGGCCGGAAAACACAAGGAACAACACGAAGCCCACAAAGAGCAGGAAAACCAGGCGTGCCAACACCACGCGGACGGCATCGATGATCCGGCCCAGAAACGAAAACAGTCTTCTCATAGCGGCTTGCTCTCCATATCCCAATTACAGGTTGCCGGATGCGAGTCCGAACCCGATTGCCACGGGCCAACGAACTTTTCCGGCAAAATATCTGATTTATCGATGTTTAGACGCGAATTATTGCGGCATTCATCGGATGTTCTTCGCTTATTATGCTATCAGTCATTTTAGCAGGAGGAATCATCCATGACTCGAGTACTAGTGCTTTACCATTCCATGTACGGCCATATTGAAACCATGGCGCAAGCCGTTGCCGAAGGCGTGACTCGTGTCGAGGGCACCGAGGTTACCATCAAACGTGTGCCGGAAACCATGCCGACAGAGGCCTTCAAAGAGGCCGGCGGCAAGACCGAACAGGCTGCCGACATCGCCAGTCCGGCAGAGTTGGCCGACTACGATGCCATTATCCTGGGTGTACCTACCCGCTTCGGTAACATGTCCGGGCAGATGCGCAACTTCTGGGACCAGACCGGCGGTTTGTGGGCTAAAGGCGCACTGGCAGGCAAAGTCGCCAGCGTGTTTGTTTCAACCGGCACCGGCGGCGGCCAGGAAATGACAATTACCTCCACCTGGACCACGCTGGCCCATCACGGCATGGTAATTGTGCCGCTGGGTTACACGACACCAGAGTTGTTTGATATTTCACAGGTCAGCGGCGGTACACCCTACGGTGCGACCACCCTGGCCGGCGGCGACGGTTCACGTCAGCCTGACGAGCGCGAACTGGCCATCGCCCGCCATCAGGGCGAGCACGTGGCACGCATCGCAGCGAAACTTGCTGGGTAATCGGTTCACGTTAACAAGATATCAGCGCAAGACGACCAACCCGAACGGCCAGAGCCCGACACACCGGCTCTGGCCGTTTTTTTGCCTGAGCATTTGTTGTCAGAGCACAGCGTTAGCGCGTTTCCAGCACGCCGCGTAAAGCCAGGTAATCTGCGTGGAACTTGCGGATACCCTCGGCCAGTTTTTCCGTGGCCATGGCATCCTCATTCAGCTGCCAGCGGAAATTTGCTTCCGGCAGACTGAAGTGTTTTTCCTCACTCACCTGATCCGGCGTCAGCGCCCGCGGCAACTCGCCCTCATCGGCCGCCAGTTGCTCCAGCAAAGCCGGTGAAATGGTGAGCCGGTCACAGCCAGCCAGTGCTTCTATCTCACCGGTATTACGGAAACTCGCCCCCATCACGATGGTGGGGTAGCCATGGGTCTTGTAGTAGCGATAAATGCGTTGCACCGACAATACGCCAGGATCATCTGTTGCCGTGTAGTCCTTGCCCGTGCTGGCCTTGTACCAGTCCAGAATGCGTCCGACAAAAGGCGAGATCAGAAACGCACCGGCTTCGGCACAGGCAACCGCCTGGTTAAAGCCGAACAGCAGGGTCAGGTTGCACTTGATGCCGTCCTTTTCCAGGTGGCGCGCGGCCTGAATACCTTCCCAGGTCGCCGCAATTTTGATCAGTATGCGAGAGGTGTCCACGCCAGCCTGGGTATAGAGTTCCAGCAGGCTGTTGGCTTTGCGGATGGTGCCTTCCGTATCAAAGGACAGTCCGGCATCGACTTCGGTGGAAACATAACCGGGCACGGTAGCCGCGATACGCTGGCCAAAGTTGACTGCCAGCTTGTCCATGGCAGCGTCGGTGCGCGCCTCAGAGCTACTGCCCATGCGCTGCCCGAAGGCGATGGCGTCCTCCACCAGCTCGGCGTATTGTGATTGCCGGGCTGCGTTCAGCAGCAGGGAGGGGTTGGTCGTCGCGTCCTGCGGGGTGAACCGCCTGATGGCCTCAAAATCACCCGTGTCAGCTACCACCGTGGTCATTTTTTTGAGGGCGTCCAGTTTGTTCATAACAATATCCTGTTGAATCCGGTAAATTTTCCAATCTGTCAGTTGCCAAGAGAGCTATCCCTGAATATCCAGCATATTCGCCCCCGACGTCAATGTAATAACGCGGTGACGGACATGATTGCGACGCGCGCCTTGAATGCGCCCGCGGGCCGAAGACAGAATTCACGGCCGCGTCATCAGATCACATTAAAGAGGCTGAAACTTTGCCGCCACTGCGGTATTGTTCGGATTCGTTTGATAATTTACGACCCGTTAATCCGAATTTCTGGTATAAACCATCACTGGTAATCCTTCTATGAGAACCCTGATTGTCAGCCTGCTTATGACCGTTTTCAGCTCTGCCCTGCATGCACAGACCAACCGTATCGACCTGATCCGCCCGGATGCGCCGGAGCTGGCCAGCTTTGGCGCATTCGATACCGGCGTGCGCACGGTGGAAGTCACCGACAGTAACCGCCCTGATGTGCTCAATATGCGCAATGGCGAAGACACCCCTTTATATGATCGCAGCCTGACGCTGGAAATCTGGTACCCGGCACAACTGGCAAGCGCTCAGAGTCCAGGAACACAATACCAGACCCGTACCCGCAACCCGGAGATTACCGCCACCCTGACCGGGCGCTCCGTGCGGGATGCCGACTCGCTGCGCGGCGATGCCCGCTTTCCGCTGGTGATCATCTCTCATGGTTATCCCGGCAATCGTTATCTGCTCAGCCATCTGGGTGAAAACCTGGCCAGCAAGGGTTACGTGGTGGCGTCCATCGACCACACGGACAGCACTTACGAAGACCAGCAGAACATCAACAGCACGCTGTACAACCGCGCCATGGACCAGCGCTTTGTGCTGTCAGCCATCGCTGACTTCAGCGAGACCAGTGATCACTTCCTTAGCGGCGTCGTCGATGCCAACAACACCGGCCTGATTGGTTATTCCATGGGTGGCTTTGGCGCCGTCAACAACCTGGGCGCGGGCTACAGCGACGCCGGTGTCGGCTTCATTGCCGCGCCGCCCAACGGTCTGCTCAACGAGCTGGCGGCATCCAACCCGGATTTCACCGCCAGCCTGGATCCGCGCATCAAAGCCGGCGTACCGATTGCCCCCTGGGGCATGAACACCGGTTTCTGGGATGCCGAGGGGCTGAACGGAATTCGTGTGCCGACGCTGTTTGTCGCCGGTGATGCCGACACCACATCGGGTTATGAAAACGGCATCAAGGCTATCTATGATCAGGCGGTGAACAGTGACCGTTATATGCTGGTCTTCAAGAATGCCGGCCACAGCGCCGCCGCGCCAATCCCGCTGCCGGTCGAGTTTCTGGATCGCGAAGACAGCAGCGGTGCCGACCATTACACCGATCCGGTGTGGGACACGCTGCGCATGAACAATATTCTGCAGCACTTCGTGACGGCATTTCTGGATCTGCACCTGAAGGGTGATGCCGACAAGGCCAGCTATCTGGACCTGGTGGAGGATGGCGCTGACGGCGTCTACGCCATGAACCCGGATGGCCGCGCCCGCCCGAACCACACGTACTGGCAGGGCTTTGGCCCGGGCTCGGCGGTGGGATTAAAACTGTACCGAAACTGAGCCCCTGCCTGTCAGCCTTTCAGCCTGGCCACCAGCCTGCGCAGACCGCTGCGCAGGCCGGTATTGAGTTTGCTGCCGGTATAACGTCCCTTGGCCACATGCCGAATCCGGAACACACCGGGCACTGTTATTGGCTCGCCCTGCGTGCGCAACAGCCAGCGAAACGCCCGGTCTTCATAGGCCTTGCACCAGGTATCGGACGGCTGCTGATAGTACGGCAGACTTTCGCAATAACCCACGGCGCGGGCGACATCGCCGTGCGTAATCTGCAGAGGGCCGGTGGCACGGTCACGCGGAAAATGCGAAAACAGTGACGGATCAACGTCCAGCGTTTGCATCGGCGCCATCACCGGCGACAGCAGCGGTGCCTCAGGCGGCAACAGCCCGGTGCAGTACTCGGAGGACGGAAACACCAGCGCGTCACGCCGCCCCTGCAGCGCGGCCGCAAGGCCGTCCAGGCAGCCGTCACGAAACAACACATCACAGTCGGTAAACCAGACCCAATCCGCGATGCTGTTTTTTGCCGCCATGTTACGACCTATGGCACGGCGAAACAGCGCCTGGCGTGGCAATTTCTGCCAGTTCCAGCGCACACCGGGCACATTCTGGCAGGCAAAGTGCTCCAGCAATGCCACCGTCAGCTCGTCTTCCTCGCCATAGTACACGGTCATCGTGACATCGATGTTTTGCGGCGGAAACAGCACCAGCGAGCTGAGCTGGTACACCAGCATATGGGCGTAGTTCCAGCAGTGGCTGACAATCTCCACATGCAGCCGGCCCTCACGCGCAGCGCGTTGTTCCGGCCCCGGCAGTTGCTTCAGGAACCAGCTCGCCGGCACCAGACCACTGGCCGCCAGGCGCAGAAACCGGCCCTGCACAGCGTCGCTCCAACGCGGTTCGGGCACCTTGAATTCATTCATATTGCACAGCTTTTGACAAAAAAGGACTATCTTAGCGGAAAAATGCAGGTTAATCTCTCGACTGTGCTGCAGGAATCAGCACCTGACTGAATCAGGGATAACACCATCCGTTTATAACAACAATAAAGACACCTGCTTGTCACCTTGTTGACAACCTCAACATGTTAAAGTGAATCGATGCGATATACCCAATACAAGAGTCGTAATCAATACGTGCTGTTCAATCAGAATGTGCTCAGTGCTTTTTGCGACTCCATTTTCGAGACCACAGCCAGCCACGTCGCCCATATCTGCAGCGATGCGCAGGGCCGCGGTACTGTCGAATTCTTTGAACATGAAGGCCGGGAACTGGTCCTGAAGCGCTACCACCGCGGTGGTCTGGTTGGCCGTTTCGTCAGCAAAACCTATCTCTTCAGCGGCCTGAAAAAGGCCCGTATGTGGCAGGAATTCGAGTTGCTGGCGCAAATGCGTGACCTTGGTCTGCCCGTGCCCCGCCCGATCGCGGCGCGCTGCATCAAGACTTCGCCGTTGACCTATCAGGGTGATGTCATTGTTGAGCGTATCTGCAACGCGCGCACTCTGGCCGAGCTGTTATGTCAGGAAGCCTTGCCGGAGAAGACGTGGGAGGCGATCGGCCTGGTTATCCGTCGCTTCCATCAGCATCATGTAGACCATGCCGACCTGAATGCCTGCAATATTCTGCTCAACGCCCCCGGCCAGATCTACCTGATCGATTTTGACAAAAGCCATATCCGCGCCGCGCATGATCATGGCTGGTGTCAAAGCAACCTGAGCCGATTGCGACGGTCGTTGCAGAAGTGGAAGAAACAGCAACCAGCCTTCCATTTCGAATCACGGCACTGGCAGGCACTGGAACGTGGTTACCAGGGCGCACAGTCGCTGCCCGCACACGCGTCACGCACCGCGCAGGCAGTCAGCCGCTAAGCTGATTGCCTGCCGCCGGGTCCTCTAGCGAAAACTCAATACGCCGTCTTCCAGCGTACCGTGCCGTAAAAGTTTGCGGTCACGCGAGTAGTCCTGAGTATTGACCCAGGGCTCCCGATCACCCTGCTTCGGAAAACGGTGCATCATACGCTGCATATAACCGGCAGAAAAATCGTCGATGAAAGGCCGTGCTGGCATCTGTTTGTCCGCCTCGCGTAACTCGGGCCGGCAACTGCGGGTGCCGGTGGCATCCAGATGATTTACCAGCCGGCAGAAGAACTCCGCGGTGAGGTCGGCGCGCAAGGTCCACGATGCATTGATATAACCAAAGGTGAACACCAGATTGGGCACGCCGGAATACATCAGGCCTTTGTAGGACCAGGTGTCGGCAAAATCCAGGGGCTTGCCGTCGACGCTGAAATCGACGCCGCCCAGCACTTTCAGGTTGAGTCCGGTTGCCGTCACAATAATATCGGCCGGCAACTCCCGGCCACTTTTCAACACAATGCCCTGTTCGGTAAAGCGCTCGATATGGTCCGTCACCATTTCGGTGTCACCCCGTTTGATGGAGTGAAACAGGTCGGCATTGGGCACCAGACACAAACGCTGATCCCAGGGGTTGTAGCTGGGCGTGAAATGCGTGGCAACATCGTAGTCCGGACCCAGTTCCCTGCTGACCATCTGCACCAGTTTTTCTTTCAATTGCGCCGGCCTGGTTCGCGAGCGACGGTAAACGAACTGCTGCATCACCACATTTTTCCAGCGTGTGATGGCATACGCCCAGGTCTCGGGCATCAGCTTGCGCAGGGTATTGGCAATGACATCCCGGTCCGGCCGTGAGACCACATACGTGGGGGAGCGCTGCAGCACCGTGATGTGCGCGGCCTTGTCGGCCATGGCGGGCGCCAGTGTCATCGCGGTGGCGCCGGACCCGATGATCACCACCCGCTTGTTTTTGTAATCCAGATCCTGTGGCCAGTGCTGGGGATGCACGACCGGGCCCTTGAAATCATCTCGACCCTCAAACGTGGGCGTATAGCCCTGCTCATAACTGTAATATCCCGAGCACATCAATAACATGCGGCAGCGCAGCGTGGTGTCTGACTGGCCGTCAACGGCAACCGTCAATGTCCACAGTGCCTCCTGCTCCGACCAGTTTGCCGCCAGCAGTTTGTGCTGATAACGGATATGGCTGTTGATGCCGTGTTCTGACGCGGTTTCCTTAACGTAATCGAGAATGGCAGGGCCATCAGCGATGGCCTTGGCCGCGCGCCAGGGTTTGAAGCGATAACCCAGGGTGTGCATGTCACTGTCGGAACGAATGCCCGGATACCGAAACAGGTCCCAGGTGCCGCCCATGTCTGCGCGCGCTTCCAGGATCCGGTAGCTTTTGCCGGGACAGTTGTGTTGCAGATGTACCGCAGCGCCTATGCCGGACAGGCCGGCGCCGACGATGATAACGTCCAGTGCTGCGCCATCGCCTGTCGTCACTTCATTTGTTGCAATCGCCACTGAGCTTTCCCCTGTCGTTTTTTGTCGGGAAAGTATACATAACAAGCGCTCGCAACAGTAACTGTGATCAATTGACACTTGCAGATGCCTACAGACAGGCATAGTCTTCGGCAGGTAACAAAAAATAAAAATGGGAGTTACACAATGATAAAAACAAACAGAGCCGGCTCTGGCCTGCCGGGCGTGGGGTTGCGCCTGGCCAGTGCGCTGGCATTGACCGTTGGCCTGACCGCTTCCGCCACATTGAGCGCGCAAGACAATGTCGAGTGGGTGACGCTGGGCGGTGATCACGCACATACCCGCTACACGCCGGCAGATCAGATCAACGCCGACAACTTTACCGAACTGGAAACTGCCTGGGTCTGGGATGGCGCCAGCTTCAATTCTTCCAGCGGCCGCTCCACCCCCAGCTACGTGGATGGCAAACTGTTCACGGTGGCCGGTGAACGCCGCCATGTCGTTGCCATTGATCCGGAAACCGGCGAAACCATCTGGTCCTACCGCGAACCGCATACCTTCCGCCACGAATACTCCATGCGTAAAGACTACGGCAAGGGTGTTGCATATGGCGAAGTCGATGGCAAAGGCGTCATCTATATCATCAGCCCGGCCTTTTTCCTGACCGCACTGGATGCCGAGACCGGCGCCCCGCTGGAAGGCTTTGGTGGCCCGGTCGGTCTGGAAGGCTTCCCTGAGACCGGTGTTGTCGACATGCAACGTATCATCGCCGAGTACATGGGTTATGATTTTGACCCCTACTACGGAATCCCGCTGGACGAAGGTTATATCACCGCCTCGTCACCGCCCATTGTGGTGAACAACACCGTGGTTGTCGGTAACTCGGCCGAACAGGGTTACAACCAGACCCGTATCGAGAATATCCCCGGTGACATTCTTGCGTTTGATACCAAAACCGGTGATTTCAAATGGAAGTTCAATGCCATTCCTGAAGCCGGCGAATTCGGCATCGAAACCTGGGAAGGCATCCCCAATCCGCGCGAGCTGACCGGTGAAGTGTCCCCCTGGGCGCCGCTGTCCGCCGATGTCGAAGCCGGTATTGTGTATGCGGTGACCAACCCGCCGACCATTGACTACTACGGTGGTCACGCCCCGGGCGACAACCTGTTCGGTACCAGCATCATTGCCATGGATGCCGAAACCGGTGAGCGCGTCTGGCACTTCCAGTTTGTGCATCACGATGTGTGGAACTACGACACACCCACCGCACCTGTGCTGCTTGATGTGGAGATTGACGGCCGCACCGTGCCCGCCATCGCGCAGGCCACCAAGCAGGCCTTTGTTTATGCCTTCAACCGGCTCACCGGTGAACCGTTGTGGCCCATCGAAGAACGGCCGGTACCGCAATCGCGGATTCCGGGCGAGCAGCTGGCTGCCACCCAGCCCTTCCCGACCAAACCGGCACCGTTTGACATGCAGGGCCTGACCGAAGACAACCTGATCAACTTTACGCCCGAGTTACGCGCGCAGGCGATTGAAGCTATTGCCGACTATGAGATCGGTCCGCTGTTCAATCCACCGCTGCACCGCGACAATGACCTGGGCAAAGTAGCGGCGTTGTGGTGTCCCGGTGATGGCGGCGGTGCCAACATTCCTGGCCCTGCTGTGGCTGATCCGGTCAACGGTATTCTGTATGTGACGTCGCGTTCGGCCTGCTCATCGCGCATGGTGACCGCGGCCCAGGAACGTGACGCCATGATTGAATTGCCTACCGGTACAACATTCTCGCGCTACGCATCGCTGCGCGCGCTGCCGGTGCGTGGTCCTCAGGGGCTGCCGCTGTATCAGCCGCCATATAGCCGCATCACCGCGATCGACATGAACACCGGGGAGCATCTGTGGATGATTCCGGTCGGCGAGACGCCGGACCGCATCAAAAACCACCCGGCGCTGGCAGGCGTGAACCTGGGCAATACCGGCACCGGTGCCCTGGCACCCATGACTGTCACGCCCGGCATGCTGCTGTATGCCGGCCTGGGGGCAGGCGATACCCCTTACCTGTTCGCCGTCGACAAGATGACCGGCGAAGAGATAGGTCGGGTGGAAGTGCCTGAGAACAGCAACTTCGGCATGTCCAGTTACATGCACAATGGCAAACAGTACGTGATGCTGCAAACCGGCAGCACTCTGACTGCGGTTGCCCTGCCCGACTGATAACGGGTATCGACGAACAAAAACGGGCGGGAAGCTGATGCTCTCCGCCCGTTTTTTATGGCAGGACTGTGATAGGCTTTTAGCCTCAGCATGCATCGATGAGGTAAGGCGTTTTGAAGACCCGGTTGTTGTTTGTATTGATCGCCATCGCCGGTGTTGGCATTGGCATTTTCCTGCGCTCACCATCCGTTGCTGACGCCACCGTGCCCAATGGGGACGACGCGATTGAACGTGGCCGCTATCTGGTCCATGCCGGTGGTTGCATCAGTTGTCATGAAGATGACAACGGCAGTCTGAGCGGCGGCATGGCCATCGAGTCACCCTTCGGCACCTTTTATGCCTCCAATATTACACCTGACCCGGACACCGGCATCGGTAACTGGCAGGGCCGCGACTTTCTGCTGGCACTCAAACATGGCCGCACCCCCGACGGCAGTTTCTATTTCCCCGCCTTTCCGTATCGGGCCTATGCCGATATCAGCGACGATGACGCTCTGGCTATCGCCGCCTATCTGATGTCCCTGGAACCGGTTGCGGCACAAGCGCCCGAACACGACCTGCCGGTCTGGGTCGGCCGCTGGCAGATGGCGGGCTGGAACCTGCTGGCCGACATGGCGGAACCGGCATCCGTGACCTATCAGGATCCCCAGATTGCCCGCGGCGCCTACCTGACACGCAGCCTGGGTCATTGTGGTGAATGCCACACCCCACGCAATGCGCTGGGCATTCCTGCATTTGATCAGGAGTTTGCCGGCGCTGATATGCCGGACGGCCATGTTGAGGCGATCAATCCGGAAGCATTGGCAAACTGGTCCGAAGATGACCTGGCGCTGTTTCTGTTTATCGGACTCAAGCCCGATGGCGACTACGTCGGCGGGAAAATGGAACCGGTAATTGAACACAACACCGGACAACTTAGCGATGAAGACAGGCAGGCAATGGCGGCATTTCTGAAGCGGGGACAATAAAAAAGGAGCTGACATTCGCATGCCAGCCCCCTGAAAAAAACGCCTTCCGCGCGGAAATTACATGATCTGACGATGTACCGTTCTGAAGATATCGACAAAGGTCGGTACCCGTTCAATCCTGATCGGCACGTGCAGCCTTCTGGCGATATCGCTGGCGGAAACAAGACCGCGGATATGATCGTGACTGCGATCAACCACCAGGCAATGCTGTTGCCCCGAACGCTGCAGGGTTGCAATAATGTCGCTGATGCTGGAGCGCTGCAGCTGCTCGATATCCAGCGCCATCAGCGATCGCTTCGGACACATCATGTCACTGACGGTTATCTCATCCAGACGCTCGCCATTGGCAATCCTGATCATGAAATTGGTCTCACTCAGATCGTCAGTACTGATGGTACCGGTAAACTCATTGTCGGCATCAACCACCAGCTTCATTCGCACATGCGCCTTGCGCATCAGCATTTCGACATCAACCGCCAGGGTCGAGCCCTCAATCGTTAATGGGCGATGGCTCTTGAAATCAGTAAAAAAGTCGATGGCCGGGGAATTCATGTCCAGATCGTTGAATTCATCGGGCTGCACCATGTGGGCAACACTGTCCACCGGAAATAAAGTGATTGTGTGCATTACGTACTCCTGAAAATCTCAAAAAATGTTCAACTACGCATTACGGTTGGCGGGCATTGAATGGCCGCTGCCTGAGTAAAAATTCAGCAGGTCAGTACCGAATTTTTCCGTAAATACAGTCAGTAAAAAATAACTAGATCAGAGATTTTGTCGCAGGAGGGCCGCGAATATCATGGAGGGTAAAACACTGCTGCAACGCCGGAAGAACCTGCTGAGGCACGGCAGTAAATTGCGTCGGGGTAACAACGCTGACAACATCAGGATAAGTGATGCTTTCAACATCATCGAGTTCAAACCGCGCACAAATAGCCTCGTCACCACCAAAAAAGTGTGTGACTTGTTTCGACGGCTGCGGCGAAACACTCTCTGCATTGGCAAAAGAGACAACACACAACAAGGCTGTTGTGAATGCAATGGCTCTGTAAACGGCTGACATGAACACGTGAAAGTCCGGAAGTTATCAGGTAATACAAGCTTTCAAATTCAGTGTATGCCTTTCTGCGCGCTTGTCAAAGCAACAATCACAATAATTTTTGCAGCGGGTTGTCTGCAGAAGGCCGCCGGCCTCGGGCGGCCTTCTGCAAACCCTTAGACTTCGGCCACTGCGTTGCGTCCGCCGTGCACCAGCCGATACAGGGCCGGCAACACCACCAGGGTCAGCAAGGTTGAGGACATGATACCGCCGATTACCACGGTCGCCAGCGGTCGCTGAACCTCAGACCCAATCCCGGTATTCAGGGCCATCGGCACAAAACCCAGCGAAGCGACCAGCGCTGTCATCAGCACGGGGCGCAAACGGCCCACAGCGCCCTCCGTCACTGCAGAATCCAGAGTGCGCCCCTGCGCGCGCAGATCACGGATAAACGACAGCATGACCAGGCCGTTCAAAACAGCAATACCCGACAACGCGATAAAGCCGACGCCTGCCGTAATCGAAAACGGAATACCGCGCAGGGTCAGTGCCAGCACGCCACCGGTCAGCGCCAGCGGGACACCCGAGAATATGATGCCGGCATCACGGAATGACCCTAACGCCATCATCAGCAGGATGGCAATGATCAGCAATGTCACCGGCACCACCAACAGCAAACGTTGTGATGCTGACTGCAGCTGCTCGAAGGTGCCGCCATATTCAACCCAGTAGCCCGGCGGAACATCGACACTGCGCGCGACGGCCTGCTGTACATCGGTGACAAACGAACCGAGGTCGCGGTCGCGCACGTTGGCCGACACCACCATGCGGCGTTTACCGTTTTCCCGGTACACCTGGTTGTAGCCCTCCGCGATGGTGAACGTGGCCAGTTCGCGCAACGGTACATAACCACCATCAGCCAGCGTGACGGGCAGTGCCCCATATCGATCGGGGTTGTTTCGAATGGACTCAGGCAGACGCACTACAATATCGGAGCGCTGATCGCCTTCGTAGAATGTCCCCGCAACAGCACCGCCCAGAGCCATGGCCAACGTATCCTGCAGCTGGGCGATGCTGACGCCATAACGGGCCAGGGCATCACGGCGCGGATCAATGGTCATCACCGGCAAGCCTGTGGCCTGTTCCAGCGCAACATCGGCGGCACCGGGCACGGTGTTGATGGCATCCTCAATCTGTTCGCCTATTGCTACCAGTTGCTCAAAGTCATCACCGAACACCTGGACCGCCAGTTCGCTGCGCACCCCGGCCAGCAACTCATTAAATCGCATCTGAATGGGCTGGAGAAATTCGTAGCGATTGCCCGGCCATTGTTCCACCAGGGCTTCCAGATCGGCCACCACCTCCGATTTAAGTTTGTCCGGATCCGGCCACTCTTCCCGTTCCTTGAGAATGATAAAGGTATCGGCCACGCTTGGCGGCATAGGATCTGTGGCCACCTCGGCGCTGCCGATTTTGGAGAACACACGTTCCACCTCTGGCAGCTCCCGGATCTGATTCTCCAGTACTATCTGCAGGTCAATTGACTGTTGCAGAGAGGTGCCCGGAATGCGCAACGCGTGCATGGCGATATCACCTTCATCCAGATTGGGAATGAACTCACTGCCCAGCCGGCTGGCAAGCACCACGCAGATGCCGACAAAGGCCAGTGCCAGCATCACAACGCCCCAGCGAAACCGCAACGCCAGGCCCAGTGTCGGCTCATAGAGCCGGCGCGCCACCGACATCAGCGGATTCTTTTTTTCGATTACCGGTTTGTTGAACAGGATGGCGACGCAGGCCGGCACAAAGGTAATCGACAGCAGCATACCGCTGAGCAACGCAATGACCACAGTGATCGCCATCGGATGAAACATTTTCCCCTCGACGCCTTCCAGGGCAAAGATCGGAATATACACGGCGGTGATGATGAACACCCCGAACAGCGCCGGCCGGATTACCTCGCGCGTTGCCGCGGACACGGTTTCCAGTCGCTGTTTGAGCTCCAGGCGACCATTAACACTGGCCTCACTCAAACGGCGCAGGCAGTTTTCCACGATGATCACACTGCCATCAATAATCAAACCAAAGTCCAGCGCCCCCAGACTCATCAGGTTGGCGCTGACACGGGTTTGTACCATACCGGTGATGGTCATCAACATGGCAATCGGGATGACCGCAGCGGTCAGAATCGCAGCACGCACATTACCCAACAACAGGAACAGCACGGCGATCACCAGCAAGGCGCCTTCCAGCAGATTTTTTTCCACTGTTGCCAGCGTCTTGTCCACCAGACGGGTGCGATCGTAGACGGTATTGACTTCAATACCCGGCGGCAGTGTGTCCCTGATTTCGTCCAGGCGTGCAGCGGTATCACTGGCAACCGTTCGGCTGTTTTCACCGATCAGCATGAATACCGTGCTCAGCACCGCTTCCTGACCATTGTGTATCGCAGCACCTGATCTGAGCTCGCGACCGATACTGACCGTAGCGACATCACCGACACGAATCGGCACACCATCCTGTTGCGTAATCAGAACCTGGCGCAGATCCTCCAGGGTGTCCGCCTGCCCCGGTACACGCATCAGCAACTGGGCGCCATTACGCTCAATAAAACCGGTGCCACGATTGTTGTTGTCACGCTGCAACGCGCGAAACACAGCGGCACTGTCCAGCCCGACACTGAGCAGTTTCTCCGGACTGGGTGCCACCAGTATTTCTTTTTTGAAACCGCCAATCGGATTTATCTCCACGACACCGGGCACACGCAACAGTTGCGGCCGGATGATCCAGTCGTGCACCGATCGAAGGTCTGTTTCAGTGACCGGCGAGCCGTCTGCGTTGGTGGCGCCGGGCGCAGCGTCCACGGTGAACATGAATATCTCACCCAGGCCGCTGGCGATGGGTCCAAGCCCGGGCTCCAGTGCGGCGGGCAGTGAGCCGCGCACGGACACCAGACGTTCACTGACCTGCTGTCGGGCAAAATAGATATCAGTGCCTTCCTCAAAAACCACCGTCACCTGTGACAGGCCATAACGCGACAGGGAACGGGTATAGGAAAGGTTGGGCATTCCCGTCATCGCCGTTTCCAGCGGGAATGACACCCGCTGCTCTACTTCCAGCGGCGTATAGCCGGGCGCAGCCGTATTGACCACGACCTGGACATTGGTAATGTCGGGGACGGCGTCGATCGGCAGGCGGTTGAAGTTCCACACGCCCAGACCCATCAACAAACCCACCAGGACAATCACCAGGCCCCGGCGGGCCAGTGAAAAATTGATAATTGCTGCTAACATGGTGATTCCTCAGTGGTCGTGGGAAGCGCCGGATTTTTCGACGTCAGCTTTGATGATGTAGCTGTTCTCAGTGACATAGCGAGTGCCCGGAGCCAGGCCACCCAGGACCTCTGCCCAGTCACCCGATTGCCGCCCCAGGTCGAGCATGCGCACTTCGTAGTCATTACCAAATTGGGCATAAACCACGGTAAAGTCCCGGAAGGATTGCAGCGCTTCGCGCCTCACCGCCAGGGGCACCTCGAATTCGCCGGTGCGGATGTCTGCGCTCACCCAGGTGCCGGGAATCAGCTGCCGGTCACTGTTGTCGAGCACTACCCTCGCTGTCACCGCCTGATTACTCTGTACCTGCGGCAATATCATGGCAATGGTGCCGGCGACCGTTGCGGCAGCCTCGCCCGTGTGAATTGTCACCGCCATGCCCACACGGACATCCGCACGGTTATCGGGAAAGATTGCCAGATCGACCCACACCGACGACAGATCAGTGATCACCAGCAAGTCCCTGCCATTGGTCTGCTCGCCCGCATTGGCGTCGCGCTGCGTCACCAACCCGCTGATGGGCGCAGTCACGGTATAACGATTCAGACTTTCATTGCTCTCGACTTCCAGCAGCGGTTGACCGGCGTCGACATGATCACCGATCCCCGCATGCACCTGTTCTATCTCGCCGTCAAAGCGGGCTCCAACATGGGCAACCTGATCGGTGTTGGTCCGCACGTGACCGTAGACCGTGATCTGTTCTGCCATGGTCACCGGGCCCGCCTGTTCGGTGGCAATGCCCAGCGCGGCCCTTGCTTCCGGTTCAATGTGTGTGTGGCCTTCGAAACTGTCATATGACCATTGGTGGCTTTGCCCCTGATAGCTTGCCTGCACGTTAACGCTGAACGAGTGCGGCTCGTATACAGTGGTATCGCCGCGCAGCATCTCGTCCTGCGCGGTAAACCCGATATCATCCTCAGCGCCACCGAGCCGGCTGAGTGTGACACGCAGATCAACCGCTTGCGGCGACACGGCCACACCGTCCTGATAAACCCAGGCGCGGTATTCAGGGGGCACACCGGCTTCATGAATCGCCAGCTCGACGCTGAACCCGTTGTCTGTCAATAGGCGTCCGCCGTGGGGACCTTCTGCCATCTCATCAGGCGCCTGTATCACCGCATCGGAGTCGGCAGTTTGCTGGTTGTCACCGCAGGCAGTCAGCCACGACGCCAACAATAAAGTCACGACAAACATTTTTATAGAATTCATATTCTTTTTCCTCATTCGGCAGTGGCGGCCTGTGCCAGACGCACGCCCGTCAAACGCTCAATTTCGATCATGCGCAAATGCGCCTGTATGCTCGCCTCTGCCAGTTCACTGCGGGAATCAAGCACATCGTTCTGTGCCTGCAGCCATTCAAGGTAACTGTAGCGCCCCAGTTCATAGGCACGCCGGGATTCGGACAGGGCTTTTTCGAAGCGGGGAATCACGTTGTCACGCAAGGTTTCAACGCGGTGTATGCTGTGCTCGAGTTCCAGGTACAACACCAGCAGCGCGGTCTGTATACGCACCCTGGCCGCTTCTTCGCTGGCTTCACTGCGTTGCAGCCTGGCGCGCGCCTCAGCGATACGGCCCTGGTTGTTGTTGCCCCGGCTCAACGGAATGGTGACGCCGGCAACAAAACCGGTATCAGAGGTACTCTGGATACGTTTGATGCCGGCATTGAAGCGCCACAAGCCCCGGCTTTGCGCCTGCTCCAGCCGAAGCGCCGCCTCGTTCAGGCGCTGTTCTGACAGATAGCGCGACAGCTCCGGACTACGTTCGATGCGCTCAACAAGTACGTCAAACGGTTCCAGGTCGGGCAGATTCAACGGATCACCTTCGACCTGCTCAAATGTGGGTGTCAGTTCGCCCCATTGCGCGGCAAGTCGGTGATAGGCTGCCTCCAGTTCGTGGTCTATATCTTCACGGTACAAAGCACGACGGGCCAACGCTGCCTGCGCGCGGGACAATTCCGCCGTCAGTGTCGTGCCGGCATCAACCCGCGCCTGAATGGCCACAACCGTTTCCTGCGCCAGCGCCAACGCCTGATCCGCAATCTCACGACGCATCTGTTGTGCCAACGCGTCAGTGTAGTGACGTGCGGTTTCAGCCGCAGCGTCCAGCCGCATGATATCGGCCTCGGCCGCCAGCACCTGCGACCCGGCACGCGCGGTGTCAATACGCCGCTGCCTGAGGTCACCTTCCAACACCCAGGCAATACTCACTGTCGCCTCGGTGCCGGAGAAACCCTGCGCTGTGCCGGTGCCCAGCACGTTTTCAACACTGACGCCCAGTGCAGGTCTGGGGGACAGGCCGGCCTGGACTATGCGCCCGTCCTGCGCATCCATTGCATAATTGAACGCGAGCAACTCCGGGCTGCGCGTCAGGGTGGCTACGATAGCGTCGTCCAGCGACATACCGTCTGCGGCATATGCACTGCCGGCACAGAACAGACAGGCGGTGCACAACAACGCCTCAAGATGCCGATGTCGAGACACGACACCGAACTGTTTGATAATTTTCATCAGACTGATTCCATTAAAAAAGCATGCCATATGAACATTCGCCACCGGTGTCAGCGACGGATGATCAGTCCATAAAAGATGCAGTTTTAACGGTTGGGGGGTGGCACCGGAGGGAGTAGGACATGGAACCGTATGCGGGCTGCCACGCAGCTACCTGATCATTGCCCGCATTATCGAAACTGAGTGAAATTGAGTATGGCAGGCCGGTGCTCAGGTGGATGTGCACACCGTGGTTGTGATGATCATGCCCCGGATGCCCGTGGCTGGCAGGATGGGTGTCAGCATCAGAATCCGCGTGTGTATCTGAATCCGCAAGCTCACCCAGATGAGGCGGACAATCCTGAGTCTCGTCCAGATGAAAGGCGTATCCCAGAGGATGGTCAACGTCAGGTATGTGCGCACTCTGCGTCGCCCCGAACAGAAGGGAGTGATTGAGCAGCAGAATGAATGCAAGAACGAATTTTCTGTTCACTTGTATACCCAACGTAGAGACGATCAGCCGTTTACCGGCGGACCAAGCTAACACTGCGTAAACTTCAGCGTCAAGTCAGCACCTTGTTATGGCCGTTCGCTATCTTCTGTTACGGCGGGGGTAGCGGGTCAGTCGTCGACCCGGTTCTCTTTGTTTACCCCTGGGTACCGTATCAGTCGACGCGGTACCCTTTGTTTACCCCTGAATACCGCGTCAGTCGACGCGGTATTCGCGATGACAATTGCCGCAGGTTGAGCCGAAGGCGCGGATCGCGGCGATGGTGGTATTGCGATCACCACCGGACGCTATTTCAGCGAAGGTAATGGCTGCAGCCCGCAGCTCTGTTGCCTTTTGCGCAAAGTCTGCATTGTTGTCCCAGATCACCGGTAGTGCTTCGGTCTCGACATCAAATTCACGGGTGTCATAAACGGCAAACACCTCGGGAATCATCGGCGCCAGATCTGCAATGCGCAAGGCATTGCGCTCGGCCATTTCAGCATCAAATTCCATGGCCCCGCGCGCCATGCGACTGATGGGCGCCATATTAAAGCCCAACAGCTTGAATACCGCCTGTCTCGTCTCGGTTGCACCGGAGGCCAGCTCAGCTGGCGTGGGTGGCGCCTCGTCCTGCGCATAAACATTAACCACCAAAGCTGAGGCCAGCGCCAGAGCGCCCACACTGAGTACTGTTTTTAACATACGATCTGCTCCAATTCTGTTGTTTCAGGTAAAGATCAGCCAGGTCGCTCACAGGCTGCTGAAATCATATACAGGAAGACCGGCACATACCAGTCTCGCGGCACCGGCGCTCAACTCTGTTTCATTTTCTCGACAATAGCTGAGGTGGAACAGTTATCCAGAAAGGCCAGCACACGGACCTCGCCGCCATAACTGCGGACGAATTCGCCGCCCACGACCGTGTCGACAGAATAGTCGCCACCTTTGACCAGCACATCCGGGCGCAGTAGTTGTAGCAGGGATTCGGGCGTATCCTCGGGGAAACTCACCACCCAGTCTACTGCCGACAACCCTGCCAGCACGGCCATGCGTCGCTCCACCGGATTTATAGGTCGGCCGCTGCCCTTGAGACGACGCACCGAGTCGTCATCGTTGATCGCCACAATCAGTCGGTCGCCCTGCTTGCGGGCATCTTCCAGGTAACCCACGTGGCCGGCATGGATAATGTCAAAGCAGCCATTGGTGAACACAATTTTTTCGCCCTGGGCGCGCGCATCTTCTACTACTGTCGCCAACTGTTCAGCTGTCATCACGCCACGGCCGGTACCTTCCTGTAACTGGATGGCGCGGCGCAACTCCGGTCCGCTGATGGCAGCGGTGCCCAGCTTCGCTACCACCAGCCCGGCCGCCAGATTGGCCAGCGCCATGCCGGTTTCCAGCGACTGGCCGGCGGCCAGAGCTGCCGCCAGCACCGACACCACGGTATCGCCGGCGCCGGTGACATCAAATACCTCGCGCGCCTGCGCCGGCAGATGCAACACGGGACGCCCCGCCTGCAGCAGGGTCATGCCTTGCTCGCCGCGGGTAATCAACAGTGCATCCAGCGCCAGCTCTTCACGCAGGGCCTGACCTTTATTGACCACGTCCTCTTCAGTGCGGCATGGCCCGACCACGGCTTCAAATTCGCTGAGATTGGGCGTGATCACAGTGGCGCCGCGATATTTGCTGAAATCGTGCCCCTTGGGATCCACCACAATCGGTATATCACGCTCACGCGCCGCCTGAATCAGGGCCTGGGTTTGTCCCAGCGTGCCTTTGCCATAGTCTGACAGGATCAGCACCCGGGAGGCGGACATCGCCTCAATCGCCTGCTGCTGCAGGCTCGCGACATCGTCGTCGGCAAACGGTTCTTCAAAATCGACCCGTAACAATTGCTGGTGCTGGCTGGTGACGC
Source organism: Pseudohongiella sp. (assembly GCF_011050365.1). Classification (GTDB taxonomy): domain Bacteria; phylum Pseudomonadota; class Gammaproteobacteria; order Pseudomonadales; family Pseudohongiellaceae; genus Pseudohongiella. The sequence goes on from NZ_DRFV01000002.1 coordinate 237,744, forward strand.
GCAGCTTGGTGATGGTGGGAGCACTGGCCGAGGTCTGAAAATGACACAGCACACCCGCAGCAGTCAGGCGCCTGGCCAACTCTTCGCCGGCCTCGTCCTGACCGGTAATGCCGGCCAGTGTCGCCGCAGCGCCCAGCGCCGCGATATTCAGCGCCACGTTGGCAGCGCCGCCCGGCCGGTCATCATTCCCGTTGACCTTGACCACCGGCACCGGTGCTTCCGGCGATATCCGCGATGCCTTGCCGTGCCAGTAACGGTCGAGCATGACATCACCGACCACCAGTACCGTCGCCTGCTGAAAAGGAGGCATCTCCAGCTTCATTGCTTTCCCCTGAGAAATCCTGCACAAGCGGCCCAGCGCCGTTTATATGCAGCGGACTGCTGTCAGCCGCCGTGAGCAGGCATGATACCACTCGCCGATGCCGCCATAAACCACGCACGCCACGGCCGCCGCGAGTCTGCTACAATGCGGCTTGGCAAGTCGCGGCACAATGACAATAGGACAGCGCGTGGGACGACCAGCACAACAAGACGCAAAACCGGGCGATTTTCTGGGTCCCCGTTATTGGCCTACCTGGCTGGGTTACGGTTTCATCTGGTGTATCGCCCGGCTGCCCTTTTCCTGGCAAATGGCCATTGGCCGCACCCTGGGACTGATCAGTTATAAGCTCGCACGCAGCCGCCGCCATATCTGCGAAGTCAATATTGCTCTGTGCTTCCCCGAGCTTTCCGGGGCCGAACAGCAAAAACTGGTGCGCGATACCTTCATTTCCAATGGCATCGGCGTTATGGAGATCGGTCTGGCCTGGTGCCGGAACCCGGAAGACTTCCGTGATCGCGTTACCGCCACGGGCCTGGAGAATCTGGTGGCCGCGCAGGCAAAAGGGAAAGGAGTCCTGCTGGTCAGCGCGCATTTCTCCACCATCGAATTTGTCGGTTGCCTGATGTCGCTGCTGCATCCCTTTGATGTCACCTACCGGTATCACAAGAACCCACTGTTTGATGCCCTGATGAAGCGCGGCCGTCAGCGACTGTACGGCGCAGTAATCGAGCGCCGGGAAGTCAGACATGCACTGCGCCGGCTGAAAGAAGGGCATGTGGTGTGGTATGCCGCCGATCAGGATTACGGGGCAAAATATTCCGTGTTTGTTGATTTTTTCGGTACCAAGGCCGCCACTATTACCGCCACGCAAAAGTTTGCCAGCTTCAACAATTCCCCGGTTATATTTCTCTCCCATTACCGTAATCCGGACAACGCCAGTTACCATCTGTATTTCAGCGAGCCGCTGGCCGACTACCCCAGTGGCGATGAGCATATTGATGCCCGGCGCATCAATGAGCTGATTGAAGAGGCAATACGAAAAGAACCGGCGCAATACATCTGGCTGCACCGCCGCTTCAAGTCACGGCCGCCCGGCATGCCCGACCTGTATCGGCGTAAAGCCGACAGTCCAGCCGGGAGCGACAGGGAATGATGCGAGCTGATGCCATGCCTCCCGTCAGCGGAATCAATCGTATTCGCTGGCTCACCGTCATCATCAGCCTGTTACTGTCCTGGCTGGCAGTGATTCTGAACGACCAGCCCAACCCGGACGCCTATGAATACGTCCGCGCTGCCGAGATCGCCCTGCAAAGCGGGATAACTGACGCTTACGCGCATTATCAGTGGGCGCACTATTCCCTGTTGCTGGCCGGCATCCATAGCCTGACCGGCCTCGACATGTTTACCGCAGCACACCTGGTTGGCGCGGCACTGTTCGCCATCATCAGCGTCGCCTTTGTCAGTCTGGTGGCAGCGGCAACACCCTCGCACCGGGTGGTGTGGTTGTCAGTGTTTATTATTCTCGCTTTCCCTTTGCTCAACGAGTTTCGCTCCCTGATCATTCGCGACACCGGGTTCCTCGCGTTCAGCCTGCTGGCGATGCTGCAACTGTTGCGCTACTGGCTGACACTGCGTTTGCGTCACAGTATCTATTTTGTCCTCGCCTGTCTGACAGCCACCCTGTTCCGGCCGGAAGCCATCGCCTTCTGGGCATTGACCCCGCTGGCACTGTACTTTAACCCGACGCAGTCACCTGCGGCCCGCCACAAGGCCTTTGCCTTGACCACCGGAATCAGCGCCCTGGTAGCCATCATCGTGGTGGTGCTGGTTGCCAGCCAGGGCCGGATCGAACTGACACAACTGTTGCGCAGTTTCGCCGGTATCTACCAGCCTTTCGCCAACAACATTGCACAATTGCTGGGTGACAATACCTACGAGCTGAGCCGATCCGTGTTTGGCGATTACGCGGCGCAGTTCGTTGATCACTACACACATTACTTTTTGCTGGCGGGACTGCTGGGATTGCTGCTGGTATTTATTATAGATGGCCTGGGGCTGGCAGTGACGCCGCTGCTGATCTATGGCGCGCGCAAACGATTGCATCGGCTGCCCCCCGGTGCCAGCGTCGTTTTTGTGGCCTGGTTGCTGACCGCTCTGGTGATTCTGACCGGATTCATTCTGCTGACGCGCTTTACGACCGGACGTTATACGTTGCTGTTCTGTCTGATTGCGCTGCTGTGGCTGCCCTTTATTGTCGATCGCGCCTGGAGTCTGGCAGCCGCCAATCAACAACTAAAACGGTTCGCGTGGATCGTGGGCTTCCTGGCACTGTTTTCTGCTGTCGACTCGCATATTTCCTTTGGTGCATCCAAGGCCCACCTGGATGAGGCCACCGCCTGGTTGCTGCAGAACACCCGCGCCGACGCCCCCCTGGTAACCAATGAAATACGGGTGGCTTATGACAGCAGCCGCGTCGCGGAATTTGACCGAGTCGAGCGAGAAATGGATCCGGTGCTGATAACCAGTGCTGCGCCAGGCAGCATTATCGCGGTTACTCTGCGGCGCAGCTTCTCTGATCTGGTCGAAGAACAGCTGGCAAGCGGACAGTTGCGCCTGCTACGGCAACTGCCCGCCGAGCGCGGCGGCGACTTTCTGATCATGGAAAAAGACTTTTGACCCAGCCTGTGATGAATCGTGGCTGTGGTCGTGAACCAATATCACGTTTCGGGCCGCTTGGTCACCAGCACGTCCTGCATGACCAGATAATCCAGATCGGAGCCAAAGAACATCGCCAGCGCATCCTCCGGCGAGCAGATCATGGCCTCACCCGGCCGGTTCAGTGACGTATTCAGCACAATGCCGTGACCGGTGTGCCTTTCCATTGCCTCCAACAGGGCATGGAAGCGCGGGTTAACCGTTTTACGCACGACATGGGCACGCGTGGTGCCATCCTGGTAAACCACGGCCGGGAACATGTCCCGCCACTTTTCTTTGACATCAAAGGTGATGGTCATGAAATCGGCCGGGTGTTCCACCTCCAGCATCTCTTTTGCCACATTGTCCAGCATGCTGGGCGAGAAGCAGCGCCAGGCCTCACGGAATTTGACCTTCTTGTTGATCATCTCGACGCTGGCATGCGAACGTGGATTGCCCAGGATACTGCGATTGCCCAGTGCACGCGGACCAAACTCCATGCGCCCCTGAAACCAGCCCACCAGATGCCCCTCGGCCAGCAACGCGGCAGCGGTCTCGGCGGGGTTTTCCACTACTTCCCAGACCGGTTTGTCGCGGTGTGATTCACAGGCGCGAACGCAGCGATCGCTGGAAAAGCGAGGCCCCAGAAAAGTATGCCGCAGCTTGCTGACCGGCACGTTGCGCTTTGCTACTGCGTAGGCGCCGGCGCCAATGGCCGTGCCGGCATCGCCGGCGGCGGGCTGGACAAACAACTCTTTGACCCAGGGCAACGCCAGCAGGCGCTGATTCAATTTGACATTAAAGGCACCGGTGCCGGCAACCACCAGACGACCACTGTCCTTGATGACGTCGGCCAGATAATGCGCGGTCATGGCCGTGACGATTTCTTCGTACAGACGCTGGATGGACGCAGCGTAATGGACGTACGGGTCCTGAAACATGTCACCAGCGCGGCGCGGCCCGAGCTTCTCAATCAACTTGGGGCTGAAATAGTGACCGACATCGCGATGTTTGTAACGACGCAGCCCGACGGTACCGATCAATTTGGTATTGATACGGAAATCCTTACCACTATAGTCGGCCAGAAACGACAAATCGTATTTGTCAGGGTCGCCGTGGGTGGCAATACCCATGACCTTGGCTTCACCGTCAAGCATGTTGAAACCCAGGTAATCGCAGATCGCGGCGTACATGCCGCTGAGCGAATCGGGTTCATACAGCTCCTTGATCTTGTGTATCCTGCCGTTCTCGCCATAACCGAAAAAGGTGGTGGCGTACTCGCCTTTCAGATCAATGCCCAGAATCGCGGTCTTTTCCTTGAAACCACTCAGGTGATAGGCGCTGGAGGCATGTGCAAGCTGATGCTCAACCGGCACTAATTTTATCTTCTCCCAGGGAATAGCCAGCTCGCTCAGCATGGCCCGGACCTCGCGCACATAACGCCGGTAACGTCGGTTACCGTTAAATAACGCGTCCAGGCTCCGCTCGGGGGCATACCACAGTCGGCTGGCATAGTGCCAACGGGCGGGACTGAACAGGGATATAGGCGCATAGGCAATGGCCACCTGCTCGATCTGCCGGGGTTTCAGTTTGGCTGCACGCAGGCAGTAACGAACGGCCTCGACCGGCATCATGCCCTTGGCGTGTTTGCTGCGCACCAGACGCTCTTCTTCTGCCGCGGCAATCAGTTCACCGTCGATAAAAAGTGCAGCAGCGGCATCATGTCCCAGCGCGCCGGAGAGCCCGAGTGTAATCAATGACATTGCGTTTCCCGATGTTCGTGTCAATTACGACTAAAATGAGTATTCACGTGTCTGCCCCGGGCGCCTCGCCAGCGGCAGCCTGGTCGGTGTTGGCGACAACCGCGTCGACCATGGCCTGCAACACCGGCATCAGATCAGGCCGATGCTGCCAGTTTGCCAGCCAACGCCTGATATCCCGTTGCAGGAGTCTGTTGAACGTCCGCCTGTCGCGCAGTTCGCGCACGGCATCCAGGTCAAGCGCCACCAGGGCATCACGGGTGGCAATAAAATTGGTCGCCTTCATGTCACCATGGATAAAGCGATAGCGTTGCATGGTTTGCAGCAGTGCGCGAAACCGCTCCAGCGTTTGTTGCCAGTGGGCGCCGTTTATAGGCTCATCACCAACAAATTGCAATACGTCAGGCCCCTCAACCAGTGCTGTCACATAGTAGCCCTGCCGGCGCAGCGGCCCCCACCGGCGTTCCAGCATCAGCACCGGGGCCGGCGTGGCAACACCAAACGTTTGCAGCATATGGGCGCTGGCCCAGCACCGCCAGGCGCGTGTCGGTCGAAACAGGCGTCTTATGCCGTACCAGAAGTTGCGCAGGTTATAACGTTTGACGACATAGGTTACGCCATCCAGCGTAATCGCCATCACGGTGGTCGAATCGCCGCGTTTCAACATCCGTCCCTGGTAGAAAAAACTGTCTGGGTCCCTGATAAACGCCTCGAACTCGGGTGTTGCCAGCGCACGCTGATACATCGCAAACTGCCCCCACGTACGGTGGCAAACAAGCTCCTCGCTGTTTCTGAACAGGGTTGGCTTTAGCGCCCGCCACTGTTGCACGCGACGCTCGACCTGATCGCGCTCGCTGTCCCGGTTCGCCATAGCCACACTACCTTCCTTCAACATCGGCCGGTGGCGTCGGAAGTTTACCCTGCTCCTGCTTGCGCCGGGTCCGTTGCCAGATCGCGTCTGCCTTAGCCTGTACCCGGCGCAAAAAACCTGCATGCGTGATCAATGCTTCCCGCAATGGCTGGCCGGTATAACACCTGACAAAACGCAAAAGATCGGTTTGTGTCAGACCGATATCGAGACTGGAAAAATACAACCCGCCGATGTCTTTCTCGATCCAGCGCCGGCCGAGTCGTTTGCGGATCATCGCACGATGCAGGTCGATGACTGACAGCCGGGGTTCGGATTGCGGATCGGGTCCGGCACCAGGCTGACACTGCAGGAGAAAATGACACAGGTAGAAATCACGATGACAGACGCCGTTCTCATGCAGCCGCCGACTGATTTCCGCGACCCGTTCGATCAGCCGACGCTTGAATGCAAATGCGGGGCGGTGCTGTGGCCAGTCCGCGCACAGTGTTTCCAGACTGACAGTGTCTGCGAGTTCGTCGGTAATCAGGAACGACTCGCGACGCGCCGGATTCCAGCCACGTTCACCAAAGCCGGCAATACTCATAGTGGGCACACCCAGCTCAGTCAGCCGCCTGATGGCGAGCCATTCCTGCCGGGCGCTGACAATGGGCAGGCGCGCGCTGATCAAATTCTTCAGGATTTCCGGCCAGCCCACGCCGTGATGAATTTTGATAAAGTAATATTTACCGTCGGCTTCAAAACGCAACGTGCGACGTGTTTTGACCTGCCGGAATATTTCGCCCTGCAGTTGTTGTGCGGCCGCAAACGGGTCACGTCCGGCCCACCGGGCGGCTATGTCAGCACGCAGATGCAATGTCATTGTCATCTCCGTTTTCGCTGGTTGATTTTTCTCGTAACACCTGTTCAATAATTGCCAGCGCCGCGTCAGCCAGGCCGAACAGATTCACCTTTTTGGCATAGGCCAGGCCATTGTTTTGCCAGCGGCTGCGATCGGACGAGATCAGCATTTCATGCAGCCGTGCGTTCAGGTCTTTTTGCACAAAAGGCGACGGGCATACCTGCCCGGCGCCGGCGTCCGACACATGGAAAGCATAACCACAGGTATCGGTAGTCAGTACCGGCAGGCCATTGATTACCGCCTCCAGCAACGTATAACCGGCGCTTTCGCTTAACGCCGGATGCAACAGCAGATCGCAGCCCTGCAGGAACATGGGCACATCGTCGCGTCCGCCGAGAAACTGACATTGCTGACGAATGCCCAGGCGCCGGGCCAGACGTTGGTATTTCGCCGGCTTATCCTGCCCGACAATAAAAAAACGGGTTTTATTCCGCACCGGTTCAGGTAATGCCGCCAGCGCTCGCAACGAGCGGTCCAGTCCCTTGACGCGAAAGCCCGAGCCGATCTGCAGCACCGCATGTTCATCATCCTGCACGCCAAACTGCTTCCGGAACCGTTGCCGCAGCGCTGGCGCATCGGCGCCCGGCACACGATCCCGGTCCAGGCCCGGCGGCAACCGGTGCAGGCGCCTGCCGCAGTCGCGATAGTGATAAACAAAGTCCTGTTGCTGTCGCGGTGACAGCAACATCACCGTGGTCGAGCTATCAGGCCCGAACACCGCTTCTTCGTGACGCATGAAGTGTCGGTAGCGTGGTAGCAGTCGCGTGATCAGGCGGCCTTCACGACGCATGCGTTCAGCGAAACAGGGGTCGGCCGCAAAGTACACATCAAGACCCGGCATCTTGCTGAAACCAACCACAGCAGCAACCGGTTTTTGTTTCAACGCTGCACTCACCCATTCAGAGAAACGCTGGTACATCACGTGGCGCGACACAGCGCTGACCGGTACTTTGACCACGGTAAGCCCGTCGGGGATATCGCCCTGCCACTTCAGGCAATACACGCGTATCTGATACCCCGCCGCAACGCAGCGCTCGGCGATACGCCGGAAGTCGCGTTGCTGTCCGCCATAGGGGAAGTACTGATAGATCAGAAATGCCAGCGTCATGTCCCGGCACCGTCCCCGTTTGCGATTGCGGTTGCGATTGCTGCAGGGGTCTCAGGCGCGCTGGCGGGCACAAAGCCCGCCTGACTGATCATGCGCTCCAGATGCGCCATCACCTCACCAGGCGGCGCCGAACGATAACAGGCTGGCGTGACCACAAAACTTGTGCCGTCAGCCAGCGTGTCCGTCAGTGGCTGGCCCTGGTAGTGGCACTGTTTGCGCATGCAAGGCGCGCAGGGCAGATCCGATTTGAGCTGAAGCTGATGGTAACCGAAGGTACCTGACAAAAAGGGATTCGTGGCGCCATAAATAGACACAGTAGGGCGATTCAGTGCTGCGGCGAGATGACCAAGTCCGGTATCCATGGCCACCACACCATCGCTGGCGGACAGTTCACCCGCCAGCGCTGTCAACGACATGCGCGGCAGCACCTGCACCCCTGTCAGTCCTTGCGCCACCTTCACCGCCCGCGCTTCTTCGTCAGCCGTGCCCCAGGGCAACTTCACGCGATAACCCGCGTCGCTCGCCATCCGCGCCAGCTCGCGCCAATACGGTTCCGGCCAATGTTTGCTGTCCCAGGTAGTGCCGTGCAAAAACATCAGGGTCGTCGGTGCTTCGCTGTCATGGATCGTGGCGCGCATTGCCGGCAGCACAATGCCATAGTCAAGCGCATTGGCATCAAAGACATAACCCAGCGCTTTGGCAAACAATTGTCGCACCCTTTGCACGGCGTGTTCCGCCCTGGGCACCGCATGCCGCTGCTGATAGAACCAGCTCGCGGCCGATTCCCTGATGCTGTTTTTATCCAGGCCGGCGACCGGGCCCTGCGCCTGACGGCAGATAAACGCACTTTTAAGTAAACCCTGAGCGTCGATGATCAGATCATAATGCGTATGCCTGAGCAATTGCCGGAAACGGCGCACTTCGCCGCCGAACAGGTTTTGCCACCAGTTTTTGCGCCAGCGCCGGATCGCCACCGGAATCACCCGGTTCACCGCCGGATGCCAGGCGGGTATCTCGGCAAAGGCTTCTTCCACGACCCAGTCGATCTTCAGTCCCGGTATGGCGCGTGCGGCATCACTGACCGCCGGCAATGTGTGAATAATGTCGCCCAGCGACGATGTCTTTACGATCAGTATATGCAAAACAGGTTTCCCATGTGCTTACGCCTCAACTGGTCCGGGTCGCAATCAGCGGATGAGACAGGCGCTGCAGCGCCCCGATTACCCGGGCCGGCGACAATTCTGTCAGGCAGCGTTTGTGGCCCAAAGGGCAGGTGCGCTGGAAACAGGGACGGCATTCAATATCAGTAGACAACAATTCTACCCGATCTGTCAGCGGCGGCGTGAATTCAGGAGAGGTAGAGCCATACACCGCCACGACCGGCCGATGTAATGCGGCCGCAATGTGCATTAATCCGGAGTCATTGCTGACCACAGCGTCGGCGACCGACAACAGATCAATCGCCTGCGCCAGCGAGGTACGGCCGGCAAGATTGTGACATCCATGCCGTAACGGCCCGGCAACCTGCGCGACGATGTCTTCCGTCACCTCGCGATCCTTGGCAGAGCCGAACAGCCATACCTGTCCGCCCGCATCCAGGTGTGCACTGGCCACCGCTGCATAATGCGCCGCCGGCCATTGTTTGGCATCGCCGAATTCGGCGCCCGGGCACAGCGCCAGTACCGACGGCGAACGCGCCAGCTCAAACGCACGCATGGCCGCCAGCACCTGGTCAGGGTCAGACTGCAACTGCGGCACCGGTATCGGGTCAGGCAAAGCTGCGGGCAATTCAGCACTCGCCGGCAACGCCAGTGCCAGAAAACGCTGCACCATCAACGGCAGCTGTGTGGGCGCCAGCACACGACTGTCATTCAGTATCCAGCTCCGCATTTCGCCACGCCAGCCAGTACGCATGGGAATGCGCGCGAACCAGGGCACCAGTGCCGATTTGAATGAATTTGGCAACAGAATAGTCTGGTCATAGTGTTTGTTGCGCAGCTCACGTCCCAGAGCATAACGTCGCCGCAGACCGAGCTCACCATGAGCAAATGGCAGATCAATAGCCTGGGACACCTGTGGCATGCGCGCCAACAACGGTCGACTCCAGGACGACGCCAGTACATCAATGATCACGGCCGGGTTCTGTGCTTTCAGCGCCATGAACAGTGATTGCGCCATTACCATGTCGCCCACCCATGACGGCCCGACCACCAGAATGCGCCGCGGCGCTGACGATTTACTGGTCATAGGCTGAGAACACCTGCTGCCACATCCGGGTCACATCCGCGCGGTAGTCTGCCAGCGGCGCCAGCGCCTCGGCCGTCGCCGCCTCCGTCGCCTGGGACTCCGGTCCGGCTTCGGTATACTGCAGGGCAAACTCGTGCAACGTCGCGCGCAGTGCCAGGTACGCTTGTGTCAGTCGCTCGATTTCCTGTGCTGACAGCACTCCGCAACCTGCTGCCGCCTCCAGTATCCGGATATTGTCGGAGTAGGTCAGCAACGCCTTGCACTGTGCCGACTGCGACAACACGATGAACTGAACCATAAATTCGATATCAACAATGCCGCCTTTTCCCTGCTTGATGACAAACGGCGGTTGTGCTGCGCCGCGACCTGCCTTACGGGTCAATTCTTCACGCATGCGTTTACGCATCTTGAGAACGTCAGCGGCCAGCGCTTCGGTGTCACGGGTTTGCGACAGAATGCCTGCCCGCAACGCCTCATAGTCGGCAATCATGGCCGCTGACCCGGCAACCGCCCGCGAGCGCACCAGAGCCTGCTGCTCCCAGGTCCAGGCTTCCTTTTGCTGATACTGCTCAAAGGCCGGCAACGTGCTCACCAGTAAACCCGACTCACCGGACGGACGCAGGCGCATGTCCACTTCGTATAACTTGCCCGACATGGTATGCGTACCCAGCATGGTAATCACGCGCTGTGCCATTCGCGTATAAAATTCGCGACTGTTAATGCACTTCTGGCCATCACTGGTGACGGTATCTTCATCCAGCGCACCGTCATGCAGGAACACCAGGTCCAGATCCGAGATATAACTCAGCTCGATGCCACCCAGTTTGCCGTAGGCCACCGCGACAAAGTCCATGGTGCCGTGACTACCGCTCTGATTGACCGGATAGCCGTGTTTGCGCACCAGATGTTGCCAGCACAACGCCAGCACCTGCTCAAGTACAGCTTCTGCGGTAAAGGTCAGATAATCACTGACTTTCATCACCGTCATGGTGCCGGTGATCTGCGCAGCCGCCACCTGCAGGGTATGGGATAACTTGAAGTAGCGCAGGTACTCCATCTGTTCTTCAAAGCTGTCTTCACCCAGGCGTAATAACCCCTGTGCCAGCTCGGCCTGCAGCTCGGATTTTTCCGGCGGCTTTTCCATTACCGTCAGCAGTTCATCGAGCAACACCGGGTGTTTACTCAGGAACTCGGCAACAAACGGACTGGCGGTACACAGGCGCACAAACTGTTTCATTGCGCCCGGGTTTTCTGACAACAACACAATATAGGCGGTACGCCTGGCCACCGCTTCCACCATTTTCATGACCCGGGTAAAACCCACACTGGGCGTTTTTTCCGTCGCCAGTGTCGCCAGCAACAAAGGCATGAAGCGCGCGAAGCGGGTACGACTTTCCGCCGGCAGGGTCTGAAACACTTTCTCTTTGCGGAAATCGATAAGCTCCTGCCAGGTTCGTTCCGGCGCCTCGTAACCGAATTCGGTCAGCAGGCTGAGCGCTGCCTTCTCGTTCAGCTCCTGTTGCCACAGACCCTGCAAGGCATCGTCGTCAACGTCGTGGCGACTGGAGTCGTCATCCTCTTCATCGCTGTGAATGACGTCTGTGAAATGCTGACGCACAATATCGCGATGTTGTTCCAGAATGGACATCAAGGTCGACCAATCCGCACTTCTGACGTCAGGCACTGCCATTGCCACCGCGACGCGTAACTGCTCCTGCGCCGACGCCGGCAGTGATTGCGTCTGTTTATTGGCAAAGCCCTGCAGCTTGTGCTCCAGGTCGCGCAGGAAGCTGTAGGAGTTGCGCAGCGCCTGTACAGTTTCCGCTGGCAGGTAACCGCCTTCGCTCAGCACAGCCATGGCTTCGTACAGCGAGGTCTGTTGCAGACGTTTGTCGCGACCACCATGCACCATTTGCAAAGCCTGTATGACAAACTCGACTTCGCGAATGCCTCCGGCGCCCAGCTTGATATCCTGGCTCATGCCTTTTTTGCGCACCTGCTTGTTGATCTGCTGCTTCATACTGCGCAGTGATTCAAAGGCGGAGAAATCCAGATAGCGTCGGTAGCTGAACGGGCGCAGCCGTTGCATCAACTCGGCACCTGCGATGCTGTCACCCGCCACCGTACGCGCCTTGATCATGGCGTAGCGTTCCCAGTCACGGCCCTGTGACTGATAATAATTTTCCATGGCGTCGAAGCTGCACACCAGCACACCTTCGCCGCCATAAGGCCGCAGACGCATGTCCACACGGAACACAAAACCATCGGCAGTGACTGCATCCAGCGCATCCACCAGTTGCTGTCCCAGGCGCAGGAAAAATTGCTGACAACTGACGCCTTTGTCAGTCTCCCCGGATTCGGGGTAGGCAAAAATCAGGTCGATGTCGGAGGACAGGTTGAGTTCATGGGCGCCCAGCTTGCCCATGCCCAGCACCACCATTTTCATGGCCTGACCCGAACGCTCGCCAATCGGTTCTCCGTGTGCCTGCACGGCCCAGTGATGCAGCTGGTTCAGCGTGACATCCAGACAGGCTTCCGCCAGTGCCGAGACTTCTGCTGCGGTTTCGCGCACCGTTGACAGTTTGCAGACATCGCGCCAGATCAGGCGCAGCATCTGCCGCTGCTGGAACTGGCGCAGGATGGATTTTAGTTGCGCTTCATCGGACTGTTGATTTCGCTCAGGCTGTTTATTTCGCTCAGGCTGTTGATTTCGCTCAGGCTGTTGATTTAGCTCAGGCTGCCCGGACAGCTCTGCCAGCGCCTGCTGCAATTGTTGCGCGTAGTCATCCTTGATCAGGTGCAGCAATTCTTCTGATTTGACCAGTTCCACCAGCAGTGACGGTTTCTCAATACAGACATTGGCGGCGTAATCACTGGCTGCCCACACCAGTGCCATCTGCTCTGCCAGCCGACCCTGTTGCGCCAGCAATTCGGGCAACCCCGAAGGCGCATCCTGTTCGCGCTCCAGCAGACGCTGCCAGTAACGCTCCAGGACTGGATGAAGGGCGGCGGGCAGGTGGTCGCAGGGCAATTGATCAAAAACGGGGTTGGCGCTGTCTGGCATGAGATCCTTTGGGTTGACCCGACCGGCCTGGCGGTGCGAGCTCTGGTCACTGGCTCCGGGTTATACTGTCATCCGGGGTTCACTGTCATCCTTAGCCCGATAAGTTTATACTGCAGCGCCTCAAATACAAGCCGCAGACGCCCGTGCGCGGCGCATTCAGGACTGTCATTGTTATGCTGCTGTTCCGACTCAATAACCTCTCCCTCGCTTTCGGCGATCAGCCCCTGCTGGATCAGGTCAATCTGACTATCCACAAAGGCGAACGCATCGGCATTCTGGGGCAGAACGGTGCCGGTAAATCCACCTTCATGAAAGTGCTGATGGGCCAGATCGTGCCCGATAGCGGCGAGCTGTGGCGAGCGGAAAGCATCAAAGTGGCCTATCTGGACCAGAGCCTGCCGGCGCAGGATGAGCAGAGCATCTACGACTATATCGCCAACGGCCTGGAAGGCCTGGGCGCAGTGCTGGCCCGCTACCATGCGCTGACCCACGACGAAAACCTGGACTGGGGCGACGAGAAGAACATGCATGAGCTGGGCTCATTGCAAAAGAAGATAGAAGAGCGCGACGGCTGGGCATTCGAGCACAAAATCGAAGGCATGCTGGATATTCTCAACCTGCCCGCAGACGCCCGCATGAAGACCTTGTCCGGCGGCAGTCGACGCCGCGCCGCACTGGGTCGGGCATTGATCAGTGACCCCGACCTGCTGATGCTGGACGAGCCCACCAACCACCTGGATATCCCGACGATTGAGTGGCTAGAAAAGGCGATCAAGGATTTTCGCGGCGCCGTGCTGGTAATCACGCACGATCGCCACTTTTTGCAGCAAATAAGCAACCGGATTATAGAGCTGGACCGTGGCCATCTGCGCAGCTGGGACTACGGCTACGAGAGTTTTCTGGAATTCCGCGACCAGCAAATGGAAGCCGAAGACAAGGCCAATGCCGAGTTTGACAAGAAACTGGCCGACGAGGAGCGTTGGATACGCCAGGGCGTTAAAGCCCGCCGTACGCGCAACGAAGGTCGCGTCAGGGCACTGGAGAAAATGCGCGAAGAGCGCAGTCAGCGCCGGGAACAGACCGGCAAGGCCAAGTTCGGCCTGGAACAGGGCGCCAGCTCGGGCAAGATTGTGGTGGAAGCCAACAATCTGACCCACGGCTACGACAAACCCATCCTGAAGAACTTCTCCACCAAGATTCTGCGTGGCGACCGCGTCGGTTTTATTGGCGCCAACGGCAGCGGCAAAACCACGTTGCTGCGCATCCTGCTGGGCGAAACGCAACCGGACGAGGGCGAAGTCAAACTGGGCACCAATCTGGACATCCTGTACTTCGACCAGCTACGCAACAAACTGGACCCGGAGGCGACTGTGATCGACAACCTTGCCGAGGGCCGCGAATTCATCGAAATAAACGGCAAGAACCGGCATGTGATCAGTTACCTGCAGGACTTCCTGTTCCCGCCCAAGCGCACCCGACAACCGGTCAAATCGCTGTCCGGTGGTGAGCAGAACCGGTTGATTCTGGCCAAGCTGTTCAGCAAGCCGGCCAACCTGATCGTGCTCGACGAACCGACCAATGACCTGGACATGGAAACCCTGGAGCTGCTGGAAGAACTGCTGCTGGAGTTTACCGGCACCCTGCTGGTAGTGAGCCACGACCGGAAATTTATCGACAACGTAATCACCAACTGTATCGTGTTTGAAGCGCCCGGCGTCGTCAAAGAGTATGTTGGTGGGTATCAGGACTGGCTGAATCAGGGCGGCAAGATGATGTCCTTCGAAGACGCGCCATCCGAGGCCAAGGCGGCGGCAGAAAAAGCGGCAGCGCCTGCCGCGAGCAAAGCGCCTGCGGCGAGCAAAGACTCTGCAGCGGGCAAGGCACCTGCAGCAAGCAAAACCAAAGCGCCAGCAGCTGCAGCCAGAAAACTGTCCCACAAAGAACAACGGGAACTGGAGCAAGTAACCCAAAGCATCGAAAAAACCGAGGCCGACATTACCGATATGACCCGGCAAATGGAAGACCCCGGTTTTTATGACCAGGCCCCGGCCGAGGTGCAGAAAAAACTGCAGCAACTGGCAGCACTGCAGGCAACCCTGGACCAGTTGTTTGAGCGCTGGGCCGAGCTGGAAGGCGGCGACTGACGCAAAATCAGGCGTGCCATAGAACTGTTTTGATCGCCCGTCCGTACAATCGGACAGCTTCCCGTACAATCGGAGAAATCATGACAGCGTCAGACAACAAAAATACCAACAGGTCTGCCAGCAATGGCAAGCTGCTGAGCTTTATTTTCATTGCCGTGATATTCGCAGCGCTGATCGCCCTTGCCGGCAGTCAGCACGGCGCCCGGGCAAGCGTAGCCGGCATGGACATTCCGGTGTTCGCGCTCTGTGCCATTATTGCCTTTGGCCTTAACTGGCTTATCTTCCTGCCTTCCTATCTGGCAAAAACCGAACACTATTTTGATCTGACCGGCAGCCTCACCTTTGTCACCGTCATTCTGACCGCGCTGGCACTGTCTCCGGATCAGGATTGGCGCGCTGCGGTTCTGGCCGTGCTGGTTTGTCTCTGGGCTACCCGACTGGGCGGATTTCTGTTCCTGCGCGTGCGCAAGGACGGCTCTGACGGCCGCTTTGACACCATCAAACCCCATTTCGTCCGCTTTTTACTGACCTGGACCCTGCAGGCAGTGTGGGTGTTTGTCAGCAGCGCCGCGGCACTGGCAGCGATTACCAATACCAACCGCGTTGAGCTGGATACCGTTGCCATCATCGGCATCGTCATGTGGCTCACCGGTTTCACCATCGAAGCCATTGCGGATGCACAAAAACGAGCATTTCGCGCCAACGCCGCCAATGACGGCCAGTTTATCAGCTCCGGCCTGTGGGCCTGGAGTCGGCACCCCAACTACTTTGGTGAAATACTGTTATGGCTTGGCATCGCGGTTATCGCCCTGCCCGCACTGGATGGCTGGCAGCATGTCGCTCTGATCTCGCCCGTGTTCATCACCTTGCTGATCACCCGCGTCAGTGGCGTGCCAATGCTGGAAGCCCGCGCCCAAAAGCGCTGGGGTGACGACCCGGCCTACCAGGCCTACAAGGAAAACACGCCGCGCCTGATTCCACGCCCACCCAAGTCCTGAGTTTTTTATGGGAAATCGGGGCGTGACCTGGTCTTCATGCAATCCCCGATTGCTGCCATCTTTGGCGCCGTGCAGGCCTCACGCCGTTCGGCTCAAGAGTCCACGCAAACGGCCAATACGCTGGATGACACATCGACCCGGATGACGGAACTGGTGCGTAAATTCAGCGTCTGATGACTGGCCTGTATTAGTGCGGTATCCTTGCGGGGCACTTGAGTTTGTACAAGGCTCCACAAGGACACAATAAAAATATGCACATGCAAGACACCGACAACGATACCACCCTGACCTCTTCCTACTCCAAAGCTCAGTCCATCGGACTCGTGCTCGGGCCATTGTTGTTTGCCTTGACCTTGCTGTTTTTTGCGCCGGAGGGCCTGAGCTTTGAAGCCCGGGCCGTGCTGGCGACAACCTTGTGGGTGGCCGTGTGGTGGATTACCGAAGCCATTCCGATACCGGCCACATCACTGCTGCCAATTTTTCTGTTGCCGGTCACCGGCGCTCTGGATACCGGCACCGTCACCTCAGCCTACGGCGACGATATTATTTTCCTGTTTCTGGGCGGCTTTTTTATCGCTACCGCCATGGAGAAATGGAATCTGCACAAACGTATTGCACTGGCGATCATTGCCTTTGTCGGCACCAGCACCCAGCGTATTCTGCTCGGTTTCATGATTGCCACCGCATTTCTGTCCATGTGGGTGTCTAATACTGCATCGGTGATGATGATGGTGCCGATGGCGCTGGCCATCACCGCGCAGGTTGCCAGTTCCTTAAAAGGCAAACCGGAAGCCAATGATATTCCCATTTTTGAAAAAGCACTTATTTTCGGCGTGGGTTACGCCGGCACCATCGGTGGCCTGGGCACGCTGATCGGCACACCGCCGAATATCATTCTGGCCGCCCAGGCGCGCCAACTGTTTGATGTCGATATTACCTTCGCCAGCTGGATGATGATCGGGGTGCCCCTGGTTGTTGTGCTGATTGCCATCGCCTGGGTCTATCTGGGCCGGGTTGCGTTCAGGATGAGCATCAAGGGGTTGCCTGGTGGCAAGGCCATGATTCAGCAGGAACGTCATGCGCTGGGTAAAATTTCCTTTGAAGAAAAAGCAGTCGCGGCCATCTTTTCGTTTGCGGCCTTCATGTGGATCACGCGCGGTTTTATCTGGACCGATCTGTTGCCGCAAATCACCGACGGCATGATAGCTGTGCTGGCCACCGTGTTGTTGTTTGTGATTCCCACGTCCGCCGAAAAAACATCGCGCGTGCTGGACTGGAAAGATTCCGTCAATATCCCCTGGGGCATCCTGTTGCTCTTTGGCGGCGGCCTGGCCATAGCCGCCGGTTTCCGTGGCACCGGCCTGTCCGAATGGATGGGCACGCAATTGACCGTGCTGGACGGCTTCCACCTGCTCATTATTATTGCCAGCGCCACGCTGCTGATTCTGTTCCTGACCGAGATCACCTCCAATACCGCGACCGCCACCATGATTCTGCCGGTGGTGGCTGCACTGGCACTGGCGCTGGATATTCATCCGTTTGCGCTGATGATTCCCTGCGCGATGGCGGCCAATTGTGCCTTTATGCTGCCGGTCGGCACGCCACCCAATGCCATCATCTTTGCCACTAACAAGTTGACGATTCTGGACATGGTGAAAACCGGCGCCGCCATGAACCTCATCGCCTCACTGCTGATAGTACTGGCGGTTTACTTTCTGGTGCCCGTTATCTGGGACCTGGATCTGACCTCGGTGCCGGCCGCATTCCGGCTCTGACCTTCTACCCGATCCTGAACCCGACCCTGACCATGACCAAAACCACATTACCCTACACGCCGCCGATCGATTTTCTGGATCTGTTACTGGACGCCGTTTGTGTCGTCGACCCGGACGGCATCATTGTTTATGTCTCCGCCGCCAGCGAGCAGGTTTTCGGCTATCACCCTGACGAAATGATTGGCCGGGCGATCTTTGATTTTGTGTACCCCGATGATCTTGAGCACACCAAAAAGACCGCCGAACATGTGATGAAAACCGGCTCTATCAGGCATGCAGAGAACCGTTATATTCGCAAAGACGGCAGTATTGTTCACATCATGTGGACGGCGCGCTGGCTGACGGAAGACAAACTCCGCATTGGCGTCGCCCGCGACATTACTCAACGCAGGCATGCCGAGGCAGTCCAGGTCGCACTTTATGCCATCTCGGAAGCGTCGCATACCGCCACTGACATCAGCGACCTGCACGAACGACTGCATGACATTGTCAACGCGCTGGATTTACCTGACTTTCATGACGAGAACCGCCAGAGCGAACAGGACCGGACGCACTGGCAGCTGATTGCGACACAGATCTCCGAGGCGATGACCCGTCGTGAGTTATTTGATCGCCTGCGCCACGTCGCCCAGTATGATTCGCTGACCGGCCTGCCCAATCGTGAACTGTTGTCCGATCGAATTCGCACCGCACTGGCGCGCGCGCGCCGCAAACAAACGTCGTTCGCCCTGCTGTTCCTTGATCTCAATGGTTTCAAACGGATCAATGATTCACTTGGCCATGCTGCCGGCGACCAGCTGCTGCAGCGGGTGGCGCATCGCCTGAGCCAGTCAATCCGTGAATCCGACACCGCGGCACGCCTGGGCGGCGATGAATTTGTCATTCTGGTGGAAGGGATCAACAAACAGCATAGTGCACAGAGTGTCGCAGACAAACTGCTCGAGGCTTTTGACACCCCGTTCCTGCTGGAAGGCACGGAGCTGACCATTACACCCAGTATCGGTATTGCCGTATACCCTTATGACGGCGAGGATGAGCTCACACTGCTGAAACATGCCGACAATGCCATGTATGTTGCCAAAGGCCGTCAAAGACCGCCGCTTTGACAGCCCGCCTCGGTGACGGGCCGGCAATGGTCGCTCAGCGCGGCACGTATTGTGGCTGAATCAGCAGACGCGGATCGGCATCGGCTTTGGGCACCAGCTTCTGCGGCCGGGCATATTGATTGTCAGTACCATAGACATTGCCATCCGCATCCACGGAGAATGAGTGCATCTCCAGCCAGGCGGTGGGGCCTTCACCCGGCAGCAACCAGGTGTAGATATGGTTGCCCTGCAGATCAAACTGCAGAATCTTCGGCGGCCTGATGTCTGTGACCCAGAAATATTCTTCACTGACAATAATGTCGAGCGGGAAGTTGGGTCCGGTGACGCGCATTTTGAACTCATAGGTTGGATACGGATCGTCACTGCCGCGATTGGTCTGGCGGAAAACCTGTACGTTCATGTTGTTGCGGTCCACTACATAGACCTCATGATCCGGCCCCATGGCAATGCCGTGCACGCTGGCAAACTGCCCCGGCTCTGAGCCGCGACTGCCAAACTCGGACAGATACTCACCGGCAGGGCTCAGAACAACCACACGCGCATTTTGCAGGCCATCGGCCACCAGCACTGTACCGTCGGGAAGAAATGCCACGTCCTGCGGCAAACCAAAATGTGTTTCATCGTCGCCGGCCACGCCTTTCTCACCCAGCGTCATCAGCAGTTCCTGACCGTCCTGCGAAAATACGTAAATGACGTGATTGGTTTCATCAATCACCCAGATGCGGCGCTCGGGGTCATAGGGACTGACACGCAGACGGTGTGGCCCGGGGCCGTCAGTGCCGGCAAACAGGTAGTCCCAGTGATCCCAGACCTCCAACACCTCGCCTTCGCTGTTGATCACGTACATGACGTTCTGCCAGGTACGCCCCTGACCCTGAATGACATTCCAGCCCATCGATCCCGGGAAATTGGTGTATTCAGGAGGGATGGGATCTGGCAGCTCGGTTTCGCCACGCTGCAGGATGATGATGCGGTCCTTGGATTCTACATGGATGCCGGAGTTGCCACCCCAGGAGTAGCCGGCCCGGGCAAATGGTTCAATCCAGTTAACCGGAATATCGTAGGGCATGGGGCCGACTGGCTCCAGATCCTGCGCCAGCAACGGGCTGGTCCAGGCCGAAATCAGCATCGCCACACACAATGAGGCGGCGATGCGCAGGGGATTTTTTGTACACTGGGTTGTCACGCGCGGGATAGTCATTAACAGCCACCTTCGTTATTTTTAATTTTTGGCAATGCTACCGAGACTAGCACAGCGTGAGCAATCGCTGCCAATATTTTGCATGGGGCTGATTGCCAAGCCGGTGTCATTGGCGGCGTCTCAGTGTTGATAAACACAGGTATTGCCTATACGCTCAGCTGATGAATTTCATTGAGATGGCATTTGCGTCTGAGGCCTACGAGCGCGCCTGGTTGCTGCGGCAAACCGTGCTGCGAGCGCCACTGGGCCTGACACTGGACATCAGCGAGCGCGCTACGGAAGCGTCACACCGGCATTTTGCCCTGTTCACTGACGATGACACCCTGGCAGCCTGTATCAGCGTGGTGCCGCTGCCCGACGCCTGTGCCAAACTGCGCCAGATGGCAGTCAATGAGTTAATGCAGGGGGCTGGCCTGGGCCGGGCACTGATTACCCGCGTTGAAGCGTTGCTGGCCGAGCAGGGATACCGTTATCTGCACATGCATGCGCGAGAAAGTGCTGTCGGATTTTATCAGAAGCTGGGGTACCGCAGCGAAGGTGACCCCTTTATCGAGGTCACCATTGCGCATATCCGCATGAGCAAAACGCTGAGTATTACGCCTCAGCGTCCTGCTTGACACTGTCTACCCAACGCATGACACGCGCTTCCAGTATCGGCAACGGGACTGCGCCGCCACCCAGTACGGTGTCGTGGAAACCGCGATAGTCGAAATCATCACCCAGCTCCTGCATGGCCGTGGCGCGCAGTTCCTGAATTTTCAGCATGCCAATCTTGTACGCCGTGGCCTGACCCGGGTTGTGAATATAACGCTGGATCTCGGAGCGCACCGCCGACTCCGGCTGCGGCGAATTGGCCAGGAAGTACTGAACCGCCTGCTCCTCTGTCCACTGCTTTGAGTGAATGCCGGTGTCGACCACCAGCCGGATGGCACGCCAGATCTCCCCTGCCAGACGCCCGAAGTCGGAGTATGGGTCTTCATAGAAACCCATGTCCTTGCCCAGCGCTTCCGAGTACAGCCCCCAGCCTTCCGAGAAAGCGGTGTATCCGTACTGGGTGCGGAAACGGGGAATGTCGGTCAGCTCCTGTTGTATGGAAATCTGCATGTGATGGCCAGGGCTGCCTTCGTGATAGGAAATATTCTCCAGCTGGTAGCGGGGCATCGCGCGCATATCGGACAGATGAGCGTAAAACACACCCGGGCGCGACCCATCCGGGGTACCGGACATGTAATGCTGGGCAGCACCGTCCTGCTCGCGGAAGGATTCCACGCGACGAACCTCCAGACCGGCCTTGGGCAGAATGCCAAAGTACTGCGGCAACACCTCGTCCATGCCTTCCAGAAAATCGCGCGCCAGCTGCAGATAGGCTTCGCGGCCTGCATCGGTATTGGGGAAATAGAACTGGTCATCTTCGCGGATGAACACAAAAAACTCTGCCAGCGAACCATCAAACCCGACAGTGTCCTTGATCACTTCCATTTCCGCGCGCAGGCGTTCCACTTCTGCCAGACCGATGTTGTGAATCTCGTCCGCTGTCAGGTCCAGCGTCGTCATCAATGACAGGCGCGCATTGTAGTAGTCTTCACCATTGGGCAAGGCCCACACACCCATCGCCTGTTCACTGGCGTTGCCGCGATCTTCCTGTAGCCAGGCCAGCAATTCGGCATATGCCGGCTGCAGCTCGTCGACAAATAACGCGCGCGCCTCATCCATCATCTGCGTGGCGGTAGCCTGGTCGATCTCGCCGTTCTCGAACAGCACCGTTATCTTGTTTTCGACGTCGTTCCATAATGGCGAAATCCCTTCGTCAGTAAACGGCTCACCACTGGTGACACGATCAATCTCGGCGATGGCATAGTCGTAGTTAAAGCGTGGCTGCCGGATGCCATCCTCAATCGCTCTGACCGCACGTTGCTGATATTGCGCCAGCACATCATCTATCTGCGACAGCCGGGAGATATAGGCAGTCATGTCACTGGCCTCGTCTACCCGATGAAAGTTGATCATGAAATTGGGCAATGAGGCATGTGGTCCACCACGACCAAAGATGTAACCATGACGACGATAGGGAACCGCCAGCTCGGCGCGCTCAAGTGCATATACCCAGGTGTCCCAGGACGTTTTGGCATCTTCACTGAGCAGGTCGTAGGAGAACGTGGTCTGCATTTCTGCAACGCTGTCGCGGCGCCACGCCAGCTCCTGTTCATCGGCCGCTTCCGACGGATCATCCAATTGCCCGTAGTCGCTCTTGTCACCTAACCGGGTTTTCCATTGCGGGCTGAAGTCCAGCTGTTCCGCGAACTGTTCGTCCAGCCAGACGGTCAGCGCAGCTGATTCATCAGCCTCGGTAACGACCTCAGTACCCTCATCAAGTGCCGGCGTCATGGCACGATCCTGCAAGGCGGCAGACTCACTAATTCCGGCATCCGGCGCGGGTTCGCTGCAAGCCACCAGCAGTGGCAGCAATAACATTACAAATCTGGGTCTCATAGGAATAGCCTTCGCTGCTGAATTTAACAAACCAATTGTCACTGAGTTGCCGCCAGTCGCTCGACTATTTCATAGTGCGCGCGGACAAAGCGGTAAAGCTCGCTTTCAATAATACGTTCCTGGTCACTGTGGGCACCAAACCCCAGCGGGCCGTCTTCGGCATCAATTGCCGGACCAATGCCGTAACACTGGATACCGCGTGCGCGCAGATAGGCCATGTCAGTGGCACCGGTGCTCATGGTCGGAATCACCGTGGTGTCATAGTGCGCCTGCATGACTTCCTCGATAACCCGGAAGGCCTCTGTGTCCAGCCTGCTTGAAGCGCCAGGTCGTACATCACGAGCCGCCCAGTTGACACTGACACTGGCATCGTTGACCACGTCACGCAGCGCCGCCAGAAATGCTTCCGGCTCTTCCTGCGGCAGCAGGCGCACATCCAGCGTTGCCGTGGCATCCGATGGGATCACATTGACCCGGTAGCCGCCGTCAACAATGGTCGGAGAGATGGTGCTGAACAACACTGCGGCATTACGTGGTTCATTGGCTTTAAGATAGGCCAGGGCACTGTCGAAGCCGGCGGTTCCGGGACTGAGCAATGCCCGATACCGCGCCGCAGCTTCAGGCTCGGAGACCGCTGCCAGGCGAGAGAAGTAGGTGCTGATGGTGTCGCTGAAACGCACCGGCGGTTGCCAGTCGGCGGCGGCGGTGATGGCTCTCGACAGCGCGACAATGGCATTGCTTTGCAGCGGTACTGAGCCATGGCCGGCCACACCGGTACTGCTCAGTTCAATCGCACGCGGCAGCTTTTCACCGGTCTGCACACCGGCGTAATGCACCCTGCCGCCCTGGCGGACGACACTGCCACCTTCGGCAATGCAGTGCTCGGCATCAATCGAGGCAAAATGTTCGTTGACCATATACTCAATGCCGATACGGGTGGCACCTTCTTCGCCCGACTCGGCCAGGAATATCACATCCCGGTCCAGTTCCACGTTCTGCCGTTTCAGTAGCAGCATGGTCATCAGGGCCGCAGCAACATTGTCCTTGTCATCAACCGTGCCGCGTCCATAGATCCAGCCACCATCGCGTTCGGCACTGAATGGCGGAAACACCCATTTGTCGGGATCAACATTGACGGTATCCTGATGGGCCATCAATAATAGCGGACGCTTGCTGCCGTTGCCGCGCAGGCGCGCAACCACGTTCGGCCGCTCGGCCTCCAGCGCAAAGACATTGACCTCAATGCCTTCGTTTTGCAGCACCGATACCAGATACTCGGTCAGCTCGATTTCACGCCCGGGCGGATCGGTGGTATCCATGCGGACCATGGTGCGGAAATGTTCCAGCACCTCTTCATCAACCTGGCTCCAGTCCGGGCCTTGTTCCTGAGCAAACCCCTGGCTGGCAACAACTCCCATCAGCACGGCACTGGCGGCCATGGTCAATCGCTTGAATACGCTCACTTGGCGCTTCCTCCAGATCAAACCGGTCATCGGCAAGACCTGAAGCGTACACCGCATCCGGCAGGCTGTCTACGCACTGCCGGCGGTCACGGTGGTTTTTGCTCAGAAGGTTTTACGAAGCCGCATTTGTATGAAGTTACGCGGATTCACCCGCTCCTGTTCGGAGTAGGCAATGGTCTGCAATACCCGATCTGACCAGCTTTGCCGATTGATGCGGAAATCATTCCATGCCGTATATTCCACTCGAGCAGTAAAGCTGTCGCTGAACGTGTATTCGCCAAACGCGGTCAGGTAGTGACGTAATTCTATATCGCGACGCTGATCCGGATTAAATGTTGTGTCACG
This sequence comes from Pseudohongiella sp., assembly GCF_011050365.1. Classification (GTDB taxonomy): domain Bacteria; phylum Pseudomonadota; class Gammaproteobacteria; order Pseudomonadales; family Pseudohongiellaceae; genus Pseudohongiella. The sequence continues at coordinate 262,230 of NZ_DRFV01000002.1, forward strand.
GGTATATGGGGTGTAGTCCAGACCCCACACCAGGTTCCAGGTAGGCAGATCCTGCTCGAAATTTGCTGACCCGGTGAATGGCCTGACATCCGATATCTGGCGCTCGCGTCCGGTGGTCGGGTCGTCTACCCGGGCATGGTCATACCGCGCATTCAGCGTCAGGCGCCCCCCGCTTACCCCGATTCGGTCCAGCGGCAGTCGCAGGTCAAGCTCTACCCGGTCCAGTGACCCATCGCCAATATTACCAATTGCAGTCAGACCGTCGTCCAGCGGCAACACGTCAACCACATGGTTTATCTCGTCATGGCGGAGTGTCAGTGACAGCACGGCATCGGCACTAAAGCGGCGCTCAAGTACGGCCTCGGATACCCAACGTTGTTCCGGACGCAGATCCAGGTTACCGCCCAGCACTTCATTGTTGGTCAACGACGACGAGGCAGCAAAATCATTGAAGTTCAACTGACCCAGTTCACGCTCCAGACGCAAACGCAGCTGATGGTTTTCAACAAAATCCCAGGTCATTGCCAGGCGTGGTTTCGGGTAAAAAAAGCTGCGCTCGGCGGATGCGCTGCCGCTCTGCCGGATCCTTGAACGCTCAAGGCGGGCACCCGCTTCCAGGGTCAGAATGTCGCTGCGTTGCCAGGTGGCAATGGCGGCTATCTCGGTGCGCAGCTCATTAACTGTCGTGGTGGACTGCGGCAGGGGTACGTTCTGACCATCAACAGTGAAACTTTGCTCCGTGTCCAGCACGTTGTAAGCCAGCTCAGCACTGCTGTCCACTTTTATCCGGTCAGTGGGCTGCCAACGCAGAACACTGCGCACAATGGATTCCCCGGCTTCACTCTCGGTATTGAATTTTTGCAGTGTTGTGCCAATCAACGCAGAACTGACGCTCTCAATACGGCGTTGATTCTGAATCAGACGGGCTTCCAGCGTCATGGTCTCCGACAGATTCTGCTCGGCTCTGACACCCAGGTCGGCATCGCGGTTTTGCTGGGCAAAATCGAAACGACGCTGAGAAGCCGGCGCAATGTACTGCGTCCATTCTTCAAAGTCATTGATGCTGGCGCCACCGGTAATTTCCAGCCGGCCTGCGGCCACGGGTGCGGCCCAGTCAGCTCGACCACTCCAACCACCGCCGTCAAACCTGTTCTTCCGTCGCTCGATATCCGTGACCTGACCGCTACCATCGCGCCGCACCAGCGTGCCGGTTCCGGTTGAATCGTTGATGGAAAGGCTGCGACCGATATTAAAACCCCAGTTTGTGCCGTTGTCACTGCTGCTGAACTCGTAGCGCCCGCTCGGCAGAGTGGGACCTCCCTCAAAAAAGTAGCTGCGCGCCAACAGGGATTGCTGCCTTGTCGCTTCATCGCTGAGTATCACATTGGCGACGACAATGTGACCCTGCATGTCGATGCCCGGCGCGCCGCCGCGTATCAGCTCAATATGTGACACCCGACCAGCCTGAATGCGGCCCAGCACAGATGAGACATTGTCAGTTTTGGACGCGGGCCGGGCCCCATCGATCAGTACATTACCGCCGGCGCCAGCAAAACCACGGACATTTTCACCGTTGTCGAGCTGAAAGCCCGGCAGGCGTTCGACCATGTCTTGCGCCGTTGTTGGGCTGGCAGCGGCAAAGAAGTCAGGGTTGTATACCAGTACCGCGTCACGCGCGACACCTTGCTCTTGTTCCTGGGCCTGCACGGTGAGACCCGGTAGGCCAGTTAACAAAACAAGTAGAACTAAGGTTAATTTCATTGGTTTTTTCCTTCGTTAATTTTGAGCCGCGGTAGTTGCTATCGCTAAATCCGGGCCGCAGGAATCCGCATCGCAGCATCGCTGCAATCGGCATGGTTGAATTCAGGGTTAAAGGTTGCGAGCTTCCCTGCCCGCAGGGGGGGGGGTCAGTTGCTGCGTAACTCCAGGCGACCGGTGACTGAGCTCAGGTCGACGTGCCCAGCGCCCTGGCCAGTGGAGAAATCCAGATTCCGGCCCGGGCCAAATCGCGAGCGGACAACTTCATCGTCAGTAATATTATTGACCAGATTACCGCCGACATGGCTTTCCAGACTGAAGCGGGCATCCACATCAGCAGGCAGGGAAAGTGTGATCTCACCACTGACCGTGCTGCCGGAGATGCGTGGCGAGCTGATATCGGTCAGAACCACTTCGATGTCACCGTTGACGCTATTCACCGTCAAATCACTGGTACCACGCAACCGGGCGCGCACCGAACCATTAACAACAGTCACTTCGACCTCACCTGCTGCGCTATCAATGTCAATTTCGCCATTGACCGCGTCGTAAGTGGCACGACCCGATGAATCGTTGTCTCGAATTTCGCCGTTGACAGTTTGCAGGTCAATACGGCCGCCGATATTGCGCGCAGTAATGTTGCCATTGACGGTGCGCAATTCAACTCGTTCAGTCAGGTTGCTGGCCGATATGTCACCGTTCACGGTATTGATCTGGGTGCCACCGACAACCCCGTCTACCTCCACTTCCGCGTTCACGCCAGTGAAGCTGACACGACTGCCTGCCGGCACCACAATTTCAAGATCGGACTCACGGGCACGACGAAACCCGGAATTGTTTACGTTTCTGGGCATTTCCACTTCAAAATAGGTAAACCCGTTGTCGGAGTGCAGGTCAAAGCCTTCCGCCAGTTCGTCCAGAGTACCGGAAACCCGGAATGTGTTGTCGGTGCCGGCACGAATGACCACGGTGCCGCGCATGACTTCCAGCTCGATGCGTTCATTGCTGCTGACCTGCAGGCTTTCATCGATAACCATCGGCGCATCGGCCGCGCTGATGGCACGACTGAAGACGATAAGCAGTACCAGGGTTACTGCGCCAACCCATGATGATGATTTCATAATTCCTCTCCCATTAAATATGCGGTTGAATCGACGCGACCAATGAGCCGCAAATAATCCAGTTGTTGTTCGTACAGGCCCTGCATCTGAGCCAGCAGGCGCGGATCGTCGGGGTAATAGTTCAGTGCCCCGCTGACCTGGTCAATGGCCTGATCCCATGACGCCATCTGATACTGCCAGTCACCAAAGTTGTCACTGTGCGGCGCCATCTGCGCCAGTTGTTCGGCTTTGATTGTTTCAAACTGTCGGGTCATCTCGTATTTAACCGGGACCGCGCCAGCATCCGGCATCGTGGTGTCTTTGACCGCCACCGGCACCGCGCTGTCATCCGGCACCAGCATCACCCGCCAGCCGACGACGACCACCAGCGCCAGCGCAGCGGCCATGCCCAGCATCTGATTTATCCGTAATAGCTGGCGTTTTTTGACCGGGCGCCGCTCCGGCAGCTGAGCCTCCAGCGACGGCCACAGATCCTGCGTTGGCTGCATCTCACGAGGCAGCGCTGCGGTTAGCTGATCCAGTTCCTGTTCACTCTTCACTCAAGAAACCTCTTAGTAGGTGGCGGGCCCGATGATACTGCGCCTTGCTTGAACCTTCAGCGATACTCAACATCGCCGCAATCTCATTGTGCCGGTAGCCTTCCAGTGCAAACAGTACAAAAACGGCTTTGGCCTGTGCCGGCAGCCTCTGGATGGCCTGCTCCAGATCACGTCCGTCGGCGTTTTCCGCCGCTGTTGTCTGGCCGCCCTGCTCCGCCAGGCCATCGACCGTTTCCGGCTCAACGAAGCTCAGACGTTTGTCCCGGCGCCAGCAGTCAATTGCCGTGCGCGTTGCTATCCGGTGCAGCCAGGTGGCAAAACTGCTGTCACCTTTAAAGTCGGGCAGGCTCTGCCAGACCTTTATAAAACTCTCCTGACTGGCATCCTCGGCTTTCTGCCGGTCACCCAGCAATCGCCAGCACACAGCGTACACGCGCCCTATATGTTGCTGATACAGCAGGTGGAAGGCCTGGCGATCACCTTCCTGGGCCCGGCGTATAGCCAATGTATTGTCTTCAGACATGTCCAGTCTTACTTTCCGTGTTTAGTAGCTTAGACGCGCGCGTGACGATTCGGGTTTAAAGCCTGGAAAAAATATTGCTGCTGGTGAGTATAGAATACTCACGCACAGCGTGAACGAAGATACAGTAAAACCCGGGGCAAACAGGAAGAAAGCCGGAAGGAGTGGCGAGATTGGCTCAGGCTGGCTGGTTGCGCCGGCGTATCGCCAGTACCAGCATCAGTGCGGCACTGGCGATCCAGAACAGATTTACCAGCAGTGCGCCGCCGGTCACGGCATCTGCACCGTGGATTGTGACATGCACGGCAACCAGTAGTGCCAGCAGGGCTGCCGTGGTCAGTTGTAGCCAGGCAGTGGTGCGCCGGTCGTCATTACGGACCTGGGCCAGGGCAATGCAGCCGACCAAGATCAGCCATAAACCGGCCACGGCGGAGAAGCCGCTGATCACCGAGACCAGCGCACTGCCCGCCAGCGCCGGCGGCAAGCCCCAGACCAGACCGGTCCAGATATTGTTCAGCGCATCGCGCTGCTTGCGGCGTGCCAGCCAGATATTGATGCCGCTCACCGAGACCACACTCAGCGCCACCCCAAACAGGCCGTACAGCCATAGCACCGGCCAGCCGCCAAAATGCCCGAAGTGAATGCGAAACACTGAGAAGATTGCCTGTCTGCCTGCCGGCCCGTCGGTGTAACCGGCATTACCCAGGTACTCGCCGTGCTGGTCGAACCGGTATTGTTCGGCGTAGATCAGTCTGTCTTCATGCTCGGCACCAATGATCATGTATTGCGCCGGCGTGTTGGCATCTTCCACGGTGACATACATGGGCCTGGCATCTGGGGCGATCTGCGCCATGCGAGTCAGGGCTGTTTCCACATCCATTACCATGACCTGCTGCTGCAGCGCCGGGGGCGCACCGAAAATTTCGCCGATCACCCGCTCCTGGTCACCGTCAAAGAAAGCACTGGCGAACAGCATGTTCATCAACACCGCCAAACCAAAGTAGGCGCCGGTAATAGCAATCATCAGGTGGAAAGGCGCGCCCCAAACGCTGAGCCGGTTGTGGATATCGGTCTGCTGCAGCCGTCGTGACCCGCCCAGGCGAAAACGAAAAGCATCACGAATGATATTGGGATGGGAGAAAAAGCCGGATATGATCAGACCACACAGCATGGCCCCCAGTATACTGACCACGATCATGCCGAAGCTGGCGGGCAGGTGCAGATACACATGGAGATTGGCCAGCATGTCGCTCCAGTTATTGGCGATGGCAGCGCCACGGCTGCCGTCCTGATTGAGATACCAGGCACCTTCTGCAGAAATGAGGGATGCGCGCGGTTCGTCCGGACGGGGCAACATCAACAGGATGTCGCCGCCGATGTCCGGCGACGCGACCAGCAGATCACCGTATACCTCACCCGCAACAGCCGGACTCAGGGTCTGGAATTCTGCCACGTCGGGCTGCTCCCAGCGTTCCAGGTATTTGGCAAATACCACGACCGTGCCCGACACACATACCAGATACATCAGCGCACCGGTCAGCAGACCAAGCCAGGAATGGCTGGCGATGGAATTCTTGACCAGAGCCGGTGACAGGGCAAATTTCATGAGGCTTTATCCGTACAGAAACATCAGACTGGGAAAGGCGGCGACAACGAATACGCCAGCGGGCAGCCACGACCTGGGCATGGCGCAGGCCCACCAGCAGGCCGCGCCCCATACCAGGGGCAGGCTGTACAATGTGAAGACCAGTTTGTCGCCCTGCTGCCAGGGTAACAGTTGCACGACCGCTGTCACCAGCAAGGCTGACGCTGCGCCGGCCAGCGGCACAGCAATCAGAAACACTCGCAACTGCTGTGCAATAGCCGGCAGACCGGGCAGCGACAGTCCGGCCGGCGCGGTAGTGGTGACGACAGTATCGAGCCTGCGCACGCTGCTGCCGCGATGACGGGTTTGTGTCTGCTCCACCTGACGATAGTGCCACATCACCAGTAACCAGGCGCACACACCACTGACCAGAAACAGCAGGCTGATACCAAACTCAACGCCAATGGCCAGCACCCAGGCCCAGCCGGACAGCAGCACCAGAGACCATCCGGCGAAATGTGCCGCACCCTGCCATGCCGAATGCGTTCGCCAGGCAGCATACAGGCACAATAACGCGCCGACGTTCAGCAGCAACGCGAACAGACTCATGGATTTCTCGCTATCGTCGACACCGCATCCGCCATCAGAAGTCCACCGTACCCGACACCAGCAGTGTGCGCGGCGAACCCAGCACCAGATAGTTGGATCCCGGGAAACCACCCACGGACACCCAGTCAGCTTCGTCACCGATGTTCTGCAAACGCGCCCGCAGGGTCACGTTATTGCCGGCCAGCTGCCATTGATAACGCGCACCCAGATCGGTGCGATGCCAGGAGTCCACGTCAATGGTATTGGCAACGTTGGCATATTGTGACGACGTGTAGACATGGCGCATTTCCAGGGTCAGACCGGGCAACGCGTTTACGTCCCATTCGACATTAACATTGTACTGGGCATCAGGTGCGCCCACTGCGTCCTTGCCGTCCAGACTGCCGTTCTGGGTGCGGGTCATCTCTGCCCGCAACAGAGTCGCCCCACCCAGCACCCTGATATTGGCGGTCGGCGCACCAAACACGCTCAGCTCCAGGCCACGATTCTGCTGCTCGCCCTGTGGCGCAAAAATGCCATTTTCGACAAAGCTGGTGGGACGACTGGTGTCGAACACACTGACACTACCACCCAGGTTGCCGCCGTCGTATTTGACGCCCAGCTCTACCTGCTCGGACTGGTAGGGCTCAAATACCTCGCCGGCATTGAGCACCGGATTTCCGCCGCTGCTGGAGGGAGCCACCTCGCCGGCCACCAGGCCTTCTATGTAGTTACCGTAAACGGATACCTGATCGTTGGTGTGGTACACGACACCCAGCACTGGCGTCAGACGTCCCTCATCGTAGGAGGACAGGCGGGCGCCGCTATTGTAATCAAATGATCGTGTCTCGATGACCTGGTAACGCCCACCCACGGTCACCATCAGACGATCGTCCAGCAGCGACAGCATGTCCGCCAGCGCGATGCTGGAGGTTTCGGATTCCTCGGTGATCAGTGGTGCATCAAGGTCGCCACCGACAAAAAAGTCAGGTGTCGGCGGCGATACCGGTTGCGGGTCGTACAGGTCTCCGCCGAACCCGGCAAAGCTGGAGAAGGCATAAGCATTGCGAGACTCCAGGCTAAAGGTCGATGCCGTGAGGCTGAGCCGGTGATTGACCGTGCCGGTGTCGAATGTGGTACGGGCCCCGGCTTCACCGGAATACACGTTGTCGGCGCGGGTATTGTCAAACCGATAGGCCGTAGTGCTGCCATCGGGATTGGCATTGGGATTGGCCAGCACGTTACCTTCTTCACCATCGCGCATGCCTGCCGCCAGCCACACCGAGGTGTTGTCGCTGAGATCATACTCGCCACGCACCACGCCAAACCATTGCCGCTCGTCTGTGAACGTCCAGGGCTGGGCAAAATTGGCGTCGGCATCGGGTGTCGCCGGAATGCCGGCATTGGGTGTCACACTGGGCCGTGGGGCGTCAATGTGGTGGTCCTGGAATCCTACGTCAGCAGATACCCGCAGACGCTCGCCGCGATAGTCAGTGCCCAGGGACAGTACCGTCAACTCCCGTGCCTGTTCATCCACAGCGGTTTCACCATCACGACGAGCGATATTGATGCGGACGCCCGTGCTGTCATCAGCACCAAACCGACGCGCACCGTCGAATGCCAGGTAACCGTGTTCGCCACCTTCGTAACCAGCCGTCACCCGCGTCAGGGCCTCATCAGGCGCGCGTTTGGGGACCAGATTGACTGAACCGCCAATGCTGCTGCCGCCGGGTGCGGCGCCGTTCAGAAAGGTGCTGGCACCGCGGAACACTTCCACGCGCTCCAGGAATTCGCTGGCGACAAACTGCCGCGGCAGAATGCCAAACACGCCGTTGTAGGTCATGTCATCGGAGAACACCGGTAACCCGCGGATCATATACAGTTCCTGGAAATTACCAAAGCCCTTGGCCACCCGCACCACCGGATCATTCTGCAGCACATCGGCAACACTCACAGCCTGCTGATCGAGCATCAGCTCCTGAGTGTAGCTGGTACCCGAGAACGGCGAATCCATCATATCCAGATTGCCGAACATGCCCACCCGGCCACCGCGGGCGACCTGACCACCGGCGTAGGCATCGGGCAATAGCACCTGCGAACCATCACTGGTCACCACGATTTCCTCAATGGCCGCTGATTGCGCCATGGTTATGGAGGAGGCAGTCGCCAACAGGCCGGTGATCGACCAGGCAGTCAGGGAAAGCGGACGGAGAACGTTAGATTTGATCGACATAAATAACTCTGTTGATGAGGTGGTGTGGAACGGGCTGGTGTATCACCAAATGATTTATCGCTAATACTAATGAGATGTATTCCTATTTGCAACAAAAACCACAAACCAAGGTATCATCCACACTTCATTCTGCAACGCAACTGGACGCTCATGGCCGCCAAATCAACAATTTTCAAAGCAACACTGCACGTTTCGGATATGGAGCGGCATTATTATCAGGAACATACCCTGACCCTTGCCCGGCATCCCTCCGAGACCGACGAACGCATGATGGTCCGCCTTCTGGCATTTGCGCTGAATGCGCATGAACGACTGGAATTTGGCCGGGGGCTGAGCACCGAAGATGAAGCAGACCTGTGGCAGAAGGACCTGACCGGTGCGATAGAACACTGGATTGACGTGGGCATGCCTGATGAGCGGCTGGTGCGCAAGGCCTGCGGACGCTCACAACAGGTAACCGTGTATTGCTACGGCGGGCGCATTGCCGAAATGTGGGCCGAGCAGAACAACACGCAGTTTGCCCGGCAGACCAATCTGCGCATCATCAATCTTTTACCCGAGCACACTCAGGCCCTGGCGGCTCTGGCGCAGCGCAGTATGACCCTGCACTGTCTGGTTCAGGATGGACTGGTATCTTTCAGTGATGACAGTCAGGCGGTGGAACTGGAGCCGGTACAACTCTACCCGGCGCCGTAAGTTACTCAATAGCCAAACCACACGGCGCCAATCAGAATCACCGAGGACGCCAGAAACAGCTTCAACATCAGCGGCATCAGGAACCGGAACCAGCGATCATAGGGAACGCCGGCAATCCCCAGAATACCCATCAGAATACCGTTGGTGGGAATAATCATGTTGGTGAAACCATCACCGAACTGATACGCCAGTACCGCTGTTTGCCGGGAGATACCCAGCAGATCTGCCATCGGCGCCATCAATGGCATGGTGACGTAGGCCTGGCCGCTGCCCGATGGGATAAAGAAATTGAGCACGCTCTGCATCAGTAACATACCAACCACCGCCAACTCCGCACCCACCATTGTCAATGGCACTGACAAGCCGTAGACGATGGTGTACAGCACTTCTCCGTCTTCCAGGATCAGGGCTATGGCGCGTGCCATGCCGATCAGAAATGCCGTGGCCGCCAGGTCCGCAACCCCTTTGGAGAACGCCACCGCTGTGTTGTCGGGGCTGACGCGGGCAACAACCGCGGTGATAAGACCCAATGCCACAAACAGGGCACTGAGCTCGGTCAGATACCAGCCGTAAAAGACGACACCTGACACTAGCGTCACAAGACCCAACAACATGACCAGCAGCACCAACTTGCGCGTGGTTGTCAGCGGCGGATATTCCTCAGCCGACACATCCTCGTGCTGCTTGCTCAGATCATACACCAGGCTGGCGCTGGGATCGGCCTTCACGCGCTGAGCGTAACGGTAGACATGATGGAAGCCCAGCAACAGCAGCGGCAGGAAAATCGCCAGTCGCAAGCCAATACCGGAACCAGGCTGCAGGCCGGCAACACCCTGCGCCACAATCACGGTGAACGGGTTAACCGCCGCCGCACCGTAACCGATGCCGTAGCCCACGACCAGTATACCCACGGCCGTCATCGCATCCAGGCGTAACGCAAGGCAGAACGTTAACAATAACGCTACCAGGGTAATGAACTCCACCGCCATGCCAAAGGTGCTGGCACCCACGGCAAAAGCCAGCATGGGGAAAAAGATCAGCAAGCCCGTGCGTGTACTGAAACGCTGCAGTATGCGACCCAGCAGAGCTTCAATGGCGCCGGTATGACGAATCACGGCAAGCACACCACCGACAATAAGCACAAAAAAGATCACATTCTGTGAGTCGGCCAGACCGCGCGGAATCGCCGTCAGCACATCAATCACACTGAGCGACGGGCTGTCTTCGAGAAGGGTAAAGGTGCCGGGAACCACCAGTTCCCGGCCGGCTTCATTCAGTGTGGTCTCAAACTCACCGGCGGGCAGCACCCAGGTGATGACCAGAGCCAGCACCTGCATGGCAAACAGCAGAACCAGTGTATTTGGAACCTTGAAAGTTCTCACTGCGGCTGCAATCCGCGACGACGCAACATGTGTTCGATATCAGGCAGGCGACCGGCAAAGTCCTGGTACAGTTGCATGGCATCGACACTGCCGCCACGCGACAGCAGGGTTTCACGGAACCGATCACCGGTCACGCGCGACATGCCACCATTTTCGATAAACCACTGCACTGCATCGGCGTCCAGCACCTCACTCCAGATATAGGAGTAATAACCGGCAGAGTAACCACCCATGATGTGTGAGAAATAAGGAGTGCGGTAACGCGGCGGCACCGGATCATAGTTGATACCGGCATCAGCCAGCGCCTGCGCCTCGAACGCCATGATGCCGTCGGCATCCGGGATCTGCTCCGGCGGCAACTGATGCAGGGCCTGGTCTATGATTGAGGCAGCCAGATACTCGGTGGTACCGAACCCCTCGTTAAACTGAGCGGCAGCCAGCACACGATCCAGCAGATCCTGCGGGATACGCTCACCGGTCTCGTAATGCAAGGCGTAGTTCTCCAGAACATCGGGCCATGTCGCCCACATTTCGTTAACCTGCGACGGGAATTCGACAAAGTCACGCGGCACCGACGTGCCGGCAAAACGTGGGTACTCCACATCAGAGAAAAGTCCGTGCAGAACGTGCCCGAATTCATGGAACAGTGTGGTGACCTCATCAAAGGTCATCAGCGTCGGCTCACCAGCTGGCGGCTTGGTGATATTGAGGTGGTTACCAATCACCTTGCTGCCCCCCAGCAATCCGCTTTGTGTGTTATAGCTGTTCATCCAGGCGCCACCGCGTTTGCTGCCACGCGCGTAAAAATCGCCCAGCATCAGGCCAAGCCCGGTGCCGTCAGCATCAAACACTTCCCACACCTGGACATCGGGGTGATAGGTGGGCAGCTCATCACGTCGCTCAAAGCTCAGCCCGTACACCTGCTCGGCCGCGTAGAACACACCGTTGTCGAGCACGTTGCTCAATTCAAAGTACGGGCGCACTTCGGACTCATCAAACGCGTAACGCTGCTGCCGTACTTTCTCGGCGTAGTATGCCCAGTCCCAGGCCTGCAGCTCAAAAGGTTCGGCTTCGGTCTCATCTATCAGCCGCTTGATCTCTTCCCCTTCCACGCGTGCGTTGGCAACCGCAACAGGTGCCAGGCCGCCCAGCATCTGATTGACGACAGTTTTGTTGCCGGCGGTCTGCTCGGAAAGAATAAAATCTGCGTGAGTGTCATAACCCAGCATCTGCGCGCGCTCGGCGCGCAACTTCAGCGTATCGGAGACAATACCTGTGGTATCAAACTCGTTGCCACGGCTACCGCGCGCCACGGATGCTTTCTGTATGCGTTCACGCAAGGCACGATTCTCCAGAGATGCCAGTGGCGGCTGACCGCTGGTGTTGCGCAGGGTGATGACATACTTGCCATCTTCACCACGGCTGACGGCCTCATCGGCGGCGGCCTGGATCTGCGCACCGGACAAACCTGCCAGCTCTTCCCGTGTATCAACCACCACCGCAGACGCATTCACCTCTGCCAGCACGTTCTGGGTGAACTGGGTGCTCAAGCGCGCCAGCTCACTGTTGATTTCGCGCAGACGTTGTTTTTGCGCTTCGTCAAGTTGAGCACCGGAACGTACAAAACTGGTGTAGTAACGCTCCAGCAACCGATCCGACTCCGGATCCAGCGCCAGTTCTTCGCGCTGCTCATAGAGGGTATTAACACGCGCAAACAAATCTGCATTCAGTGAAATGGAATCATTGTGCGCTGACAGCCTGGGCGCCATCTCACGCTGCACTGCCTGTAATTCCGGGTTGGTATTGGCTCCGTTAACGTTGTTGAAGATTCGCGCGACACGGGTCAGCTCCTGACCGGTTCGCTCCATGGCGACAATGGTGTTGTCAAAGCTGGCAGGTTCCGGGTTGTTGGCGATCCGGTCGATTTCCTCACTTTCCATTGCCATCGCACGCTCGTACGCGGGCAGGAAGTGTTCATTGCGAATCCGGTCAAAGGGCGGCATGCCGTAGGGCAGATCGCTGGCAACCAGTAACGGGTTGGTTTCGGTCTCAGCGGCTACCTGTGTGTCATCCTGCACGTCGCTGCCGGTAACTTCCGGCTGATTGTCGCTGCATGCACTCAACAGCAGGCTGAAGCCAAGAGCAGGAAAAAGTGCGGGCTTCAGGGTGGATTTCAGGGAGGGCAGTCTGCTAACAATTTTAGGAACGGGCTTCAAAACGAACTCCTGGATAGTGGATAAGGTTTGTTGCAGCTGGCATCCTGGTAAGCGCCAGCCTGATTTGCTGACCCGGATTATAGCCGCGGAATGCCCTATGCGCATAGCCGGGGTATAACGGGACCCGTTCAGTTGCCGGGTCCCGCTGATATTACGGCACCGTCACCGAGCGGCGATACAAATGCCAGGTCGCGTGGCCGAGAATAGGCACCACAAGGCCCAGGCCCACGAACAGGGGCAGAGAAGCCAGCAAAACCAGACCGACTACCATGAGATACCATGTCACCATGGTCTGCCAGTTGGTCTTCACTACGCGCAGTGACGTCACCACTGCCCTGCCCAGACTGGTTTTCTGCTGCATCATCATGGGTAGCGAGACTACTGTCGCCATATACACCACAACACTGTACACAAAACCCACGAGGGTGCCCGTGATCAACAACTGCACGCCCGCTGAGGTCATGAATATCTGCCGCATCATGGCCGTCACATCGGCCGGAGCACGCTCAGCGAAAAACATGCCATAGAGCAGCTCGGCGGTCATCAACCAGGCTACAAACAAGGCCGCCAGAATCACACCCATGGCCGCAATGCCCCAGCGTGAGGGCGCTTTGGCGACGTCAAAAACATGATACCAGGAGTAATCCTGACCCAGTTCGCGGCGACGGCTCAGCTCATACAGGCCGCAGGCGGCCAGCGGGCCAACCAGTGCCAGGCCCCCGACCAGCGGGAACAACAGCGGCAGGAAATTCTCGCCCAGGCCGAACAGAGCGGCAAACAGGGCTATCAACAGATAAATCAGGGTCAGAAAGACCCCATGGGTGGGTTTGGCTTCGAAATCAGCCAGCCCTTTGCGTAACACCGAGCGTAACTCGGCAGGCTGGACAGCGTGGATGACAGGCGTCTCACTTACTCGGGCGTCTGTAGATACATCGGTTCGCGCACTCATCGGCATTCTCCTCAGATCACAGCTTGCGGGTTGTCAGTCCTTCCTTTGCTTCGATTGTTAAGACAACATAACACAAAACCCGTTCCAAAAGCTTTCCAGCCGGGTTTAATGGCAGGGTTTAGGTCTTTAAAGGGGACGGAGGAGTTTACCTGCAAACTCCTCCGTCCCCTTAAAGTCCCTGGCCGCTCTAAATAAAGATCAGAACAAGAACAGGATCAGACCGTAGAGGGTGAATTGCAAAGTGTGGTAACCACCGTCAATCAGGAACAGTGTCAGGCTCCGCTGGGCAAATAGGTAGTTGATGCCGAAGGACGTGGCGACCCAGCCCGCGCCGGCGGCAAATCCGGCGCCCAGGCCCAACTGTAGGCTCGGATCAGGGCCCAGAAACATGGCAAATACGAAGGCGGCAATTAGCGACAGCACAAACGCACCACCAAACACTTTGACCCGGTTAATGTTGTCAGTGCTCACCCCCGTCTCGCGCTGCCAGACCTTGCCAAAACCCACCGGCGAATACCAGAGCCCACCCAAAACGAAGGCCGAGATCCCAGCCAGAATTATCGCTAAATAGTTGAATTCCATACTTACTCCCTCTTTTTATTGTTAATCGAAAGTACGGCGGCCAGGGGCGTTAATGGGGACGGAGGAGTTTACCTGTAAACTCCTCCGTCCCCTTTAAAAGACCTAAACCCTTATCACGGCAGGATGCCGGTGTCTTTGCCATCCAGACTTTGGGTGTTTTTTTCCGCCCAATAGGCCTCGACGCCCTCGCGGCTGCGTTTCTCAGCCCACTTCTCCAGCGTAATGCGCTCGCTCTTGTAGTCACAGTGCGGTACCGCATAACCACAGGAGGTTTGCACAAGGTCAACGGCCAGCCGGAAAATCTGACGGGCGCCAACATAGTCGTTGAACTGTGTTATCAGCGCATCCCAGTCCGCATCACGCGGGTGAATCACCTGCGCCTGGCCGTAAAGGCGCAGGATCAGCGGCTGCTTGCCGAACGAGCAGAACATGATGGTCATACGCTGGTTTTCCAGCACATGGGCCGCAGTCTCATTGCCGCTACCGGTCATGTTCAGCCACACGACATCATTCGGACCCAGAATACGCAGGCTGTCCATGCCTTTGGGGGAAACATTGACGCGTCCTTCGGCGCCGGCAGTGCCGACAAAATAGATGTGCTGCTCACCGATAAAGTCGATGAGTGCGGGCGATAACTCACTGAATTTTTCCGACATGTCCGGTTCCTTGATCGCATTTCAGATACATTAAAATCCCTGCTTCGTGCGGGCACCATGAAGTCCCCACGGCATAATATCATCAGATACCAAAATGCGTCCCCTGTCACCGCCTCACTGACCCCACCGATGCAATACGCCGGGCAGTTTCCGGGTCTGCTGACGTGATATGATAATTCCCATCACTCACTCATCCAGATGACCCATCAGCCAGGGTCAGGACCGCGCGATGTTGACAGCTTTCAGTCGCCGTAATGGACTCATCACCTGCCTGTGCACAGCGCTGGCGGGCGCTGCGTTGTGGCCAAACACAACACTGCTCGCTGCCGAGGCGCCGGACTTTGGCGAACAGCGCGCCCTGTACCAGAGCGCCCGTGACGCTCTGGCTGACAACGATACCGACACCTACCACACGGTTCGGGAACAGCTGCAGGGCTACCCTTTGCTGCCCTATCTGGAATACTCCGTGCTCAGTGATCGTCTGACAACGTTGTCACAAACCAACAGCGACGGTGAACGTACCGACGGCCAGTTCTTCGAGATTGACCAGTTTCTGGCGCAGAACCGCGACACCTACCTCGGCGATCGCCTGGAGCGCGAGTGGGTGGCCGCGCTCGCACGCGAGAATCGCGGCACTGAGCTGTTGCGTTATCACAACCCAGCCAACACCACGACCGAACTCACCTGCCGTGCCATGCAGGCCAATCTGGAGCTGGGCGACTACACCACGCTGGCTGATGCCGACCGCCTGTGGAATGTCTCTGTATCCCAGCCCAATGACTGCGACCCGGTGTTTGAAGCCTGGATGGCAGAAGGGTTTCTGACCCCGGATATCGCCTGGCAGCGTTTCAGCAAAACCCTGCAGGCTGGCAATAGCAATCTGGCACGTTACATTTCAACATTGATGCCGGCCCGCGAACGCACACTGGCCGAGCTCTACCTGCGCGTCCATCGCGAACCGGAACGCCTGCGCGATTTCGATACCCTGGGCGCCGACAACGCTGAAACCCGTGAAATCATCCTGCATGGCATCCGCCGCCTGATGTCCATCGACGCACCGCTGGCCATGTTGCTGCTGCAGGCACATCATGACGTCCACCGGTTCCCTGACAACACCATGACCGAGCACCAGCGCATGATCGCGTTGCGCCTGCTGTTGCAAGGCTTCATTGGTGAGACCGAGTCATTGCTGCGCAACACCCCGGAACTGGTAACCGAGTCTCTGGTGAGCTGGATTCTGCGCGATGCCCTGCGCAGCCAGGACTGGCCGCGCGTGGAAGAATGGATTGGTCGTCTGCCCGATGACGCCCGTCACAGCGAACGCTGGCGTTATTGGCAGGCCCGCATGCTGGAGCAGAAACACACGTCAGAGACCGATGCGCAGGCGCAGGCGCTGTATCGGCAGGTGGCAGACACCCGCAGTTATTATGGCTTCCTGTCGGCCGATCTGCTGGGTATCGACTACGAGCTGCAGGACACCCCGGTGGCCGTTGACCAGCCCCAACTGGCAGCGTTGTCCACCCTGCCCTCCATCGAACGCGCACGGGAGCTCTACCTGCTCGGCGACGAAGTCAACGCCCGCAACGAATGGCAATATGCTGTACGGCACATGACACCGGAGCAGGTAGCCGCCAGCGGCAAGCTCGCCGACGAATGGGGCTGGCACCGTAACAGCATCCAGGCCATGATCCAGATCGGCTACTGGGATGACATGCAACTGCGTTTCCCGCTGGCGTACAGTGACCAGTTTGCCAGCGTCGCCGCCGATCTCGATATCCCGCCGCAGTTGCTGTTTGCTATTGCCCGGCAGGAAAGCGCCTTTATGCATGATGTCAGATCCCCTGCCGGGGCCCGCGGCCTGATGCAATTGATGCCGGGCACTGCGCGGGAGACGGCTCTCGGTGCCGGCCTGCGCGTCAACACCGCCGACCTGTACCAGCCGGACATTAACATCACGTTGGGTAGCCGTTACCTGGCTGGTTTGCTGGATGAGTTTGACGGCAATCGCGCACTGGCGGCAGCGGCCTACAACGCCGGTCCCAATCGTGTCCGACAATGGTTGCGACGCAGCGCCGACAACCCGGTGCCCATGGATATCTGGATAGAGACCATTCCCTTTCTGGAAACCCGCGGCTATGTGCAGAACGTCCTGGCCTACTCGGTCATTTACGGCGTGCGCATGGGTGAACCGATACCGTTTTTGACGCCGGCCGAAGCCGGCGCCGAGCTTTAGCGCGCAACCGGTTCCGCGAACAGAAAGACCCACTACCAACTTCTCAGGGAAGCACCACCAGGCAACAAGGACAACAGCAATGACGCAGTCTTCCGTCACCAGCACGCCATCGCGCACACGCGCCCTGCTTATCATCAATCCCAAAAGCCGTCAGGGCGCTGAAGCCGACCTGAATGACGGACTCAGGCGTTTGCGTCAGGCCGGCATGGATGTCGAAACCCTGGTCTCACACAGCGCTGAGGAAAGCTGTGAAGCGGTGCAAAGCCGCAAATCGGACTTGGACCTGGTCATTGTCGGCGGTGGTGACGGCACGCTCAGCTCCATGATCAAAACCCTGTTAACCTGCGATCTGCCACTCGCCATTCTGCCGCTGGGCACCGCTAACGATCTGGCACGCTCGCTGGGCATTCCCGAAGCGCTGGAACTGGCCTTTAAGATCATCGCTGACAATGAACACACACGCATCGATTTGGGCGAAGTTAATGGCCACTACTTTTTCAACGCCGCCAACATGGGACTGGGCGCGCATGTCACCGAAGAGCTCACCAGTGAAGTGAAAAAACACTGGGGTGTATTCAGCTACGTTCGCGCACTGGCGGCGGCCATCATGCGGCACGATCAGTTTCACGTGCGCATGACGCTGGACGGGAAGCACTATCGCCTTCACTCCATGCATCTGGCAGTGGGCAACGGACGCTTCTACGGCGGCGGCAATGTCATCGATGAAAAGGCCCGGATTGATGATGGCAAGCTGTCCCTGTTCAGCATGCGTCCACTGCGAACGTGGGAGCTGCTGACACTGGCGCCGCTGCTGCGCAACGGGCAACAGGGCCGGGATCGACGCATTTTTTGCGCCCGGGCCACAGAGATTGAAATCAGCGCCGGCAAACGGCGGCTGGAAATTCATGCGGATGGCGAACCCGTGACCTGCACACCGGCAACGTTTCGGGTACTGCCCAAGGCACTGACAGTTGTCGCGACTGCCATGGACGCGCACAATCACAGCCATGAGCACACCACGACGTCGCCATTGACTGCAGCGCTGGGACACATTGAGCAGGGAGTCAGAACAATATGAGTATTTTACGATCTGAACAACAGCTGGCTTTGCAACAGCTCTACCGCCTGGTCCAGGAGTCGATTGATCACTATCGGGATTCAGCGGAATTCGTGGAAGACAGCAACACCGCGCAGCTGTTCACGCGTATCGCCAGCGAGCGCGAGCCTCTGGCTGAGCAATTGGCGCAGGTCATACGCGACACCGGCGACCTGCCCGCGGCGCCTGACGCCGACAAGGAGGCCGGAGAACAAATGCTACACCGTCTGCGCGCCTGGTTCACTGCTGATCAGACAAGGGATGTGGTTAAGCAACGCCTGCAGGCTGAAGCGGAACTTGCCAAGGTGCTGGCGGACAGTAAAAACCAGACCCCAGACAAGACATACCAGGCGCTGCATCAGCGTTTTGTGACGCAAGTGGAGAACGCCAGCCAGACGCTCAAACAGGCTCACCAGGCATAACCGGCTCTATTGCGTGGTTTGCGTACCCAAGGGCAGCGCTTCTGGCTCGTCCAATTCATCCAGGTTATTGAAGCGAATCATGGCCTGCAGCTCTCTGATGTATTCCTGTCCGCGTTGCGAATACTGCGTCAGGCCTTCGGCCAGCTCCAGCCCGGTAATCAGCTCATCATTTTCACGCAACTCCGAACGTTTCATTCTCAAGTCGTTGTAGGCGTCATGGCTGTTCAGATTGCGGATATAGCGCTGCACTGATTGCTGCGGCGAATCGAAGGCTGCGACTTCGTGTCGGGCACCGCTCGGGCGCGAGTCCGGGATCAACCCACAGCCCTCGACATAGCACCAGTGGCCAAAATAGTTATTGCCCTCCAGGGCAAAGCGCGACGCACCCCATCCACTTTCATTGGCCGCCTGTGCCAGCGCCAACGAGGGCGGCACTACATCAACCCGGCGCAACAGCGTGTCCCAATCACCCGCTTCTGTGATATCAAACGCTTCAATCTCATAGTCCTGCGCCAGTTGCAAGACTTGCCGTTGTTGGCGACCTGACAGTGAATCCCGGTTCTCACTGAGTAGCAACAGCTCGGCACGCAGCTTCAGAATCTCCTGGTTACGCATTTCCACCAGCGGCAGAAAATATCCGAAAAAGGCGTCTTTGCGCGCATCAACATCCTCAAAGGCGGCGAAATCAGGTGGTGGTGGCACACGCTGGGTGAGCAACCACCAACCTGTAAACATGAAACTCACCGCACCGATGCCCAGAATGGCATACGCCGCCGCGACATGCTTGCGCGGTTTCGTTTGCCCATCTGTCGGGGTTGGTGCGTTGCTTTTCGAATCGGTGTTAGCAGTCATGGTTAAATCAATTGCCCCCTGATCATGATTCCGATAATACTGTAACACGGCTTGCGCCATGCCACCTGAACAGACCAGCGGACGCACAACATCTTTCGTGCATCAGTCAATTGGCGAAATCCACCAGTCTCTTGTCAATCCTACCAATACCTACGCAGACTGCTTGCTTTTGGTTTCGTCATTGGAAAATTTCTATTATTTAATTCAACGATTTAAACCAATATCCAGAGTTGGTCCCGTTTTTGCTTTCTACTTTTGTAACGTGTTTGTAAACAATGCCATGTTAAATGCTTTAGGTTCCGTCAGGAAAACGAGCCGACGCCTAAACCGACAACGACAAAAAGGATAAAAACTGTGCGCAACCTTCTACTCTGCCTGCTTCCCTCTGTTCTGCTCTCCAGTGCCGCCCTGGCGGACGAGTGCAAAGACATCAACATTACCCTGGACAGCAATGACATCCGCACACTGACATTGGATGTCGGAGACGGCTACCTGGGGATCATCGGTTCAGATGATGACGACGCACCCATTGAAATACAGGCCGAAGCCTGTGCCGGCTCGCGCGGCGAGCTTGACGACATGGACATTGTTTATGAACGCCGCGGCGACACCTGGGAGGTGGAAACTGTAGCGGGCGAACATAATTTCAATATCTTTTCCCTGTTCAATGGGTCCTTCGACACCCGTATTGATATTGAACTCATGGTACCGGCCGGGCTGCTGCTGGATATTGACGACGGCAGCGGCAATATCGACATTCGGGATGTCCGCGGCGAACTGCTGATCGACGATGGTTCCGGTGACCTGCAAATCAGCGACACCATCGGTCCCGTGCGCATTGATGACGGATCGGGTGATATTGAGATTAACAACATCGGGGGCCGGCTCGACATTGACGATGGCTCCGGCTCCATGACTCTGACCCGGACCATGCACGTCAGTATCCGCGACGGCTCGGGCGATGTGAATGTGCGTGACGTCGATGGCGATGCAAACATCATCGATGACGGCTCAGGTGATATCCGTATCGAGCGCGTCAGCGGTAGCGTCATGATTGGCGATGATGGCTCCGGGAATATTACCGTACGCGACGTGCAAGGCGACTTCATCGCCCGCGATACCGGTTCTGGTAGCGTGAACTACAACGATATCGGTGGCCGCATTGAGGTTCGCGACTGAAGCAATGCAGAGCGCTGTTTACACCGCCACTGGTAACACAGGAACGGGCCCGTCGGGATCATCGGGCTCGCTTTTGCTGACCAGGTAGTCAAGTATAGCATCCCTGATAGCCGACCCCTGAGCCAGTCCCTGATTGCCAAACAGTCGATTGAACTCGAGTACGTAGGGGTGGTTGTCGACCAGCGCGATATCGAAACCGGCATGATCGACGCCCAGCGTTCGTGCCAGGCGCAGGGCCAGATTAGTCACGACTGCCGGCACCGGGCTTCGGTCTATCTGACCACCCTTGGCAACATTGTTATAGAATCCGCGATCTGACTGTGTGCGCCAATACGCCGTCACCACCCGATCACCAATCACCACCACGCGCACATCCCGGTCTATGGGCAGATATTCCTGCACGTACAACACAGGGGTCCTCTCGCAGTAGCGTTGCCAGTCCTGACGCGATTCGATCAGCCAGACACCTTCGCCCATGCTGGCTTTGGGCAGCTTGGCAACAAAAGGCAATGACATCAGCTGCCACAAACGCTCCCGACCGTCAGCAGTGTTAGCCTCAATTGGCGTCCAGGGGGTATGCTCCGGCGCCACGACCTGAAAAGCACGGGTCATTTCCACTTTGTCATGACCAATGCGGTAGCTGGCTTCGCTGGGAAAAACCCGACAGTTCAGGCCAAACACCAGCGCGTTGAGCTGCCAGTATTCGGGGAACAACACCCAGTCCGCCTGCCGCAACAGATCCTTTTGCCGAAACAGATCGTCCGGTTTCAAAACCGTTATGCCCGGCAAGCCCAGAGTGCGAAAAATATCGAAGGACACCAGGTTCATAGAATGCTTGCCATCCACCGAAAAAACGCATTCTATGCCTAATCTTGCCCTTGGCAAGCGATATTTAAACGAAGCTGGCAGGGGCGTGTCGGCGTGTGACTGCTTTGACCCGCGCCGCAGGCTGTGCACCGGCGTTCTGGTTTCAGTGATCAACACTTTAGGTACTGTGTTATGACCCTGCAGCTGCCAGCGCTTTGCGCAGCGGCGCGGCCAGTTGCCAGGGATGGGCTGCGGTCAGCGACACTGAGTCACATTGCTGAAACCGGCAAAATTCCTGCACGGCATCAACCAGCGCGGCAATAACGGTCTCCTCATCAAACCCGTACGATTCAAGGTACAGAGACTTGATCTCCAACTCACCGGTTTTTCGATGCGCTTTGCAATCCATGCGCCCGATGAACTCATCACGGTAAAGCAATGGCAAACAGAAATAACCATACTGACGTTTGGCAGCCGGCACATAACATTCTATTTGATAGTCGTAGTCAAACAGCGCTTTCAGCCGATCGCGCTGGATCACACTGTTGTCGAAGGGTGACAGAATCAGCAGCCGGTCTGGTACACGAGGAAGACGCTTGTCGAGCGCGCCGGCAGGCAATACGAAAACGTCGCCGTTGCTGACACCGACTTGTTGCAACTGCCCTTGCGTCAGGCGCTCATCGACCAGATTTTTTACCGCGCTGCGCAGCTCCGCATTGCGCCGCAGATAGGTCAGCCCTTTGAGTGACACCAGGCCATGACAACGCAACTGTTGCTCCATCAGATGCGCAGAAAACTCCTCCAACGTGGGCATTTGTGTGTCCACACCTGCCGGCAACACGCGTTCGGTCAGGTCATAACTTTTCTGAAAACCCTCGCGATCGCTGACCATCAGATCGCCCTGCATATACAGCTGTTCCAGCGCTTTCTTCGCCGGCTTCCAGTCCCACCAGCCGGCCTGCTTGCGGTCACCTGCGTCGATGTCACGGGACCGTAGCGGACCATCAGATCGTATACGCGCCAGTAGTTCGCGCATAAGTTTATCATCACGATGCCGGAACCAGTGCGTCTTGCCACTTTTAATGGCGTGTTTATAAGGCAAAGAAAAACGGAAGTCGGCCATGGGCAAAAACGCGGCCGCGTGAGACCAGTATTCGAAGATATCACGGGAACGCATCAGTTGATTAATCATGGCAGGTTTGAAGCCCGGCACTCTCGAGAACAACACATGATGGTGGGCGCGCTCGACCACGGAAATGGTATCAATCTGCACGTAGCCCAGATGGTCGATAGCGTTGCGGGCGCCTGCCAAGCCGCGCCCAAAGGGTTGCGACTGCAGCAGCCCCTGGGCAATCAGCGCCATGCGGCGCAGGCGGGCCCGATCCCTGGGGTGCTTGACTTCAACCACAATCAGGCAGCAACCACAGATTCACTCTTCACCCTCTCCTGGCTCGCCTGCGACCGAACAGGGTAATCCAGAACGCGCCTTCAAAGGCGATGCCCAGAATCAGGAAAATAGCCCCGCCGGCGGGCAAACCAAAGGAATAACACATGAGCGCCGCAAACAAAAATGCCAGCGCAATCAGTATCCGGTAAACAGCGCGCATCACAAATCTCCGCATCCGCCCTCAGCGAGTCCATTGTATTCATCACGGTCAAACGCAGACGTACCGCCAAAAGTCGCCAGATAGGCCCGGCAACGATTCTGCGGCGCACTCCATTGTTCGGCCATGAAATCTGTCTTGATGCTGTCCAGCGTCACCTCGTCGTTCATCATACGGATACCGCGATCGGCTGATGAATCCAGAATGAGGGTTTTGGGATTACCTTCACCGTTGCGCCAGGGTTGCCAAAGTGGCAATGCGCCATCGCGACCGGTGCCGGTTGCGCCCGTGTAGGCAAAGTTGGTCCAATACGACATCATTGCCGCCGACAACTGGTCTCGCCCCGGATTGGTGGCCGGATAATACAGTGCGTCACCGCTGATAAAACCTACATCCCAGTCGCCGAATATGAACGCCATTTCGGTAGAGTGCGCAGCACCGATAGCAACCGCCATGTCCAGGCCGTTGTCGCTGGTGCGCTGTTCGTCCCAGTCAAAGCGGTACGCGTACACCGGCGCGTCCTGTGCCGGAGCCATGCGTCGGGCCAGATTGTCAACACCGCGCCATTTCCACTGCACCGACGGATAGTGCGCGAACCGGATGTACTCTTGCGGATCATTACGGATGACATCAGTCATCGCGGCATAAAGATAGATGCGGCGCTCATCGCGATTGGTACCCAGAATAATGGGCACCTGGTTGTAGTCACCGGAGGCCAGTTGCGCTAACGGATCCTGCTCAACAAACACGGTGCCATCGGTAAACTTTTTCGGCGCCGGATAATTACGCGCCGCTTCCGGGTTGTACAATTGCAGGAAGGCCGCCGCATCCTGGCTGTACAACAGATCCCGGATCGCATCGTCGCTCATGGACTCCTGCAGCGCCATGGCACTGGCCCGGTCGGCAGCCAGGCCGTCACGCTGGAGGATCATGTTGATGATTTCTTTTGAGCTGTGAGCGTGGCCGGGCACATCATCGTCGCGGTAATTCACGGCCTGCGCAACAGAGGTGGTACCGATGCCGCCACTTTGTACAATGGCGCGGTGGAACAGACCCTCAGCCATGGGCGAGGTCACCAGACTCATAACATTGCCGCCGCCGGCGGATTCACCAAAAATGGTGACATTGTCCGCATCACCGCCGAATGCAGCGATGTTGTTCTGCACCCACTGCAGCCCCGCGATAGTATCCACCGTGCTCCAGTTACCACTGGCAGCGGCGCCGCTGGCATCCGCTGCCAGAATGGCCGGATGATAGAACCAGCCCAGACTGCCCAGACGGTAGTTCACCGTCACCACGATGACATCCTGTGATTGCGCCAATTTACCGCCGTTGTAATCACCGGCATAACCGCTGTTGTTGCCGCCACCAAAGATCCAGTACATTACCGGCAGGCTTTCGCCTTCAGGGATGTTGTCGGGAGCGTAAACACTCAGGTACAGACAGTCTTCGCTGCCGACAATACCGTCACCGTCCGGGTCGGCAATGCCGGCGGACAGACCGGAGACAAATTGCGGACAGGGCTGAATGGGGTCGGTGGCAGCGAGAGTTCCGCTCCAGGGCGCGGGCGGCTGCGGCAGCTTCCAGCGCAGCTCGCCAACGGGCGGTTGCGCGAAGGGAATACCTTGCCAGGCCAGGCTGCCGTTGTCCTGCACCACGCCGGTGAGTTGGCCCTGGCTTAGGTTACGCAAGGTCGGGTCGGCCTGTGCAGCGGCGGGCGCGGCAGACTCGCTTGGGGACGACGGGGACTCGGCCCCATCGGGGCTGCAGGCGAGCACTGTGGCACCCAGGCCTGAGAGCAGCCAGGCCGCCATGAACTGTCGGTATTTCAAACGCAACAGACTTCTGCGCAATGATGCAACAAGACTTCTGGACATGGCAAACCTCTGAACCGGGACACTGTTTGGCTCAGCTTAAACGCCAGCCTCAGGCCTGTCCACCGCTTCCGATGTCCGCTAAGGTGGCGACCGGCGCCTGGAAGCAGCCGACCGGATCCGGGACCGGCAAGGGGGTTGGTTGCAGCCTCACAATATTGAGTCACTTTGCTCCAACTTCAGGATGATCGACTCAAAGCCCCTGGGCACCGCGCCGCAACCAGCCGTGCACAAACGCCAGTTTTTGCCGGGCGTGATTCGACAGCACAAATGGATAAATATCCGCCAACCCCATCGAGCGATTAACGTGATTGACGCCCACGGTGAGCGAGGCCGCGGTGCTGATCAGTCTCTCAGCATCGGGCTCCGAATACGGATCCCAGCCGGCATCGGGCATCCGGGGCGATGACAGGCCGGTGGCGACAAAACTGTCAGCAATGTCGGTCAGGTGCAGCAGGTGCGCCGCCGTTTCTGCCCAATCCTCATGAGGGTGAGCGGTGGCGTAACTGGTCAGATAGTGCTGCTTCCACGCCACCGGCGGACCGTTTTCGAAGTAGTATTGCAGTGCCGCCGTGTAGTCGATTCGCTCGTCACCAAACATGGCGCGGAACGCATCAAGAAAATCCTCACGCAGACTCAGCCGCCACCACAGCATATGGGATATCTCGTGGCGCATGTGGCCAATCATGGTGCGATAGGGTTCCTGGAGTGCTTCACGGCGAGTCGTCTGCAGTACAGCGTCCGCCTCGGCCACACTGATTGTAACCACGCCTCCGACATGGCCCATCGCAACCGGTGTCGGCCCTTCAGCCAGCATACGAAATACCGGACGGGCGCCGGGGTCTTCCGGTCGAAACCAGTGCCAGCGCCCCAGGTTATCCAGCGCCCAACGCTTGGCCGCCTCGGTCTGTGCCCAATTGGGAATGGCATTGGCTATGTCCGGATCAGGCGCCAGCGCTGTCATGGCACACGATCGGCAGAACTCACCCTCTTTTGGCGCTATCCAGTTACAACCTATTCTGTCCCGATTGGCACAAAAAGGAGGCATGGGCAGAAAAGCCCGTGCCTGCGGATCGTAGGCAACAGGTGTGCCATCGGCGGTGGCAAGATTATCGAACCAGAGAGATCCGGCGCCAACCGGATTGCTAAAAACGCGCATTAAAATGCTCCAATCAGAGAGGAGTGTCTATCTCGGGACAGGAACCGCTATCTATACCGGCAGGCTGTCAGGCAGATGTTTGCGGATATCCTCAGTCGGCTGCTGTGCCATATTCTTGCTGATCTCCTGCACTACTGCCTTGTGCAGTGAGGGGGACATCTCGTCTCGTAGCTGTCCGAGAAAATGCGGCGCCGCAATAATAAAAAGTTTTTCATACTTATTGCGGCTTCGGCATTGATCCAGTTCGGCGACGATTTCCTTGGCGAAAGTCTCGGACTCGTGCTGTCTGGCACTGGTCGGCGCTTCCTGCGCATGGCGGCCATAGCCGGCACTGTCGAATGATCTTCCGCGCTTATCGGAGACCAGATCCTGCTCGTGCAGGCGACTTTCGGGGTGGGAAAAGGTTTTGATTTCGTCAAGAACGTTGAGGGATTTCCAGTTAAACAACCGGGCGCGGCTATTTTCAGCAACCAGTACCCATGTGGTTTTCATACACTCACTCCTTCGTAGCGGGTGATCTGGTACCGTACCAGCTATCGGCACCATCCACACCCCCCACCCCGGAGGAATTTGTATTATTCAGGCAACACGCGCTTGTATGAACGGAATTTTTGCTACACTGTCGGTCAGCACAATATAGCAGAGAGACGCCGCATCAAATGACCCAGGCACCGCCTTCAACAGGCCCACTGATTCTTTACGGCGCTCCGCACTCCCTATACACCGGTGTGGTGCGCTGCTACCTGCGCACCCAGGGCACTGCCTACATTGAGCGCCCCACCTCGCACCCTGACTTCGCGCAACGCATCACACCGGCTATCGGGCGCAGTATCATTCCTGTCGTGGAGCTGCCAGACGGTAGCATCATTCAGGACAGCGTCGAGATCATCGATCACTTCGAGCGCGCCGGTGTGCCCTGGCCTGCCTATCCAGAAGGACCATTGCAAAGAGTGCTGGCCATCATCGTGCAGTATTACGGCAGCCAGGCCATGCTGCGGCATGCAATGCATTATCGCTGGTCGTATCTGGGTGAGCAGGAAGCGTTTATCAAAGATGCCTTTGCGGCAGGGTCCGGGCCAGATATGGCAGGAAAAATCATGGCGCGCATGCAGTCCTACCTGCCACAGCTCGGAGTTACCGAAGCCAGCATTCCCCTGATCGAACGCTCCTTTGAGTCGCTAATGGATATCCTGGAACAACATTTGCGCCTGCACCCGTATCTGTTCGGCGGGCGGCCTTCAGTCGCAGACTATGGCCTGATCGGCCCGATGTTCGCGCACCTGGGTCGCGACCCGGTGCCTGCAGACCTGATGAAGCGCCGCGCACCGCGCGTGTTCCGCTGGGTCGAGCGAATGACAGCGCCGGGGCTGGATGTACCCGAATTCGTGGACTACGGCACCGACTACTTCATCGACGACAGCATTCCGGAAACGCTGACCCCGCTGTTCGCCCATATTGCAGATGAAATATTTCCCGAGCTGACCGACAAGCTGGTGTTCATGGATGTACACGTGAACCATTTACAACCTGCAGACGGACAACCGGTTTGCGACAAACCCCACCAGCGTTACCTCGGCAAGATTGATACACAGTTCCGTGGTGTGCCGGTCACTACCGGTATACAACCCTACCTGTTGTACCTGCTGCGGCGCGCGGACGCGGTGCTGCAATCACTGGATGAAACGGAGCGATCGCGTGTCATCGCCGGCTTGCAACGTCACGGGCTTGATCAGGCGCTGCCGGGGGAGCGTGGCTACAGTGTTGACCGGCGCGGCCATATTGAGGTGTGGGAGATCCCGTCTTGATATTTTATACATTTTCGCCTATTTGTGTGCCAGTCAACTGGCAAACCGAGCTGATCACCAGCACCCATGAGAAACTCCGGATACTCACCCGATTGCTCGACGATTTCCCCGGTGTGTCGGTGAATGCGTGCGAGTGGCCAATGGGATACGGCTCACTAGAGCATGACAACCTGCCATTGTTCTATCAGGTTGGCGCCGAGATCAGCCTGCAGGCAATGATGCAGGAAGACGACGTAGTGGATGCCAGGCTTTACTGCTACGACAATTGTCTGGCAGTGCTGGCAATTGTTCTGGAAACTGCGGTTGATCTTGGCGACGTCGATGACCTCGCTATCAGTGAGCGCATCGGCACCCTATCGACCAGATACCTCAAACCGATATTGTCGCACCTGTATAAACAGGAAGGTACCGGGCATTTTATCTCACCAAAATCTTACAAAGTGTATGCCGATACACCGTCAGCACTGTGTGATGCCCGGCCACTTTGGGTCGCCAGAATGCTGGTGCAGTCACCCGAGCTGCCTCCCTCTCATTATCATCACTGGCTGAAAAGCGTTGATGATACGTCGGATATATTATTGCTGGGATCAGGTAATTCGCTATTGTGTGATCCGGCACATCTGCAGGATATGCGTCGCGTCATGGTGCTGTCGCAGTTTCATGCAGCACTGGTATTGCGCACAGAATCTCTGCTGGAAAAAACCCTGACGCAATTTAACGGTGCGTACTTTAACAAGAAAAAAAATCGAACCAGAATGGCGCTGCAAAATTCTGTCGACCTGCATCAGTACCGTAATGATCATATTGAATTCATCTGCATACAATACTCCTCTGCACAGGCGGGCATACAAGGCAAACGGCGCCTGCTACTGGCGCAGTTCGACAACGCATGGCAGGTGAAGCAACAGGAACACCGACTTCAGCAACTCGCGCAACTGGTGCAAAAGCGCCTGGACCGTCTGGTGGAAGAATCACGACGCGCCCAAACCCGCAGTATTCAGACCCTGTTGGCGTTTTTGGGAGCGCTCAGCCTGCTAGCGCTGGTGGTCGATCTGGCAAGCCTGAGCAATGACATGGAGCACGGCGACACGCTGGGCATTCTGGACATATTCGCCCTGATCTCCGCTGAAAACGTGCTCAGCATCACTGTCCTTGTCGTGGTAATCTTGACCGCATTATTTTACAAAAATCATGAGTGACATATGAAACGCATCCGCTATACCGTCACCTTGTCGTCACCGTCGTTCCCCTATCAGGAAAGTCTGGTGTCTCTTGCACCACACCTGGGGAAACACTTCGCCGGCGCCTGTTGCCGCCCGATCGACGGCATCTGGGCGGCAGAGGGGCATCTTTACAAGTCGCATTACGAAGGTGTGGTACAGGAACCGGGCATGCAGATTCTGATCAGCGTGCTGCCAGAGCAAAAAGCACTCGCTTATCAACATATTCAATCCATGATTCAGACGTTAAAGAAAGATCTGGCGCTGGAGATTGACTGGGTTCATGTGGAGAGTGAGGAAGTTGAGGCCGGGCATTTTCAGTTAACGTAACCGTCCGGCGCTCCCCGCAAAGTAAACGATGTCAATTGACCAGGCACACTCCATTCTTCATTATCAGAGCAACAAGCCAGTCAACCTGCTCAGGCTTTTCTGATCTTCGCCACTCAGTGATTGCATAACGGACTGTGCCACCTGTGCAAACGAGGCATCAGCATCGCTAAAAATCGTTTCACCGGCGCTCGTTATTGTCACCAGACTCACCCTGGCATCGCGTGGCGCCTCTTCCTTGCTGATAAGACCGACTTTCTCCATGGGGTTCAGCAACCTGGTGACCCCCGATGCGCTGAGTCCGACTTGCTGGGCCAGATCGATCCGGCGCATTTTGTTTTCCGGGGCTGCATGCAATTGCCGTAGCACCAGGTACTCGGTAAAACTGATACCGTGAAATGACAGCGGACCGGCGATTTGCTTCTGGATTTTGGTATGCAATGCCACCAGCTTGAGAATGAGTTCGCTTTGCGATGATGTGGCCACAACAGCCTCCTTGATTAATGTTTGATTGCGCAAGTATATTGACATGTAGTTGAGCAGTCAAGCATATGGCAAGCTATTTTTATCCAGGCACATCATGTAAATTCGAATACACGCAAAAAGTTGCCGGTGACGCTGTTGGCGACGGTATCGTTGTCACAACGCACACTCACAGATTTGACTTCCCCTCAGCAATCACCTAATGTTCCCGCCGCTTCAGGTGTTCTGCTGTCAGACAGCAGAATTAAACGGGAAGTTGGTGCGACTCGAACCCAAGATAAGAGTTCAATGCCAACGCTGCCCCCGCAACGGTAAGCAAGTAAGTCACATCGATATGCCACTGTCATTCAGCGCCTGGCGCCAGACTTGATGGGAAGGCGATGCGGCTTGATACCCGTCAGCACAACGACGGTTATGACTTGTAAGCCCGGAGACCGGCCTGATGCCAACGACACGCTGCGGAGGGCAGTGCTGCGGAAAGTCGCCCCCTGCTCTGTTGTGTTGGCATTCTGAAATAGCCCGCACTGTTGAGGCCCCTCTCCGTTGCTGTTTCCTCCCCGGCGTTTAACTACACGCACTCGGGTGAGAGATTGCACAATGTCGCAAAAAATTTTTACAACCACTAACACAGCACTGAGCTGTGCCGTCTTGTTTTTTTCCACACTGCCAGTGGCAGCCAGCGTAGCAGCCCAATCCAACACGTCTGCCGACGTCGGAACCCAGGAAATGATTGTCACCGCCAACCGGCTGGCACAGCCGCTGGGCGAAACCCTGGCCGCGTCCACCGTGTTTACACTGGATGACATCGAAGCCGCGCAGGCTCAGAGCCTGCTCGACTTGCTGGCCGGCGCGCCCGGCATTCAGATGGCCCGCACCGGCGGTCAGGGCACGCAGACCAGCCTGTTCATGCGCGGAACAAATTCTGACCATACCCTGATTCTGATTGATGGCGTCAAAGCCAATACCGCCAGCGAAGGTTTCGCCCGTCTGGAGAATATTCCGGTGGCACAAATCGCGCGTATTGAGGTGGTACGCGGCCCGCAGTCCAGTCTGTACGGCGCCGATGCCATTGGGGGTGTCATCCAGATCTTCACCAAACAGGCAGCACACAGTGATGCAGAGCCTGGCCTGAGCGGCAACCTCAGCGCCGCCGCCGGCACCGAGTCCACTTACAACGGCAGCGGAGGCTTCAACCTGCGGGGTACCCATACCTCGCTGGCACTGAATGTGTCGCACCAACAGACCGATGGCATACGCCCCATTCATACGCCCCGGCCCAGCGCCCGCCGCAGTGCCTATGACAATGATGCAGCGAACCTGTCCATTGCCCATCAGTTTGGCAATGGAGCAGCACTGCATGGCGCCTACAGCCTCACCGATTCACAACTGGAATACGACGGCGGCATCAACAACGGCGAAGGCCGCACCGCGCACCTCGGATTGCGTCTGCCAGTGACCAACAGCTGGCAGAGTGACCTGCAGGTTTCCCGCTTCATTGACGAGAGTGTTAATGACAGCACCTTCGCCTCACTCAGCCGTACCGAGCGCGATGCCATCAACTGGCAGAATCACGTGCAGCTTGGTGACAACAATAGCATCGTGGTGGGCGCAGATTTTGAATCCGAGGAACTGCTGTACGAGATGAGCGGTGCCACGCAGACCGACACCACACGCGACAACGGCGCGGCGTTTGCCGTGCTGGACACGCAGTTTGCGCTGAGCAACAGCTCAGTCGACACCACCCTGTCTCTGCGCTACGACGACAACGAACAGTTCGGTGGCAAAACCACGGGCAAGGCCGCAATCGGTACCGACCTCGGTGACAACATGCAGCTTTGGACGTCCTACAGCACCGCTTACAAGGCACCGTCCCTGGTGGAGCTTTACGTCGATTTCCCGGGTTTCTTCTTTTTTGGCAACCCCGATCTGCAGCCGGAAACCTCTCGCAATGTGGAGATCGGCCTGGAAGGCAATCATGCCGGCGCCCGCTGGTCGATCAATGCGTTTCGCAACGAGATCAAAAACCTGATCACCACCGACGCGTCATTTAGCAGCCTGACCAATGTTGACCGGGCCACCATCAACGGTGCTGAACTGGCAGTCAGTGGTTCCTGGCTGGGCTGGGATGCCAATGCTGCGCTGACCCTGCTGGATCATGAGAACAGCGACACCGGGCAGGAGCTGCTCCGCCGCCCCAATGAGATACTCAGTGCCGGCATCTCGCGTGAATTCAACAAACTCGATGTGGGGCTGACCTGGCTGCTGCGTGGCACGCAGAAGGACGTTGACCCGGTGACTTTTGGTACTTCATCGGTTGCCGGTAATGCCGTGTTTGACCTGGCTTTTTCCTATCAGCTGCTCAATGATTTCGGTCTGCAACTGAAGATCGGCAACCTGTTCGACAAGGATTATCAGGTAGTGGATGGCTACAATACCTATGGCCGTACCGCTTTATTAACCACACGTTACATATTCTGAGGAGCCCGTGATGCCCATAACCAAAATCAGCCACAGGCAAAAATCGGAACTGTTTACCATCGTTGCGCTTATCGTCGTGGTCGCGGCCATGCGGCTGCTGCCGCACCCGATGAACGTGACACCCATCGGGGCGCTGGGTCTGTTCGCCGGGGCCTTGTTGCCCTCGCGCACGGCCTGGTTGCTGCCGATGGGCGCGTTATTGCTCAGCGACATGATCAACGGGTTTTACGCTCTGCCCGCCATGGCGCTGGTGTATGCGGGTTTCTGGTGCAGCGCTGTAATCGGGCGCGTGTGGCTTGCGCGTCGACGTACACCAGAACGCCTGATCGGCGCCGTGCTGGCCTCCGCCACAGTATTTTTCATAATCTCCAATCTGAGTGCCTGGCTGATGTATTATCCGCGCACGCTGGAAGGGTTTGTGCAGTGTTACATCAGTGCGATTCCGTTCTTCGGACGCTCATTGTTAGGTGATGCTCTGTACGCCACGCTACTGTTTGGCCTGTACGAATACATTCGCCGTTTTCAACCCCAATGGCGAACCGCCTGAGGCCTGAATCATGCGCATTGTTTCGCTGCTGCCCAGCGCAACCGAAATCATCTGTGCGCTGGGCGCGCACCAGGGCAACATCTGCACACTGGTAGGCATTTCGCACAGCTGTGATTACCCAGCCGAAATCTGCGATCTCGACGTGCTGACCAGTACGCGGGTGCCGGTGCATGAAACGCAGCTTGTTATTGATCAGTTTGTACGCCAGGAGATGGCAGCCGGCCGGGGACTCTATGCCCTCGACATTGAGAAGCTGGCAGAATTGCGCGCGGACGTTATTGTGACCCAGACCCTATGTGATGTGTGTGCGGTCTCATCCGGGGATGTGTACCAGGCGGTTGCCGATCTGCCCGGTGACTGCAAACTGGTCGAGCTGGCTCCTTCGTGCCTGGATGATGTTTACGACGACATAATTCGTGTCGGCGATGCGGTGTATGCCGGATCTGAAGCACGGCAACTGGTGATGCAATTACGCGAACGCGCGGAAGCGGTCTCCCGTCAGCAGATCCTGAACGGAGACAAAGTGTTATTCCTGGAGTGGCTGGACCCACCGTTCAGTGGCGGGCACTGGATACCTGACCTGATCGATATCCTGGGCGGCACCAGCTGTCTGGTGAAGGCCGGCCAGCGCTCGGGCACGTTAAGTTGGCAGGCGATCACAGAATGTGACCCGGATATTATTGTGGTGGGCTGCTGTGGCTACTCACTCGAGGAATCTGAAGCGGCGCTGCACCTGTTGGCAGACCATGCGCCTTGGTTATCACTGCGCGCCGTACGCGAAGGAAACGTGATTGTCGGCGACGGCAATGCCCATTTCAGCCGCGCCGGACCCCGGCTGATTGATGGTCTGGAAGAGCTAGCAGCAAATCTGTTGGCTGCCAGATCAACGCTGCCGGGCGCCTGATGCATTCTCCAGACAAAACTCGTCACGGGACTTCAACGCACCATCGGGGTGGTAGAAGCTATCCAGAGCATCGTATCTGACATAAATATCTCTGTTTTCAAGTCCTGTGCAGATGACCCGATAGGTGTCACCGTCGTACATGGACGCGTACGAAGGCGCTTCGTAACGCTCATCAGAGGATGCGCAGGCGCTCAACGTGAGCGCAGCGAGAACAGGGGCGATACGTTTCAGGTAATAATTCAATGGCGTGACCATAAATCCTCCTGTATTAAAATTGCTTCACATACGTCACCGTAGCATCTTTGAGCACGCGTGTGGCAAACACCAGCATCGGGAAACGGTCCGTTACGCTTTGGCCACAGACAGACTGCTGTAGCTGACCAGCGCACCGACAAACATCAACACGGCGCTAAGCGCGAAGGTCAACCGGAAGTCCTGCTGCCAGTCGATCAGCAAACCGGCCAGCGCCGGGCCGATCAATTGCCCAAGAGCGAAAAACACCGTAACAAAACTGACCGCCATGGCGGCATGCTGCGGCTTTACGGTGCTGGTAGCGGCGGCCAGCACCGACGTGAAGAGCCCCGTTACCGACAGCCCCACCAACACAAAATGCACAGTAAACGCCCAGGTCTCGGGCCAGATCACCGGCAGCAAGGTGGCAACAATTGCCACCGTCATGCAAAAAATCAGGGCGCGTCCGTGGCCTACCAAATCTGCCAGCCAGCCCCATCCCGGTCCGGAAAAAATCGACACAAACCCCATGACAGCCACCAGACGCCCGGCAATTTGCGGGTCGACGCCGGCATCCAGGGCAAAGCTGTACATGAACAACACCTGCACGATATACGTCAGACCCACCACACCGTAGATCAGCGCCATGCGCATAACATGCGGGTTTTGATAGGCTATCGTCAGGCCCTGCCGCATCGAAACCGGTTCTTCATGTAGCGGCGGGTCGCGCAGAAAAATCATCACCAGCACAATTGCGAACACAGCGATACCGGCAAAGCTGGCCCATATCATACGCCAGCTGGCTTCATCACCCGTTTGTGTGATGACCGGAATCAACGCGCCGGCGAGCAGTATGCCAATGCCCACACCACTGCCGGCAAAACCGATCACCATGCCCCGACGCTCGGGATACCAGGCACCCAGCAGAGAAACCAGTGGCGTAAAAGTGAACGCGGTACCGAATCCCATCAGCGTCATGCAGAGCATCAGCAGAGGATAGGCAGAAAACAGGCTGAGTCCGGTGTATCCGATGGCCCCCAGCGACAGTCCCAGCAGGATCGACTTCTTGCCGCCATGGCGGCCGGCGAACACACCCGCATACAGCAACAGCACCAGATAACCCAAAGCAGTCAACGTACCCAGATTGGCCGCCTGCGAGTAGCTCAACTCAAGAGTCTCGCGCATGACAGGTAATACCAGCCCGTAGGCCAGACGACCGAACACCACCGCGACCAGCGTGCAGAGCATACTGATCGGGACGAGCACAAGAACGGGAGGGCGATTGGTGGAGACGTTCATGAATCAGGACTTCTCGAAAAAGCCAGCGAGTATAGCACAGTTACCCAATGCAGCTCGACGGAGCACTGCCCGCGTCGGCATTTGACCTGATGGCGGGGGCTCGCGTTAAGATGGAGACACACTTAGCAACAAGGAGTCCGGTCATGAATGATCTGACAACGCGAAAATGCAAACCGTGCGACAGTGATGCTGACCCGATGGGCGCCGAACAGGTCAAACAGTACCTGGTCATGATCGACGGTGAATGGAAAGTGGAAAACGAAGGCAAACAGATCAGCCGCACTTGCAAATTCGAAAACTATTACCAGACGTCGGCGTTTGTTAATGCTGTGGTCTGGATTGCCCATGGTGAAGATCACCACCCGGATATTACCTTTGGCTACAACAAAGCCACCGTGGTCTACAGTACGCATGCCATTGGCGGTCTGTCGGAGAATGACTTTATCTCCGCGGCGAAAGTTGATGCCTTGCTGGACAATTGATTCAGCGGACGGACCACCCGCAAACGCTCCATAACACCCGGTTCGTCGTTGCCTCTGGTGTTACTTGCCATGGCGACAACAGCGCCAGTGTCAGGGGCGGTAACACTCAACCCGGTTGCGCCCCGCGCCTTTCGCCGCGTACAGGGCCTGGTCAGCGTGGTTGATAAAATCCCGTTCGCTCTGCTCGCTGGCCAGTTCCGTAACACCAAAACTCGCCGTCACCTGGCCAACCTCGGGATGCTGAAAAAATGCCAGCCGCTGCCGAAGACGCTCGGACAACTGTGCGGCTTCGGCCAACGGCGTCTCCGGCGCCAGGATCACAAACTCCTCACCACCCCAGCGACTGACGATGTCGCTGTCCCGGACCTGTTCGCACAGCACCTGCGCCGCCGTGCGCAAAACTTCATCACCCACGGCGTGGCCATAATTGTCATTTACTTTTTTGAAGTGATCAAGGTCAACAAAAATCAGTGACAGAGGTCTCTGATAACGCTTGGCCGTAGCAAAGGCGATATCCAGTCGTGCATCAAAACCCCGGCGATTCAGGGTCTGGGTGAGGTGGTCACGCTCGGCACGCCGGCGATCGCTGATGTCACGCGCCAGAGAATAAAAGCCGACAACCTGACCGTCATCGTCACGCTGTGGAATATAGGTTAGCTCCACCGGCATCATACTGCCATCGGGCTGCCACAGATGTTGCTCAAAAATCACTTCCTCGCCCGCCAACGCCGCTTGCATGTAGGGCAACGCCTGTTCAAAAAGCTCCGGGCCAACGACGTCCACTGCCGGTTTGCCAATGATCTGCCCGGCAGGACGCTGAAACCATTCCGTGTAGCCCGCATTTATTTCACGAAAGCACAGTTGCATGTCAATCCGAGCAATCAGAATTGGCAAGGCATCAATCAGCTGGGTGCGTTGTTGACGTTGCTGCTCGAAGCTCTGGGCATCATAGAGCGAGGATGCCAGCACGCGACTGGCCATATTGAGTATGTCCAGATCACTGTCGCTAAAAGCGCCGACCTGGCTTGAGTAGACCTTAAGTACCCCGAAACAGCGCTCTTCGTGAATCATCGGCACCAGCAGGCCGGAGCGGAAACCAACACGGTCAGCCGCTTCACGCGCGACGCGCGGCTCATTATGGGTGTCACGGCAGTACATGGGCACGCGATCACGGTAACAGGCACCCGACAGACTGCCGGAAACCGGCAGGCGCAGTCCCAGCGAACTCATTGCCGTGCCCGCTGCCGCCGTGTACACCATCTCTTTTCCTGCCGCCTCTTCCACGGCAGCGCCGTCGGCGCCGGTGATCGCGAGCCCGATTTGCGCCACCTGTTCACGCATGGCCTGCAAATTCAGACCGGCGGTACCCGCCTTGGTCTGTATATCGGTCAGCGCCTGCAATTGCCGGCGCTGCTGCTCAAGGTCACGCAATGCCGTGACATCACGTTGAATGGCGATAAAGTATCGGGGAGTGCCAGTCGCAGGATAAGGTCGTATTGACCACTCCATGCGAAACGGCGAACCATCCTTTCGGTAGTTGACCGTTTCGCCAAAGAACGCCTGCCCTGAGACCAGCTGCTCTTTGAGGCGCTGCATCAAGTCTTTGTCGGTTAACGGGCCTTGCATCAAACGCGGCGTCTGGCCCACGAGTTCTTCGGGCTCATAGCCGGTCATGGCGCAGAAAGCGGGATTGGCGTAGACGATGACGGGACCCGGCAACGCGAGCCGGGCATCGGTGATCAGTACCGCATCACGCACTTCTCCCAGCACACCCAGTAGCAGGTCTCGGTCGGCGAAATCGTGTCTCATCTGACTGTTATCGTCCTTATCCTGACTTAAATTCGCTTATTCTGTTTCCCTGCGGCTACCGTCGCACCACTTGCAGTGCACACGGAGAATAATATTTTGCTCCCTTAAAATATCAACTTACGATCTGTTAGTGACAGATTATAAACCGTTTGCCCAATCATGGAAAATGTCCGGCCGGTCATTTGACAGGGCCTTTTATCTTTGTCATGGTTTTAAGCAACCAAGCTGATTAATCAAAGATTTATTTCTTTGGTATCAGCTTTTTTTGTCATGGCACATGCGTCACCGGCGACATCGGCTTGTTGCGAGTGGGGCAAACAGAGTGGCCATGCATTTTGAGCAAATCGTTGAGAAACGAAAGGAGTGAGTCATGAGAAACGCCAAACTGCTGGCGTCTATTGGCGCCGTAATGTTTTCCGCTTCGACTGCCGCCCAAACGCAGTCACCTTACCTGCAACCTGACGATACCTGGATCAGCTTGAGCGGCACCATTGAGTCAGTGCAGAGGGATTCTTTTCTGCTGGATTACGGACGCGCCTCAGTGACTGTGGAAATGGATGACGGCGACCGAGACGCAGATGCCTATAAACTATTGCCTGGCGATAGCGTGACTGTGAACGGTCTGATCGACGATGATTTTTTCGAGATGACCACAATTGAGGCGAGCAGCGTTTACGTCGAGTCAATTAACTCTTACTTCTATGCCAGTGCAATGGATGAGGAGGCAGCCACATTCTTTGATCCGATTGTGACGGTTACAGGCCCGATTATGGAAGGTGACGCCATCATTCAGGGCACGATCACGGCGGTCGAGCCTCTGGAAGAGGAGCTTGTCCTCAATACGGGTGACCATCTGATGATTGTGGAAGTGGATGATCTGGGTTATGACCCTCTGGATAACGAAGGCTATCTGCAGCTGGATGTTAACGACGAAGTCACCATTAGCGGTACCATGACAGAGGAAATGTTCGAGAACCGCTTATTTGAAGCGGACTTCATTGTTACCGTTAACAACTCATAATCCTCTGACCCTGCGACCTGGCGCTTGACGGCACCGGGTCGCACTCCGGGCAATCAGCCGGGATGATCCCATTGAGCCGTTGTTTTACTCCGAACTGCTGTGCTCTGAATTCCTCTGCACTGAATTTCTCTGCACTGAATTTCTCTGCACTGAATTACTGTACACTGGTTCAAGTCAGTCACTGGATCGTATGATAATGGCACCTTCACCCACGATCAGCCTGGTCACACCGACCTGGTCCGGAGATCTGGACCACTACCGCATTCTGTTGCGCTCTCTGGCGCAAGGACCCCTGGGCGGCCTTGAACACACAACGGTGGTTCAGTCAGAAGATTTCGCTGTGTTCTCCGCATTACTGACCGACAGCCAAAACAGTCACACCACCCGACTTCGCACTACTGAACAGGTTTTGCCGCCGGCAATCGAGCAGGCACGACGCCGGGCCACATCACTGCAAACATTGATCGGCCGTCATATGACCCGCATCAGCGGCAGTCTGTCCCGGGAGCTGGGCTGGCCGCACTGGCCGCACTATACCGGTTGGCACACACAACAGATTTCCAAGCTGGCCATGGCGTCACAGGCAGACACAGACTATGTGCTGGTTGTTGACTCGGATGTTGTTGTGACTCCCGCTGCCGATCTGACAGAGATACTGAAACGCGATGCGGTGGTCTGTTTCTCCGATCGTAAGCCACTGGCCCAGTTTAAGGGAAAAACCCGGAAATGGGTCCTGCAGGCTGATGCCTTGTTGCATATCCCGCCCAATCGACAGCAGTCATATGACAGCTACTTCGATACGCCATTTTTGCTACACGTGGCAACGCTCAGATCCATGTTTGCCTGGCTGGAGCAGGCGTATCAGCAACCCTGGTGGCAGGTGCTGCTGGCCCAGCCCCCCAGACGCTGGTCAGAGTTCGCCACCTATAAAGCGTTTTTGCTTGAACTCGCTGACGGGCAATCAGATACAACGGCGCATTGGCAGACGCCGGACATGATGAGCTACATCTTTGATGCCAGCGATACTGAGAGATTGCTGTCAGAGTTTCAGGCATCGTGGCAAGACCCGGACATCCAGTTCATTACCGTGCATTCGCAAAGCAGCGGTCGTCAGCGTTGGCACCCGCACAGCTTTGCCGATGACTTGCTGACACTGATCGGCTAGCGCCACCTGTCAAAAGCTTTGCGCTGGATCAATAAAACCCAGGCCACTACCCCCTATACTGCGGCCCGTCACACTTGGCAGCGAGACTTCAACACTTACCAATTAATGTGTTAGGGTGAAACTTCGAGATTGTAACGCCACGTTCACGTTATTGGCATTGCGGCTGTCCAACTGTGCTTTGACGTTGACCCCAACCAGCGGAAGGCCTATGAGCTCAAACATCTCCAGTCTGACCCTGTTCAGATCTCTGTACCAGCCGCAGCAGGCGTTTGCCGAGCTGGCCCGAGCGGAACCCTCGTCGCTTCGTATTTTCCTGAGCTATTCTCTGTGGCTACTGCTTTTACCGCCGGTGTTCTCGCTGATCGGCGCCGCCAATTTTGGCTGGCGACTGGGCGCGGATCAACCTCTGTTCATGACCACCAACACCCTGCTGATAATCAGTGCCGGTTATTTTGTGGCGCTGCTGTTCGGACTTTTCAGCACTGCCATCATCAGCCGCTGGATGGCAAAAACCTATGGTGCCAGTGTCTCACTGGGACGCCATATGGCGCTGATCACCATGGTCGGTCAGCCATTGGCGATAGCCAGTGCCGCGCACCTTTTCCCTGATGTACTGGTTAACGTGCTGGTTCTGATTCCCGCTACCATCTGGGGCATGTATCTGCTTTACAGCGGTATTCCTGTCGCCCTGGAGACGCCGCCCGAACGTGGCATGCTGATGGCCTCGGCGCTGATGGCGTGGCTGCTGGTGGCTGTCGTGAGCCTGCTGGGGATCAGCATGTCGCTGTGGGTGCTGGGCGTGGGCCCGCTGCTGGGCGTTTAATTCTTTAAAAGACCTGTTACCAAACGATTTCAAAAGCAAATGGAAAACCTGATGCAAGCTGTCGAGAACAAGATTTACCAGGACAAGATTGTCATCCGCCTGATCCAGTTCTCGGTGATCTGGGCAGTGATAGCGATTTCAGTCGGGGTTTATATTGCCGCCGAGCTGGTATGGCCCACCATTGATTTTGGTCAATTCTGGCTGTCATACGGACGCTTGCGCCCCGTGCACACCAATGGCGTCATCTTTGGCTTTGGGGTTTCTGCACTGATGGCCACTGGGTTTTATAGCGTGCAGCGCACCTCGCACGTGACGTTGTTCGCGCCGCGCCTGGCCTGGTTTGTGTGTTACGCCTGGCAGCTCATCGTATTGCTGGGGGCATTGTCATTGCTCGCTGGCTGGAACACCACCAAAGAGTACGCCGAGCTGGAGTGGCCCTTTGATATCGCCATTGCCATCGTCTGGATCTGTTTTGGTGTCGTGTTTTTTGGCACCATCGCCAAGCGAAAAATCAAACCCATCTATATCTCCAACTGGTTCTATGGCGCGCTGATCATCGTTATCGCCATGCTGCACGTGGTCAACAGCCTCGCCCTGCCCGTGTCGATTGACAAGTCCTACTCCGCCTATGCCGGCGCGCAGGATGCCGTGGTGCAATGGTGGTACGGTCACAACGCGGTAGGTTTCCTGCTCACCGGCGGTTTTCTGGGCATGGTGTACTATTTTCTCCCCAAGATTGCCGGCCGTGCGATCTGGAGTTATCGCCTGTCCGTGGTCGCGTTCTGGGCCTTTGTTTACGCGTATATCTGGGCCGGCCCGCACCACCTGCACTACAACGCCATCCCCGAATGGGTACAGTCGCTGGGCGTGGTGATGAGTGTCATCCTGCTGGCACCCTCCTGGGCTACGCTGGTCAACGGCGTGATGACCGTCAGCACAGCCTGGGAAAAACTGCGCACCGACCCCGCGCTCAAGTTTATTGTGCTGTCACTGGCATTCTACGGCCTGGCCACCTTTGAAGGGCCGATGATGGCCATCCGCAGCGTCAACGTGGTCAGCCACTTTACCGACTGGACCATTGGTCACGTGCATTCCGGCGCGCTGGGCTGGAACGCCATGATCACCTACGGCACCTTCTATTTCCTGGTGCCGCGTCTGGCCGGCCGCGAGCTGCACAGCACCCGCCTGGCCAACCTGCACTTCTGGCTGGCCTTCGCCGGCACCATGTTGTACATCATAGCCATGTGGGCGGCAGGTGTATCCCAGGGTCTGTTGTGGCTGAGCATCGACAGCATCGGCGAGCTGAGCTTTGATTTCAAGGACATCATGGCCAGCATGACCCCGTATTACCTGCTGCGGCTGATCGCCGGGCTGGTGTTTCTGCTGGGGACCGTGCTGATGGCCTACAACCTGTTCATGACATTAAAAGGCCAGCGCGCAGTCAAGGTCACGCCACCGGCGGTGGATCCAGCTTACGGAGTTAACGCATGAACGGTCTGACATTTCATCGCAAAATTGAAGAAAACACCGGGCTGCTGATTTTTGGCATTCTGTTTGTGTCAGCCATTGGCGGGTTGGTTCAACTGCTGCCGGTGCTGACGCAGGAGAGTCTGGAAACTGCCAGCGCCAACACCCGCCCTTACACCGCTGTGGAACTGACCGGCCGCGACATTTACATGCGCGAAAACTGCGTAGTGTGCCACTCCCAGCAGATTCGCCCGTTGATTGCTGAAGTTGAACGCTACGGACCGTATTCGCGCGCAGGCGAGTTCGTATACGACCGGCCGTTCATGTGGGGCTCCAAACGCACCGGCCCTGACCTGCACCGGATCGGCGGCAAGTATTCTGATGACTGGCATCGACTTCACCTACTGGACCCGCGCGCGGTGGTACCGAACAGCATCATGCCAGCCTACCCCTGGCTGGCGGAGCGCGACGCGATCGAAACCGGCAACATCACCAACAAACTGACGGTGCTGCGTCGTCTGGGTCACCCTTACACTGACGAACAAATCGCCAACGCTGAGGCTGACCTGGAAGGCCTCACCGAAATGGACGCACTCATCGTCTACCTGCAAATGCTGGGCACCGGTTTCAGCGAAGAAGACGCCGGGATGCAAGGGGGTGCACATTGACCATGTTCATATTTCTGGGCGACATGCTGGTCATGGGATTTATGATCGGCCTCGCCATCTGGCTCGGTAGCCGGGGTACCAAAGAGTCCCTGGACCGCGCTTCACGTATACCTTTGGAAGACGAGGACTGATATGGCTATGTTGCCTTCAGGTTTTTGGGCCGGCTGGATTGTCGTTGTGACTCTGGTGTCACTCGGCGCTGTATTGTGGCTGGTGTGGAGTATTTATTTTGGCCGCGACCAGCAGGAAGAGTCCGAGGTCGAACCGGTCTGGGACGAAACCCTGGCAGAAGGGCATAATCCGCCACCGCTATGGTGGTTCTGGCTGCTGTTCGGCTCAATGATTTTCTCGCTGATCTATCTGATCTTTTTCCCGGGGCTGGGCTCCAACCCCGGGTTGCTGAACTGGTCGCAGGGACAACAGGTCGCCAGCAGCCAGGAGAATTTTGAAGAAAGTTTTGCTGCCGCTCGCATGGCGGTGGTCGACATGGATCTGGCAGAGATCCAGGGCGATTCCAACCTCATGGATACCGCCGGCCGCATATACCAACGCGAATGCGCGGTGTGTCACGGACCTGAGGGTCGCGGACAGGCCAACCTGTTCCCCAACCTGCAGGATACCGTGTGGCAATGGGGAGGCTCGCCGGAACAGATTGAACAGACCTTGCGTGGCGGCCGCAACGCCAACATGATTGCCTGGCAGAGCATCCTTAGCGCCGAAATCATTGATGATGTCGCCGGGTATGTGATGACGCTGCACGAAGGCGGCGACGAAACTCATCCGGGCAAAGCCATGTACGAACAAAACTGTGCGGCCTGTCACGGTGTTGATGGCGCCGGCAATCCGATGCTGGGTGCATCACGACTGTCAGATGATATCTGGCTGTATGGGGGCGATCTCGACACCATCCGCGAAACCCTGCTTTATGGCCGCACCGGCCAGATGCCAGCTTTTGGCGAGCGTCTGGATGATTTCCAGATCAAGTTGCTGGTGGCTTTCCTGGCGCGCTGAGGTTTCGATTTCCTGAGACCGCACCAGGCATCAACGCAGAAATTTTTGTACATACCAACAGCTGGCCTGAATCTGCAGGTTCTGCGCTTTGGCCCATGACAGACCGCGGCGCACCAGGGCTTCGGCAATGCCCTGGCCACGCAGTTGTTCCGGCACGTAGGTGCGGGT
Organism: Pseudohongiella sp.; assembly: GCF_011050365.1. Classification (GTDB taxonomy): domain Bacteria; phylum Pseudomonadota; class Gammaproteobacteria; order Pseudomonadales; family Pseudohongiellaceae; genus Pseudohongiella. Next base: position 306,189 of record NZ_DRFV01000002.1, read on the forward strand.
GAAGTCTACACCCGGGTTGCCAGCGTCCGCTACAAGCAAACGGTATTGCAGAATGGACTCCTTGCCGTCGGTATGGACCGTAAAACAGTGACGTTGCGGGTGATGTTCGATCCGGTTTGCAGGCATAGGCTAATACCCTTACTTGGTAACAACAATGACCAGCTCAATCAATTGAGTGGTATAGAGGAGTGTCACAGCAACGCCTGGGTCGTGGCAGGCACAGCCTCGCGCGGATGCTTTCATCTAAGCTGGCTGTCTTTGCTGCCGCGCCGATTAATGCCCGACGCCCCTGATTCATCTTCTTCAAGTTCGCTCTGGCAGCTGATGCATAATTGCACACCGGGCATGGCCTTACGCCGCGCCTCGGGAATTTTTTTACCGCACTCCTCGCAGACCCTGGCACTTTCACCAACGGCCAGCCCCTGACGGGCACGCTCCACAGCTTCTTCAACACTGGCGTCAATCTGATCCTGTACGGCACCGTCTTTCGACCAACCACCTGCCATGATTTTCTCCCACACAACTCTGTGTCAACAGTAGACCGTCTCAGGTACGGTTTAGTTTCCGCGTCAGTTGGCGTTACTTGCGCCGGTTGGCACTGACCAGCCGGGCATACACATCGCCACTGCCTTCACGCACTTGCCCAAGATGCTGGTTCATATCTTCCGCGGACAACCACTGTTCAAACTGCAAGCGGTGCGTTTCACCGGGTGCCAGGTTGTACTGGTATTCGCCCAGCTCCTGCAATCGCTTGATGCAGCCCAGCGCAACTGCAATGGCTGCCGGGATGTATTCGAAGGACAGCGCTGCCAGTGGCCGCGACAGACCTTGCAGCACAGCCAGTTCAAAGCCCTCAACGTCGATCTTGCAGAAAGCCGGCTCACCCCAGGTGGCGATGAGTGCATCCAGTGTCGTCACCGGCACGGTAACCTGTCGGTCCCACTGCACCTTCTGGAATGATGCATCTTTTTTGACGTGTGTTATCCAGTCCTGTGACATGGTCGTCACAGTGGGCGTGCGCGTACTGATGTGCAGTGTGGCTTCGCCGGGCTCTGCACCGACGGCTTGCTCAAGCAAGGTGATGGCAGTATCCGCGCCGTATCGACGCCGCAGGGCCTGCATCAACAAAGGCTGCGGCTCCAGCGCCACGACGCGCGCTCCCAGGGTCCGCCAGGCCATAAGGCGATTACCAACGTGTGCGCCAATCTCAAAGCACAGGTCATCGCGCTGAATAAACTGACCATACAGACGACGCATGCGCGCTTGCCGGCCGGGGATACCGTAATACATCAGCAGAGATCGCCAGAGTCCGAATCGTTCCCGCCAGGTTGTTTGTGCTGTCATTTTAACTCCTGTTGCCGGGAGGCGGAGAAGGCGTCAACAAAACGGTCGCGCAACCGGTCCATACGCCACACCGGTGCGTTGCCATCCGGCAGCAATCCCGGCTGCCATTGCCAGTCTTTGATCGCCTCAATGACCGCGGGGTCATGGGCAATCAAATGCACGGGCACCTGCTTGTCATCGCTGTCGCCAGTGATAAACGGTGCTGCCGGGTGGTCTCCCAGCACCATGATGACCAGATCCTCATCGCCATATTCCTGCACGTAGGACACCAGGGTCTGCAACATATATTCAATCGATTGCCGGTAGTGATCACGAATGCTGTCGACCTCGGCCCAGACCTCTTCCGGGCTGAGTCCGGCCTGCGCCTGGGCATTAAAGACCTGTCCATCACCGATTTCATCCCAGGGTAGCAACCTGGCTACCGGTGTCCAGGGGGCATGCGAGGATATCAGCGCCAGTTCGGCCATCACCGGGCGTCGGATGCCTTCACCGCGTTCAAGCCCGTGCAGCGCTGACCAGACATATTGATCCGGCATGGTCACCCAGTTAAAGGGCAGCCCCTGGTAACCAAAATTGTTGGCGTGATAAATCTGATCATAACCATAGTAGTTGCCTTCCGGCCATGCCATGCTGATCGCCGGCATCGCCGCCACCGTGCGCCAGCCGGCATCACGGAATAGCCGGTTAAGCGTGGCACGCCGGCTGATAACCAGGCTTTCATAGCGCGTCTCACTGTCAATCCAGGCACCCGACAAAGCCGATGCGTGTGCCAGCCAGCTTAGCCCACCCACCGTGGGTGATGTCAAAAATGCGCTGCGCATGTGGACACCATCGGCCTCCAGTGTTGACTGCGCCTGCAGCAGAGTCGCCCGTATTGAGTCGGCAAAGGGCTCACGCTCCAGCAGTGCCCGACCATAAGACTCAGCGAACACAATAAACACATCCTTACCCTGCAAGCGGTCAAACAGGCCAGCGCCGGAACGGTCAGCCCATTCGTCTTCATTCACGATTGCGGCAAACTCGCGTATGTCGCGAACGCTGTAAATCGTGTCCTGCCCGTGCAACACCAACTGATCCCAGGCAAAGGTGCCAGTGCGCCGCCACCCCGAACTGTCGAGAATCAGTCCGACCAACAGCAGTGCCAGCAGCGCACCACCAGACAGACGCGGTGCGGACCGCAACGCATGTTGTATGCGGCGCAGCATGACATAAGCCAGCCAGCACAACAGGCCGGCTGCCACCGCCATCATAAAGCCAACTGCCAACGCCGCAAAATCACCCAGCACACCGGTCAACAGGCGACTGCCGTCCGCCAGCAGGTGACTGTCAAACACCAGATTAAAGGGACGCGCAAAAATCTCATGGGTCACCAGATCCGCGCCCCGCAACAAAATGCCCAGACCAAGCAGCAGAGTCAGCAACCACCGACAGACATCGCCGGCACGTCCCGGGACCAGCAGCAACAACCCGATCATCATGAATTCCAATGGCAGGAAAATGAAGGCAGGCGGATTGATCCAGGCCAGGCGGTTGGGCAGGGTTAATGCGACAAACAGCCCGATGAAAGCAATCATGGTCAGGAAGAAGCGGAGGTCGGGGCGATAACGCAAATTGGGGTCCATCATAGGGAAAGCTTAGAATGAGAATACGCAGTGTAACCCATGATGGACCATGCTGGTGCCGCTATCAGGCCGGCAAAAGCATATTGGCAGTGACTGGCGTGGTTATTGCTGCCGCAGTCGATACGTCCCGGTCAACGTCTCAGCCAGCAGATTTTTGGTCAGTATCTCGGTATACTCGTTAATCTGTATTACCTCATTGCTATTGGCGTTTGCGGCGCCGCCGGATTATCGGCGGCAGCAGCGCAAGGCCGATTTTGGCCCGATTGCTCATCTTCGGCGCCAATACTGTTTCGTATACCGTTTCTCCCAAGGATCAGATTTATGCCCCGAAGCCTCATCGCCTTTATTACCGCACTCGCACTTCATGCCGGCATGGCAGCGCCTGTTTACGCCCAGGGCCGGCCAGTGCCCTACCCGCTGCCCGAAGCGCCGGTGGTGCTGGAGACGATCAATGCGCGTATCAACGTATCCGTAGTAGCCGAGGGCATACCGCGTCCGTTTGGGTTTGCGGTACTGCCCGATGGCGACATCCTGGTCACCGACCGCTACACGCCGGCACTTCGGGTCATCCGCGACGATATGCTTGACCCCGAGCCACTGCAAGGGTTGCCGGCAATTCGTACCGGCTTTCATTCCGGGCTGCTGGACGTTGAAGCGCACCCGGATTATACAAACAACCAACTGATCTATCTGACCTACCACACCGCGCTGGAAACCGACGGTGAATACGCCATAACGCTGGGTCGGGCCCGTTATGACGGCAGTGACACGCTGGCGGATTTTGAGCAGCTTTTCATCGGCACGCCGATGACCATCTCGGGTGGTTCACGCATGGTGTTTGCGCCCGATGGCAAACTGTTTGTGACTGTCGGTGGCGCCATGGACAGACGCCCGCTGGCGCAGGATCTCGCGCGACTGGAGGGCAAAGTGCTGCGACTGAATGCTGACGGCAGCATCCCTGCTGACAACCCGTTTGTCGGCCAGGCCGATGTGCACCCGGCAATCTACTCCTACGGCCACCGCGACCAGTACGCCGTGGCAATACATCCGGAGACAGGTGAACTGTTTCACGCCGAACTCGGCCCACTGGGCGGCGACAAGCTCAACGTCATCAAGGCTGGCGGCAACTACGGCTGGCCTTTGTACGGTTATGGTAGCTACAACGACGGTGAGCCCATGGAAAAACTGCCACGGGAAGGATTCGAATCAGCGCTGTTGATCTGGCAACCCGGCATTGTGCCCTCCGGCCTGATGTTTTACAGCGGCGATGCTTTTCCCCAATGGCAGGGCAACCTGTTTGCCGGCAGCATTCAGCGCGGACGCCTGCCCGGTAGCGGCGGTCTGGAGCGCCTGGTGTTCAACGAAAACATGTGGGAACTGCAGCGCGAAACCCTGGTGACAGAACTGCATCAGCGAATCCGGGATGTTGCCCAGGGACCGGACGGATTTATTTATCTGTTGACTGAAGAAGACAACGGCGCGGTACTTAAACTGCAACCAGCCCAATAGTCACTATTACCTGGGTCCGCCGCGAGTACCCATTCGGAGAATACACATGCAACATGCTAATAATAAATTCAGAATAGCGGCCTGGATACTCGTCGCGCCGGCAACCCTGTTTCTGCTGATGGCGGGAAGCACAAAGATGCTGGGCGCCAACCCACTGGCCAGCCTTGACGCCATGGCGCCGTGGGTTTTCTGGATTGGCCTTGGCGAAGTAACTGCGGCGATTCTATACGCCGTGCCAAGAACGTCGATAATCGGGGCGCTGTTCCTGAGCGCACACCTGGGCGGTGCCATCCTCTTTCATATTATAAGAGGGGAGAATTTTATCGGCCCTGTGCTGACCAGTTTCTGGTTTCAATCACTGCTGCTCGCCAGCGTTTGGGCAGTGGTGTTCCTGCGTTATCCGGCGATCATTTCGAACTTCAAGGACCAGGAAAAAGACTAACAAACAATACCTGCCGTCATTGCCGCCACCTTCATCGCCACGGAAGAACCTGTGTCCTCATGGATCCGTTTTCCCGTAGCCGTGTCAGGTGGCGTACGCAGCATCATTTAACCCAACAATTTGTGTCCTACCATCCCTACCAGAAATCCAAGGCTAACGCCCAGTGTCGGCAGTCTGCTGTTCTGCATTTTGGACATCGGCGCGATATCCTGGAATATCAGATACAGTATTCCACCACTGGAGAACAGCATCAATGCCGCTGTAAGATGAGGCAGGTCACTCAGTAAATAGTATCCCGAAGTAGCAGAAACAATGCCGGAAAAGCTAAGCAAAAACAGAATAACAAGACATTTCCGCGATGAATATCCACTGGCGCTAAGATCACCAAATGAGTTGAAGGATTCGGGGAAATTTTGCAAACCGATAAAGACGGCCAGCAGCAAACCCAGCTCAGGGTCTGCGGCAAAAATGGCTCCCAGTGCAATCGACTCAGGTACAAAATCCAGGAGCATGGCCAGCAGTTGAGAAGCAGAGCCGCCTTTCTTTGCTATATAGCTGTCCAGGGAATAGAAAAAAATGGCGCCTGCCAGAAAGGTCGCCGCCATCGGAAACATAGGCAACACCGCCATGCCTCGCGGCACCAGCACGAAGGCGACGGCCGCAACGATTATGCCTCCGCCAAAGGCAATGGATGTATGTAGAATTTCTTCCTTGAGTAACCCCTCGCGAACATGCCTGTCAAAAACATTCGCCAACAAGCCGCCCAGAAAAACAGTCACACCGGCAAGCGATGAGTACAGTGCAATCCGCATTAAGTCGTCCATTCATGCCCCTGCTCTGTGCATTGCCTCACATAGTTTTATGAGTTGCCTGTTGCCTGATTCAGATAAATTTGTGCTGTGCCGGCCGCAGACAGACCATAGTCAGACTACAGAGTGACCAGGCCTATAATGGCCGCCACAGTCAGCACTGCCAGTATCATGACGGTATACAAAACACCCAGGCCAGTAAATTTAATCAGTGTCATCGGCCAGTCCTGCGCATAGACGCGTTTCTGCATCAGCAGAAGGTAGACAGGAAACCAGATCATTGAGATTGCGAACAGGAAATCGAAAACGAAACCAAGCACAGGTACCGCCTCGGTAACTGAACTTAGCGTACCCAGAATGATGCTGACCACAATCGCCAGAAACAGAAAACTGTGACTGTGCAACGCCACGACCAGATGTTCCATGTACAGGCGGCGCTTAAAGAGATAGAAGATCTTTAACAGTAACGCAAAAATTGGCATCAGCACAAAAAGCGTGACTGGTAATAAATTATACATCGCCTCAATCAGGCTGCCCGGGTCATCACCGGCGCGCGCAAGATTATCTTCTGCCTGCGTCAACCACTGGCTCATCCATTGATTCAAAGTCTGGTTTACAGTTGCCGGCAGCCATGCAATGTCCAGAGGTGTCGTCTCAGGATCCCAGAGTTGTCGCCCATCAAACCGGAGGATCGGGCCTGCAGGGGCTTGCTCCGGTGACGGCTGCACAGATGAAGAATCTGCCGCGTCAGATTCACCACCCAGCTGCACAATCCGCCGCTCAGCGGCTGCATTGATTACATTGACCGCCAGATTGATACCAGACACAGTAAGACCCTGCTCTGAACCCTGCTCCATGCCAGCGCGCGCTTGCTGCAAATCATCGATTGCCCGATCGCGGGCGATAATGACTTCCTCCACCGTCTGATAGGAGGAAAACTGGGCGTCAGCTGCGCTAACCTCCAGCCCCGACCACCCCTGCGGCACCGCTACCAGCTGCAGCATAAGAAAGGTGATCAGACTGAGCGTAAAGAAGAGGCGAAACGGCAGCACATAGCGTACCCGTCGGCCGACAATAAAATCATTGGTGACATAGCCCGGACGGAAATATATCTGCAGCAGCGTGCGCCATATACGATTATCATACTCAAACAGCGTTTCAACCAGGTCGCCCATGATGACCGGAAAGTCGCGCACCATGCCTTTGACCGGCTGGCCACAGACATGACACCAGTTACCCTGCAGCGGTGTCCTGCAGTTCAGGCATACTGGCGTTGGTTCCGGCGATACTGGGTTCATGCACTGGATCCTGGCGACACTGGATGACAGCCCGTGAGCTATCGCTGGATTGTGGCATCAATTGCATAAGAATAGAACGACGGTTTTATTTACCAGGCTGGTTGAGTATTAAACCATCCGGCGAAATATGCCGTCTTTGCGGAACATATGTCGGAAAGCGGCCGCAATGTGACCCGCTATCAGCACACTCAGGGTAATGGCCAGCGCGCCATGGATTTCAAACAGAAGCTCAGCCAGATCGCTGTCCTGCGACACAAAAGGCATCGCCGGCAGGTCATATCCACCCAGCGTAATCAGCGCAGGATACGCGGTCACCCCGGCCCAGCCAAACAACGGCGTCAGCACTAACAGCAGGTACATCAGGTGATGCAGCCCCTTGGCGGCCATCTGCAGTTTGCGGGGTATCTGTTCCGGGTAGGGTGGGCTGGTTAACCGTATTTTTACTACGATTCGCAGGACCATCAGCAACAGCACACTAAAGCCAATGGCTTTGTGCCAACTGTACAGCGCATCCGTCAGCGGTCCCCAGACGTCGGCCTCTGCGCGTGACGCCATCCACAAGCCGACAGGTATCAACGTAAGTACCATCAGCGCCATTATCCAATGCAACGCTCGCCAGCCTGCGGGATATTTTTGAATCGGCAGCATACACTCCCCTTCTCTGAGACCAGTTCTGACCCTGGTTTCGCGGTACCTGAGCAAAAGTCCAGGCCCTGATTGTCTGCACAATGCAGCAGTGACAGGGACAATACGACAGCGTCATCTTATACGGCCCATCAGGTACAGGCCAGACAATACAGCCACCGTGAGCATCATGATGCACTGTTTGTGTTGCCCAACTATGTCGCTTCGCTGATAGCCGTAGCCATGAAATGCCTGACCCCCAGTTTCTGGCATGACCAAACTGATCGCAAAGATGGTGCTTGATTCAGTTACGACAATATCGGTCGCATAGCGCTACGTTCGAAACCACATTGATTGCTTCTGGTCTATCTGCCAGTAATTCGAAATTCATCTCTTTCATTCCCTTAAACTTTCACCAATTGTCAGCAGTCTGCTGCACCCGACCTCCAGACCCTCCAGGGAAATATTCCCGACAGACACCCGGTGCAGAGCCAGGACTTCATTCTGAAAAAAGCCGAACATGCGTTTAACCTGGTGATACTTTCCTTCGATCAGTGAAAGTCTGGCGCTATAGTCGGAGAGTATCTCCAAATTTGCTGGTTTAGTGGTAATGTTCTCATAACCAAAGTAGATGCCCTCACGAAACACAGCAATGTAATCATCGCTTAAGGGCCCGGCCAAAGTAACCTCATACGTCTTTACCAATCCGGACTCAGGCGAACTTATCTTGCGCGACCAGGACCCGTCGTTAGTCAATAGCAGCAACCCCGTGGTATTAAAATCCAGGCGGCCAACAATGTGCAGCTCATCCTTCTGTGGATGCTCAATAAGATCCAGTACGGTGGTGTGTTTCGGATCTTTGGTCGCGCTAACAACTCCGCGGGGTTTATTAAGCATGATGTAAACAGGCTGGTTATCCTGCAGGCACTCACCATCCAGAACGACATGAGTGAACTGCGTTACTTTTTGCTGAATGGAACGCGCGACAAGCCCATCCACAAGAATTCTTTTCTGAGCAAGCAAAAGGCGCGTATCGGCAAGTGAATACACACTGTGCCGACTAATAAAACGATCAAGTCTCTGGGTCCTGGATTTCATGTGAAGCTGCAATCATGGACTGGCGCGAACGGGGCCTGGCATAATCAACCGGGTGCGATGACTGGTTACATTAAATCCCATACAGCGCTTTCAGATGCGCCATGAAATGGGGACGATTCTCTGCAGCGTCACTGCGAATTTTTTTGACATGTGGCCTTGCTTCCATCCGTATGCAGTAGGCATCCAGTCCCGGCACCTCTGCCAGTGGATCCTTGCCCAGGAACGCTTTACCAATGTTGCGTACGATCGGCAGATTCAGGATCGCCGCGATATCCGCCAGGGTAAACTGGTCACCATAGGCAAACTGCTCAAAGCTGGACAGCCGGGGCAGCGCGGCGACCGCTTTATCGAGGCTGCTGGCCACCTCTTTCAGCACCGTCGGATCGGGCTCTGTGCCGGCCAGCAGGTTGCGAATAAGACGACGCGCGACAAGCTCAAAATAAAGTTCGATGAACTGCGACAGTTCCTGCACTTTGGCAATACCAAAGGGTGATGCCGGCAGTAACGAAGGCTCCGGGCAGGCCCGTTCTATGTATTCCAGAATTGCCCGGGATTCGCTGATAAATCCTTCTTCCGTTTCAAGTGCCGGTACTTTTCCCAACGGACTCTTGTCGAGATACTCGGGTTTGTACGTTGGACCTACTCCGGTGTAGGACAAAACCTCCTCAAACGCTATGCCTTTCTCAAGCAGGGCAAGTTTGGGTACATTGTAGTAATTACTGGCAGAGAATCCGTGTAGTTTGATCATTTATACTCCGGTTATTTTTGTGCCCGAAAACTATTGAAAAAAATCTGACAAAGCCTGCAGGAATTCGTATTCATTCAACCCGGCGCGGTAAAGTGGCTTGGGCTGTGCGCTCCACATCGCGACCACCAGGTTTTTGTCCGGATCGACAAAAACATATTGACCAAAGATCCCCTCAGCGGCATAACTTCTGCCATGCAAAGGCCACAGCATATAGCCATACGGCACTGTCTCACCGCCCACGATCTTTGGTGTGCTCGCAGCCTCGATCCAGCCATCCGGCAATACCCGCTCGCCCTCAATAACGCCGTCATTGAGCAGAAATAAACCAAATCGCGCGTAGTCACGCAAGGTTGCGGACAGACCACTGCCGCCTACTTCCAGGCCGTCGGGGGATTGCAACCACCAGTTGGCATCAGCTTCCATACCCATTTTCGACCAGATTTTTTCCGACAGGTACTCGGCCACCGGCTTACCGGTAGCCGCCTGCACCAACGCGCCCGCCAATTGGGTTTCGCCCGTGCTGTAGTTCCACACGGTGCCCGGCTCGGCAGCGCGCGGCAAGGAGGCCATCAGGTCCAGGACGGCGCCGGGTTGTCGTCCGATTTGCGCCTCCAGCATGCGTCGCCTGTCTGATGTCGGGTCGGTGTAGGTCTCGTTCCAGGCAACGCCGGAGCTCATCTGCAGCAGGTTTCTGACAGTGACACCGTCGTAAGCTGAGCCCTGAAAGCGCGGCAGATAATTGACGATCGGATCGTCGATACTTTCAATAAATCCATCCTGTATGGCGGCGCCAATCAATGTCGCTGTCATCGACTTCACCACCGACATGGACATCCACCGGGTGTGTTCATCGTTACCCAGCAAATATTTCTCGAACAGGATTTCACCGTCACGGATTATCACCATGCCGCTGACCCGGTTCATGGCAAGTACGTCGTAAAGGTCATAGGTCTGATCGTCGACGGAATACGAAAATTCCTGCAACGGCTGGTCGCTGACCGGCAAGACACTGACAGTCTCACCTCGCGAAACTGTGCGCGTGGGAAACAGCCGGTCAATATTACGGAAGGTGTTGACCTGAATGTCAGGATACAGTTTGCCATCATAAACCTGACGGACCGTGCCGATGTCTTCGTCCGCATGGCGATAGGGCAATTCTGCTGCGCTGACCAGGCCGGTCAGGGCCAACGTCATGACTAACGTGGAAGCTGCTGTGACTCTGGTAGTGATCATTTAACAGTAGTCCTCGTTTAGAGTGATGTGAAATTTACCGGGCGCACCTCATTATGCTGCGCCCAGGCTCAAGGCGTAGCTCACTGCATGCGCTGTCGCATGAGCAATAATGGCCGATTCCAGACCATAACGCCAATACAGGTAACCGAACAGCACCCCGAAGACAGCGTTCGCGCCGATCACAAATAACACCACATAACCCGTCAGTTGCCCTACCTGCACTGCCGCTGCCGGCAAATGCCCCGCGCCAAACAGCAATGCGCTGACGATGATGGCAAGCCAGATAAAGGCTGGTTGCGGGGTTCCGCTGCGTCGCTGCAGGAATCGCCACGCCAGCCAGACCAGAACCGTCATCAGACCCCATCGCAACAGCAGCTCTTCCGTGACGCCACCATATAACACGCGAGCCAGAATCGGCACGACAAACTGCTGTTCTACGTCCGCAAGCACGGCTGGTGAAGCGTAGCCACCAATTGCGAAGAGTGCTACTCCTCCGACAACGCCCCCGATCAGACCGGGGAGAATTTGCGGCCGTAAGGCGGATGTGATTGAGCCGGCAGTCACTGCAGCCTCAAAAACAGTCGCTCGAAGACCAACTTTGGGCGCCAGCACTACGCCCAGCCAGACGGCAAGCGCAACCAGCAGAGCGCTTTGGGCAACACTCACCAGCTGCACCAGCCAAAGCGGAACGCCGAGCGGCGCATCAGCCACGAGCTGGGGTATCACTGTCATCGTAAGCGCGAGCACGCCGAACATGCCGGCAACCCACATATATAGGCCAAGCCGCAGTCGAGAAGTGTTTGCGGGGTCTGGTATTGTCATCGTTGTATCCTTGGCCATGTCGCCTGGTTCAATGGCTGTGGTGAACTGGTGGCTGGTTTACAGCTCAGTGCAAAGCAGGCAGCAGTTCACAATCCGACTGCAACAGCACTCAATGACACGATGACCCCATCAGGCTATTTCGCCCTGATTGTCCACCTTTCGTCGCCGCAGATCACACAGTCTTCGCCCTCAAACATGCGAGCGGCTTCTTCGTCGCCACGCAGGTGCATTCTGAACCAGGCGGTCATTGCGCCTCGGTAACTGCCGCCGGTGAACATGGGGGCCAGGTGCGTGGCGCCGCGGAGGGTGAGCCAGGTGACGGGGACGTCGGTATTGTAGTAGACAGGTTGCTGATGCGTGTCGGGGGGCGCGGTGACATCGTCGGCGCCAGAGAGCAGCAGCATGGGGCCGGACTGCCCGCGCACGGCGGTGGGGTTGAAGCGTACGCCCTGAATGTAGGGCTGCAGGGCGACGACGGTGGTAATGCGCAGGTCACGGCCGAGCATGATGGCGCCGGCGCCGCCCTGGGAGTGACCAGCGACGCCAATGTGGGCCGGATCGAGTCGGCCCTGGAAAGGTCCGGGTTCGCTATTCAGATTAAGGGCAAAGTCCAGGCATCGGCTCATCTCGCGACCGGTGCCGGGATTGGGACTCATGGCCGCGACCACCACAAAGCCGTGGCTGGCCCAGTGCTCCAGTAAATCGCGGTAGGACGCGGGACTGGTGCCGGTGCCATTGCCCCAGATGATAATGGGATGGCGACCGTAGTCCATGTTGATGGGATGGAAAATGCGGCAATGCGGACCGCCGCGGGTAATGTCGACCCCGGCCCTGGAGCCAATATCAAAGTAGGATTGATGCAGGCTCTGATTGTCTAGTCGCGGGCCGGGCGTGGCCGTGCAGGCGCTGAGTAGTAGCACCGACAGGACAAGCAAAAAAACGTGTTGTGCGATGCGCTCGCATCGGGACTTAGACATGGCGCTTCCTGCGCTGCTGTTTAACGGCGTACATGGCCTTGTCGGCGGTGGCGAGCAATTCGTCTGCGTCGGGCACCTCCTTGCCCTGCCAGCGGATGACCCCGACGCTGGGACCGCCGTATTCCAGAGTCATGGTGGGCAGTTCGAACTTTCCGGACATGGCATTTTGCAATCGTTCGGCTATGGCCTCTTCAGCGTTATCCAATTGGTCGCAATGGTTTACCGCGACAAGGATAAACTCGTCGCCGCCATAGCGTGCAGTCAGGTCGCCACTGCGCGCGGTGCTTTGCAGGCGTCGGGCGATCTCTTCCAGAAAGTCGTCACCGACATCGTGACCGTGGGTATCGTTGATGATCTTGAAATTGTCCAGATCAATAAAAGCCACATACACGGTTTCGCCAGTGCGGGCGGCATGGCCCAACAGGCGCTTCATCTCTTCTACAAGGTAACGCCGGTTGGGTAGTTGGGTGAGCGGGTCGTGGCGCGCGTGCAGGGTCAGCGTGGCGTTGGCAGCTTCCAGCAGTTCATGGTCGTGATGGCGCTCGGCGAACAGGGTCAGGGTTTGCCAGCAGCTTTGCACCATGGCCTGTTCGGAATCACTGATGCTCTCTTCACCGCCGATCAGTAACACACCGCCGAGCAATTCATCACCGCTTGCGGCAGCCATGACGAACAGCAGACTGTTGTAAGCCTGGCCAGTGGCGGCAAGCGCTTCCTGTACATCGGTCCCGGCGTAGTTGGCTTTGACGAACAGCGGCTGATAACCGATACCGGAGCGGGCATCACCGAGCATGGTCTGGATAAGAGGCTTGTAGGCCTGCTGACCCGCTTGCACTGCGTGGGCAACTCCCTGCTCGGCGACAAATGGCACCGCGTCCTGCCAGAAACTGCGCGCGGTAAAACTGCGGGCAATGCCGTTAAGCAGTGGCGACAGGCCGGAGGCCGACAGACACATGGCGCCTATCTCGGCCACAAACTGCATTTCACTGGCACGGACTTCGGCGGCCAGTGCCCGTTCAGTAGCTTCACGGGCAGCTTTCTCGCGTGATGCCTGTTGTGAGATCAGCCGGGTAAACAGCTCCAGTAGTTTGCTGACATCGGGGCTGACATCGACTGGGTGAGCACTGGCGCCGCACAGAGTGCCGTAAAGTTCACCATCGTCGGTGTACACCGGACTGCTGAGATAAGTCTGCAGACCAAGGGCGGCAGCGGCTTCGGAGTCGCCCCAGACCGAAGGCACATCTTTGGTGAGGAAACTCTGTTCCTGCAGGGCGCGCCGGCATAGAGTGTCGCTCCATGGTACGGTGAGACCCTCGGGGATGTTGAGATCGCCGATATTGCGGGCGTACAGAATACGTTGCACACCCGCAACCTCGTCGATGGTAGTGAGGTAGGTGCTTTCAAGATGCGTCATCTTTTCCAGCAGCTCCAGCATCGGCCGGGTCAGCTCTTCCAGATTGTGGGCCTGCGATACTGAGTTCGCGAGGTATTCCAGAGTGTCTGCCATAATTCCCCCTGCCTGATCCCTGTCCTCCTTAAAAGTGGGCCTTGTCGTTTAGCATCACGTCGGCATCCTGCCATGCTTCTATCAACCGCATGCGTGCCAGGTCGGCTTCTTCAGTCTGTCCCATCTGCTCCAGCGCGTCGGTCAGTCCGGTCAGCGCCCAGCCGTTGTTCTGCAATAACACCAGGTCTCTTTCAAAAACGTTCATCGCCTGATTGTATTCCCCGGCGTCCAGATGTGCCTGGCCCAGGAACAGACGCATGGATTGCAACCAGTCTGGTGGCTCCATGTAACGTAGCGCATCCTGCAGGGCGACGGCCTGACGGAAGGACTCAATGGCTTGATCGTGATCGTCGCGAGCGCTGGCAATTTCACCGGCCAGGGCATGGGACGCGATCGCCAGCATATCGCTGGTGGTATTGACGGCAGCGCGCTGGCTGTCGAGTACAGGATCATTGCGTACTTCCTGCAGCGTGTCGTATTCGGCTTGTGCAGCATCAACATCACCCTGACGCAGGTAGGCTGAGCCGTGCATGTAATTGAGCATGCCGGTCAGGTAGGGTTGCTCGGGAGCAGGGTTTTCCAGCGCCAGCAACTCATCAAAACGTCCGAAGGCTTTCAGGGTCATCCAGTGAGCTACCACCGTACGCAGGCCCCGGCCCTGAGTCAGCGCTTCCGGTTCTGCCATTGCCGCCATGGGTCCTGACACGTCCAGCGCGCGCTGGCTGTTGCCCTGCAGGATACCGGCCCAGTGGATGAAGTTGGTGGCGTGACCACCGTGGTTGGTGGCGGACAGGAAGTAGGTGCCGGTGCGCGGCAACTCGCGATTGCCCCATTCGGCGACCACGGCGTCGTCTGCGCTAAGCGAGCGCTGGTTGGTAGTAATGGCATCATCATAACGGCCGACACGCATGTAAATGTGACCGGGCATGTGCACCATGTGGCCGGCCATGGGCGTCAGAGACTCCAGCCGGTCAGCGGAGTCTTCGGCGCGGCCCGGCTCAAACGAGGCCTCCAGCAGGTGGATGTGCAGGTGTGTCAGGCCGGGATGCGCAGGGTTCTGCTCCATGCCGGTTTCCATGACTTCCAGCGCGCGCTCGACACCGGGCAGAGGGCTGCCATCGTCGGGATCGTAATAGGTCCATGGCGTCGACATCATCAGGCCGTGCGAGACCAGGAAGGCAGCTTCCAGATCGCTGGGGTTCTCGGCGTAATTGGCTTCCGCAGCGTCGATAAAGGCCTGTGTGCGGGCAGCGACCTCCGGATAGGTTTCGGTATCAAACAGCGGCGCGAGGGCTTCGATCAGACCCTGTTCGGCCTCCGGGCGGGTGTCGCGGGCGGCCATGGCGGCATTGATGGCACTGAGACCGGCACCCATGGGGTCATCCGGTGCGCCGCCGTAACGGCTGTTGGGATTGGGGCCTATGGCCAGTGCTTTACCCCACTGAATCATGGGGTTACCGGGCTCAAAACACAATGCGGCGTTAAACGAAGCGATCGCTTCCGGGAAATAATAGCTGTAGGTCAGGCGCATGCCCTGGTCAAAGTAAGCCTGCGTGGTCTCCATGGCAGTGCCAATGCCGCGGCTGTAGGTGCCACCATCGCTGAGGATGGGCGCCAGTTCGTCGGCGCAGGCCGCCATGTCCTGCAAAGCAATCTGACTGATGGCTGGCGCAGGCGCACGCACGGCGGTGGTTTCCGCCTGCTCCGGCTCATCGCTGCTGCAGGCGGCGAGGCCGAGCAAGGCGATGGCGCCCAGTAGCAGCGGATAGTTCTTGGTTCGCGATTCTTTGATGCCATCTGGGTGCGTCACGGGCGTGTTGTCCTCGTTATTATTGGTCGAATAATCAGGCAGTTGATATCTTTGACTATACGCCTGTGGAGGCTTGCCGCCAAGCACGGGCCCCCGTGACTTAAGGGCAAAGTGGTCTTTTGCAAGGCAAATATCCGGCATATGTACGGATTGTAGGCTATACCTGTTTGTAAGGGACGACGTTGTGCTTACGCCGCGCCCTTGGCGCATAATGTATTGAACTTAATTTCACATGGAGATAGTGATGAGAGAATTGACTTCGATGGAGATTCAGCAGGTTGGTGGCGGCGGCGTGTTTACTGCGGCACGTCAGATTATTGTTGGCGGTGCGGCATGGGATGCCATGAAGTCCGCAGCGTCCTGGTTCGGGAACACTTTCCTGGCCAGTGACGGCTCAGGTGGTTCACGTTACCCCATAGAAAACTGCCAGGAATGCAGTTGATGGGTATTTTATGAGTAAGAGACAGATCAAGTATTTGGCGGCTTTCCTGGGGTTGGTTGTTGCCTTGTTTGTCTACACAATTGGCAGCAGGGTAGCGCTTCAGCAAGCGCCTGTCTCTTCGGACTCGATATCCGCTTTCCTGTCAGTCATCGTAATTTCTTTGGTGATCACGGCCCAATCTCACGGGACTTTGCGGCAGGATCTCATATCAATCCTTTGCGTACTGGCTGGCTTGGTCGCTTACATGGCGGTCAAGTCAGTCTTCACCTTGCCTCCCGGGTTGCATGCTTACCTGTCACTGACATGGGGCGCGATGGCGTCCGCCGCGCTGCATTGCTTGATACACGCACTCAATCAAAAGCAATCGACATGATGGTAACAGGCGTGCCGTTGTAGAGCTCCTCGCTGTGTACCTGCCAGCCCAGTTTGGCATAGAGCCGGGCCTGATCGGGGGTATACAGGTACAGGCGTTTAACGCCGCTTGCTTGCGCGTGCTGCATAACGCGTTTGACCAGCACCGAGCCGATGCCTTTGTGGCGGTGCTGTTCAGCAACGTAGACGCTGGCCAGCCACGGGCTGAGCTCGGGATGACTGCTCATATCATCGGCCAGTATGCAGGCCGAACCCAGCAGTTCGTCATTATTTTCAGCCACAAACGTGGTGGGAATCGCCTTGCCTTCCAGGTCCTCACGCATCTCTTCAATGCGTTCGTCCAGTGTGCGCGCCGGGTTCAGATAGGACCATTCGGCATGATGCCACTTCGCCAACGGCAGCAGGTGGTGTGGCTTGTCTTTAAGTGAGCTTATCTGCATGGCGATAAATTACCGGGATGTCAGAGGAGGTAAACGGGCGGCCTGTCACCAGCCCGCGCGTATGGCGGCAATCAGTTTGTCTCTGTCCTGTTCAAGGCGCGCCAGAAAAGACCGGGAGGCATAAGTGTTGGCGTCGTACTTGCCACTCCACCTGGTGATTTCAAGCATTATCGGCAGCAGGTCACGCCCCTTTTGGGTGAGCGAATAAACGACTCTGGAGCGATTGGATTCTTTCACGCCCTTGGTCACGATACCCAGCTCTTCCAGTCGTTTCAATCGATCAGCGAGGATATTGGTGGAGATTTTTTCTCCGGATGCCAAAAAATCTCCGTACGATTCTTTGTCATTGAACATGAGGTCGCGGATGATCAGCAAGGTCCATTTGTCGCCAAATGATTCAAGCGCATAGTTAATCGGGCAATGTGATCGGTGCGGGAAATTGTCGGCCATTGCTTATTTATACATCAATACTTGCGTTATGCAAGCCTTGATTTCGACAGGAAATTGCTTTTTGCAAGCAAGTGACTGTTTGATCGCGGAATCAGTTTATCAACGCTCTCCCCGGGCGGCAGACCAGACCCGGCGGTTAGAAGTTCTGGCGTATATGTATTAGCATTGCCGTCCTGTTTTCAAGCCGAGACTCTTTCCCCATGCGCCCACGCAAGATCCACCGCCTTGTTGGCATTCTGTTGTTGCTGCCTTTTGTTGCCTGGTCCACGACGGCGATTTTTTTCCTGGTGCGCCCGGCGTACACCGAGGCCTATGAGCAATTACAGGTCCGGCAACTGCCCATGGCTAACATTATTCAGTTTGTGCCGGATCCGGCCTGGCTGCAGGCTCGATTCTCCCGCACGGTGTTGGGCGAGCATTTGCTGGTACTGGATACGCAGGGTTGGCAGCATCTGGACGCTTTTGCGCTAGAGCCCCGGCCCGTGCCATCGGGAGAGGAGCTCAGGCTGCTGCTCAACGATGCCATCAGTCATAACCCGGAGCGTTACGGCACGGTGGAGAGCCTGTCGGGCATGACTGCAACAACCGATACCGGAGTGGAGATCAGTGTGAACTGGGATTCGTTGACCCTGAGCCAGCGCGGGCCGGACACCCGCTGGATTGATCTGGTTTATGACATCCATTACCTGCGCTGGACCGGCTTCGAGATTTTTGATCGCATTTTTGGCCTTTTTGGCTTATTTTTATTGATGTACATGACGTATAGCGGCGCGCGTATGGCGCTTGGCCGCAGATAACTGATGACTGGAGAGTGCCGGATGTTAAACAACAATAAGATCGTTCGAATGTTCGGTGCTGCGCTGGTGGCATCCTGGGTGGTGGGCTGTGCCGGGATTGCGCAAACACAAAGCGGTGCCGGATATGAACAGCCCGACCCCGCGCGTTACGAGGAGGCGATTCAGCGCTTCGAAGCCATGGACCGGCAGTCGCCACCGCCGGAAGACGCGATCGTGCTGACCGGCAGTTCGAGCATCATGTTCTGGAATGAGGAAGCACCAGCCGACCTGGCGCCACTGACAGTGATCCCGCGTGGCTTTGGTGGCAGCGTGATGTATGACGTGCTGCACTTTCTTGATCGCGTGGCGCTTACCTACAAGCCGCGCGCCGTGCTTATTTATGAAGGTGACAACGACACCGGTCGCAACAACATTCCCAATGATGTGATTATTGAGCAACTGGAAACCGTCATTAACCGTATCCATAACGAGCTACCGACCGCCCGTGTCTATGTGTTGTCGGTCAAACCCAGCATCGCGCGTCAGGCCACCTGGCCGATTGCGCAAGACCTGAATGGACGTTACCAGCAAGTGGCGGCCGGCAACCCGCTGGTACATTACATCGATGTTGCCACCCCATTCCTGCAGGCAGACGGCAGCGTGATGACCGACATTTTTGTCGACGACAACCTGCACCTGAACGAAAAAGGTTATGACATCTGGGCAGCCAGCATTCGCGAAGTGCTGATGGAACAGGAAGCGCAATACGAATGAGTAATGCGGACCGCAATAAAGGGGACGGAGGGAATACTTTTTAATCCCTCCGTCCCCTTTACCCCCGCCCTTTACACCGGAAACAACACCTTCAGCGCTTCGCGCGCCACCACCTCACCGTGCTCCTGCACGAAGTGTCCGGCGTCAGGGACTTCCAGTGGCTCCGGGCAGCCGCGGATAAGTTTGCGCACGTTTTTCATGACGGGTGGACCCAATACCGGGTCCTTCATGCCGACTGCCATGAAGCTGCGACCTTGCCATTCGTCACGCCACCAGTCACGGGCGCGGCGGGAAATTTCGGCGCCATCAGCGTTCAGGTGATCCGGCACCAGATTGGGAAAACGGCGCACACCGGCCTTGTAACGCAGGTTGGGATAAGGCGCGGCGTAAGCCTGCGCCTCGGCATCGGTCAGCGTCGGCTCGCCCCGCTTCATCAACGCCGCAATATCGAGATCCGGGCGACTGTTGCTGTACGCCCGCCATTCTTCAAAACCCTTGCCCAACGGCACATCACCGGTGCCAAGGCTGGTGTTCATGATCAGCAGATGGGTGAACAACTGGTTGAACTCCATGGGCAATGTCAGTCCCAGCAATCCACCCCAGTCCTGCACCACGAGAGTCACCAGCTGATCCTCGCGCGCGGTATCAATCACCTCCCGGATAAAGGCCAGCAGCATGTCACGGTGGCGACTGAAGGTATAAATAGAATCATCCTCAGGTTTGTCAGAGCGACCAAAACCCAACAGATCCGGCACAATCACCCGCTGCCCGGCCTCAACAAATACCGGGATCATTTTTCGGTAAAGGTAACTCCAGGTCGGCTGTCCATGCAGACACAGGACAATGGAACCGGCATCTGCCGGGCCTTCATCCACATAGTGCACACGTAAACCTTCGAAGCCCGGCAGTGTGTCAATGTAATGGGGGCGGTAATCATAGCCTGGCAGTCCGACAAACCGTTCATCGGGTGTGCGCAGTACATTCTCATTGACCATTTTTATCTCCTTTTGCTTTTAAAGGGGACGGAGGGAATAACAAATATTCCCTCCGTCCCCTTTAAAAAATCCTAAAAAAACACAGCCAGCCACACGGTGTCGGCATCGGGCGTGGTCCAGGCCACGCGGTGGCGGCAGTGGGCAGGGATGTTGACGTAGTCGCCCGGACGCAGGCGGATATCGTCGCGCTCATCATCGAAGGCGATAACGGCCTCGCCCTGCAATACCATGACCCACTCGTGCTGCGCTTGATCGTACCATTCATCATCGGGCGTGACATGACCCCGCGAGACGATACGCTCGATTTTTACACCGTTGCTCAAATGGCCGGCAAGCATCTGTGACAATTCTTCCGGCTGCGGCGTGCCCGGCAGACCACTGAATATGTTTCCGCTGTCGAACTCTGTCATCGCAGCCTCCGTATTCGCTATAACTGTTATCATACCTGCACCGCTCCAACTCGCCCAGTCAGCAGGAACTGTTTTGTCCGTATCTGATCCACATCCAGACACCACAGCAGAATCGGCCGCCGCCCGGCAGCGTGTGCTGCTGTGGATGATTCTGTTGAACGCCTTTGCCACCCCCTTGATGCTGTCCTCGGCCAATGTGGCGCTTCCGTCGATCGCCGATGACCTGAGTCTGGATGCGGTGACCCTGGCCTGGGTGCCCATGGTGTACCTGATGGCGAGCACGATTTTTGTGTTGATTTTTGGCCGCGTCGCCGACACTGCAGGTCGCAAACGCATCTTCCTGATTGGGACTGCAGCGGTCATTGTCAGCTCGGTTTACGCTGCCTTCTCGGTCAACAGCGCCATGCTGTTGAGTGCGCGCTTCGCCCAGGGTGTCAGTGCCGCCATGCTGTATGCCACACAGATGGCGCTGGTAACGTCAGCGTTTCCCGCCAAAGTGCGGGGCAAAATGATCGGTCTGGTGGTTAGCTGCATCTATGTCGGTCTGTCGGCCGGGCCGCTGCTGGGCGGCTTTGTGATTGACGAGCTGGGCTGGCGCGCCGCCTTCCTGTTGCAGGTGCCGCTGGCGTTGGTGGTGCTGATGCTCGGTGTGTTCAAGGTCGAGGGCGAATGGCGCGGCCGGACCAGGGTGCCGTTTGATATGCCCGGTGCCATTGGCTGGGGCATCAGCATTGTGCTGTTCTGTGTCGGCGTCTCGCGCTTGCCTGACACCTCCGGTTTACTGATACTCGGTGCCAGCGCGGTCAGCATTACGCTGTTTCTGCGCCATGCCCGGCGCAGCGCCCACCCGATCTGGGATGTGAACCTGTTCTTCAATAACCGGGTGTTTACCGTATCCAGCCTGGTGTCGCTGCTGATGTACAGTGCTACCTACGCCATTGTGGTGCTGATGAGCCTTTATCTGCAGACATTGCAGGGCCTGTCTGCCACCAATGCCGGCATGGTACTGATGATTCAACCGGTGATCATGGCATCGCTGGCGCCGGTCAGTGGCCGTCTGTCGGACCGTGTTGAGCCGCGCATACTGGCCACCGCCGGTATTACCATCACCACAATCGGCCTGTTGATGCTGTCACGGCTGGATGCCGACACCAGTCTGCTGTATGTGATCGGGTCGCTGGTGATGACCGGCAGCGGTTTTAGTCTGTTCTCCCCGCCCAATGTCAACGCCATCATGGGTTCAGTCAGCGATGAGCACGCTGGCAGCGCTTCGGGCGCCGTGGCCACCACCCGCCTGATCGGACAGCTTAACAGCATGGTGCTGGTGACACTGGCGTTGGCGCTGATGATGGGTAATACGCCGATCAGTCCGGAGACCTATCCGGAACTGGCACGGGCCGTTGAACTAAGCTTTGGCATCGGCGTTGCCCTGTGTGTGCCGGCCATTGTGTTGTCCCTGCTGCGGGGCCGGGTACATCCACAGCGCTGACCGCTGCAGATTGGCCGAAACCGTGGTTGTCAGGCTATCATGCAGGCTGACCCGGGAGTTCTGCACTCACGCATCCGGCTTTCGATTCAACAGGCAGGTATATGTCCGTTTTCACCACGCTCAGCCACACGGAAATTGCACAATTCGTCAGCCGCTTTGATGTCGGTGACTTTATTGATGCCCAGGGCGTGAGCGGCGGCAGTGAAAACACCAATTATTTTGTCGAGTGCAGCGCCGGCAGTTATGTGTTGACCCTGGTTGAGCGCGGCCCCCGCGCCGATCTGCCCTTCTTTATTGAACTGCTCGACTGCCTGCACGCGGCCGATATGCCCGTGCCCTATGCCATCGCCGACCGCGCCGGTGTTGCCTTGCATACCCTGAAGGACAAACCCGCCCTGCTGCAGCCCAAGCTCAGCGGCGAGCATGTCGAGCACGTCAACACCGCACAATGCGCGGCGCTGGGTGACATGCTGGCACGACTGCACCAGTCCGCGTGTGACCTGACTCGGGCCAGTGATCGCGGCCCGGCGTGGACGGTCAACAAGGCACTGAACCTGCTTGATGAGAGCTGGAGGCAGCATCAGTCGTGGCTGGAGCCGGCCCTGCTGCAACTGCGCGACTGGCTGGAATTTTCCGGCAACAAAACCCCGGCGAAAGCACTGCCCGCCACCATCATCCACGGTGACCTGTTCCGCGACAATGCCCTGTTCCAGGGAGATGACATCAGCGGCATCATCGATTTTTACAACGCTGCCAGCGGCTGGACGCTGTTTGATATTGCAGTCTGTGTAAACGACTGGTGTGTCGATGTTAACGTCGATGACGTTGCCCTGAATCCTGAACGTACCCGCGCCCTGCTCGACGCCTACGCCAGCAAACGTCCGTTCAGTGATGAAGAACAACACTGCTGGCCACTGATGCTGCAGCTTGCCGCCCTGCGCTTTTGGGTATCTCGCCAGCAATATGCGCTGGAACATAAAGGCCAGGCGGGCATCCTGATCAAGGATCCGGAATATTTTCACCGGGTGACGAAGATGCATGTGCTAAACCCGGAGATGGCTTTAAGCCTGCTTTGATTCAAACCTGAACGGATAATAATAAAATGACCGAGAATAATTCGACTGACAAAAGCCCCGCCCTGGCGCCCTTCTCCCTGTTCCTGCTGGCCAGCCTGTTGCTGTATGCCGTGCTGTTCCCCTTGCTGTCGTGGACCGTATTCTCCGAAGACGACTCACATCTGATGCGGGTGGCGATTGATTACGCCTGGTGGCAGCACTTTTTTGTGCCGGAGGTTTACCGTGAACTGTCGGCGGCCAACTACACACCGATTCCGCTGGTGGTATACAAAACCCTGGTGTCGTGGTTCGGGCTCAGTACCAATGCGTTTCTGGTGTTCATGCTTCTGGCCATAAGCCTGATATCGGCACTGGCGGCGACCCTCACCGAACAGATCACTCGCAATCGCATGGCGGCCTGGGCGGTGATACTGCTGATTTTCTCCAGCATGTCCATGCACACGCTGATCACCCGCTTCTATACCATGCACTATCTGATCGGCGGTATTTTTGCGCTGACAGCGCTGGTGGTGATATTCCGCAGCGATGCCAAACGGGTCTCGCCGGTACTGCCGAGCCTGTTTTTATTGCTGGCACTGGTATCAAAAGAAGTCTATCTGGTACTGCCTCCGCTGGTAGGGTTGTATGCGTTGTACCATCGCAATTTCAGGCTGGCAATCGGGGCGGGTGTAGCGCTGCTGGTTTACCTGATCCTGCGCACCTGGATGCTCGGCATGTCGGTGGACATTGGTGGCGAGAGCAGCTACTTCGCGGGTTTCTGGGGTATCAGCGGCGCCGCCTGGCTGAGCTTTATCGGCTGGTATATCAAGACCCGCATCTTCATTCTGGCTGCGGTGGGCACAGCCCTGCTTGTGAACTTCCGGCGTACCGTGATGCTGTTGCCACTGGCGCTGATTTTTGCCGCACCGGGCCTGGCGGTGTCTCACGGTATCGTTGAGCACACGCTACACGGTGACCGTATTTTCTTTGCCTTTGATTGTGCGCTGGCCATCGTTGCCATCATTGCCATTGCCCAGTCCGGTTTTTTTCAGCGCTTTGCCAGACCGCTGCCGCTGCTTGGCATGCTGGCGCTGTTTCTGCTTGTGCACGTGTTCAATAACGCCAGTTATCGCGCGCAGACCGAACAGATGGCGGACTACCGCATCACCCGATTTCTGCTCGATAACCTGGCGGACCTGGAAGGTGCAACGCTGTTTGTGCCGATGAACTTTATTCAGGGCGACCTGATGCGGGTCAATGACGCACTCGAGCAACCGCGCTTCTTTATCACGCAGAATTGTGTCGCTGCACTGGGCGCCGCCGAGGGCGAGCTGTTCATGTTTAACGGCAACGGTGAGCCCATTACCCGCGAGGACCTGAGCGCCAACTGTATACCGGCCAGCGTTGACCCTGTGGTCGACATCGCGCCGCGGTACAACAACGGCCTGCTGCAATGGCAGGTGCAATTTCCTGATGGCTTCAGCGGTGGCGTGTTGTTTGTTGACCGTGCCTTTGCCGTGCCGATCCCGGCGTTCTCCCAGCAGCTGGTCAAGCCGGCGCCGGGGGAACGTTATCAGCTGTTTGCCAACAACGGCATCAACTGGTGGTTCTCGGATATCGAACCGATGCAGATCATCACCGACTGAGGGGTAGATCAGTCCGCCTCCATCGCCGCCAGCACCGACTCGGCAAGCGTCCACACCGGGTCCGGACCGCTGGTGGTGTAACCCATACGCATGACAATCAGATCCTGATCCGGGAACACCACAATGGTCTGCCCCTCAAAACCGGACAGGTAAAACATGTTGGTCGGCAGGTTGGGCAGGGAACGGTTGTCGGGATCGTCCGGCGCACCGGCATTCAGCCATATCTGTACACCGTATTCGCCCTGCTCGGCAGCCGGGGCGGGTGTCACGCTGTAGTCGACCCAGCCCTCTGGCAGAATGCGTTCGCCGTTCCACATGCCATCCTGAAGATACAGCAGACCGAATTTTGCCCAGTCGCGCGGTGTTGCATACATGTAAGATGAACCGACAAAGGTGCCACTTGCATCCGGCTCGATCACGGCTGAGGTTATGCCCAGTTTGCTGAACAGTCGCTCCTGCGGGAAGTTGAAATAGTCCTGGAAGTTGGTGAACAACTGTCTCTGGATACGCGAGATAATATTGGTGGTGCCACTGCTATAGTAAAAAGTGCTGCCTGGCGTATGCGCCAGCGGTTTATCAATGGTAAACGCGGCCGTATCGCCGGTGGTGTACAGCATCAGAATCACATCGGACATCGATCCGGCGGTGTAGACTTCGGAGAAATCCAGACCACTGGTCATGTGCAGCAGGTGTTCCAGGGTGATGTTACGACGCTCGTCGCCGTCGCTGCGCCACTCCGGCACATTGGCGGGCGCATTCACGTGCAATAAACCATCGGCAGCCAGGATACCGGTCAACGCAGCAGTGACGGTTTTGGTCATCGACCAGCCCAACTGGGGCGTGTCAGCAGTAAACGGATCGGCATATTGTTCGGCAATGATGTTGCCGTCGTGAATCACCAGCACGGCGCGGGTATCAATATTCTGATCGGGCTCGATGTCCTCAAAGGCCTGGTCAACCGAGGCGTGCACAGCCTGCATATCAAACCCGGGCACTGCGTCCGGAAGTATCACCTGATTGCCGATGGGCCAGGGCTGGTTCGCGACATCGGGTTTGGCGGGATACAGCGCCGGATCGAACTGCGCCCGCAGACTGGCGGGTGAAACGTCTTTAAGCAACGTGCAGCCAATCTGATCGCGGTACAGGGCGCTTATCGTCATGGTCTCGCCATTGACTGCCATCGCGCCGGTAACGATGTCATCAGCAAAACTGAAATCAGCCGTGCTCAGTGCCGCACCGCTCAGCTCATTGGCCATCACATGATCGACCGTGCGGCCACTGACCAGCACCGAGGAACATAAACGTTTGACCAGTCTGCCCAGGGTAATCTCGGCCGCCAATGCGGCTTGTGCCATGGTTTCCGGGTCCGCCGCTGCTTGCTGCTCCGCAACCTGCCCGGCCATGTTGTCCATGGCCGATGGTGACGTCGGCGCGGGGGTTTCGGGCCCGGAACAGGCGGCGATAAATCCGGCAAGGCTGGCAGTCAGTGACAACAATAAAAAACGGGAATGTTTCAAAACATTTACTCCTGGTCAAAAATGGATAAGTCGATACTGTTGGCCATCGCCGCATAACCGGCATCATTGGGATGCAGGTTATCCGAGGTGTACTCCGCGGGCAGACGATCCGGGTTGTTTTCATCGGCGACAGCGGACTCAAAATCGATGACGGCGTCGAAGAAACCACTATTGCGAATCCAGCTATTGACTGTTTCGCGCTTGGCCTCCCCGGCTTCACTAAAATAGCCCGCGCCTTCGAACGGCGTCAGCGTCGCTCCGATCACCTTGATGCCGTGCGCACGGGCGCGTTCCGCGACCTGCCGGTACCCGGCAATGATCTGCCCGGCGCTGACCTGCTGATCGGTGGCCATGCTCACCGACATGCCCATGTCGTTGATGCCTTCCAGCAATACGATATGACTGACATTGCTCAACGCCAGCACGTCGCGTTCAAAACGCGCCAGCAGGTTTTCACCAAACATCGGCGAGCGTTCATGCAACACGCGATTGCCGCTGAGCCCGGCATTGGCGACGGCATAAGTGGGCATACCGGCTTCATTGCGCAGACGCAGCGCCAGCAGATTTGGCCAGCGGTTGTTGGTGTCGACCGTGGAGCCGACGCCGTCGGTAATCGAATCGCCCACCGTGACAATGGTAGACACGGCTTCGCCGCCGCTGACGTCAATGGCGGTCAGGTAGTGCCAGAAGGTAATCTCATGCGCATCGTCCATGCTGGCGGCGCGGGTGAGGTCACCCGACTCACTGACAAACGAGGTCTGCATGGCCGCCCGGTGAGTTGTGGGCAAACCAGAGGGCTCAGGCAGATACAGGCTGATGCTAAGATTGCTAAAGGCCGCCACCGGAAAGGGCAGCGGATCGCTGAACACGGTGGCGCCACGCGGAATAATGATGCTCGTCTGATCGCCGAAACTGAGGCTTTGCAGGGTAGCAATATCAATCCCCGTGCCACTGCTTTGCTCGGCAATGCTGGCAGCGCCGATGTGCAGGGGTTGGTTGCCGTGGCTATTGGACAGGCGGATTCGGACAGTATCACCGGCTGCGGTGACATGGGCAATCAGGCGCAGGGTCTGGCCGTCAAATTCGTTATGGTCTGCAGTTTCGGCAGGCAACATGCCCGGCGGCAGGGTGCTGGGGCTCATGGCCCAGGCGGTGACCCAGCTCTGATTTAAATCCTGGGCGCTGACGGCGTTAAAACCCGCACCGGTGACCATGGTCATGATCAGCAACCATGCGGACAGACGGTAGTTAATAGGTGGCAGTTTCATGATGTGTGGCTCCAACCTGTTTTTGTTATTCGCGCGTTTCTTCCATCATACGCCAACACGCAGCGCCTGTCCCCGGACCGCCGACAGTCACCCAGCCTTCCGCGAATCTACCCGTCGCTGTCGGGAATTGCTTACATTGCCTGCGAAAGTGCATTAATATCATGCGCTTATTTTGCCCTTATGGTTCACGTTGTCGGGATGTATTAAATAATGCCAATAAAAATCGCCGCCGTATCAGGTTCCTGCCTGTTGTTCTGTGCCTCTGCTTTCAGTGTGACCGCCTGGGCCCAGTCCCCGTTAATCCCTGACGACACGGACACGTCATCACTGCCCACCAATGCCGTACGCCAGTTCCGGGCAGTTCGTGTCGACCAGCCACCGGTGATTGATGGCATCATTGATGATGCGGTGTGGCAGCAGGCCAATGTCATTACTGATTTCCACCAGACCCGACCAGGCAATGGCACACCGACCTCCGAGCGCACCGAGGTATACGTGGTTTATGACGACGACGCGCTGTATGTCGCCGCCCGCATGTTCGACAGCGAGCCGGAGCTGATTGCAGCACCGGTGATTCGCCATGGTCAGGGCATGCCTTCCGATGACCGCCTGGTGGTGATTCTGGATCCGTTTAATACCGGCCGCGCCGGTTACCGTTTTGAAACCAATCTCAATGCCGCCCGCCACGACTCGCTGTATACCAGTGTCACCAGCTTCTCCCTGGACTGGAATACCATCTGGGATGTCGCCACCAGTGTGGATGGCGAGAGCTGGATTGCGGAACTGGAGATACCGTTCAAATCAATCCCGTTTGATCCGGCGATTGAGACCTGGGGTTTCAATTTTGGCCGCGCCATTCGTCGCCGCGGTGAAGAGATGGCCTGGGTTTCGCAAAACCGTACCTACAATCCGAGCGTATCCGGGCAGATGACCGGCATCAGCGGTATCAGTAAAGGCGTCGGGCTGGATCTGGTACCGTCGCTGTCAGTGAACCGCCGCCGCGAATACGATCCGGTTACCAAAGAAACGTCCACCGAACCATCACTGGATGCCTTTTACCGGATTACTCCGTCGCTCAATGCAGCGCTGACCATCAACACTGATTTCTCGGCCACCGAGGTGGACAACCGCCAGGTTAACCTGACCCGTTTCAATCTGTTCTTCCCGGAAAAGCGCGACTTTTTCCTGAATGACTCCGATCTGTTTCAGTTCGGCAACATCGGTGGTATGGCCAGCGGCAATGACGCCACCTCACTGGGTAGTCGGGAAAATGCCCGACCGTTTTTCTCCCGCCGGCTGGGACTCAGCGAAAACGGCGCGCCGGTGGACATCAACTATGGCGGTCGCATCAGCGGTCGTGTCGGCCGCTGGAATATCGGCACGCTGGCCATCCGCCAGGATGAGTTTGGCGCGGTTGATGCCTCTGACCTTTTTGTCACCCGCATCTCTGCCAACGTGCTGGAAGACTCGGGCATCGGTTTCATCTATACCAATGGTGACCCGGCCTCCAATGTCGACAACAGTGTGATGGGTGTCGATTTCAAATACCTCAACAATCGCCTGGCCAGTGGTCGTACCGTGGAAGCAGACGCCTGGTTCCAGCAATCCGAGACCCCCGGACTGGATGGCGACGACGCCTCCTTCGGCTTTGGTTTGCGCATGCCCAACGCGACGGGTCTCAGAGGTCGCATGGCCTACAAAGAGGTGCAGCGCAACTTCAATCCGGCGATGGGTTATATCAACCGCGCCGATGTACGCGACCTGACAGCCGATGTGGGTTACACGCACTTCTTTGGCGGCACTGTCTGGCAGACCGCGTTCGCCGGCATTGATGCCCAGCGCATCGAACGTCTTGAAGGCGGACTGCAAAGCCAGGCGCTGGTGTATCGGCTGCTGGAGCTGCAGACCAATACCCGGGACGGCATCAGCCTGTCGCACACGCGCAATGACGAAAATGTGCTACGACCGTTCACCATTTACTCGGACCAGAACCGGCAGGTAGCGATTCAGCCGGGGCAGTATCAGTTCTCGGAAAGCGAAATCAGCCTTAACACTGGTGGCCAGCGACGATTGTCAGGTCGGTTGAACTACCTGCAAGGTGATTTTTACAACGGTGAACGCACCAACATCAGCGGCTCGGTGACATGGAACCAGTCACGCTTTTTTGTCTTGTCAGCCAACTATGACTGGAATGATATCAGCCTGCCACAAGGCGACTTTGTCGCACGGTTGACATCGGTATCGACGCAGGTGGCTTTTTCTTCGACACTGTACTGGATCAGCCTGTTGCAGTACGACAACCTGTCGGAAGAGCTGGGTATCAACACGCGTGTTCAGTGGATACCGCGCGCCGGCCAGGAGGGTTTTATTGTGCTGAACTACAATATGCAGGACCGGGACAAAGACAACACGTTTGAGTCTGCGTTCTCAGACCTGACTGTCAAGTTCCGTTATACATTCCGGTTCTGATTGGCCACTGATAGCAGGCCCCGGATTCATACCGGGGCCTCGATTTATACAAATCAACATGGCACTTTAGCTGGCCAGGCGATTATTGTCGAAGTTTTCCCGATCATATGCCAGCACAACTCTTGTGTCCGGCTGCACCAGTGTTTGATCCTTGCCGTCATAACGCAGACGGGTAAGAATGTCGCTGATCACATTGAGCCGGGCCTGACGTTTGTCATCAGCGTGCACGATCGTCCAGGGCGCGGCGACGGTATGGGTGCGTGCCAGCATTTCATCACGTGCCAGCGAATAGTCCTGCCAGAATTCCATGGCCTTTGCATCGATCGGGCTTATCTTCCACTGCTTCAGCGGATCGCTCTTGCGCGCCTGCAACCGCTTTTCCTGTTCCTGTCGGGAAATATCCAGATAGTACTTCATCATCTTCACGCCCGAGCGCACCAGCATGTCCTCAAACTCAACCACCGAACCCATGAATTCTTCATACTCGGGCAGTGAACAGAAACCCATCACGCGCTCGACGCCGGCGCGGTTGTACCAGCTACGATTGAACAGCACCATTTCGCCGGCCGCCGGCAAATGCGGCACATAACGCTGGAAGTACCACGACGACTGCTCGCGATCCGACGGTTTACCCAATGCGACCACACGCGTCTCGCGCGGACTGAGGTGCTGCACAATGCGTTTGATGACACCGTCCTTGCCAGCGGCATCGCGCCCCTCAAACAGAATCAGAATCTTGTCATTGCCGGCGATAAAATGGCGTTGCAGTTTCACCAGTTCTACCTGCAGGTCCAGCAACCTTTTTTTGTAGACAGACTTGGAGATGGGTGAACTGTTCATTTGGGATTTTGACATGCGCATACCTTCTGGCCGGGACTCTTACTGGTTTGCTGTCCGACTTCGCGTTGACTTGATGTCATGTTATCTTGCGCCTGCTACCCATCGATTGCAACGCAATGACCCCTGGTTTGGTGACGAAACCCGCTATGAGCGATAACAAAATAATCCAGTCCTGGTGCAACAACGCTACCCCGTGGATTGCTGCCGTGCGTGAGCAACAGATTGAGTCGCGCAGAACCGTGACTGATCGCGCCATTATTGATGCGCTCACTGAGCATAACCCGGCCACAGTGCTTGATATCGGTTGCGGTGAAGGCTGGCTGGCTCGGGCCCTGGCTGCACGCGGCATGCAGGTCACCGGTGTCGATGTAGTGCCCGGGCTGATTGATGCGGCGCGACAGGCAGGGGACGGCGAGTTTCATGTGTTGACCTACGAAGCCTTGCTCACGCATGCGCTTGAGCGGCGCTTCGACGCTCTGGTGTGTAACTTCTCAATGCTCGGGGAGAGCTCTACTGCGACTGTGTTTCAGGCTGCACCTGCATTACTCAATCCAGGCGGCAAGCTGTTTGTGCAAACCTTGCATCCGGTCGTGGCCTGCGGTGATGAGGCTTATCGTGACGGTTGGCGCCAGGGGTCGTGGCAGGGATTCAACGACGGCCTCGCTGCGCAATTCACCGATCCTGCCCCCTGGTTTTTCCGCACCCTGGAAAGCTGGCAGGCGCTTTTTGCCGATGCCGGCCTGACCCTGATCGACAGCAAAGAGCCCCGCCGTTCAGCCAGCAGTCAGCCAGCGTCCGTTATCCTCATCGGATGTCGTTAACTCCGGAGGATATTACTGTGAGATCTGTTTCCCGTACCAGCGCCATTGTTCTGGGTGTGTCACTTGTGCTGGGCCTGAGCAGCCTGGGTTTTCTGTTGGGCAGCTTTGCGGTTACCGTCAAGGAGTATGAGCGAACGGTCACGGTCAAGGGCCTGGCAGAACAGGAGCATGTGGCTGACATCGTGATCTGGCCGATTCAATACACCGCTGCCGACAATGACCTGGGCGCACTGTACGCGACGATCGACAGTAACAATGCCAGTATCCGTGCGTTTCTGGAAAGCAATAGTCTGCCCGCATCCGCAGTTACCCTGGCGCCTCCGGCTATTACCGATCGACTGGCACAGTCCTATGGCGACGGCTCACGCGCCGAGTTCCGCTATACGGCCACGCAGGCCCTGACCGTGTATTCCTCTGATATCGAACTGGTGCGTGGACTGATGAGCTCACTGTCGGATCTGGGGCGTGAAGGTATTGTGTTTTCCGGCGCCGAGTACCACCTGCAACCCGAGTATCTGTTCACCCGCCTGAATGACATCAAGCCCGCAATGATCGAGGAAGCAACGCGTGAAGCGCGGGCAGCGGCGATCAAATTCGCCGATGACTCCAACAGTGAGTTGGGCAAAATCCGCAACGCCTCGCAGGGACAGTTCAGTATCAGCAATCGCGACCGCAACAACCCGCATATCAAAAATGTTCGGGTAGTGGTGTCGGTTGAGTACTACCTGTCGGACTGAGTGCGTTCGTGCGCCAGCAACCATTGTTTGCGCGCCAGACCGCCACCGTAACCGGTCAGCGCGCCGCTGGCGCCCAGCACGCGATGGCACGGCACAATGATTCCGATGGGGTTGCGGCCATTGGCCAGACCCACGGCACGTGACGCCGACGGTTTACCCAGTCGCGCCGCCAGTCCGCCATAACTTTCGGTGGCGCCGAAAGGAATCGCCGTCAGCGCCTGCCACACGCGTTGCTGAAAAGCGGTCCCGGCTGCGTCAAGACACACATCAAACGTCTGCAGTTCACCGGCAAAATACGCCATCAGTTGTTGGCGAACCGCAGTAAAGCGACTGTCGTCCTGGACGCTGTGTACGGGCAACTCAGGACGGTGTTTCTGATTCTCCATATACAGGCCGGTCAACGCGTTACCGTCACTGGTGAGCATCAACACACCCAGTGGCGATGGCAGGTTACTGTGGTAGGCTGAAGTACTCATGTTACCTGACTCCTTTTAAAATGGTGGTCAACCGCCGGCGTTTAATGAATGCCACACATGAATGGCGGCATAAGCACGCCAGGGCCGCCAGGCTTCCGCTTCCGCCTGCAGCATCTTGGGCTTGTCAGTGCCCATGATTTTTAACAGCGCAAGATCTGACGCCGGAAACGCATCAGGATCACCCAGCGCACGCATGGCAATGTATTCCGTGGTCCATGGACCTATACCGGGCAGCGCCAGTAATTGCGCCCGGGTTTGTTCAGCGTCGGCAGAAGAGTCCAGCGTGATCTGTCCGGATGCGATTGCACGTGCCAGGTGCAACACGGTCGCCGCCCGTTTGCCGGTTAAGCCCAATGCAATCAATTGTGCGACATCGGCCGCCGCCACGTCCTCAGCCACGGGTGCCAATCGGTCCAGCGACGGGAACGGGGTTTCCAGCGGCTCACCAAAACGTTCGACGAATCGTCCGAAAACGGTGGTCGCGGATTTGACGCTGACCTGCTGACCGACGATGGCGCGCAGCGCCAACTCAAAACCATCGATCGTGCCGGGCACCCGCAATCCCGGCGTGCGCTCAACCAGCGGCCGCAGTCGCGGGTTTTCACCCAGCTGACTGTCAATGACCAACGGGCTGGCATCCAGATCGAACAAGCGGCGCAGGCGCATCTGCAATGCCGGCAGAACTGGCAACAGTGACGGCGATACGTCTACCTTAAGAATTGACTTTGTAGTCGGTTGGGCTGCGATCCAGCCGCTGTGCGTGCCAATGCGTATGGTGCGTACATATTGATTGCCCACCTGGCACTCGGTGCGGCCACTGCCACGGCCGGCAAGAAACCCTGACAATGCCTCCCAGGCCAGTGGCCCACGGAAACCCAGCTGTAATGGAATGCCGGTTTCAGTAGCTGTACTCATCCCTTTATCTGAACCGGCAGACTGGCGCTGCCTCAGCGCACTGGGGTTCATACGATAGGCTTCCACAAACAGGCGATTGAACTGCCGCACGCTGGCAAAACCACAGGCATACGCCACATCCACCACGCGTAGTGATGAGTCGGTCAATAGCTGCTTGGCCAACAGCAGTCGTCGCGTGCGTTCTATGGCGAGGGGGTTAACACCATACTCAGCCTGCACAATGCGCCTGAGTTGACGCGAACTGAGACCAAAACGTATGGCCAGGTCTTCCATGCTGCCATCGGCCAATGCCCCACCCTGAATGGTATCAAACAATACGCGGGCACTTTGCCGGACGCTGTCGACGGGTGCCCTGCCGGGTGCCAGCTCGGGGCGGCATCGCAGGCAGGGCCGGAACCCCGCCGCTTCAGCACTGGCGGCATTGGCAAAATAGGAACAGCGATCGCGCCCCGGTGTGCGCACCGTGCAAACCGGTCGACAGTAAATACCGGTGGATGACACGCCGACATACAGCAGGCCGTCAAAGCGTGCGTCGCGGGCCTGCAAGATCGGGTAACAATGGTCAGCGTCAAGATTCATGGCACAAGAATAACACCACCCTATGGATGCGGCTGGCCATTTTCGGACACTACCCTGCCAGGCTGCTGGAAACGAGTGATTGATGGTAAGGTATGGCCCCATCGCGCCCTGAGCGCGAACAAGGTCAATGCAGGGGACAACGCTGACATGGAAAATTTTGCACTGGTTCTGGTCTACCTGCTGATCGGCACATTGCTGCGCCGTGTCAGAGGGTTCCCGGCCGAAACCGGTCCGGTGCTGAACCAGTACGTTCTGTATGTCGCCCTGCCGGCACTGGTGTTGCAAAAAATGCCGCTGCTGGAATTTTCCGGCCAGCTGTGGATACCGGCAACACTACCCTGGTTACTGCTGGCGCTGACCGCCGGTGCCGTGCTGATTGCCGGCCGCCTGTGGCAATGGGATCGCAATATTATCGGTGCATTACTGGTGGTGCTGCCGCTGGGCAATACTTCCTTTCTCGGCTATCCCATGGTGGAGGCCTTCTATGGCGATGCCGGGCTGCCATTTGCCATCATTTACGACCAGGCCGGATCATTCCTGGCATTGGTCACTTACGCAGCCATCCTCGCGGCCTGGTTTAGTCCCACCACAGATACCCGCCCCAGTGGCCCGCAGATACTGAGCAGGATTCTGCTGTTCCCCGCCTTTGTCGCCATGTTGCTGGGCCTGGTTTTAAAAGGCTGGAGTTACCCGGCATTTATGACATTGCTGCTGGACTCTCTTGCCTCAACACTGGTGCCGGTGGTGATGATTGCTGTGGGTTTTCAGTTACGCCTGAAGCTGGACACCGGACAGACCGCGCCGTTGATGATGGCGCTTGGTTTTAAACTGCTGCTGATGCCTGCGGCGGCGGTGGGCATGTTGTGGTTGCTGCAACCGCAGCCCCTGCTGATGCAGGTCGTCGTATTTCAGGCAGCCATGCCGCCGATGATCTCCGCCGGCGCGCTGGCGATCGGGGCAGCGCTGGCGCCGCGCTTTGTTGCCGCACTGGTGGGGCTGGGATTGCTGGGGAGTTTTATCACGCTGCCCCTGTGGTTCTGGTTATTGCAGACCTGGACCTAACTTGCCGCCCCCTGATTGACAGGGGGCTCGGCTCGTCGACCTCAGTCCTGTTTGATCAGTGCATCGTCCAGTTCATTGGCGCGTTTGGCCGCCTCACGCTGTTCCACCCGTGCCAGGTACGCCGTCAAGGCTGGCAGCGGATCCATGGCTTTCTGCATGATGCCCCAGCCGATATAACTGCCGACAATCACATCAGGCAGCGGTAATAATGGCCTAGAACAGGTAAATGAAACCCACGCCTGCTTCGGCTTCAAAGTTGCTGCGTGCAATGGGGCTATCCTGAATGTCGCTGCCAAAATATTCATAGAGCACCTCGCCGAAAATCTGCCAGTTCTCATTGATGGTGTTGCGGTAGGTGTAATTGAGCCCGATCGAGCGGAACCCTGAGCCCACGTCAGTCTCACTCAGTCCCGATGCAGCTGATTGCCGTGCGTTGATGCCAAAATCTCTGTTGGCACGCTCGCTGTCGTGAAACACGGCAACGACACCCAGTTCCGAGCCGGAGCCGTCGTTCTGGTTGCCGAAGCGGCGTCCCGCGCCAAAAAGGCCAAGGTTTCCGTTATCGCCGGTGATCAGCCGGCCATCCAGCCAGTAACGCCAGTCAGCATCGAATGCACGACGCGCCTGCAGCACCAGCTCAGTGCCCTCTTCTGTATCGCCCAGTCCGTCCAGTCGGCCGTCATCGGAGTCAGCTTCTTCCCGCCCTTCTTCGAAAGCGACAGTGGCCTCGAATAGCCAGGTGTCTGAACGCAGTCCACGCCATCCCAGCGCCTCACCTGCCCAGTAGAATATATTGTCACCCTGCCGCCACTGAATCGCCCCGGCTGGATCGACTTCGACGCCGAACTCATCCGACCCTTCGTAAGCCGTCTCGTATTCAACACCCAGGCCCAGGCCAAAGGCCCAGCCATCTTCACCCCGCGTGAAATCGTCGAGGGAGGGCAAGGGCACCAAAGCGGTTCTGCCGTCCTGTGCCAAAGCTGGCGGAGAGAAGACTG
Organism: Pseudohongiella sp.; assembly: GCF_011050365.1. Lineage (GTDB taxonomy): Bacteria > Pseudomonadota > Gammaproteobacteria > Pseudomonadales > Pseudohongiellaceae > Pseudohongiella. The sequence goes on from NZ_DRFV01000002.1 coordinate 342,563, forward strand.
CCTGCATGGCCATTGCCAACAGTAGATATGTAGACTTTTTCATTTAATTTAAGCTCCGGTATAGGTTGGCACGGGATATCTTTGAGTGGTCGGGTGATACGTAAAGCTCTTGTGAATAGATCAGACGTTACGACTGCCATCGGGTCGTAACAGCCTCAACGACTGATGACTGTGGAGATGACTGGCGGCACATTACCGGCTTTGCTTGCTCGACAACTCTCCCTATAATGCCGGCAACTAACGCCACATTTTAGGGGTTCCGTGACTGATTCCAAGCACACCGGCTGGCCGCTGCACTTTCTGGTGTTCTCTTTCAACCGTGGTGAGTTCCTGGCCCACTGCATCAAGAGCATCCGGCGCTGCGCGCCACACTGTGCGATCACCATCCACGACGATAACAGCAACGACCCGCTGACTCGCCAGGTGCTGGCCGAGCTGGCGGCCGACGTCACGGTGGTGCAGCCCGAGGCGGACGATACAGACGGCAAACACGGCGGTCTGTATGGCAATATGCAGCGCGCCTGCGCCGCCGTGGATGACAACACGCTGATCTGTACCCTGCAGGACGACATGCAGCTGGTGCGGCCTCTGCAGCGGGCCGAGCTTGATCAATGGCAGGCCCTGTACAACAGCGGTCAGCATAAAGGCTTCCTGCAACCGGCATTTCTGAAAAGCCTGGGTATCAAGACCGGCCCTGACGATGTCAGCTTCGAGCAAAAAAAACAGGTGTACCTGATCAATCGCCAGCAGCGCAGCGCCGGCGCCTGGTACTCGGACGTGTTCATGATCCAGGCGCAGCTACTGCGGAAACACAAGTGGCAGTTCGCTTACCGTGAGTCCGGCAATGAGCAGCAGGCCCGGCAGCACTTTGAGCAGATGGGTTACCTGCGCAATCCCTTTGTTGCCTGGCTGCCCGGTGCGCCGGCCTGGCGTGGCAAACGCCGCACGCTGGCGATGGCACTTGCAGAACGCAAGCGACGCTGCGGGTTCTATCCGTTCAGTATCATGAGCGATGAACAAGGCGCCGCTTTTTGTCAGCGCAGTGCCGAGCAGTTGCCCATTGCCGAAGACTGGTTGTCCCTTCAAACCGACACTGCCCTGGCCAAACCCTGGTTCTACTATCCCTTACAGGACCGGCGCGCCCTGAAACTGGCGAACAGGCTGGAGCTGCAACTGGGCAAACTGATCGGCCGCTGACCCCCCAACCCCGCATATCTCCCAATGGCTAGTTGCCACCCGACCATTGATCTGCTTCCATGAAGGCCAGCCCCTGCGTTAACCGATGTTAAAACCCCAGGGCGACACCGGGCCGTGAACACCGGCGCCAGAAACCAACAGGCATTAACATATGAGCAAAGATAAACAGAAAAGCAAAATGACAGACAGAGAAAAGGCCACCGGAATCGGTGTAAGCATCGGTGTTGTGGTGGGGGCCGTTATCGGGCAATTAACTGACGATGTCGGCCTATGGATTGCTATCTGTATTGCATTGGGTGCGGGTATTGGCGCAACCGTGGGAGGCTTTTTCGATCCGGAATGAGCCGAGGCTTACAGCGCCAGCCATTCAATAAAATCCACTGACGCCTTGATCAACCGCGCCCGCGGGGTTTCCAGCAAGGCGGCATGATCGCCGCCGGCAAGCACAACCCACTGCTTGTTGGGGTTGGCGATGTTCACAAACAGGCGGGCATGGGCATCGGTGTTTGCCAGTGGGTCGAACTCGGCCTGCAACAGCAGCACCGGCACCTCCAGTGCCGCACCCTCCAGCGCATTCCACTGATGCAACTGATGCCAGTCAACCCTTACCGGGTCGGCAGCCAACGCCGCGTCAACGTAGGCGGCAATGGCCGCTTCACTGATTGAGCCGGGCACAATGAAGTCAGAGGCTGCGGCCTCGGCCGTATTGATGCGGCGTTCCGGCTCACTTTCCTGCGCAGCAACCGGCACTTCCACATCGGGGTCGGTTGGGTAACCGAACAACGTGACACTGCGAATCGCCTGCGGATAACGCTGGGCTGTCAGCTGCGCCACCATGGCCCCGTATGACCAGCCCCACACGTTAATCTGTTGCCCGGTGCGTTCGTGCAGCCAGTCCAGTGCCACCGCCAGATCCTGTGCGGCCTTGTCAGGCGTCAGCCAGTCACTGGCATCGCGTGGTGTGCCACCATAACCCCGTGCGTCGAGCGCCCAGACACTGTAGCCCAGCGCGTTAAAACCTGCCATCAGCGACAGATCTTCTCCGGGTACCTGCAAGTCGAAATCAGGCAAGGCGCTCCAGGTGCGGCCATGGTGCAGCAGTATGTGGCCTTTGGGATTGGCAACAGACTTTTCCCACAGGGCCAGTGGATGCCCGTCTGAGGTGACGGTATGTTGTGTCGGCGGGTTCTGGGCAAACGCAGTAATGGGCAGGCAAAGCGCCAGCCATGCAATGAACAGAAAGCGACGTATCATGTGAACTGGCATGCCGGGTTTCTCTTGTTGTATGCAGAATGGTTTTCAGCCAAATGGCAGCCTGGCGCGGTTGAAGATCAACGTGACCAGGAACGCCAACCTACTGCGCTCGCGTCATGCGCCACTCGCGGGTCGTCCCCATCGCGGTTGCGGTGCCGGTTGCCTGATCACCGTCAATGGTGGCAGACATTTCATAGATGACACCGGAGTCGCCGCGTTCCAGGTCAAAGCTGATGGTATTGCCGTTGACCTGGGCATTGCTGATCGGCCACACGCGGCCATCTTCCAGTTGAAACTGACCGATCACTGAGGCGCCATCGACGTACAGATCGACGACTGCCGTGACATCGCCGGCCGGGCCAGTCATGACGAAGTCCCAGACACCGTCAGCTGAGTCCTGCGCGTATAGTGTGGCAGGCAGTGTAAACAGGGCCGTGATTAAAAAAACGAAAATTCTGGCTTTCATGGGCGATGCTCCGGATGCTCGTGTGTCGTGCTCGATAGAAACGGCGCTTTGCGGGGACGTTGACTGGGTCAGGAATTCGTTCCGTGGCGCAGGTGTAATATGATGTTACTCTAGTTAGCGTGCCATTGAACAATTTAATACAGTCACGTTGAAAATTACCTGACTCGGATCAAAGGAATACCACATGTTTGAGGTGCTGGTCCTCAGCTTTGCTTTTTTTGCGGGCCTTTTAGTCAAACAGATTGGGCTGCCACCACTGGTGGGTTTTCTGGCGGCGGGGTTCGCTCTGAACGCCTTTGGCCCCATGCTCGGCCTGCCCGAAACGGCAGGGGACATTCTGCATTATGTCGCCCACCTCGGTGTGCTGATGCTGCTGTTCACAGTGGGGCTGAAGCTCAAGATCAGCCAGCTTGTGCAACCCCAGGTAATCGGTGGCGGTTTGATTCATTTCGCCATCACCGTGGGTGTGTTTACGCCAGGCATCTACTTTTTCATGGACCTGGACTGGAATACGGCCCTGCTGATCGCCATGGCCCTGGGTTTTTCCAGCACGGTGCTGGCCGCCAAGATACTGGAAGGCAAGCGAGAGATCGGCGCCTTCCACGGCCGGGTTGCCATCGGCATTCTGATCATTCAGGACATCATCGCACTGGGCGTCATTGCCGTGTGGAGCGGGGAGACACCGTCCATCTGGGCGCTGTGGATTCTTGGCCTGCCTCTGCTGCGACCGGTATTGCATAAATTGCTCGACCTCAGCGGCCACGATGAAATCCTCGTGCTGATGGGCATGGTGCTGGCCCTGGTTATAGGTGGCTACGGGTTCCAGATGGTGGGCGTTAGCGGGGAAATCGGCGCACTGTTGATGGGCGTGTTGCTAGCCAATCACAAGCGCGCCACCGAGATGTCCAACTCCCTGTGGAGTCTGAAGGAAATCTTCCTGGTCGGTTTCTTTCTGGAAATCGGCATGCAGGGCCTGCCCGATATGAGCGACCTGGCATTCGCATTAGTGTTTGCCCTTATCTTGCCGCTGAAGGGTTTGCTGTTTTTCTTTATCCTCATCCTGTTCCGGCTGCGCGCGCGCAATGCCATGCTCGCCGGCCTGAGCCTGACCGCCTACAGTGAATTCGGCCTGATCGTGTCAGCGGCAGTGCTGCCTGAATGGATTGTGCCGCTGGCGTTGACCGTAGCAATCTCATTTGTGATTGCCGCGCCGCTGAACCGCTTTGCGCATCCCCTGTTTACGCGCTTTCAACGCTTTCTCGGCGCATTTGAACGTAAAAGCAAACACCCCGACGAGGAACCGGCGGAGTTTGGCGATGCACAGGTGCTGATACTGGGTATGGGCCGTACCGGCTCGGCGGCTTATGATTATCTGGTGGCGGGCGGCAATTCTGTTATTGGACTTGAGTCGGATCCGTACCGGGTCGCCGCCCAGATCGAAAAAGGGCGCAAAGTGTTGTACACCGACGCTGAAGACTCGAACTTTTGGCATGGTGCCGACTTTTCCGGCATCCGCGCAGTGGTGCTGGCAATGGATCTGGTAGATGCCAAGGTGTTCGCTGCGCGCCAGCTGCGGGCACGCGGATTCACAGGGGCGGTAATCTCTCATGCCCTGTACGAAGACCATGTGGCCCGTATTATCGCGGCAGGCGCCGATCAGACCTACCTGACCATGCAGGAGGCCGGCAAGGGCCTGGGCGAGCATGTACAATCAGCTCTGTCAAAATAGAGAGTCCATCTCAAACGAGCTGACCCACCCGGAATGTTGTAAGGATTGACCATGAACAAAATGCAGATAGATATTGTCTCCGACATCGCCTGCCCCTGGTGCGCGATCGGTTATGCCCGCCTGCAGCGCGCCATGCAGGCACTGGAGCCGGATTACCAGTTCACGGTGCAGTGGCATGCCTTTGAACTCAACCCCACCCACAGCGGCCAGGGTGAGCCCATCCTGCCTGCACTGGCCAAAAAATACGGCCGCAGCGAAGGCGAGATGCGCGACGCGCAGGCCAATATGATGGCGATCGCCAAAGACCTTGGCGTCAACTTCGAAAAACTGCAGGAACGCCTGACCGCCAATACCTTTGATGCCCACCGTTTGGTCAAATGGGCTGATGAGCAGGGCAAGCAAACGGAAATGAAGCAGGCATTGTTTGAGGCGTACTTTGGCGAAGCGCTGAATGTATCTGACACCAACGTTTTGATGGGCTGTGTTAAATCAATCGGACTGGATGCAGAAGCTGCCGGGCAGGTACTGGCGTCGGATCAGTATGCAGAGGAAGTGCGTGAAGACGAAGCCAAGTACCAACAGGCTGGCGTGTCTTCCGTACCCGCATTCATCATCAACAACAAGTACCTGATCTCCGGCGCGCAGGAACCCGAGGTACTGGTGAAGGCGCTGCAGGATATTAGCGCCGAGGCTGCTTAAACAACCCAGGCACTAAATTTACAACGTCATCAGGCTTCATCCAGTAACTGATAGATGCGACGGATAGCCCGCACATCGGCGCCGGCCCCGCGAATCTGCGGGTAGTTGCCGCTGTGCGCGGTCATGTCAATCTGCTCGGCAGCCTGCTCAGCGCTCAGACCCCGCTGCTTGAGTGCCTCGGTGTTGCTCCACAGATCACGCAGGTAGGCCTGCAGCATATCAATGCGCTCTTTGCCTTCGACAATCGGCCCATGGCCGGGCAACAAGGTATCAAAGTCAAACGTCTTTAACCTTTCCAGTGCATCCGGCCATTCATCAACATGCGCATCGCCCATATAAGGGAGAAATGGCACCATTAAATCACCGGTATAGATGATTTTTTCTTCCGGCAGAAAGACCACAACATCTCCGCCGGTATGCCCGCGACCCAGATGCGCGATCTGGATTTCACGACCACCGCCACGTACGGTCTGGAAGATGCTCATGGAATCTTCAATGGTAATATTGGGAGGCGTGGGTTCAATACCGGCCAGTGAATTCAGGTGGGCCTGCTGCACTGCGATACGCCCCTGCAACTCCGCCCGTTCATCGGTGTTTTCAGTGGTGGCCAGTTGCGCCTGCATCTGTTCTATCTGGCCGGGTACGCCTTCGGTAAAACTGATAAAGGTGGACTCTTCCAGCACATTACCGAGTTCACCACTAAGCTTCTCACGGGTATAACGATGACCGATGATTTCGACATCCTGCGGGAACACCTGGTTACCGTGAGCGTGATCAAAATGGTAGTGCGTGTTGATCAGATACCGTACGGGTTTGGCACTGACAGACTTGATGGCGTCGATCAGGGCCATACCGGCATTGGGTGACACGTGTGAGTCCACCACCAACAGATCATGCTCGCCTTCGATCAGCATGGCGTGACTGATCAGGTTGACGGCGCCGGTGCCGGTAACATGATAGATACCATCGGCGACGGGCGTGAACACATGGCTACGGGTTTCGATCACACCGGACGGCGCATTATCCTGCGCCGAGCTCAGGCTGACCAGTGTCAGTACCGAGGCCGCTATGGCGACAGCAACGACCAGCGTTTTAATTCTGTTTTTGTTGTTCATGTTTTACCTTTTTGTTATTTGGCTTTCGCTTTTGTCCAGCGGATCTTTGTATTGAGTTGTTTATTGCAATATCTTTATCCATTCTCCCGACTCGGGCGTGCCAATCGGGTAATAACCGTTGAGCAGACGCAGAGTCTGTTCCGGGTACTGTGTCACCGGGCTGGCTGCCGCCAGCGCGCCCCAGTCAAACCCCTGGGTCACTTGCACATAGCGCACCCGCAGACCATTGCTCGCTGAACGTTCATTGGTCTGTATCGGACGGAATGTACGAATGGAGGAGAACAGCAGACTCTCCAGATCTTCGCTCATCTCGGACTCCTCGATTTCTGCCCGGATAACAAAGACACGTGGCCCCAAATAGAATACCGCGATGCGCTCCTGGTGCCCATCGGCATTGGTATGAACACCGGTATGCCCTAACAGACGATATTGCGACAACGGCTCGGAGCGTTGCAGATCAGTGATTCCAAGGTTTTCCCTGATGTACAGTCGGGGCTCCTTGTTCTCGCGCAGGCGTTGCGCTTCCACCCCGATACTGGCACCGCCGCCCGGGCTGCGGGCTAACACGGTGGTGGTGGTGTCGCTGACAGACCAGTTATCAGGAAAAACCATGGTGTAACTCATCAGGTCCTGATAGTAGCGATTGCGGTCGCTGGCGACACTGGTGTTCTCGCCGAACAACAGTCCGTCCATGTGGCTGCGAAACACGGCGTGGTCGCTTTCGCGCGCTTCATCGTCGGGCAGATTGCCGGCCTGGGCAACGGCCTGCTGCAGACGCACATCGTTGCGCGGGTGGGTGGTAAACAGACCATGGTAGGTTGGCTGGCGCTGGGCAACGCGCACGTTAAAGTCTTCCTGGTTTTTTAACACCGACAGCACATCAATCATGGCCCGGGGATTGTAGCCCGCGTTGTACAGATATTCGGCGCCCAGGCTGTCGGCTTCCAGTTCATTGTCGCGACCAAATCCACTGACGCCGGCAGCCGCCCAGATGGAACCGATCTGCGCCAGCTCGGAACCAATATAGCCACTGCCGGTAGCCACAGCGGCAACGACACCACCGACTGTTGCGGCGGCATTGCCCAGCCGCCCGCGCGCCTGTTGCTGAATGGCGTGACGCGCGGTGATGTGACCGACTTCGTGCGCCAGCACAGCGGCCAGTTCGTCTTCGGACTTCAGATACAACAGCAGCCCGCGGTTGATGTAGACATAACCGCCGGGCAAGGCAAAGGCGTTGATCTCAGGGCTGTCAATGACAGTGAATGTATATTCCAGATCATTGCGATGACTGCCTTGCGCAACACGCTGGCCGACTTCGCTGACGTACTCGTTAACACGCTGGTCTTCAAGTACACGCATGCTGGCGAGCACTTTTTCGTGTTCTTCCTGACCGATTTCAAGCTCTCGCGACTCGCTCATCAACACCAGATTGGGTTGTCCGGTAGCAGGATTGACGGCACAGGACTGCAGGCCCACGGCAAGTATCAGAGCCGATGTCACTAACAACCAGTGTCGGGTACTGCGCAGCCTCATGATGTCACTCCTCCTGTTAAAATTTCGGATTCGCACGCTGGCAGGCATGGCCTCAGCTACCCTGAACAAACAGCTTGAGCTGGTCGGCAAGGCTGTTGCAGGCATTGGCTTCCACCCTGGCAATCAGCGGAATCGGGACAAACACGGCCGGCACGTAAGACTGGCCACTGGCATCGGCACTGATGGTCCCCACGGCGGTGTGAGATGACACATCCCAGACCCGCGCTTCAAAGTTGGAGGCATCTTCCCAGGAGCCGAAGCCGAAACAGCCACCACCGCCAGGGCCGACGGCACAGGAAATCGAGCCCATGCGATTGGTGGTTTCAGTCTGACCGTCCAGCCATACGATATAGCGCACACCAAATTCGGCCATTTTGTCAGTCACCAGCGGTTGTGCCATCAGTTGCTGCAGATCTTCGCTGCGCATCGGTGCGGTGCGTGGCTCGAACCACGGGAACAATGCGTCAACAAAAATCTGTTCCGGCACCACTGTGATGGCACCATTGCCGCGGCCCATGCGTTCGCCGACACACTGAACAAACTCTTCCCGGGTTTCATAGGCAGCACCCTGGCGCCGCCCCAGTATGACAATCGATTCGCCGGTATTGATACCGGTATCACCCTGGCGAAATTCATCAATGGTTGTGGTGGTACACGCGACCAGCGCCAGTCCGCCTGCCAACATTGCGATCAGGTAGATGCCTGTTCGCGCCAGTCCTGCCATGGTGATTTTTGCTCTCATGCCGACTCCTGCAGATTCCTGGTCACACTACTGCAAACGGGGTTGCAACCAGTCCCTGATTTCAGGGACATTGGTAAAACTGATGGAAAAATTCGACGCCAGATCCCGCATCGCGGCCACTGACGCATCATTGATGCCACCCTCGGCGCTGCCAAACGTTTCCTGTCCGGTCTTGCCGTAGGCGGTCATCACCCAGTCGGCGATATAACCGCCGTCGGGCGCGGTCAGCCGCATATTGTATTTGACCCAGACTTCATAGGCGTCAAGCCGGGTTTTCTGCGGCATGCCGAGTTGAAATTCGTCGATATTGGGTATAAAGACCGCGTCGACGCCACGTTCATTCGCCATCGCCGGATCATTCAGCACCACCACCTGCTGAAACATCGCCGGCAGAACCGTGTTGAACAGCTCCACATGGGAAGCGCCGCTGTTGACCAGGTATTCATCCTTGCCGGCATCGGTGCGCTCGGTGTACACGTGATTGCGCAAGGCGTCGCTGTAGTACACACCGAGCGTCATCGGCAAGGGCGGAATATTGGGGCTGGGATAGCTGCCTTCGACAGTAACAGTGCTTGCGCCGCAGGCGCCAAGCGTCAATGCGCCCAGTGGCAACAGGACAAAGGTGCGTGCGTAGTGCCACAAGGATGAAAGAATACCTGGTTTGATCTCGCTTCTCACTGCCTGCTCCATTGTTGCTTTTATGTTGGTTTTATCTGAGTCGTTGCCTGATACCGTGGTCATTGATATGAATTAAGTCCGACAAAACTGCCGCCATTGCGTTCCGCCAGTTCCCGCATCAGCGTGGCAAAACGGTAAAGGCTGTCGTGATAACGCGGGTCCAGATCAAACAATACCGGAAATCCGACTGCGTGAATACGCACCAGACGATTCCCACTGGCATCGGCCTGGTTAATTCTGTCCACCGTCTCGACCACGCGGGTGATCGAGCCCCCGGGCAGGAAATCATCGCCAAAGGTATAGATGCTGACCCGCTGGCCGGTCTGGTAAAAGGTACTGATGGCACGGGTAATACCTTCAACCGGGCTGCTGTTACTGAATGGCGCCCAGTTGCGCAGTGCACTGATCATCGCCTGACGGCGTGCCGGTGTGTCCGGAATCCATTGCCCACGGTAGTTGGGAAACATGTAATCGCCCATGTCGTTCATGATCTGGATGCCTTTGACTTCGGGATAGATATCCAGGACTTCGGTGACCATCTCCAGCACGCGCGGCCAGGCGTTGTAAAACATACTACCCGAGGTATCGATCAGGAAGATAATGTATTCGCTGTCGACCGGGATGCCGCCGATGACATTGTTGCTGCGGGTAAACTCCTGGCCCAGCAGGCGTTCCATTTCTGCGGTCAGCGATTGCCGCGCAATGGCCAGTTCGCTTTCCTCCTCGGCGCGCTCTTCCGCCAGCTCGGTCGAGGTTTCATAACGCCCGCGAATATTCGACATCTCCCGTTCCAGCCGCGCCACGCGCTCGCGGTAAGCAGACAACTGTTCGCGCCGGGCGTTGAGCTCGCGGTTCAGGGTCCGGGTTTCACCACGGATTTCGAACAACTCCTGCTGCAACTCCGCAACAGGCTGTTCAAGCTGTTGGGGCGCACTCTCCAGTGTCACCGGCGCGGAATTCTCGGTAATCATCAACAGCAGGATGATGGCGCCAAAGCCACAGGAAATGACGTCCAGAAACGCTATGGTGGCACCGTCTTCTTCGCGTTTTCGTTTTTTCATAGTCTCAGGGCCAATCGCGTGATGGTGTAATAAAAGAACCGCCGCTCAACACACCCAGTTGCCAGTAAGCTGCTGCCGCAGCCGGGTCACCCTCCATTGGCAGCAGGATGGTGTTGACCGGAATATTGGCCGGCATCGATTCCAGCGCTTCCTGGTACAGCTCCAGCCGCTCCCTGGGGCTGATCGTAGTGGCATTGCGGCTGCCTGATCCCTGCGTCGGCAGGCTGTCTGTGATCAAATACACATTGTCCGGTCTCGGGTTCATCGCTGCCACGGCGGCAAATGCCCGTTGCAGATTATTGCCACCACCGGGCAATGTCGACTGGACCGCCCTGACCACCTCATTCAGTTCATCGCGGTCGGCCACTTCCAGCCACCGGCCTTCAGTACCTGCCATCACCGCGCTGGCGGTCTCATTAAAGCCGACAATCTGGTACTGACTGACCAGTGGCAACTGGCTGCTGATCCATTCCACGATGCGCACTGCACGTTGCCATTTGGGGGCAGCCAGCTTCACCTCATCCGACATATTTCTGATACGTATGATATTGACCAACGTGTCATCCAGCATGCTGGCGGAAGTATCGAGCAGGATCAGAATCCGGTTGCCGCCCAGGAACATGCCGGTCAGGTACTGCCGGTCACCGTCGCCGAGAAATTCGCGGCTGCTGTCACCCTGTTCTTCCACGGCGCTGGTTTGCAAACGCAACAACTCTTCTTCCAACGACCGGATGTCAGCGCGCAAATCTTCCAGGCTTTCCTCAGTTGCCATGGAATTTCCTTCCAGCGCGGCAAGCTGCGACATGAAGTCATCAATATCACTTTGTATGCGATCGGCCAGCCCTTGTGCCGCCACCACCTCCAGACTGACTTCGTCCAGCGTATTGCGTACCTGAAACAGTTGTTCTTCGCCTTCCAGCACCTCTTCCTCTAGCAAACGGGCCTCTGCGGTCAGGTTCGGATCGGCCTCGTTACGTGCCTCGGTAGCGGTGTGGTCCAGAATCAGAAAAATCAGTACCACGGCGCCAAAACCACAGGACATGACGTCAAGAAACGCCAGCCCCATCGGGTTCACGGCAGCGCGTTTGCGTCTACGCCCCGCCATGATGCACCCGTATCAATGACAATTCGACGCCTTCGTCAACGCTCAGGGTGTCGCCGGCAAACAGGGTCCGGCCCGCTGCAATGGCCCGGGCCTGTATTAAAACAGAGGCAGAAGCCGACGGTGTGACAGTCTCATTATCATCTGACACGGCTATCGGGTAGGCGTTATGGTCCAGCACCATATGGGTCGCCACAACACGCGCCGGCGCTGTTTGCAGATCCGCTTCGGCCGCCGCTTCAGGCTGCCGCCAGACGCTGATAAATGGCATGTCAGACCCGTTTACCGACAGTGATGCGCTGGCCTGCACACAGGCCTGCGCCAACTGTTCACCGCCTAACGGGGACTGGCGGACCTGCAGGCTGTTTTCCAGACCGGGAATGGCAGCCGCCCGCTCCGATATCAGTACCGGGGCCGGGGTGTCGCCGAGCAGCATTTGCAACTGCTGATTGATACGGCGGAATACCGGCTCCAGACTCTCCACCAGTTCGGCGACGCTGACGCGCGCCTGATGGGTGGCTTTGTCGGTGGTGATGCTGACCATAAAATCGGCCTGACCGGTGCGTATCTGCTGCAGATAGTCCGGCAGCTCGTTGTACAGATGTTGCTCCCAGAACGCGCTGTGCTGAGGATTAAAGCGCGACTGTTGAATAAAGGCATCATTGATGACCTGGACCAGGGCGTTTGCCACATTGCTCCAGCCCGCCCCCTGCACCACCGCCACCGACTCGCGTCTGATCTGTTGTTGATCGCGGCTCAACAGGGTCAGGCTGAACTGATGCAATTGCAGGTCGGCGAACACCAGACGCTGCTGCCCGGCCATGTGCGACTTGGCATAGAACAGGCCCGTATCCATCATGGCGGCGGCACGAAACGGGCTTTTAGCAAGTACGCCGCCCAGAATCGCGAGCTGATCCCGACTGAAACTGCCGGGCACGGCAATCACCACATCGCCTTCAAAATCGCTGGACTCCGCGATATTCAGCAGATGCGCGTGTGCGATATCGGCGTTGTGCCGGTAATGCGCCAGCGGTCTCGTCAACGGCGTCATGCTCAGCCGGTGCCAGAACTCATTGTGGGTATTGACCGGATGCAGGCGACTCTGTTCGGCCGCGCTCTGGCCGAACTGTGTTTGCCCGGCAAGACTCAGGGCAAACCCCGGGCTACTGCTGATCAGGTCGCCATCCTGATACAGGTTGATAGTGTGATCATTCAGTTCCAGGACGGCGCTGGTCATGCTGGCTGCACCGCCTCATCATGGCCGGATTGTGGTGTGCTGCGACCCGGCATCTGCAGGTAGCGGATCAGGTGGTCATCGCAGTAGGTCTGGCTGTCCATCACCAGTCGGTCCTGCACCAGCGACAGCTGATACAGCAGGAACATCAGCACAATGCTGGTAACCAGTGCGACGAATGTGGAATTGAAGGCAACGCCCAGACTGACGGTGACACCAAGAATGTCGCCGGTAACAGCCTGATGTGCCTGGCCCAGTGCGGTACCAATACCGCGTACGGTACCCAGGAAGCCGATCGAAGGGATGGCCCAGGCGATGTAGCGCACGATGGCCAGCTCACTTTCAAGGCGCTCGGATTCGTTGTCGCAGATATCGCGCACCGTAGCAGACACGTCCTGCACATCACGTGTGGTGCCGAAGCGATGCAGACCGGCGAGAAGTGCCCGTGGCAGCAGATAACTGCGCTCCCTCTCCGGCAATGCCTGCACCGGTCGCGCAAAGTGCCGGGTGTCTTCGGGCAGAATACTGGTACCGTCAGACACCTGCAGCAGCTCACGATCGAGCAGCGAACGCTCGCGCATGGTGCGCACGGTTTTCATGCCAATGATGGACAGTGCCCAGAAGAACAGAATAATACAGGTTTCCTGTTCGAAGTCGCGCAGCACGATGTACATGGAACGATCGGGCACATAGTCCTCGTCGGCCTCCTGCATCATCGTCTGTTGCTGCTGAATGATATCGGCGTTGGGTCTGATCACGGCGACATAAATGGCATGCACCACGATGACCACAATGATCAGTGCAAAGATCTGATAAATGACTTCAGACAGGTATTTTTGTTTCATGCGTACTTCCCTGATCAGGTTTAACGGTTAAACGTGTGCTTCGTTTAAGGCTCTGGATCTGCCCAGCGGTTCAGATATCCACCGGAAACGAGACACCGAAGTCCTGCGATATCTGTTCCGAAGGTATAAAACGACCCGGCCCCTGGCTATCCGCACTGTCAATGGGCTGGCTATCTATATCCGGCAGGTCGGTGTCGCTGTTGCCGGCGTCGCTTTGCTCATCACTGGTGCTGTTGCCGGTATCAGCGTCGCTAACGGCCTGCTGCTCACTGGCTTCTGACTCACCGGCTGATGGTTGTGCCTGCAAGCCTGCAACGGGCATCAGCAACAACAGTGACAACAGATATTTTACCAACGTTGTGGCCATGTCATTCCCCCAGGTAGCGCGCGATACGGAAACCCAGATCGTTGCGGGCTTCCTCGCCAAAGTCGCGGTATGACGCGCGCAGTTCGGTGATGCTGCCATGCGCCCAACCGGAGCCTTTGATAGTGTGATAGGTGCCATCAAGCGGACCCAGAGGATCGGTTTCCCTGACCGAGCTCAAACCACTGACGGCGCCGTAGTAATCATGCACCCACTCTGATACGTTGCCGGCCATGTCGAACAGGCCCTGGGCATTGGCATTGAACTCACCGACATTGGCGGTGCCCTGCACCCCATCGTTGTAGCCGCGCAGAATCTGACCCAGAAAATTGCTGGTGGACTCGTCAGCGAAGTTGCCACTGTCTGCCGGTGGTGGCCAGTCCTCCCCCCAGGCAAAACGGGTGGTGCCGCTCTGACCATCAGCGCGCGCCGCCCACTCCCACTCGGCCTCGGTAGGCAGGCGGTAACCATTGGCGTCCGCATTAAAGCCGGTCACGGCACCCTCTTCCACAATATAAAACGGCGTCAGCGCTTCCTGCGCGCTTAACCAGTTGCTATACAGAGCAGCGTCCTGCCAGGTGACCTGTACCGCAGGCTGATTTGGCCGGTCCAGTGACTGGCGTTGCAGCGTGCCCGAGGCATGTTCGGGGCGAAAGCGTCTGAACTGTTGATTGGTGACCGGATGCAGTGACAGGTAGAAGGGTTTCTCCAGCGCCACATCGCGCAGGGTTTCATTTGCGCGCCGACCGGGCTCCCGGCGCGAAGAACCCATGGTGAACTCATACGGGTAGAACAAATGCAGGGTCTGCCCGGCGGCACTGGTAATCACCGGCTCAATGGATTCCAGTCGCGCCTGTTCCTCGGTTTTCAGACGCACTCGTATTTCCTGATCGAGCCCTGGCCGGGAGGTGAAGTTGGTGGCATAAGGCACGTAGCCGTCCCGGCGGATCTCGATGCGCTGGCTGGCAGCAATCAGGTTGACGGTCTGGTTGGCGACACCTTTCAGTTCCCCTTCTACATAAAGCTGCGCGTCAGCCGGCTCCGCCACTATCCGTACCGGGTTGGTAATCGGGTCAAGTGCCACTGTCAGCTCACGTGACTCCTCGGCACCGGTCCGGAGCTGACGCATCGCCGTCTCGAAGCCGGTGCGAAAAAGTCTGATGTCGTGCTCCTGTCCCGGCGGCAGCGCTACCTCAAGAGGCGTCTGCCCGCGGTACTGGCCGTTGATGGTGACATTGGCGCTGCCCGGAGTAGAACGAATGAATACCAGACCGTCGGCAGCTTCCAGCGATACCGCAGGCAGTTGTCGGTCGACGCCCGCTGCCACCACAATGTCGTCCTGCCAGGCCTTGTAACCATTACGTTTGATGGTGACGTCGTAAGCACCTTGCAACAACTCGATGCGCGCCGGTGTCACTGCCAGCACATCGCCATTGATGATGATATCGGCACCGGCAGGTTCGGACGCGAAACCGATGTCTGCCCATGCGGGTGCCAGCGTCACGGCCAGGGCCTGTTCAATCTGCCGGCCCTCGACCTCCACCTGCTCGCGGTATGGCAAATAACGATCGCGCTGCACCTGCAGCTCGTAAGTGCCAGGCGGCACTTCCGCATCAATCAGCGGTGACATACCCAGGTCAACACCATCAAGCATAATGCGCGCGCCATTCAGTTCCTGTCCCAGCGCGTCGCGGGTGCTGACGCTGACCAGCCCTGGCAACGGCGTCAGTTCAAACGGGTGGGTTTGCGCCTGCTCATCTCCCACGGAAAGTTCAACCTGGCGGTCATAATAACCTTCTGCGCTGAACTGCAGTTGGTAGTCGCCCTGTCGCATCAGATAGCGGGGACCGACCTGAACGGCGAACCCGTCGGCTACTTCCACACTGGCCGTCATGGGCGTCACTTCAATAAAAACAGAACGTGCGGTCAACACAAATACGCCGGCACTGGCGGCAACTGTCAGACCCACCGCAATCACGCCATGATACCAGCGCGGTCGCCAGGTAAAGCGGCGCCCGGGCGGCGGTGGCGGACTGAAGTCTACCGGCGTGATGACGTCCAGCGTATCGTGCTGGCCGGATGTGTTGCGGTTATCCTGCATCGTTTCAGGGCCTGTTAACTGCCGCGACCTCTTCGTTGCAGCGGATGGATAATGAGTTCAATTCGCGTCCGAAGCCAACCACAAACTCTTCGCGCACATCGCGGTAACCAGGGCGTGTACCAACAGCGACATAACGGCCGGGCCGGAGCATGAGTGTGGTTTCAGAAAATGTTCCCAACTCTCCCACCTGGTAGACAGTCACATTAGTGGCGTTATCGGAATTCAGTGTCACAGCTACCGGAACCAGCATCTGCTCCAGCAACACTTCCATGGTGTCGAGCTGCTGCGCCAGACGCTCACCAACACTGCCCTGCTCGGCCAGCAAATCAGCTTCCAGGTCACGTCCGATACGATACACTTCCTGCGCCTCGTCGTAGGCCGCCTGATCGGATAAACGCATGGGTTGCTCGATATTCACCGCCAGCAACCGGTCCAGTTGCAGACGCCGGGCAGAGTAGTCCCTGCCCTCCAGGGCAAACACCAGATTACTGTCCAGCGCCAGCACAGCATCATAGGCCGCCACCGCCTGTTCCCAGTCTTCGTTGGCCTCGTGAGTTTCAGCCTGAGCCTGCAACCCGGCGATGCTGCTCAGTGTGACCTGCTCCCGCGTCTGGGCAATTGCCGCGCCTGCTTCGTCCGAGCCCGGTTTGATCCGCAATGCCCGTTCAAACGCCGCAATCGCCGCTTCCGCCTGTTCCTGCTGCAGCAACGCAAAGCCTTCTGACATAACGGCGGTGTAATTCGCGTCAGTGATCATCTGGCGGTTCTCCGCCACCAGTGCGGCTGCCTGTTGGTGCTCACTGTCCAATCCAGCGGCTTGCTCAAACTGTTGCTGTGCGGCTTGCAAGTCACCCTGTTCCTGCAACGCCAGGCCGGCGGCGATCAGGCCTTCAACTTCGTCCAGGGTCTGCGCGCGGGCCAGTCCGCGCTGCGCTGGAGCACTGTCCGGATCCAGCCGCAGTGCCAGGGTAAAACGCTCCAGGGCCAGCGCCGAGTCTTCAGCAGCAATCGCGGCATTGCCGGCAGCAACAGTTCTGTCCAGCACTGTTGGCACGCGTTCCTGCAGGTCGGCCAGTGCCAGGTCGCTTTCCTGATAGGCGAGCGCGGCCTGCACAAATTCGGTATTGCGATAGAACTCGTCACCACGGCGCGCGGCCGCTATCGCGGCATCATATTCGGTTGCCGCCCACTGGCTGACCGCCATTTCATCAAGAGCCTGTTGTCGCTCCAACAGACTGGCGAGTGCGTCCTGGGCTTCCCGACGCTGGCGCGCGCGCTGGGCTTCATCAAAGGGGGAGATTTGTGGTGCCGCCGATGTTGCCGGCGCGCTGGTTGTGGCAACTGGCGCTGTGCTTGCACGCGGAACCAATGGCAGTTCGTACTCCTGGACCAGGCGAGGCAATACAAACACCACTGCCAGCGCCAATAGCAGCAACACTGCCAGCGCCACCCACACCCAGCCCGAAATTCTGTCACCGTTCGCCGTTTTACCGCCCTGCATACTTTTTTGTCCTAAACTGACGTTTGCCCGATCCGGATCAAACACCACCTGTTTCAGTCAGGTAAATTTCCATCAGGATGTCACGCCATTGTTCATACTGCTCTTCAACGGTTCCGGTGAGCATGATTGTGCGGTCGTCCAGTTCAATAACCTTGGGGGCAATTTCCGATTGCAGGGATTCGCCCAGCTCTTGCAGCGCGGCGATATGCATACGGGCTTCAGCGCTGCGATCGAAACCGCTGCGCACCAGATAGGCGCCAGCACCCACACCAACGATACCGGCAGTTTGCGCAACAGCACTGTTCTGACTGCCTACCGCTGCGATGCCACCCACGATGGCCGCTGCGCCAGCGATGAAACGCCGTCTCGCCGAGCGCTCGGCTTCGTCCAGCGCCATGGTTTCATGGTAGCTCTGCTCACGCCAGGCGTCGTAAGGTCCACGCATTTCCCGGGTATAGGTGGCGTAGTAATCCTGCACGGTGTCAACAAACAGGTTGTCGCGCTCGCGGATGTCGCGAATGCGGCGCAGTGACGGATCATTTTCCGCCGGCAGTCGCGCAACGCTGGTGATACCACGATCACTGGTAGTCACGTAGGAGCCAAATATATCCGGTGCAAAATTGGCGGCAAACTGGAGCTCTGATACCGTGCGGATGTTGCGGATCTGCTCGTCGCTGACATTGTCCTGAACATAGGCCAGCAGATCATTGGCGATGGTGTTGTACACCACCTGAAACGGATCATGCAGTTGACGCTGGGTCTGATCGTAACTGTACTGGCTGATGTGCTCTTCATACACACGGGTGTACCATTCACGACCGGTAGCATCACTGACGGTCACCTTGACCATCATGCCTTCGCCGTCAGACAGCAGGATCTGCCCTTCCAGAAAGACATCCATGACGCTGCTGTCTGACGGCAGCACGCGCACTGCACCCCAATTGCCGGAGCGTTGCAGGGTGTCGGCCATCAGGTAGGGAGCATAACGTGACTCGGCGCGCCGGATCTCGAAGTTGGTGCGATCCAGATCGTCGCGGTCTACTTCATCAATGCCCGGATCAAACACCATCACACCCACGTCGAGCAGCAATGATTCATCCAGGGGTGTTGCATTTTGTACCACCGGGACAAACTCCGTGGATTTGACCGACGTCGTCGAGCAGCCGGTGAGCGCCAGCACTGACAGCACAAACAGGGAAAATGTGGTTCTGATCGTTAACATGCTCATCACTCTGTACCTGTTACTTCAAGGCCGGTGTACCGGCGATATTCGTCCCACAGCGCCTCACGCAACTCCGGATCCGCCTCGCGCAGGGCAGCCTCACGAATCTGGCGGGCAACAACATCATCGCCGCCGCCGGGCGGAATATCTTCCGGCACCGGATAAGTCTCACGCTGCTCTCCTGCCGGGCCACCATTAACACCGCCCACTGAACCACCGGAGCCACCGGCCTGTGGCCCCTGGCCGTCACCGCCGGGGAAGGTCTGGTCGCCGTTGACGCCGGCCGTCTGCACACCGGTGACACCCGGCAGGGTACCCATGCCGCGGTCGCCACCCTGGCCACCACCACCCTGACCACCTTCTTCTTCATACAGGCCGGCCGGGTCATCACCGACTTCATTGGCACGACGCTGTGCGCGACTGCGCTCGGCCAGTATTAATCCATCAAACTCGCCATAAGCACCACCCAGTTGCCCGTCCAGCACCGCAACACGCTGTGAAGCAGTCATCACGCCAACGCCGTCGCTGGCACCAGAGCCGGAGCCCGCGACTGAGCCGCTGCCGGCACCACTGTCAGCACTGCCGCCGCCACCCTGGCCCGATCCGGACTGACCGGCGCCCTGACCTGAAGTGCCACGCTCGGCTGCGCCTTGTCCGTTTCCAGTCTCAGCGCGGCCCTGACTGCCTGTCTGGTCACCCGCGCCCGCACCGGCGGTGGTGGCCGGAGGGATCCGATTCAAGCCGCCACTACTACTGCGATTGCCGTAAGCATCCAGGCCACCGCTGGCTGCCGATGCGCTGCCTGCCGCGCCACTGGCGCTGCCATCACCGGGCACACCCGGGCGGCCACCGGACGGCATAACACCACCGGCGGTCGTGGCCGCAGAGCCGCCCGATGTGCCACTGGCACCCGACGATGAGCTGCGACCTCCGGAGAAATCAGGCAAACCGGAAGTAGAGGCGCTGGCGGTACCCGAGCTGCCGCTGGCACCGCCGCTGCTCGCCTGCGAGCCCGCACTCTGCGAACCCGGGCTTTGTGAACCGGACGACCGCGAGCTGGACGAACTGCTCGAAGGCATTGACGGCATCGATGATGACGATGACGATGACGACGAAGGCATGGACGGCGACGGCATGGATGACGAGCTGCTGCTCGACGACGAAGACGAAGACGACGACGACGAAGATGAGGACGGCATTTGCGGCATGCTGCTGGACGACTGCTGCGATTGCTGCGTGGATTCACAGGCGCTGAGCAACAGCGCCGTGACACTCAGGCTTAACAAAATTCTGGTTCGTGGCATTTTCATGATCACTGACTCCAACCGCCCATCGCAGTGTGTTGAGTTTACCGTAATAAAGACCGGCTCACGGCATCATTATTGCGTCCCGGACTCGCTACTTTCAATCTCGTAGGGAAAGCGATAAACCAGATCCTCAACACGCGAAGCGTTGCCGTCGCGGATAATTGGTCGCATCCGGCTGTCCCGTAGCGCACCAATCAGACGGCGGTGCATGCCAACATCGTCTTCCGGCCAGGACTCCAGGATATCCACGTTGACGGCACGACCGTACTGATTGATATCAAATTCCATCACCACGTACGGTACGGTTGAGGTTTCCTCGCTGTCCGCCGCTTTCGCTGTTTCTGGCGCACCGGCACCGGTCGTCACCGGAGAGCCGGATATGCTGCCCGCGGTCGCCTGCATATCACGGGTGGGAACCGGGTCACCGGTGGGCTGCCGCGTGGTTTCGAACCTCGGCAACATGACAATGCGGTCAAACACCAGCTCCTGCAGAGCATCGGTCTCGTCCTGCATGGTCAGCCAGGCACTCTCGTAGACATCAGCCGATGCATTGCGGCGCTCGAACAGCAGAAACCAGTCGGCCAGATCCAGTATGGCATTGGTGTGCGCCACCAGCAGCCGGTCACGCTGCTCGCCCATCACGCCGGCGGCTTCCACGGCCGCCAGGCGTGCTGCCCGCATTTCCACAATCTGCTCCAGCGCATACTCCCCCTGCAGAAACGGGTTGTTGTAGCGCCGATAGCGTCGGTCGGTGACGTGATCGACCCAGTTGTCATCGACCAGTCTGATATTGGTGTATTGCGCCTCTTGCCGGTCCTGGGCACCCGTTCTTGCCATCATCCAGGCCAGATAGGCCAAGCGCTCAAGCATGATCTCGCGTGACTGTTCAGCCAGGGCCGGGTCGCGATCCACGATGGATAACGCGACACTGGTCAGATGGTAAGCATCGATCAGGCGAGTGGCAGGGAACTCACCCAGGCGCCGCCTGAAGGCTTCAATGTTCCACTGTGCGTAAGCTTCCAGCGCCGGAATCAACGCCGGGTCGTCGTCCGCCATCGCCCGGCTGTGAACGTAAAACAGATATTGCTGCAGACCATCAGCCTCGGGCCATTGCCCCAGCGCCAGGTGGCTGTCTATTTGCATCTCCAGCGCATTGACCTGTTGCAGGCTGAACAAACCATGATTGACGCGACTGACATGGACAGCGCGCTCCAGCAACGCAATGGCTTCCACATGGTCGCCGGCTTCCTGCGCATGCCTGGCCAGACTCAGCGTCGATTCAGCGATATCGGGATGCCAGGTATTGCCGCTGCCTTCAAGTGCCTCGATCGATTCACGCAGCCCGGGCACCGCCTGCGCGGGCGAAGGACGTAAGGTCTGCAGCGGCGTCAAGTTGGTCATCCAGCCCTGATCGGGCCTGTTGTCGTCGGCCGCCGAACTGGTCGACATCCAGAACAATGACATTGCCAGTGCCACCGTTGGCAATGGGTTCGTGGTCAGCAAAGCCGACGGTTGTGCGCAGATGGTTCGGAAACACATGGCGGAATCTCCGGTACTGTCTTATGCTGTATTTAGTGTCAGAGTTGTCTTTACGTTACACCAGAATACCCGACAACAGAACAGATACAATAGACTGGTTCACAAAACCGGTTGCTAAATTTTTGTCACAAACCGCTGATTTCAGCCACAAAATCGATAGATGACCTGATGCCAGAACTGCCCGAAGTTGAAACCAGCCGCCGCGGAATCGACCCTCATATTAGCGGCCGCACCATCGCCCGCAGCGTTGTCAGGCAAAGCCAGCTACGCTGGCCGGTATCGCCACAGATCACCACTCTGATGCCCGGCCAGACCGTGCTGTCAACCCGGCGACGCGGTAAGTACATACTGATAGAGACAACAAACGGGCACATTATTATTCATCTGGGCATGTCCGGCAGTGTTCGCATCCTGCCAACCGGGGTACCGGCGGCCAAACATGACCACATTGATATCGAGTTCAGCCATGATGTCATGCTGCGTTACACAGATCCGCGACGCTTCGGCTGCATATTGTGGAGCGGAGACACAATAGACGAACACCCACTGCTGGCCAGCCTGGGCCCGGAACCACTGGCCGATACCTTCGACGCCCCGTATCTGTATCAGCGCAGCCGCGGCCGCAAAACGCCCATCAAGAGCTTTATCATGGACAGTCACGTGGTCGTGGGCGTGGGGAATATCTATGCCAACGAAGCGCTGTTTATGGCCGGCATCCGACCGCTGGCAGATGCCGGGTCAGTGTCACGTGTTCGCATGGCGCGGCTGGTGATGTGTATCAAACAGGTCATCGACCACGCCATCACCGTGGGCGGAACAACACTACGGGATTTTGTCGGCGGCGATGGCAAACCGGGGTATTTCAAACAATCGCTGCAGGTCTACGGGCGAGGCGGCGAGGCCTGCAAACAGTGCGGGGGAACGTTACAGGAAGTGCGCCTGAGCGCTCGCAGCACGGTATTCTGCAAGCGCTGCCAACGTTGACCCGGGATGCGGGCCGGATTGCTTACTGCTGGCCTGCTTTCTGTTCCGCCAGATGCTCACGCATGGCTTCGGCCACCAGCGGGTGCACAAAACGGCTGATATCACCGCCGTAGGACGCAATTTCCCGCACCAGCGTTGAAGAGATATAAGACAGATGCTCATCCGGGGCCATGAAAATGGTTTCTATGCCCGGATCCAGCGCACGGTTCATGCCGACCAGCTGGAACTCGTATTCAAAGTCAGCCACCGTCCGCAGTCCGCGTAAAATGACACTGGCACCGCGCTGGCGGACAAATTCAATCAGCAGGGTTTCAAACGCAACCACTTCAACATTGTCGACATGAGCCAATACCTTTCTGGCCAATGCAACACGTTTGTCAGTCGACAGCGAGGTGGTTTTTTGTTTGTTGACGCCGATGGCCACAATGACATTGTCAAACAGACGCGATGCGCGTTCCACCAGATCGATGTGGCCATTAGTGATGGGGTTGAATGTCCCCGGATAAACCGCTGTTTTCATGGTGTGCAGGGTCCTGTCGCGTCAAATGCCGCCTACAGTACACGAGGAACCAGGCCATGTCAGCTCAATTGTGCCTGCTCAATAAAGCGCAGTATGCGATGCTCAAGCCAGGCATTGTGGCCTTTCATGGCGAACCCGACATGGCCGCCGGATGGCAGAATTTCCCAGCTTACGTGTGCCGGCGTCTGATCCCGTGTGGGCAGTGCATGCAGCGGTATGATGGGGTCGTTGTGACTGTGCACCACCAGCGTTGGCACGGGTGTATCGGCAATAAACCGACGGCTGCTGCAGCGCTGGTAGTAGTCCTCGGCACCGGCAAAACCGTGCAAAGGCGCAGTTACCGCATCATCAAAGTCCCACAGCGTCTGCAGGCCATCGAGTGCACCAAGCCGGTTGATGGCCTGCACCTGGTCATCTCGCCCCTGCCGCACAAACGCGTCCCGCTTGCACTGCAGATCGGTGCGCAGACGGCGCAAAAAATAACGTCCATACCAATAGGCCATACCCGTTTTCATCTGCGCACAGCACAGGTCCAGTGAAAACGGGTTGGAGACACTGACAGCAGCACAGAGCTGATTTTTAAAGCGGGTTTCGCTAAGCCATTTGACCAGGACATTGGCACCCAGTGAATAACCGATCACCACCAGCGGTCGCTGCTGGCGCGCCATCAGTGCTGCCATGACTTCTTCCACATCACCGGAGCAGCCCGAGTGGTAAGCGATGGCGAGGCGGTTGTGGTCGCCGCTGCAGCCACGCAGATTCATCGCCACGCTGTCGTAGCCGGCGCCATGCAGAGTGTGTTGCATGGCCAGAATGTAGGGCGAGGCGGAGCAACCTGCCAGGCCATGCAACAGAAAAACCAGTGGTCTATCCGCGCCAGCGACGTCAGAGCCACCCGCATGAAGATGGTCCACATCAATGAAATCACCATCGGCCAGCTCAATGCGCTGACGCTGGCGAATCAGTGACGGCGCCGCTGCCAGCTTGCGCCAGATAGTTTGCAGATGCCCGCCGGGCAACCACCAGGGCGCGACCGGACTCACCGCAGCCGTCGACAGCTCAGTCATGCGCGCCTCTCGTACAGGCCATAATATACCGCGCCGGCACGCAGATTCTTGCGTGCCGTCCAGGTCGACGGCACCGGTAGTGCAGCCAGATCATGGCCGGACTCCAGATAAATCTGCGCTCTGGGTTTGAGAATACCGCTTGCCTCCAACTGCTGTACCGTATCCGCCAGCGAGTTGGCAGCAAACGGCGGATCCAGAAACACCAGGCCGAACCGTGTTGCCGGGTTGGCGTCTGCGCCGCGCAGCCAGTGTTCGGCCGCCGCCGTCACCACCGTTGCATTTTGCGCCTCCAGCAGGCTCAGGTGCCCCCGGATGCTGGCACTGGCTTCACCCGAGGCGTCAACGAAAACCGCAGAGCGCGCGCCACGGGACAGGGCTTCCAGGCCACAGGCGCCGCTGCCGGCGAACAGGTCCAGGCAATCTTCGTCGAGCACCCAGCCCTGCAGCCAGTTGAACAGGGTTTCGCGCACCCTGTCAGCGGTCGGGCGCAGGCCGGCCACATCGGGAAACTGCAACTTGCGTCCGCGCCATTGCCCTCCAATAATGCGGAGTGTGTTGCGCTGAGTTGCAGCAGACTTGTTGGTGGGCGTTCTTCTGGACACGAATCAGGGTCTGGTCAGGTAAACGGAATGTGCATTGTAACCTTAAATGTTAGACTAGCGCTTCCGGCTCTGTCCTATTCTGAGCCCCTGTTTCACGCCCGTAATCCGGGTCCGTATTCCAAGCCCGCATTTAGAGTTAGCTATTTATGTTCGGTTTTATCAAAAAACGCAAAAACACTGCTGATACGCCACCGGCCAACACGGACGCCGAACAGGTGCAGGACGGGGATACCCCGAGCCCGCCGGCTGAAGACGCCATTGACGCACCGGTAACGGATACGCCGGACGTGGCTGAAGTGGCGCCCGTGGCCGATACAGCCCCGGACGAGCCGGCAGATGAGCAGAAACCCGCCACCGGTGGCTTTTTCAGCCGCCTGAAACAGGGCCTGAGTCGCACCCGCAGCAATCTGGCCGATGGCCTCGGCTCACTGCTGGGCGGCCGCAAAACCATTGATGCGGAATTGCTCGACGACATTGAAATGCAACTGCTGACCGCTGACGTCGGTATCGAGGCCACCGACCAGGTTATTTCCGCACTCACCGCGAAGGTTAAACGCAAGCAGCTCAATGACGGTGACGCACTGATGGCGCAATTGCAGAGCGAACTGCGCGAATTGCTGGCGCCCTGCACCGCACCGCTGGAAATACCCCGTGAAACCAAACCTTATGTCATTCTGGTGGTTGGCGTTAACGGCGTTGGCAAGACCACGACCATCGGCAAACTGGCACGGCGTTTTCAGCAGGAAAAACGCAAGGTCATGCTGGCTGCCGGCGACACCTTCCGTGCTGCCGCCGTGGAGCAGCTGCAAACCTGGGGTGAACGCAACCAGGTACCGGTGATCGCCCAGGCATCGGGTTCGGACAGCGCCTCCGTTATTTTTGATGCCTATCAGGCTGCCAAAGCGCGCGGCATTGACGTGCTCATTGCCGACACCGCCGGGCGCCTGCACAACAAGGCCAATCTGATGCAGGAGCTGGAAAAAATTGTACGGGTGCTGAAAAAGCAGGATGACCAGTTACCGCATGAAGTCATGCTGGTGCTGGATGCCACGACCGGGCAGAACGCGCTGAGCCAGGCCAGGAGTTTCAATGACTCGGTTAAACTGACCGGCTTGTGCCTGACCAAACTCGACGGCACTGCCAAGGGCGGCATGGTGTTTGCCATTGCCAATGCCATGAAGTTGCCGATCCGTTTTATCGGCATTGGCGAGCAGGCCGAAGACCTGCGCCCCTTCGATGCCGACCAGTTTGTCGCCGCTTTGTTTTCGACTGACACGAGTAACCATGATTCGCTTTGACGATGTCAGCAAGCGTTACCCCGGCGGGCACGAAGCGCTCAGGCAGGTGTCGTTCGAGCTCGAGAAAGGCGAAATGGCATTTCTCACCGGCCGCTCCGGGGCTGGCAAGAGCACCCTGCTGAAGCTGGTCATGCTCACCGAAAAGCTCAACCAGGGACAGATTCTGGTCAGCGGTCGCAACATCAACCGCCTGCCGTCGCGCCAGATCCCTTATTACCGTCGCCGCATCGGCGTGGTCTTTCAGGATCACCAGTTATTGTTTGATCGCAGCGTGTTCGACAACATCATGCTGCCATTGCAGATAGAAGGTTATGATAAGCACGAGGCGGCGCGGCGGGTGCGCGCGGCGCTCGACAAGGTGGGCTTGCTGAACAAGGAAAAACTCAACCCGGTTACCCTGTCCGGCGGCGAACAACAGCGGGTCGGCATTGCCCGCGCCGTCGTCAACCGTCCGCAGATCCTGCTGGCAGACGAACCTACCGGTAACCTGGATCCGGAGCTGGCAGCCGAGATCATGGTGTTGTTTGAACAATTCAATCAGGTGGGTGTCTGCATGTTGATTGCCAGTCACGACCTGTCGCTGATCACCCGCCTGAAACACCGCATGCTGACACTTGATCAGGGGCGGCTGATCAAGGACGAACACCAGCCCAGCCGGTCAGGTAGCCAGCCATGACCGCCACGGCAAAAAACAGAAAACCCGGAAGCAGCAATACCAGAACGCGGCTGTCTGCGCGCCAGCGTCTGATGGCCGGGCTGATGTTGCACCGGGAATGCGCGGTGGATGCCCTGCGCCGCCTTTGGCAGCAACCGGCCAGTTCGGCGATGACGCTGGCAGTCATTGCCATTGCGCTCCTGTTACCGGCTTTGTTGTATGTCACCGGCAAAAACCTCAATCAGTTTGATGACAACCTGACGCAGGCGAACCTGGTAACCGTTTACTTGCAGGCGGACGCCACTGACAGCGACGTGGAAACCCTGCAACAACGCCTGGCAACACATGAGCAGGTCAGTACCACCCGTTATGTCTCCCCGGAGCAGGCTGCCGCTGATTTCGCCGAATGGTCAGGGCTGGGCGATGTCGTGGATTCGCTGGCACAGAATCCGTTGCCGGCAAGTATTGTGATTCAGCTCAGCGACACCCGTTACGAGACCGCCGTGCAAGCGCAGGACATGCTCGCCAGTCAGCCCGGTGTCGACCTGGTGCAGATGGATCAATTGTGGCTGCAGCGGCTGGACAGTTTTCTGAGCCTGACCCAGCGTGCGGTAATTGCGCTGATTGTAGTGTTGTCGCTGGCGGTGCTGTTTATCACCGGCAACAGTATCCGCACCAGTATTGCCAGTCGTGAGGCGGAAATTCGGGTAATGAACCTGATCGGCGCCACCAATGGCTTTATTGCGCGGCCATTTCTGTACAGCGGGCTCTGGTATGGATTGCTCGGTGGCGCGCTGGCCTGGCTGTTGCTGGCGCTGTTGATGATGATACTGCGCGGTCCGGCAACAGAACTGCTGGCATACTACGGCAGTCAGTATCAGCTGCAGGGACTGGGCGCCCGTGCCGGCGCCGTGCTGCTCGTTGGTAGCGCTGCGCTGGGCTGGCTGGGCGCACGCCTGTCAGTGTCACGTCACTTCACCAGATTCTGACTCTCGCCTCCGGCGCGGAGAAAAGGCAGGGAAGCAAAAAAATGCCTTTTTAAGCGTCGTTGCCCTTGAAATCAGTATTACGCAACATCAGATAATCACTCTGGTAAGAAAAAGTGGTAGAATAGGGTCGTTCAGTGGTGTCAATCACAGTTTTTCGACATCCATATTTAAATCTGTAGCACGTTTGTAACTTCGATCTATTGCATCGCAAGTCGTACGTTAAAGCGCAATATCCGAATTTATTATGAGCATAGGAAATATGACAACAGCCAAGAGTTTGCAACTAGTCGGCCCGGCCGTACCGGGTCGCGACCTATCTGCCTATGTGACGTCAGTTAACAGTATTCCTGTATTAACCGCAGAGCAGGAGCTGGAGCTGGCCAATCAGTACTATTACGAAGAGAATCTCGAGTCCGCCCGTCAACTGGTGCTCGCGCACCTGCGCTTCGTTGTGCACATGGCGCGCAGCTACTCCGGTTACGGCCTGTCACAGGCAGACCTGATTCAGGAAGGCAATGTTGGCCTGATGAAGGCCGTCAAGCGTTTCAACCCGGAAATGGGTGTACGCCTGGTGTCATTCGCCGTGCACTGGATCAAGGCAGAAATGCACGAATTCATCCTGCGCAACTGGCGCATCGTCAAAATTGCCACCACCAAGGCCCAGCGCAAGCTGTTCTTCAACCTGCGTAGCGCAAAAAAGCGCCTGGGCTGGCTGAGCAACGACGAAGCGCAGGCCGTCGCTGCCGATCTGGGCGTTGATGCGGCTGTCGTGCGGCAGATGGAAGGCCGCATGAGCTCGTATGACACGGCCTTTGACGCCGCGTCCGAAGCCGACGATGACGAGGCCTACAAGGCACCGGCATACTATCTGCAGGATGACAGTTCTGACATGGCACTCGATATTGAAGAAAACGAGTGGGAAGAAGAGCAGAACAACAACCTGTATCTGGCAATGAATGAGCTGGATGAGCGCAGCCGCGATATCATCACCAGTCGCTGGTTGACCGATCAGAAGTCAACGCTGCATGACCTGGCCGCCAAGTATAACGTGTCGGCCGAGCGTATTCGCCAGCTGGAAAAGAACGCGATGAATAAAGTACGCGGCGCGATGGTGGCCTGACAGCTTATTTTTGCGTGCCCTTCAGAAGCCGCTGCTAATGACAGCGGCTTTTTTGTTTTAATACAACGCCTGTTTCCAGACACTGCCGGAGTGCCATCATGCCTAGCCTGTTTATCGCCCTCGCTGCCATCAATGGCTTCATTGCCGTGGGCCTGGGCGCGTTTGCTGCCCATGGCCTGAAGAGCCGTTTGCCGGAAGACCTGCTCGCCATTTTCCAGACCGGTGTTCAATACCAGATGTACCACGCGCTGGCGCTGTTCGGTGTCGGTCTGCTGGCCATGCAGTTAAGCGACTCGGCGCTGTTGCGGGCCAGCGGCTGGTTGTTTGTGGTCGGTATTGTGATCTTCTCGGGTAGCCTTTATGTGCTGAGCCTGAGCGGTATTCGCTGGCTCGGTGCTATCACCCCGATCGGCGGTGTGGCATTTCTGACCGGCTGGGCACTGCTTGCCTTTGCCATGTTGGCCGGACGCACGCTTTAGGTTACTGGCAGGCTGACCGCGAGGATCAAGACATGAAGATTCAGGTAAATGGCGAAGCCATGGAGCTGGCTGGACAAACCAGTATTCAGGATCTGCTGGCACAACTGGAAATGACACAGGGGCGGGTTGCCGTTGAAGTGAACGCGGACATCGTGCCGCGCAGCCTGCACCCGCAACATCTGCTGAACGAAGGTGACCGCGTGGAAATCGTTCATGCGATTGGCGGCGGTTGATCCGACTGCTGCGATAACCGAAGCACCCCTGCCCTTTACAGAACAATCGCCCGGGATGATATTTATGGAAAACACCAAGCAAAATCAGGATAAACCATTGGTGCTGGCCGGCAAAACCTACCAGTCACGCCTGATCATCGGCAGCGGCAAGTACGCCGACTTCCAGCAAAACCTTGCCGCGCTGGAAGCCAGTGGCGCCGAGATGATCACCGTCGCCATCCGCCGGGTAAACCTGGGGCAGAACAAAGGCGAACCCAGTCTGCTGGAAGTGATCTCACCGAAAAAATACACCTTCCTGCCCAATACCGCTGGCTGCTACACCGCCGACGATGCCGTGCGCACCTGTCGCATGGCGCGCGAACTGCTCGATGGTCACAAACTGGTCAAGCTGGAAGTACTGGGCGACCAGAAAACACTGTACCCCAATGTTACTGAAACCCTGGTCGCAGCAGAGCAACTGGTGGCCGATGGTTTCGATGTCATGGTGTATACCAGCGACGATCCGTTGATCGCCAAGCGTCTGGAAGAGATCGGCTGCATCGCCGTCATGCCCTTGGGTGCGCCGATCGGCTCCGGCCTGGGCATTCGCAATCCCTACAATATCCGCATGATCCTGGAGAACGCCTCGGTCCCCATTATTGTGGATGCCGGCGTGGGTACCGCATCGGATGCCACCATTGCCATGGAACTGGGCTGCGATGGCGTGCTGATGAATACCGCCATTGCCGAGGCGGGTGACCCTGTTCTGATGGCCTCGGCCATGCAGAAGGCGGTAGCCAGCGGTCGTGAAGCCTGGCTGGCCGGACGTATGCCGCGCAAGTTGTACGCCAGTGCCTCCTCTCCAAT
Source organism: Pseudohongiella sp. (assembly GCF_011050365.1). Lineage (GTDB taxonomy): Bacteria > Pseudomonadota > Gammaproteobacteria > Pseudomonadales > Pseudohongiellaceae > Pseudohongiella. Next base: position 373,045 of record NZ_DRFV01000002.1, read on the forward strand.
AGACGGGACTTTTTTCTGACATGAACGAAGACAAATCGCCTACCGGCACCGAACATCACCGCCCGCTGCGCAGCTTTGTTATCCGTGCCGGACGGCAGACAGCATCGCAAAAAGAAGCGCTGGAGAAGTACTGGTCGCGTTATGTGATAGATGACACTGCCAGCCTTCTGGACACCGAAGCCGTGTTCGGGCGCAAGGCCCCACTGGTGCTGGAAATCGGATTTGGCATGGGAGACTCGTTGGCCGAAATGGCGGCAGCCAACCCGGACCAGGACTTTATCGGTATCGAGGTGCACCGCCCCGGGGTCGGTAAGTTGCTGGGCCATATTGAACGGCTCGGACTGAGCAATCTGCGTATCTACTGCCATGATGCGGTAGAGATTCTGGCGCGCTGCATCGCCGATCACTCTCTGAATACGGTACAGATTTTTTTCCCCGATCCCTGGCACAAAAAGAAACACAATAAGCGCCGTCTGGTGCAGCCCGCCTTCATCGCGCATCTGACCACCAAACTGGTGCCAGGCGGCACTATTCATCTGGCCACCGACTGGCAACCGTATGCGGAACACATGATGGAAGTGATGAGTGCCGCCGCTGAGCTGGAAAATACCGCCGGCGCCGACGCTTATGCCGAAAACACCGGACGCCCGGAAACCAAGTTCGAACGCCGCGGACATCGCCTTGGCCACGGCGTCTGGGATCTGGTGTTTCGCTACCATGCAACCGAACTGTCATAAACAGGTAATACAGGTTTGTTAGTGTCCCCGGTTTAGTTTCCGATTACGGGTTACCTACGACATGATCAGCAAATCGCCCCGATTGATAACCGCCTGCGCCCTGATTGCGCTGCTCGCCGCCTGCGACACGCAACCACAGACACCGTCTGCGACCCAACTTTCCGACACCGATCAACAGACCGCCTTCCGTCTGCGTCAGGATTTCTCTGCGCCCTTGAATGCCGACACAGGCTGGGCTGCCGGGCTCAATGAGAATGCGACGGTATTCACCGATGAGCCGTTCCGGCTGCGCGTTGAAGTACAGGCAGCTGGCAACTGGCCGGGCACTGACACCGAAAGACGTTATCAACTTCAATACCAACGTAATGGTGGTGACTGGCAAGCCATGCCGGCGGAAAATTTTCCGCAGCCGCAAAAGGTATTCATGCCAGACCTCACTGCTGATCCGGGCAGTACCTGGCAAGTGCTGAGCGGCAATCCATCGGCGCTTGCACGCAACACTGACGGCGATGAGCCCTTTCTGGCGCTGACTGCCGGCGAGCAGGCCGCGATAGCGCTTGGCCGCTACGAAACCCTGTGGGACGCGGTGGAGATTGGCGTCGATGTTCGTCTGGCAGCAGACGAGACCGGCGGTGCCGGCATCATCTTTGGTTACACGGATGCACAAAACTATCATCGCGTTGCAATCAGCACTGCCGGCCATGTCATCGTGGACCGGTATGTCGACGGGGAAGCCACACGGATAGCGGAGGCGACCACCGATATCGTCACCGGGCGCTGGACTGAATTGACTATCGCCACGAACAGTCGTGAGGTCACATTCGAATACGGCGATGGCGCATTTGAGCTGACTGCCGAATTCGACGCTGACATACCTGCCTCGGTCATTGGTCTTTATGTGCCTGCTGGCACCTCGGCAGACTTTGCCAACCTCGTTATTGAGGGTGAACCGCGCTCACCGCGTATCAGCATCATGGCCGCCGACAGCTTCGGCCACGGTGAACAAACCATCGACTTGCTGCCCGCTTCGGACACAGACTTCAACGGCGGCTCCGGTGTCAGTTTCGGCAACACCACACGCCCGTGGACACAAGCCAGTGGCCACAGCGAATGGGAATGGCCGCTGGTAATTCGCCGCTTTGCCGATGGCGCAGAAACCAATGAGACAGGTGATAACTACGCTTTTCGCATGGTCACAGAGAGCGGCGAGCCACTGGTCGCCAACGCGCAGCCGGTGGTGAGTGTTGCGGTACCGCCACGCCATCTGGGCGGTGTTTTTGTCGAGACGCCGGCGCGGATCGGGCCGTTCGAAGCCAACAACGGCGATCGTTACTTTCTGATGGAACCGGCCGAAACCGACAATATGCTGATGGTCGTCAAGTCCACTGATGGCGGACAGAGCTGGCAGGAGGTCGATGGCAGCAATCGTCCGGCAACCGGTGACCTGGAAGGGTTTGCCGCTGTGCTGGCGAATGCCACCCTCTACATGCTGCATCAAACCTCCGACAATGTCTTCCTGCATGCTTTCCGCACCTCGGACCACGCCGGACAGCCCGATACCTGGGCAATACAGGATGCGTGGCTGGCCTCTCCGCAAGAGCCGCCGACACAGGTAGCGGACATTGCCATGCGCTCTGATGGCAGCATCGTGGGTGTGTACGGCGGTGCGGAAAAGATTTATCTCAAAATACGCTCCCCGGACGGCGTCTGGGGCGACGAGATTGTTGTCGATGCTGATCAGCCCCGGCGGCTGTCCGGTCCCACCCTGGTCTCCGGCCACGATGATATCGTGCATCTGGCCTACACCGGCAACGATGGCAGCGCCTGGTACCGCCGCCTTCTTCCCGACGGCAGCCTGACACCGCGCCGACAGGTCAGCACCGAACTGGGCACCCGTGCCGAGGATGTTGCCTCGATTTTACCGCTGGTGTTTCTGCCCGGCAGCAATAGTGTCAGCATCCTTTACCGGGTCAGTGCCGGCACGCTGTGGGAGCGCCGCGTCAACAGCGCCGGTGAACTGAGTGATGCGGTCAGGGTAAGTGATCGCACCGTGGTGCAGAATGCGGTGGATTCAGACCAGACCGGAGCACATGCCATTGCCGACGGCGCGCGCGTGCATCTGTTGTTCATTGATGACAAAAGCCGCCATCTTTTTCACACTTTCACCGATGATGCAGGCAACTGGCAGCCGGCAACATTGCTGGTGGATGACATCAACGGCCAGTGGGTGCGTGGGGCACAGCTCAATAGTGATGGCCAGGGCCGGGTTTATGGCTATGTCTATGACGCCGGCGCTGACGGTGGCTCGGGCAAGAATCGCTACGGTGAAATCCCGTTGGCCGACCTCCCCTAGGTATCCTGCCACGGGACAGAGGACGAACAGTTAGCTGATGGTATGGCAATGGTGGGGCAGCTACGTTATTCTTCGGCGTTAAGTATTCAGCCTGACAACAATAAACACCGGGCAGTAATCACCGGTGATTCCTGGCTGCACCCGCCCCATCAGGAGTCCTATAACAGATGCCTACACTGCTCCCAAGCCGCGCCCGCCGCCTCGTCAACGCTGGCTTTTTGGCACTGACCGTCTCTGCACTGGCCGCTTGCGGTGTTGAGGAGTTACCGGAAAATCCCCTGGCCGGTCAACTCGATATGCCGCGCACCGTGGCCTGGTCGGCGTACCCGACCGGCACCGGAGGTTACAGCCAGGCGGTCGCCATCGGTAATATTCTGCAGCGTCAGTATGGCGTCAACCTGCGCGTAGTACCCGGCCGTAATGACGTGTCTCGTCTGGCGACACTGAACGCCGGTCGCGTCCACATGTCGGCAGGCGGATCGGAAGCGGTCTACGCCCAGGAAGGCATTCTCAATTTTGCATCGCGCATCTGGGGCCCGCAGCCCATCCGCGCAGTGCTGTCCAATTACTCCACCAGCTGTTCGTTCAGCCTCGCTACCGCAGCGGACGCCGAGATCCGCGAGGTGGAGGACATCCGCGGCAAGCGTGTGACCTGGGTACAGGGTGCCCCCTCTTTGAACAACGCCCTGACAGCATTGCTGTCTTACGCCAACCTGACCTGGGACGACGTGGAAATGGTTGAGGTCGGCGGTTATAACGCTTCCATCGACGCGGTGATCAATAACCGTGCCGATGTCGCGGGTGGCGCCTGCAATTCACCGCCCTTCCTGCGCCTGGAAACCTCGCCACGCGGTTTGTTCTGGGTCGAGTTTCCGCCTGACGACGCCGATGCCGTACAACGCGTGCGCCGTCGCCTGCCCTGGTATGTGCCCCATGTTGCCACTGAGGGTCCCGCCATAGACGAGGAAACAGGGATCAATGTGTTTACCTCGGCCTATCCCTTGCTGGTAGCGATGGACGATGCCGATACCGACATGGTTTACGGCATGACCAAAGTCATCGCGCTGCACTACGACGAGTACAGGAATTCAGCGCCGGGGGCCAACGGCTGGCGCATCCACGGTCAGCAACTTGCAAATGCCTTTATTCCCTATCACGAGGGTGCCATCCGCTACTTCAAAGAGATCGGTATCTGGACGCCGGAGGCCGAAGCCAACCAGCAGGCGAATCTGACCCGACAACAGGTGCTGATGCAGGCGTGGCAGGAATACAACGTCTCTGCTCCCGAAGATCGCGCGGCGTTTGAAGCCGGCTGGCTTGAATACCGAGAGCAGCGTCTGGCCGAGCTCGGCATGGTTACCCTGGCCGACACCCAATAATGCCTGTCATCACTAAACAAAACCTACAACAAGACGACTGCCCATGAGTAACAGCATCATTCCACCGATAGCGCCACCGAAAAAAGACGACTCCGAACTGCCCGCGATCGGGCGCTACCGTGAACTCACCCGGAAATGGCGTGTGGTCATGGCGACGCTGACAGCAATGGCATCTCTGCTGGCCATCAACCAGATTTTTGCCCTGGGCTTTTTTGTTGATTTCACCATGCTCGACGGCCGCTACCTGTACCTGATCACCGGCCTGATGCTGATCATGGTGTTCATCACCTTCCCCTCACACAAAAGCAATCTGAATTTTGTGCCCTGGTATGACAAGGTCATCATGGCCGCCATTGCGGTCATTTTTTCCTATTTTGCCTGGAATGCTGAACGTATCATTCTGGATGCCTGGGAGTACGTCGCGCCGGTCGAGGGTGTTGTGCTGGCACTGATCACCTGGGCCATCATTCTGGAAGCAGGGCGGCGTGCCGGCGGCTGGCCGATATTCTGTATCGTGTTGGTGCTGTCGCTGTACCCAACTTATGCTGACAGAATGCCTGATGTGATCGCCGGTATCGGCATGCCGATTCACGACGTCGCGATTTTCCATGTTCTGGGCGAGGAAAGCCTGTTTGGCGTGGCACTCAACTCCTTTGCCATGCTGGTGTTTGGTTTCATTCTGTTCGGCGTGGCGCTTCAGTACACTGGTGGCGGCCCCTTCTTTATCAATTTTGCCTTTGCCCTGCTGGGTCACAAACGTGGCGGCGCCGCCAAGGTGGCGATTTTCTCCAGTGGTCTGATGGGGTCGATGAGCGGCGGCCCCATCACCAACGTACTGACCACCGGCCCGCTGTCGATTCCGGCCATGCGTCGCACCGGCTTTTCGCGCGGTTATGCCGCTGGCGTTGAGGCCTGCGCCTCCACCGGGGGTGTGCTGATGCCGCCCATCATGGGCGCAACTGCTTTTGTCATGGCCAGCTTCCTGGGCGTAAGTTACGTCACCGTGGCAGTGGCCGCGATCGTCCCGTCATTGCTGTATTTTTACGGCCTTTTCATGCAGATAGATGCCTACGCGGCGCGCAACAAACTGGAAGGCCTGCCCAGGGATGAACTGCCCAGCCTGGGCAAGGTGTTCAAGGAAGGCTGGTATTTCATTGCCGTGTTTGTGGTGCTGACTTTCATGCTGGTGTACATGCAACGTGAAGCCACCGCACCGTTTATCGCCACCGCAGCGCTGCTCATCATCAACCAGTTCACCGTCCATAAAATGAGTCTGGACAAGTTTCTGCTGATGGTGGCCGCCACCGGCCGGCTGATGGCGGAACTGGCCGGTATTCTGGCAGCCATCGGCCTGATTGTGGGTTCGCTGGCCGTCACCGGCATGGCGGGCACGCTGGCTAACGACCTGGTCTACCTGGCCGGCGACAATGTGCTGGTGCTGCTTATCATGGGCGCGCTGACCAGTTTTGTGCTGGGCATCGGCATGACCGTGACCGCCGCCTATATTTTCCTGGCCATTGTACTGGCACCGGCATTGATCAATGCCGGCCTGGATCCCCTGGCGTCACACATGTTCATCATGTACTGGGGCATGCTCAGCTTTATCACGCCACCGGTGGCGCTGGCAGCGTTTGCCGCAGCCAGTGTTGCCCAGGTGTCAGCCATGCGCGCGGGCTGGGAAGCCATGCGCCTGGGTGCGATCATTTATTTTATTCCGTTTTTCTTTGTCCTTAACCCGGCGCTGCTGCTGCAGGGTGATTTCGCCGGCATTGCACAGAATGTCGGTACTGCATTGATCGGCGTGGCCTTGATTTCCGCCGGCCTGCAGGGTTACCTGCTTGGATTTGGGCGCATCGGAGAGGACAAACTGGGCCTGATTTCGCGAGGCTGTGTCTCCATCGCGGGCCTGGCGCTGGTGACCCCCGCCGGTGGCTTGTATGGTTTCAGCCAGACCATCCTGATCGCAGTGTGTGCTGCTTTCCTGGTCGCGGGCATCGGTATTACCCTGCTACAACGCAAACGCTTGCTACCGGTGGTCTGAGCCCGCGGCTCAACCGGCAGACATCAGAACCAGAGCCGGTGTTCGTGCTGCTTCAGCCAGCCGACATAGCGTTTGTAGTCGGGGCATACGCTTGCCACGGCCTGCCAGTAGACCGGTGAGTGATTCATGTGCAACAGGTGGCACACCTCATGGCAGATCATGTAATCAATGACGCCATCCGGCGCCAGCATGATCAGCCAGTTGTACTGAATCCTGCCCTGCGCGGTGCAGTGCCCCCATTTGCTTTTGGTTTTGCGAAACACCACGTCCTTGAGCTTTGTCCCCACACCAAGATGATCTGCCAGCGCGCGGGTGCGGGCGGGCAACCAGGCTTTGGCCTGCTCCTGCAGCCAGCCTTTAAAAATGGCAGTCACTTTGTCCGGGCTCAGGTCGGGACCGCTGATGATCAGTTCGCGCGTGCTGACCGCCACCGCGCTGCGTGGCGCCGCTCGCAACCGAACCGTTAGCGTCCTTGCCTTGTACAGAATTTCGCTGCCGTCAGTTAACGACAGGTGTTCGGCCGCACGCTGTACTTTCTCCTGATGCTTGCGGCAAACCCAGGCCTGATGGCGGGATAGAAATTGCAGAATGTCCCGGCGCGCGATCCGCAATGGCGCCCGCACCTCGATACGATCATGACGCACATGCACGGCCAGGCTTTTGCGACGACTGCGCACCAGATGACAGGGTAATGGCAACCCGTCCACAGTCAGAGTCCCGTCATCTGACGGCGGGCTGTTCAGGCGCTGCTTGAGCATAAATTTAAGCACGGTTGGGTGTCCGACCTGTTGAATCTTTGTCTGCTGGCACGGCGGGTCGCGAGCGGTTGGACTGTAACACGAAATCCCGCATAATAGCGCCCTGCGCACCCGCTTGCGGGCAAGATCCATCAAGCAAGATTCATCAGCTAAAGGCCGATTGTATGAGCAGCCTGTTCACCCGAATCCGCGAGGGCGAGTTACCCGGTCACGTACTTTGGGACGATGGCCGCTGTTTTGCCATCCTCACCATCAAACCGATTCGGGTAGGCCACTTGTTGGTGATCCCGCATCAGGAAGTCGATCATTGGGACGACATGGACGCCGGGCTTAGTGCCCATGTATTCCAGGTCGCCAGTTTGCTGTCGCGGACCCTGCGCAGTCTGTTCCCTTGTGAGAAAGTGGGCCTGATGGTTGCCGGCCTGGAAGTGCGCCACGCACACCTGCACCTGATCCCGATCACTGCCATCAGCGACCTCAATTTTGCGCTGGCGCAGGAGCGTGAGGAGGAAGCCCAATTCGGCACCGCCTGCCGCATTCGTGAGGCGTTGCGCGACGCCGGCCACCAGGCTGTTCCCGAGTTATGACAACATCCGGCATACAGCACGACAACATATTTTCCAGCCCCCAGGCAAACTCGGACTTTGTTTTTGACGAGAAAGTCGCCGCCGTGTTTACCGACATGATCAATCGCTCGGTGCCCGGTTATGCCACCATCCTGTCGATGATCGGTGTGCTGTCTGCGCGCTACGTTACACCGGGTTCCTGTATCTATGACCTGGGCTGTTCACTGGGCGGTGCCAGCCTGGCCATGGCACACCAGATTCCGCACCGGGACTACCAGCTGTTCGCCATCGACAACTCACCTGCCATGGTTACCCGGCTGGAAAAAGCGCTGGCGGAGCCCGAGTCTGCGCAGCTGCCAGTCACCGTGCTGTGCGAGGATGTCTGCGAGTCGCAGATCAGTAATGCCTCGGTTGTCGTGCTCAATTTTACCCTGCAGTTTATTGCCCCGGCCAAACGCGCGGCACTGATTCAGAAAATAAGTGATGGCCTGAAGCCTGGCGGTATACTCATTCTGTCCGAGAAAATACGTTTCCCGGCACCGTCGCTGAATGAGCTGTTTATCGACCTGTACCATGAGTTCAAAATGGCGCGGGGTTACTCGGAGCTTGAAGTCAGTCAGAAACGTGCAGCACTGGAGAACGTACTGATCCCGGAAACCATCAACGATCACAAGCAGCGATTGCAGGACGCCGGCTTTCAGTCCTGCGATGTCTGGTTTCAGTGCTTCAACTTTGCCTCCATGGTCGCGGTGCGCTGATGTGGCATGGTCGTGATACCGGGGCTGATCAGCGGCTGCAGCAATTGTTGCGTGACACACCGCTGGAAACGCTCAGTCATTATGCCAGCGAGGCCTACCTTTATTCGCGCGGGCACGGGCTCACCGAACGCTGGCTCACCCTGTTTGATGAGCTGCCGGCGATATCGGCCAGCAGTATTGATCTGGCCACGCAGGTACGTATCGGACAGGCCGACGACTGTACGGAGGAAGAGCAGGCGGCGCTGGCAGTGGCGGCGCGCACTTTCATGCCCTGGCGCAAGGGGCCCTGGTCCCTTTTTGGCCTCGAGATAGATACCGAATGGCGTTCGGACATGAAGTGGGACCGTCTGCTTCCCCACATACAGCCGCTGGCCGGCCGCCGCGTGCTTGATGTCGGTTGCGGCAATGGCTACCACTGCTACCGTATGCTGGGTGAGAACGCCGAGCTGGTGCTGGGGGTGGACCCGCATCCGGCCTATTTTTTCCAGTATCGCCTGATGCAGCACTTTCTGCGCCACCTGGCGGTCTATGTGCTACCCATCACCCTGGATCAGTTTCCTGACAAGTCGGGCATATTTGATACCGTATTTTCCATGGGTGTGCTGTATCACCGGCGCTCGCCTATTGATCATTTGTTGCAGCTGCAAAGCTGTCTGCGCGAAGGCGGCGAACTGGTGCTCGAATCACTGGTAGTTGATGGACCGGACGGTTACGCCCTGATGCCGGAAAATCGATACTGCCAGATGAAGAACGTATGGTTTCTGCCTTCAGTCGCCACCACCGAAAGCTGGCTGAAACGCTGTGGTTACCTGAATGTGCGTACAGTTGACGTCAACGCTACGGACAGTAGCGAACAGCGCAGTACCGCCTGGATGCCATTCCAGTCGTTGCGCGACGGGCTGGACCCGCATGACCCGGCACTTAGTGTCGAAGGGCTGCCAGCTCCCAAACGCGCAATTACCCTTGCCACCGCGCCGCCAAAACGCAACTGATTGATTCACAAGTTTGTATTGACCTGCGCCGTAAAGTTGGTTCACTATAGATCGTGATGTGGGGTCAACTCTAACTAAATAAGCAAGAACAAGAGATTAACATCACGTTAATAACAAAAAAAATAAGGAACTGCGCCCATGGCACGTCCACTTCGAATCGAATATCCCGATGCTTACTATCACGTCTCAAATTTCGCTGTCGAAGGGCAAAAAGCATTCCCCTCCGCGCGCTACTATGAGGCGTTCCTCCAGGCTCTTGATGAGACCTGCTTACGCCTGAACGTGCAGGTTCACGCGTACTCGCTGCTGAAAGATCAGTATCACCTGCTGCTAAAGACACCCGAAGGCAACCTCAGTCGCTTTATGCGTCAGATCGACGGGTTGTACACGCAGTATTATCAGCGCCTGAAAAAAAGCGAAGGTTCATTATTCCGGGGTCGCTACAAAGCGGTGCTGGTGCAACCCGATCAATACCTGCTTCCGCTGACCCGGTACATTCACCTGGGGGTGAGAAAGCAGGATCTGGATACCAATACCTGGTCCAGCTATCTGGCCTACACCAACAAGGTGAAACCGCAAAGCTGGCTGGTGCGCGATGAGGCACTGGCGCAGATTGACGGTCCTGCCAATCGCCGCTATCAGCGTTATGCCGACTATGTGAAGGCCGGCGTGGATGATGAGCTGGCACATTTTTATGGCAAAAAGAACCTGTCGTCCGTCATGGGCGACGAGAAATTCCGTAAATTTGCCAGTGGCAAACGCAGTGCCAGCAAGCCCCGTGGTGTATCCCGCGGCGCCAATGCCAAGTGGCGACCGGCATGCAAGGAGATTGTCAGCGCCGTGGCAGCTCACTTCAAGGTCACCGAGGACAGCATTTACCAGGCTGCCCGCGGCCCGGGCTCCAAGAATGTGCCGCGCTGGGTCGCCATGTACCTGTGTCAGGAGCTGTCAGCGTCAACCTTGCAGACCATCGCCCGCCTGTTCAAGCTGAAGCGCTACGGTACGGTGTCAACCACCGTCGGCAAGCTGAAAAAGGAGTTTGAAACCGACCCCAAATTACTGGCGTCGACGCAGAAGCTGATCAGGTCACTGAGCAAGCAGAAGTAGACAGTGGCTTAAAACAGGAATATCAGGCACACAAAAACCCGGTTTGCTGCACAGCAAACCGGGTTTTTTATGGCACCGAAACGAAGAGTCAGAGCGTTAGCCGGCGGCAACGCCAGCAAAAAACCGTCTTACTTGATCTTGGATTCTTTGTACATCACGTGCTTGCGCGCTTTGGGATCGAATTTCTTGATTTCGATCTTGTCAGGCGTCGTACGCTTGTTCTTGTCAGTCGTGTAGAAATGACCGGTACCTGCGGAGGAAACCAGTTTAATTTTATCGCGCATCGCTGCTCACCATCTGTCTGGATACAATTTTAATTACGCCGCGGGCGTTTTATAAATCACGCCGCGGAGGTGTTTAAACCTTGATGCCACTGGCACGGACATTGACCAGTACGGCATCAATGCCGTTCTTGTCGATTGTGCGCATGCCTTTGGTGGACACTTTCAGTTTCACAAACCGGTTCTCGGACTCAACCCAGAAACGGTGTGTGTGGATATTCGGGGAAAAACGACGTCGGGTGCGATTGTTCGCGTGAGAGACGTTGTTTCCTGTAATCGGCTTCTTGCCGGTTACCATACATACATTAGCCATGACCTTGCCTCGTTACGGTTTCGTAATCTGCTCCGGGTGCTGCCGGAAAAAAAGAGCTGCGTTTTATACCAAAATAGCGACGCTAAAACAAGCGATTTTGCTTATAACAGGCCTCTTTCGGCAAAAGACACCACTTCCATACGCCCGACCACGACATGATCGAGCACCCGTACATCAATGGTATTCAACGCCAGCTTCAGGCGATTGGTGATCGCAATGTCCGCCTGACTGGGTTCAGCCAGCCCGGACGGGTGATTATGGGCGAAAATCACTGCCGCTGCATTGTTGTGCAGGCAACGCCTGACCACTTCGCGTGGATACACCGCGGCGCCATCGATGGTGCCACGAAACAGCTCCTCCATGGCGACCACTCTATGCTGATTGTTGAGATAAAGACAGGCAAATACCTCCTGTTGGTAGTCACCCATGCGTGCACGCAGGTAATCACGGGTCAGATCCGAATTGGTCAGCGCGTCGCTTTCGGCCAGACGCTCACCCATGTAACGCCGGGCCAGCTCCAGCACGGCCTGGAATTGCACATACTTGCCCGGTCCCAGACCGTCCCTGCGACAAAATTCATCAATGCTCGCGGACAATATGCGGGTGAGACTGCCAAAATCGCTGAGCAGCTCTCTGGCGACGTCCAGCGCGTTTTTACCGACGATGCCGGTACGCAGGAACACCGCCAGCAGCTCGGCGTCTGACAGGCTTGCCGGCCCACCTTGCAGCAGCTTCTCCCGTGGCCGCTCGGTGGCCGGCCAATCCTTGATGCCCATGCTGTTTCCTCCATGAAACAAAGCGGTCTTTTTGTGTGACCCAGCTGTTTTATAGCACCGCACCCGTGGACTTGCCTTGCTGATCCGGCCTCAGGTTGCATAGAATGCGGGACAGACCTGCCCGCCGGTCACCCACTGGCAACGCAACAGGCGCGCGTGATGGCGCTTTACGGACAGTAATTGCATGAATGACGACGGACTTACAGCAGCATCGCTGGCCACACTCGCCAACAAGCGCATTCTGCTGGGCATGACCGGCGGCATCGCCGCCTACAAATGCGCCGAGCTCACCCGCCTGCTGACCCGGGCTGGCGCCGATGTGCGAGTGGTGATGACAACTGCCGCCACCGAATTCATTACCCCGCTGACCATGCAGGCGCTGTCCGGGCACCGCGTGCACCTGGATCTGCTCGACGTCGACGCGGAAGCGGGCATGGGCCACATCGAGCTTGCGCGCTGGCCCGACCTCATTGTGGTGGCCCCGGCCAGCGCTGACTTTCTGGCCCGCATGGTGGGTGGCCAGGCCGGGGATTTGTTAACCACGTTGCTATTGGCAAGCCGCGCTCCCGTGGTGTTGGCCCCAGCCATGAACCAGGCGATGTGGCTTAATCCGGCAACACAGGACAATCTGCTTAAACTGCGCGACCGCGGCTGCCATATTGCCGGCCCGGCGTCAGGCTCGCAGGCCTGTGGTGACACCGGACCGGGACGCATGCTGGAGCCGGCAGACATCGCCGACGCCTGTGCCGGCCTGTTCGTCCCCGGCCTGCTCAACGGCCTGCATCTGACCATTACGGCCGGCCCGACCCGCGAAGCCATTGATCCGGTGCGGTTTATCAGCAATCACAGCTCCGGCAAGATGGGATATGCCCTGGCCACAGAGGCCGTGCAGGCAGGCGCCCGCGTGACCCTGATCAGTGGCCCGGTCAACCTGCCGGTCCCCGACCGGGTGCATTGCATCGCCGTGACCACCGCGCAGGAAATGCTGGATGCCAGCCTGCTCAGTGCCGACAACAGTGATGTGTTCATCGGCGTGGCTGCCGTTGCCGATTACCGCGTCTCCGACACCAGTGACCATAAAATCAAGAAAACCGCGGATACGCTGCAACTGAACCTGGTGCGCAATCCAGACATCATCGGCACCCTGGCCGCGCTTGAGAAGCGGCCACTAATGGTGGGTTTTGCTGCCGAAACACAACATATTGAGCAATTCGGACGCGAGAAGCTGCAGCGCAAAAACCTCGACCTGCTATTTGCCAATGACGCCACGGCCACCTTCAACAGTGACGATATCTGCGCCACCGCGCTATGGGGCGAGCACGGTTCACAGACACTTGGCCCGGCCAACAAGAACCTGGTGGCGCGGCAGATGCTGACACTGATTGCCGAACGGGTCAGCGCGGGCCAGCCTGATGCCTGAGTCGCCCACAGCCGGCATGCAACACAACGGGGCGTCAGACCCGAAGCACAGCATCATCCCCCGCGCCATGTTCCGGGCCTACGACATTCGCGGCATCGCGGGCAAGGACCTGACCGAAGACAGCATTTACCTGATCGGACTGGCCATCGGCAGTTACGCCATCGAATTCGACAATCCGACGCTGTATTTTGGCGCTGATGGCCGATTGTCCAGCCCGGCCCTGGCGCGGGCACTGAAGCAAGGGCTGCTCGATGCCGGCTGCGACATCATTGATCTCGGCATCGTACCCACCCCGATGGTCTATTTTGCCACCCATACGGGCGAGTGCACTTCGGGTGTCATGCTCACTGCCAGTCACAACCCGGCCGACTACAATGGCATCAAGATTGTGCGTCGCCGGGCCTGCCTCACCGCCGAGCAAATCCAGGGCATAAGGCAACGCTCACTTGCCATAGAGGCCAAAGAATATGATGCTCTTGGCGCACGCCAGGGCAGCATCAAAACCCAGGATATCAGCGCCGGGTACATTGCACGCGTCTGCTCGGACATTCAGCTCAGGCGCCCTCTGCGCGTGGTGGTGGATTGCGGCAATGCGGTACCGGGGATGCTGGCACCGGCGCTGCTGCGCACGCTTGGCTGCGACGTTGTTCCGATCTTCTGCGATCTGGACGGCCGCTTTCCCAACCATCACCCCGACCCTACTGTGGCCAGCAATCTTGACAGCCTGATCACCGAAGTTAAGTCCCGGCAAGCGGATCTGGGCATAGCGCTGGATGGGGATGGCGATCGCGTCATTCTGGTGACCGACCAAGGCAATGTCATTGATACCGACCGGCTCCTGATGCTGTTGGTTCGCCACATATTGCCGCAATATGACTGCCCGACCGTGGTATTTGACGTCAAATGCAGTAGTTTGCTGCTCGGCGAAATTACCCGCCATGGCGGCCAGCCCGTCATGAGCCGCAGTGGCCATTCCTATATGAAACAGATGATGCATGCGACCGGCGCCGTCATCGGCGCCGAGTTCTCCGCCCATGTGTTCATCAAGGATCGCTGGTTCGGTCACGACGACGGCTTTTACGTTGCCGCCCGTTTCCTGGAAATCCTGGCAGGCGGCTCCCAGTCCGCCGACGCAATGCTGCAGTCCCTGCCACAAAGCCTGGTGACTCCCGAACTGCGCATTGATGTCGACGAAGATCGCAAGTTCGACCTGATGGCGCGTATCGAGCAACTGGCCAGCTTTCCGATGGCGCAGGTCAGTCGGCTGGATGGTATACGCGCTGACTTCCCCGATGGCTGGGGTCTGATCCGTGCGTCCAATACCACCCCCGCCCTGCTGCTGCGCTTTGAAGCCGGCAGCAGGCAATCGCTGCAGCAGATCGAGAATGCCTTCCGACAGCTGCTCAAACAGGTTGATCAGCAGCTCGATTTCTCAATCCAAGGTCAGTAGTTGTATACTTCGTAGCCCGAGGCCTGCAAGCAGACCTTTAACAACTGGCCCGACCACAAATCCGAATAATAAACAGGACTGAACATGCCCCTGGACCTTGCCGCCGCCAAGAATATTGCCAATGTACTGACCGAATCCCTGCCCTATATCCAGCAATTCACCGGCTGCACCATCGTCGTGAAATACGGCGGCAACGCCATGACTGACGAAACCCTGAAGAACAGTTTTGCCCGCGACATCGTGATGATGAAACTGGTGGGCATGAACCCGGTGGTCGTACACGGTGGTGGTCCGCAGATCGGCTCTTTGCTGGAAAAGCTCAATATCCAGTCCGAATTCATTGACGGTCAACGCGTCACCGACAGCCAGACCATGGATGTGGTGGAAATGGTGCTGGGCGGCCTGGTCAATCAGGAAATTGTGGCCCTGCTCAACAAGAACGGCGGCAAGGCCATTGGTATTACCGGCAAGGATGGCAATCTGATTCGCGCCAAAAAACTGCTGCGCAAACGAGCCGCCGCCGACGGCACCGAGGCAAAAATGCTGGATCTGGGCCTGGTAGGCAGTGTTGCCAAAATCAACACCGAAGTGCTGCACATGATTGAAAACAGTGATTTTATTCCCATCATTGCGCCTATTGGTGTGGACGAACATGGCGCCACCTACAACATCAATGCCGATACTGTTGCCGGCGAAATCGCCAAGGTGTTGGGTGCCGAGAAGCTGGTGCTGCTCACCAATATATCCGGCGTCATGAACAAGGAAGGCAGCGTGCTTACCGGCCTGACCACCTCACAGGTGGACGATCTGATTGCCGATGGCACCATTTACGGCGGCATGCTGCCCAAAATCAATTGCGCGCTGGACGCCGTCAATCACGGAGTCACCAGCGCACATATCATTGACGGCCGTGTTGAGCACGCCGTTTTGCTGGAAATTTTCACCCATACCGGCGTCGGCACCTTGATCAGCAATACCCGTAATACAGGAGATATGGCCTGATGAACACTGACAGCCCGGCCGGCCAGGATCGAACCCCGGCCCACGCAGTGACGGCTAAGGCCGCGCGTGCGGACAAGAAGTTCTCACGCAAGGAACATATTCTGCAGGCGCTGGCGCATATGCTGGAATCCGGCCCGGGCGAACGCATCACCACGGCCGCGCTCGCGCGCGAAGTGGGCGTGTCGGAAGCAGCCCTGTATCGTCACTTCCCCAGCAAGGCGCGGATGTTCGAAGGTCTGATCAAGTTTATCGAAGATACGCTGTTCATCCGGATCAACCGCATTCTGCAGGACGATTTGAGCACGGTAGAGCGCTGCGAAAAAATCCTGACCCTGCTGCTGACGTTTGCCGAAAAGAACCCGGGTATGACCCGGCTGATGACCGGCGATGCGCTGGCCGGAGAAACCGAGCGCCTGCGCGTGCGCATCAGCCAGCTCTTTGATCGTCTGGAAGCACAGTTAAAGCAGATTTTGCGCGAAGCACAGATTCGCGAAGGCCTGAAACCCAAGGTGTCACCCGCCGTGCTGGCCAGCCTGCTGCTGGCCACCGCCGAAGGCCGCCTGATGCAGTTTGTACGCAGTGAGTTCAAGCGCCCGCCCACCGAGCATTGGGATGAGCAATGGGACTATCTGGCGCAAAACCTGCTCGCGCCGTTCATGGACGCAGCACCGGCGTAAACCCGGTTGCCGCTTACACGCCGTAGCGTTGGCGATACTGACGCACGGCACGCAAGTGCTCGCCTACGCCGTCGTAATCCTGCAGTTTCAGATAATCGATGATCTGCGTCAGATTGATCAGACTGATCACCGGAATATGGTAATCACGCTCAATCTCCTGAATGGCTGACAGCTCACCCTGGCCGCGTTCCTGGCGATCCAGAGCGACCAGAATGCCGGCGGGAGTGGCGCCGGTCTCCTGCATCAGCGCCATGACTTCACGCACCGCCGTGCCGGCGGTAATGACATCGTCAACAATCAGCACACGACCCTGCAACGGCGCGCCGACGGTAAGCCCGCCCTCACCATGATCCTTCACCTCTTTGCGATTGAAGCAATACGGCTTGTTGACCTCATGCTCGCTCGCCAGCGCGGCCGCGGTCACCGCGACCAGCGGAATACCCTTGTAGGCCGGACCAAACAACAGGTCATACTCCAGACCTCGCATCTGCAGCGCGGTGGCGTAACTGCCGCCCAGAAACGCCAGTGCCTCACCGGTATTAAACAGTCCGGCATTAAAAAAGTAAGGACTTACTCTTCCTGACTTCAGCGTGAATTCACCAAAGCACAGGATATTGTGATCAATCGCATACTCAATGAAACGCGCTTGATAAGCCTGTAGAGTCATCGTGTTATCCTCACTGTTTTTATGCCCTTACCGATTCCGTGATGTCGCCATTCAGAGCAGACCCAGAACCTGCTTCTGTTTCACTACCAATTCGGCAATGCCTTTTTGTGCCAGCGCAATCATCTGCTGCAACTGCTCAAAATCATAGTCGCCGTCTTCCGCTGTGCCCTGCACTTCAATAAAACGGCCGGCCTCGTTCATCACCACGTTCATGTCGGTTTGCGCAGTGGAGTCCTCGGCATAATCCAGATCCAGCACCGGCACGCCCTGATACATGCCCACCGAGACCGAACCGATCAACTGTTTGATGGGGTTTTGTTTGATGGCTTTTTTCGCCAGCAAAAAATTCACCGCGTCATACAGAGCCACACAGCCGCCGGTGATGGACGCGGTCCGGGTGCCGCCGTCGGCCTGAATAACATCACAATCCAGCTTGATGGTGTTCTCACCCAGCAGCTTCATGTCCAGTGCAGCGCGCAGCGATCGGCCGATCAGGCGCTGGATTTCCTGGGTGCGGCCGCTTTGTTTGCCCCGGGCTGCCTCACGGTCCATGCGCGAACCGGTTGATCGCGGCAGCATTCCGTATTCTGCCGTCACCCAACCTGTGCCACTGCCCTTGAGAAAGCGCGGTACCGACTCTTCCACGCTGGCGGTACAGATCACCTTGGTGTCGCCGAACTCCACCAGCACTGAACCTTCAGCGTGTTTGGTGTATTGCCGTGTCAGTTTGATGTCACGCAACTGGTCAAGCTGGCGCTGGCTGGGGCGAATGATGATGGCAGTTGTGTTGGCGTCTGGCATGGAACCTCAATATCAATGTGAAGAATGAGTCGCGATTATCCCGCATTCACTGCACGATTTCACCACCGCCTGTTCGTTTAGCGCCCAAAACCACGGATTTGTGAGCTGTTGTCATATCATCTGGCGGTTTACGCTACACTTGCGGGTTTATACCATCACCACAGCCATCCCGGCGGCAAATTGTCCTGCGCCGGGGCGGGCACACGGTTGTACGCTTTTAACGGGGGATTCAATGGTAGCAAGCATGACAGCGTTCGCGCGCAGGCAGGCCGAGTATGATTGGGGTACGCTGGTATGGGAGATCCGCTCGGTCAACCATCGCTATCTGGAACCCGGTATTCGCATTCCGGACATGCTCAAACCCATAGAGCCGGCGGTGCGCGATGCATTGCGCAAATCCATCAGCCGCGGCAAGGTTGATTGCCAGCTTCGCTTCCAGATCCGGCAGAAGGACGCCGGCAATGAAGAATTAAACTTAACGCTGGTAAAAAAACTGACCCAACTGAGCCAGCAGGTCACAGCGCTCAACGCTGCCTCCGCACCGCTGAGCGCGGCTGATATCCTGCGCTGGCCCGGCGCACTGCAGGAGCAGGAAATAGATACCGACGCCATGCAGGGTGACGCCCTGGTGTTGCTTGCCGACACCCTCAATGATTTCACTGCCTCGCGCCTGCGCGAAGGTGACGAGCTGCGCCAGATGATTCAACAGCGCCTCAATGGCATTCGCGTTATCGTGCAATCAGTTCGCGAGCGATTGCCTCACATACTGGCAAAACAGCAGGAAGCAACCCGGGCCAAACTGGCTGCCTTCCGGATTGAGCTCGAGCCCTCCCGGCTGGAACAGGAAGTTGTGCTACTTGCGCAAAAATCCGATGTCGACGAGGAACTGGACCGCCTCAATACCCACCTGACCGAAGTTGAACGCGTGCTGGGCACGGACGAGCCCATAGGCCGCCGCCTGGATTTTCTGATGCAGGAACTCAATCGCGAAGCCAACACGCTGTCATCAAAATCCATCGTCGCGGAAACCACGCTGAACGCAGTGGAGCTGAAGGTGCTGATCGAACAGATGCGGGAACAGATCCAGAACATTGAGTGATGTGCCGAAGCAGTCAGGCCGGCCATCAGTAACCGTGCCTGCACGCGATATGATCATCGCTGGCAGTCATTCAGCACATTGTCAGCCAGCATGGCATCGACGGCGTCTTTTCGATACACCCGGCGACTGCCATCGCTGTAGGTAATGCGCAGGCGGTCAATCTCGACACAGACAATGCTGTGATTGAACCACACATCAGGCCAGGTGTTGACGACTTCCTGTTCCGGGAACAGGGATGTATTTAACGGAATCTGCACTTCTCCCACATCGTCAATGTCGGATGTCTGTCGCCGGCCATAACGATCGTAGGGAATGAATACCACTTCCAGCTGCCGATAGGTCTCTGCGCTGACATTGATCACGGCAAGCGTTTGCCCAACGCCGCCCACCGTGCTGGCAGGCAGGATTTGCGCCATGGTGACCCGCAGGGGCAACGACGCACTGTCGCCGTGCGCCCAGTTCCACATCAACAGTGGCAACATCAGTGCCATCAGGTATTTGGTCAGCAAGCGTGTAATCATGTGCAGAACCTGTAACAAACCTCAGCCACTCAGGTACAGCCAGCGGCCACCTTCACGCAGGAAAGTGGATGTTTCATGATGCACAGCAGACTCGCCCGCTGCATCAATCAATGATGCGCGGAACTCGACCACACCGTGGTCACCACGCTGCTGGCTGGCTATGATCTCCAGCCCGGTCCATTGTGTATCTGCCTGCCCCAGCGCCTGCGCGCTGATGGCAGGTGCCGTGCGCGGATGCCAGGTTCGCAACAGATAATCACCCTGGCCACCAAGGGCAAACGCAGTGTAGCGCGAGCGCATCAACTGTTTGACGGTGCGTGGCGTGGACTTGCCATCCAGATAAGGCGCACAGCACACGGCAAAGGCTTTGCCGCTGCAGCAGGGGCATGGTTTCACGGTAATTTTCCTGTCATCAGTATCAGATCAGCGCTGACCTTAAATGCCCGAGATGAAGCGCTCTGATTCGGCAATCGCCTGTTGCATGGCTTCCACCAGTTCATCGACATCGGCATTGATGACATCAAGCTCGCCGCGGATGGACGCCACCGCCCGTGAATTCAGGTTATGGCGCAGGTACAGGACATTGTCGCGCAGGTTATCGAGCACCGGGTCCAGACTTTCTTCAGCACGGTTCATGGCGTCAATCAGACGCGTATAACGTCGCCGGGTGTCGCGCAGCTGCTGTTCGCTGTCACGGCGCAGACTCTGATTGGTGTACAGGTCCAGCTCGTCTTCCCACTCATCAAAAAGATCCTCGGCAACTGTTTCTACGGCATCGATACGATCCCGGATACGGGTTGCGGCGGCTTCACTGCGCTGGAACTCACTGTCCAGGCGGTTGTATACCGTTTCCAGTTCACCACCGTCAAAATCGATGACGCTGCGAAACTGTTCCAGGGCGTTGACGAATTGCGCCTGCCCGTCCTCCTGGGCGTCCTGCGCCTCCTCTACCCTGTCCACCAGAATGTCACGCTTTTCGATACCGAAGCGTTCCATGGCACTGTAATAGGCGGTTTGACAGGCCGGCAGTGTCAACACCAGCAAGCTTAATATCAGATGACGCAGATTCATGTTTATTCCCTGCCCTGGTGCCGGATGATACCCGCAAAGGGTCTACCGCACAGAAGCGCCGCCTGCAGTGGCGGTACTATGTACTATGTATTATTTACTGTAGGCAATGGCCATCAGGTATCGCATTGCCTGAGAC
>NZ_DRFV01000003.1 GCF_011050365.1 Pseudohongiella sp.
CCGGCCCCTGACCCATCAGAGGGCTCCAGAGCATGGGGTGCATCGCCTCGAAGCGCATGCCGCGAGAGCCGATCACCCCAGGCTTTGGCGCCCGATCCACTGACCAAAGCCCGATCCACTGACCAAAGCCCGGCCCACTGCCCGGCCCCTGACCCATCAGAGGGCTCCAGAGCATGGGGTGCATCGCCTCGAAGCGCATGCCGCGAGAGCCGATCACCCCAGGCTTTGGCGCCCGATCCACTGACCAAAGCCCGATCCACTGACCAGAGCCCGACCCACTGTCCGAGAGCCGATCACCCTAGCTTTCGGACCCCGACCCACCGCCCTTGGCTCCCACCAACCTGGCCCGGCCCAACTGATACAACAACCGACCCAACACCAGCGCCCCCACAATCACCACAAACTGCCCCACGAACGCATTCGCCACCGAAATCGAGTCCGGACGGGTCATGATGAAGCCCAGATTCACCGCCGTCAGCAGCGCCGCCATCACGCAGACTGCAGACAACACAAGACAGATAATACCGGTGATTTTTTGCATTGCTGGTCCTCGCGATCAAGTTGACTACCTGATTCGGGATTATGGCAGTGTCCACAAGCACCGACAACTGGATCAACTGCGCGCGGGACGGTATGATCAGCACTCATTCGCACCACTAATATCTGGAATCCTATGCTTGGCCAAGTGCTTATTACCTTGCTGGTGATTGTCATCGCCGTGATCTTCCTGCGCCGACAACGCGCACAGCAGCGAGCATCCACCCGGGCACCCCAATCCAAATCACAGAAAGCTGATCCCTGGCAGGGAAGAAACCGGCCGCACCAGATGCCACCCGCCCCCCTCGATAGCCGAGCGCCAATGGCCGGTAAAGTCAAAACCGTCCTGTGGCTGGTCCTGACCGGTATCGTCGTTGTCGGCAGCCTTGTCACCTACCTGCAATGGCAGGATCAACAGCGCCTGGTGACCGTGCTGCTGTACCGTGACGCCGATCAAAGCCCGGTCATTTACCGCGTTTCCAAGCGCAATATCGGTGATCGCAGCTTTATTACAGAAGATGGCACTCAAGTAACCGTGTCCGCCAATGAACGCATGGAGATCGTTGGCCTCTGACACATTGTCAGTAACGGCCAGCTGTCGCCTTTTGAGCCCGCTTTGTCGCTTACGCCATGTTGCCGATGGGGATTCTGTTAAACTGGATTACCTGAGATAACAGCGTCAGGCTCACCTCTGCCGTTTGTTTACACCCCGAATTCAGCGGAATTTTTTCATGTTCATATGTCGTTACCTCACTCTGTGTTTGTTGTTGTTGCCAGCGCTGGCCGCTGCGCGCGATACCATCGTGGAGCTGGAAGATGGCAGTTCCGTGAAGGTATTCCTGTTTGAGCCCAGCAAAGAACACGGTGATGGACCCTGGCCACTGTGCGTGTTGATGCCCGGCGGTGACGGTAACGAATATGTGGCGCGCGCTCAATTCTGGCTGGGCAAGGAGCTGGCAACCAGGGGCTGGATGATCGCGGTGCCGGTATCACCGACCAACACGCCATTTACCGGTGCCAACGGCCAGAAGATCCCCAAAGTCATTAGCCATCTGCAACAATCCCCGGATATTCTCCCGGGCAAAGCCCTGCTGGTTGGCGTCTCCACCGGCGGCAGTTCGGCCCTGGAGCTCGCAGCACAGCATCCCGAGCAATATTACGGTGTCGTTGCCGTCCCCGGCATGATGAAAGACTTATCCTTAATCAAAGACATGAAGCAATTGCCCATCTATTTGCGTGTGGCGGAAGATGACCTGTTTCGCTGGAACCAGAGTATGCCCGCGCTTGCCGACGCTCTCAGAGCTGGCGGCGCCCGCGTGGACGCAGCGCTGGTGCCTGACGCCCGCCACGTATTCACGCTGGACTGGGAAAATCTGCACCCCTGGCTGGAATCTTTACCTACAACAAAAGAATACATTCACGGAGCCCAATAGCGCGGACAGCCTGCGTCACCGGGGCACGTGCGCTGGTGGTGCTTTTGTATGCGCCGTGCTAAAGTTCGCTGCCTTGCAGATACTCAACGCCGTGCTGGAGATGCTGGATGAAATTGATTACCGCTATCATCAAACCCTTTAAATCCGACGATGTTCGCGAAGCTTTGTCAGAGCTGGGCGTGAATGGCATGACCATGACCGAAGTCAAAGGCTTCGGGCGCCAGAAGGGCCATACAGAACTGTACCGTGGTGCCGAGTACGTTGTTGATTTCCTGCCCAAGGCGAAAATCGAAGTGGCGGTTGCTGACGAACTTGTGGACTCGGCCATTGAGGCGATCTGCAAAGCAGCGAACACCGGTCACATCGGTGATGGCAAAATTTTTGTCACCGCGCTTGAGCAGAGCATCCGAATCCGCACCGGCGAAACCGGTAACGAAGCGCTGTAAGCTCTTCCGGCAGACAGCAGGTTTACGCCTGCTGCCTGTCGATAACCCGCAAGGTTACCAGTGCATACACCAGCTTATTGTCGTCCTCGTCAAAAAAAGTGACTGACACCAGGGACGTCGACCTTCCCTTGTTGATCAGCTCCCCCTGCAATCTCACTCTCGGGCCCAGCACCGGATCGAGATAATCAATACGCATATTAATGGTTGTTATCCAGTAGTCCTCGCGTCGCGGGAACAGGGTCCGTATGGTGTACAACGCGACCATATCAACATAAGTGCCGGTAAAACCGCCAAACAGTTGTTGTCGTGGATTAAGCACCTTTCCCGGTATATGTGCGTCAATGTCGATGAGTCCTTCAGCCTCACGAATGATTCTCCAGTCGGGAGCTTCCAGCAGATCCCCGGCGCAGTGGCCCGGGCGCATGAAAATTGGTTGTTGTTCGTCCGCGCTCATATGTTCCTTGCGTTAAAAATCGAAAAAGTAAATCTCAAGATTCAGCTGTACTCTGGGGTCCGGCTTCCAGTCATATTGATATTCGGCCAGCAGTTGCGGCACCAGCTCCAGTACCAGCCAGTCTTCATAGATAGCTTTGCGATACACCATCTGTAAAAAATAATTGTCGACGGTTGCCACCGGCCGGTTCTGACCGATCAAACCCACCTCATAGGTCAGGGTCTCGCGCTCACCCAGTGCCTGGTAAAGTGCTACGGACTGGCTAAACTCGGTGAGGCGCTCGTCATGCTGGTAATTGACTTCGGACTCGATACGGAAATTCAGCTGTTCTGTCAGTATGCGGGTGAAAAATACGCGGGTGTCCTGACCCCATCCCTCATTGTTGTAATAGAAAATCCGGCTACTGAAACCGGCATACCAGTCATCACTGAGGTCAGCACCATAACGAACCCGGAAACGATAAAACGGATCCAGGGGAATCTTGGCGCGCATGCCGATATCGTGGTTAAAACGCCAGCCATTGCGTTCCGGGTGTTCGTAGCGGAAACCACCGGTAAAAGATGTCGTGGAGACGTTATTCAAGCGCTGGTCGCGCAAGGAGTCCCGCTCGGTATTTTCTGATTCAAATATCAGCTTCCAGCGCTCAGTGGCGCGAGGCAAATCAACACTGCCGCCGATGCGGGCATTGGAATGGTAGGGATTGAAGCGACCGAAACGCTGGTTGATTCGTATGCGCATGTAACTTTCATTACTGCGCTCACCGACACCTTCGCCCGCCAGCCAGTCATCAAGGTTACGACCAACAACAGAGACGTTTTTCGACACACCATCGCGCCTCGCTTCCAGCCAACGCCAGGCGTTGCTGTGCTCTATTTCCGCCATGGTGCGTGTGAGAATATTGTCGACGGCGTTTGCAGCCGAAGTTGCTAAAGCGTCCTCATCGTCCTCCGCCTCGCCTGCACCAGCATCGTCGTTGGTGCTCTCGGTGAAACCTGCATCCGGCTGCGCGATGACGGACTCACTGGACAGCATGCCTGCCAGCAGAGCCAGCACCAGAAAAAATGATGGCAGCATGGACCTGCGCATCAACGCGCCGGACGTTATCATCAAGATCCTGTTTTTGTTTGCGGCTGACTCTTGCACAATAGCTCCCCTGAAACCAATCCCTGTGCCAACACTACGAGCTGATCGTGCCAGTATCGCACCCGGCAGCCTGTGAATAAGTCGGGATGACTAAAAGGCTACCTTGGAATCAGATTTCCGCCCCAGTGTAATCCAGTCGGGGCCGGGCAACCAGCAATTAGCCAAGAATTCCCGGCATTGCCTTTTTTCGTCATCTTTCCTCCATGATTGGAGCTTAAAGATGCGCCAACGGCATGTTGTGCTCAAGCACGTCTATCATCCATTCTGCACCGTGATGCAAAGGCTCCACTGCCAGTAAAACCGCCAGGCCGGCGGCGGCAAACAGCGTCGCGATTTGCCAACGACTCAGCAACTGGCGACTGTCCAGGCGCAACAGTGCGTGGACGCGGCTCTGCAGGTCACTGCCATCAAAAGCCACGCCTTGCAGCGGCGCTGCAGAGCGACGCAACACACGTCCGACCTGCACCAGGGTCTGGGCAACCGACAAGGACCCGTATCGGCTCGCGGCGACGAAGTCACAGGACTGCTCACACAACAAGTGCAGATCATGCACCACAGACTGGCGCCAGACTCGTGGCAGAACCAGACAGAACACACGACCGAGCAGGAGCCGGAGATTGTCCCGGCGCTTGCGGTGCGCCTGTTCATGGGCAAGAATGATGGCGAGTTCTTCAGACGAACAACCGCCCAGAAGACCTGTGCTGATATAGACACGGGGCCGCCACCAGCCCAGAGTAAACACCGCAGGCTCACTGGCGGCCAGCAAACGGTAACCCGCTTGACGCGAAGACAGCGCATCGAATTGTTTGCGCATGCGGATTCCGCGCCACAAGCTTTGTGCAAAATGCCAGGACAATGCCAGCGTGGCAACTACCGCCAGCGTGAATCCACTCCAGACCAATACCCAGGTGCTGGTCGTGGGCACATGCGGTGCGCAGTCTCCGTGACAATGCGGGGCAAGCAGCAGGCCACCAAATGTCGGCACCAGCAACAACGAGGTAGCCAACAGACTCAGAATGAATGGCGCTGACCAGAGCAGCAGCAACAGCACACTGCCATGCGCCGGATGCAGGCGGAACAGAGTTGACCGGATGAGGGGATAAAGGCCTCGCAGGATCAGTGTCAGCACCAGCCACAGAACTAACCAGATCAGACACAGCGTACCCAGAGTATTAATCATCCTGATCCCCTCCAACCCCAGCGTCGCTCTGCTGCGATTTCCTGAGCCTGATAAGGGCTTCCAGCTCATCCAGTGAAGCATCATCCAGATCGGAGGCGACCTGTACAAAGCTGCTCAGAATGGTTTCCATTCGCCCATCGTGCAACAGCTTGATAACGTCGCCGAGCATACGGCCGAGCAGATTACCGCGCGAAACCGAGGCATGGTAAGTAAAGGCATGTCCCTGCTTTATCCGGTCGACATAGGCTTTGCGAAACAGCCGCTCGAGCGTTGACTGAATTGTGTTCAGGCCAGGGGTACGTCGCGGCGGCGTCTGGGCGCACAGCGCTTCGTGTATCTGACGCGCATCAAGGTGCGGCCGCTGCCACAGTGCTTCAAGTACACGTAGCTCCAGCTCACCCAGATTATGGCTTAAAATATTTGAAGAAGACCGCATTTTCAGTATCCGACGTCCGTATGGATTTCTCATCTTTCAACTCAACAATCGCGACTATTGCTCTTCGATAGTAGCGGCGTCATCTATATTCAATGTAGTCCTGATTTTGCGCAAATGCAAAAACCGATAGCCCATCGGTGCTTTTTTACCAAATAAAATCAATATAATCAATATTTTATAATTCCACGATGTTTTCCCATTGTATCCTGTCTGTGTGACACATTTATCGCGACGCCAGGCGTCGATTCAACCTTTGAGGTACAACGTAGTGAAACAACCCGGACTATCGCAGTCGCTGGCGGCCGCAATTACTTTGATTTTAGCCAGTAACAGTATTGCAGAAGAAACCAATGCAGATCGACCGCAGGAAATACTGGTATTCGGCAGCGACTTCAATCTCTCAGGCACCCCCGTCACTGCGGCCGAGGGTATCGTCTACGACAAGCAACTGGAACTACGCCCGGTTTCACGCACAGCTGAATTGCTGGAATTTGTACCCGGACTTATTGCCACTCAGCACAGTGGTGAAGGCAAGGCCAACCAGTATTTTGTAAGGGGCTTCAACCTGGATCACGGCACCGATTTTGCCCTGCGCCTGGACGATATGCCGATCAATATGCCTACCCATGGTCACGGCCAGGGTTACGCCGACATTAACTTCATTATTCCCGAACTGGTCGATCGCCTGACTTACCGCAAAGGTCCCTATTATGCTGATGGTGGTGACTTCGCCACGGCTGGCTCGGCCGGGTTCCGCTATGCTGGCAGCCTGGAACAGGGCACGATGAACCTGACACTGGGTGAAAACGATTATCAGCGCCTGTTTCTGGGTGAATCATTCGATGTATTCGCCGGACAACTGACCTTTGCCGGCGCTATTACCCAGTACGGCGGCCCATGGCAGCGTGACCAGAACCTGGACAAGCGCAAGGCAGTGGTTAAATACCACGAAGCATCGCCTGAACGCGAATGGAGCCTCACCGGCATGACCTATCTCAACGACTGGGATGCCACCGACCAGATCCCGCTGCGTGCAGTTGAAAAGGGCAGCCTCAGTCGCTGGGGCAATATCGACCCCACTGTTGGTGGCGATTCCCGGCGCAACAGCCTGTCATTTGCCTGGCAGGAGAATCTGGGCGCTGATGATCAATGGAATTTCAGTGCCTACCTGATGGACTACACGCTCGATCTGTTTTCCAATTTTACCTATTTCGCCAACGATCCGGTCCGGGGGGACCAGTTCCAGCAGGCTGATGACCGCCGCGTGGCGGGTTTTGAAACCGAGTACCGGCGCAACCTGCAAACCCGCATCCCCACCGAAATCACGGTGGGCTTCCAGAACCGCTACGATGACATCGACGTGGGCCTGTACCAGACCGAACAGCGTGAAATATACAATACCGTGCGCGCGGACAACGTTGAGCAATCTCTCAACAGCCTGTACGCCTCCGTTCAACACCAGTGGACCGATCGTTTCCGATCGGTGGCATCCGTGCGCGCGGATCACTATGATTTTGACGTCGCCGCCAACATCGCTGTCAACAGTGGCTCAGGCGACGACACCCTGTTCAGCCCGAAATTGAACCTTGTGTTCAGCCCGATGGACGGTCTGGAAACATTCCTCAGCGCCGGCCAGGGCTTCCACAGTAATGATGCACGTGGCACGGTGATCAGTATAGACCCGGTCACCGGTGATGCTATTGACAGTGTAGACCCACTGGCCACGGCCCGCAGCTATGAAGCCGGGTTTCGCACCTCACTGATCCCGAAAACGCAGCTCGCCGTTACCGCATTTACCATGCGCCTGTCGTCGGAACTGATTTATGTCGGAGACGCAGGCAATACCGAAGCCGTTGCCCCCAGCAAACGGAAAGGGTTTGAAATCAACGGTCTCTACTCCCCCACCGAGTGGTTGCTGTTTGATGCCGATGTCAGTTACACCAAAGCCCGACTGCGCGGCGTGGGTGTCGACAACCGCATCGGCAATGCGGTCGAGCGCACGGCGTCAATGGGCATGATCGTGGATGACCTCAATAACTGGAGTGGTGGTATTCGCTTGCGTTATCTGGGCGAAGCGCCGTTGACAGAGGCGCGACTGCCGCGCTCCGAGTCGACCTTTCTGATGAATGCACAGACGACGTACCAGTTCACACCCAATCTGTCGCTAACACTGGAACTGTTGAATGTGCTTGACAGCGATGACCGTGACATCACCTATTTTTATGAGTCACAACTGCCGGGCGAAGCTGCGCCGGTGGAAGATATCCACTTTCATCCGGTTGAGCCCCGCAGTGTGCGGATGAGCATTCAGGCCCGCTTCTGACTTGGCATTGGCGCCGGCACAGCACCATCGGTGCCGGCGCTGATACCATTCTAGTGTGCAGGCGCCAGGAAGCCTGAAATGTATTGCAAGGCATCACCCAGCGAACCACCCCAGGCGGCGAAATCATGGTCACCGTCGAAAATCCGTAACTCGACGCTGTCCGCCTGATGCTCACGCAATGCCTGATAAAAACCGGCGGCGTGGTAGGCGATATCAAAGCGGTCATGGTCACCACTGTTAATATAGAATGGAACTATGACACCTGACTGTTTGTAGTCATCAAACACTGACACCCAGTTCATTGAGCGCCACAACGCGGGATCAAATTCGCCATCGCGCTGAAAAATCGCAATACGCGTCGCCGATGAACTGGCTGGCGGTACCGGATCATAAACCGCCGGACTCAACGCTGCAGCTGCAGCAAACAATCCGGGAAAAGTCAGCGCGGCATTCACCGTGCCAAAGCCGCCGGCAGAATAGCCTGCAATCAGTCTGCCCTCGCGCGCATCAATACTGCGGTAGTTATCATCAATGTGCGGTATCAGTTCGGTGATCAACGCAGTCTGCGCAGATTCCGTGAGCGAGTCGGCCCACCAGAAGTTCGGGTCTGCCGGCATCACGATCAGCATTGGCGGCACCCTGCTTTCTTCTATTAACGCATCAACAGTCGCCTGCACCCGGCCGGCATCGACCCAACTATGCTCATCGCCGGCAGCGCCGTGCAACAGGTAGAGCACCGGAAACGATGCCGGCGAGCTGTGATACGCTTCAGGCGTGTACAAATTGTAGCTGTATTCACGCCCGAGGGTTGCCGAGGAAAAACTGTGATGCGTTACCGTACCGGCCAGCGCGATCGCCGGCGCCAGCCAGCAACCCATGACCAGCAAAACCAACAGCGCCAACCTGTGCATGCTCACCCTGACGCCAGACATTGGCCGGACATTCAGCGTACCGCACATCGAACTGGCAGTTATTGCACTCATTATCACGCTCTCCGTCTTGTTGTTTGTTAAATCACATAAAATCCATATCGCCGGCAGTCAGCCACCACTTCCCCTGCAGCGTTTCAGCGGCAGGACCCTGCGTCCAGGCGTTGCAGGGAATATGAATGCCCGTGGGTTCGACATGAAGTGACGCTGTTCTCACACGATGCAGTTGGCCTGCGCTCAACCACAACACCATGGGTCGCCCCGTGTCATGCCCATGCTGACTCAGAGCTATCAGCACCTGGGGCAAATCATCTGCCGACGCTACCACGTCCATGATCAGCCTGTGCTCACCATGGTCGCGGGTCACCGCTATTGCATGACTGCCTGAGGGATGCGTCAGAACCAGAACATGATAGTCCAGGCCTGGACGCTGCGCGTACCGATAGTGCAGGTAAGCTGCGTCCCTGATACCAATAATGTCGTCAGCAAACGCCGGTGCCATCCGTTGCCACAAGGCGTCAGTCAATCCGCCGCTGTCGACCTCCGGGCCTGCCTGCGCGACGGTCCAGGCACCGGCGGCCGGCTCGCCATCGGCAGGATAGGATAAAGCCAGCAGTTCGTCGGTTTTACCGTACAACCCCAAACGTTGAGCAACGTGCATGGCCTTGATATTGGGAAAGCCGAAACCCAGCAGGTGCTCTGCAGTGTTGCCGGCATGCAACTCCAGCATGGTCGCAGCGGTAATAAAAAACAGACTGCGTTTGCTATAGAAGCTTCGGTGTTGCGGCAGCACCATGACATCACAGATCTGCAATGCTCGCGCGGGCCTGCCAAAGTACAGAATGTCACGACTGATGCCACCGTAATGGGCTACGGCCTCACCACGTTTGCACGCCACCACCGAATGTCCGCGTCCGTCACCATATTTCCAATGCCAGAGTGACGCATCAAAACCGGTATCAAAACTGCGCTCAAACAAAACCTGAAAGCGCTCTGCGGGCATCAATTCCGCTGGCAACAGGGTGACATCGCAGGCATCCATGCGAAACGCCAGCAGGGCATGGATATAGCGCCCGCGCTGACACTTGGCCAGATCATCAGCCATGGACTGGCGTAGCGCCAATAATTGATCTGTGGACAAACCGGTGCGTTGCGCCAGGGCAACGAGGTGCTGGTCAAACAGCGGCAGACAGTGTTCCAGCCAGCGGGCCACACTGCTGCTGACATCGTGATGCTGCGTTAATTCGAAACCGGCTCTGCCCGCCATATGCAGCACGTGGCTGAGTACCGGCAATGGTTCCGGCGCCTGAACAGAATCATCACCGGTGAATTCTTCCAGTATCAGCAGTTGACCACCTGCTTTCAGCAAGCGACGGGCGTGTGCAAAAACTGTCAATGGCGACAGGTAGCGGGCACTGTTCTGCAGCACCAGCACATCAAAGCATTCGTCCGTCTCATAGTTTTGCAGGTCGGCCAGCACCAGGCGCGGCAGGGCGGCAGACGCGGTGTCGTGTTCGCAGAAACGTCTGCGCGCGGCGCTGATGGCCTGCTCACTGACGTCAATGGCTGTGACCTGATAACCGGCCCGGTCCAGCTCATATGCCAGCGCGCCGGTGCCGCAACCAATATCAAGCACGGTTGCCCCGGGCGCGGGCTCCAGCATTGCCAGCAACCGGGCCGCCATCGCCTGCTGCGCCCCGGTTACCGACAGGTCAGGCTCTGCCTGAGTACCGTAACTGAGAAAGTCGACATGACCAAAAGCCAGTTCCAGCAACTCGGCATATATATTCAATGGAAAAATCAGTGACTGTGGGGTCGTCTTCATTCGGCGCATTATACGGTACAATGAGCAAAATAAGTAAAGCCGGGCCCGACATGACTAAAACTGGTACCACATGGTTGAACACCCTGCTGCGCGGCACCGACGGCGAATTACGCAGTGCGCCCCGTATCAGTTTACAACGCCTGCTGGTGTTGCGGACGCTGGTGATGATTACCGGTATTCTGGGCGCCATCGTCTTCGATTTCTTCTCACCCTTGCACTTGCCGGTCGGTCCTATCGTGGCGTTACTGACATGCATTCTGGCCTCACTGGCACTGGGTGTCTGGCGGGTCCGCAATGCCACGCTGATCAACACACGGGAGCTGGCCGCGCACCTGGCACTCGACTTTGCATTCCTGACAGTCCTATTGATTTACACCGGCGGAGCCACCAATCCGTTGATCTCTTACCTGCTGGTATTGCTGGCGGTGGGCGCGACCCTGCTGAATCTGTTCTGGGCCAATATACTCGCGGCACTCGCTATCGTGGTATACACCCTGCTGTTACTGGTAGGTATTGCTACCGATCAGCATGCCGAGCACATGGTGCCCGACTTTCAGGTGCATCTGATCGGTATGTGGGTGACCTTTGTTGTCAGTGCCGTGCTGATCACGGCATTTGTCAGTCGCATGGCGCAGGCCATCCGCAGTCGTGAACTTACCCTGGCCAAAGCCCGCGAGAACGAGATGCGCAACGAGCAACTGGTGGCGATCGGCACACTGGCGGCAGGCACAGCGCATGCGCTGGGCACCCCCCTGTCCACCATGGCGGTGCTGCTGTCAGAACTGGATGAACAAAGCGAAGAACAATTGCGGGAACAGAGTGTCAAGGCTGATATCCATTTACTGCGCGAACAGGTCGTGCGCTGCAAGCATTCGCTGGATCAGCTGACCCGGTTTTACAACAAGAACGATCACAGTCAACCGGGCCAGCTTCGACTGAGCAATTTTGATGACGCCATACGTGACTACATCACCAATATTCACCCGGGCGCGAAGATAGATTTCAGCATGGATGCAGCCTGCAGCGAAGCACTGATTTCGGCAGACATTACCATCCGCCACGCCCTGATCAATATCATCGAGAATGCACTCAAAGCCGCCCGATCGCGCGTGTCGGTAGAGTATTATTGGGCATCACCACAACAAACTGATGTCGTGATGTCAGTCCAGGATGACGGCCCCGGTATTCCGCCGGAGGTGATGGAGAGCATGGGGGAACCCTTTATCTCGACCCGCAGTGACAGCATGGGCCTGGGAATTTTTCTGGCCAATGCCTCCATCCAGCGTCAGGGTGGTAGTATTGAAATGTTCAATGTCAGGGACGCCGGTGCCCGCACCGTAATCAGACTTCCGGTGAGTGTTTGATATGAATAAGCAACTGATTCTGCTGATAGAAGATGACGCCGTGTTTGCCCAGGTCATGAGCCGCGCGCTCGAGCGACGTGACTATGCTGTTATTCATGCCAGTGACCTGGATGCAGCACGACTGGCCATCGCCAGTCACAGCCATGATTATGCCATCGTCGATCTGAACCTGGCCGGCCATTCGTCTCTGGAACTGATCCCGCTGCTCAGGGAAAAATGTCCCGCCAGCCCGATCCTGATGCTGACCGGTTATGCCAGTATCGCTACTGCTGTTGAAGCCATCAAGTTGGGTGCTGACAACTACCTGGCCAAACCCGCCGATGCCAACGACATTCTCGCCGCCCTGACCTCTACGCCACAGTCCGAACAGTCTTCATTGTCAATTCAACAGCCGATGTCGGTCAGACGTCTGGAGTGGGAGCATATTCAGAAAGTGCTGAAGGAAAACGACGGCAATATCTCCGAGACGGCGCGCCAACTGAACATGCATCGACGCACACTGCAGCGCAAATTACAGAAAAAACCCGTTGCCGGCTGACGGACGCGCCGGTTTCAGTGACTGCGCTTCAGGCAGAACCATGCAGCGATACTCAACACCAGCGCCAGCCATTCGCTGATATAGATCTGCAGTACCGTGGCATTGTAGGCCTGTTCCACCAATACTCCCCAACTGCGGGCAGCCACCAGGCCGGCATAGGTGAATACCAGTAATAGCACGCCTGCCGGCGCATAGGGTTTGCGCAGTGCGCATACCAGCAGAAAAGCGCCAAAGGCGAGCATGAAACCACCGTATACCGACCTCAACTCTGTATACCCCATATCTGAGCGCAAATCGACGCCGACGACTTCAAACCAGCCCGCGACATCGGAGACAAATAACCACCCTACACCCAGGTAGATCAGTCCATTCAATGCCAGCAAGGCCGGGGGAAACAAACGAGCCAGTACATTCATCAGCAATTCCTTAAAATTCAGGGTATTGATTGCACTGCATGATCCAGATAATGACTTTTGGCACTCAGCGCAGGCAGATCCACATGGTATAACGTTTGCCGCAATGCTCTCCACCGAATTCGGGGACACAAGGTGATCCTCGGACATGCCGCAAACGTATAACAACAACTATCGGCCAGCATACCAAAAAGCGCGCCCGGTCGCCGCTTGGTGCATTGCATTGACAAAAACAGCGGATACACTACTCACACGCAAATGAAAGCAGTCACAAGCAAGCGGAGCCTGTCTTGAAAAAACAATATTTGGTAGCTATTGGCCTGGTCATCGTGATCGCGGCATGGATGTTGGTCCCACGAGGTGAGGATGATCGCGATGAGCGCTATGCCAGCACCGACAGCGACAGAACCGTGACCGCCATCGCCGATGATGGCTCTGCCAACGCTTCCTCGGCGGCAGACTTTACTGTCCGCGCCAAACGCTCGCGCCTTGATACCTATACCCAGACGGTCAGTGTCCGCGGCCGGACCCAGGCCTTCCGTCTGGTTGACGTCCGTGCCGAAACCGCCGGTCGCGTAGTTGGCACACCCGCAGCCCGTGGCGCCCGCGTGCAGACCGGCGACGTTCTGTGCGAACTCGCCATCGACACCCGCGAGACTGACTTACAGGAAGCTCTGAGCCGCCAGGAACAGGCCCGCCTGGAGTACCAGGGCGGCCAGGATCTGTTCCAGCGCGAATTGATCTCTCGTTCGGCCCTGGCCCAGCTAAAGACCACTTATGATGCAGCCATTGCTGCCGTAAGCCGGGCCGAGCTGACTCTCGAGCGCACCAAAATCCGGGCACCGTTTGATGGCATCGTGGAAACACGGGCCGTCGAAGTCGGCGCCTACATGGACATGGGCGGACAGTGCGCAGCATTATTCGATGACGATCCCATGTTATTGGTGGGACAGGTGCCGGAACAGGAGGTAAGCAAACTGGAAGTCGGTACCCGAGTGACCGGCATCATGGTGACCGGTGAACGAATCAGCGGGGAGCTGACTTATCTGGCCAGAGCAGCGGATCCGGTTTCCCGCAGCTACCGCATCGAAGTCCGGCTGGAACCGCAGCAAACGCCGATCCGTCAGGGCATCAGCACCGAAATATTGCTGGACGCTGCGCAGATCCGCGCACATCTGGTGCCACCGTCATCAGTGACACTGGATGATGCGGGCCTGATGGGCGTAAAAACCCTGAACAGCGACAACGAAGTTGAATTTCATCACGTACAGATTGTCGGTGAGAGCACCCGCATTGATGAGTCCGGCTTCTGGGTGACAGGTTTACCCGGTGAAGTCACCCTGATCACAGTCGGGCAGGAGCTGGTATTCGAGGGACAAATCGTGAACGCCAATTTTGACTGGTCACAACTATGACATACATCAAAGCCGCCGTTTCTCACTCCAGGACCACGCTCAGTATATTTGCCGTCATCATTCTGGCAGGACTGGCAGCGTACCGCTCCATTCCGGTGGAATTGAACCCGGATGTCACGGTTCCGGTCATCATTACCACTATTATTCTGCCCGGTATTTCGCCGGAAGATGCTGAGCGCCTGTTGGCCAGGCCCAGCGAGATCGAACTGAACAATATTGATGGAATCACTCAGCTGCGATCATTCTCCAGCGAAGGCTCGGCGACCATCATCACCGAGTTTGACGTCAGTTTTGACCCCGACCTGGCGCTGAATGATATCCGCTCGGCACTGGACCGGGCCAAAGCACGGTTCCCACAGAATACCGAAGAGCCGTTGATCCAGGAGGTGTCGGCAGCAACTGTCCCGGTGGTGCAAATCGCGCTTGGCGGCGAAGGTGTGTCTGAACGCGTATTGTTGCGTATCGCTCAAACCCTGCAGCGTCAGATTGAAAATCTGCCCGAGATTCTTACCGCTGATACGATCGGCGCCCGCGAAGAGTTGCTGGAAATAATTGTTGATCCCTCAAAACTGGAAACCTACGGCATTACCAATCAGCAATTGGTGCAGGCCGTGTCTACCAACAACCGCCTGATCCCTGCCGGTACTCTTGACACCGGCAGTGGTGCTTTTTCGGTTAAAGTGCCAGGTCTGATCGAAACTGCCGATGACGTTTTCCAGCTGCCGATAGCGGCCAACGCCGACGGCGTTGTGGTGCTGAGCGATCTGGCAGAGGTGCGCCGTACATTCAAGGATGCCGATCGTTACGCCTACGCCAATGGCGACCGCTCAATCTCGCTGGATGTACAAAAGCGCAAAGGCGCCAACCTGGTAGAGGCGATGGATAAAATCGACCTGATTGTGCAGGACATGCGCACGCGCATACCGCCAGCTGTCGAGATCACATACCTGAACAACACCATCCCACTGGTGATTGAACAGAACTCCGGACTACAGGGCAACATGGCAACGGCCATGGTACTGGTGCTGGTCGTGGTCATTGCCGCCGTTGGCGTGCGTTCAGGCATTCTGGTCGCGCTGGCAGTACCGTTCTCGTTCTTCTTTGCTTTTATTATCATTTCCCTGCTCGGCTTCACCTACAATTTCATGGTGATCTTTGGCCTGTTACTGGGGTTGGGCATGTTGATCGACGGCGCCATCGTCATGGTCGAATATGCCGACCGCAAACTGGCTGAAGGTTACAACCGCAAGGACGCCTTCCAGGAAGCCACCAGCCGCATGTTCTGGCCAATTCTCGCCTCCACAGGCACCACGCTGGCCGCCTTCCTGCCGATGATGTTCTGGCCGGGTGTGGCAGGCGAGTTCATGGGCTACCTGCCGGTGACCGTATTCGCGGTTCTGATTGGTTCGCTGCTTTACGCCCTGGTGTTTGCACCAACCATCGGCTCGCTGATCGGCGGCAAGACCGGCGTGATGGCAGCAGGCGGTGGCAACCAGATAGGCAAGCTTGAAGAGACCCCGCCCGACGACATGCGAGGCATTGTTGGTATTTATGCGCGGATTCTGCGGATGGCTGTCCGGGCGCCCGGGCTGGTTGCCCTTGCCAGCGTGATCACCCTGGTCACCATTGTCTGGGCTTACCTTAATTATGGTCGCGGGGTCGAGTTTTTCACCAGCGTGGAGCCTGCGCAAACCCAGGTACAGGTATTTACCAGAGGCAATTATTCGCCGGAAGAGATTCGCGACATCATGCTTGATGTCGAGTCACGCATCGAGGATATCGGTTACTACAAAAGCATCGTGACTCAGTCTGGTGCCGGTCGCAGCATGGGCGGCGGCATGGGAGCAGCGCCTGACCTGGTAGGCACCATATTCCTTGAATTCACCGACCGGCGCGATCGTGACGTCAATGGCTTTGAAGTTGAAGAACTTTACCGCCAGGCAATTCAGGATATTCCGGGCGTGCGTGCGGAAATTTCGACACCTGAACAGGGTCCGCCCGTTGGCAAAGAGCTGCAAATGGAGTTCTATGGTGAGGATTTGCGCACGCTGATTGCCGAAGCCCGGCGAGTCCGCTCACATCTGGAGAATAATGTCGAAGGCCTGATAGATATCGACGACACGACACCGGTGCCCGGAATCGAATGGCAGATCACCGTTGACCGCGCACGCGCAGCAATGTCGGGCGCCAACATGACGGAAATTGGTACCGCCATCCAGTTATTGACCAACGGTGTCATGATGGGCGATTTCCGTCCTGATGACAGCGAAGAAGAAGTTGAAATCCGTGTGCGTTACCCTGAAGAATATCGGGGTATCGAGCAAATCGACAATATCCGGATCAATACCGCCAGTGGCCTGGTTCCCATCAGCAGCTTTATTACCCGCGAAGCGCTGCCCGGTGTCAGCTCAATCCAGCGGGTTGACGGCAATCGGGTGGTTTACGTACGCGCCAACCCGGCGCCCGGCTACGTTACCAATAATATCGTGCAGGGCGTCGAACAGTGGATGGATGCCAACCCGCTGGCCCCTGGCATCGACTATCGCTTCCGCGGCGCCAATGAGGAGCAGGCCGAATCTTTCGCCTTCCTGCTCAGCGCCTTTGGTCTGGCTCTGGCACTGATGGCTATTCTGCTGGTGACCCAGTTCAACAGTTACTATCAGGCGCTGCTGATTCTGTCTTCTGTGCTTCTGTCTACAGCAGGTGTGTTATTGGGCCTGCTGACCACAGGCCAGACATTCAGCGTAATTCTGACGGGTGTCGGTATCGTGGCGCTCGCCGGTATTATCGTAAACAACAATATCGTTTTGATCGATACCTTCAACTATCTGCGCGCCAAACACATCGACTGGGATCTCCGGGAGGTGATCGTGCAGACTGGTGTGCAGCGTCTGCGCCCGGTGTTCCTGACCACATTTACTACCGGCTGCGGTTTGCTGCCGCTGGCAATGCACGTGTCAATTGACCTGATAGGATCAGAAATCGAGATCGGTGGTCCGATTACATCGCAGTGGGTGAAACTGGCCAATGCAATCGTCTTCGGTTTGTCGTTCGCCACTATCCTGACCCTGATCGTGACGCCAGCCATGCTGGCACTGCCTGATCACCTGCGTCAGCGTCTCAGCCGAATCAGACGCATGTTCAGCAAACGGGAGAATGTTGCCGCAGAAGCGTGAGTTTAAAATGGAACAGTTGTTCGATATCCGGGCGTAATTGTCAGGGGTAGTGACAGCAAACCAACGCTTTGCAACAATTTGTCACCAGCACTTTTTGCGAAAAGTGCCTGTGTTAGTATCAATACCAGTTTATGAGGACGCCCGTTGACGGACATCAGGCGGCCAACTCATGAACCCTCAAGACAGGCGGCGGAACGTCATTCTCTGTTCCCCCCTATCTAACAAGGGATAATATTCCGTTGTCTGTCTTGAACCCCTGCCCTGCCAACACCCAATTCAAGGCCCTGTGCCGGCTTTAATCCTGACGCGCTAGCGATAG
Organism: Pseudohongiella sp.; assembly: GCF_011050365.1. Classification (GTDB taxonomy): domain Bacteria; phylum Pseudomonadota; class Gammaproteobacteria; order Pseudomonadales; family Pseudohongiellaceae; genus Pseudohongiella. The sequence continues at coordinate 17,932 of NZ_DRFV01000003.1, forward strand.
GTCCGGTTGGCGACCCAGGCTTCCAGCAGAAACAGTAACAACACTGTCAGCACTATCCACCACCAGATGCGCTGCGGCTGTTCCAGCTCGGCGATCAGTTGTGCCGTGCGCACACCGGCTGCGACACTGGGTGTGGTCTCCGGATTCAGGATCTGGTCATGCAGCACCGTCACATCCACCTGAGCCAGTTCCGCAGCCTCCGCCTCAATATTAACTGCAAAGTTGAGGCCGTTTTCGGTGCGCACAAAGCCCGGCATGCTGGCGCGATAAAACGGGTTGTCGGCGCTGACAGTTTCCGATGTACCATCCGGCACAACCACGTCAAGCTGTGCGGCACCGTCGGCAAATGCCGGGGTCAAATCAACCATATCACCCACCAGCCAGGCACGCTGTTGCAGAGGAGGCTGAATCATATAGGTGAGCGTTTCATGGACAAACGGCAGATACAGCCCCTGCAAGGGGAAGTTACTCCAACCCAGATCGAGTGGCGAGGTGACCAGCATGGTCCGGCCTTCGCCGACGGCACGCTCGAGCAACAGGGGATCACCGGAATCAAAGCGCATCAGCACCTCGCCGCTGTCGACCGGTTCACTGCGCCAGTAGCCCTGAAAGCGCGCACTCCAGTCAACATCCAGCGGACGCAATGCCGGATGACGTCGGTCTACATCGGCAATCAGCAGATAGTCATTAGCCGCCAGCGTTTGTGCGCTGCCCAGTCTGCCCGGCGTCAGATTCGCTAACTGCTGATTAAAGTCGGTCGCGTCAACACGATCACCCGGGGCCAGTAGCAAGCTGCCGCCACTGGTGACAAATCGTTCCAGTGCCTGTTGCGCTGCCCCGACGAAAGCGCCGGTGTTAAGCAGCACCACCGCATCATGCTGATCAAGATCGGTTGCCTCAAACTCAGCCATGGTGACCTGAGTAACCGAGAACGGTGAGTTCTCCATGCCTTCCAGCGCGAGCACAAACCAATGCGCCTCGTCATCGTACCAGTCTGTTGACGGGTCACCATTGACCACGAGTACACGCATCGCCGGCATGACATCGAGGCTGAAGTACCAGCGGTTATCCAGATCAAATGTATCGCCGGCGAGCACCAGCTCACCGGTATAGGCACCACTGCCATCAAGCGCCAGCGGCAGCTCCAGCACAGTCTCGGAACGATCGCCCAGCTCAAACGGCCGTCGCTGCTGCGGCTCACCGTTGACCAGCAGCGCTACTTCACCGCGCTCCAGCAAAACACTGCCGGTACTGCGTACTCTGGCCAGTACCTGTTGCGCTTCCAACAGCCCGGCATCGGCACTGTCCACAGCTTCTGTTTCGCCGCCCGGCGCCCCTGCCTCCCGGTTCATCGCGCTTGCCATCAGCTGCTGCGGCGCACGCACATCAATCAGGCTGAGGTTACTGCTACGCTCATCACCCACATTGACGCCGGAAAAGGAGACACCCGGTGCCAACATCCAGCCAGCATCATTGTCGTCACTGTCGATTCCGCTCATGCCACTGGCCTGGAAATCCGATATCATCACGATGCTACGCTGCTCGTGGCGTGACTGTGTCAGCATGTCATTGGCCAGTCTCAGCACAGGGAAGAATCGGACGCGCTCATACCCGGGGTCTGGCAAATTATCGATAAATGTGCGCAAGCTACTCAGATCGGTGGTCAACTCACGAACTGCCAGTGTCCCCTCGGCAAAACTGATGACGCCGGCTTCATCTCCGGCGGACAGGGTATCCAGCGCCTGCAACGCCTGTTGCCTTGCCTGCTCAAAGCGGTCACCAACCTGCATGCTCAGCGAGCTGTCAATCAGCAGCATGGTTGATTGTGGTTCCGCGTCCAGCAACTGGGCGATAGAACCCTGGTAAAACAAGGGCCGGGCGAATGCGAACACCAACAGACAGATCAGCGCCGCGCGTAGCAGTAACAACAACCACTGCTGGATTTGCTGGAACAGAATCAGCTTCTTGGTTGTCTGCTTCAGAAAGCGCAATGACCCGAACATGATCTTGGGCGGGTTTTCGCGCCGAATCAGGTGAATCGCGATCGGTATCGCGGCAGCCAGTAAGCCAAACAGAAACAAAGGATTCAGAAAACTCATTTATGCGCTCCGGGTTCGCCGTGCCAGATACGAGGCCAATGCCTTGTCCAGTGGCTGCGAAGTGTTGAGCAGGCAATAATCAACGCCGCTGGTCTGGCAACGCTTGCGACAGTCATCCAGATAGGTATTCAGATTCTCCAGATACGCGTTGCGAATGGCGGCCGGCGACGTGATATGGGTTTCGGCTGTTTCCATATCAATAAATTCAGAGGATTCGTTAAAATTGAAATGCAGTTCCTGTTCGTCCAGCACATGAAACACAATCACTTCGTTACCCATCGCCCGCAGTTGCTGCAACGTACGAATACTGGCCTGCTCGTCTGCCAGCATGTCACTGATCAGTATCACCAGGCTCTTACGTTTTAACGTCATCGCCAGCTCGGTGAGCGGGCGCACAATATCGGTTTTGGTGCCGGCAGTCAGCTCGTGCAGGCTGCGCAGAATCCGGATCAGATGCAGCTGGCGGGCTTTCGCCGGAATGTAATCACGTATCTTGTCATCAAAGGTAATGAGGCCTACTGCATCGCGCTGCCGCATGATGAAATAGGCCAGCGCTGACGCAAGCGTGCGCCCATATTCCAGTTTGCTCATGCCATCGGAGGCATATGACATTGAGGCGCTGCTGTCGAGCAGTATGTACGCGCGGACATTGGTTTCATCTTCATACTGCTTGATGTATAACTTGTCGCTGCGCCCGTACAGCTTCCAGTCCACATGTCGCATGTCATCGCCACGATAATAATGCCGGTAATCGGTGAACTCGACACTGAAGCCCCGCTTCGGGCTTTTATGCAGTCCGGCAATAAACCCTTCCACCACCACGCGCGCGCGCATCTCGAGATTGTCGAGCGTGGCCAGTACTGCCGGATCAATAAACGTGTTGCTCTGGGTCATGCTGCATATCCTGCGGCCAGACGTGCCGGCGCTATGGTATTAAGAGTCAGGCCTGCGACTTTCACAGGCCGGGCTCTTTCACGGTCGCCACAACACGGCGTATCAACTCGTCCGGGGTGATACGTTCAGCCTCGGCGTGGAAGTTGAGCTGCAGTCGATGGCGCAGTACCGAGGGCGCCAGCGTGCGGATATCGTTGAATGAGACATTGTATCGACCATGTAACAGGGCCCGCACCTTGCCAGCCAACACCAGATTCTGCGAGGCGCGGATACCCGCCCCCCAGGTAACCCAATCCTTGACGAACTCAGGCGAGTTTTCATTCTGTGGGCGCGTTGCATGCACCAGCCGCACCGCGTATTGGATAACAGACTGTGCCGCCGGCACCTGCCTGGCAATCCTCTGAAAAGCAAGGATGTCTTCGCCGCTCAAGGGATGGGATACGGAGCGGTCAAAGTTGCGCGTGGTATTGCTGACCACCATGACTTCTTCTTCCTCGGTCAGATACCCCAGTTCGATCTTGAACATGAAGCGGTCGAGCTGCGCTTCCGGCAACGGATAGGTACCTTCCAGTTCGATCGGGTTCTGAGTGGCCAGCACAAAGAATGGTTCTGCCATTTTGTGAGTGACACCTGCTGCCGTCACCTGGCGCTCCTCCATGGCCTCCAGCAGGGATGACTGGGTTTTTGGCGGAGTGCGGTTAATTTCGTCAGCTAACAGGATATTGGTGAAGATAGGTCCTTTGACAAAAACCAGTTTGCGTCGACCATCGTTCTCTTCAACAATTTCCGCACCCACAACGTCCGCAGGCATCAGATCCGGCGTGAATTGAATACGGCTGAAATTCAATTGCAGAATATCGGCAACAGTCTTGATCAACAGCGTCTTCGCCAGACCCGGCACACCCGTCACCAGACAATGACCACCGGCGAACAGGGCAATCAACAACTCTTCGATGACAGCATCCTGACCCACGATGACCTTGCGGATCTCGTGCACCATCTGATCCCGGCCCTGCTGCATTTTTTTCACCAGTGCCAGATCGTCCTGATCCTCCAGGCCTGCAGTCGGATGCTCGGTAATGATATCGGTGTCACTCATGGTTTTGTCCTGCCTCTAGTGTGTATATGCGTAAATCAGATAATTGATACCCAGCCGGTAAGCTTCGTTGCTCATACTGGTGGGATAGTATTCGTGGAAGGTGTGCTCCCAGCCATCTCCCATGTCGGAATTGAAACTGGCAACTACCATCACGCGGCCTGCATCATCCAGAATGGCATGCACGGATGGTGGATAACGTGGATCGTCGAGCGTCACGCTGCCGTAGTCCCAGGTCACGGCGCGGCCAGGCACCTGCGCGACCTGATCAATATCGTAGAATATGCCAAAGATTTCATGATCCAGGTCCAGCCTTACCAGTTCGCGGTCCGGAAAAATCTTGGCGATCTCGATCAGGAAATCCTGATAATGTGCCTCCCCCCAAAAATCATCCAACATGACAAAGCCGCCACGCAGGGCGAATTCGCGCAGCGCAGCGACCTCGTCAGCGGAAAAATTAGGACCACTGCTCATGCCACCAATCGGCACCCGCTTCATCGTCATGTAGAGAAATATATGCTCAAACAGCTCCGGGTCAGTCAGGTCTATCCAGCGCGTGTTGTAGGTCTGAGCGTCAATAAAGGTATAGCGTTGCACACCTCGCATGAAGTTCTGCTCGGCGTCGGGGAAATCCGTGTCCCACCATCCCCCACGCCGGCCACGACCACCAGGGTAGTTTTCATAACGTCCCCGCAGCCAGGTAAATTCGGGGGTGCCCGGCCCCTCGGCTGATTGCTGGCCGGACGCCACCCCGGTATCCGGAAAGGCCTGGTTCTCCCGGCGGAAGCGACTGAAATCAAAATCCGGTGGCAGCGCGACGCCGGGCCTGGGCGATGGCTGCGCGTCTGTCGACGAGGGTTCCTGCGCCAGCGCCGGCAAGGCTGACAGTAACATCAGCGCGGTCAGCGCCGATCGCATCGTCAGTGAACTGAGTACTCGTCGCAGCCTCATGGCTCAGTCTTCCTCCTCACCAGCAACTGCCTGCAACAGGATACGCTGCGCTCTTTCATAGGTCGGCGCTGTTTCCAGCGCCCGCAGTATCGTCATCCGGGCATCGTCAGATTGACTGTTCTCCAGGTAGGCTTGCGCCAGATTGGTGCGAGCTGCCACCGGATCATTCTGGTCCAGCGTCAGCAGCACTTCATACTCCTGAACACTGCGCTCGGTATCGCCTTGTCGGGATGCCAGTTCAGCGTTTACGCGATGAATTTCCGGCCGGTAAGGATTCACCGCCAATGCCCGATCGATGTAGTACGCGGCCTGTTCCAGGTCACCACTGTCCAGTGCAAACTGCGCCAGAGTCATCGGTGCGTTATAGTCATGCTGCTGATTCTCCAGCATGATCGCCAGCTGCTCTCGCTGTGCTACCTCGTCACCCATGGCTTCATAAATCTGAGCCAGCACCAGCGACGGACTGGGATAACCGGTATAGTCTGGCAGTAACTCATGCGCGGTGCGCAAATGCGTTATTGCCTCCGTGTAGGCTTCCTCACGGAACAATACGATACCGAGCTGCAAATGCGCCTGAAAATCACGCGGCTCACGTTGCACGCGACCCTGCATGTATTGTTTAAGAGACTCGCTGTTGTATAACTCGGCAAGTACGGCGCTGCTGTTCTCCCGGACGCCATGCCCGTGCCCCTCGCCTTCATCGGGACTGTCTTCGGCGTGGACGTAAACGTTGATGTCCGCCACCCGCTGATCAATCCAGGCACGGAAACCGGCATCAAAGGTCTCCATATCAATGCCGAACACGTTAAAGAATTTTTCGCTTTCATCCTTGATCTCGGCGTACTCGTGGATCAGCGCAAGCAGGCTGTCAAAGCCGTATTGCTCGGCGATATACTCCACTACCAGGTAGGATTGAAAATAGGCGAAGCTCAAATCCGCATCGCTGTTGGCGCCGGTAAATCCGTCATTTAGGCTGCCGACCGGCAGCAGACGATCCTGTCGCACGGCACGGATCAGATCCAGGCCCTGACGACGCCCCCACTCAGGTCGTCCCTGGCTCTCTTCCCAGGTGGAAATGCCCTCGGACAACCAGCGCGGCATACGATTTTGTGTCATCTGGAGGGTAAACACATGCACCAGTTCATGCCAGACAATTTCCTGCCAGTTGGCACTGAGCGTATCCGGCGAGATCAGGGTAACGACCTTGCCAAAACAGATACCTACCAAAGGCCCGATATCAGGTAAGCCGACTGAGCGTACCGCGAAATCTTCGGTGCGCTCAAATACCTGGATGACAACCGGCACCTCGGGTTCGAAGCCGTATTTGGCAACAAGCCGGTCCCAGCTGTCTTCCAGCAGCGGCTCCATGTAGGGCCACAGTACACGGGCGTCGCGCTGACTCATATTGACGCGGAAATGTTCACTCTCCAGTGTTGCGTACTCCTCCAACACATCGAACACCTGCAACATATTCGAAGTCAGGACATTGAACGGGTCGTTATCAAAGGCCTGTTCCAGATGCTGTTTACCTTGATCTTCCTCCCCCAACCGCACCAGATTACCGCCCAGCACGGTGTGCGCATGCCAGTTGCGCGGGTCACGCTCGATAGCCCGGCGCGCATACTCCACGGCCTCGGTGAAGCGATAATTGTTGCCCAGAAACTCGGCAATCGAGGCATAGAAATCGGCACTTTCCGGGCTGAAGGCGTTGACACGTTCGCGCAATCGGGCAAACTCCTGCATGTCATCATTCATCGCAGCGCGTGCCGCCAGCGTTGCCAACGCCGGAATGGACTCGGGATTGATCTCCAGTGCCTGAGCCAGAAAACCCAGACCCTCGTCTTCACGACCATTGCGAAGCATCAGGTCACCGAAGGTTTGCAGTGCAGCGACACTTCTTGAATTGGCATCCAGCGCCCGACTCAGATTGCGCTCCGGACTTTCAATTCTGGCCAGGCCGGCCAGTGCTGGCGCGTACCGACGATTGATTTCCAGCGCTTCGTTATAGTTGATCTGAGCGTCCTGATCGTTAAACTTTTCCTGAAACAGGTCGCCCCACAACACCAGAGCCTCGAGATTGTTGCCATCCAGTCTGACCGCCTCACTGAACAGTGCATTGGCATCATGGAACTCATCCAGTTGACGGGCGGCAACCGCCACCATGGCGACATCAGCAGAGTCGAACACCAACCCGCTGTCATAACGCGCCAGTGCAGCGTTGAACTGTATATCAGCGCTATCGCGATCTCCGCGCAGCGCCAGTACCAGACCATACTGCACCAGGGTCCGCACCGGCGGGTTCAGTTGTCCATCCACAACCTCAGCCAGCAAGACCTGGGCCTGTTGTGAACGGCCGGTCATGACATACAGCTCAGCCAGCCGGGTAGCAAGTTGCGGATTGTCGGCAGGCGACGTCACAGCTGGCTGCAATACAGCCTCGGCCTGCCCATACTGTCCTGTTTCCATGTGTGCCCGACTCAGACCCAATGCTGCCTGAGTCTGAAAAAAGTCGTCATCAACTCTGTTGAATACTTCCAGAGCCGCCAGATAGGAACCACGGAGCAGCAATTCATCACCGCGGTCCAGCAACTCCTGCGCCGATGGATTGAGGCCCGTGCCTGGCGCCTGCGCCAGGCTGTTTGCAGGTAGCAGAGCGACCGCCAGTGTCAGCATTAACACAGGGATCCGCAGGAAAGTCTTAAATGTCTGTTTAAGGCAATGCATTATATGTCCTCGTCCGGGTTGCCAGATCAATCAACAGGGCTTCCAGCCGGCGCCAGTATTCGTCCTCCAGGTAGTTCTGTTTTTGATTGCGCAAAATGAAAATCTCGCGTTCGATCGACTGCATGTCTGCGCGCAACGCCTGTGCCTGCGGTGACGTTTTTTCTTCCTGCGGGACGATCACATCAAGATAGGCAATTTCGGCCAGCAGTCCGTCCGCCTGGTTCGGTCCCGGCTCCCGGGAAAAAAGCCCATCACCGGTATCATCAAGCACTGCATTCTCGGTGGCCAGTCGCCCCTGCTCTTCATACCAGCCCGCTACACGTCCCCGGGCATAATTGAAGATTTCCAGCACGGACACGCGGGCGTTGCGGTCCAGGTCGGCGGTGTGGCTTTGCAGACCTTCGATCAGATAGCCGGGGAATATCGGATCATAGCGCTCAGAGGGCGAGCGTGTCGCCGATACCACAACGCGCCCTAATGCTGACAACTCGCGCGAGAACTCAAAGCTGGCACTGGTCGTGTTGATCACTACGATATCCTGCTCGGAGAACCCGTCCAGCATCGCCGCCAGATCGGTGCCGGTCATGTCAGGGCCCACGTTATTGAATTTGGCTGCGCCAAAAGTGCCGGAACCGTGACCGATCATAAACAATGTCACCTGGTCCCCTGCCGATACCTCCTGTTGCAGGTTCGCTAATTCCGCAGCGATGTCGTCCGCACGGGAGCTGCCGCTGACAGCTAAACTTCCGGGGCTCTGGCCGGCATCAAACAGTACGCGGATGTTGCCACTGCTGTATCCGTAATCATCCCTCAGGGTGTCATGCAGGTCCCGCGTCCAGCGCAGAAAGCGCTCAGCTATTGCGTCAGACGCCGCTGCGCCAGTGACGATCACCGCGTACTTTTCGGTATTGACACTTTGCTGAAACCACGGCGTGCTCTCGTCATCCGGCAACTGCGCCTGCAGAGACAATCCCGGTGACAATACCAGCAGCGCCGCCGCGCAAACCTGGTAGACAAAACGCCAGTTCATGACAGCCCCCGGTAACGTCGTGCCATCCAGTCCAGGCTCATCAATGCAATCAGCAGCGCCAACAACCAGGGTTTATCCCAAAGATCTTCCTGTACCTCCATTGAGTAGGCTCCGGGCGAATGTTCAATGTCATCAACCAGTTGTTGTATCTGCGGCAGACTGTAATAACGTCCGCCACTGGCCTCTGCGATACGACCAAGCATACCGCTGTCGAGCCCGGCGTTGTTGTACTCACGCAGCGACGGAGTCACCACAAAAGCCGCCTGCTTCTCGGTCTCGATGCCCGTGCCGGCAGCACTGGCCACATCAACCAGCACACGATAGATACCTTCCGAATCAGCCGTGAACTGGCTACGGTAAACACCATCCTCACTAATATCCCAGCTCATGGCAACATCACTGACGTCCCCCAGCGGGTCGGTTCGCTGCAGATACAACGACGCATTATTGTCAGGTTCATAGCCGGCGTCCAGGACAGTGGCACTGACGTTTACCCGGTCACCCTGGTTATAGAATGCTCTGTCGAAATCAATGGTTACCCGCTCCGGGGCGTCCTGCGCCAGCCAGCGCAGACTTTGACGCCAGATTCGCTGATGTGAGTCATCATCGGAGGGCATCAGCATCTGCCAGCGCCAGGTGCTGGCTGTGGTCAGCGCCATGCTGCGCCCGCTGCCATAACGTTGTGTTGCCAGCACCGGCACCGCCTGATTCTGATACTGCAAAATGGGATGCTCGAGCAGCACACTGGCACCGGGTTTGGGCCTGCCGGTGACATAAACGCCCTGCAATGCCGGCATTTCGCCCCACAGGCGGCGATTGACAGCATCGTCGCTGTCCAGTCGCAGCAATGCTGCAAACTCCCCGGCCGATGTCAGTCGAGGGACGAAAAGCTCTCCGGTAGCGTGATTACCGCGCCGGATACCTCCCTGCAAAAACGTCGGCAACACCTCACTTCGCACCGGCGTCACTGGCAGGATATCGCCAAGAACGGTATCGGCAAACGTATCATCGAGCATGCCCGCGACCAGCAGACCACCGCCGCGTTCAGCAACAAAGTCCTGCAACAGGGTCAATTGCTCATCGCTGAAAAAGTCCCGGTCAATATCACCCATGACGATGGCCTGGTACTGATACAGGTCTTCAGCAGTTTCAGGGAAACCATCACTCAGTTCGGTAGAGGTATTGATACCCTGCCGATAGAAACGGCCGGGGCCCGTTTGCAGATAGGATGCCAGGCGCAGGCTTTCATCACCTTCGGCCGCACGGCGAATGAATTTGAATTCATTACGCGGATGTCCGTCAACATACAGAATATTCAGCGGCGGCCGTTCGCTATTGTCGACCAGAAACTGGTAGCGGTTGTTCTGCAGGATGATCTCCTCATCAAACTCGTCGACCTGCAATTCGTAAAGAATCGGCTCGCGGCGCTCAGGCGAGATTTCCAGCTCATATCGACGACTGCTACCATCGGGTCCCAGCAGGACGGTTTGGGAAGCAACCTCGGTCTCACCATCCATAACCCGCAGGCGCACAGAACGTCCGGCAAACCCCCGCTGCGCCAGATTCACCTGCACATCAAACAGGGTGTTATCCAGAATGGTACTGGCGGCGCTCACTTCTGTGATAGCGATATCCTGTGGAATCTGGGTCTGCCCGACACCCACCGTAAAAATCGGCACTTGCTCTGCACCGAATTCACGGGCGCTGGTCAACGGGTCGGCGCCGGCATTATCGGCACCATCACTGATCAGCACAACGGCACTCAGTGGCAGACCACCCAATTGTTCTCTCACCTGACGCAGCGCCTGATCCAGCCGGGATGCATTGCCGGCGGCGGTCAGCTCGTCGGCACCGGAGATTCGTCGTGCCTGACTGTTGAAAGCAAAGGTTCGCACCTGATAACGCTGGGACAGAGGTGCCAGAATGCCATTGTCGGCATACAACTCGTCGGCGATAACGTCACGTCGACGTTGCTGACCGGCCAGATCAGGGATCTGCATGCTCTGGGAGTCATCTACCAGGACCGCGAGGTAAGTTTCCTGCGGATTGACCTGCCAGGTGGTAATAACAGGGCGCAGCAACATGAACAGCAACACCATGGCTATCAGAGAGCGCAGTGTGACCAGCAATGCTTTCCAGCGCGGCGTCAGCGGCCGGGTGGTTTTGCGATACAGTAGCCAGACCACAACTGGCAAAGCCATGAAAAGCAGGGCTGCCAGCAAGGGATGCGGGCCATAGGCAAAGGAAAACTGTCCGTTCCGGATCGCTTCCATGGTGCTGGCATCAAGAAAAAAACTCATTATGTTGGTGCTGAATCAGTTATTCGACTGGCTCAACTGCGCTCCTGTTTTCTGACAATGCCCGATAATATGCCTCAACCAGGCGTCGATACTGATCCGGAATGTCTTCTTCCGACACGGCATACAGGCGGCGCGTGATCTGCGCCAGTTCCGCACGGGCACGAAGATCACTCTCCAGCTCCACCAGGGGCTGTAACAGGCCGCGTAAAAGTTCCGGCTGGCTCATGAACGCTTCCAGCGACTGCTCAGTGATGTCTGAGCTGATGGAGCGGGCGTTGCCCCACAATGCTGCTTCTCCCGGTTCCGGAATCGCGCCACCCAGACCGGCCTGATCTGTGGCCGCCTGCCCGCCTGCACCGGCACGCTGTCCCCGCCCGCCGGCCTGTTGTCCCTGCTGCGCGCCGGGCTGTTGACCTGGCTGCTGGCCAGCCACCTGCTGACCTCGTTGCTGCGAGCCCGCCTCTCCCTGCTGGCCCGCGCCCTCCCGGGCCTGGTCGAGCTGCCGGGTTAATTGCTCGGCCAACGCCTGCGACCGCGACAGCCGGTCACGCAGTTCCGAGATCGACTCGTCACCCTGTCCACCGGCCGCGCGTGCATCAATTTCCTGTTGCAGCGACTCAAGTTGTTCACGCAGTGCACTGGCATCGGCTGCCGCCTGCATCAGAGCCTCCGTACCCGATTCACCGTCTGACTGAGTGCCCGGGTTCAGTGCCTGCAGGTTTTGCCCAAGCTCGGCCAGGGCATCAGCGACCTCCTGCTCAATATCGACCGCGAGATTCACCATGCCATTGCGTAGCACGCGATTGCCGGTATCCATCTGTTCACGCAGCGGTCTGATAGCGCGACTGGCCTGCTGCGCCTGCGATAACAACTGCTGTTCATCATTACCGGCCCGCGCAATAACAGCACGTAACATCCGCTCCAGCTCCTCCAGCTCTTGCCGGTTACGTTGCTGCTGGTTTAGCAGTGACTGCACATCTTCGTTGTTGGCGACGTCCTCGCGTGACTGCCCCACACCCTGTTCCCGGCCCAACTGCGCCAGCGCCTGCTGCAACTGTCGTTGTTGCTGAATCAACTGCTGTCCTCGCTCTGACAGGTTCTGCGCGAGCTGATTGGTGGAATTACCTGGCTGTTGATCCATCTGCCGTTGCTGTTCGCGCAGGCTTTCCAGCGCGCGCTGACTGCGCGCTGCAGCCTGTGCCGGCGTTTCGGCCCGGGCCGCTTCCTGCATCTGCTGCAGTGCGCGCTGCATCTGGCTTTCCTGCTGCGCACCGGACTGGCCCTGCTGGCCTTGCTGGCTCTGTTGGCCCTGCTGCTGCCCGCGCGACATTTGCTGATCCAGTTGCGCCAGTTCATTGCCCAACTGTTCCTGCTCCCGGCGCAATCGTTCCAGTTCCCGTCGGCGCTGCTCTTCGGTCATATCCTCCATGCGTCGCGATAAATCGCGTTGCGCACGGGTCAGACTTTCCTGGCGCCGCGCCAGCTCCTCAAGTCGGCTGGCCTCTTCGCTGTTGTTCTGGCCACTACTGGCTTGCCGGGGCGTTTCGTATCGATTCTCGTTCTGCCCCATCTCCATATCAAACAGTTCCTGCAGATCTTCGCGCTCCTGCTGGGCGCCGCCGCCCCCACCACCGCCTGCCGTGCGTTGAAAATTGACGTCAGTGCGATTGATTTCTGCTTCCGCTCGCAGCACCAGTTGCAAAGCCTGTTGCTCGGGCACCATGGCACTGGTCAGTGCCGCCTCGTCCAGTTCAGTGGCAGCCAGCTCCATCTGCGCTATGGCGTTGCGCAAAAAAGTCACCGCATTGGCGTAGGTGTCATCCGCAAAATCGATTCTCTCTGACAGCCGCTCAATGGACATCCCGGCACGTTCCACGGCATCGCGTTGCGACTCGGCAATCACGGCCACATCATCGGCAAACTGTTGTGGCTCCAGCTCCATCTGATTCTGACGAAGGCGCCAGGTCGCAGAAATAATATCCTTCTGCAATGTTACCAGCGCGCTGCTGTCGCCACCGCCGGCACCACCGCCGCCGCCACCCTGCTGACCACCGCTGGCGCGGCGAAACTCCTGATCAGTGGGCACCACCTGCAGAAAATAGATATCTGATACCACAGACTGGGCACCGTCCAGACCGTTGTTGTCAGCCAGCGTCATGTAATAGCTGATAAAGTCTCCCGGCTGTACCGTCAGGTCCTCCATGTAGATCATCTGGTTGCCGGCGATGCTTCGCGTTTGCGCCGGCGGTAAAAAGTCGACAGCTACTTCGTCACGGCCAACCACACTGTAGTGCAGGGTGAACTCGCTCAGACCATAATCGTCACTGGCTTCGACTTCCAGAACCACCTCTTCCAGTGGCATCACGTCCTGATCCCGGCCAGGACTGTGCAAGGCAAGCTCAGGCGGCTGATCTGCAATCGCACGGATATAAAATACATCCGGATCTTCGGTCTCCAGGTTATCGAAATCTGTCGCAAGAATCCGGTAGGTGGTATCGCTGGTCACGGTAAATGTAGCGGTGCCACTGATGCCGTCAATGCTGACAGGTTCCGTCATGTCATCGTCAAACACCACTTGCGCCTGCTGCACCGCTTTGTTGAAGGCCAGATCCAGAGTAACCCGGGTGCCTTCAGGCACTACCATGTCACCGGCATCTTCCTCGCTGTAGTTCTCGATCCCGGTATACTCAGGGAAAGTGTAGGCCACATCAATCTGCTCCGCGCGCGGCAGGTCATAAAGGCTGATGCGATACTGCCGGCTACGCTGCTCACCGTCATGTTCGACGCTGACGTAGTACTCGGTATCTTCCTCGACAGCGGGCATGTAGTAACTAAAGGCGGCGCCGTCACTGCCAGTGCCATCGCGGCGCATGGAAACGTCATACCAGTTAAGTTGATCAGTCTGCATGCGCAGACTGACATCCTCCGGCGACGCATTCTCGATGCGCACAATGATGGTCGCCTCGCGTCCACGCTGCATGCGGATATCGCCCGGCTCAACCACAATATTCATCTCTGCCGGTGGTTGAGCACTGTCTTCGACAGCCGGCAACGCAACTTCCTCGCCACCACGGAACGGCCACAACAGTTGTCCGCCGGCGCGCAGCAAGGCATCGGAGCTGACAAAAGCGATCAGGGTTACCAGCGCCACGGCGCCGGCGGTAGCCAGTGTCAGGAGCGGCAACCGTACATCTGACACCTGCGCCAGTTGTTGCTGCTGCGCCTCAAGATGGACATCGGCATCAGCCCACAACTGACGCACGAACTGGACCGACACCCCCGCGTCTGCGGCTGACTTTTCATCACTGGAGAATTCCAGTGACGTTAACAAACGCTGCTCCAGATCCGGCATTCTGGATTCAACAAACCGCGCCAGTTGCCTGTCGTCGGCGCGCAGACGCCGCAATGCCGCTACGTAACGCCAAAGTAATAGCGCTGCGACGGCGCCGAAACAGATAAAAAGCAGGGTTTGCAAGACAGGTGAAGGGGGCAACCACAGGCTGACCACGCTCAGGGTCAACAGCAAGACCACGATGCCGGTCAGCATCAGGCTGGTCTGCTGCAACATGCTCAGCAGGCGTCGCCGGCGACGCACCGTGGACAGAGTCGCACGCAATTTTTCGATTGTGGTTTTTTCCAACTTGGACAACGACATAGGCGGCTCTGCTGTTCGTGAATGAGTCAACGATAGCGCATGCAGTCGCTCTTTCCGTGAGCATTCCCTGGCTGTTGATCTGGTATCGCCTGTGACCTAACTATCCCATTAAGCGACCGGACAACGCAAGCAAATCTGTCCGCGCCTGGTTTCCATCTGACGCATGCGGCTTATGTACTTTTCCGGCTGCCCCACGGTCGCTTACGGCAACTTTATAATTCCTTCAAATGGCTGATAATAATCAGAATTCTCTGGAAAAACATGTATATCCGCATGACGCATGTCAGTACACAGGCGCGTCACTGAATTGTAGTGTGCGATGCTGCGCAAGGTATGCGACGTCGGGTTCGGCAACCGGATCGTGCCGGCCTCGTGCAACGCCAGTGCAATGCGCGGCGTCAGCCACTGGTAGTCGAGAATCTCGTCATCATCTACCACAATCTCCACCGGTGTGTGCAAGGGGCACAAAAAAAACCAAGTGGCATAACGCCGCGGCAAGCCCATGGGCGTCGTCCAGTGGGCAATGTGGATAAGCTCCGACGGCGCTATGCTGAGTCCGGCTTCCTCACGGGTCTCACGAATTACGGCGTTGATGGCTGCCAGATAATCCTGTTTGCGCCGGTCTCCCCCATGCTGCGGATAATCTGCGCTTTGCGACGGATAGTCCCCGGGATCCACTTTGCCACCTGGAAACACCCAGGCCCCGCCCTCAAACTTCAGTTTGGTATTACGCAACAGCAACAGTATTTCAACATCGTCTTCGGCCTCACGCACCAACACGACCGTGCTTGCAGGACTGGGGATCATTGGAATGCCTCTCTGTTTCTTATTCTTTTACGGTCAGCAACCGGATCACATCGTGGCTTTCTGTGCTGCGCGGATAGCTTTGACACTGTCACGCTGCTCCATTAGCGCCAGCAGTTCGCGTATACCCGGTTCAGTGCTGAATACATCCCAGTCCAGGGCTTTTTTTGTCACCCGGGTTACCAGCCCGACACTGAACAGAAAATAGAAATCTGCATAGGTCATCAGATTTCCGCCGATATATGGCGAATAATCCGCCAACCGGCGCAAGGCGGCAAACCCCTTTTGTAGTTCTTTACGTACGGACTCCTTTTCTGTATCACTGGCGGGCTTGCCAAAGAACACATCACCGTAGAGCCGGCGCGCAGGCAATTCGATATACAGTTCCAGATAACGGATCAGCTCCCGGATCTTGGCTTTTTCAAACGGGTCTTCGGGATAGAAAGCAGGGCCCTGACCCAGATCGTGCAGGTAATCAATGATAACTTCGGTTTCCGTCAGAAACCCCTGCCCGGTTTCCAGACAGGGTACCTTGCCCATCGGGCTACAGGACAGGTAATCGCTCTCCTGCGATGGCCGCACCAGCACTTCTTCAAACGCCATGCCCTTTTCCAACAAGGTCATTTTTACCATATTGTAATAATTGCTGATCGGAAACCCGTATAACTTGATCATTTTCCTGCTCCCTGTGGATGTTATTTTAATTTGTGTTTCAGCACCTTACCGGATGGCGCCGTGGGCAACTGAGCCATGAACAGTATTCTGGATGGCCGCTTGTAAGCCGTCAACAAGGGCTTGATGAAAGCCTGCAACTCGACCTCTGTCAGATCGCTGCCGGCGGCGCGCTGCACCCAGGCGACCACTTCCTCATTGCCGTCCCGTGGCTGCCCGACCACAGCACACAATAGCACTCCCGGATGTTTTGAGATAACGCCTTCCACCTCTGGCGGGTAGACATTAAAGCCCGAGTGAATAATCAACTCCTTGCTGCGCCCGGCGATATGGACATTGCCGGCTTCATCCAGTCGCACCAGGTCACCGGTATTCAGGTATCCCTCTGCATCCAGCGCTGCGGCTGTCGCCTGCGGGTTGCGGTAATAACCCAGCATAATATTGGGGCCTCGGATATGCAGCTCCCCGACCTCACCTGACGCCACCGGCTTGCCATCAACGTCCAGCAGTCGCGACGTAAGCCCGGGCAGCAGGCGTCCGACACTGCAGGATGCCAGCGGCTCGCTGTAGCGCACCTGACAAATGGTAGGCCCGCTTTCAGTCATACCGTAAGCATTCAACAAAGGCATGGCAAACAGGGCTTCTGTTTTTTCCTTGATCGCAGGATCCAGCGGCGCACCACCACTGTACATGAAACGCAAGGGCGGCATGTCAGCAGGCCCAAGTCCTTCGGCACGCGCATGGTCGACCAGCCTGGCAAACATCGCCGGCACGCCGAACACGCCGGTGATGCCATGCTCACGCATGGTTATCATCGCCGTCGCCGGCTCGAAGCGATCGGCCAGCACCAGTTCGGCACCGACATAGACCGAGGCCAGAAACACCGCCGCCAGCCCGAACACATGCGATACCGGCAACACCAGATAAACCCGGTCATCGGCACGCAGTCCCCGCAGGGCGCTGCTGACCGCAGCAACATACAGCACGTTGCGATGGGTCAACATGACCCCTTTCGGATCTCCGGTGGTCCCGGTGGTATAGATCAGGGTAAAAACACCTGCGTCGATCAGGCTGGCCTCCTCCGGCCTTGCCGGCACCGGCATGGGCCGCACGCCAACATCACCTGCGCCCAGTTCCAGCATAAAACTGTCGCTCAACGCGGCGAACGGCTGCCAACGCTCCATGGCGGCCGCGGAATCAAGGAAGTACAGCAGCAGACGCGGTTCACAGTGCTGTCGAATCCGGTCAAGCTCGGACTCCGCCATGCGGGCATTCACCACCACCGGCCAGGCGGATAATTCACTCAGCGCGAGAATGGTTACGACCAGCGGCACACAGTTCTCATTAATCAGCATGACCCGGTCACCGGCTTTGACGCCGGCGTCCTGCAACGTTTGCCGAGCTGCACACACGGCATCAGCGAACTGACCATAGTTCAGTGCCCGCCCCAAATGATCACGCACTGCCGGTGCCCCCGCATTGCGCCGGGCATGCTGCATCAAGGCATCACTGACTCGTGCCGGCAGACACTCAAGCAGCGCTTGCGGCGATTGACCCAACAGCCGTTCGTCATTAGATTGCATAGATTCTCCGAATTAAAACCAGCCAGTGGTCCGCCTCATGCCAGTCACCCGCTCAACCGCCAGCACCCGTCCGTCCGTCAACACCGGCCGCCGCATTCTTTTATTGAGCGCTTATGATGCATACAGTCACCAGCAGTGGCGGGACACGTTATGCGACATGTTTCCTGACGACCAGTGGACCTGCCTGAGCCTGCCACCGCGTCACTTCGCCTGGCGCGTGCGCGGCAACAGCCTGACCTGGGCATTTAACCACCGCCAGACGCTGACTGACAACTACGACCTGCTGGTCGTGACATCACTGACCGACCTGAGCAGTCTGCGTGGTTTGGTACCGGCACTGGCGCGCTTGCCGACATTGGTTTATTTTCATGAGAATCAGTTCGTTTATCCCGCCAGACCAACCCGGGCAACGACCCCGGCAGCCGATGCCACACAACGCAGCAACCAGATCAATGCACAAATAACCAGCCTCTACACCGCTTTGTGCGCAGATCACATTGCCTTCAACAGCGACTGGAACCGCCGCAGCTTTTTCGACGGACTCGAGTCATTGCTGAGCAAATTGCCTGACCATGTACCGCCCGACCTGCCACAGTCCTTAAGGTCAAAATCATCTGTACTGCCAGTACCATTGCCCGATCAATTGTTTGCCGGTAGTTTTCACAATAACAGTGACACAAGGCGCCGTCACAACGTTGCAGATGACCTGCAGCTGGCCTGGAATCATCGACACGAATACGACAAAGGCCCGGAGCTCTTGCTTGCCATTGTCCGGCAGCTGGTCGGGCAAGGTTTTCCGTTTCGCATGCATCTGCTGGGGCAACGTTTTCGCGGTGAACCTGATGAGTTTCCGCAGATCCGATCACTGCTTGCTGCCCATTATGCTCATCACAACATGACACCCGGCCTCGATGCCTGGCTGCCATCACGCGATGAATACGAGGGCGTTTTATCGAACTCTGACATCGTGTTATCCACCGCCTTGCATGACTTTCAGGGCCTATCGGTACTCGAGGCAATGGCCAGAGGATGCGTACCGCTGGCGCCCGCCGCACTGGCGTATCCTGAGTACATCAATCCCGAGTGCCTGTATTCAGTGGCAGGACTGACCGTGGCGGAGCAGGCCGTGTCCGCTTGCGAAAAAATCACCACATGGCACCGGCAGTGGCAAAATCCCCGGACCTGCCGCCCTGACATTGATATTCGCCGGTTCAGCGCCGGGGCCATGCATGAAGCCTGGAAAACCCGCATGGAAGGTATCATGACCGGGGCCTGAAAATGCTTGTCGCCACAATGCCTACACGCTAAAGTTGTGCCCATTAAAGAATCACGACAAGCAGTATCGAACGACTCGGGGAGTATCCATGCGGTTAACACACATCAAGAATCTGGCTGTATTGCTCGGCACACTGTTGCTGCCATTGACTTTGTCTGCACAGGACACAGATGAGCAGGCCACCGGTGATGAACAGAATGAGGCTGCTTTTCAGAGCTGGCTGACAGAGTTTCGCGAGGATGCGCTGGCGCGCGGCATCAGCGCCAGCACCCTCGACAGCGTGTTGCCGACGATCAGACAGCAGCGTCAGGCTGTGCAGGCTGACCGCAGTCAGGCTGAATTCGTCAATACCTATGAACGCTACCTGCGCCGGGTGAATGCATCCCGCATAGAGGCGGGCAAGGATCTGATGGCGGAGCACGGCGACATGATCCGCGAGGTCTCTGCCGGGTACGGCGTGCAGCACCGTTTCGTGGTAGCCATTCTTGGACTGGAAAGCAACTATGGCAGCTTCCCTATCACCGAACCGCTGTTCAGTGTCATTGCCACATTGGCCTTTGATGGTCGTCGGGGAGAGATGTTCCGCAATGAGCTGTATGCCGCGCTGGAGATCGTGGACAAGGGTTATGCCACGCCGGAGATGATGAAAAGTTCGTGGGCAGGCGCATTGGGCATTGTGCAGTTCACGCCAAGCAGCTTCCTGCGCCTGGCGGTTGATCACGATGGCGATGGCCGTATCGATCTGTGGACCATGGGCCCGGACGTCATAGCATCCGTGGCCAACTATCTGAGCTCAACCGGTTGGCGTGATGATCAGACCTGGGGCCGGGAAGTAAGCCTGCCGTCGGGTGGTGAGCAATCGTTGCCGGCACCGCAAAGCGCGGGCATGACGCCGGAGGCACAATGCCGTTCGTTTCAGAGCATGGGTGCCTGGCGTCCACTTAATGACTGGCAGCAGCTGGGTGTGCGCCGGGCCGACGGCAGTGATCTGCCGACGCGAAACCTGCCGGCGGCGCTGTTGATCGGTGATGAGGGTGACGACAAGGGCTACCTGGTGTACCGCAACTTCTGCTCCATCATGCGCTACAACCCGGCCTTCCGCTACGCCCTCTCCGTCTCCCTGCTCGCCGATGCCATAGACGATATCCGCGACTGACGTCCCGGTCTATTTCGTAAGATAATGCTCCGTTCGGCCATATACGGTTAGAAGATTTCGATGGGGACGCAGGCCGAGCTTGGGTATCGTCTTCCGGAGACGCCCGTGAACCTTATCTGACCGCCATGGAGGGCGGAAATGCAGGTTTTGCAGGAGCAAAAACCGGCCCTGGGGGGCTCGGTGACAACCGTCCAAGGGTTGTCAACGCTCCTCCAGACGATACCCAAGCCCGGCCAGCTCGTGCCAGATTCTACTATCAATGGGCATCATCAGACTTCGCATTCGCAAGATCTTAATTGCCAGAATCCTGCACGAGCACTTCGGGTGGTGGGTGGCGGCTTGAGTAGCGTATGCGACCCTTGGACGGTCGCATCCGAGCCCCCCAGGGATGGGTTCACGGGCGTCTACGAAAGCCGCCACCCACCACCCGGAGGGCGTCCAGAAAAGTTTTTTAGATAGTTAGCGGTTAGCGGTTAGCGGTTAGCGGAAAATCAGACATCATCGTCGCGTGAAACGACCGGGAAAACGATTTCCTGCCCGACGCGCACACGACTGAAATCCAGCCCCGGATTGTACTGCCGCAACAACCACAACGGCACCGAATAACGCTGCCTCGCTATGCTCGCAATATTCTCATTCACCGCCAGCTCATGACGCGCCAGATCCTGAATACGGTAATTGCGGAAAAAATTCTCCTGCTGCGCTACATGGAACTGCCGACGACGCAGTTCAAACTCATCCTGATCGATCTGACTGAAGTCCAGACGTAGCCGCTCGCCAATGATCAAAGGTTGACCGAAGCTCAACCGGTTGAGGTTGCGCAGTGATTGTGTCGGTATATCCAGCCAGTCAGCAAAGTGACCAAGGGTTTCCGAGGCCTGAATTTCAACAGTCGCGTTACTGCCCACCGAATAGTCTGACGGATCTGCTGACAGCGCTCGTATTGCCAGCTCATTACCTGCGCTGACGCTCAGATCCGGCTCTACAGCCAGGTCATCTGCCGCTTCGTCCGACATGACCTGCACCACCAACCGATCGCCATGGATTTGCGCATCATATTGCGGCGGCCCCATCAGGCCAGAACCCGATGCATCAGCGGTCTGCGGCAATACCACCGGCTCATCTATGGTTCGTTGATCCACCGCCGAATTGTAAGCTGCTGTTGTCAGTTGCGGCTCATCACCGGTGGGTATCCGCAGCGCCTGACCGGCATAAATACGATGCGGGTCCGTGATCCCGTTCAAGCGCAGAATATCCGACTCACTGACACCCATCTGCGCCGCAATCAGCGACAACGTGTCGCCGGCACGAACACTGTAGCTGCCATCTGCTGTGGCCACTGCAGGCTGCAGCTCTGGCGTGGATGCCTCTGACGGACCTGACGCGAGGGTCTGTGTCGCCATATTGGTATCATGTGGCAGCAGCAGCGTTTGCCCGATCTGGATACGATGCTGATTGTCGAGTTGATTTAATGCCACCAACTGGCCAATGGACGTATCAAAGCGACCGGCAATGGCAGACAGGCTGTCGCCACGCTGTACAACGTAATTCACATCCGGGGTCTGATAGGCAAACATCTGTTCCGCCGGGATACGCTCAATCAGGGTCGCCAGCGGCGCATCAATCGAGTTCCGTTGCACTTTGACGGTGTAGCCTCGCGGGATACGTTTGCCACCCTGCCACACTACCGGCCGCAATGCCGGATTATCAAACCGCAGTTGTTCCAGCGTCACACCCATGGACCTTGCCAGCGTATCCGCTTCGATATAGGCCTCCAGCTCGAACTCATCATATTCCGGCGCCGCGTCCAGATGCAGCAACCCGAACAGCGCCTGCGCCCGGCGCTCGACATCCAGCACCGCGAGGAACTGTGGATAGAAGTTGCGCGACGCGAAGCCAAACGCACGACCGTCATAGTTGGCGATAATATCCTCAATCCGGTTGCTGCCGACTTCACGCACGGCACGCGCCAGGCCGCCGGCGCCATGGTTATAGGCCGTCAATGCCAGCGGCCACTGGCCCAGCAGATTGTAATTGTATTCCAGCAGACTCATTGCCGCATGCGTGGCAACATAGGGATCCATGCGCTCATCCACAACATTGTCGATACGCATGAAGCGTTGCCCGGTCGCACGGATGAACTGCCACATGCCGGCAGCATTGGCATGCGAATAAGCGCCGGGATGAAAAGAGGATTCAACATGCGGCAAGGCGCCGAGCTCAACCGGCAAACCGCGCTCGGTGGCTATCCGGTTGATGTGCTCGCGGTAGGCACCAGAACGAATCAGGCCTTCCACAAACCGGTCGGATTGCCCCAGCTGAAAGCGCACATTGTTCGCCGCTGCGGCTAACTCTGTGTTACTGACACCGGCCGGCCAGGCATCCAGGGTTTGTTGCTGGGTCAGGGTCAGATCGGTGCGTTTGCCCGTCGCCAGCACCTGCAGATCTTCGACGATGCGGTTGCGAAACTGTTCGATCTCCCGGCGATTATAGTCGACCTTGCGGTAGACCACGGCCAGATTGCGGGCATCGTGCAAAAACCCGCTGTCAGTATCGACTTCAGTATATACACGCGTCCAGAAACCGATGGCCGGCTCCAGTTCTGCTGGTCTGGGCAACGCCTCAGACTGAGCCTGGACCGGGCCTGCCGACAGCGACAGCAAGCCCAGCAGGCCTAAAAAACACCCTAAAGCATATCGATGCAGGCTTGTTTTTATCATCAGCATAATCCACAAAACTCTCAGAACGGTCGACAAAATGCTAAATCGGGCAACTGTCAATCAATCCAGTCGCCGACTATAGATACAAGATAGCGGGTAGACAAATACATTATTGCCTGATCTTGCCCGCGCCAACGCACCCTGTCAACTCCAGCCAGCGCCCGGGAGATTATGAACTCGCAGTCCCGCGCCGGATATTCGCGCACAGGATATTGTCAGCAATCAAAGCGAATATCTGACACTGATGACGGTATGGGCCTGCTGCGCGTCGAAACCCGAGAAAGCAGGATTCTCGGCATTCTGTGCAAAAACGTTGGACGAGACCAGCATCTCGAAGTGGGCGCTGACCTGCCATGCAAGCTCAACATCCAGCTCGAACCTGTCGATCACCACTGGCGTGTTCTGTATTTCGGTTTTGTTGTAGCTGGGCCCCATTCTCAGGGACATATTCGGGGACAATGACCATGCACCACCCAAAAAGATGGTCTCATCAAAAATACCACCCGAATTAGGAATATTGGTTTCATGGAAGCTTCTGTCAGCAGAAAAAACCAGTGTAAGGTTGTCACTCGCAGTATAGTTCAACCTGCCGCTGCCCACCCAGGCCTTCTCGATATCGGGTATTGTTGCGCTTTTGAAGCGTTGCGTGAACCGGAAGATATCCACATCACCCGAAAAACTGCCAATCTGATACTCAGCCCCGACACCATAACGATTCTCGTCGGAATTGCGATTCGCCAGTGTCGGTGAAGTCCTAGATTCGTATCTGACAGACTGAGTGCCACCAAACAGGAAAGCCCTTCCCCAGCCGAAGTGACGGCCTGCCAGCAGGATATAATCGCGCTCCGACCGGTCAAGAGCGTCACTCTCAAACCCCGTTGTTGTCCGGGACTCGACCTCGTCATTGCGACCCATGATATTGGCGAAGTAACGGGAATTGTCGATTTCGAAAATTGCTTCGACGCGCTGGTTTTGCTGCACACCGCTGGTAAAATTGTTGAGCTGCTCCGATTGGCTTTTTCCCAGTATGTCCTCTTCATTGATGACCAGCAGACGCAGGTTGGTCATCTCGGAGGTCACGAAACGACCAAAAACGGTCGCATTGGTCACGTCCAGATCCATATCCTGATAGGCATCATCGCGAAAATCCTGCGTGAAATGTTCCAGCGTACCGATAATCAGGTGGCGCTCTGCGCTCGACGTCACTGAGGTCGACAACCCCAGCTGGGTCGCTTCGGAACTCAGGTGGCTCGCATCCCGATAGACATTATTCGTTGTCATCAGGCCGGCGGTCACGTCGGCGTTAAGATGAAGTGAACCCAGCGCCCTGCCTTCTGGTTGCGGAAAACCGGCCGGAACCGGAATATCCTGAAAATGAGCACTTTGTGCGCTCACACTTTGCGCCAGACCAATCAGCAATGGCACAAATACGGCTTTGAAGGGTGATTTCATGAAATATACGGCCTCTCGGGACATTCTCGGTAGAGGAAAAGACAAGGGATCCGGCAGGACACAGTCAAAAGCGCCTGTTCAGGTACTTTTTTTCACCGGTGCAGGTGAGGATACCAGCAGCACCAATCCCACTATGACAGGGGAAACAAGCAATGAGAAAGTAAATACGCCGGAAACCCGATGGCACGATTTCGCCCCAAAAAACCGACAACGGCACTCACACAGACATAGATTATGAGTAAAAGCGGGTCAAACATCATTGTCCAGACTCCATGCAAGCACAGTAATTGAACAGCAAACTGCCCTGTACAAGGTACAGGGCAGTTGTCATCACACGACAGCCTTCAGAAATGCTGGCCGCCTGGCGCAAGCCGCCAGACACAAGCCAAATCAGGCCTTGGCAGTTTTGGCAGTAAACTCGTTCTTCAGGTCGTCTTTTACCTTGTCGACGTCAAAGTTCGACAGCGTGCCGCCACCTTCAAAGTGATTAACAAAAACTTTTCCCACCGCATACGTCGCCGCTGCACCCAGGGCACCCATGCTTACACCACCGGCAAAAGAACCCAGACCAGGGATAATCTTGACCGTTGTAAAAGCAAACGGCGCCGCAAGGCCTGCCGTTGTCAGTGTACCCAGCAGAGTTGCAACTGTGGTCTTGATGGCTTCCTGCTTAACAGTTTTACCGTAAAGACGTGTCAGATCGCTGACCATTTTTACCTGGACGGCAGCGAGCCCGGCAAGATCGACGTAAGGCACCGGTATGAAACCCGCCGCAGCGCTCCACTTGCATTTGTTGGAAATAATTGCTGACGCCTGGTCCAGGCGTTCCGCTTTCTCAGCCATTTGCGCTTCTGTCTCGGTATCGATGTCGGTTTCGGTCTTGGTAGCCACGTTACACTCCTTATGAAATAATTTGCTGGTTAACTGTCAATTGGGCGACCGCACTTTCTCTTTCGGCCGCTTCTGTAACTTTGGGACGCTTTTATCGAATTTGGCGCAGGCCAGAATGCTAATCCAGCATATATTCCTTATTGCACTCTGTGCTACCCAAGTATCCTAAATTTAAACCCGGGATTCAAGTTCTTTCTCTATTCGTGTAACGCCGGTTTCACTTGCTGCATTTTGAATGAATTGTGCGATCAGGGCAGCACTTTTAACCGGATTATCCAGCATCACAGCATGCCCTGCCCTGGGCACAACAGAGAGTAAGCCGCGATCACCCAGCACCTGCACCATCTTCAATGCCAACGAATGCTCGAGAATCGACGATGCCTGACCACGAACTATGTGAACCGGCAGCGTAAGCGCACCAAGTGCTCTCCATAGCCGCACGCTCAACTCCCCTTTTTCCTTGTCCAGGCGCCGGAACTCCGGACTTTTATGCCAGATGCCGGGCGTGAAAGCCGGATCGGTCTTGGTCATGAGCCTGCCCCGCTTAACACGCAAGCCAAAACTGGCGAGACGGGCCAGCGCCTCGGTGTCCGCCATCACGTAAATACGCGCCAGACAATCAAGGTATGCCTGAACATCGGCGTGATGTTCAGGCAACTGCATGACATCATTGACCAGTCGTTCTCCTGCCTCCGGACTGACCTCCGGGCCGGCATCAACAATCGTGAGCGAGGTCACCGAATGATGCATTGATTCCAGTGCCAGAATCGCTACTCTGGCACCCAGGGAATGACCCACGATATGCACTGTGGCATCGCCCAGACTTACCAGAAAGTCCTGCAAATCTTCGGCGAGCTGCCAGTGTGAATACTTCCGCGCCGGGTCCCAGTCCGAA
This sequence comes from Pseudohongiella sp., assembly GCF_011050365.1. GTDB lineage: Bacteria > Pseudomonadota > Gammaproteobacteria > Pseudomonadales > Pseudohongiellaceae > Pseudohongiella. The sequence goes on from NZ_DRFV01000003.1 coordinate 44,130, forward strand.
TCCCCATGCCCGCGCTGATCCAGCGCCAACACATGATGCTTCGCCTGCAACGCCCCGACCAGCCCATCCCATACATGTGCATCGTTGGTAAAACCATGCAGCAGAATGCAATAGCTGGCACTTTCCGCTTGTGTGCAGGGATGGCTGAGGTAGTGTAACCGCAGGCCATCCCTGGCCCGGAAAAATCGACTTTGCATGCTTTACTCGGTGCCGTAAAGAATGTCGAGGATGCCTTCCAGCATCACCTGATTAACATCGGAAATGTGAATACTGCCATCGGGGTTGGATTCCGTCAGCAGAGTTCTGTTCAACAGCACAGCCATCGCCCTGCCGGTGCCAATGACATCATTGGGGTTGCGATAGTGATACTGCCAGGACGCATCATAGCCAACGATCTGTCCTCTGTGGCCGAACACCTGCAGACCCAGATCCTGCACCACCCCCTGCAACATATTGATGCTTTCACCGAATGCGCCTTGCACCTCGAACGGCTCGCGCATCAACGCCTGGGTGGCAGGACTCATCAATTGTCCTTCCATCACGGCATTGGCCCATTTCACCAGATCGGCCGCGGTCGAAATCATCGCACCCGAACCCATCGTATAGGCGGGATCGGTGTTGGTTCTCTCCACGTCCGTGTGAGGGAAGCCGAACAGATCTGCTACGAACGGCCCCTGATTGTCGGCCCAGTTAACATAACCTCGCGCGTACGTGCCCTCCAGCTTGAGTTCACCCGGCGACGGTACCACGGTATCTGTCAGACCCAATGGCTCGACAAACCGGGTACGAATTTCATGCTGCCAGCTATTTTGAGTCACCATTTCGGCGATTTCCTGCAGCAGCACATAGTGTGTATTGGAGTAATTCCATTTCTGGCCGGGCTCGTTCACCAGATAGGGTCGGTCAGCCGTGGCATTGTTTCTGGCAAAGGCTGAATTGATGGAGGCTCCGATATCGACCAGTTCACCCGGTGCATAGACAAAACCCGGCATACCGATATAACGCACGAACCACAGATCAGTCATGCTCGGTTCAACATCCATGGTGACGCCGAATGCGCGCTCGAAGTCCGGGAACTCATTGGTGAAACTGAAAATACCCGCCGTATGGTTCAGCAGCATTTTGATTGTGGTCACATCACCGCTGGGAAATTTGCCGGGGAAAAACTCGGACAGCTTCTGGTCGAGACTCAATTTGCCCTCGTCTACCAGTTGCATGATCAACATACCGGTAAAGGACTTGGTGGCACTGCCGATTCTGAACTTGTGCTTTGGCGTCAGCGCCTCACCTGTCTGGGTATCAGCCACACCTGCTGCGGTGTGCCAGATTTCACCGTTAGGCAGTTCAATTGAAAGCGCAACACCGGGGATGGACTTCTGTTGCAGACGCGACAGCATGTAGCTCTGGATTTCCAGTTTCTGGAAATTGATTTCCGCTGCGTCCGCAGTGTAGCTCACCGCATCGGCATTGGCACCTTTGGCCGCCGTCGCGAGCGCCGAGTACTGACTGCTAAAACTGCCCGACGCAAGATTTGTGGCCGCCAGTGGATCAGCAAGTACCTGCTTCATTGAGGCTGTGAGCTGAATACCGTTGACGCTGTTGTGGTCAGCGTCCAGCAGACCCAGCACCTGTAACGAACGTGAGTACGCCGGGTCGTTTTCGCCCTGCGCAAACAATGAGGCATAGGTGCTGGTTGTTGAAGCGGTCACCGAAACCTGATTACCCAGTCCAAGCGCTCCGATACTGAAAGCAACGGGACTGCCCTCAACGCCATAGAACCTGCCCTGGGAATCGGTCACACCTGCCCTGGTGCCGGACACGTAATCAAGCCCGGCCACCGGAACAGACAACTTGCCGGGCGTCACCGGCCAGAGGTTTTTCAGCTGAAACTGCGGCGCCGACCCTGTGATAGAAAATGACGCATCCATCTCCGCGGCGTAGTAGCGGCCGTTCATTGCAAAGACAGGAATGCTCAGGGTGTTGCCCGCCAATCGCGCCGCGTGATCATGATAACTGTCCGGCGTTCCGGCCGGGCCGATCAGGTTGGAGTCAGACACCTGCATAACTTCGGGCCCGGAGGCGGAAACCAGGGTCAACTCCACGCTGTACAGGTCGCCCCCGAAAGCCAGTTCCGGCAGCACAATACTGCCATTGGCAAATTCCGGTATTTCCCTGCCATCGACGCTGTCAGCATGAGCGCCACTGCCCGCCAGCGCTGCCCACAGTAAAACCAGCGATAACATAAACGGCTTGCCGTCGACTTGACGCAGTCGCTGCCTGCGATTGGCAATGATCGAAAAAGTTTTCATAAGCAGTCCTTCCCATAACGATGGTGGATAAAAAATCATACGCGCGCAAATTTGCGCCGCACCCTTTCCCAGCAAGCCCGCATGGTACCGGACTCGAATACGACTGCAGACCATGCTACCTGTATTTCCAGTGCATTATCTACAACATAAAACTCCATATGCAACGGCACATCGACCGGAGACGTCGACGCCATCGCCCCGTCAAAAACCCTGCCCGTCAGCGTGTACAGATCGTCCGGGTGCTGACTGTTGGTAAATTCCCCAAGATAATTAAAGCTCACCAGCGCGGGCAATGCCTGGTGCAATTCAGCTTCGGCAGCCACGCAGGCAAACACATCCGGCTGCGACCGGGTATCGGCTTGCAAGGCCTGATGAGCGTGCTGCAGCGCGTCAGGCCCGGCAAAGAGTTGCGGCGCGAGATTGAGCAGCCGGGCACGTGTCAGCCAGGCGACCTGACGAGACAAGTCCAGCGAGCCGTCACGGCCATGACTTTCCACCAACAGTGGAATTTCTTCAACTGGCAGCAGGCCGCCAAGCTCACTCAATGTTGTCGCCAGCAACATGTCCTGCAACCTGAACTCGACCTGCTGTGCGGCAGACTGCCGGTGCAGGGATTCGCACAAAGCCGCCAGTTCATTAGCAGCAATTCGCAAATGCAGCGTGTGCAACTCATTGTGCAAGCCACAATCCGGCGCCAGCGCAGCCGTCGTTGCCACAGCTTTATGATACGCATCGGAAGCTGTCTGCTGTGCCGATAGCAGTTCCGCAGAACGCACATCTGCCACTTCCCGTAGTAAATGGGGTGGAGACAGACGGGCGAGCCCGGTCTCGCCTGCCAGCAAGGCCTGCGTCAGCGCGTTCAGGTCGGCAATCAGCGTGCGCAGTGAAACCCAGTCCGCGACAAGATGGTGCAACGCCAGCACCACCGACTCGCTGTCGCCATCAGGCCCCTGTACCAGGATGCCACGAACCAGAGGCCCTGCTTCGAGTTCAAAGGGGCGACAGGCCAGTGCTTCGATAGCAGACTGGTCTGCCTGCAGGTCGGCGGAAGCGCCACGACGATAGCAAGTGAGCACGTCAGCCAGGTTCAGCGTCTCCTGTATTTCCTGCAACCATTGTCCATCCAGCATATAAAAACGTGCACGCAGGGAGTCATGATGCTGTATCAACGCTGTCATGGCCTCCGCCAGCACGCTTTGCGACACCCCGGCGGTGACCTTCAATTCAGTAACAATGTGGAAATGCCGGGCCGCTTCAGTGCTTCTGGAACCCAGAAACCAGCGCTGCACCGGCAGCAACGCAACATCGCCGACAAGTGCTTCCCTGAAGTGCCCTGAATCCTGCCATGGTGTTAATGTACCGGCCATTTGCATCAATAGCGGAAACGCAAAGAAGTCTTTCAGCTCACAGGTATAGCCAGCTGCCCGGATGCCACTGAGCACCTCAAGCGCCTTGATTGAATCGCCACCGAGGGTAAAGAAATCGTCATGGCACCCGACACGCTCCGCACCCAGCACACGACACCAGATTTGTGCCAGTACCCGCTCCGCATCCGTCGCGGGTGGGACAAACGCTGTGCCCGGTCCGGTGGCAAGCGCCAGCAGCGTGCCGCGCTCCACCTTGCCGGCGGCAGACAGCGGAAACCTATCCAGCAGCACCACCGAACCCGGCAGCATATGTCGGGGCAGGGATCTCCCCAGCGCCGCAATAATGGCAGACCTGAGTACATCGCGGGCGTCCTGCTCCCGCCCCGTCACGCAATACAGCAGCAGACCCAGCTGTGGATGTAATAGCGCCAGCGCATCATCGACGCCGTCCACCTGGCGCGCAGCATGTTCAATTTCGCCAGGTTCGATACGGTAACCGCGGACCTTGAGCTGGGCGTCCACGCGCCCGGCAAATTCAAGCAGGCCGTCATCGCGCCAGCGTACAAGATCCCCGGAGCGGTACCAGCGACGCTGCAGGCCATCCGTCTGCGCAGCAACACTGAGCGTAGTGAATTTTTTTGCGCTAAGCTCGGCGGCGCCGTAATAACCCTGGCCCAACGTTTCGCCGCCAATGTACAGCTCACCTGTCGCGCCCACAGGCACCCGCGAACCCGACGCATCGCGCACGGTCAACATGACTCCTGGCAGAGGCTTGCCTATGGGTACGCCAAAGGGCCATTCATCGTGCTCATTAACCCGGTAAACAGATGCGCACACAGAGGTCTCCGTCGGGCCATACGCATTCATTACGCGCAAGGTTTTTGCGTAATGCCGCAGATCCTCGCCAATAGCTGCATCACCTGCCGTCACCAGTACACGCAGCGCACCCAACGCTCGCTTGTCGAGTGCACGCAAAAATACCGGCGGCAAGGTGATCACGGTGACTGCCTTTTTGTCCAGCCATTGCATGAAGATGTCGATGTCATTGCGCGCCGCATCCGGCGCAATTGCCAGCGATGCACCCGTGCCCAGCGCGAGAAACACTTCTGACAAAGAAGCATCAAAAGACAGTGCAGCAAATTGCGCACAGACGTCGTCGCCGTGCACGTCGAACGCCGGAATCTGTTGTCGGATCATTGCCGAAAATGCCGCATGCGAAATCTGCACACCTTTGGGCTTGCCTGTCGAGCCGGAGGTGAAAATCATGTAAGCGATGGCGCGGGTATCCACGCTCATGCCGCCCGCAGCACCCGGACCTGCCCCGCTTGCGTTATCCGCGTAACGAATATGCTGCAGATTCTGTTGCCGCTGCTGCAACTCGGCAGCCAGATCAGCTCCTTCCTGATCGGTGCTCAGCAGCATATCCACCGAACCTTCGCCAATAATCAGCAGCAGACGGTCCAGCGGATTGCTGAGATCCAGAGGTATATAAATGGCACCCGCCGCCATCGTTCCCAGCAGTGCCGCAACGCTGCGAACGCTGCGCCGGCCGATGACGCCGACGTGCACCTGTTTACGCACGGAACTCTTGCAGGAACGCTTGCCGGAACTCTTGCCAGAACTCTCACCGGCACTGTCGGCGGGCCGCGCCGCGTGCAACAGATTGGCGATGCGTTGCATTTCGCTTTCCAGCTCCGCATAAGACCAGTCACTGTCGGCATCGCTGATTCTGCCACTGGCATTGGCAGCAGCACGTCTGAATAGGTCCGGCAGCAGGTCTTGTTCGGCGTCAGACCGCTGACTGAACAGAGCATCGCCTTCGAATGCCTGCACACATGCAGCGTCACTGTCATCCAGCCAGGGAATGTTCACCAGCGTTTCGCTGTGACTGCCGGTCAGGCCATTCAGCGTTTGCCCGAGACAGCGCAAAATCAATTCGATGTTGGCCCGGGAATAGATGACATTGTCGTATTCCGCAAGTAATCTCAGCCCCCCGTCCGCCGCCGGAAACGCGCTGACGGTAAGATCGTACTGGCTGGTGGTGGACGCAACCGGATGCACTTCGGCGACATGCGCGCCGAACCGGAGATCCTCTACGTCGGTATTCTGCAGCACCAGCAACACATCAAAGAGTGGTGTTCTGCCCGGGTCCCTGACCAGATCCAGGTTTGCGACAATAGTGTCGAATGGCACACCCTGATGTGAAAGACAGTCGTTTACTTCTGCCGCTACGGCAAGCAGGAATCTGTCCACCCGGTCATCCAGCGCCAGCGTGGCTCTGAGCGGCAGAATATTAACAAAAAAACCGATTACTGATTCGAGTTGAGGATGCCGCCTGCCGGCCACTGCGGTGCCTATACAGAAGTCCTGTTGCCCGCTGAGCCGGGCGAGCACGAGCTGCAGAGCAGCGAACAGGCCACTGAAATCACTGACGCCCATAGTGGACAGCTGGCGTGAAAAGCCAGTCCACACGGCTGGCTCAATGTCGATGTGAACCGAAGCGCCTGCACTTTGCATCAGCGCCGGCCGCGGCCCTGAGGCCGGCAGTTGCAACACCTCTACCGGGCGAGCAAAGTGCTCCCGCCAGAACTGCACGGCGTCAGCGCCGGCTTCCGACGCCAGCCAGTCGAGCTGCCAGCTGGCGAAATCCCGAAACTGCAGGCGATCTGCGGGGACACCGTCCGCGGCCTCATCCGGGCACTGATCTTCACTGAAGGTCTGATACAGTCGGGTGAGCTCTCTGGAGAATATCCCCATCGACCAGCCGTCACTGATAATGTGATGCATGGTGATAAAAAGCACACTGCCGCCGGATGTCAGTTCGCCAGCCGCAATGCGCACCAGCGGCGCCGTACTCAGATCGAAAGCCAGCCCGTTGAGTTCCTGCGCCGTCGCCTGCAAATCCGCTTCATTCAGCGCAGCCTCGAACCAGTACACGCGACTGTTTTGTGACGCATGGTCATTATTTGATGCCTGACTTGCTTGCCCGGAATCCGACAGTGGCGCGAGGGGCATCACCAGTTGTCTGACTCTGCCCCGGGCGTCCTCGCGGAAGCATGTACGCAGCGACTCGTGTCGCACCAACAGGGCATGCAATGCGCTATCCAGCGCCCGGTGGTTGATACTGCCAGCGACCGTCAGCGTGGCATGCATGTGTAACGGCGAGGGGCCGGCAGCACGAAGCTGCTCCAGCATCCACAACCTGGACTGGCCGGGCGAGACCGGGTAACTGTCTGCCTCGGGCAAGGCCTGCAAAACAGGTTCCGTCGCCGGCGTCCCATCGGCATTCAGAACGTTGACATCAATTGCTGCTGCCAGTTCGGTTAACGTTGGATTACTCTGCAAATCGCGGAAATCCAGCGTCAATCCGAAATGCGCGGCAATGCGCGAAAACAGCATCATGGCCTTCAGGCTGTGTCCGCCCAGATCGTGAAAGCTGTCTTCGCGGTAGATATCGGACTGCCCCAGTAGTTCACTAAAGAAGCCGGCCAGCGCCACCTCTGTCGCCGTCACCGGCAGTGTCCTTGCTGCGGCCTTGCTTGCAACGCGATCGGTCTGCTGAATGACGGCCTGATGCTGCAACTCATGCAGGATGGCCGCGCCGGAGTTCAGCGTGCTGGCAAGCTGTTGATAATAGCGGGACATGCTAGCGGACGATTGCCCGGCAGTTGTGCTGACTCGTGCTCTCTGGTGCGCATCAGGTGCTTCGCCGTGACCGGCGTCCGGAGGCGTCAGCGCCTGTGTTTCTGCGCTGTGTGCCGGCGCCACTGCACTGTCTTCGGCGCCCGGCTGCCAGTGCCCGGCATCGGACACCTCCAGACGGTATTGGCTGTCAGTGGTACCCTGCCGCAGCGCAAAAGGTGTGCTTGTGATGCTTTGCAGGAATTGCAGCGCCGGCGTATTACGCGCCAGTTTGACGAAATCCACACGCAGTGCCCCGACGCCGATAGCCTCAGCCTCCTGCGCAAGCTGGCGCAGGATGGTATGTTCCACACCACGGCCCAGCACACGACAACTAAGCATAAAACCGAAAACGCTCCAGACATCAATGCCACGGCGAATGAAAACACTGCCGGTCAAACCATACTTTCCATATTTGTCGGTCACACTGACACAACGAATATCGATGTCCGGCTCCTGCAGTAACGCGCCCAGTTCAGCCTCGGTATAGCGGATTCCGGTGGTATTGAACTGATTCGTCCGCTGGGACAATTGCGCCACCCGCGGTAACTCGTCCTGCGCCAGCGTGTGCATGTCAACGCGGATATCCAGTGACAGCAGAAAATCGGCATAGCTAGCGGTTGTCTTTCTTACGCTGGCGCGTTGCAGCTCTTCGGCATACATGCGGGCGCGCGCTGTATCCTCACGCGTGGCAGCGCGGGCATCAAGCAACCAGAGGTGATTGAGGAAATCCTCGCGCTCCTGCGCCGGCGGCAACTGTATAGCCAGCACACCAGGACAGGCCGCAAGTACCTGTTCACACTCCAGCGGGCTGTCATCAATGAAGACGAAACTGTCAAGGCCCAGAGACAGATCTTCGGCCAGTGTCAGAATACTCTCCGACTTTGGTCGCCAGCCGGCACACACCCGCGTCAGGTGCGCCCAGTGCAAGGGCATATCGCGCTGTTCGAACACTGCGCGCACGTCGTCCTCGTTGTTCTTGGTCGCCAGGCAAATCAGCGCACCGGCTGCGCGCGCAGCCAGCAATTGTTGCTGCAGGCGGATATGCACCGCATCAAGGCGGATGCCGTCCACACCCTCTTCACCGACAATGCCACCCCATAGCGTGTCGTCGGCATCAACGATGTACACTTTGACCGGACGCCTGCCCTGCTGATCGCACAACCTTGCGAGTCTGTTTGCCAGCGCCGCAAAGAATTCCTCGGCATAAGGGATATCGCCAAACACAAGTTCGGGGGGATAACAGACCTGCTTCAGGTCATAGGTATCGGCGAGATTTTCCAGACTCAACACTTCCGCATTGTGCATACCTGCGAGTGCATCAGCCGCATACGCAGTAAACTCAAGGTACAAGGCCCAGTCACCGTCCTGCGAATAACCGTTTTGTCCATAACAGTCGGGCCACGGGCAGGGCACAAAGTACAGGCGGCTGTCCGGACAGGCGCGCGAATAGGTGACCAGCGCCGCAGTAAGCTCCGCCAACTGGTCGGCAGCGGTGGACGCCAGTACCTGACCGTTTTCATCTGTGACCGGCCGCCACAGCACCACATGCTGCTGAGGATGCAGGCGTCTGAGTCGTGAGTCAGGATTGATCAGCTCCTGCACACTCTGATCGTATGGCAGCTGCGTGACGGCCCCGGAATGGCCACTGACATATTCGTGATACTGTAGCAGCCCGATAAGGCTGTCCGCCGTAAAATTCGCGGAGACAGTCCAGCCTGCTGCCGCGTCCTGAGCCAGCGCAGCAGGCGACTGCTGGCCGTCCAGCAAGGCAGCGAGCAAAGCGCACAGATCTGTGCCCATGGCGTGCAGCCTGTCCTCTAGATACAGACTGCCATCGGCGACAAACCGGAAGCTGAGGTCCTTTGCCAGCGGTGCCACGATCAGGCCAAATTCGAAGTGCATTGGATCGAATATTTCCTGCGGCTGCCATTGCCAGCGCGCCGCGTCTGCATCAGACACAGGGTAGTTTTCAAACACCAGCGCGTGTGTCACCAGGCCGGCGCGGGCTGGTGTCAGCGTCTGAATTTCCGCCAGCGTCAGGTGGCCAAAACTCATGCTATCGGCAAATTGTTGCGCAGTTTCGCGTACCTGTTCAGCGAACGTCGCCGCATTGGCTGTCTGAATGCGCACAGGCAAGGTATTGATCAGCATGCCTGCGATGGCGCCGACACCGGCGAGATCAATGTCGCGCCCGGCTACGGTGGCACCAAACACCACGTCATCGCTGCCGGTCAGGCGGCCCAGATAGACGCCCCACAATGTCTGAACAACGGCGTTAAGCGTGAGTCCCTGCTGCTCACACCAGCTTAACAGTCTGGCATGCAAGGCTTCCCCGGTACGAGTTTCGACAAACAGCGGACTCGGTTCATCGGCGGGTAGTCGCGGCAGATGCGTAGGCACGTCACTGCGGCTTTGATAATCACCCAGTAACTGCTGCCAGTAGTCGCGCGCCCGCACCGGCGACTGCCGGCCCAGCCACTGGAAATACGCCCGCATGCCGTTGGCCGCGTTGCCGTCACCGCCACGGGCCTCGCCAAAATACAGCGCTTCCAGCCGTTGCAGCAATAACGCGCTGGTCCAGCCATCGAGCGCCATATGATGGAAATCGATGATGAGCTCAAAACAGTCCGCGTTAATAAAGACCAGCGTGAGACTGAACAGAGGGTCATGTAACAGATCACGTGGCCTGCTGCGCAACGTCGCGCGCAGGCGGGAAAGTTCATCCTCGTGCCGGTCGTTAGCAACACCCGTGTCGACAGAGTTGTCGATATACTGATAATTTCCCGACCGTTCACAAAAGACGATCTGCAGCAGGTCGCCACTCGTCGTCTGCGCAAACCCGGTTCTCAGCGCCTGGGTTTCCGCAACCAGGGCCTGCACGGCGGCGGCGAACCGTTGTTCATCAAGTGGCTGCTGCAGACGCAGGGCAACCTGGTCCTGATAGGCTGTCGGGTGGGTCGCACAATGCAGCCACATGCCCGCCTGCATCCCAGTCAGTGGCAATATTTCTTCGACGCCGGCGGCAGGCAATTGCAACGCCGCAAGCGTGGCGTCAAGCTCGGCGAGCGACGCAAAAGCAACCAGGCTGTCGGACAGCGAGAGCAGGCACTGATCTGTGTCACTGTCATCCCTATTGCCAGTCGACAGAGCCTGCAAACGGGTTAGCAGCGCGCCAAGCTCAGTACGCCAGGCGGCGGCGAGCGCAGCAAGACCCGCTGACGAGTGCGGATTCTGACCACGCAGCATCAGTTCCAGCTGGCCATCGGTGATTCGCGCCAGCACGTCGAGTCTGAAGGGTTCAACGACAGCGTCACCATGATCATTGCCGGCTGGCTCATTTGCCGGAGCCAGCCAGACATCCTGATCCGTGCCGCTCTCGCCCAGATAATTGAAGCTCAGCTGCGGTCGCAGGGTCAGCGTCTGCCGCACGTCATCGTCTTTATAGAAACGCAGTGGCAGATAACTGAAACCTTTGGCCGGCAGCCGCCTGATGCTGTCCTTCACTTCGCGGTAAAGATCAAGCTGCGATTTATCGCCACCGGCAAACACAAAGGGATACAGCGAGGTGAACCAGCCCAACGTCGAACTGCAATCACCGAGACCATCAACTGCTTCCCGGCCATGACCCTCCAGCGATAAAACGCAGCCAGCATGAGTCAGCGTGCTCTGCCAGGCGCGGATGAAAGCCGCCAGCAATACTTCCTGCGGCGTCATGCGGAGCAGCGTTGCGCTGAGCTGCAGCAGCGTCCGGGTCTCGCGCTGTGGCATTGTGTGTACTGCGCTGTCGCGCTGTATCTGTTCATCGGCAAACAGTTGTTGTTGTCCGGCAATAATCTGTTTGCCGTGAGCGACGACCTCCTGCCAGTAGCCAAGATCACGATCCAGTGCGCCGTTTGCCACCGCCGCCTGTAATTGCGCGGACCAATTGATGATGCCAAGTGCTTCACGGACTGGATTCCGGGCAGTGCTGGTTGCGTCGATGTGCCCTTCAGGCGTCGCTGTGCCGCGCTGCGCGGCCAGATGGCGTTGATACAGGCGCTCAAGGTTCTGGGCAAACAGACGCCCGGACACTTCATCTGCAGCAAGATGATGAACCACCACCGCCAGATAGCTGGTATCGGCCTCCGCTGCTACGCCGACCGCGAGCAGCACCCCAGCTTGCAGGTCTATGGCCTGTTGCAGTTCCAGCCAGCACTGCTGGCGAGACTGCCCCGCCTCGACGGTTCGCAACACATAACTGCCGGTACCTCTTATGCTTTGCACTTGGGTATCAGCATCGAGCGTCAGGCGCAGAGCCGGGTGTAATTCCATTAGCTCGTCGAGCACCCTGCGCAGGACGTTGAGGTCAACGGGTTCGGCGATCCTGAACACGCTGGACAGATTAAAATGATCAACAGGTGGGCCGCATTGCTCCAGCCACCAATGCTGGGTAGGGCTCAGCGGCCCGGATTGCAACGCTTCTTCACTCGCGACAACGGCTGTCACCGCCGCCGTCGCGGCGAGGCCGGCGAGCGTCTCCGAGGCAAAAATATCTTTCAGCGTGAAGTGATAACCGCTGGCACGGGCCTGCGACACCAGCTGAATGGCGCGGATCGAATCGCCGCCCAGGGAAAAGAAGTTCGCCTCGCGATCTATCGTCAGTGCGGCACTTCCTGTCAGCCCGAGCACCGCGGCATACAGGCTCGCCAGATCCTGTTCCGCTTTTCCGTGCAGTTGCCCGGCAGGCGTATCGCCGGTATCCGTATCTTCCGGCAATGGCAGCGCGTTGACGTCGACTTTGCCACTGGCGTTTAGCGGCAGACGTTCAATGTGCACGATTTTCGCGGGCAACATGTAATTCGCCACGCTGCCTTTTAATGCCTCACGCACCACCCCGACTGTGCTGCCGATTGCGCCTGGCCCCACCAGCCAGGCCACCAGCTCACTGCTGCCCGCCGCGCCGCGTGCCTGCACAAATGCATCCAGGACGCCGGGCAAGGACCGCAAGTGGTGTTCCACCTCACCGAGTTCAACGCGGAAACCGCGTATCTTCACCTGCCTGTCGTTGCGGCCCAGAAACACCAGTTCACGATTGTGGTTCCATTTGGCGATATCGCCCGTCCGGTAAAGCCTGCCGGCACCGGCTGGCAGAAAAGGGTCCGCCAGGAAAGCGGCAGACTGGTCGCTGCGCCCGGCATCCTGCGGTGTCAGGTAACCACGCGCGATGCCGTCGCCGCCGCACACTATTTCTCCCGGTACGCCGATGGGCACGGGGCGCATATCGGGGTCCAGCAGATAAATGCGGCTATTGGCAATCGGCCTGCCTATGGGGATGGTTGCCAGTGCCAGGTCATCCACGGCAACCCGGTGCCAGGTGGAAAAGGTGGTGTTTTCAGTAGGACCGTACACGTGCAGTAATTTTAAACCATGCTGCCGCTGCAGTATTTTCCTGACGTGCTCGACGGAGATTTTTTCGCCACCGGTGAGCACGGTTTGCAGTCGATCAAACGCCCCGGCACTGTTATCAACCAGCTGGTTGAACAGCCCCGTGGTCAAAAAGGCAGTATCAATCCGGTAATGCTCCACCAGCGTGTGAAATTCATGTACTTCAAGCAATGTCGTGCCAGCCGGAATACAGACACAGCCGCCGTTCAGCAATGCGCCCCAGATTTCAAAGGTGGCCGCATCGAAGGCCAGCGAGCCCGTCAACAAAACGCGCTCGTTTGCCCGGACCTGATGATAATCTGTATTGCACACCAGCCTGAGCACGGAGCGCTGTTCGATCAGCGTTCCTTTGGGTATGCCGGTTGAGCCGGAGGTAAACATCAGATAGGCCGGCTCCGGAACTGCATCAGCCGTTGTTTTGCCAGCGTCGCTTCGCAACGGCAGTACCTTGCCGGCGATGTTTGAAGCCGTCGCCACGCCTGCCTCGCCAGAAATGAGCAAGGCATCGGTATCAAGCAATGTCACATCCAGTTGCTGAAGCGCCGGAATGCGTTCAGTCTCCGCAAACAGCAGCGGCACTTCACCTGCTGCAATCACGTCACCGATCCGCTCCACGGGCGTATTGGCGGCCAGCGGCACGTAAACGCAACGGCTTTTCAGAATGGCGAGTATCACGATCAGAGCGCGTTCATCTTTTTCCAGCATCAGCGCGATGTGACGACCCGGCTGATGTGCCGGATGCTGCAACAGCATTTGCGCCAGTTGCCCGGATCGCTGATCCAGTTCAAGGTAGCTAAGCTGCGCATCCCCGGCATGCACTGCGATTGCGTCGGGACTACGCTGCACGACCTTGCGGAACTCCTCGACAAGCGAAGAATCCTGCGGATATGGCCTTGCGGTCGCGTTCACCTGCTCCAGCAATAAACGCTGATCTGACTCGCTCTGCAGTGCCAATTCACCCATCGGGCGTGTCGGATGCCGTGGTAGCGCACCGGCCAGTAAGCGCCAGGCATCACACAATCGCCGGGCGGTCGCGTGAAGGATCACGCTGGTGGCATACTCCAGATCAAGTCGCAGGCTGCCATCGCTCTGCTTCTCAACATGAAAGGTCAGATCCACCTTGCTGTAGGCCTGCGGTATTCGCAGTGACCGACCCACGCTGTCATGTCCGGCGCCGTCGCTGAAGCTCAGCGCCAGGTCGTCCGCCGCCGTGAACCCAAGCATGACGTCATACAATGGTGACCGGCTCGGGTCTTTGGCGAACCCAAGCTCCGTTACCAGTTCATCGAACGCCAGGCCCTGATGCTGGAAGCCCTCCAGCACGCGGCGACGTACCTGCGTCAGCAGTTCCGGGAAAGTCTGCTTGCGATCCACAGCCTGACGCAGCGCAATGGTGTTGACGAACGGGCCCACGACCTTGTCAAACTGCGCGCCGGGGCGACCGGCCACCGGCGTTCCCAGAGTGACTTCACCGACATTGGCAAAACGTGCCAATAGCAGTTGCACCAGCGCCACCAGTCCCATGGTCAACGTAGCATTGTGTGTATGGCAGAGGGTCTCGAACGCAGCAGCATCCGACGCTGGCAGCGTTGCCGTAACAGAACTGCCGCGAAAATCCTTGCTCACCGGCCGCGGCAGGTCCAGCAAGGCATCGAGTGTTTCCGGCGCGCTGGAGAAAACGTTTTTCCAGTATGCCCTCGCCTTGCCGGTATCCGCACGGCGTTCGTGGTCAACAAAATCCCGGTATTGCAGCGCTGCCGGCGCCGCTTGATCACCGGCAATCGCAGGGCCTGCGACCAGCGTATCGTCCTCGTAGTACTGCGCCAGCTCCCATACCATATGGGTAATCGACAGGCCATCGCAGACGCTGTGATGAATGACCACAACAAGCCCCGTCTGCCCGGCATCCGCCGCGCAATAAATCACCCTGAGCAACCAGTCCTGTTGCAGATCAAACGGCCGGACAGCTTCGGCGCTGGCCAGTTGCTGGAGCTGTGTTGCCACGTCCTGCTCAGGAACCAGCGTATGCTGCTGCAGTGTCCACCCGCCAACAGCGCGCGGAACCTGGAACAATTCGTCGTCCTGCTGAACGAAAGAGGAACAAAGCACTTCGTGGTTGGCCAGCAGCCTGCGCCAGGCACGCTGTAGTCGCTCCCGATCCAGACCCCTGTCGAAAGTAAATGCAGAGGCAATATTATAGGCGGCACTGGCTTCACTACCGAGCTGAGACAAAAGCCAAAGACGGCGCTGTGCCAGACTCAGCGGATAACGCGAGCCGGCGGGCGGGCGCCCCTGTTGCTGACCCCGCTGTTCACGCAACCGGGCAATCTGCTGCACCAGCGCCGTGCGCTGTTCGGGCGACAGTTTTTCCAGACGTGTTTTGAGTGCCGCATTGTTGTCCACGTTTACCTGCCCTGCCCCTTGTCTGTTACATCGGCGAGCAGCGCTTCGAGCGCATCCAGATCGAGATCGTCGACATCGATATCCGACAGCACGGCATCAATATCATCCGCTGGCGGCGATGCAACAGCTCCATTGGCCTGACACAGTGTCGCCTGCTGGCGTGGCGTGGGAAACTCAAAAACGTCAGCCACACCGAGACTCAGTCCAAACCGGGTTTGCAATACATCGACCAATGTCAGCGCTTTCAGGCTGTGCCCGCCAACATCGAAAAAGTTGGTATGCGAATCAACCTTTTCATGCTCAAGCACTTGTTGCCAGGCGCTGATGATATTGGCCTCAACATCGTCTGCCGGCTCCGTCTCGGGCGCCGTTACCACACTGAACGGATCGGGCAGCGCCGCGCGATCAATCTTGCCATTGGTGGTCATTGGCAGCGCATTCAGCCATAGCGTGTATGAGGGAATCATGTAGTCCGGCACCCGGGTCGATAGCCACGGTCGCCACTGCACAGGGGCAGCCGTTTCGTCACCGACCAGATAGGCGACAAGTTCCGTACCATGCGTATTCTCGGTCGCAATCACCAATGCTTCGGCAACGCTCTGGTGCATCTCAAGACATCGCGCGATTTCCTCGCATTCAACGCGGAAGCCGCGGACCTGCACCTGATGATCGTTGCGGCCCTGATAAACCAGGCCAAGCTCCATACTGATATAACCAACATCGCCTGACCAGTAACAGCGCTCTTTTCCTGCCGCTTCCAGGGAGGCAAATTTGCGTGCCGTCAGTTCCGGCCGGTTCAGATACCCCATGCCGACACCGCTACCACCCACTACAATTTCACCTGCGATACCCGGCGGTTGTAGCTGGCCGTAACGATCGACTATCCACACGCGGGTTTCCGGCAGCGGTCGCCCGACCAGGTTCAGTCGTGAGCCGTTTATGATGTCCTCTTCGTTGACTTCCCGGTAGCTCACATGGACGGTGGTTTCAGTAATACCGTACATGTTCACCAACTTGACGCGACTGGTGGGGAATGCGTCAACCCATGTCTGCAACCGGTTGCAGGCGAGTGCGTCACCACCGAATACAACCAGACGCAACGCCGCCAGACCAGCGCCCGCTTTACCCGACGCGGCTTGCTTCTTCAACACGGCTTTGCTGAACTGGTAAAACGCCGCCGGCGTCTGATTCAGCACGGTGACGTTGTTGCGCGCCACAAGCTCTGCAAAAGACTCGACATTGCGTACTTCGGTCGCAGCCGGAATCACCAGCGTGCCACCATTGACCAGGGCACCGTACATTTCCCAGACTGAAAAATCGAAGCAGAAGGAATGCGCCAACACCCACACGTCATTGTGATCGAAGTCGAAGTCGAAGTCCTCGTTGCGCAACAGGCGCACCACATTGCGATGAGAAATTTCGCAGCCTTTGGGCTGTCCTGTAGAACCCGAGGTATAAATTACATACGCCGCCGTGTCCGGTGTTAGCGCAGGCAGCGTGACAGGCTCGTCGGTGGCTGATGCCATGTCAGTGACATCGACACTGTTGACAGCAAATGCTACGGCCGGCATATCAGCAGTCGTCAGCACCAGCGCCGCCCCGCTGTCTTCGACGATAAAGCGTAAACGTTCTTCCGGATAAATCGGATCCAGCGCAACGTAACTGCCACCTGCCGCCAGCACTGCCAGCATGCCAACAATCATATCCCGGTTACGTGGCAACCATAGCGCCACGCGCCGACCTGACGCGAAGGCGTCACTTTGCAACAGCCCGGCAGCAACACGCTGCACGTTTGCATTGAGCTCTGCATAACTGATACTGCCCAGATCATCGCGCAGTGCGACTCTGTCGCCATGGCGATTGACGGCTTGCTGATACAACGCGAACAGACTCGTGTGTGTCGGATATGCAGACTGTCGACCGTTCCATTGATCGGAGAGCCAGCTGCTTTCCGCCACTGTCAGCAGGTCCAGTGAGGTCAGGGCCTGATCCGGCGTCTGCACTAGTGCTTGCGCAAGGTGGGCAAAATGCTCTGCCAGATGTTCGATCTGCCGGGCAGGATAAACCGACGCATCAAACATGAACGTGGCCTCAAGGCCTCCATCTGACGGCACAATGACCAGGTTCAACGGCAGGTCTGTGCGCTCAAACGCCCGGATGTCAGAAATACCGACAGTGGCTGCATTATCAGACTCGCCACTGCCGCGCAGCGCCGCGTCCATCGGATAATTTTCCAGCACCACCAGATGATCGAACAGCGGTTCGCGCGCAAGCAGATCCGGTGCTGCCGCCTGAATCTCGGCCAGACTCAGATATTCGTGGCTGCGACCGGCGTTGGCCTGCTGCTGAACCAATACCAGCGCGTCGTTGGCAGTCATCCCGGGGACCAGTTGAAACCGTACCGGCACGGTATTGATAAACAGGCCAACAGCACGATCAATGCCTGCGATTTCCGGCGGCCTGCCTGACACCACAGTGCCGTACACCACATCGGCGCTGTTGGTGAATCTGGCCAGCAATACTGCCCAGGCCAGCCTGATCACGCTGCTGATAGTTGCATTGTGTGACGCACCCCAGGCCTGCATATCCGTCGCCAGACGGGCAGACAGTTGCACGGTGTGGCGTTGCAGTTGATAGCTTGTGTCGGCGCTGCTCGTATCCGGCTGCGGCCAGGGCAACAAACGGGTCGCTCGCTCGACACCGGCCAACAGTGTCGACCAGTAGCCAGCAGTGGTGTCCCTGTCCCGACTGGCCAGCCAGCGGAAGTAATCCAGATTCAGCCTGTCATGCGTCGCATCAGCAGCAATAATGTCCGTTGCGGGCGCGTCTGTCTCCGCGTAACAGGACAGCAGACTGTCGAACAGAATGCCGACACACCAACCGTCCATGATCAGATGATGGTGCGTCCAGATAACATGCACCTTGCCGTTTACTGTGGGGTCTGATTTTTGTTTTCGCTGCGTTTTACGTTTGCGCTGCGGCTTTTGTAGCGTGAACAATTGCACCCGCATCAGCGGCGGCTGCTTGATATCGAATTGCAAGAGCTGATCGGCTGCCCGCGCCTCGTCAATCACACGCTGCTGCTCCGATGACGATAACGTGCTCAGGTCGTGACACACCACCGGCAGCGTCACCTGCGTCCTGATCAATTGCGCGGTACGACCATTGCTGCCGACCACAAACGCAGCCCGAAGCAACGGAAATTCCACGAGCAGGCGCTGGAAAGCGGTCGCCAGCTTGTCAGCGTCGACACCATGCAGGGTAAAATCCACCTGTTCGAGGTAGGCCAGATCATCCGGCTTGCTGCGGGCATGGTAAATCAGCCCGCTCTGCATCGCAGTAATGGGCAGAAGATTGTCGACATCGCCGCGCTCGACAGCATTCGCGCGGAGCAAGCCAAGATAATCGTCCAGAGACCAATCGGCTTCGACGAAATCGACCGGTGCTAGTGCGACCGGGGCCGTCAGCTTGCGGCAGACAGAAACCAGGTCCTGTGCCTGCTGCCGGAATGCCGTCAGGATACTCGCCAGCGTATCCTGGCCGACCAGCGCCGCATCCGCGGATAGCGACACATGCAAACCGGCATCATCAGCGAAACAGACAAACTCCAGCGGTGGCAGCAGGCCCAGTTCACCCATGCGATCGCCTGCCGGCGACTCATCGAGGATGGCAAAATCGTTGTCCGGATGATGTTTGAAGCGCCCTAAATAGTTAAACGCAAACTCGGGCGCGAACGCCGACAAAGCTTCATGCCGAAGGACATACCTGAGCACGCCGTAGCCAACACCCTGCTCCGGCACGCGTTGAGTCCGCTCACGGATACGCTCAAGCTTCGCTGTCCAGTCACCATCCGGGCCCGCGTCGGGCGTGACTATGCTCAATGGGTATGCTGATGTCATCCAGCCCAGCGTTGTCGAGAAATCAGCGTCGGCGTAGCGTTGTGCTCTGCCGTTGGATTCCATCAGCACGGTGACGACATCGAGTTCAAATACTCGCGCCACAGCTTCTGTGAACGCGGCCAGCAGCAGATCACTACCCCTGCTGCGGAAGTATTGGTGTCCGGTGGCAAGCAGAATCTCGGCCACTTCAGCGTCAAGACTGGCGGCAAGATGCAAGCGTTGTTGCCGCGCCGATTGTTCTGCGATTTGATCCGGGTTACCAGCGCCCAGGACTGTTCTGGCGTCCGCCAACACTGACTTCCAGAACGGAACTTCCAGTAACGCTTTATGCCTGGCATCTTCGTCATGCAGCGCGCTGGCGAACTGACGCATGGTGGCGCTTGCAGGCAAAGTCCGGAGCGTGTGTTTTTCCCCGATATCTTCCCATAGCTGAGCCCACTGCGTTTGCAACAATTTCCACGACACTGCATCGACGACAAAATGATGGAATGCCACCAGAGCTTTGCTCTCTGCCTCCGTATGCACCAGCACGACTCTCAGCAAAGGACCTCCCTGCAGTCTGATGTCGCCGCGCGCCGACTCAGCAACAGCATCAGGCGTCCATCCGGTATCGGCTTCCGAGCAATGGACCACCGCATCGTTCGCCGTGTCAGGCTGCGGACGACCGTCACGGTCTGCGATCAACGCCCGGACCTCCCGGAACACACTGTGCTGGCTGGCCCAGTGTCGGCAAAGCGTATCCAGTTGTGCCAACGTCATCCGGTCAGGTAAACGTACCCAGGCAGCCTGCGTAAAGGCATCGGCATCGCCCTTGCAGGTTTCGAAGAACCACGCCTGCATCGGCGTTGGCAGTGCCGTTTCAGCTGCATGCAACACAGACTTGCGCTGGCTGCCTTTGACTTCAATCCTGCGCGCGAGTTCGGACAGCACAGGGTTCCGGAACAGATCATTTATATCCAGCAAATAGCCAGCTTCGTTCAACCGCGATGCCAGCACGATAGCCTGGATAGAGTCACCGCCGGCATTAAAATAATTATCACCCGGCTTCAGATCCGGACGCCCGAGCACCTCCCGACAATGACTCAGCAATTGCTCCAGACACGCAGTTACCGGAACAGCCTGTGTCGTTTCTGTGTCCGGGAATGGCCCTGCTTTTTCAGGTGGCGGTACCAGCGCGCCACGATCGAGCTTGCCGCTGGGCAATAACGGCAGCTGGCTGACCACATGTAGCGTTCCGGGTACCATCCACACCGGCAATACCGACATCAGCGCGTCGCGCCAACCGGTGGGTTCGGCGTCAGTCACGATCCAGCCATGCAGCCTGGCGCTGGTTCCCGTGGCGACAACGCTGGCCGCCACTTCGCTCAGGTCAAGCTGGCTACGCAACGCCGATTCGACATCCTCCAGCTCAATGCGATTGCCATTGACCTTGACCTGGCCGTCGTCACGGCCTTTGAATTCCAGCGCGCCGTTGTCCAGCAAACGCACAATGTCGCCAGTGTCGTAACACCGGAGGTTGTCCAGCGCCGGCAGACAGCGGAATTTGCTGTATGTGTTGGTCTCATCGCCGGCGTAACCCTTGGCGAGGCCGATGCCACTGACCCAGAGTCGTCCCCACACCCCGGTCGGCGTCGGACGTTCCTGTTCATCCAGTATATGCACCTGCACGTTGTTGACCGGCCAGCCGATGTTGACACGGTCCTGTCCCGGTTCCAGCCGGCCACCGCTGACCACAACGCTGCACTCGGTGGGCCCGTATTCGTTCCACAGCTCTACGTTTGGCGCCTGCGCAAAATGCGCCTGCATCAGGTCCGGCGGCAATTTTTCGCCTGCCAGGGTGATGAACCGCAGGGATGCCATAGCCCGGGGAATCCGGTCCAGCAGAACGCGATACAATGTCGGCGTCAGCAGAATCGACGTCACCTTGTGCTGACCGATGGTTTCCCCGATGCACTCAACGGACCGCTTGGACGCAGTATCCAGCATCACCAGACTGCCACCACTCAACAGTGCGCTGAGGATATCAATCACCGAGGCATCGAAGCCCGCACTGGGCATTTGCAGCGTCGTATCCGCTTGTCCCATGTGATAACTCTGAATCCGCCAGGCCACCGAGTTGACGATGCCGGCATGACAGATTTCTACACCCTTTGGCACGCCGGTGCTGCCGGACGTGAAGATCACGTAGGCGACATCGTCCGGACACGGGGGCTGTAATGTCTGATGAGGCATTGCGCTGATGACGCTCTCGCGTATCGCCTCCATGGCAATGCATTCCAGCGCCTCCGCCGCCCTGAGCTCAGCGACACAGTTGTGGCCGGCGGCGTGAATCAGATAACGCGCGTCGCACTGTTGTTGAATCAAGCGCAGCCGTGGCAGTGGCGTGTCAGGTGTCACTGGCACATACACCGCGCCCATCGAAAACAATGAGAGCATCACAACCACCAGATCGGCCGAAGAGTCCAGGCTTACCAGAACCCTGTCACCCGCCCTGACACCGTAGAGGTTGAACAGCGTAAATGCCGTTTCCCTTATCTGGTGATCGAGTTCGGCATAAGTCAGCGTGCGTTTGCCGTCAATCAGCGCAACATTCTGTGCGCCGCCAACCACCTGTTTGTCCCACAACGTGCAAACCGTGTCAGTGTCGGTATCTGCAACTGTAGCTGCATAAGCTGCCACCGGCCGGGTTGCCGGACTGGCGGCGCGCGCCGATGCCTGCGTGCCCGGAGAGCTGGCCGCGGCGTTTGTCCAGTCCGCCACCGTGGTCGCTTCGCCCGCTACCAGCAGCTTCAGTAACGCCAGGTACTCGTCCAGGCGCCGGCGCATTGTGATGTCACTGAACAGGCTTTCCGCGTACGCGCAGTTGATCAGTATGCTGCCCTCAGCTTCAATCAGGTCGAAGCTGATATCGAACATGCCCGCACCTTCGTACTGGGTCAGTGTCTCGCCCGCAAAAGTATCGGTTTTAATGACCCGTGATCCGGCGTTCTCATAAGAAAACATGACATCAAAAAGCGGATTGCGATTGGCGCGATGACCGATATTCAGCGCCGAGATTACCGAACTGAACGGATAATCTGCATGTTCCTGCACCTCGAACAGTCGATCCCTGATCTGTTGCAGGAATGCTGCGACGGAACTCTGCTCATCCACGCTGGCCGGAAACGCCAGGGTGTTTACAAACATCCCCACGGCGTTGTCAGCCGCGGCATCAGGTCGCCCTGAACCGGGCAAGCCCACAACAAAATGCTGCTGCCGTGCGTAACGCCAGGTCCAGGCCACGAATACCGCAAACAGGGCGCCAAACGTGGAAACCCGGGCATTCGTGCAGAAGCGATGCAATGCCGCCGTGGCATCTGTATCCAGCTTTAGTGCAATACGTTTGCCGGCGAAACTGGTGACCGGCGGCCGGCTGAAATCCGGCGACAGGTCGAAGGTCTGTTGCGAGTCAGCCAGGGGGGCGAGCGCCTCCTGCCAGTAACGCGCCGCTTCCCGCGCCCGGTCACTGTCCAGATACTGATCAATGGCATCCTGCACATGTCGCGCCTGACTGCGCACCGGGTCGAGGCTTGCACCATCGTACAACGCCAGGATTTCCTGCAACACCACGTTCATCGACAGACCATCGGCCACAATGTGATGTACATCCATCAACAGCAGGTGGCAGCCGTCTGCCTGAGCGGCCAGAGCCACACGCAGCAAAGGTGGTTCCAACAGATTAAAGGGCTGGATGTAGTTATCCAGCAGCTCTTCCACGTTACCGTCACCGACATCAACATGATCCAGAAAAAAGCGTGGCTCAGCGACGATGCGTTGATAGAACTCACCATCAACAACAACAAAAGCGGTGCGCAATGACTCGTGACGAATAATGACCTGATGAATGCAGTCTTCCAGGCGGTCAGCATCGACCTTGCCCTGCAGCCGCCAGGCGCCTGCCAGATGATAAGGTTTCTCGGCGCCTTCGCGCTGCGTGACCGCATAAAGTCGCTTTTGTACGGAAGACATCGGCACATACTGGCGCCGTAGCTTGGCGGCGCGGAATCCAAAACCACCGGCGCGCAGCGATTCCACCGCATGCACGATAGCGGCAAACAGGTGATCAGCATCTTCCTGTGTGTGCTCCGTGGACAGATTCGCAACATGCAATTCCCAGGTATAGACACCTTTTTCCAGCAACAGATAGAAAAACAGTTCCAGTTCCAGCGCCGACGCAAAACTCTCGAATTTGAACTGGGTGCCGAAATAGGTGAGGCGAAGTGGCACCGCATGACGCTCAAACCAGACATTGATGCGATCTGCCAGTTGATGCATGCGCATTCTGGCAGACTGGAAGAGTTGCGGATTGTTTTCGATATGATCGAGCACTGCAGCGGCAGCGGCCAGCGCCACCGGATGTTTATTGTGAGTGCCGCCGGTTGAAATCGAGTCCGTCAGCGGTGCGCTGTCATCACCAAAATGCCAGACACCGCCATCAATCCACTGCATCAGATCAGCGTTACCGGCGATCACGCTTAGCGGATAACCGCCGCCGATGATCTTGCCGTACGTCGACATGTCGGCCTTAACCCCGAACCATTCCTGCATACCGCCGGCAGCCTGGCGGAAGCCGTTAACCATTTCGTCGAAAATCAGCGGAATTTCCAGTTCTGTACATAACGCGCGCAACTGACGCAGAAAGCGTTGCGGCTGCAGTGCCGGGTTGCGGCTCTGCACCGGCTCCACCAACACACCGGCAAGGTGATCGGCGAGTTCCCTGATCCGGTCCAGCGATTCGGGTGCGTCATAATCCAGCACCACCAGGTCATCAACAATGCCGGCAGGCAAGCCCGGCGACATCGGCACCGCGCCGCTTTCCCCCTGACCCGCCAATACATCACTGCAAATGCCATGATAGGCACCGGCAAACATTACCACCTTGTCGCGGCCACGCGCAGCCCGCACCAGACGCATGGCAAGCATGACGGCATCCGATCCGGTGACAAAAAACGCGGCACGCTGATGACCGGTCAACTCACATATTCTACGTGCAACATCGGGCGCCAGCCGCGATTGAGGTCCCAGCGCCAGATTCCGGTCAAGCTGGGCTCGCACGGCGTCGTCAATGAAGCGCGGGGAGTGACCAAAATAATGCACACCCATGCCCATGGCGATATCAACATACTCATTGCCATCAACATCCATAAACCGCGAACCCGACGCGGTCTCACAGACGATGGGGAAACGCAGTTCTTTCAGATCCTGCTTGAACTGCAGCGAGTACTTCCAGTCAGACAGATACTCCCTGCCCTCTTCCGCCATTTGTTTGCTACGCCGGCAACGCGCCGATAACCGCGCAGACAGCTTTTCAATAAAGTTACGCTGCTGTGTGCTGAGTTCTTCTTTTTGGGTGTCGATGCCACTGAATTTCTTGCGGGTCTCGATGGCATCCCCGGAGGCTGCCGCCTGCCGCGTGACTGCTGCCGGCACGCCGCGCACGACTGGAGGCGCCTGATCTGCTGCATATCTGCCAGCAGCGGCCCCGTCCAGATAGCGGCGCATCAACGCCATATGCGCTGACATCACCGTATTGATGTCGGCGCCCGTTGCGCTGACTGGCGTGGTCAGTGACGGTGCCCGGGGTTGCGCCGCAGGTGTGCTGTCTCCCGGTCTGATACCGGTGTCCGGCAACGAGCCGGAGATGTTCTGTTGCGATAGCACGGCATTGCCTGCCGGTTCACCTGATGGTGTTGATGGATCGGTTTCCTGCGCGGTGCCGTTGACAGCCAGGAAGTCAGCGAGCGTGCCAAGACCGGAAAGTTCGTCATAGAAACGTTTCATCGAAATATCGACGCGATATGTGCTCTCCAGCACACGGCCAATGCGCACGAACATCAACGAATCAAGGCCCAGGTCCAGCAAATCAGTATCCCGGTTCAGATCGCTGACGCTGACACCACTGATCGATTCGATTATCGCGGCGATAGCGTCGAAAGTTGAATGTTCGTGCGACATAATGTTGTTTACCTGTTTCCTTCGGTCAGCGCCAGATACTGATCCACGACTGCCATATGTTCCAGCATCACGCGATGGATATCATCGCTGCCGGATGATGGCACCGATGGCGGCATGACTGCTGGTTTAGTGTTGCCGGTTTCGGCGTTACCCGCAGAAGCATGCTGCCCCCGCTCGGCCGCGGCCGACCAGCAACGTTGCCTGTCGAAGCGGTAAGTCGGCAGCCGCACCGGAATTTGCGCCGGGTGTGTGTGGGCGGGATTAAGACCCAGACAATACAGTTTGCCGAGTGATTCGAGCATGCGCGCCTGATCATCAGCTCCGTTCCTCAGGCTGGGCACCCACACGCCTTTGGAACCGAGTTCGGCACGAATTTCCTGGAAACACAGGTCGAGACCCATCATCACCGGCTCCGGACTCAGGTCGATAAAAGCATCGTACCTGGCAGCGTGCAACGTCTGCATGCCTTTCATAAACTGCACCGGCGCGCGGGAATGCTGCAGCCAGTAGTCAACCGTGGTGATTTCCTGATCGGCCACGGCGCCGGTCAGATTCGAAATAAGCGGGATTTTCGGTGGTGAAAAATGCACGCGTTCAAGCACGCGCCGGAAATACGGCAGCACGGTATCAACCAGCGGCGAATGAAAAGCCCGGTCAATAGGCACGCTGGTAGTACGCCCGCCGTCGGCGTCAATACGTTGCGCTATGTCGGCAATACTCTCAGTTGTTCCTGCGACCAGGATGATGCCCGGACCATTGACAGCGGCAATACCCGCATCGGCATAATTGGCAACAATACTCTGTACTGCCACTTCGTCATGGAAAGCCGTCAGCATCGCACCCGGTGGCGTATGCGCGTCCATCAGGCGGGCGCGTTCGGCAATCAGCATAATGGCATCTTCCAGCGAAAACACGCCTGCCAGACATGCCGCGGTGTATTCACCCAGACTATGCCCAAGCAACATTTTCGGCTCCACACCCCAGGCCTGCCACTGTTGCGCCAGACCATACTGCACACAGAAGATCGCCAATTGTGCCTGCAGGGTGCGGCCCAGTTTGCCTTCTACTTTGTTGCCGGCAAACAGATTGCTGCTGGCCTGCTTGGGCGCGGTATGCAACAACGTCGCCAGGTCACTGTCGCAGTACTCACTGGCGATAGCACTGGCGCGATCGAATGCCGCTCTGAACACCGGCTGGGTCTGATACAGGGATGCCGACATGCCGTGATATTGCGCTCCGTGACCGCCACAGACCATGGCCACTGCCAGCCGTCCGGAGCGCGACTGTACAGTGCCACTGGAACAGCCTTTGGCTTTGCCGGCTTCAGCAAAACGTTGCAGCCTGGCGATGGCCTGCTCCTTATCGGCAGCCACCACTGCCAGGCGATTAACCTGACGCTTTCTGCGAGTCGCCCAGGTATGGCAAACACGGGCCAGCGAAATATCCTTGTTGCTTTCCATCCAGTCAGCCAGCGCCGCTGCCGTGCGCTGCAATGCCACGGGCGTGGCCGCACTCAACATCAGCAAGTGCGGCAACTGTTCGGATGGCACGTCTGCGTTACTGCTTGTGTTGACCGGCGCTGGTGTCATTTTTTCCGGCGCTTCGGCGAGAATAACGTGAGCATTGGTGCCGGAGAAACCGAAACCACTGAGTCCGGCGACTCGCCTGCGCTGCGTTCTGGGCCAGGGTCTGCCTTGTGCGCAGACCTCGATTGCTTCGTTGGCCCAGTCGATGTCCGGATGGCCCTCGGCATAATTCAGATGCCGTGGCAGATATTCGTTGCGCAAAGCCAGCAATAATTTGATAAAACCGACAATACCGGCAGAGGCTTCCATGTGCCCGAAATTGGTTTTCACCGAGCCGACCAGCAACGGCTGTGCGCGCGGCGTTCGGCAATACACGTCGAGCAGTGCAGTCAATTCCGTGGGATCACCCAATGCTGTTGCCGTACCATGCGCTTCAATAACATCAATGTTATCAGCGCTGATGGCCGCAGTCCTGAGGGCGGCCTGCATGACAGCCTTTTGCGACTTGCCGCTGGGCGCCATCAGACTCGAACTGGCGCCATCCTGACTGATCGCGGAACCCAGAATGACACCGTCTACGCGGTCGCCGTCGCGCAACGCAGCATCCAGGCGCTTGAGCACCACCATGCCCCCGCCTTCAGCGCGCACAACACCATGTGCATCCTTGTCGAAGGTTTTGACCACGCCGTCCTCGCACAACATGCCGACCTTGTCGAAGTTGATACTCATGCCCGGGCGCAAAATCAGATTGGCTGCGCCCACCAGAGCCAGCGTGGACTCGCCCTGGCGCAGGCTCTGGCAGGCGTTATGCAACGCCACCAGCGACGAGGAGCAGGCGGTGTCCACGACATAGGAGGGGCCCGTGAAGTCGAAGGTATAGGAAATACGTCCGGCCGCCGGACTGGATGCGCAACCGGTGCCCACGTACGGCGTAATTTCGCAGAGGCTCTCCTCGGTCATGTGCTGGGTGGCGAAATCGAAGCCGCTCTGCCCAACGAACACGCCAGTCGCTGAGCCCTTGAGCGCTTCCATGTTCATATTGGCGTCTTCCAGCGCTTCCCAGGACAGCTCCAGCAGCAGGCGTTGCTGAGGGTCCATGTAGCTGGCTTCGATTGGCGATATGCCAAACAACCGGCAATCAAAATCTTCCACCCGACCCAGAAAGGAGCCGTATCGGCATCGCATCTTGCCGGGTGCGTCCGGATTGGCATCGTAGTATTGATCCACCGACCAGCGGTAGGCAGGCACTTCGGTAATCGTGCACAGGCCCTCTTTCAGTATGTGCCAGAAGGCCTCCGGATTGTCGCCGGCACCGGGCGTGCGGCAGGCAAAACCGATGACGGCGATCGGCGCCGGTGCTGACGCCTGCTGCGCCGACGCTGACACGGCATGACCGGCACGCAGCTCTGCGTTCTCTGCTTTCAGGCGCCGGATTTCAGCCAGTGCCTTGACGATGATATCGTCATCGCCACTGTCGGTGTTCACTGAGTCGTTCACTGCAGTCTCCAGTCCATCGCGGCGTCAATATCCAATTGCATATAATCCGGCAACGCCGGGATACTGGTTAATTCGTTCATCAACAAGTCGCCCTCTTCCCTGAAACCGGCAAAGCGGTAAGTGATGAACATCATGCGGTTGCGATCGGTTTCCCTGAACTGCGCCGCCAACCCGAGCTGTCGGTTGTGACAGGTCTTGCGCAAGGCCGTCAGAATGACCCCACCGACGCCACGCGACATCACACGACACGACATCAGAAACAGATCAATACACCACAGCCCCGGTTGCTGTGATATCAGCAACAGACCAATCGCACCATAGGAGCCGTATCTGTCTTCCAGCTCGGCGACGATGACCTGATGCTGCGCCGATGCGATCAGATCGCGCAGTTGCCCGGCTGAATAGGTCACACCGGTAGTGTTGAGCTGATTGGTGCGCAAGGTCAGTTCCTCAGCCCGATACAAATCTTCCTCGCTGGCCGGCTTCAGTCGCAGCTTCAGGCCGAGCGTGCGCAGGAATGCATCCTCGGGACCCTTGAAGTCTTCCTGTGCCTTGGCGCGCAGCGCTTCCTTCTGATACATCTGACGGCGGTTTTTTGAGTCTGCCGTCACATGCAGCGGAACGAAGTCCTGCAACGCCGGCAGTTGTTCCAGTCCGGCTTCGCTGAACGTTCTGACTGACGGGTGCACCGACAACACTTCATCGCGTTCGAAGGCCTGATCGTCGATGAAAGCGAAGGTATCGATGCCAATGTTCAGGCGCTCGGCGATCGTACCGATGGCTTGCGACTTTGAGTTCCAGCTGATCTGGGGGTACAGAAAATACTGATCGAGCCCGTGTTTCGCCAAGGCCGCCATGGCAGGCCCGGGTTCATTCTTTGAAGCCAGCGACTGCAGGATGCCACGCTGATCGAACGCTTCTATCACGTCACGGACATGCGGGCGCAAGCCGGGCACATCGGTACTTTCCAGCAGCACGCCGTCCCACAGGGTGTTGTCCAGATCCCAGACCACACACTTGATCCGGTTTTTTGTCACGCTGTCGCCCATGTTCAGTTCCCTGCCAACAGGCGTTTGCGCCGAAGGGCTGACTGGACAAACTCCCCCATGCCATTCTGCGCAATCATGACCTGCTGCATCTGATTACTGCCCTCTATGATTTCGGTAATCTTGAGGTCGCGATAGAAGCGCTCGGTACGACTTTCACCGGCGCTGCAACCGGCGGCGCCATGAATCTGCACGGCCTGATTTGCCACCGTGACCGCATGCGTGGAGGTAAAATATTTCGCGGTTGCGGTCTCCATCGTCGCCATCGGACTGCCAGCGGTGCGCAGCTCCGCGGCATGCCAGCACAGACGTTCGGCCGCCTTGTAGGCGGTGATCATATCAGCCAGCATTTGCTGAATGAGCTGATGTTTCGACAGCGCCTGGCCAAACTGTTTCCGCTTGTTGGCATAGGTCACGGAATCGGCCACGCAGGCCTCCATCGCGCCCAGGCTGCCAAATGCGATCGCCAGTCGGCCCAGGTCGAGTGCGCCGGCCGCAACATAGTTGATACCAGCGCCCTTCCCACCTATCAGGTTAGCGGCCGGTATCAGGCAATCCTGCATCTCGATCTCGCCGAGCATTGCCGCACGAAAACCCAGCAAGCCTTTCATCGGCGTGATGCTCAAACCGTCAGTATCGGCCGGCAACAAACACGCCACCGCGCTGCCATCCTCCAGCTTGCCGAATACCAGGAGCAGATCCGCCCGGGCAGCGTACGAGATCCATTTTTTTCTGCCACTCACGCGATAACCATCTTCGCACTGAACCAGAGTCGTCTGTATGCCAGTGGCCTCGCTGCCGAAATCAGGTTCGGTGAGAGCAAACGCACCCAGCTTTTCGCCACGGGCCAGCGCCGGTAACCAGTCGGCCCGTTGCTGTTCGGTGCCCGACAGCCGGATGGCTTCCATGACCATACTGTGGACCGTAATGATGCTTAGCAGAGACAGACTGGCCTGGCCAAATTCGGCGCATAACAGTCCGAAGCACACGGCATCCCAGCCTCTGCCACCGTTTCTGGTGTCAATAAATGTGCCCAGCAAACCGGCCTGGGCCAGCGCTGCAGGAACATCGGCCGGCAGGCTTTCAGCCTGATCCCAGGCAGCAATATCTGCAGGTGAAAAACCTGCCAGTACCCTGGCAACTTCCAGCCGCCGCTCTGCACGCTGCGATGATTGGTGCTTATCCATGGACCGGCGCCGATACTTTTTGCATGAACGTATCCATTCTGTCGATGCTGCGGAAATTATCCAGATTCAGGTCTTCGCTTTCGACGCGGATATCCAGAGTTTTTTCCACAAACAGCACCAGTTGCATAGCCATCAGAGAACTCACCAGCCCGAGTTCAAAAATATCGTCTTCATCGGCAAAGTCCTCCTCGCTGATAAAGTTCTCCAGAAAAGTGCGGATGTCCTGTTTATAGTTTGTGTTGGTCACTGTTTTACCATTTCCGTTTCAGAGGGCTTTTTTTTGACTGCCTGATGCAGATTGGGGTATTTGAAAAATCCTTCGCCGGACTTGCGCCCATGCAAACCTGCGTCCACCATCTTGCGCAGCAGCGGCGCCGGACGAAATTTTGGATCGTTATAACTCTCGTAAAGCACATCAAGCGAGAACAGGATGGTGTCCAGCCCGATCAGGTCAGCGGTTTCCAGCGGACCCATTTTATGCCCGAAGCAGCCCTTGAAGATGCGATCCACATCACGCGCGGACGACACCTGATCCTGCACCACAAAAACTGCCTCGTTTACCGTCAGCATCAGAATGCGATTGGAAACAAAGCCGGGCATGTCATTGACTATGACCGCCTCTTTGCCAAGCTGGGCCAGGAACTGTTTTGCCGTGGCAATGGTTGCGTCGCTGGTATGATGGGCGCGAATAACTTCCACCAGCGGTTTCATCGGCACCGGGTTCATGAAGTGCATACCAACAACTTTGTCCGCACGCTCAGTCCAGCTACCAACTCTGGTGATCGATATTGCCGAGGTATTTACTGCGATCACGCAGTCGCTTTTACAGATGCGATCGAGTTGCGGATACAGTGTCTGCTTGATGGCGACTTTCTCACTGACATTCTCGACCACAAAATCCGCTTGTGCGAGTTTGCCAATGTCGGTCGTGAATTCGATACGCTGACATACGTCATCCGCAGACTCCGCTGAGGTTTTTTTATCCAGCATTGCGGCAAAGCGGATAGCCTGGCGGATTTCATTGTCCGCTGCGGCAAGAATATCGTCAGCAATATCGAGCAACACAACCCGCATGCCCTTTTGCGCAGCCGCCTGAGCTACCCCTCTTCCCATTACGCCGGCGCCTATCACGCCCAATGTGCTGATCATGCCTATTCCTCGAAATCAATTTCGTTGGCGAGTTGTCGGAGTAATTCCGACCTGTCCGGTTTTGCCTTCGCGCCGGCGTCCCGCGAACGGGTGTCAGCATCGGAAGGTTGACGTGACCCGCGTGACGGTTGCGACGCCCGAACCTGCAATGCCAGCTCCCGGGCCATTACGGCGATGCTTGGATAATCCAGAATCAGCGTGGATTTCAATTTCAGGCCCAGCGCCGATTCGAGCTTTTTACGCATTTCAAGTGCCGCCAGCGAGTCTATGCCCATGTCCAGGAAGCCTGCATCGACATCAATGTGGTCTCTGTTGCCAGGGCTGGTCATGTCAGTGACCAGACCGATCAGATAATCCTGCAGTCGTTCGTCTGCGGCTTTGTGATCCAGATCCAGCAGCTCGCCGGCAA
This sequence comes from Pseudohongiella sp., assembly GCF_011050365.1. Taxonomy (GTDB): domain Bacteria; phylum Pseudomonadota; class Gammaproteobacteria; order Pseudomonadales; family Pseudohongiellaceae; genus Pseudohongiella. Next base: position 76,024 of record NZ_DRFV01000003.1, read on the forward strand.
GCGCCGGCAGCCCGGACGCAGCAGACTGACTGACCGGCGCCTGACTGGTGACCGCGCCCGGCGTCGCCGCGCCCCGGGTGGGCGTGGCGAAAAACCCTGCGACGCCGGGCAATGCCGACAACCTGTCGGTATCGGCCGCCATGATTGCGATTTCACTGGTAAACGGAGCCGCCAGGTAGCGACCAAGCAAAGCAAAACCGGTGTCCGCTTCCAGAAACCCGTAGCCAGTTTCTCTGATTCGCGTCAAGTGCCTCTCATTGAGTGTTGCAGTCATGCCGGCCTGATGCCAGGGGCCCCATGCAACACTGATTGTGTGGCTGCCAGTCGTCGAAAAATATTGACTGGCCAGACTGTCGAGCGCCGCATTGGCTGCACAGTAGTTGCTCTGTCCGGCCCCGCCCAGCCAGGCTGCAGTCGAGGAATAAAAAATAGTATGGCGGGGCCGCAGGGCGTCAAATGCCCGGTGCAGATTGTCTGCCGCCACCGCTTTTACCTGCGTCAGCAAGGAGAAATCCTGGTCCTGCAGCGAGCCAATGAGACCATCGCGGCGCGCACCGGCGGCATGAATGACGGTTTCTACCGGCGCTATCAGTTCTGCTTTTGCTGCCAATGCCATGACCTGATCGTACTGACTGACATCGCAGCGATAAATGTCTGTCTGCGCACCCTGTGAACGCAGCTCTGCCAGTACCGTTTCTGCTTGCTCCGAAGGTGCGGAACGACCGACCAGCAGGAAATGTCGGGCACCGCGCCGGAACATCCATTGGGCTGTGAGCAGCCCCAGGCCGCCCAGACCTCCGGTGATGACCTGCAGACTGTCGGATGTAAAGCTGACCTCATCGGAACCGGGAATCCACTGGTCTGCTCTCAGAGTCTGTACCGTCCCGGCTTTTATCTGCAGCCGGCGTCCGGAGTCGGTGACCGTTGCCAGCAGGCCCATCAGCGCCTGAATGCTTGTCTCTTGCTGATCCATTGCCACGGCGCGAATATGCCAGTCCTGCAACTCATGCGCTGCCGCCACGGCCTGAACCGCAAGCGCAGAGCGTTGCGCATTGGCGAGTGCGGCAAGCGGTTTGGTGTCAGGGAGTCTATTATTGATTGACAGTTCTTTTTTGGCAGAAGGCTCTTTCTCCGCTGAGGGCTCTTTTTCCGCTGAAGGCTCTTTCTCCGCTGAAGGTTCTTTTTCCGCTGAGGGCTCTTTTTCCGCTGAAGGTTCTTTTTCCGCTGAGGGCTCTTCCGGGACCGAAGGCTCTGTAAGGGCAGTGACCACGATGACCTGGCTGAACGTGGCTGGAGCAGACTCGAGTGATGCCAGGAATTGATTGAGCGCAATGCTGGCGCCGGCCCCGCTGTCGACGCCAGTTACCCTGTCGACATAAATGAGCGGCAAACGACTACCTGGCGTCGTCGCAGCAGTCGCTTCCGCAAACAACATCGTCTTGACACCGGCGGCGTGCAGCTTCCCGGCAAACAAAGTGACGTCATCAGCGTTGCCAGCCAGGCACACCTTGTCCAATGCCTGAGCTGACTCAGCAGTCGGCACTGCTTCGCCCTTGATGGCCTGCCAGTGTCTGGAAAACAGTGCTGGCTGCGAGCCCGTATTGCGTAACGCGTCGGTATGCCGGAACGAATTTGCGGCTACCTTACGGAATTCAATGCCGCGGCTTTCCAGCAGAACCTGCCCGTCGGCCGACAACAGTGTGACTGTTGCGATCACCAGAGCCGAAGACTGCCGATGTATCACGGCATGCGCCCACACTTGATCCGGAAGGTCGTCCGTGTGGCTGACCAGCGCGTCGATGCGGGCAGGCACGATGGTCTCGGGCGGCAACTCAGGCAGCGCCGCCAGCATCGTTTGCCAGTGGCAATCGATCAGCCCCGCAGGAATGCCCTGAGCGATACGTGATGCCGGCGTTACCGGCACTTCAAGCAACGCCAGCGCTTCGTTGTCGCCGCGGTGAATATGTCGAAAACACAGGAAAGACTCGCCCAGTTCAACCTGCATGGCAGTCATGTGCGCTTCAATTAGCTGCGGGTTCAGTGCTTCGCTGCAGCGCCGGCGCAGTGCCGCCATGTCCACTGCCCCTTCAGCGTGCGGCGCAGCCGGCAGCAGTTCCGCGGCCACATGTACCTGCACACCGCTGTTGTTCGCTGCCGGGGAATTCTGTCCGGCCAGCAGGCCTGACAGTCGCAGATCCGTCGCCTGACTACTGAGCTCAATGCTGGTCACGGCACCGCTGGCATCATACAGAATCTGTACCGTTTTCGTGTCATGGCCTGACCCTTCATCGCCAAGATGCATGGGCGAGATGAAATTGATGTCGCTGAGCATAACGCGCCCCTGACCGGTCACGTCTGCGGCGGTGCGCAGCAGCTGCGACACGTACAGCGCCGCCGGCGGAACCACGATGCCGAATACACGATGCTGCTCGAGCACAGGCATGGTGGAGGGCGAATAGTCGAGCGTATAAAGCTGCTGCCCGAGCCGCGGCAACACCAACGGTCTTGCCAGCAGCGGGTCCACTTGCGGCGAACCGGTTTGGCGGGGGTCAGGATCTATCCAGCAGCGTTGACGTTGCCACGGGTATGTCGGCAGATGGACTCTGCGGCCGTCGAACGCTGCTGACCCGGACCAGTCGATACCGTGCCCCAGCGTAAACAATGCCGCCAGTGCACTAGCGAACACCCGTGCGTCCTGCTGCCCCTTGCGTAGACTCGGTATCCAGCTGCCTGGCTGCGCCTGATTAAGCGCTTGCGGCTCATGGCGATCAACCCCGTCACTGTCCAGTGCACGACCCAGACCACACAGGATCGCAGCCGGCCCTATTTCAATGAAACAGCTACCACCGGCTGCCTTCACCTGTTGCAACCCTTGCACGAACTGCACAGGCGCGCGCAGTTGCGCAGACCAGTAGTCCGCTCCACGCCTGTCGTGCTCCAGCGCTGTCGCGTCGAGATTACTAAATACCGGAATGCTCGTTTTTCTGAACTCAAGGCCGGCGATAGCGGTGGCAAATTCCTGTTGCACAGCTTCCATGTGCCGCGAGTGAAATGCGTGTGAAACGTTTAGCCGAACGACGCGCACATCCTGTTTCTGCAAGTACGCACAGGCACATTCAACTGCCTCTGCATCACCGGTAATCGTGGTATCGAATGGTGAGTTGCAGCCGGCAATCTCACAGTCCGTTCCTGCGTTCTTCAGCAATTTGCGCACCGTGTCGACGTCAGCCTTCACGGACGCCATCGCGCCGTTTTGCGTCACCGTCTGCATCAGTCGGCTGCGGGCTTCCACCAGCACCGCAGCATCCGTGAGGCTCATGCCACCGGCAGCCCAGACGCCGGCCACCTCGCCAATACTATGTCCGACAACAAAATCAGGGCGCACGCCGAGTTGCCGGTAAAGTTGCACCAACGCGACCTGGATACAGAACAACGCCGGCTGCGTATATTGCGTCTGACCCAGTATCGCGTCTGCTGCCGCATCATCGGCTGCGGCGAGTATCAGATCGCGAATGGCGTGCTCGCGATGTGGTGTGAACAGATTGGCACAGGCATCAAATGCTTCGCGAAAGGCCGGATGGGTTGCATACAGTTCCCTGCCCATACCCGCATACTGGCTGCCCTGTCCGGTGAACATGAACACGATGCGGGGCACGGCGCTCCCCTTGCCTGAGAACACGGATGGTTCGTCGGCCAGAGCAAGGCGGGACAGCAGCTCATCATGGTCCGCAGCCACAAAAGCGCGCCGGCGCGACATATCAAGCCGTCCACGTTGATGGGTGAACGCAATATCGGCCAGCGCGGTATCGGGGTGGCGCTTTACAAAGTCGGCGAGCGCTGACATTTTTTCGTTCAGCGCCGTTTCATTGCCGGCCGATACCGGCACCACATGCACACCAGGTTCGGCATCGACCGGTATTTGCGCCGGCGACTCTTCCAGAATGACATGAACATTGGTACCGCCAATGCCAAGCGAATTGATACCGGCACGGCGCGGCGTGGTGCCTGCCGGCCACTCGCGGGTACGATTACTCACATAAAATGGTGTGTTATCGAACCCGATAGCCGGATTGGCTTCCCTGAAATGCAGCGTCGCAGGCAGCGTCTTGTGATGCAGCGCCAGCACGGCCTTGATGAATCCGGCGATGCCCGACGCGATGCCCATGTGACCAATATTGGTCTTGACCGACCCCAATGCACAGAAACCGCTGCGCTGTGTGCTATGTCGGAACGCTTTGGTCAATGCCTGCACTTCGATGGGGTCACCGATGGGTGTACCAGTCCCGTGTCCCTCGACATAGCCGATGCTGTCAGCGTCGATACCGGCGCTTTCGATGGCGCCGGAAATAGCGCGGTATTCACCCAGCATACTCGGCGCAGTGAAGCCCATTTTCTGGCCACCGTCATTGGCCACAGCACTGCCCTTGATGACAGCATAAATGGCATCACCGTCTGCCTGCGCGCGGTCAAGTCGTTTCAACAGTACTGCGCCCGAGCCACTGCCAAAAATCGTGCCTTTGGCATCGCGATCATAGGCCCGACAGTGACCATCAGGAGAGTTGATCATGCCTTCTTCGTAATAATGACCGGCATGTTGCGGCAGCATCAGCGCGCAACCGCCGGCTACAGCCAGGTCACACTCGCCTTCACGCAAAGCACGAGATGCCTCGTGTACTGCGACCAGCGTGCTGGAACAGGCAGTCTGTATTCCCATGCTCGGACCCGTCAGGTCCAGCTTGTAGGACACCCGCGTGGGCAGATAGTCCTTGTCATTGGCCACCATCACATTAAAGCCGGGTACCGAGTTCACGGTCAGAACATTGCCTCCGTTGTCGTCAACCCAGGCCCTGTTCGCATATACATTATTCTGCAGATAGGTGTTGGTCGCCGCCGACGCATAAACGCCGACCTTGCCCAGCGCTGAACCCGGTACGTAGCCGGCATCTTCAAATGCTTCCCAGGCAGTCTCGAGGAATACCCGTTGCTGGGGGTCCATCAATTCCGCTTCCCGCCTCGCATACTTCCAGAAATCGAGATCACAGCCTTCTATGTCGTCCAGCACCGGTGCCACATTGACCTGTGCCGGATCATGAGCCCGTGACGATGGCACGCCGGCAGCGATTGCCTCCGCCGGGGTAAAGAAGGTCAGTGTTTCCACACCCTCCTCGAGCACGCGCCAGAAAGCGTCGGGGCCATGCGCGCCGGGGAAGCGACAGGCAATACCAATAACGGCAATATCGTTGCAGTCACCACGGCGAGGGCTGGCCGCAGAGCGGGCAGCCTGAGCGGATTGGGCGTTATCGGCTGCTGCGGCCGCCCGGCCGGAAAAATGCATGGCCATGGTGCGGATCGTGGGTGTATCAAACAGCTCCACCATCGACACTTCGCGGCCCAGCAGCAATTCGAGTTCGTGCTGCACCTGAATTGCCAGCAGCGACGAGCCGCCCAACTCAAAGAAACTTTCGTCGAGCCCGACAGTCTCAAGCCCGAGTACCCGTTGCCAGATGGCAGTGATGCCGGCAAGCAGTTCTGTGAACGGCCCGGAATCGTCAGCGCCTGGTTCGTCGATGTGGCGCGGATTCACTCTGACACCGGCGGACCGGTCAAACTCGCCTTTCTCGTAACGAAGCCTGAGCACACTGCGCTTGATCTTGCCGATTTCCGTGCGCGGGAATTCCTCTTTCCGCAACGCCACGAGCGCTGCGGGTGCAATGCCGGTCAGGCGGGCCACCCCGGAACGTACGGCTTTTTTGAGCGTCTGATCATCATTGCTGCTGTCCGCGCCGGACGCTGGCGCATAGAAAACAACCAGACTCTCGGTGTTTTCCCCCGCAGCACGGACACCCACCGCTGCCACGCAGTCACCGGCGATAGCGGGGAATGCGGCAACCACTGCCTCTATCTCGTGGCAATAGTGATTATTGCCGTTGATGATCACCATGTCCTTTTCGCGCCCGGTTACATAAAGTTCACCGGCTTTGGTATAGCCCAGATCACCGGTGATCAGCCAGTCACCGACCAGCATACTGGCGTTCAGCGCATCCTCCCCATCGTAACCTTTGAAGACCGAGGCGCCTTTCATCCACAGCCTGCCTTCCACCCCTTCGTTCACGGTCTTGCCTGATTCGTTAACAATCTTCATTGCCGCGCCCGGAATCAGAGGTCCCAACGATACAAAGGAGTCTGAATCGGAGGTGTCCTGTAGCCTGAAACCGGTTGACCAGGTAATGCCGGAGCAGGTTTCCACCATGCCGAAAGCCGGTCTGAGTGCATCATCCGGCAAGCCGAATGGCTGCAGCAAGGCAAGAAAACGCCGCGCGGTAGCACTGACCACAGCTTCACCGGCATTGACCATAAAACGCATGCAGGACAGATCCCATTGCCGGGACGTTAGTTGCTGCTGGCGATCCAGCAGCAGTGAGAACACAAAATTGGGTGCCCAGGTTATCGATGCACGCCAGTGCCCGATCAGGTCAAGCCAACGGGTCGGCTCCTTGAGCACGTAATCGATCGGAACGTGAACCTGAGTGGCGCCCAGCGCCATTGGCATCACGCCGAGAAACACCAGCGAGCCCGCATGATCCAGCGACATCCAGTTCAGCGTGACGTCGTCGGCAGTGAAGCCGTTCATCTGAATGGTCGCATCAGCCATCGCAAGCATCGCGGCATGACTCTGCACCACACCTTTGGCTGCGCCGGTACTGCCTGAGGTCAGGAACATTGCGGCCGGGTCATCCGGCGCCGGCGTGTGAATTTCTGGTGCAGCGGTTACGCGGCGGCAGTCCGCGATATTGACGACGGTGACACTGTCTTTATCCTGCGTATCGAGCAGCGCCGCGATGGGCCCGGACAAATCGGCAGATGAAAGTACTGCGCGGATGCGAAAGCGAGCGACAGCCGAGAGCAGGCGATCAGTCTGGCTGTTGGGGCGATTGTAAAAAGGCGCTGTGTTCAGCGGCACCGGCACCACACCGGCGAGTATGCAGCCCCAGAAGCCGACCATGACATCAAGCGCATCGGAGAGTTGTAGTACCAGTCTGTCGCCGGGACGCAGGCCGGCGCTCTGCAGACCCGCACACAGCTGTGCGGCCTGTTGGTAGAATTCCGCATAGGACAGCGCGCTGGTGTCACCGCGCTTGTCGAGAGTCGTTATGCCGGTGTCCGACACCGAGCGGCGCGCGAGCAGTAACGCCACGAGCTGGTTTTCAGGAACGCTGAACCTTGTGCGCTCGCATCCCTGTATTTCACTGCCAGTCTTATTTGCCACAGACACCTACCGGGTGCTAAATGTAAATCATCCTTAACGCTACCGGGCTTGCTTGTCACCAGCCTCCGTCACTCGTCAATCCCAATACGCCAGACTGTCACTGCTGTTGAGCAGCACCGGTCTGGTCAGTCTCATTGTTTGTTTCAGGGTCAGTTTCAGTGTCGCTGTCTGGCTCAATGACACTGTCCAGGATACTCGCTGCGGGCCGGCGCGCGCCGTCTCCGGTATCCAGTATCAAGGGCAGGCCATTGGCGCTGTTTCCGATTACCACGACTTTGGCGTTGTCGGACTCAGCCAGTTGCAGCGTGGCCTCAATGCCACGCCATTGCAGGTAGCTGTCGGTGATCGCCGGGGCGACCGTTTCCTGGAAGTTGCGAATACCTTCCGCCTCAATCTGCTTGCGTTCACTTTCCAGACGTTCGCGTTCCACCCTGAACTCGTACTGCTCTACCATTTCAGCTTCCGCCAGCTTGCTTTCGATCGCCACCTGCAGGGTTTCCGGCAGCTCTATTCTGGTCATCAACGTGTCCTGAAGCACAATAGTGATGCCCGGCTCCTGGGTAGCACGGGAACCGATATGATTAGGCAGGGAACTCGACGTGACTTCCTCGTAAATTTCGGCCTGCACGGCATTTCTTGCCACTGTGTACAGGGCCTCGGCCCGGTAGTCGGCAACAACATGCCTGAGCACAGAGCCAATTTCCGGAATCAGCATGGATTGCAGGTAATCAAGCCCCACTGTCTGATTCAGCTCAACGAGATTTTCCCCCACCACCCGCCATCTGAAGGTCATCTCGATCTCAAAATGCAAACCTTCCTGTGACACGACCTGATAGGTCTCGTTGTGAGTTTTCAGGCGTATGTCGTACAGATAGAACTTGTCCCAGGGCCAGATGAACGCCAGGCCCTCTCCGGCCAGTTCACTGTGATAGTTGGGGGCCCAGGGAAACCGGAAACTGTGCCAGATCACGCCTTCATGGCCGTCGGGGACTTTGTACACGATCTTGTCCCACAATATGATCAGCAGGAACAGCAATATGAGGACGGTGAATATAAATCCGTAGCGGAATCGCATGAATACGGCATGCAAATATTTTTTCACTGTTTGAAGTCTCCCCCATCCTGGCCTTCGGTAGCGAGCGTGATTCTGCCCTCTTCCACATGGTAATGATGATCAGCGCAATCGAAGTAACGATCATCATGCGTAACGACTACCAGCGTTTTCCCGGATGCCCTGAATTCCGGCAACAGGGTTCGATAAAAAAACTTGCGTGTCTGCGGGTCCTGATCTGCCGCCCACTCATCAAGAATGAGTACCGGCCGGTCTTCAGCCAGCGCTAATGCCAGCGCCAGGCGTTTCTTCTGCCCGGTCGACAAGGCTTGCGTGTCATAACCTGCGTTCAGATCAGCGGGAAATTTGCCCCGCACATGCAACCTGGTCAGCCAGTTGTCCAGTCTCGCCACACCGTCCGCATCCAGAGCGTAAGGCTTGGCAAAAAGATGAAAATCGGCAAATACACTCGCGAACAGATCACGGTAGTTCTGCGTCGGGAATCGGTTGATCAGGGTATCATCGACATGGATATCGCCGCGCTCGCGTGGATAAAGCCCGGCCAGCAGCCGCAGAATTGTGGTTTTACCCGAGCCATTGCCCCCGGTAATGAAGGTGATCGACCCCTGTTCTATGGAAAAATTCAACTCGCGGACACTGAATGCGTGCTCAGCATCCGCGGCCAACGCCGAGCGATGGCTGTATTTGACCTGCTCAAGCCGGATAATGTCGAAATCTGCCAGATCTTTAGCGCTGTCATTGTCATCAGTGTCTTCATTTTTGTCCAGACAGGCATCCACTTCCTCTTCGAACTTCATGATGCCCAACACCGAGAAGCGGGCGATATTGAATTGCTGAATGCTGCCGATCACACCGCCAATCGGCCCGATCAGAAAAAGCACGGCCACCACGATACGGGCAATCTCGTCTTTCTCCTGAGGATTGAGGATGGGCAGAATAAAAATTACCGAACCCGCCATCAGATAGGATGCCGTAGTTCCGGAGGCCAGCACTTCCGCAAACAGCGAGGCACTGGCAGATCTGTTCTTATACAATTGCGACGAAGCTGATCTGGCGTCTTCGAGAAACTCGGTGCGCTTGCTGGTATTCAGCCGGAGCTCCTTGGCCCCTTTGATGCCGGCTTCCATTGACCGATCGAGGCTGGCATTGGACATGGCCGACTCCCGCAAGGTATCAGCCAGCCGCGCAGACACGGAAAGATACCCCAGCACCGTCAGCACACCGACTATACCTGTGAGCAATGCGGCAAGAGGTGACAGGAATATCACATAGAAATACATGAAAATCAGCAAGCTGAGACACTCGACGCCTGCCGTTATGGTGATGATCGCCTGGGAAAGTGGTCCGTAGTTTTTTATCAGACCATCCGTTATCGCTTCTTCCGAGAAATCCTCAATGTTTCTTAGTGACAGCTTGGTGACTTTGGCGACAATCCGCTGCCGCCACTCATTCATGGCGGCTTCAATGGATTTGCTGGCTTGTGCTATCAGAAAGCGCTGACAAAAACGGTAGCACACCAGCATGACCAGAAAGGCAACGGCAGCAAATACGGAATACTGCTCCTCACCAACCAGCTTGGATTCGGCGTTCAGAAAGTAGACCACTGCGGTACCGAAGGCGGCACTGAGCACGGCAACGCCGAGCAGACCCTTGACCGACGGGCTGTCGACACGGGCCATTTTTAAAAATTTGGATTTGAAAGGGTTTTTCCACCGAGGCTGGGGAAACCGCGTCAGATAACGAAGCAGAGTATCACCGACTGACGATGGATCACGTTTATCTGCCGGATCTTGCTCCAGACTCATATTATCACTCGAAACGTTTCCGTGGAGTCATCACAGCAGAGCTTACGCAGCGAAAAAAACTCAAGAATTTGTTACATTAATTCATCTGATTTTACTGACATGTTATCGTGCAACGCAACCGTTTTGTTCGAAAACTCAGGGGCTGTGGGCGAGAGATTGAACCATGTCACACAAAACCATCATCCCGGCATGCTATCCTGTAGCATTCCCGCCAAAGCAGTGCAGCAAACGTCCATCATGATACGTCAACTCAGCCCACCGCTTGCTATCGACAGCGACTGCTATCAAGTCAGCTGTCACTTCGACAGGACTTTGTTTCACGACGAGACTGCCAACCAGCTCGGCCTCATCCTGCCGGCAAAAATGGACAGCGCGGTACAGAAACGCAAGGCCGAGTTTCTCGCCGGCCGCTACTGCGCCCGCGCAGCCCTGGCACAGCTTGATAGTAACCTTGACGCGGCCGTCGGAATCGGTGCCAATCGCGTCCCTTTGTGGCCTCCCGGGCTCGTCGGCTCAATTACCCATAGCCATTGCTACGCATCCGCAGTCGTGGCGCGCCAACAGCACATCCGGGCCGTGGGCCTGGATTCGGAGACCTGGATTAAAAAGAGCAACAGAGAAAACGTCAGCTCGCTAATTTTGACCCCAAGCGAAACCCGCAGCGGACAAATACAGTTATTTGACTCACCGTTGCATTTTTTAACACTGGTGTTCTCCGCCAAGGAGAGCCTGTTCAAATGCCTGTTCCCGCTGGTAAACCGATTCTTTGATTTTCAGGCAGCAATCATCAGCCCCCTGCCTTCCGGGTCCGCATCAGGCGGCAAGTTTCGCTTTGAACTGCTTGAAGACCTGGACACTGAGTTCCGCGCCGGCTATAGCGGTTACGGCACTTATGCCATGGATGCCACCGGCGTTCATACCGCGATTGTACTCAGAGCGCAAACCCGGGACTGACACCGGCATCACATCCGTCTGTCACTGCCGGCCAGCGTTTCCATCGCTACCGCAATTGCACTATACTGCGCACCCCGTGTCTGGATGAGCGTCCCTGATGAGCGACAGCAAAAAACTGGCCCAAGCCAGCCTGGAGTCCCTGTACCGCATTTTCACGGTACCGGAAGCACCGGATTCAACTCTCGGACAAATCGATCACTCTATCTCCCAGAACCTCGCCGGGTTCCTGCAGGAGCATATTGTGGCCGCCGAACGCGATCTCGCCGATATTGAGGCCGATTTCGCCAACCCGCACATTCCAGAGCAGCCAACCTTTGTCTCGGATCAGATTCAGTTTGTATTGGACAAACTGGTCGCGCAGTCCGTGCATATCTCCGCACCCAGTTTTGTGGGTCATATGACCTCGGCCCTGCCGTATTTCATGTTGCCCCTGTCGCGCATCATGATGGCCCTCAATCAGAACCTGGTAAAGGTGGAAACCTCCAAGGCGTTTACCCCAATGGAACGCCAGGTGATCGGCATGGTGCATCATTTGATTTACCAGCAGGACGATAGCTTCTACCAGCGCTGGATGCACGACCGCGGACATGCGCTGGGCAGCTTCTGCTCCGGGGGCACCATCGCCAACCTGACGGCCCTGTGGGCCGCACGCAACAACGTGCTGGCACCACGTGGTGACTTTGCCGGCCTGGGCCAGGACGGTCTGTTGGCAGGTATGCAGCATTACGGCTATCAGGGTCTGGCCATTCTGGTATCGGAGCGCGGCCACTATTCGCTGGGCAAGGCCGCCGATATTCTTGGTATTGGCCGCCGCTCACTGATTGGCATTGAGACCGATGCCAATAACAAGATCCGCACCGATCTGCTGGCGCAAAAATGCGACGAGCTGGCAAAGCAGAATATTAAGGTCATGGCGATCGTCGGCATCGTAGGCACCTCGGAAACCGGCAATGTCGATCCGCTGGATGCCATGGCTGACATCGCTGCCGAACGCCAGATCCACTTCCACGTTGATTCCGCCTGGGGCGGACCGACACTGTTCTCTGACAAGTATCGCTCGCTGCTGAAGGGTATTGAGCGCGCCGACTCGGTGACACTTGATGCCCACAAGCAGCTTTATGTCCCCATGGGGGCCGGTATCTGTGTCTTCCGTAACCCGGAAACCCTGAGCAGCGTTGAACACCACGCCGAATACATCATCCGCAAGGGTTCCAAGGATCTGGGCAGCCATACCGTGGAAGGATCCCGCCCGGGCATGGCGATTCTGGTGCATTCGGGACTGCAGATCATCGGGCGCCAGGGTTACGAACTGCTGATTGACCAGGGCATCGAAAAGGCGCGCAGTTTTGCCGACATGATCACGCAGGCAGATGACTTCGAGCTGGTTACCGAACCGGAGCTGAATATACTGACCTATCGCTATTTGCCCGCGGATATCCAGCAGGCCTTGCCAGTGGCGGACGATGACATCCGACGCCAGGCCAATCAGCTGATCAGCCTGCTGACCAAGAGCATGCAGAAAACCCAACGCGGCCTGGGCCGCTCGTTTGTGTCACGCACCCGCTTGAATCCGGTACGTTACCAACGGGATCCGATTATTGTATTCCGGGCAGTGCTGGCGAACCCGCTGACCACCGTGGAAATATTGCAGGACATGCTGGCAGAGCAGCGCGAGATTGCTGGCCGCCCGGCAATGCAGGCGCAGCTGAAGGATATTCGGGCGGTACTGGGTCTGAGTAAATCGGAAGCTTGAACTGACACCATCATGCGAGTGAACTTGCCCGGGCGCCGCGGCAAGTCCCTGCCGCCTCGCATGTCACCGATCAGGGCATGGAATCGACTTCTTCGCCTTCCTTGACCGGAACAGCCAGATCTTCCTTGGTAATCCCCAGGTACATCAGGAAATTGCAGCTTATATGCAAAGATGTGTAGGTACCTACGGTCACGCCCACGATCAGGGACACAGCAAAACCGCGAATCGCCTCACCCCCCATGATCAGCATTGCAGTCAATGCCATCAAGGTTGTCAATGAGGTGACGAAGGTTCGTGAAATCACCTGATTCAGCGTGGTGTTCAGGATGTGCTCCGGGTCGGTCGAGCGCATAATGCGGAAATTCTCCCGGGCACGGTCAAACACCACGATGGTGTCATTAAGCGAGTAACCGATCACGGCCAGCAGCGCCGCCAGCACTGTCAGGTCAAAGGTCAGGTGGAACAGGGAGATGACACCCAGCACCACAATGATATCGTGTGCCAGTGCCGCCACCGAGGCAATACCGAATTTGTATTGAAAGCGCACCGCCACATACAGCATGACAATGCCCAGCGCCACCAGCAAGGCCAGGCCGCCACGCTCCGCCAACTCCGCGCCAACTTTCGGACCCACATATTCCGAGCGCCGCATCTCAATGGGCGTGTCGCTTTCGGCCTGCAGCAATGCAAGCACCTCATTACCCAGTGAGGCGGCCTCATTGTTCATGGCTTCATCGTCGCCTTCAGCCACAGGCAGGCGCACCAGCACATCGCGATCCGACCCGAAGGTCACCACCACAGCGTCCTCATAACCCGCGACGATAAGCTGCTGGCGAATGTTCTCGGGATTCACCGACTCGGAGTAACCGACTTCAATCAGCGTACCACTGGTGAAATCCAGACCGAATTCAAAGCGGTTGATGGCCAGCGACAGTATCGCCACCACCAGCATCACCGCAGAAATGATTCCGGTAATGCGTCGCTTGCGCGGGCTCATGAAATCTATGTCGTTTTTTAACAATGCCATGCTAACGTTGCCTTTGCCTGTGCTGTAACGGTGGCCTTAAGCGGCCTTAATGAATGGGCCGATTGAGAGCTTTTTAACAGCCCGCCCACCATAAATTGTATTGACGATAAATCGCGTTACCATGATCGCGGAGAACATGGAGGTCATGATGCCGATCATCAATGTGACCGCAAAACCCTTGACCGGACCGGTGCCCACGGTAAACAGTACCATCGCCACCAGGAAGGTGGTCAGGTTGGCATCCACAATGGTTGAGAAGGCACGATCAAAGCCCGATGAAATGGCATTCTGAGGCGACAACCCGGAGACCATTTCTTCCCGTATGCGGGTGAAGATCAGTACGTTGGCATCCACCGCCATACCGATGGTCAACACGATACCGAAGATACCCGGCAATGTCAGTGTGGCACCGATAATGGACATCATGGCCACCAGCAGCACAATATTGATCATCAGCGCCAGATTGGCGGCCAGACCAAACAGGCGGTAGTAGTACAGCATGAAGGACATCACCAACAGGTAGCCCAGCAACACCGCACCGGCGCCCTGCGCAATATTCTCGGCGCCCAGGCTGGGTCCGACCGTGCGTTCTTCGATAAAGTACATCGGTGCTGCCAGCGCACCGGAGCGGATCAGCAGAGACAGGTCATTGGCTTCCTGTCCACTGAGACCGGTGATAACAAACTCACGCCCCAATGCGGCCCGAATCACGGCATGGCTGATCAGCCGGCGCTCTTCGTAGGTTTCCTGACGCTCAACGGTGTTGCCTTCAGCATCTTCGTCGAGCACGGTGCGGGTTCGGGTCTCGATCAGCAGAATATCCATTGGCCGGCCGATATTTTCGCGTGTCACCCGGTTGAATTGCTGCCCCCCCTGCGCGTCCAGATTGATCACCACCTGGGGCTGGCCATACTGATCCAGTGCCGAGCGCACATTGCTGACGCGATCACCCTGCAGAATCACATCATTGTCGACACGAATCTGCTGCCCCTGATAGTCATAGACTTCATAGCTGGTTGACGAGGCGCCGGCATTGGCCTCCAGATGAAACTGCAGGGTAGCGATACGCTGCAGAATACGCTTTGCCTGCGCGGTATCCTGGACACCAGGCAACTCCACTACAATTCGGTCGGGGCCCTGTTGCTGCACGATCGGTTCCGACACCCCCAGAGAGTTGACACGGTTACGAATCGTGGTCTGGTTGGCGGCAATGGTATCAACCTGCATCTGCTGAATACTGGCGGGCAACATGGTCAACTCAAGCAGGTAATCGCCGCCGGTTTCCCGCGCCTGCACCTGCAGGTCGCTAAAACCATCGCGAATGATGCTCCGCGCCTGACTGCGGGATTCTT
Source organism: Pseudohongiella sp. (assembly GCF_011050365.1). Classification (GTDB taxonomy): domain Bacteria; phylum Pseudomonadota; class Gammaproteobacteria; order Pseudomonadales; family Pseudohongiellaceae; genus Pseudohongiella. Next base: position 91,254 of record NZ_DRFV01000003.1, read on the forward strand.
CATCCGCAAAACGCAGCTCAATTTCGCTTTCGCCCACCAGTTCCAGCGAGCGCGAGCGGATACGTTCGGAGCGCAGCTCCTGCCGGATCGTGCTGAGGATATTCTCCATACGCCTGCGTAGCGCGGTTTCCATGTCGACTTCCATCAGGAAGTGCACACCACCCTGCAGATCCAGGCCCAGATTCATCTTGGTTGCACCCAGCGACTGCAGCCAATCCGGTGTGGTTGCTGCCAGGTTCAGGGCAATGATGTAACCGTCCGGCAGGGCCTCTTCGATAGCGCTTTTGCCACGTAGCTGCTGGTCAAGGCCGGCGAACCTGATCATGGCCCCCATATCCGTGACTTCGTCACCAAAGTAATCAACTCCGGCCGCGCGCAAAGCATCGGTGGCCATGCCCAGGTCGAGTTCGGTAATGGCATCGTTCTCGTGCGAAATCTGGATCGCCGGGTCGTCAGGGAATAGATTTGGTACAGCAAAAAGCACTGCCAGTGAAATCACCAGCAGTACCATGACGTTTTTCCATAAGGGAAACTTGTTCAGCATGTCTCGTTAAGCCTGTCAGATTGACTTGATGGTGCCTTTCGGAAGCGCGGCCGCTATTGCAGACTTCTGCAGACTGACTTCAACACCGTCAGCCACCTCAACAGTGACATAGTCATCTGACACTTTTGTGATACGGCCCAGAATACCGCCACTGGTCAGCACTTCGTCACCTTTGCTCAGGCCACCCACCAGTTCGCGGTGCTCTTTCGCGCGCTTGGCCTGTGGACGCCACAAAATAAGGTAAAACAGCAGGAACATGCCGCCAATGAACAACAGATTGAACATGGCGCCACCTGCTGGCGATGCGGCATCCTGAGCGTGGGCGGAGCTAATCAGAAAATCCATAACACAAGTCTCTCAAGCAATGGGGCCTGCCGGGAACTACCCGGTGCGGCCGAAGGGTCAATGGTTATTACTGTAATATAAAGGCGAATCTGCCGCCTGTCAGGCGTCCTGCCGGGTTTCCAGCACACGCTGATTTCGGTAAAACGTTTCTGTAAAGGCGGTAAATCTACCCTGTTCCAGGGCCTGACGCAAACCTTGCATCAGGTCCTGATAGTAGTGCAGGTTATGAATTGTGTTCAATTGCGCGCCCAGCATCTCCTTGCACTTGTCCAGGTGATGCAGATAGGCACGGCTGAAGTGCTGGCAGGTGTAACAGCTACATGCCGGGTCCAGAGGCCGGGTATCGTCCCGGAAGCGGGCATTGCGCAGCTTGAGCAGGCCCTGACTGGTAAACAGGTAGGCGTTGCGGGCATTGCGGGTGGGCATGACACAATCAAACATGTCGATGCCGCGGCTCACGGCATCGACGATATCCGTGGGCGTACCCACGCCCATCAGATAGCGGGGCTTGTGCGCGGGCATACGGTGACCGACATAATCAAGCACGCTGATCATCTCTTCCTTGGTTTCACCAACGGACAGACCGCCAATGGCGTAGCCGGGAAAATCCAGCGCCACCAGGCCATCCAGCGACTCCTGTCGCAATTGGTTGTACATACCGCCCTGGATAATACCGAACAGGGCTGCGCGATGGTCGCCATGGGCCTCTTTGCAACGCACGGCCCAGCGCAGGGATAGCTGCATTGAGTCACGGGCCTCGGTTTCAGTGGCAGGGTATGGCGTGCATTCGTCAAAGATCATGATGATGTCGGCGCCCAGGTCCTGCTGCACTTTGATTGCGGACTCGGGACCGAGAAACACTTTGGCGCCATCAACAGGTGAGCGAAAATTGACGCCCTCTTCACTGATCTTGCGCATGTCACCAAGGCTGAATACCTGGAAACCGCCGGAGTCAGTCAAAATGGGTTTGTCCCAGCCCATGAAGTCGTGCAGGTCGCCGTGCTGTTTGATAATGTCGGTGCCAGGCCGGAGCATAAGGTGGAAGGTGTTGCCAAGAATAATCTCGGCGCCGGTGCCTTTGACCTGCTCGGGCGTCAGACCTTTTACGGTGCCGTAGGTGCCGACGGGCATGAATGCGGGGGTCTGCACTTCGCCGCGCGGAAACGTCAGCGTGCCACGCCGCGCGGCGCCATCAGTTGTCTTCAGTTCAAATTTCATGTGTTCTCTGCTTGGTTATGACAATCAAATTTGGATCAGCGATCTGTTGTCGAGCCACGGGGTGTGGGAGGCGCTTTTCGGAGACGCCCGTGAACCCATCCCTGGGGGGCTCGGATGCGACCGTCCGAGGGTCGCATACGCTCCGAAATTCGCCTCCCACACCCCGCGTCTCTTGCTGCAAACTCAACCTGACAGATTGCACGTAAGGTAGAGACGCGGGATGCTGATTGTCTGCTTGAGGAGCGTCGACGACCCTTGGACGGTCGTCGCCGAGCCCCCCAGGGATGGGTTCACGGGCGTCTCCTCTAGCAGACAATCAGTAGCCCGCGGCTCGGAACGAAATGGCAATTCTCAATCAATCGGACTTCCTGTGTTCTCGGGTCGCGCGGAAGCGGACATCGGGCCAGCGCTCTTCCATCAGGGCAAGGTTCACACGCGTCGGTGGCAGATAGGTCAGGTGATCACCCCCATCAACAGCCAGGTTCTCATAGGCCTTCTTCTTGAACTCCTCAAACTTCTTCGCATCATCACACTCAACCCACCGCGCACTGTAGATGTTCACCGGCTCATAAATGCAATCCACCTTGTACTCATCCTTAAGACGGTAGGCCACCACCTCAAACTGCAGCACACCCACCGCGCCGACAATCAGGTCATTGTTGCGCTGCGGCATGAACACCTGCACCGAGCCCTCTTCCGACAATTGCTTCAGACCTTTTTGCAACTGTTTGGTCTTTAATGGATCCTTCAGCCGGATGCGGCGGAACAGTTCCGGCGCAAAGTGCGGGATACCCGTGAACTGCAGGTCCTCACCTTCGGTAAAGGTGTCGCCGATCTGAATGGTGCCGTGATTGTGGAAACCGATGATATCGCCGGACACTGCGTTTTCTGCCTGCTCCCGCTCGCCCGCCATAAACGTCACCGCATCACTGATGCGAATCTCCTTGCCCAGGCGGCAATGATGCAGTTTCATGCCCTTGCTGTAAGCGCCTGAACAGATGCGCAGAAAGGCAATACGGTCGCGATGGTTTGGGTCCATATTGGCCTGGATTTTAAATACAAAAGCCGAAAATGGTGTTTCTTTCGGCGTCACCGAACGGGTTTCGGTAGCGCGCGCCCGCGGTTGCGGTGCCCATTTGACGAAGTCGTTGAGCATCTCGCGCACACCAAAATTACCCAGCGCGGTGCCAAAAAACACCGGCGTCATACGACCTGCCAGATATTCGCGGAGATCAAACTCATTGCTGGCGCCGCGGACCAGTTCAATTTCATCGGCAAAGTCATCCGCATAGGCACCCAGCAGCGCTTTTGCCTCGGCGCTGCGCAGCCCTTTGATCTGCACATCATCCGGAATACGGGTACCCTGGCCATGGTGATAGACATGGATGGTATCGGTGTACAGATTGTAAACACCCTTGAAACCCTTGCCATTACCCAGCGGCCAGTTGATCGGCGCACAACGGATGTTCAGTACCGTTTCAATTTCATCCAGCACTTCGATCGGCTCGCGGGTATCACGGTCCAGTTTGTTGACGAAGGTGAAGATCGGTGTGTCACGCAAGCGACAGACTTCCATCAGCTTGATGGTACGATCCTCGACACCCTTGGCGCCATCGACCACCATCAGAGCGGAATCTACCGCGGTCAATACCCGATAGGTATCTTCCGAGAAGTCTTCGTGGCCGGGCGTATCCAGCAGGTTGACGACGGCGTCATTGTAAGGAAACTGCATCACCGACGAGGTCACCGAGATACCCCGTTGCTGCTCCATTGCCATCCAGTCCGAGGTGGCGTGCTTTTCGTTACGCTTGCCCTTGACCGAGCCTGCCGACTGGATCAGCTTGCCGAACAGCAGCAGCTTTTCCGTGATCGTGGTTTTACCGGCGTCCGGGTGCGAAATAATGGCAAAGGTACGACGCGTCGCAACTTCCTGCGCTAGTAGATTGGTAGACATTGAATACGGGTCTTGTGGTTGCAGCAGCACACGGCTGCCAGGGACTTAAAAACGCTATTTTCGCCGATGTCTCGCAGACAAACAATCATAAAGCGGCAAATAGCGGCAAGATCAGAGCTGTGATACCCTTGCGCGCCTCAAAAGACGCATAGCTGGCAAATCCATTATTTCGCCCGTCACTGCTTTCACACTCATTTACAAGGATCCTGTCCATGGGCCTGCTCGTTATTGTCACCGTGCTGTGGGCGTTCTCATTCAGCCTGATTGGCGAATTCCTCTCCGGCAACGTCGACAGTGACTTTGCCGTATTGACCCGGGTAACACTGGCGGCCCTGATGTTTTTGCCCTTTACTGTCTGGCGCGGTATCCCGCGCCCGCTGGTGACCGGCATCATGTTGTGCGGTGCATTGCAGTTCGGTATCACCTACGCGTTGATGTACCGGTCTTTCAGTATGCTGACCGTGCCTGAAGTGTTGTTGTTTACCATTTTCACCCCCTTGTATGTCACCTTGATCGACGATGCCCTCAATCGTCGATTCTCTCCCCTGGCATTGCTGGCCGCGGCCATAGCCACGCTGGGCGCTGCAGTGATTCGTTTCGACGGTCTGAGCCAGGATTATCTGACCGGTTTTGTCCTCCTGCAGATCGCCAACATTACCTTCGCAGCGGGTCAGGTAGGTTACAAACACCTGATGCTGCGCTGGCCCGTAGCAATCGCGCCATGGCGGACATTTGGCCACTTCTTTATAGGTGCCCTGATCATTGCACTGCCGTCATTCCTGATTTTTGGCAACAAGCAGATGTTGCCTGACAATGCCTTGCACTGGGGCATCCTGGCGTGGCTGGGTATTGTTGCGTCCGGTGTCGGCCTGTACCTGTGGAATCGCGGCGGTTGCGAAGTGGATGCCGGCACCCTGGCAGTGATGAACAATGCTCTGGTGCCAGCCGGCCTGGTCGTCAACCTGGCGATCTGGGGTCATGATGAGCCGTTGCTGCCGCTGATCATCGGCGGCGGCATTATCGCGCTGTCATTGTGGCTCAACTCGCGATTCCGCCGACCGGTCAGCCGACCTCAGGTCCAGTGACCGCGACCGGCCGGCCGGGATTGGTAATCCATTCACTCCAGGAACCGGCATACAGGCGAGGCATCGGCAGCCCGGCAATAACCGCAGCCAGAATATTGTGGCAGGCGGTAACGCCGGATCCGCAGTAGCACACCAGGTTCTGTCCCGCGTCGACATCCGGGAAGCGTGCCTTCAGATGCGGGGCCGACAAAAACAGTCCCTCGGCATCCAGGTTGCCAGTGCAAGGCAGACACATGGCACCCGGAATATGGCCGGCAACCGGATCAATCGGCTCGACTTCACCACGAAAGCGCTCCGGCGCCCTGGCATCCAGCAAAACCAGGTTTGCCTGATCGGGCGCTTCACCAACCTGTGCAAGGACGCCATCGGCGGCTACCAACAACGCGTTATCCGGCTGCGCGGTAAAATCGCCCGGCCAGGGCCGCACCGTTCTCTCGGCAGTCATCGGCATGCCCGCCTGGCGCCAGGCACTGAGACCACCATCGAGCACACGGACCCGGGTATGACCCAGCCAGGTCAGCAACCACCAGAGTCTGGCCGCATAAAAACCCGGACCATCATCGTAGACAATGACCTGGTCCGACTTGCGCAAACCGATCTCACGCATGCGCGCCTCGAACACATTCGCATCCGGCAATGGATGCCGTCCGGTGACACCCGGCACGATGGGCGATGACAGGTCCTTATCCAGATCCAGATAGACGGCGCCGGGCACATGTGATTCGGCGTAGGCTTGCGAACCATAGGCCGGATCATCCAGCTTGAAGCGAACGTCAAACACAAGCACATCGTCATCCGCCAGTCGTTGAGCAGCTTGAGACACAGAAATCAGAGGGGATAGCGTCATGAGGTTGGTCTACCTGAATAGTTGCTGACAATATTACTGCCCTGAACATTAGCAGCTGGCCAATGGCAGACGCAACTCAGGCTCAGCTCCAGGCCGGTCAACAACGGGCATATGTTTGCACCGGGCGCCACCAATGCGCCGTCACACAACTGTCATATCAAGGACGCACGGCTGTCACAAAGCACTGCCACACTGGCGCCAATTCAGATATCGGAGACCCCGGTCATGATGGAGCGAAGCATAGTCGCATTGCAATGGTTAGCCGCCCTGGATGCCCGACTGTTTCTTGGTCTCAACCGTCTTCACCAACGCATGCAACTGGAAACACTGATACGTTTTATATCCTTCACCGGAGATGGTTACCTCTATCTGCTGATGGGTCTGTCTCTGCCGATGCTGTTCCCTGACCAGGGCACAACATTCCTGTTGGCCGGTTTGTTGGCCTTTGTGATCGAACTGCCCATTTACTGGGTGCTCAAAAGAAGCTTCAAACGCCGACGCCCGTTCCACGTTGTACAAGCAATGACACCGGTATTGAAACCCTCTGACGAATTCAGCTTTCCATCCGGCCACACCACCGCGGCCTTCATGATTGCCGGCATCACCAGCATCTGCTTTCCCGGCGTCAGCCTGCTGGCCTACACATGGGCGGCCCTGATCGGTCTGTCACGCGTCATGCTCAAGGTGCATTTCATTTCCGATGTGCTGGCCGGCATGTTGCTGGGATCACTGATTGCCTATTTGAGCCTGAGCATAATCACAGTCTATTAACACAACAGGTTCTGGGGTAATCTTCAGGGTTACAGCCAACCATGATCGGAGTCCAAAATAATGAAAACCCTGGTAAAAACCTCTCTCTTGACCTTGATGCTGGGTGCCTTGAGCATCAGCAGCGTGAACGCTCAGGGCAACGGTCCGCTGCGTGCCGCCATTGATGGCGAGCATCGCTCTGATCTTGATCGGACACGCGATGTCTACCGCAACCCTTACGAAACGCTGACCTTCTTTGGCGTAGAACAGGATGACACGGTCATCGAAGCCTGGCCCGGCGGCGGCTGGTATACCCAAATCCTGGCCCCTTACCTGCAGGATCATGGCACCCTGATCGGCGCCACCTATGATCGCAGCCCGGAACCGCTGGCTGGCTGGATGAGCGGCAGCAATGCCACGTTCCAGCGCCTGCTCGACAGCAACCCGGATGTATACGACGACGTTGTCATTGCCGAGCAGCTGACCCAGGCCCAGTCGCGTATCGCTGCGCCGGGCAGCGTCGATGTCATTCTCGATTTTCGCAATGCACACAACTGGATTGGCATGGGGGCAGAGAGCGTCATCATGGCGTGGCACGAAGCGCTGAAGCCCGGTGGCACCGTGGGCATAGTGGATCACCGCTGGGATGCCGATGAAGCCGCGATTCCTGGCAACGGTTACATCCACGAACAACAGCTGATCGACCTGATGACTGAGCACGGCTTCACGTTCGCCGGCAGCTCGGAGATTAATGCCAACCCGAACGACCCCAAGAACCATCCCGATGGCGTCTGGATGTTGCCTCCCAACCTGCGCGGTTTGTCTGCCGAACAGCGGCCGGCGTTCCTGGCCATTGGTGAAAGTGACCGCATGACCATGAAGTTCATCAAGAACTGATCTTAAAAAGCACGTACGACACAAAGCTCGTGCAGCAGGTGGAGCGGGGTGTCCGTCGAGGAACAATCAGGCGCCGAAGGCGTCGTTCCGAGACCGACCCCCGGTCTGCCCGCTGCATGATCGTCATTCCAGGAAATTCAGTATCTGAACACTCAACGACTGCCAGGCATCACCGCCCAGTGAGTGCGGCCCAATGATCAGATGATTCAGCACATCAGCAGCATCCCCGCTTTTCTCTATTTCAATAAACTGCCACTGGCTGAGCTGGTGTTCAGCAATAAAACCACGCACGCCGTCGGCTGATACCAGCTCATCACGCGGCTGCATGAATACCCGCGTCGGTATATTCAGCGCCAGTCTGCCATCCGGCTGCCCGGCCAACTCATTGAACCGGTTCACGCCCTGGTAAAGTGCCAGATAGGCCGACACCGGGGCGTAATCATTGGCGCGGTATATGCGAGGCGCAACACTGGGCAAATACATGTCAGGAAAAACCTGCAGCGGATACAGCAGATACGAAGACCACTTCAGGCTAATGGCCGGCGCCAGCAACACCATGCGATCAATATCACCGACACCCGGGTCAGAGCCATGCCCCGGGTTTTGCACCAGGTAATCAGCACTCAACAAACCACCCAGAGAAAATCCGACCAGATACAAAGGCCGATCCAGCACTGCCGCCCTGCGGGCTGCCGACTGCACCGCCCGTCCGATGTCATGCTGCCAATCGGCGAACGTTGCTTCGTTAAACTGCAGCAACCGGGCCTCGTCATCCAGCGCATTGCCATGGCCGGCCAGCGACAGACTCAGCACATCCATGTCGGCATCAAACAGCAGCTGCTGTACGTCCAGCATGGCGGAGGGATCAAGGTTGAGGCCGTGCACGAGTACCACAACCGCAGCCGGGTCTTCGTGTTGGCGCCAGCTCAGGCCCAGCGTTTGGTTATCCAGCGCCAATTGCTGCTGCGCCGACAGCGTCTCGCGAGTGATGTCCCCGGGGTAAGAGGCACAGGCTGTTGCGACAAACGCGAGGAGCAGCGCAGCCAGAGACCGCATCACACTTCCCGGGCGTGGCGGTAATCCATCCATAACAGGAACTGCAAACCAAATATCAGCGACGCACTGAGCAGGTGGGTCGGTTGCACCAATGCCGGCATGCCCAGATGCCCCAGCGTTGCTCCGGACACAACTGCCAGCACAATGACCGCCAACATGCCCATGGCCAGTCGGGTCAGACTGTGATGCAGCCCCAGAGACCGATACAGCAACCAGACCAGCCAGACATTGGCAAACAGCACCACGGCAGAGAATGTACGATGGACATAGAAAAACCAGGGCAGCGCCGACACCCAGGCCGAACGTTCCTCCCCCTGGGTATGGTTCAGGAAGTCCACCATCTCGCGTACCTGGGTACCCATGGCCACCTGCAGCACCGTCAGCGCCAGCACCACATAAAGCCAACGCTGGAACCGGGGACCAACCGCCGCTACGCTTTGCGCCGCCAGCACACCCCGGCGCGCACGCGCCAGTGCAAACAGCAAGGTGCCGACAATGGCCAATGCCATCAGCATATGCAGAGTGATCATTCCCGGCTGCAGGTTCGAGGCCACGACTCGCGAGCCCAGCCAGCCCTGATAGATGACCATCAGCAACGCCGCCACAGAGGCAATCGTGATCCACCGGTCATACTGACGCAGCGGCAGCGATTTAAATGCTGTTATCAGAATCAGCAGGCCAATGCTGACGCCCGCCAGACGATTCAGATACTCGGTCCAGGTTTTCACCGGATTAAATCGGGTTTCTGCGTAGCCCCGATCGGCGTATATTTCCTGATAATTGTCAGGCAATTGCGCCTCACTGATCGGGGGAATCCAACTGCCAAAACAGGTAGGCCAGTCCGGGCACCCCATGCCGGCGCCGGAGGCACGCACGCTCGCCCCCACCAGGATCAGAAAATACACTGCGCAGATGGTGATCAGCGCAATGCGGCGAAACGATTTTAGTTTAGCGGTATCTTCAGTCATGTGTTCAGTGTCAGTCATAGTCTACTTTCATCAGAATGTGGAAAAACAGAGGCCGTGGACTGGTCGCTACTGCGCCAGGTTGAAGGCGTCACGCCATGGGTGTCCTTGAATGCCTTATTGAAAGACGACAGCGAGGCATAACCCACATCCAGTGCGATACTTGAGATGGGGATATGTTCTTCCGCCGGATCCAGTAACCGCCGCGCCGCCTCCTCTATACGATAGTGATTAAGAAACTGATTAAAATTTCGGTAGTGCAATGACTGATTGATCAGCCGGCGCAGACGATACTCCTGCACCGAGACCTGGGCCGCAAGATCACCAATCGTCAAACCGGATTCTGCATATAGCCGATCTTCCTGCATCGCTTTCAGGATCCGGTCTATCAATACCTGGTCCTGGCGCGATACCACATCACCATTGTCTGGCACCGGGACCTTGGGCACCGGCGCATCAGCAGCCGTCTGAATCAGATGCGGTGCCTGATTCTGAAACCGGAACATGGCCAGATTGACCGACAGTATCAACACAAAAACGACCAGAAAGTACAAACTGTCCAGCTGCGGACTGCCAATCCAGAAAAACCCGGTGCCTATGATCAGTCCGACAATACTGCCCATGCCGATCGCAAACGGCACCCTGACCTGGCGCCGGGATTCAATAAGGTCACCATCGCGCCCCCGGCAAGCCATATAAACCACATGACACGCCAGGAACAGCATGACCAGCTGCGGGATGTAGAAATAAAACAGGAAAAAACCACTGGTACGCGGCACCGATCCATCATAAATGAACAGACCAATCACACGAATCGCTATATAGGCACCGATCAGTGCCCACATGGCGGGTTGAATACGCCGGTGATCTTCAAACAGATACCTGGCAATAATCCACAATACCGCCGGCGCCAGCGTTGCCATCATGGAGAACAGCATTCTCAGTTCTGCCGGCATGGGCGCCATTGAGCGCGAAAGAATGTAGGCAGCAATACAGGCGCTGAATAAAACAATCAGGCGCGACAACAACTTACCGGGAAAGTACACCAGATAAAGGCTGGCCAGAAACATCAGCTGGGAAATTGCCAGATAACTGCTCGCGGAATGAATCCATTGCATAGTAGGTGCGTGCTCGTTTAGCCATGGACACGTCAGTTGTGCCGAAAGATGGCGCTGCCATAATGCCGGCAGATCGATCATCGACGACAAGTATAACAGGCATAAAAAAACCCCGGACAACTTTCCTTTGGAAAAGCTGATCGGGGTTTTTTATCACAGCTGACAGGCACCGGGCACGGCCCCTGTCAGCCAGCCGCATTGTATGCCCTGAATCGGCATACAATGCTCAGGGATTAACGTTTACCGTGACATACTGGTCATGATACAGACCACCGTCATCAGCGCGTCCCCACAGGATATACTGACCTGGCTCATCAAAGGTCACCGACACTTCATACACACCATCCTCAGGGATGGGTGGTGGCGTCCAGTAAGCACCCCACGGTGAGTTGGCGCTGGCGCGGGTGTCTTCCCAGGGCTTGACCTGCTGGGGAGAGAATGTTGCCTTGCCTTCACCACGATACACGTTCCACGACAGGAACAGACCATTGGTCTTGCCTACCGTGATACGCGAGGGTGCGTCCTTGAAGCGACGCATTTCCGAGCTTGCCGTGCGACTTGCCAGCGGGTAACGGAAGTTGCCAACGTTGCCCGGCGTGGGCAGTCCGTCATCATCAACGCGTGCCTGCAGCGTCAAAGGTTCACCGACACGGACATTGCGGATGGTATCACCCAGCACTGTCACCTGTGGTGCCGTGTTGGCACGCGACTCAGGCGTACTGGTGCCCGCACCCAGAGAACCGGTTTCCGAGGCAATAACAACGCTGTCTACCACATAGTCTTTAGCCAGCGTGGCATAGGCAGTGCGGGTCTCGCCGTTGGAAGTCACGGTCCAGGCCAGCTCCTTGTCACCCCAGTCAGCCGGCACCTGCACCTTGAAGGTGAAGCGATTGCGGCGTGGCAAAAAGTGAGTCGGCTGACCGCGGTCGGCATCTCCCGGTGAGAAGAAATTGTTCTCACCCACCGGTATATCCAGCTCTTCTTCCCAGTTTTCGTTGTGATAACCAAACAGGAAGCTGTAGCTGCCGTCGTCGTTCTGTTCCCAGCCTTCATAGGCCACTTCGATGTGCTGCCCTTTGCGATAGGTCTGTGCTGACGCAGCAACAGACCACAACATCGCCACACTCAATACCGTTGCCAGGGCAACAGAGCAGGTTTTTCCAAAACGTACCAGCATTACTCTACCTCCGCCCGGCTGATCATTGCTTCCGGCATTTTTTCTTTTTCGTCGTCTGTCACTGTGAGGTAATTGATCATGGCCTCTGACATTTCTTCTTTGTCTTCATCGGTCAGCTCTATGGGTGCCACCAGCGGCGCCAGGCAAAGCGGACAACCAATCACGTGGTCATTGGGACCCAGATCAAGGTTCTTGCGACGATTGGTCATTTCCTCGAGGAACTGGTCTTCCGTCATACCCACACGCATACCCAGATCGATAAACATGTTGGTTACAGAGCGGTTACCGGAACCCTGCCAGTTGCGCGAATCCGGTACATTCGAGTTGGTGCTGGTATTGTTCATGTAGCCGGTGATGTGCAACACAGTGCCTTCGGGCAGCAATGGCGCTGCATCCTCGCCAAAGGTGTATCCACGGACCCAGTTGTGGTCGTAACCCACACAGGACAACGTCTCAACTGTGTATCCCCAGATCGCTTCCAGGCACATACGCTCGCCGGGCGCGTGCAAATGCGGCTCGAAGGTGACGATTTTGGTCGGCTGCTCCAGCACGGCATAGGCGTGCAACTGCTGATTGTCCTGATTGCCGGTGATGCTGATATCCACACCATTGCCCAGGCCGATGCTGACCGGACGATACTTGGGTTCATAGCCTACCGGATGGAAACGGAAACCGATTTCCAGATGACCGGTAGTATCAACACCGGTAGCGTGCAGGTGCACAGAGTTCGATACCACGTGCGAATTGGCACGCAACAGGCGACCGCCGTCCTGGTCAAAAATGTCCGGGTTACGGGCAATTTCATGCACCGGCCAGGGCACCTGGATGCCTTCAGCGGTACCATCGTCGTTAAACACCTGAGTGCTCCAGATCATGTGGTGAACGATGTTACGGCCACCGACGGTGCCGCCAGCGGCAACCATGTCCAGATCATTCACTTCTCGGATTTCCACCGATTTGACATAACGGTCTTCATTCAGACCAGTCGGGATGCTGGGGATATCACCCCACCAGTCCGGGGCGGTACCTTCCACAGTGATGTCTTCTGTGCGAACTATCAGGTCGGGGGTACCGGCCGTCCAGCGCATGCTGTCATCAAAGTCCAGTGGCTCCGGCGCATTGGCAATGCTGCCTTCCGGCACGCCATTACGCGCCCAGGTAGAGATCTTTGCCAGTTCTTCGTCAGTCAGTGACGGATCCTGCTTGTATTCCTGGATGCCGACATCTTTCTCGGCATACCATGGCGGCATGGCGCCGGCGCGGTCCCGCAGATGCGTGCGATATTCGATCAGGCCTGCATACGGCACAACCTCATCGTAGGACACCAGCGACATCGGTGCCACGCCTTCGGGGCGGTGGCAGCTCTGGCAGCTGCGCTGCAGAATCGGCGTAATATCTTTGTGGAAAGTCACTTCGTCAGTCGCGGATTGCGCTGATACGCTTAATGGCAGCGCGAAGCCGGCGGCGGCCACGAGCTTGATGGCCCAGCCCATGACGGGCGCACTTCGATGGGGGAGTTGCAGTATCCGCACAGGACACCTCCTTTGTTGTTGTTACTATTGACAGGATGATTGGAGCATGAAAATACGGTCGTCGTCTTGCTGATTAGTGACAATCTCTGACGGATTTCTGAAATCACATGTATTTCGTCCGGATTTCATCAGGTGCACGCTACGCTGGCTGCGGCGGGCATGTTATAAAGTCGCTATCTCACAGCCATGCCCGTACCCATGCAGCTTACCCCTCATGGCCGCTTTTCAGGACAACCGCATTAATGAAAACTGCAGTTAGCACAAGAACCCGACAGCCACACCTGACAGCCCTGGTGCTGGGCACTTTGATGCTGCTTTTCGGCAGCAATGCCTTTGCTCAGCACTTCTCACATACGTATCGTTATACCGGAGATGTGGAGATCGATCACATCCCGGATCATGATGAAATACTGCCACAGGCACCTGACAATCTGATTTTACGCTTCAGTGCCGGTGTCAGTCTCGTCAAACTGGTCATGAAGAATGCCGAAGGCAAAGTAATCAACATCAATTTCAGGTACAACCCGGTTGCCAACCGGGTTTTCATCTGGCCCCTGCCTGAACTGCCAAAGTCCGATTACTATGTTGTCGACTGGGGCGTCATCGATCCGGAGCAAAAACTGATGTCAGGCCAGTTCCTGTTCTCCGCCGGCCCTGACGCCGTGCTGCCCAGCAGCCTGGTGACCGAGGAGGACGAGGAACACATCATGGTGCCTGATTATCGCCTGATTGAGCCTGGCAGCTTTCTGGGTCCGGGGCAATAACGCAAGCCCCTGTTACAACAGAGGCCTGTTACAGCAGAGGGAAGTGGCAGGCGACAAAATGATCGTCGCCTGCCGCCTGCATAAATGGCTCTTCCCGGGCACAACGCTCCTGTGCATATGGACAGCGTGTCCTGAACCGGCAACCCGACGGCGGATCGGCAGGTGACGGCAATTCACCCTGCAATAATGGCTCTTCATCCAATAAAGCCTGTTCACGCGCCAGCGGATCCGCATCCGGAATGGAGGCAAGCAGAGCACGGGTATAGGGGTGTACTGGTTTACTGTAGATCGCTTCCGTATTGCCGATTTCACAGAGCTTGCCCAGATACATCACTGCAACCCGGTCACTGATATTTTTGACCACCGCCAGATTATGGGCAATAAACACCATGGTCAGGTGATAACGCGCCTTCATGTCCTCCAGCAGATTGAGAATCTGTGCCTGTACCGACACATCGAGCGCAGAAACCGGCTCATCACAGATCAGTACATCCGGGTCCAGTGCCAGTGAGCGCGCGATACAGATCCGCTGGCATTGGCCACCGGAGAACTGATGCGGGCGCCGGTCCCCGGCACTGGCGGCGTCCAGGCCGACTGCAGACATGACTTCCTCAACCCGGGCCGCGCTATTGTCCCGACCCCAGATGGTCAGCCCTTCGGCGATAATATCGCGCACCCGGCGCCGCGGATTCAGCGATGAGACCGGATCCTGAAATATCATTTGCAGCCCGGTCCGTGTCTGGCGCAGCGCTTCGCCACTGAGCACCGTCATGTCCTGGTCCCGGAAAATCACAGCGCCCGCGCTCGGCGGCGGCAATTGCATGATCGCCCGGCCAATCGTGGATTTGCCGCAACCCGACTCACCCACCAGCCCCAGCGTCTCGCCGCGGGCGACGTCAAAACTGACATCTGTCACCGCCTGCACGGTTTGCTTGCCGACCGCAAAATTGACGCTCAGATGAGCGACACGCAACACGATGTCATCGCGCTCGCGCAATTGGCAGGGTGTCTTGTCAGTCATCCCCCTCCTCCCTGTTGAGCCCTGGTGATATCGGGTAAAAACAGGCGTGCCGGTGCTCCCGGGCGTCCGGCACCTCTACCACAGGCGGTGTCTGCTGTCGGCACCGGGGCTGCACATACTGACAGCGCGGCGCAAACGCACAACCGACCGCCGCATTAATCAACTGCGGGGGACGCCCCGGGATAGCCTGCAAGCGTGTATGGCTGGGATCGTTGATGCGGGGAATGGATTTGAACAAAGCCTCTGTGTAGGGATGTTGCATCGATGTAAACAAAGTGCGAGCCGGTGCATATTCCACGATTCTGCCTGCGTACATTACCGCAATATAATCTGCGCGACTGGCCACAACGCCCAGATCATGGGTGATCAGAATCATCGCCATGTTATGTTCGCGCTGCAATCTGGCCAGCAGATCAAGGATCTGTTTCTGCACCGTGACATCCAGTGCCGTTGTCGGTTCGTCGGCAATCAATAACGCCGGGTTGCAGGCCAGCGCGATAGCAATGACAACCCGTTGCCGCATGCCGCCGGATAACTGATGGGGATACTGGTCAATGCGCCCGGCCGCGTCAGGAATACCGACAGCAGCCAGTAATTCGATGGCACGACTGCGTGCCTGCTGTCGATCCAGCCCCAGATGCTGTCGCAGCGGCTCGGTCAGTTGCACACTTAGCCGCAGAACCGGATTCAATGCCGTCATTGGATCCTGGAAAACCATTGCCATGGCCGGACCGCGCAAATGCCGCATCAACTTGTCCGGCATCTGTGCCAGGTCCTGCTCCTGCGCATTATCCGTGTGGAACAAAATACTGCCACTGCCGAAGGCAATGGACCGCCGGGGCAAAAGCCCCATCAATGAGCGCGCCATCACGCTCTTGCCCGAGCCAGATTCGCCCACAATCCCCAGCGTTTGGCCACGCGCCAGCGAAAAACTGACGTCCTCCACCGCGTGCACCAGGCCGTGGCTGCTGTTCAGACGCACGGTCAGGCCTGTTACCCGGAGCAACAACGGCTCGTGTTGGTTGGCGTCGGTCACAGGTTGGACTCCCGAACATCAAATCGACTGCGCAACCGATCACCCACGTAATTAAGTGAAAGTACGGTTAAAAACATGGTAATGGAGGGCACCAGCGCAACATGAACAGCCGTGGCCAGGTGACGCTTGCCTTCCGAGATCATGCCACCCCAGGTCGGTTGCGGTGCTTCAACACTCAATCCCAGAAATGCCAGAGCGCTTTCGACAATAATGACCAGCCCCATGGCCACCAGGCCATATGCCAGTACCGGCAAAATGACATTGGGCAGAACTTCACGTAACAATATCCGCAAGGTGCCGGCTCCCATGGCGCGAGCGGCCAACACATATTCACGCTGCACCACTGACAGGGTATTGGCCCTGGCTACCCGGGCATACGCGGGGATCCACAAAAAACCGATGGCGACCGAAATAGCCATCAGACTCTGACCAATAAACGCGACCAGTGCCAACAGCAATACCAACCAGGGAAAGGCCAGAATCACGTCCAGCACCGCCATCAGACCACGCTCAAAATGGCCCCGGAAATACCCGGCCAGAATACCCAGAGTGCCTCCAATCACCATACCGATAGTCACCGCCGTCAGAGCAATCACCACGGATACGCGGGCGCCATGAACCAGTCGCGACAGCATGTCGCGACCCAGACCATCAGCGCCGAGAATATTGGTCGTCAGCGGACCATTCAGGCGATTGCTGATAACCGGATCCAACGGATCCCGCACTGGCAGCACGTCGGCAAATATCGCGCTGAGTGCAACGACCAGCAACCAGCCTGCCGCAATCCAGAACCCGGGCCCGAAACCACGACCGAAGACTTGTCGGGCCGCCGCCGAGAAACCTTGCGCCCGACTTCGCACTACACTTTGATCACTGACCTTAGTCCGCATAACGCACCCTTGGGTCCAGCAGGGAATAACACAAATCCACCAGGAAATTGACCACGACATAGGCCGTGGCAATAAACAGCACAATGCCCTGCACCATCAACAGATCGCGCTGCAGAATCGACTGGTACAGAAGCCTGCCAACGCCGGGCAAGGCAAATATTTCTTCCACGATAATGGCACCGCTGATCACACCGCCCAGTTGCAAACCAACCACCGTCATCAGCGAAAACGACGAGGGCCGCAACGCATGTCGCGTCAGAATCAACCAGTTGGGCAAACCCTTGGCGCGCGCCAGGGTGATGTAGTCCTGTTGCAGGGTATCGATCAGGTCGGTGCGCAACAAACGCATATACAAAGCCAGTTCGATCATTGCCAGCGACAATGCCGGCAGGAGGGCGCTGCGCAGATTGGCGGCAGGTGAATCAGTCAATGACACCCAGCCAGTGGCTGGGAACCAGCCCAGGCCGACAGCAAAAATCAGGATCAGAAATATGGCCATCATGAAACCAGGCACTGACATCAACGCAAAACCGACACCACTGATGCTGCGATCGAGGCGACTGCCGGCAAAATAGGCAGACACCATTGCCAGCGGGATGGCCAGCGCCAGCGCAATGACTATTGCCATCACTCCGAGCTGGATGGTGACTGGCAAACGGCTCAGAATGGCATCGGTCACCGATTGCCCGGTCATCGGCGAGCGGCCCAGATCGCCGCTGAGCGCACTGCCCAGCCAATCGAAATATCGAATGACCAGGGGTCGGTCAAGCCCCAGTTCCAGCCGCAGCTGGGCAATCGCCTCCGGCGACACGCCGCCTGCCCCGAGGATCATGACTGCGGGATCACCGGGCAACAAGGACACTAGCATGAAAGTAAAAAAAGAGACCGCAAACAAGGTGCCCAGCAACCACGGTAGTTTTCTGGCCAGTAGTTTCACCGTCTACTCACCCGCCGCCTGCTCAGCCTGCCAGGCCGCATCATCGAGCATCCAGACCTGGGCCCAACTGACCTGGGCTACCGGCATGCCATCACCGAGAGTGCCATCGGGAAAGCTCCAGCCCATAATATTGCGCACACGCGGCTGCACAGCGACGGCGGCCGGTGTCGAGCCGGTCCAGGTATTGGGGACCTGTCCCGTCAACAGCATCATGATTTCTTCCACCGCCGCGTAACGCACATCAAAATCAGGCTCCAGGCGCAGGATTTCCAGATTTTCGTCAATCAACGGATGCGTAAAATTGGTGTAGTTCAGCGGCTGCATGTCGGGCGGACCAAAGTCGTTACTGAGGATGATATACGGATCCTGCTCGTTGCTCGTGCGCCAGCAACTGATCATGTAGTCACCACTGATCACACTCTGAATCTGTGTCGCCTGCTCAACCTGCCGCAACCGGACATCAACACCCACCGCAGCCCAGAACGCCTGATACATCTGTGCCAGGTCAATCAGACTTTGCTCAGGCAGGCACATCATCTCCACCGAGATGGGCTCGCCCGCACTCAACCCGTCGGAACGCTGCGGGTCATTGATATAGTCATCCAGCAGTTCTCGGGCGCGCGCCTGATCAGCCTGCGGCCAGGCTGCCGCGACACGGGGCGAATACCACACATTGTTTTCGTTAAAGTATTGCGTCTGGATCGGTGAAATACCGCGACCGCCCAGCACTTCCACCAACGCCTCGGGTTCAAGCGCCCAGGCCAGTGCCTGCCGCACGCGAGCATCATCCACAGGGGGTACCTGGGCATTAAAAATGGCGCTGCCACTGCTATTGCCCACCTGTTCATACAGATGAATATCTGACAATCCACGAAGTCGTGCCACGATATGCTGTCTGAGCGTCTGGATTACATCCATGTCATCAGAGATAAGACTGGCAAGACGCGCATCTTCATCGGGCAAGGGCCGGAAGGTAATAGCATCAAGGTAAGGTAAGCCCTGCTGCCAGTAATTTTCATTGCGCTGCAGCTCCATGCGATCATCACGGCGCCATTCCACCAGTTCAAACGGGCCGGTACCGACCGGGTACAGTCCGGCCTCATCCCCCAGGCGCTGTACCGCTGTCGGTGATACCGGCCAGCCTACCGCACGGGTCAGCATGTCGGGAAACGGAACGATGCCTTTGCTCAGGTGATAGACAACCGTAAGATCATCAATGACTTCGACACTGTCTACGTCTCTTATAGAGCCAAATGTCACTGAACCCTGACGTTTGTGCAGATTGTCAAAATTCCATTTGATGGCAGCGGCATCCAACGGCGTGCCATCATGAAACTCAACACCGGGTCGCAGACGCAAAGTCCACTCATCAAAGGCATCATTGGGGGTCACAGATTCAGCCAGGAATGGCCGGAAGCGACCCTGGTGATCGAGCTTAACCAGTGGATCAAACAGGGCCATGGCAACCGTGAGCGCTGCCGGGGCAACATGATTGCCGCGACCCGGCAGCCAGTTATTGGTTTCACCCTCCAACGCCACGCGCAGATGGCCGCCATGTACCGGTGGGCCCGGATCCTCAGGTGGCTGATTGTCACCCACCAGCCGGGTTTCATCGGCCGGGGAGCAGGCAATGATCAGAGTCGCTAGCAGGGCAAGGGCAGGCTTGATAAACGTTGGCACGCAGTTCCCCGTCTTATTATTAAGTTGGCTAACAGAGCATCGCAGCCAAACTTAACAGTAAAACGGTTTCCGTGACAAGCGCGTCCGGCGCGTGAGTACGCTCAGTGCAGAGTCGCGTGCGGTGGACGGATAAGGCCGCCGGCAAAATCTGGATGCAAAAGGTCGGTTTGCTTGACCATGAGCAGATCATGCCGGACCAGTTTGTCGTACTCACCTACCGAAACCACATCAACTTCTTCCAGCAGGACGCACACGACATCCTCACCATCCATATCTACCACGACACAACGCTTAAAGCCGTCAACGGTATAAAGGGACGCGAAGCTACCGATATCACAGGCATGGGGGGGATAACGACCAACAGAATTGTTCAGCATGCCATAGGATGAGTATGCCGTGCCAAAGCCGGCTGCCGCCACCACATGAATGATCTCGATGATTTCCGGATCGGTCAGATCAACGCGCACCGATTCAGCAACCGGTGCCGTCTCGCCCTGCTGCTGGCAAGTCACCAATTTCAGGAACAGGTTCATGTCATCCTGATTCCATTCCAGCATTTCTTCGCGCTCGGAGCGCGTGCTGTCAGATGAAAAACTGACAACGCTGGTCTCGATTGTCAGGTCGTTGCGATCGTCTTCGGACTCGAAGGGCACAACCATGGACACCATACAGAAACCTTCGCTTGATTCTGCACTGAGGCGCCAGAGAAAAGGAATATTGCCGGAGAGTTCAACCATGTTGCGTAAGACCCACGAAAAAGCTGGTATTGATACGATAGCACTTGTGCCTGACATTCACCAGTGGAAATCGGGCGCGCGCTTTGCTGTCAAAGCACTACATGTGGGCACAGCAGTAACATTTCAAGACCCATAATGGGTCATCCATTCTCACTTCGTGCGGTAAATTGCACCACCTGTCGACTTGCCTGAAAAAAAACCGGAAAGACGGTTGACGACCTCTGGTTACTGTGGTGGTTTTTGGACTCAATGTTGTCCACAGAATCTGTGGATAAGTCTGGTGATAACTTGCGTAGAAAAGCCCAAAGCACTGGTAAAATGGTAGCTTGACTTAACTTGGTCAAAATTTGATCAATTATTTTTGTCTTATTATTCAATGTATTAACGAATTTATAGGTGTTAATTCCAAATTTTACAAACTTTGACACAATTGATTGACAGTGCTGACACCGATGTGCATAAAACCCGTTGCTTCTCACAGGCGACTGCAATTTATGCCGTTTTCCCTATGTTTTTTCAGGGTTTTTTTTAGCTATAATAAAGTCAATATTTGATCGCCCGAAATGGACTCACCCAGACCCATGAAACCAGCCCTGATCATTGTTACTGTTATTGCCTGCCTGAGCCTTGCAGGCATCTTCGCCCACAGCGTCTACCAGCGGAACATGGCGGTGCAGGAAAGCACTACCCTGGTCATGACGGTAACCACTGATATGCTGGTCAACTGGGACCCGCAAACTGTCCGCCGGCATGCCGACGACGCACTGCTTGCGCAGGAAAATGCCGAATCCATGCAGCGACGTTATACTCCCATGGGCCGACGGCTGGGTGCGCTGCAGGAAATCTACGACATTCGGTACCAGATCGACATGCCCGCCTGGTGGCAGGTAAACGGGCAGGTATCGGCAAGTTACACCATGAATGCCAGGTTCGAATCCGAAGTCGCAACGGTTCGCATCAGCCTGTTCCGGCAACAGGGTCGCTGGCTTATCAGTGCTTTCGACGTTCAGCCGCCCGCCATCGCATCGTGATGACACATGGCGCTCAGCCTAGCTGTCAGCGCGATCCGCGGTATCCCGGGCTTTATCGCTGTCCCTTTTCGCTTCTGCTCTGCCCTCGGCGGACTGCCCCTCGACACCCGGTTGTGTTGCCGGCAACAACCGACGCCACATCAACCCAAGGCCTTTGACAATCAACACCAGAAACAACGCTGCCAGCATCGCGGCCAGCAACACCAGCGCACTGCCAACCAGAAACCATAATAATTCGGCGCCAGGAATATTGTAGGACACCGCCAGCGCATAAATGGAGCCCAGCGCAATGACAAGGCCGCCGATCACTGCGCGGTTGCGACGGGAAATTCTGAATCGTGATTTACTCAAAACCAGGTCCTTTGGGCTTACCGCCCATATCGGTAAAGCTTGCTGTACACAAAGGGTACTGACTGCAGCCCCAGAACACACCGTTCTTGCCGCGCCGCTGCTTCAACAGATGACCACAACGCGGGCAGCGCCAGGCATCCGCCGGCTTGCCGTTGTCATCGGACAACGTCACTTTGCAACCCTTATTGTATCCTGTGCAGTACCAATAATCGCCCCGCGAAGCGTCAGCATCGTTTTTGGCTTCCGCACGAACCAGCGGCCGGGTGCAAACCGGGCAACGATAACGCTCGTCAGGTGTGTCTGACGGCTGCCCGTCCATATCGTAAAGCTTTTTGTCGCAGGCAGGGTAGGTCGTGCAGCCCCAGAAAGGCCCCATCTTGCCTATGATGCGGCGCATCGGGTTGCGGCACCGCGGGCAATAGTGAGTGCGCTGCGGAACGGAGCTTGTGGCGGCCCCTGTCGGCGTCTCAGCATTACGCTTGTCCGCCTTGCTGGCGTTGCCGTCTGATTCGCCCTGGCTGCCACTGTTGGCGGGCACAGGTTTGTCCGGTTCAATTCCATCAAACAGATCTGCACACATGCATGTCGCCTCGATGTCAGACCTGAGGGCTCAGGTCCTCGTCACGTTCCGTATTTGTTGCGATGTCTGATTACTGCCGTGCCTGCTCCAGCCTGGATTCCAGTTGCTGCAATAATTGGGTATTTTCATGTGCTGTGCCAACCGTGATCCTCAGTTTGTCACGCAGGCGCGGCTGGTCGAAGTAACGTATCAGGATGCCATCATCTTTCAATCCCTGATACAGCTGCTGTGCCAGCTTTTCACCGGCCCCTGGCATGGAGTCGGACCCGAGGGGCACCGTTATCAACAGGAAATTGCTTTCGCTGGGCAGAACCGCGAAACCCAGCCCAGTCAAAGCGGTACCCAGGCGAGCACGCTCGTCACGAACTTTTTGCCAGTTTACGGCTGCCTCGTCACGGGCGGCCAACGCCGCTGTAGCCAAATGTTGCGACAAGGCATCCGTATTGTAACTGTCGCGGGTTTTATACAGCATCGGCGCCAGCAGCGACGCCGAGCCGATGCCGTAAGCAAACCTGAGCCCGGCCAGCGAAAAACCTTTACTCATGGTCCGCAGGAACATGACATTGTCGAATTCATGAATCAAGGGCACCGCGTTGTAGTTCTGCGCCGGCTCGATAAAATCGACATAGGCCTCATCGATGACCAGCACACCCTTGAACTCGGCAGCGATTTCACGCAAGCGCGAAACCGGCAGCAATTGTCCGGTCGGCGCATGAGGGTTGACAACAAATGCCAGCTTGGCGTCCACAGCGTTCAACTGAGCCGCAAAATCCTGCGGCAGGGACCAGTCGTCATTGAGGTTGACGCGACTGACACGGCACCCTTGCACGGCTGCCAGTACCGGGTATAAAGAGTAACTCGGTTCGGCCATCCCCAGCGTCTGCCCGGCATCCACAAAGGTGGTGATGGCCAGGCGCAGCAGCTCATCGCCGCCATTGGTTGCCATGATGTTATCCCGCGCCACACCGTGAGCTGCAGCTGCGACATCGCGGAAACCATCGGCAAATGGTTGTGGGTAGCGACGCAGCTCTTCCACACGCAATTGCTTCAGGGCGTCCGCGACCGACGCTGTTGCCGGGTATGGATTTTCATTGGTGTTAAGTTTGATTACCTGCTTTTGTGCAGGTTGCTCGCCCCAGGTGTAACCTGCCATATCTCGGATATTTGCTCTTTCGTATGTCATACCGGGTGCTACCTGTTGTCGGTTTGTTCTGAGTGTCATGTAGGTGGGGGAATGGCGGATCAGGGAACATAGGTCAACGTGCGGTTGTTCCAGCCTTGTCGCCAGCGCTCTTCACCCCGCTCTGCCGGCGCGTTTTCAATCCGTCGCGCCAGCACCTGTCGCGCCGCTGCCGCGAACTGCTCCAGCACAGTGCCGGATCGGGGGTTGTCCAGCATGGTTTCCAGTACCTGCAGCAAGCCCCAACCCTCACCCTGATAACGTTCGCTGACTGACGTACCTTCGCCCTTGAAGTTAACATAGTCGATCAGCGCGTACATACCATGGGGCACCTCGCTGTCAGCAACGCGATAGAACTCGGCCGCAATGGCATCGGGACGCTCGCTGGCTGCCATCAGCGCTGGCAGACTACGCTCCAGACGTCGGACAATATATCCGGCCTGAATACCCCGCGTCTCATTCAGAAAATTACGCAGGGACTGCATTCGGGGGCTGTCAATATCAGCAAGGAACACATCCCGGTCTGGCCAGGGCGATGCCCACCCGGGCAATCCGGCTATCCAGTCAGGCAAATTGACGCCACGTGCCACATAATAGCCAAGCAGGTCAGGAAAGCTCTCGACAAAACGCTCCTGCTGTCCCTGCCGGTACCAGATAAAGTGGCCGATGCCCAATGACGGAAAGTCCTCGCCTACATTCCAGCTGGTCAGGCATGACACCTGCCGGTTACACTCATTCTGAAATATTTGATCAGCAATCCAGTCGGCCTGTGACGGTTCCAGCGGGGGCAACTTTTCATCACCCCGGGCGACGGCAGACAAAAGCAACAGCGCCAGTAGCGCTACCAGACTAACCGGGATTCTGTAGAACCTGTCCCACATGGATCTTTCCTTCACCAGTCACACGTTCAATCAAGTTGGCAGGAGAATATCAGGGCATCCTCCCGAAAGGCGCTGCCAGCCTCACTGGGATAGTAGTGCCTGCGCTCGCCAACCTGCACAAACCCCATTGAGTAGTACAGTGCCCGTGCCGCCTCATTCGACGGCCGGACTTCCAGAAAACAGGCGGTCGCCCCCAGCTTGCGGGCTTCAGCCAGCAAATGTTGCAACATGCGACGACCATATGCATTGCGACGGGAGCCGGGGTGTACACATAACGTCAAAATATGACTTTCACCGACGGCCGCGCTGAGCACGCCGTGCGCGAGGATACGATCACGGGTCGCCAGCACCCAGCATTCATACCCCGCCCGTAAACAATCCAGGAATATGCGTTTACTCCAGGGATTCGGATAGGAGACCTCTTCGTTGTGTACCACAAAGTCGAGATCACTGGGCCGCATTCGACGGCATATCACCTGGCTTGGGTCAGTAATTGTCTGAAACATTGAATCTGAAATCTTGTCCTGTGCAAATGGTTACTCGGCGCCACGATTCAGGCGATCCCGCAAGGTCTGCATGGCCTGCCAGGCGGAACGTTTGAGCTCACCGTTGGCCTCCATGGCATGCAGTGAATGCGTGCGCAGCATGGTAAAACCGAATTGCCGGTGCACAGACAGTTTGCCGTCATGGTCTTCCCCGCTGCCGGCGACATCGCTATACAGAAATGGCGGCGTTTGGTCAGCCAGAATCAACACCATGGCCGACGGCTGCTCACGTAGACGCCGGGCAACAAATCCGTCAACTGCCTGTCGGGCGGCCTGCTGTCCGGTGGGCAGGCCCAGATCTCCGGAAAAAGGCCAGTGAAACGTGTGTTCGTGCCAATCTGTGCTCTGCGCCTGCGGCATCAACGCCAGCAGGATTCGCTGCAACATTTGTCTGCAGGGGCCGCTCAGTCGATCGGCACCTGCAGGCAACATGGCCAGTACGGATAGCCGCTTGTCCACGTTAAACCAGCTAAAGGCAAATTCCAATGCCGGCTCGTCCGTCAATGCCGGCGCCTCTGCCGCTGCTGGCGACTGAGTCGACGTCGGCGTCTGCGCCACAGACGGTGCGTTATCAACAGGCGCAGCAGGCTTACGGGCCTCCGGGGCGGTGTCGGGGGCCGGAGCCTGACGCAGAGCGGCCCGCAATGATGCCGGTATCTGGTCTCCGGCTGCGGCCGGCGCCGCGACGGCCGCCTGTGCCCCCGCTGCCTCAGTCACAGTCTCCGGCTGAGGTTCAATGCCCGTCACCCAGTCGATATCGTGCGAAGTACCTGCCCCGGGCAGCGCTGTCCGCGGAAACCAGCTCTGAATGCCTATTTCCCGCAACAATGTCTGTCTGCGATTCTCTGTTGCCATCAATGGCCCCATCTGTGACTTTCGAATTCGATTATCCGTCAGTCTGGCATTATAAAGCAGAGGAGCACCTGTGCACCAAAGCTATCTTGCTGTGCCGCCACAAACAATTGTACGGTCGCCGCAAACATGTTTGAATCTAAGGTTTTACAGACAAGGTATGCTCCTATGAAAGCGTTGCTGTGCAAATCCTATGGCCCTCCCGAAAATCTGTCGCTGGAAGAGGTTGTTGACCTGGAACCGCTGCCGGGCGAAGTCATTGTTGATGTGTATGCGGCATCACTGAATTTTCCGGACACCCTGCAGATTCAGGGCAAATACCAGTTCCAGCCGCCGATGCCATTCTCGCCGGGTTCGGAAGTGGGCGGCGTGATCTCTGCTGTCGGCAATGAAGTAACCGGGTTTTCGGTTGGCGACCGGGTCATGGCGACCCCCTCAATCGGTGGCATGGCCGAGCAGGTCAAGGTACAACCATCAGGCTTGCGCAAGATACCTGACAGCATGGATTTCAAGACGGCTGCGGGTTTTGCCATGGTATACACCACGTCCTATCACGCCCTCAAACAGCGCGCGCAACTGCAGCCCGGCGAAACCTTGTTGGTGCTGGGCGCCAGTGGTGGTGTCGGCATGGCCGCTGTCGAACTGGGCAAACTGATGGGAGCACGGGTCATCGCAGCAGCCAGCAGCGATGAAAAGCTGGAATTTGTCAACCAGGCCGGGCCGGATGAACTGCTGAACTACGGTGACGGGGAGCTGAAAGAGAAAGTCAAAGCCCTCACCGACGGCAAGGGCGCCGACGTCATTTACGACCCGGTCGGCGGTGATCTGTTCGATCAGGCCACCCGCTGCATCAACTGGAACGGCCGCCTGCTGGTGGTCGGTTTCACCAGTGGCCGCATCCCGTCCTACCCGGCCAACCTGGCACTGCTCAAAGGCAGCTCGATGATGGGGGTATTCCTGGGTCGTTTCCGCAAGGAAGAGCCGGAAGCCTATGAGCAGAATTTCCGTGAACTGTTCGATATGTACACAGCGGGCAAGATCAAACCCATCGTCACCAAGTCCTTTGCCTTCGAGGACTACGTTGCCGCGTTCAACGTGTTCCGTGAGCGCAAAGTCATGGGCAAGGTCACCTTCGAGATCCGCTCGGAGTAACAAGGCCTGCAACATTTCTTTAGAAGGGTACTCGAGATTTGAATCGGGTCGCCCTCCGGGTGGCGGGTGGCGGCTTTCGTAGACGCCCGGGAACCCATCTGACCGCCATGGATGGCGGGAATGGCGGTTTTGCAGGAGCAAAAACCGGCCCTGGGGGCTCGGATGCGACCGTCCAAGGGTCGCATACGCTACTCAAGTCGCCACCCACCACCCGGAGGGCTCGTGCCAACCCTCAGCAGCCGACATCCTCCAAACTGAATTGATTGAACTTACTTTGAATCTGGCACAAGTCAGTCGGGGCTGGGTAACTTATGGAGGAGCGTTGACAACCCTTGGATGGTTGTCACCGAGCCCCCCATGGATGGGTTCACGGGCGTCTCCGCAATAAGTTACCCAACCCCGGCTGACGACCAGAACGAAGCCAACTTGAGCACCAAACAACCGAACGGTTGCACACCTGTGCAGCAATGATGCGGCCTGCCGACCGATCGGCAGGACAACCGCTCTTGATTCCCCTCCCCGCCTCCGTATAATGCTGCTCTTTCGTTTTCAGCATTCCGGCGACAAAAACATATGCTCACAGCACAACAAATCGAACAAGACCTGGCAACACTGAAAGACATCGTCATCAAAATGCGGGATCCCGCCGGACCACTCGGTGTCAAGACTGTCACCATCGACGGTATCGAACAGACCGTTTTCGCCAATATCCCACAGAACCTGCGCGAGATTTACCGGCTCGGCCTCAACGCCGCCGACAAAGACTTCCTGGTGTACGAAAACGAACGCTATACCTTTGCCCGGACCCTCGATATTGCGGAAAACATCGCCCAGGCCCTGATTAACCAGTACGGCATCCGCAAAGGCGACCGCGTCGCCGTGTGTTCACGCAACTACCCCGAATGGTGCATGGCTTACATGGCAGTGACCATAATCGGTGGCATTGTGGTGCCGATGAACTCATGGTGGCAAAGCAGTGAACTCGTCTATGGCCTCAAGGACAGCGGCGCCAGAGTGTTGTTTGCCGATCAGGAGCGCATCAACCAACTGCAACCGGTTCTGGATGATATCGAGGTCAGGATTATTGCCATCAAGCCCGATGCCGGGACAACTGCTTTTCCGGAGTTCTACGCGCTGGCAGAAACAGCAGCGAACGGGCCTCAGCAGGACCTCAACGCTATCGATCTGGCACCGGAGGACGACGCCTCCATCATGTACACCTCCGGCTCCACCGGCACCCCCAAAGGGGTTTTATCCACCCACCGCAATATAGTCAACGCGCTGTATAGCTGGATTTTTGGCAAAGAAGCTACTGACAAGCTGCGCCCGGAACTGGTGGAAGAAAACCCCGAGTTTGACCCTGGCATCCTGTCCAATGTACCTCTATTCCATGTCACCGGCTGTCATGCCCAGTTCCTGGTCAGCTTCGTCTACCTGCGCAAATTTGTCATGATGTACAAATGGAATGCCGAAAAAGCCCTGGAATTGATCGAGTCCGAACGACTCTCCGTCCTGCACGGCGTGCCCACCATGACCTGGGAAGTAATGCATTCGCCCATGTTCGAAAAAACCGACCTGAGCAGCTTGCGAACCGTGCAGAGTGGCGGCGCGTCGCGACCGCCAGGTCATCTGACCATGATGCAGAAAAAATTCGATAGCGTCGTACAGCCCGGTCTGGGTTACGGCCTGACGGAAACCAATGCAATCGGCGCCACCATCACCGGCGCCTTTTATCTGGCCAAACCGGAAAGCACCGGTCGGCCAACTCAACCCGTCACCCAGATCCGGATCGAAGATCCCGATGGCAACGTGCTGGAGAATGGCCTGGCAGGTGAAATCTGCATCAAGGGCGCAACAGTCATGAAAGCCTACTGGCAGCGGCCGCAGGAAACCGCAGAGGTCATCAAGGATGGCTGGTTCCACACCGGCGACATTGGCCTGCTGGACGAGCACGGATTTCTCATCATCAAGGATCGCGCCAAGGATATCGTTATCCGGGGCGGTGAAAATGTTGCCTGTGCCGAAGTTGAATACGCCCTTTCCGAGCACCCGGATGTATTTGAAGCGGCCGTGTATGGATTGCCGGACGAGCGTCTGGGTGAAATCGTCGGTGCCACTGTCATGGTCAGACCCGGTGCTACCCTGAGCGACGCTGACCTGCAAAGCTTCCTGCGCGAACACATTGCTCACTACAAGGTACCCAGCCACATCTGGTTTGAAACCGAACAACTGGAGCGTATCGCCTCCGGCAAAATTGCCAAGAAAATCCTGCGCGAACAGGCTATCCAACGCTTGCACGGGGCCTGATCCAGGTCCCGGTGCCAAAGCAGTGAACACCCGATTCCCGCCTCTGTGTGACCCCCGCCACATGGCTTGAAAAAAAATTTTTAAAGCTATTGCATTCTGCGAGTTTATAACCATAATCCGCTTCGTGAAGGCCGGTCCGGTCAAATCGCTCCACAAAGGCAGTTTGACAGGCTTAAAACCTGCTTCATGCAATCTGATATCCCGCCGATAACCAGATTGCTGGATGGTGACTGATGCTGTAATCCATCGCGGTCACCTGCTCATAAAGATTCCGCAACCGGGGTTTACGAGAGAGGTTTCACATGAAAAGTCATTCGTGGGACGAATTAAACGACAGTGCCAAAGATTTTTTCGATTCCGGCGCTTTTTTGCCGGATGCCGAGTTTGACGAAGAGCCCCAGGACAAGCACGGCCAGCGCCGACGCCTGACCGAAATGCGGCGCCGGACCGAAGAGCGACTGGACTGGAAGCGCATGTACGGCGACCTGCAGTTCGACGAAATGGAAGACAGGCGTTTTTCGGGCGACAGCTTCAGCGCCGATTTCACTGACGATGCTGACGACCTGATCGACGATTGAGCACTGATTCAGTGACAAGAGGGCGTCACCTGGCGTCCTCGCACACGATGCTTTCAAAAGCTGGAAAAGTATGACTTATTGCGTAGCTATTGCGGTAGATGCAGGCCTGGTGTTCTGCTCTGATTCACGCACGAACGCCGGCATCGACCGGGTCAGCACCTACAGCAAAATGTATCGTTTTGGTGTCGATGGCCAACGGCAGTTTGTCATTTTATCCTCGGGTAATCTCGGCACCACACAGGCCACCATCAGTCGCGTCAAACGCGACATCAAAGAGCGCGCGATTCAAAGCCTGCTTACGGTGGAAAGCATCAGCGAAGCCGCCGACTACCTGGGCAGCATCAGCCGTGCCGAGCAGGAGAAGCACGATGCTCACGGCACCGGCTTTGAGGCCAGTTTCGTGATCGGTGGGCAGATTGCAGGCAAAAAGCATCGCATCATGATGGTGTACCCTGAAGGCAATCACATCACGAGCTCACACGACACGCCTTACCTGCAGGTCGGCGAAAGCAAATATGGCAAGCCCATCCTGGACCGCATCCTGACCCGTGACCTGAATCTGGACACTTGCGCATTGTGCGCCCTGGTGTCCATGGATTCGACCATGCGCAGTAATTTGAGCGTGGGACCACCCATAGAGATGCTGGTGTACCGTACAGACACACTGGCACTCGATACGCCGTTGCGTTTCGATGAGGACAGTGAGTTCCTGCGTGAGGTCAAACGCAGTTGGGATCAGCGCCTGAAAGAAGCCTTCCGGCAAATGCCGCCGTTTGCCTGGGCCGCCGCCTGGGACAAAAATCCCGGCCGCGCGGTCAACAACGACGACCTGGATTAAATAGTCACACCCAACCCTTCAAGGTGAGCCTGACGGCTCGCGGCTGCAGAAGATACCGTATTCTTTTGGCGACGCCTGCCGTGACTGGGTGTCACCTTCAGGGGACGCCGTGAATCCGTCCCTGGAGGCTCTTATGCGGCTTCCCTGCCGCATAAGCCCCTTCAGTTGCCACCCAGCCCCGACAGGCTCGTACAGACGTCTCGTGCATTGGCTTCGATCCAGGCCGTGGATGTGGAGGGGGTTGTGAGCGAGGGTGTACCCGAGGAACCTCCCCCTCTGCAGCCGCGAGCCGTCAGGCTCTGACAACTTCCCTAAAAAGGCTGGCTGTGTTTGTTTAATCGAGAAGGTGCCACCGGCGTACCTGAACGAATACAGCGGTCACAACTCCCGTATCGCCGGGCTGGCGATGCACTCAACGGGCTTCTTTCAAACGCGCGATGCGCTCAGTGAGTGGCGGATGCGTCATGAACAGCTTGGAGAACGTATCCCGCGCCTTGTTATTGATACCAAATGCCACCAGCTCATCCGGTAAATGATTAGGCTGCCCCGCCTGAAGACGCTCAAGTGCAGCGATCATGTTCTGCCGCCCGGCCAACGCCGCACCACCGGCATCTGCCCGGTACTCGCGCTGCCGGCTGAACCACATCACAATGGTAGACGCCAGGATGCCCAGCACCAGCTGTGCAATGATCGAGGTAATCCAGAACGCCGGCCCGTGTCCCTGTTCCGTTTTGAACACCACCCGATCGACAACATGGCCAATCACCCGCGACAGGAATATGACAAAAGTATTCACCACCCCCTGAATCAGCGCAAGCGTCACCATGTCACCGTTGGCAACGTGACTGATCTCATGCGCCAGCACCGCTTCCGCTTCCTGTTTTGTCATCTTGCTGAGCAAACCGGAACTCACCGCAACCATTGAACTGTTCCTGGTTGCACCGGTGGCGAACGCGTTGACATCAGGGGACGGGAAAATGGCAACTTCCGGCATGGCAATACCAGCACGCTTGGCCTGATCTGCCACTGTGGTCAGCAACCACTGTTCAGTGGCATTGCCAGGCTGGGAAATGACCTTGGCACCGGTGGATCGTTTGGCAATCCACTTTGACATCGCCAGCGAGATAAACGAACCACCAAACCCGATCACTGCAGAAAACACCAACAATGCATTCAGGTCCAGCCCACTGCCACTCTCGTCCAGAATGCGCTCGACACCCAACAGACGCAAAACCAGGCTCAACACCAGCACAATGGCCAGGTTTGTTACCAGAAACAGCGCAATCCGCTTCATATGAATTTCCTCAATCTACTACCGTATCAATAACTTTATCGTACAACGGGGCAACCTTGGGCAAATCCTTGAACAGGGAGTGAAAGTGTTTTTGCACCCGCGCCATGTTGATCACAGAAATACCGCTAGCAAACCCGAACCATACATAAAGACCGTTCAAATCTCGAAACATCGCAGGGATATAATGGGGGCCAGCAATGGTTCCTTCAAGGTAGTGCTGGTAAAGGGTCGGAATATCGTCCAGCGTCACCTTGCCCACAAACAGCATAGGCAGAATTTCCGGCACGCCCGAATGAATGGCACTGCGAATAAAGTTAACATTCTCCACGAAGCCACGCAGATAAGACAGGTCTTTGGTGAAGACCGAGCCTCCACGTAACGTGCCGCCCCGAAACACCCGCTGGGTAATCTTGTAGGCATCCTTTTCCGGCATGCCACGCTCGCAAAAAAAGCGATAAACCTCAATAAAGTCGGCACCCTGCTCGGCCATATCAACGGCGACTACCCGGTCACTGACCTTGAGCGCGCGACGCGGATAGGAACTGAACGTCAGCGTTTCCATCAGCACCGCCAGGCCTTCCTGGCATGCCGTCACCCGTGGCGAACCGACACTGAGCCAGCTCGCCCATGGCTGTTTGCGCCCGTTGAGCGTCGTGCCAACGTGCACCCAGCCTTCATGCACTGCCAGCACCTGTAAATCAAACTCGGTGAACTCTGCATCCTGATTGATTTTGATATAGTCACCACCGGCGGCTGCATCAGACACAATACCGTCGCTGAGAATGACACGAATGTCTCCGGGCTGAAAATATTCGCCCAGGCGTTGCTGCAGAATGTCTACGGCGGCCGGTGCCGAAATGTGTTTCAGGTAAGGCCGTGCCAGATGTTCCGCGGCGGGCAGGGAGAATATCTCACACAGTTTTTCGCCCAACTGTCGAAGCGATTTGCGGTCGCCACGCAGATGGTCGCGGGCCGAGCCGTAAAGCTCGCGGCTGTAGCGGCCAAAATCGACCGTGCCACGTGTCCGCAGCAGCTCGATTACCAGCAGATACTGGTCAATGGTGTCGCACAGGATGCCTCCCAGGCCGTCTTTGCGTCCCAGTGTCCGCTGAACGTCACGACGCAGGCCCAGAAACCGGTCACGCAGGATATCCGGATCAAAATCCAGTTTGATGCGCTGGTAGTAGGCCAGATCCATATCCGGCATTTTTTGACCATTGCTGGCCAGAAACTGCGACTGTGCCGATGCCGGCCACTTGATCGCATCCAGAATCCGAATCGGACGCTGCAGTTCAATCAATTGGTCGGACAGGGTTTTGACACGCCGCTGATAGTCAGCAAGGCTCATTCGTTGTGGTCCGCCTCGCCATTGACCACGACGGCCTTGATATTAACAAACTCGTGAATGCCAAAACGGCCCAGCTCACGCCCGTAACCGGAAGCCTTGATACCGCCGAAGGGCATGCGGGGATCGGACTTCACAAAATCATTGACCGCACAGGCACCAGCCTGCAGACGTTCGGCAGCAATCTTGGCGCCGCGCCTGGTGTCCCGGGTAAATACCGCAGCCCCTAAACCAAACATGCTCTGATTGGCCAGTGTGATGGCCTCGTCATCACTGCGAGCCCTGATCACCGCAGCCACCGGCCCAAACAGTTCATCGTCAAACGCCGGCATACCAGGCCGCACCTCACCCAGCACCGTCGGCGAGTAGAAAGTCTTGTCGCGCTCGCCGCCGCACATCAGCACCGCACCCAGACGGATACTTTCAGTCACCTGAGCGGCCAGATCTTCACATAAATCCTCACGCGCCTGCGGGCCGACATCAGTCTCCTTCGCCAGCGGGTCGCCCACCACTTTCTTGTTCATGGCCTCGGTCATTTGTGCGGCGAACTCGCCGTAAAGTTTGGTATGGACGATAAAGCGCTTGGCGGCAATACAGCTCTGGCCATTATTCAACAGACGGCTGGTGACGCACTTTTCCACTGCCAATTTAACATCGGCATCCTCCAGTACCACGTAGGCATCACTCCCCCCCAACTCCAGCACCGTCTTTTTGAGCGCCTTGCCGGCGGTGGCGGCAATCTTGCGCCCGGCGTCGGTGCTACCGGTAAAGGTTACCGCTTTTACTACCGGATGTTCGATCAGGGCAGCCGCCCTGGAGCCAGGCACCAGCAAGGTGCGCAGCATATTCTCAGGCAGCCCGGCATCAAGCAGGAGTTTCTCTATCGCCAGCGCGCAACCGGGCACATTGGACGCATGTTTCAGCAGCGCCGCATTACCCGCCATCAAGGCTGGGGCAAGGAACCTGAACACCTGCCAGTATGGAAAATTCCACGGCATAATGGCCAGCACAACACCCAGCGGCTGATAGCACACAAAGCGCTCGACGCCATTGCTGTCCTCATCCGGCAGATATTCATCGACCAGCATGGCGGGGCCCTGCTCAGCGTAATACTCGCAAACCCAGGCACATTTCTCGACTTCGGCTTCGGCACTGACCAGGGTTTTGCCCATCTCCTCGGACGCAAGTTTAGCCAGCGCCCCCTGCTGCTTGCGTAGCTGCGCCGCCAGATCCCGCAAGGCATTCGCCCGGTCCTGCAGACTGGTCTGTTGCCAATGTTGCTGAGCTTTATCAACGCTATCGAGCACAGAATCGAGACGGGTCAGGTCAAACGCCTCATAACTTGCCAGCGTTTTGCCGGTGTACGGATTAACACTACTGATTTTACTCACAAATACCTCATATACCTGCTTTGCAAGTTGTCATTCCGAATCAACAACGTACAGCTTAATCGTGTGGCGCGAGCATCTGGCGCGGATCAACCTGGGTGTCGAATTCGTCACCCGTCATCAGTGACAGGGCCAATACGGCATCCCTCAGGCTAAGCTGATGTTCATCTGCATAGCGCGCAGCCTTGGCTGCTTTTTCATAACCTATCGCCGGGCTCAGCGCCGTCACCAGCATCAGTGAGCGCGACACATTGGTTTCCAGCTGCTCACGGTTGGCTTCCAGGCCACGCAGGCAATGCTGCTCGAAACTGAACATGGCATCCTTGAGCAATTCCATGGACTCCAGCACCGTGTGAATAATGACCGGCTTAAACACATTCAACTGAAAGTGTCCCTGGCTACCTGCCATCGCCACCGTGGTCTGATTGCCCATGACCCGGACACATACCATGGTCAATGCTTCGGCCTGCGTGGGATTAACCTTGCCAGGCATAATCGAACTGCCCGGCTCATTCGCCGGTACCTTTAGCTCCGCCAGTCCGCAGCGCGGTCCGCTGTTCATCAGACGGATGTCACTGGCCATCTTGAACAGGGCGGTGGCCAGGGTATTGAGCCGGCCATGCAAATCCACCAGCGCATCATGTCCGGCCAGTGCCATGAATTTGTTCTCTGCCGGCGTAAATGCAATGCCGCTGAGCTCGCTGATGCGCTCAACCACCGTTGCCGACCAGTCCGGGTGCGTATTTAATCCGGTACCTACAGCACTGCCCCCCAGGGCCAGCTGCTGTATGGACGGCAAGCAAGCCAGCAACTGATCACGCGCGAATACCAACTGCGCACTGAACGCAGAAAACTCCTGCCCCAGCGTCATCGGCGTGGCGTCCATCAGGTGGGTGCGGCCACTTTTCAGGATATCGGCAAAACCATGCACCTTGTCATCGATGCCGTCTACAAGAACATCCAGCACCTCCAGTAGCTCTCGCACTGACTGGGCAGTCACCACATGCATGGTCGTGGGAAAAACATCATTGGACGATTGCGACATATTGACGTGATCGTTGGGATGCAAAGGCTGGTAGGTGCCGCGTGCGTTTCCTGCCAATTCATTGCCACGGTTGGCAATAACCTCATTCAGATTCATGTTGGTCTGCGTACCACTACCGGTCTGCCACACCGACAAAGGAAACTGGTCGTCATGGCGCCCTTTGACGATTTCGTCGCACACGGCAGCAATCAATTCAGCGTGTTTAGCCGGTAGTTTACCCAGTGCATGATTGGCCTGCGCTGAGGCTTTTTTTACCAACGCAAACGCGTGAATGAAATCAATCGAAAATCGATCCCGGCCAATTTTGAAGTTGTGCAGGGAGCGTTGAGTTTGTGCCCCCCAGAGGACATCATCTGCCAGCTCAACGGCACCCAGGCTGTCATGCTCGGTTCTCATATCACTCCCCGGTTCAGGACATCAACTTTTCAGCAACAAACGGCATGATGCCGCCGCTGTTGTAGTAGTGCACCTCTTCTGCTGTGTCCAGTCGGCACAACAGATCTACCCGCTCTTCAGTTCCATCGTTGCGGGTCACCACCATGGTGACAGTCATACCGGTAGAAATGGTGTCAAGACCCTCCAGGGCGATGGTTTCGCTGCCATCAATCTTCAGGCTTTTGCGATTCACTGATTCGGGGAACTGCAACGGCAACACGCCCATGCCAGCGAGGTTGGAACGGTGAATGCGTTCGAAACTTTCCGCCACCACTGCGCGCACGCCCAGCAAGCGTGTACCCTTCGCAGCCCAGTCGCGACTGGATCCGGTGCCATATTCCTTGCCGGCAATCACCACCAACGGAATCTTGCGCTGCTGGTAAATCATCGCAGCATCATAAATGCTCGTTTGCTCCTCATCAGGCATCAGGCGGGTGACGCCGCCCTCCACGCCGTCGAGCATTTCATTGCGAATACGGACGTTGGCGAAAGTACCGCGCATCATGACTTCATGATTGCCGCGGCGCGAACCATAGGAATTGAAGTCTTCCTGCTTGATACCCTTTTCCAGCAGGTATTTGCCTGCGGGTGTGTTACGACCAATCGCGCCTGCTGGAGATATATGGTCCGTGGTGACCGAGTCGCCCAACAAAGCCAGAATGCTGGCACCTTTGATATTGCCGGGTTCCGGCAACAGGTCGGCGGAGAAAAATGGCGGATTCTGAATATAGGTCGAATCGTCATTCCACTGATAGGTAGCACCTTCTGCAGTGGGCATCGCATTCCATTCTGCATTACCGCTGAATACATCGGCATAGTCTTTCGCGAACATGTCGCGACTCACTGTAGCCACGGCGTCGGCGATGGTTTTGGTGTCTGGCCAGATGTCACGCAGATAGATGTCTTTGCCATCCTTGTCAGTACCCAGTGGCTGAGTACTCAGATCAATATCGGTGGTGCCGGCCAGCGCATAGGCAACGACCAGGGGCGGAGACGCCAGCCAATTGGCCCGGACGCGCGGATGAATCCGGCCTTCGAAATTACGGTTGCCGGACAGCACCGAAGACACCGTCAATTTACCCTTGTCGACAGCCTCCTCAATCGCCGGCGGTAATGGCCCGGAGTTGCCGATGCACGTGGTGCAGCCATAACCAACCAGGTTGAAGCCCAGGTCATCCAGCGAATCCTGTAAACCCGCTTTCTCAAGATAGTGCGTGACCACTTTGGATCCGGGCGCCAGTGAGGTTTTCACCCACGGCCGCACGGTGAGGCCCAGGGCCAGTGCATTTTTTGCCAGCAAACCCGCTGCCATCATGACAGCCGGGTTGGAGGTGTTGGTGCAGGAAGTGATGGCGGCGATGACGACAGCCCCATCACTGAGTGACCAGTCCTCGCCAGCCACCGGCACTGTTTTCTTCTCATCCGGAAACTGGGCACGTGTTGCCTCGCCCAGCTTGGGCAGAGGTACCCGGTCCTGCGGTCGGTGCGGACCCGCCAGGCAGGGCTCCACCGTCGCCAGGTCCAGCACTACTTCGCTGGTGTAGACAGCCGTCGGCTCGTTGCTGCGCCACAGCCCCTGCTCCTTGCTGTAGCGCTCGGTCAAATCTATTGTTTCCTGATCGCGGCCGGTCAACGCCAGGTAACGCAGAGTCTCGTCATCGACAGCAAAAAAGGTGGCAGTGGCACCGTATTCCGGAGACATATTGGCGATTGTGGCTCTGTCAGCCAGTGTCAGATCGTCCAGTCCTTCCCCGAAAAATTCGACGAACTTGCCGACCACACCGTGCTTGCGCAGCATTTCTGCCACCGTCAGTACCAGATCCGTTGCAGTGACACCTTCCTGCAGATGGCCATCCAGTCGCACGCCCACTACTTCAGGGATGCGCATTGTCAGTGGCTGCCCGAGCATCGCGGCCTCGGCTTCAATGCCGCCCACACCCCAGCCCAGCACCGCCAGACCATTAACCATGGTTGTGTGACTGTCTGTTCCCACCAGCGTGTCCGGGTAGGCCTGCCATTTGCCATCGCGCTCGCTCGACCACACACAACGTGACAGAAATTCAAGATTGACCTGATGACAGATACCGGTGCCAGGCGGCACCACACGGAAATTGTTGAACGCCTTCTGACCCCAGCGCAAAAACTCGTAGCGCTCACGATTGCGCTCCATCTCAATGCGAACGTTATCGGCATACGCACTGTCGCTGGCAAACTTGTCAACCATCACCGAGTGATCAATCACCAGATCCACCGGATTGACCGGATTGACCCGGTCAGGATCTCCGCCTTTGCTGGCCACAGCATCGCGCATGGCGGCCAGGTCAACAACGGCCGGCACCCCGGTAAAGTCCTGCATCAGCACCCGGGCTGGCATAAATGCCACTTCATGGTCCGAGGAGCGTGTCTGCGGCCAGGCAAGCAGGGTTTTAATATCGTTTTCGCTGGCAAAACCCTGATCTACATGACGCAGCAGGTTTTCAAGCAGTATTTTCAGTGTTACCGGCAATTGTTCCACGCTGCCGTAACCGGCCTCCGTCAATGCCGGCAGGCTGAAGTATTCAAACGTTTTCCCGCCTACGTCCAGCGTTCTGCGGGTATCTGCCATTGCCTGATCTGTACTCATGCGACTTCCTCCTTAAGATCCGAATGCGGTCCGTCTTACGTATCACGGACAAGGGGATTGTTCGCAGTATACCCCACAGACTGCGATCAGGCGAACCAGCGCTGACTGGTTTGCTGCATCGATCCACGTTAAACTGTACAGTTCATAGTTGACAAACCAATTGTCGATTCTACCAGCATGTTAGTGCTGCCCTGTGCCCGCAAAACACACAGTTAACACACAGTTAGAGTACTTCGAGAAAGGCTTTGAAGAACGTAGTAACCAATGTAGTGACTGGTTTAGTGACTGGCGCCGCGAGAACCGCTCTGTACTGCACCGTCATTGTCGCAGGCAACGCCTATGCGCAGTCCCCCGCACCCGCCATATCAGTGTCCGGAGCGAATGAAGCGCTGACCGACAATATACGGGTTCATGTGGGCACCCCCGAGGCGCGATGTGACAGCGGTCAGCGTCGCCTGAACCGGATGTTGCCGGCGATACGCCGGGATGTTGAACGCGCCGCTCAGGCGCTGGGTTATTATCGCGCCCGACATGAGATACAGATTACACCGGCCCCGCAAGACGGGGATGCCGATGCCGCCAACTGCTGGACGCTGAGCATTAACGTCACGGCGGGTGAACCGGTGCTGATAGGTGAGGTCAACGTGATTCTCAGCGACCAGCGCTATGCCAACCTGTTCAATTCTGTGCTGTCCGAGATCGATATTCAGCAGGGCGACAGACTTGTGCATACACAATACGAACAGCTCAAATCGCGATTGAGCGCACAAGCGGTCGACAATGGCTTTTTCTCTGCACGATTTACCCGCTCGGAGCTGGCCATCGACCTGCAGCGCAACCGGGCCGATATCAACCTGGAATTCGAACCGGGCGAACGCTTCCGCTTTGGCCGCATCCGCATCAGTCCTCTCGACGGCCTGTCCAATACGTTTGTTTCCCGCTTTCTCACCTTCGAGGAAAGCAGTGATTACTCAACTGATGCGCTGATCGAATTGCGCGAAAACCTGAACGACAGTCAGTATTTCAGTCAGATTTCGGTCACCCCCCAGCTGTCGCAGGCAACAGAGAACAGGGTTCCGGTGAACGTCGAGCTGGCCTTGCGACCCAGGCGATCGTATACAGCCGGCGCTGGCGTCAGCACCGACATTGGCCCCCGACTTCGTCTGTCGTACGAGGATCGTTACATTAACCGGCGCGGTCACCGCCTGAACGCAGATCTGGGCATTTCCACTTTGCAGCAGGATCCCAGCGTCAGCTATGTTATCCCGCTTAGCGATCCGGTTAATGACAGCCTGAGAATTTCCGGAGGCTTCCAGCGCCTGGAGACCGACAGCTACATTACCAACACCTACCGCGCAGGTGTGACCTGGCGCTCCGTGGTGTGGGACAACTGGGTGCAGAATATTTTCGTCAACTACCAGGCAGAACGCTCGGAATTGACCGATATTGCAGCGGCAGACAGGGTTGAGGAGCAGGTCAACTCGACCATCACCGGCATCAACTGGGCGCGAACCCGGGCCGACGATCCAATCTACCCGACTCAAGGCTGGCGCCTGTTTGGCCAGGTCAGCGGTGCTGAGGAAAACCTGTTGTCCGACATCACATTCGCGCAGCTCTACAGTAGCGCAAAACTGATTCACAGCATCGGGCCCGGTCGCTTACTGTTGCGCGCCGAAGCAGCAACCACATTGGCTGATGAGGTGCTGGAATTGCCCCTGTCGGTGCGTTTTTTCACCGGCGGCGACCAAAGCGTCAGGGGTTATCAGTTTGGCGCCCTCGGTGCCACCAATGCAGACGGTGACGTGGTGGGTGGCAAACACCTGCTGGTTGGCAGTGTCGAGTACGATGTACCCGTTGTCGGCGGCTGGCACGCGGCGGTGTTCTATGACACGGGTAACTCATTCGCCGATTTTAATGACATGAAACTCAGGGACAGCGCAGGCATCGGTGTACGCTGGCGCTCTCCGATCGGCCCGATACGACTGGACGTGGCACGTGGCTTCGACGACGGCAGCTTTCGGCTGCACATCACCATGGGGCCGGACCTGTGACCGGGACAACGGCAACACCGGAACAGCGCCCCCGACAGCTGCTGAAGTGGTTGCTGCGTGTCCTGGCTGCAGTATTCCTGTTAGTGCTGATAACACTCAGCGCAATCAGTGCCGCGCTCGGGACGCATCGGGGCAGCCAATGGGTGCTGGCCCAGGCCAACGCGTTCATCAACGCAAACAGTGTTAATTTCCGCTATGAGAGCGCCGAGGGCACATTCCTGCGCGGCATCGACCTGTATGGTGTCAGTTACCGCAGCGGCAACAATATGGTCAGGGTTGAGCAGATTCACAGCCGCTGGAACCCGATGACCTTACTGGAAGGGGAATTCCACCTGCAATCCCTGCGCATCGCCGGCGTGCAGATTGACTGGCACAGTGACCCGAATGCGCCGACCGCCCCGCCCATGGTTCTGGATGATATTCTGCAGCCCATATTGCCATTGCCGATTTCGGTGCGACTGTCCAATGCCCGCCTGGATGGTGCAACCATCAATTACGATGACCTCAATTACACCATCAGTTCACTGGGCCTGAACATGTCGCTTCAGGGCCGGGCGCTGGACATTCAGGACCTGACCTTCGATGCGGCACCCGTGACGCTGGATGCCGAACTCGAGCTCGAACTGCAATCACCATACGCCCTGAGCGGCAACGCCAACTGGCAACTGGATGACAGTCTGCTTGAAGGCACCGAGGCACCATCGGGAGAGCTCACAGTAGATGGCGACCTGGACCGCCTGCAAATCGATCACGAGCTGTCGGGATTGACCGAGGTGACGTCCAGCGGCGAAGTGCAATTAGGCCTGGCACGACTGCTGAATGCGCGAAGCGATGCGCTGGACCTACGTGTCGATCTGCAGCACACGCTGGGCACACAAACCCTGCCCGGACCCGGTATGGAGATGTTTACCGTGCAGGCATTGACCCTGCGCACCCAGGGCACGCCGGAGGATCTGGCACTGTTCGCAGCAGCGCGCCTGGACATTGATCTGGCCGATGACTTTGTGCTGGAGACCGATCTCAATTTGCGCGCTGCGCTGCGCGGT
This sequence comes from Pseudohongiella sp., assembly GCF_011050365.1. Classification (GTDB taxonomy): domain Bacteria; phylum Pseudomonadota; class Gammaproteobacteria; order Pseudomonadales; family Pseudohongiellaceae; genus Pseudohongiella. The sequence continues at coordinate 133,329 of NZ_DRFV01000003.1, forward strand.
AGCCAGTTCCGGTTGGACGAGTTGGCCATGCGCACCGCCACCGGCCTGTTGGCAATACAAGGTAGAGTGAACTGGGCCGACGGTATTGCGGTTGATTTGAGCTATGAACTCGATGAGCCGTCACCGGGCGATTATATTCCCGGCCTGCCCGAAAGCATGGCAATTCAGGATTTGCGTTCCAGTGGTCAGGTAGCCTTCAACCAGGACCCACCCTCCCCGTCAGGAGAAGCCGGGCAGATGGCCCTCGCATTCAGTACCAACGACCTGCAGGCGACCGTCAATGAATACACATTTACCGGTGATGGTGGTTTCGACTTCGACGGCATCAACTGGACAGTGGACTCATTCGTGCTGCAAACCGGTGAGAACCGTATGGCATTGACCGCCTCACTGAACGACGGCAACATACTCAACGCTGAGGCCAGTATTGATGCCCCGACGTTGAGCGCTATCTATCCGGAACTGGGTGGCCGGCTGCACGCAGATGCAACTGTAACCGGCACACTTGAACAGCCGGTGATTGATCTGGATCTGACCGCCAATGACGTCGTGCTGGGCGCACTGAGTATCCCCGAACTTGTCGTCACCGGACAAAACCGCGGCGGCATGAACGAAATTGAGCTGACGACCTCCAACATTCAGGTTCCAGTGGGTGATACCACCGAAACCATCACTGATGCGCTGTTGCGCTTGCGCGGGCAGCCCGACGCACACAATCTTCTGTTACGCATCGACAGCTCCCTGGTCAACCTGCGTCTGAACGCAGACGGCAGTGTCACCAATGGCGGCTGGCAAGGGCGCCTGTTGAGCAGCGAAATCGACTCCGACTACGGCCGCTGGCAGCAAACACAGACGGCAGACTTGTCGCTGACTGCGGCTCAAATGAATCTGGATACGCTGTGCTGGGACATGGCTGCAACCAGCCTGTGTGTCGATGCAACGTTGACCGACAGTGAGCAACTTGCAGCACAGATTATGTTGCAGGACTACCCGCTGACAGCTCTCAACGACGTCCCGTCAGAGCGGAATATTGCGCAGACGACGGGTATGGACTTCCATGCCGCCACTGCTGCCAGCGCTGACATCCGCCTGCCATTCACCCTGCCTGCGGATATGGCCCTGGAGGGAACAGTCTCACTCGACGCGACAGTGACGGGTGCCATATCTGACATCAACGGACTGAACATTGATATCAACACCAGCAGCGAAAATGGCAACTTTTATTTACAGTCAGAGCCGTCTGTTGATGAATTGGCAGGCAATGAACTAGCGGAACCGCTGATCACTCACTTTGTCTGGTCCAATATTGCACTGCAGGCCAGTCAGCAAAACCGTGAATGGCAGGTAAGCAGCCAGATTCAGTTTGTTCAGGAAGATCCGGACAGCACTGCGGCTGCCATGCGCGGCTCAGCCAACGCCAGCCTGCGCATGACCGAGGCCCGCGAGCTGGATGGCAATGTGCAATTGGACTTTGATGACCTGGGCTGGGTTGAAGCGCTTGCGCCACAGCTGACCAACGTAACCGGCGAGCTGGACGGACGACTGAATATCGACGGCTCACTGGCATCGCCCGTGGTTGGTGGCGACATCATGCTCAGCGAAGCCGGATTCCAGATGCCCGCCTTGGGACTGGATATGCGGGCTATAGAAATCACTCTGAGTAGCGATGACGCGGATGTGTTCACGTTATCCGGCTACGCCGAGTCAGGCGTCGGCTCTCTTGAGTTCAACAGCGATATAATGCAGCCATTCAGCGACGAGCGCAGTCTGACGTTACAGATCGCCGGCACCAATTTTGTCGTGGCAGATCTGCCCGACCTGTCTGTCGCCATCAGCCCTGACCTGCGCGGCACTGCCAGCCTCGATGGCATCGATATCAACGGACAACTCATTATTCCTCGCGTTGCTGCCCGCATTACGACGTTGCCGGAAAGTGCCGTGGATGTGTCCAGTGATACTGTCATTGTGGCCGCCGACGAGGACAGTGACGTCCGCAACGCGGCGCGCGTCGATCGCGGCATTCTTGCTGACATACCGCTGACCGGGGATATCCAGCTCATTCTCGGCGATAGTGTCAATATTGCCGGCTTCGGGCTCAATGCACGCCTGACCGGCCAGCTTGATATCGACCAGCGGCCAGAGGCACCGCCGCTGACCTACGGCGAACTGGAGGTGGCAGAAGGCAGTTTCGAAATTTACGGCCGAACCCTGAACATCGAACAGGGGAAACTGTTGTTCATGGGAACCTATGACAATCCCGCCATCGACATCCGCGCCGTGCGCACGGTGGAAAACATGCGTGTTGGTGTGCAGATGAACGGCACCATGCGTGATATCCGCAGCAGCCTGTTCTCTACCCCGACACTGCCCGACGGTGACATTCTGGCAGTGATGATCACCGGCCGCCCGATCGCTGAAATCGGCACGGAGCAGGACGGCAATGCGCTGGTAGGTGCAATTACGTCTTTGGGCATCAAACAGGGTCAGGGACTTACCGATCAGATTCAAAACCAGCTGGGGCTGGACACGTTTGCTATTAACAGCCGCGGTGATGTCAATGACAGCAGCCTGATGCTGGGCAAGTACATAACACCGCGTATATTCATTCGCTATGCCGTCGGTCTTTTCGAAACTGAAAACAGCCTTGAGATTGATTATACGATCAATGATCGGGTCAAGCTGGAAGCGACATCAGGACAAAGCCAGAGTATCGACCTGACTTATACGGTTGAGCAGTAATCAGAACAGCGAACGTTCATTGGCGACGTCAACAATCGGGATAACATCCACGGCTACCGTAAGTTTGTGTTCGCCGCCACCGGTCATCACGCCCTTTAACGGCGTCACATCAGCGAAATCGCGTCCCCAGCCCAGGATTATATAGCGCTCGTCCGGCACACAGCCATTGGTCGGATCCACTTCCTGCCAGCCCCAGCCGGGAATAAAAACGGCGACCCAGGCATGCGTGGCATCAGCGCCCAGCAGTTTTTCCTGACCGGGCGGTGGCGAAGTTTCCATATAACCACTGACATAGCGCGCGGCCAGGCCGATGGAGCGCAGGCAACCAATCAGCAAATGCGCAAAGTCCTGACACACGCCACGCTTTGTCTCCAGTACTTCCTGCAACGGAGTTGCCAGCGTGGTGGAATCTTCATCGTAGGTAAACTCATCAAATATGCGCTTGTTGAGCTCGAGCAAGGCATCGCGCAACAGCCGACCGGAGGCAAAATTGACCCGGGCGTACTCCATCAACGCCGACTGCCTTGCGATAAAAGGTGAATCCAGCACGAACAGCCGGGCAGCAATACTGTCCCTGTTGCCACTGCGAACAGCGCACGACATCTCTGCCGCTGCGTCCTCCCATGCCGTGCCGGAAAAAAAATCCTGCGCTGGCCGCGGAAAGGTCTCCACTTCACTGGAAACCACCACCTCCAGACTGTTATGCACCGCTTCAATGGCAAAGTAAGTGACCCGGTTGCCAAAAAAATCCTGTCGCTCAGAAAAACCAAGCCCGCCCGGATTGATGATCAACTGAGTATTACTGCTGGTCTGCCAGGGCAATTGCCGTGGCAAAATGCGTGCCTCGTTGTGGCTGAGCGTCGCCGGCCCACTGTACTCGTAACGGGTCAGATGTTTAAGCTGATATTTCATCAGTGACCCACCTCCATGGTGACCAGTTGACGTGACGCCTCCACATGGCTGAAATGACTGTGCGAAACGGCATTGGACAATTCCGCCATGGGTTCTATCAACTCATCCAGCAAATCCATCAGAATCTCGCGGGCCTCTTCCGAATGCTCAAGATCAGCAAGACTTTCGATATCAACCAGGTGCAGCGTGCTGGAGGCCTGAATAATCAGCCGGTTCTCGAGGTTGCGATAGGACGTGTTTTCGTCCGTGGACGGTAAACGTGCCACTTGACGCCCCAGTCGCTTGAGCATATACCCCACGGAGCGCGGATTGGTTTCATCAAACAACAACAGGTCCAGGATGGCGGACGGGTGCAATTGCGAGCGGTAGCGTCGACGGTAGACGGTGAAATTATCAGTGGTGGCCAGAACCACCTCCCACAAGGGAATACCCGGCTGGTTGGCGGTCAGCAGTGCCAGTTTGAGCAACTGCAGGGTACCCAGTATACGCTCTATAAAGCGTCCGATATCGAGGAACCGCCAACCATAGTGATGGGGCATGGTCTCATTGCACAAGCCGAAAAAAGCCGCCAGATCGATCACGATCGCTTCCAGCAAGCGCTGACCGGCTACCGCGCCTTTGGTGCGGGCGATGGCATTGCAGCGTTGACGTATACTACTGACCGAGCGCCAGGCATCATCGCCCAGGTGATCGCGCACCGCCCGACTATTGCGGATAAAATGACTGAAGGTCGCCGGCAGCCCGTCGGGTGCCTGGTCAGATAGCAGATGCAGTAGCCGATCGCGCGCCAGCAGATATTCCGCAGAAAACCGCGGGTGTTCGCCCATGGCTGCGAGCTCCTCGGCAAGCTCATCCTCATCAGGCGCGACACCCAACGCTGTGAGCAGATCCGGCAACAAAGTGACCACCGCCTCTTGTGGACTCTCCTGCAACAACCGGCCCAGGGCTTCGCGCAGCAGTCGGGCCCGGATATCCAGACGCTCTCCGTAACGCCCCATCCAGAACAGGCTCTCTGCCACCCGACAGGGCAGATCCTTGCCGTCCCGGGTGACCAGTATCGGTCCCTGCGCCTGCCGCAGCATACTGACATGCGGTTGTGGCGATTGTGCCAGTACCCAAATGTCCTTCACCACCCGGCTCTTCATCATGGCAGTGCCCGGCTCACCGACCCAGGCCAGGCCTCCGGGCATGATCCGGAAGGCATGATCACGCACCGGTTTGTTGATGTATTCCGCTTCGATAGCGGAGAAAAAACGTAAAGTGGTGGTTTGCCTTTCCACGGATTTACTCACCGGATTGAATCCGGGCGTCACTGCGGCCCGCAGCGGTTTCTGGGCGGTAAACAGGTGCGGCCGCGATTGCAGATCAAAACGCAGTGTCTGCACCGCTTCCAGTCCCATCTGATCGACATGGTAAGTTTTACCGGGACGGGTGATGTCTCGCAATACCCACTCGTCCATCGAGCTCCGGATCTGCTCCAGTGCCTGCGGATCGCCGCACCAGAGCGCGTCGCGGCCACGCAGCATCAGAGTTTCGCCCAACAGCCGCTGACACAGATCCGGCAAAAAAGCGGCCAGTGCCGGGTGCTCCAGCACCCCGGCGCCCAATGCGTTGACCACATGCACATGCCCGCTGCGCGCTGCCTGCATCAGACCCGGCACGCCGAGCAGGGAGTCCGGCCGCAGCTCCAGTGGATCACACCAGGGATCATTGATATGGCGCATGATGACATCCACCTGATGCAACCCACCCAGCGTCCGCACCGCGACCTGACCATCCCGGACCACCAGATCGTCGCCTTCCACCAGCGGAAAGTTCATGTAGTTTGCCAGCCAGGCATGTTCAAAATAACCTGGGCTACCGGGACCGGGCGTCCACAGCACGATATTGGGCTCCTGGCGCTGATTGCTTGCCAGACTGGCCAGACAACGGTGCTGGGCCTGCAGAAATCCGGCCAGACGCTTCATTGGCGCATCCCGATAAACGCCAGGTAATGCGCGTGACAGGGTTATTCGATTCTCCAGCGCATAACCCACGCCCGCAGGTGACTGAGTCCAGTCAGCCAATACCTGCCACTGCCCCTGTTCATCACGAATGACATCAGTCCCGTGAAAAATCAACAGTGGCCGATCCACCTGTGATGGCGAATCAGCTGCGGAAAACAGGAATGCGGGATGGGTAAACACGAGCTCTGGCGGTAGCAGACCTTCATCGATGACCAGCCGCTCGCCATAAAGATCATCCAGCAAAAGCGCCAGTAATCGGCTGCGCTGTCGCAGACCGGCTTCAAGGTAAGACCAGTCGTCATCACTGATCACATAGGGCAGACAATCCAGGCGCCAGGAGCGCAACTGTCCCGGATCATCTTCATAGGGGTTAAAGGTGACACCGTTTTCGTGCAGCAGACTCTGCGCTTCTTCGCTACGGGCGACCAGGGTATCGGCGCCCATGGCGACAAATTCGGCCAGCAAGGCCTGCCAATGCGGGCGTGGCTGCTGACCGGGACCGAGCAACTCATCGCGGCCGTTGTAACCGGGATAGTCGCCCAGCAGGTCATTCAAGGCAGGATCTTTAATGCCCGAAGGCTGCATATCGTTTACCGCAGTGTGGTGTACTGCCAATTTGGCCGGGGGAACATTATAGACCAGTGCCGGCAACACCGGCACGTCTTAAATCCAGCGTATGCGGATAATCCTGCCCTGGCGCCTGCGGCACATGGTCGATCTTGCCGTGGCTGTGGCCATGTGCCCAGAAGCGCGCCATGCGGCGTGCCTCGGCTTCGTTGGCATTGACCGGGAAAGTCTCATAGTTACGCCCGGCCGGATGCACCACATGGTAGGTACATCCACCCATGGAGCGTTGATGCCAGGTGTCTATCAGGTCAAACACCAGCGGCGCATGTACCTTGATGCGTGGGTGCAATGCCGACGGCGGCTGCCAGGCCCGATAACGCACAGCGGCAACGGCTACCCCCGGCATCCCGGTGGACTGCAGCGGCACTTTATAACCGTTGCAGGTCAGCACATGTCGTGACGGGTTGAAGTCGGTAAGCTTCACTTCCAGACGTTCCACGGAAGAATCCACATAACGCGCGGTGCCGCCGCCACTGGCCTCTTCCCCCAGTACATGCCAGGGTTCGATCGCCTGACGCAGGCTCAGGTGCGTACCTTCATAGCGCACCTCACCAATCATCGGGAAGCGGAACTCCAGAAACGGGGCAAACCATGACAGATCAAAGTCAAAGCCGTGCTCGCGCAGGTCAAACAGGACATCGGCAAGATCCTGCCAGATAAAATGCGGCATCATCCATTTGTCGTGCAATGCCGTGCCCCAGCGCACCAGCGGTTTGCGGTAGGGCTCCTTATAGAAACGCGCGACCAGCGCCCGAATCAACAATTGCTGCATCAGGCTCATTTCCGGGTGCGGTGGCATTTCGAAACCGCGTAGCTCCAGCAAACCCAGCCTCCCGGTGGCTGAGTCCGGGGAATACATCTTGTCGACACAGAACTCGGCACGATGGGTATTACCGGTAATATCGGTCAGCAGATTGCGCACCAGGCGATCCACCAGCCAAGGCTCCTTGACATCACCCCTGGGCATTTGCGACAGGGCGATTTCCAGTTCATACAGGGCCTCGTGACGGGCCTCATCCACACGCGGCGCCTGGCTGGTCGGCCCGATAAACATGCCGGAAAACAGATACGACAAACTGGGGTGGTGTTGCCAGAAAGTCAACATGCTGCCCAGCAGATCCGGACGGCGCAGGAAAGGTGACTCTTCCGGCGTGCGCCCGCCCAGAGTGACGTGATTGCCGCCGCCAGTGCCGGTATGACGCCCGTCCAGCATGAATTTTTCCGTACCCAGCCGGGTCAGCCGCGCTTCCTCGTACAGGATACGCGTATTGTTAACCAGATCCGGCCATGACGAGGCCGGCATGACGTTAACTTCAATAACTCCCGGGTCCGGCGTAATCATGAACTTTTCCAGACGCGGATCGGCCGGCGGCGAGTAGCCCTCAATACATACCGGCAGATTCAGTGCTGCCGCCGTATGTTCAACGACCGCCAGCAAGCTCAGATAGTCCTCCAGAAGTGGCAGCGGCGGCAGGAATACAAACAGTTTCCCCTCGCGTGCTTCGATGCACAGCGCGGTGCCGATGACGCCTTCGTCGGCGGCATCCACCAACTGTTCCTGCCAGTTCTGTCCGGCTGCCAGGTGATGGTGCCCGGGCGTACCCGAGACTTCAGTCGGCACATGGTTATACATGCGCGCCACCTCCCCCGCCTGTGTATGCAGATCATCCAGATCGGGCAACTCTGCAAATGGCGAACGCGGCTGGATCTCTTCTCGCTTTTTGATTGGCAACGAAGACAGCGGCAGCCTCAAACCCATCGGCGAGTCACCCGGAATCAGGAACAGATGGTCACGTTTCAGCGGCCAGTGCCCAGTCATCCAGCGATCCTTCTCGCGCGTCAGCGGCAGCGTCAGTCCCACGGGTTTATCCAGACCGCGCTCCAGTACCCGCGCCAGCCGCGCGCGATTGATATCATCGCTCAGATCTTCAGCGTGCAGGTCGAGATCCGCTGGCTGCTGTTGCTCCAGCCACAGATAGTAGTAGGCATCTTCGTAACACGGTATCAGGAAACGACCGGGCACCTTGAGCGCAGTTACCAGAGCGTTGGCAAAGCCCCTGGCCTCTTTTTCGCCATAACCATAGTCCCTGTCGATGTCAGCCAGCCACTGGTCGTCACGCCACATGGGTTTGCCATCCCGGCGCCAGTAGCAGGCCAGTGCCCAGCGTGGCAGAACCTCACCCGGATACCATTTACCCTGTTGATACTGCAATAAGGAGTTGGGCGCGTAATGCGGGCGCAAGCGCTGCATCAACTGTTCTGACAATTTACGTTTGGTGGGCCCCTGCGCGGCAATGGTCCATTCTGGTGCATCCATATCATCAACTGACACAAATGTGGGCTCGCCGCCCATGGTCAACCGGACATCCAGCGCGTCCAGTTCACTGTCCACGACATTACCCAGTTCTTCAATATCCGACCACTGCGCATCGGTATAAGGTTTGGTGACGCGCGGATCTTCGTGCACCCGGGTCACGCTCATGTCAAAGCCAAAGGTCACTTCCGTGGGTTCGGTAGCACCGGTAATCGGGGCCGCACCCGCCGGGTCCGGCGTCGCCGCCAGCGGCAAATGGCCTTCGCCGGCAAACAGACCCGAGGTCGGGTCCAGACCTATCCAGCCTGCACCCGGAATAAACACTTCACACCAGGCATGCAGATCGGTGAAATCCTTGTCGGTACCGGACGGACCGTCCAGCGCCTTCACATCGGCGGTCAATTGCACCAGGTAGCCCGAGACGAAGCGTGCGGCCAGACCCAGTCGGCGCAGGATATGCACCAGCAACCAGGTCGAGTCGCGACAGGACCCACGAGCCAGCTTCAGTGTTTCCTGTGGCGATTGCACGCCGGGCTCCATACGAATCAGGTATTCGATATCCTGTGCCAGGCGTTGATTCAGGCCCACCAGGAAACCGGTAATATCTGTTTTTTCTCGCTTGACGCTGCTCAGCCACTTATCCAGCAGCGGCCACGACTGGTTACTTTCCAGATAAGGTGCCAGCTCTTTACGCAGATCAGGTGGGTAATCGAAGGGAAAATGCTCGGCATACTCTTCCACAAAAAAGTCAAACGGGTTCACCACCGTCATCGGGGCAATGAGTTCAACTTCGATATGCAGGCGGGAGATTTTTTCCGGAAATACCAGGCGCGCGATGTGGTTGCCAAAGGGGTCCTGTTGCCAATTGATGAAATATTCACCCCCGGTTATTTTGAGGCTGTACGCATCAATGGGCGTGCGGCAATGCGGTGCCGGCTTCAGCCGGACCTGATGTGGACCAACCTCAATAGGCCGGTCAAAATCATAACGGGTGGAATGTTTCAGTGCTACGCGGATGGTCATCGGGTTAGGCTTCCAGAGAGTATGTTAAGAGGATAGCAACGCCTGTGCCAAAAGCAAGTTATCATAATTTTATTAGCAAACAGTTGTCAGCTCGCGCGAGCCGTGAAAAGATAGATGCAGAGAACAGACTTTCCAAAGCTGGTACACAGATTGCTTCACTGTGTTCATACAACCTGGTTTGACTGAACTGGTTTATACAGGTTGGTTTAAACAAATTGGTTCGCACAGAACGGGTTCAGACTGATCAAGACACAAAGCCAAAACGAGGGTGAATGAGCAACATCAACTGGGAAGAATACAAAGCTACCGGATTCTACGACGAACTGATCGCTGCTGACGGCAAACCACGCCCGGAAGCCGACAAGTTATGCCAGTATCTCGCCAACCTCGACGCCCGGGAACTTCAGGAGCACAAGACCGCTGCCGACGTTGCCATTCAGCTGATGGGCATCACCTTTACTGTATACACCGAAGGCGCCATGATCGACCGCGCCTGGCCCTTTGATATCGTGCCGCGCATCATACCGCTACAGGAATGGCAAAAGACCGAAGCCGGCCTGAAGCAACGCGTACAGGCCCTGAACATGTTTATCAATGACCTGTATCACGATCAGAAAATCATCAAAGATGGTATTTTCCCCAGGGAACTGCTGACTCACTCGGTCAATTTCCGGCCCCAGTGCGTGGGTATCAAAACACCGCATAATGTCTGGGCTCATATATGTGGCTCAGACCTGGTGCGCGACAAGGATGGCACTCTGTATGTGCTGGAAGATAACCTGCGGGTACCGTCGGGTGTGTCCTACATGCTGGAAAACCGCAATGTGACCAAACGCGTGATGCCAGAACTGTTTGCCTCCGGTCAGATCCAGCCAGTGGACGATTATACCTCCCAGCTTTATGACATGCTGGCATCAATGTCACCACGCCCCGGAGATGATCCATCCATCGTCATCCTGACACCCGGCATTTATAACTCCGCCTACTACGAGCATGCCTACCTGGCACAACAGATGGGCGTGCAGCTGGTGGAAGGCTCGGACCTCGTGGTGGGTGACGACGACTGCGTCTACATGCGTATGGTAGACGGCCTGTCACGGGTTGATGTGATCTACCGCCGTGTTGATGACATGTTTCTGGATCCCGAAGTTTTCAACCCCGAGTCTACACTGGGCTGCCGGGGCCTGATGCGCGCCTGGCGCAAAGGCAATGTCGCACTCGCCAATGCGCCCGGCGCTGGCGTCGCGGACGACAAGGTGGTGTACGCCTTTGTGCCCAAAATCATCAAATACTATCTTGATCAGGAAGCGCTGTTGCCTAACGTGCCCAGTTACCTGTGCATGTTTGAAGATGACCGTAATTACGTGCTCGACAATCTGGACAAACTGGTCGTTAAACCCGCCAATGAGTCCGGCGGTTACGGCATGATGATCGGCCCGCACGTAAGCAAAAAGGAGCGTAAGAAATTTGCCGAACTGATCAAGGCAGATCCGCGCAACTACATGGCACAGCCGACACTGGCGCTGTCCACCTCACCCACCTTGATTGACCATGGCATGGAATCACGCCACGTGGATTTACGCCCCTTTATTCTGTCGGGCGAATCGACTTTCGTAACCACCGGCGGGCTGACGCGCGTGGCGCTGACCAAGGGTTCACTGGTGGTGAATTCATCCCAGGGTGGCGGCAGCAAGGACACCTGGATAGTCGACATCGACGGCCTGACCAATAGCCCCGGACTTTCACAGAGAGCAGGTAACTAAAATGCTTTCACGTGTTGCAGAAAATATTTACTGGCTTGCACGCTATATTGAACGTGCCGAAGACACCGCACGACTGTTGAGCGTTAACAGCAACCTGATGCTGGACCTGCCGCGTGCCACACAGCTGGGCTGGTCGGAGATTATCGCCATTACCGGACACGGCGAGTTGTTTGATGAGCTGTACCCCAACCGTGACGAAGTCAGCGTCCTGTCCTTTATCTGCAGCGATCGACGCTATTCCGGCTCCATCATCAGCTCCCTGTCTGCGGCCCGTGAAAATCTGAGGACCACGCGCGATGTTATTCCGCGCGAAATATGGGAAGAGATCAACCAGCTTTATCTGGGCGTGCGCGACCTGGTCGAATCCGGTGTGACGCCGCGCAAGCGCGATGCTTTCCTGCGCCGGGTCATTCACAGCTGCCAGACCGTCAACGGACTGATTGAGGGCTCGCTCAGCTACACCCAGGTACGCACTTTCCTGATGCTTGGCCGCCAGCTGGAGCGCGCCGACATGACCACCCGTATTATTGATGTGCGCTCCGCCAATCTGCTGCCACGCAGTCCGGGCGAACTGACCCCGTTTGAAAACCTGCAGTGGATGAGTGTGCTCAAATCACTCACCGGGTACCAGATGTATCGCCAACATGTGCGCCTGCGGATTCGCGGGCCGGACGTGCTAAGCTTTCTGCTGCAGAACCGGAATTTTCCGCGAGCAGTTGCCTGCAGCCTGGAGCGGCTGGCTAATGCCTTGCTGACATTGCCACGCAACGAAACCGCGCTTAACGAAGTGGAAACCTGCCGCCAGCACCTGGCAGATGCCGAAATCGCGGTACTGGCGGCAGAGCCGGATCGACTTCACGCTTTCGTGGATGAAATTCAGGTCGATTTTACCGACCTGCATGAAGCCATCCGACAAACCTATTTCGACGGCCCGACAGAAATTTCCCGGCAGCAGAGCGAATAGGTGCAAAAATTGACAGGCACATCATACGGGCATGTTCATCAATGTCAGTGCGGCCAACTGCTTTTTTTTGACAACTCAGTCTGTTTGCGCTGCGGCGCTGCGGTGGCCTATCAGCCCAATATTGGCCAGGTAATAAGCCTGGAACCCGCCGAAACGCAAGAGCAATGGTACATTCACGGCGAAGACACCAATACCCGTCGCAGCTATGCCCGATGCGCCAACCTCCACTCCCCTGCGCAGTGTAACTGGCTCGTGACTGACGTGCGCACTGGCATTCTGTGCACCGCCTGCGCCCTCAACATCACCATCCCCGACCTGAGCCAGGCTGACAATGCCGAGTATTGGCAGACCTGCGAAGGTGCCAAACGTCAACTGATCGCCCAGCTTATAATTCTTGGACTGCCAGTCAACAATCGCAACATTGATCCCTACCGCGGCCTCGGTTTCGAACTGCTGCGCTGGCAACAGGGGGAGCCGCCGGTGATGACCGGACATGAAGACGGCGTCATCACACTCGATATTATGGAAGCCGACCCTGCCCACCGCGAGCAGCTACGCCAGCAGATGCACGAACCTTACCGCACACTGCTCGGCCACTTCCGCCATGAGTCCGGTCACTATTACTGGGACCTGCTGGTCCGCGACACGCCCTGGTTGACCGTCTGCCGCCAATTCTTTGGTGACGAACGTCTGGACTACGGCACTGCCTTGCAGCAGCACTACCAGAATGGCCCGCCCGCCAACTGGCAGCAAACTTACATCAGCAGTTATGCCGCCTCCCACCCCTGGGAAGACTGGGCAGAAACCTGGGCGCACTACCTTCACATGACCGACACCCTAAACGCCGCAGAAGAGTTTGGCATCAATCCCAGGACCATCGCCATACAAACCGACCCTTTCACCCGGAACCGACTGGAAGACAACAGGTTCCCTGTCGATAATACCGACAGCGAAACCGACCCCGACTCATTCCTGGACATGGTCAATCGCTGGGTGCGACTCAGCAGCGTGCTGAATGTACTGGCGCGAAGCATGGGTCAACCGGACAGTTATCCCTTTGTGCTGACCGTGGAGAGCTTACGCAAGCTGTATTTGGTGCACCGGGTAGCAACAAAAAAATAAGACGTTGATCCAACTGGAGTCCACTCACGCCAGCAAGCCGGGCCTGATGATGCACTGCGCAATCGTTTACTCTTGAGAGAGTTCTTTGCGCCCACCGGGCACCAGCCGCTGTATGGCAAGTACCAGCAGGGCTGCCAGCACAGATTTTACCAAAGAACCCAGGTAGAACGGTGCAATGCCATTCTCGTACGCTGCCTGGGGCCCCATGAGAACACTCATCCATGACCATCCACACACCAGGATAACAACGTGCCCGAGCAGCATGCCCGGTACTGCCGTCACGGGCGTTCGCATTAGCCCGGCGTTACGCCATAGCCCCATTGCCCCGGCCGCGATCACGAAGCCTATCAGGTAACCCCCACTGGGACCTGACAGCACCTGCGCGCCAGAGGCACCTTCACTGAATACTGGCAGGCCGGCGATACCGAGCACAAGATACAGCCCTACACTGGCGGCCCCCAATAGCGGGCCAAGCAAAGCGCCAGCGCACAGGACCGCGATGGTCTGCCCTGTCTGCATGATCGTGGTTCCGGGAAGAGGAAACTCGAAAATAGTGCCAATGAAAATTGACACGCTAAACAATACTAACAGCACTGCGTTTTGCATAAAATGTTTGACCTGGCTCTGACAGCCTGTACAAGAGACACAATAGTTGATCTGAACGGCAAGCTGCGTCAGATCCCGGTCAGCCGGATTAAATATCATGGACACATACTTATTCCGACTGTGGCGGAGCACTCAGGGAAAAACCGTGCTCAATGGTCGGCTTGATGATACTAAAATAAGGTGACAGATCAAAATCTCCGGGCACGTAGTGGGTGAAATGCCGCGCCATGGAAACTGCTTCTCCCTTCTTATTCTCGACCCTGATAAATTCCGGCAGGATCGGATAGCCAACTTCCTGGTATGCCTCGGCAATCAGCGTTGAACAGATGGCCCGGGTCGGCTCACCGCTACCAAAGGTGATCAGGTCCCGACGATACCTGACCGGCACGGCGGGACTCTGGATCAGATACCGGGCAAGATCAAAAATATTCTTCAGGTCATAAACATGTCCTACCCTGGCCCGGGCAAACGCAATGATGGAGGCCTTGTCCTCAGCACTTAGCCCTACCGGGCGGCAGATACGCAGGTTGAATTGCTCATATTTGCGCAACGGCACCTGAGTGACGCCATCATTGAGATCAGCTTCTATCAAGCTGGGCTGCTCCACGTCCGCCTTCTCGGCACCGACATAAAGACAGGCGTGCGACCAGGTTGACTGGGTCAGGTACTTGATAGCGGTGCTGATATGGCTGTTACCATCTACCAGCACAATGTCGGCTGGCTGCAGCGTATCCATGATATCCTGCAATGGCAGGCGACTCAGGCGTTCATAGCCCGGGCGGGGCTTACTCAGGTAGGCGGCCAGTCGGCGCCCGATCGCGCGTGGGATGGATTCCATAATGCATAAATCTCGTGCTTGAAGTGACTCAGCGTGGTTCATATTGTTACGCTGTCAGGGTCTGGATTATGGCATTCTTACACGCAAGGCTCCAACAACTCGCTGGGTCCTTGCCACCTAGCAAAAACCAGGAGGTGCATCGCTATGCTGACTGAACTTGCCACTCTGCAATGTCCATACTGCTGGGAGTCCATAGAGGTTGTCGTTGACTGCTCGGTCACGGAGCAGGAGTATACTGAAGATTGCAGCGTCTGTTGTCGGCCCATCATAATCTCTGTTTATGCCGATGGCGGTGAGCTGCAGACAGTTGAGGCCAGATCCGAGGACGACTGATACGTCATCCGTCCTGCGACAGTGCCCCATCTTTTGATGTTCACAGCCCTTACCAAATTACACCAGGAGAGCCAGCATGCTTGCAGGACAACGTTCGCTCACGGGATTCATGGCGCTACTCGCCATGACATTGATTTTCAGCTCCACTGTCCAGGCGCAGGGTAACTTTGTCCTCACCGTCGACGGCTTTGAAGACGGGGGTAACATACCGGTGCGCTTCTCGCAGGCCGCAGAAGATGCCCGACCAGGTGGCGGAACGTCGCCTGCCCTCAGTTGGGTTAACGCGCCGGAGGGCACCCGCAGTTTTGTCATCAACATGATGGATCTGGACTTTGCGCCCAACCGCGGCACGCGCACCCAGGTGCACTGGGTGGTGTGGAATATCCCCGGCACAGTGGACGGGCTGGCGGAAAACCAGCCCGAAGGCAACCAGCTACCCAATGGTGCCTCCCAGATCAGCGCCACCGGTCGCGTCTACCGCGGGCCCGGTGCACCGGCCACGCGCCCCAGACATCATTACCTGTTTGAGGTTTATGCGCTGGACACCGAACTGAACATCGGTGCGACAGACGATCCGCTGGAAACCCGCGATGCGGTGATGGCGGCAATGGACGGGCATGTGCTGGGCAAGTCAGTCTACATGGGGCGATTCAATCGCCCGCAGTGACTCGCGCGCTCAGCAGCACTAGCACAGCGACCGCCGTTGGCAGTCACCTGCCTTGATAGGTGACCTCGCCGCCGACCACGGTCAGCACCGTTTGTGCGGTCAGAATATCCTGGGGATCAACCGTCATGAAGTCCCGGTTGAACACAGTGAAATCAGCATATTTACCGACCTCCACTGAACCGCGCAGGTGTTCCTGAAACGCCCCGTGCGCTGGCCACAAAGTAAACATCTTGAGCGCAGTTTCACGCGAGACTGCCAGCTCCGGGTGCCAGCCGGCGCCATCGGTGCCATCCAGACGCTTGCGGGTAATGGCGGCATAAAACTCGATGCGCGGATCGCCGGCTTCCACCGGCGCATCGGAACCACCCAGAATCATCAGGCCCTGCTCCACCAGCTGCTGCCAGGGGTAAGCGTAACCGAGGCGATCCGGGCCCAGCCGATCAGGAGCGAAATTCAGGTCACCGATACCGTGACTGGGCTGCATGGATGGCAGCACGCCCAGGTCAACAAAACGTTGCTGGTCACTGGGCGGAATAATCTGAGCGTGTTCCATGCGCCAGCGCAGGTCCTCACTGGCCCATTCATTGCGTGGCACTGCCGCATAAGCCTCGTCATACCAATCCAGCAGCGTGCGTACGGCACGGTCCCCGATCACATGGGTCTCAATCTGAATACCCTGTCGCAAGGCAGCGTGCAGCACCGGCACCAATTCTTCTTTGGTGGTACGATTCATGAAACCGTTGTGGTCGGCATCCGAATAATTTTCGATCAGGGCTGCGCCACGAGAGCCCAAAGTGCCGTCTATGAATACCTTGATGCCACGCACATCAAACATGTCGTCTGCTGTTGTTTCACGCCCGCGCTCTAGCATTTCGTCGGCCTCAGCAATGGGTATGGCCGCGTATATACGGTGCGCCATATCACCTTCAGCGTGAATCTCTTTCATCAGATCCACCAGCCGATAGGACATACCTGCGTCCTGGGTCTGCGTCCAGCCCATGGCAGCATTCGCCTGCAGACCACGCAGCAGATTGTCCTTCAGATAGTCGTCGGTCTCCGGCGGCAAAATATCACGGAAGACGTTCATGGCATTGGCCAGCACATAACCGGTCGGATTGCCGTCCAGATCCCGTTCAAAACGGCCACCTTCCGGATCAGGGGTGTCACGTGTCACCCCTGCCAGTTCCAGGGCCCGCGAGTTGACCAACGCCGACACGCCGTCCGCTCGCGGCATGTACAAAGGCTTGTTGGCAGTAAATGAATCGACGTCGGCCTTGTTCAGAAACCGACGCTCATCGGTCCATTCACGCTCAATCCAGCCGCGACCCAGAATCCAGTCGCCTTCGGGAATGGTCTGTGCCCACTGCTCAATGGTCTGCACGGTTTGCTGCAGGGTGGCAATGCCGAACAGACTCAGAGTCTTGGTTCGGCGCCCTACGCCTTCGAGATGCTGGTGACTGTCAGTGAAACCGGCATAAACAGTATTGCCCGCCATGTCCATGACATTGGCGGAGCCACACATGTAAGCTTCGGCATCGGCATTGCTGCCGACAAATACAATCCTGCCATCCCTGCTGGCTACGGCCTCAGCCGTCCACTGAGCGTCATTGGCGGTATAGACAGTCGTATTATGAAGCACGAGATCGGCCTGCAGACAGGGCTCATCGTCGGCAACCACGGCGGGCGCGGTCGTTGATGCGTTATCACTGCAGGCAGCTGCCAGCACACTGACACCAAAGGCAAGAAGGACTAGCTTGTTCATCGCGGGAATTCCGTTCAATTGATTCGCACCGGAGTATACCTGCCTTTGCTCATGCTGCAAGACTGGGCAATGCATCGGCATCTGTGAGGGATGCACTTTTACGGGTACAATACGCGCCTTACGTTGCCGACCCCCAGTCGCAGTTCCCAGGATTCCGGAGCGCCTGACCTTGAAACAGATTGTCCTGATCAACATTACCGGCCCTGATCGCCCCGGCTTGACCGCTGCCATTACCGGCATACTGGCGCGATCCGACGTCAGCATTCTGGACATCGGCCAGGCTGTCATCCATGACACGCTGTCATTTGGTATTCTGGTAGACATAGATACCCAGCACGAACAATCCCATGTGCTGGATGATGTGCGTACACGCGCGTCCCAGCTCGACCAACAGGTGCGTTTTACGCCGGTGAGTGCAGATGATTACGAGCAATGGGTTACCGGCCAGGGTAAATCGCGTCACATCGTCACCTTGCTGGCGCGCCGGGTAACGGCCGACCATATTGCCCGCGTGAGCTCCATCACCGCACAGCACGGCCTCAATATCGATCACATTGACCGCCTGTCCGGCCGCATGGCGCTGGGGCTGGCCGATGATCAGGGCAAAGGCTGCATCGAGTTCTCTGTCCGTGGCGAACCGGAAGACGCGGACGCCCTGCGCGCTGAGTTTCTGACCATTGCCCAAGAGCTGAATGTCGACATCGCTTTCCAGCAGGACAGTATTTTCCGGCGCAACCGTCGCCTCGTGGTCTTTGATATGGACTCCACACTGATTGACGCCGAAGTCATCGATGAACTTGCCAAGGCCGCCGGCGTTGGTGATCAGGTCGCCGCCATCACCGAGCGTGCCATGCGCGGCGAACTGGATTTTCAGGCCAGTTTCCGGGAGCGCATGGCGTTGCTGAAGGGGCTGCCCGAGTCCACCCTGGAAACGATTGCAGAGCAGCTCCGGCTGACCGAAGGCGCTGAAACCCTGATCAACCAGCTTCGCCGCCTCGGTTACAAAACCGCCATCCTGTCAGGCGGCTTTACCTATTTTGCTGAACGCCTGCAAAAAACGCTCGGCATCGACTACGTCTATGCCAATACCCTGCCCATCATCGATGGCAAGGTCACCGGCGAGGTCGTCGAACCCATTGTTGACGGCCAGCGCAAAGCCGATCTGCTGCGCGAGCTGGCGCAACGCGAGGGCATCAGCCTGGAACAGACCATTGCCGTGGGTGACGGCGCCAATGATCTGCCCATGCTGTCTATCGCGGGTCTGGGCGTGGCCTTCCGTGCCAAGCCGCTGGTCAAAAAATCTGCCAAACAGGCTATCTCTACGCTGGGCCTTGACGGCATTCTGTATTTGCTCGGTTTTCGCGACCGTGACGGCTTCTGAATTTGTTCAATTTTGTCACAACCGATCTGAACCTACTTTACAAGCGCGGTCGACAGGGATACCGTTGGGATCAGAACGACTACAGCTTAACTGAACAATATCAGGAGTCCGGACATGATCAAGGCACGTCAGCACGTCGCTAAATACACCCTGCTTGGCCTGTCATTGGCGATGGCATCAACGCTCAGCGCCCAGGACGCAGAACGCCCCGATTTAAGCGGCCTGTGGACCAATGCGTCGCTGACCAGCCTGAACCGCCCGCAAGGCGTGGACCAGCTGGTGGTAACGCCAGAGGAAGCCCAGATGATCGTGGCCAACACCTCGGTTGCGGGCCTGCCCATTGACGAAGTTGATGCGGCGGACTCCAGCAGTGGCGAGGCGCCACCGGCAGGCAGCTTCGACTTCGGACTGCGAGGTTACAATGACTTCTGGATCGATCCCGGCTCCAATCTGGCACTGGTCAAGGGCGAGTTCCGTACCTCCTACGTTATCGACCCGGAAAACGGTCGTGTACCACGACTGGAAACCCCGAAAGTAGAGATTGCCCGCAGCTTTGGGGCACGTTATGTCACCGGCCAGGGCAACGCTGATGGTCCGGAAGCACTGCCACTGTCAGAGCGCTGTTTTATCGGTTTCGGTAATACCGCCGGACCCGGCATGATGGGCACGCTGTACAACAGCACCTATCAGTTCGTGCAGACCGACGATTACTTCACCATTCTGGTCGAGATGAACCACGACGCCCGTATCATTCCGCTGTATGACAGCGCTGAGGAAGCACGCGCCAATGCCCGCCCGACGGAACTGAACCAGTGGTTCGGCGACTCACGAGGCTGGTACGAAGACGGCTGGCTGGTGGTGGAGACCATCAACATTAATCCCCTGCAAATTGCTGAAAGTTCGGTGCCAATCACTGCAGATGGCGTGATTACTGAACGATTTATGCGCCATTCGGACACAGAGATTGTCTACCAGTTCACCGTCGACGATGACAACCTGTACAGCCAGCCGTGGACAGCCGAGCTGAGTTATCATGCCACTGAAGGCCCCATGTACGAATATGCCTGTCACGAAGGCAACTATGCCATGCCCGGCATTCTGGCAGGAGCCCGACGTGCTGAGGCCGAGGCTGCGGGCGAGCTGTAAAGCGTCACTAAAACCCTGTATTTGCTGTCGATGTGCTGGCCAGTGAAGGTGATCCGTATCACGTTTGCTGGCCCGCTGAGACCTTCGCAATCACTCCCCACTCAAGTCGTTAATCCAGATTCCGGTACCTGACCCCGGCAATGGATGTCTGGCGCCTGTCACCGAGCTGACGTATGGTACGGGGCTTGGACGCCACTCGCGTATTTTTACAATGGAGGAAATCATGACAACAATTCCGCGCCGACTGGTGCACCGTAGTCTTATTATCCAGATTCTGTCCGGAATGCTGCTGACACTGCTCGCGCTTAACCCGGCACTTGCCCAGGAGCGCCGCCAGGCCCCGGAGGATTTGCAAGCCACCAGTATCAATCTGGAAGATGTACCCTACCCCTATCCGGTGCATACGCTTGAGCTGACACTTTATGGCAATGATATTCGCATGGCCTACATGGATGCCCGGCCGCAGGGCCGGTCAAATGGAAAAACCGTGGTGTTGTTGCACGGCATGAACTGGTATGCGGAGTATTGGGGCGAAACCATGGCACGATTGACGGCTGAAGGCTACCGTGTCGTCGCACCCGATCAGATAGGTTTCGGTCGCTCCTCCAAACCCATCATGCCTTACAGTCTGCACGACCACGTAGCAAACACCCATGCTGTGCTGGATGAACTGGGCATTGAAAAAGCGATCATACTGGGCCATTCCATGGGCGGCGTAATGGCCACACGGTTTGCCTTCTCCTATCCCGAGACCACTGAAAAACTGGTGCTGGTCAACCCCATTGCCCTCACTGACTGGCGCATGGGCAGGGGCTGGACGCGCTTGCAGGACAGTTATGAATCACGCCGCGACAACCGCGACTATGAAGCTGTTCGTCGCAACTTCGAGCGTTATTTCGTAACCTGGGACCCGCGCTTCGAACGCTATATCAACATCAATTATGGCTGGACACTGAGCAGCGAGTGGCCACGGCTGGCCAAGGTGCTGGCACTCAATTCCCAGTGGCTGTATCAGGACCCTACTGTGTATGACCGGCCCCATATCGAGGCGCCAACACTGTTCCTGAGTGGGGCAGAGGATGGCGCAAGCTTTCGCGAAGATGCACAGCAAGTGGTAGCAGACATACCCGATGCACGCCTGCACCTGATCGAACAGGCAGGGCATATGCCGTTCTTCGAGAAGCCCGCTGAATTCTATCCGGCGCTGCTTGAGTTTCTGTCAGAGTAATAGCGCTGACAACGCTCAGAACGTCGTCTGCACCCGCAAGGTCAGGCGACGATAGCGGCTGCTGCAGGAATCCTCAATTTCACTGATATTGCCATTGATGGTAGTACCGTCATAACGGCGGCGCTCACGGCAACGTGACTGACCCAGGGTATTGTCGGACTCCAGACGCACGGTAATGTCGTCAAAAAACACCTTGGACACAAACATGTTCAGCGATGGCTGCTGGTCATTGCGGGTCACCGTGGTGATATCTATTTCGTATTCGCCGCCGTGAAAAGGATAGTTGTATTCCATGCCGTAGTTAAGTGCATACTCGGTGACATCCTGACGGAACGCCAGTGACGCGTCACCACGGCGATTGATGCGTTGATCGGTCCCCAGAAACGGATCGCTGATACTTGAATCAAACACACGCAATTCCCCTGACACGATTGCATCAGGCAAGTCGAAATAGCTCAGCCGCGTACTGAACTCATTGAACACGCCCCAACGTTGCGCGGAGCCCACATTGCCGACAGCAGAAAGCGGTTGCGCCGGATCACGGGTCGCATTGATCCTGCCAATATAGTCTTCGATATCACGGTAGAAGAACCGCGTGTTCAATACCCCATTGTCATTGGGCAGGCGATATTCAAAACCAAGTTCGTAGCGGGTCTCCTGTTCCGGCTCCAGCTCTGGATTTCCGGCAGAAGCGTCCTGATCACGATCAGAATTATTGGCAGTGGCCGCAAAGTTGGCAAAGCTCAGTTGCGACACATCACGCTCAATAGTCGCGCGGATCTGGAATGACTCAGTGAGATTGAAACGATAATCCACGCCCGGCCGGACAAAGTTGAATCGGCGGCTGTTGTTGACCACACCGGATTGGGAGATTTCCGAACTCTCATAAACAACACTGCTTTCCAGGGTCATCCGATCGCTGAGTGTCCAGTTGTGGAATACAAAGCCTTCGTACCGGATCTCCTGCACCTCAGTGCCGGGGTTGGAGATATCGCGCAGCGGTGGCAGTCCGCCATAGCGATCCGAGGCCGGCGCCGAACCGCCTGAACTACCAATAAAAAGGCTGGAATCGAGCCGGGTGTCAGCACTCTCAAGACCCATCCGCAAGTCCTGGCTCACGCCCAGAGGAAAACTGTAATTGCCCTGAACAATACGCTCACGGGTGCGTTGATTGGATTCTATGTAGAGATTTTTGTCGCGCGGCACGGCGCCACCGCCTGTCGGTGTGACAGCAAAGCGTTCGCGCACAGAGTCACGCGTTTGATCATTGACGATAAATAACACTTGCAAGCGGTGCTCATTGGCAAAGCTGTACTCGTAGTCGCCGCCGACTTCCCAATTAAAATGATCATTGGCGATAGCTTCAGCTTCAGTGCGGGCCACAGTCTCATTGTCGCCGAACTCAAGGAATTCACGCCGAATTCGCCGGGGATGCCCCGAGTCACTGTACAACGCATTAAGTTGCATGCGGTGCGAACCCGTCCGGTAGCTGGTATTGCCACTGAGCTCCATTATATCCTGATCGCGGATGTTGGTTTCGAACAGTGAGCCGACGACCAGTCCTGCGGCATTCAATTGGGTTTCCCGGCTTTCGCGGTTTTCATAGTTGGGCCGCGCCAGCGCGCTGATCAGCGCCTGAAAATTACCGATCTGGCGGCTGTGTGAAATTTCCGCACCGGTTTCGAACAAATCATCGTGGTTCAGGCGGGCAACCAGCTCCGCCGACGTGCTGGCGCGGCTGCCAACATCGGTAAGCACAATATTGACCACCTGACCGGCACCGCGCACAGCCAGGTCCCCCGAGGTGCCACGAATAATTTCGATGCGGAGTACTTCCTGTGCCGGGATCCGGCTGAGCTGGGCGCGCGGAGAGTTGTCTTTGCCGGCAATACGTTGCCCATTGATCAGCAGGTCGCCGCCGGTGCCCAGGCCGCGTCCCCCACCACCGCCACCGTCCACATCGACCCCGGGAATACGATCCAGCATGTCGTTGGCAGAAACCGGACTGTAGGGCTCGAAGAATGTCGCCGGATACACAACGGTAGAGCTATCAACGTCATCGACATCAACACTGGGCTCGGTCTCGACGATCGACAGTGCAGGGCTTTGCTGACTGCCCGCGCTGTCTGCATCCTGTGTCGTTGCCGTCTGATGCGCTTTGCCCGCCATGGCTGCTGACGACACCAGCGTCAGCAGCCATGTTGCGTTAAGTTTTGTGACTGCTCTCATGTCTCTCCCCGATTGTGCCTGGGTTCCGTGACCCTGATAATTGACTTAAACATCTGACGAACATAACAAATACGACATCCCCAGTCATCCGGACCGACAATCGCAGCGTAACCCCGTGTGAACGTTTAACACCCCGAATACGGTCTATAGTCAAAGGTCAGACCACGTCGGACAGGATTATTTTATCCGGCCCATAGTTAATTCTTGCATTTCTGTTACCTTAGCGACGCCAAACTCGGAATACGGTTCAAACGGAGTGAATCATGCAGTTAAGGCTCCCCGCCTCCCCCTATAGTAGTGCTGTAAACACTGGCATCCCTGCGCTTTTTGCCGCTCTGGTCCTGCTGCTATTGCCTTTCGGGTCATCAGCCCAGGAGGCACGCTTCTCACACAATGTGGTTATTGAAGCCGCACGCGCATTAGCTGAAACCCGATTTCAACCGCTGGAAGCCGTGCCCGACGAACTGCTGTCATTGAACTATGATCAATATCGCAGCATCCGCTATCGAAAAGGTGCTGCCATTTGGGGCGGAACACCCACCCGGTTTTCCATTGAATTCTTTGCCCCCGGCAGTCTGTACGACACCGGCGTTGATATCTCCATCGTGGAGAACGCCAGGGCGCTGCCCATCCCGCTTGATGAGGACGCGTTTGAAGGAGTCTCTGACGAGATCGGTGAAATACTGGCGTCCATTGCCAAAGTGGCAGGTTTTCGTCTGCACTATTCGTTCAACGAAGACTATCAGGATGAGTTCATTGTATTTCAGGGCGCCAGCTACTTCCGCGCAGTATCTGAGGGACAATCCTATGGCCTGTCCGCGCGCGGCCTTGCTATTGATGTAGCAGAACCGACCGGGGAAGAGTTCCCCATCTTCCGTGAGTTCTGGATCGAGCGACCTTCATCACGGGCGGACAGTATCGTTGTCCATGCCCTGCTCGACAGTCCTCGGGTGACCGGCGCCTACCGGTTTGGTATTTACCCTGGTGCTCCGACAAGGATGGATGTTGAGGCCACCCTGTTCGCTCGTAGCGAGCTGCGTCACATTGGTATCGGCACGCTGACCTCAATGTATACGTTTGGCAGTATGGATACCTCGGATCGCCCTGATTATCGTAGCGCTGTGCACGACTCCGATGGCCTGGCCATCCTCAATGGCAAGGGTGAGTATATCTGGCGCCCACTGAACAACCCGCGTGCGTTGCAGATCAGCGCCTTCATGGATTACAACCCGCAAGGATTCGGCCTCATGCAGCGGCAACGCTCGCTGGAGGATTACCAGGATCTTGAGGCAAACTATCACAGTCGGCCTTCCGCGTGGATACGGCCGGTGGGAAACTGGGGCGAAGGTCATGTGACACTGGTGGAAATTCCGACACCATCGGAGTTCAATGACAATATCGTTGCCTATTGGCAGCCCGCTACACCTCTGGTGCCGGGTGAACCGTTCCGGTTCGCTTACCATATGAGCTGGCCGGACGAGCGGCCTCTGCCTGAGGGGTTCGGACGGGTGACCCGAAGTGCTTACGGCCTGAAACTGGCGCAACCACATCCGCAAATGGTCATTGACTACAGTGACCTGCCTGCAGGCATCAACCTGAATGATGTCAATTTCGACGTAACGGTCAGTGCCGGCACCGTGCTGGAAACCATTGCTCAACCCAATCACCTCGACGGTGCACGCTTCATCGTCACCTTCGATCCACGCGGCGCCGAGTTGATCGAAATCCGGGGCAAGCCGGTATTGCAGGGCCAGCCCATCGGTGAGACATGGCTCTATCGCTGGACAGGGAACTGATGCCATGAACACCAGGCCTGACCTTGCGCTGCCCCCGGAGCAACCATTGGACATGCCGCGCCAGCATCAACACGCGGCGGGTATAGCATTGCGCAGTGGCTGGTCTGCATTCCGCGCACGAACGTGGTTCATGCGGCTGTTATTGACCATCATCACGCTGGCAGTAACCAGCTACGGCGTGTATGAAATGTATGCTGTGCTCAATCGCAGCATCACTACTGTGCAGTGGGTATTCCTGATCCTGTTTTCGATTAATTTCGCATGGATAAGTTTTGCTGGCAGCCAGGCCCTGCTCGGTTTCCTGTTGTTGATGTTTCGCGATATCCGCGGACGCCGTTATCTTCATGACCGACCACCGGCCATCCGTACAGCGGTTCTGGTGCCCGTTTACAATGAAGACCCTGTTCGTGTAGCGGCAGCAATAGAGACCATGGCTGCCGGGCTTGCGGACGACGCACCTGGCCGGTTTGCGTTTTTCATTCTCAGTGATACCAACAATGCTTCTGCCTGGATCAACGAGGAACGAACATTCCGCCAACTGATCATCAACAGCAACAGAGTTTGTCCCGTTTACTACCGTCACCGTCGCGACAACAGCGAGCGAAAAGCCGGTAATATTGCCGACTGGGTGACGCACTGGGGTGGCGGTTATGAGGCCATGCTGGTGCTTGATGCGGACAGCGTCATGGGCACTGACACCATGATCGAACTGGCCCGGCGCCTGGAAGCAGAGCCCGGACTGGGGTTGTTGCAAACGGTACCCGCGATTGTCTGGGGTCACACACTCTATGCACGACTGCAACAATTTGCCAACCGACTCTACGGGCCTATTTTCAGCCATGGGCTGTCGATCTGGCATGGTGAAGGCAGCAACTTCTGGGGTCACAACGCCATCATCCGCACCGAAGCATTTGCGGCCTCTGCCCACCTGCCAATACTCAAAGGCAAGCCGCCCTTCGGCGGGCATGTCATAAGCCATGACTTCATCGAAGCGGCGCTACTCAGACGCAATGGGTGGGGAGTCAAGCTGGCAACCGATCTGAATGACAGTTTCGAAGAGCCACCACCGTCGATCACCGATGTCATGGTGCGCGATCGACGCTGGTGTCAGGGCAATCTGCAACATTCGCGTTTCCTGTTCGCCAGAGGTCTGGCGATGACCAGCCGACTGCACATTCTTTCGGGCATCATGGCGTACATGAGCGCAGTATTCTGGCTGATGCTGGTCGCTACCGGTCTGCTGCTGGCCGTGCAGGCCGACATGACGCGACCGGAGTACTTTACCCAACCGTCGCTGTTCCCGACCTGGCCGGTGTTCGACTCCGAGCGTGCCATCAATCTGTTTGTGGCATCCATGGCCATCGTGCTGCTGCCCAAGTTTCTGGGCTGGGCCAGCGCCATCATCAATCTGCGCCGGTGTTTCCGTTATGGCGGCCCCGTGCTGGTGACCCTCAGCGTTCTGGTCGAGATTCTGCTGTCTGCCCTGGTAGCTCCAATCATGATGCTGGCGCAAAGCCGAATGGTCTGGGAGATCTTTACCGGCGGTGACAGCGGCTGGAAACCTCAACGCAGGGATGATGGTTCCATCCCATTGATGGATGCCTGGCGCCGACACAAATGGCATACCGTGGTGGGCATCGTGGTATCAGGCCTCACATTTTATCTGCACCATGATCTGTTTTTGTGGACGTTGCCGGTGACCGCTGGCCTGTTATCATCAGCGCTGCTGTCATGGGCCAGCGGCAAGCGCGGGCCAGGGCAGGCACTGAAATTGTTTGGCATTTTGCGAACACCGGAAGAAAGACGTCCCAACAGAATTTTGACAGACGTCACCCGGCGGCTGGAAAGCACACGCGGGGACAATTCTGCCAATGCGCAACCGGGGCTGGCTCTGATGCTGCATGATGCTGCTTTTTGTGAGTGGCATTGTGCGCAGTTACCGCAGACGCCTGCGGACAAAAATCGTTTTGACCCCGCGCAGGTCCTGGCAGCCGCCAAGGCGGAACGCTCACCATCAATGGACGCACTGGAAGCCTGGCTGACACCCGCAGAGAGCATGGCGTTTCTGCACAACCCTGAGCTGATCCACATTGTCGCCAGGCTCGCAGCAGGCAGCGCCAGGTTGCAGCTTGCCACAAAATAAAGGTTAACAACCGTTCGGCAGGGCTATACAATCCCTGCGCGTTGCTTGCTCAGGGCAGAACATCATGCCGCGCGACAAGCGCAAGCGCTATCAAAATCATTAGAACAGGTAAATTCCGGGGGGAATTACAATGAATCTGGCTGGCGTGACGATTATCGTCTATCTGGCACTTATCGCACTGGTAAGTGTTTACCTGACCAAACGCAACAAAAACTCCGCCGACTGGGCCATCGGCGGCGGCGGCATGGGATTGTGGCTGATTGCCGCCGGTATTGCCGGCACCCGTATCGGTGGCGCCGGTACCTACGGCGTAGCTGGCGACACCATGAACACCGGCGTCTGGAACATGTGGTACGGCGTCAACTCCTTTCTTGCCCTGGCCCTGGTGGGCCTGTTGTTCGCGGTTCCCTATCGTCGCCTGCGTCTTACCACTATCAGTGAACTATTCGTCAAGCGTCACAACAGTTCCCGCAACGGCTGGCTGACCAGTCTGTGCGTACAGACCGAATACCTGATCATCAATATTCTGGAACCATTGCTGGTGGGCATCATTATCAGTGCCGTGTTTGGCATCAACCGCGAAGTGGCCATCATGCTCGGCGCCGTCATCATTATCATGTCGACCACATTCTCCGGGCTGCGCGGCGCCTCGGCCACCAATGTGATACATGTACTGGTAGTGATGTTCGGACTGGGCGCAGTCGCCATCATTGCCGGTAACGAACTGGGTGGCATCAGCGGCATCCGGGAGAAAGTTGATATCGCTTTGCTGAACTCGGATATTGCACCCACAAGCTGGTGGAGCTTTGTTGGCCTGGGCTGGTTCCCGATCATCGCCATGTTCTTCTCGGCGGTCATTCACACGCCAGCGGCGTCAGTGTATGTTAACTACTCCAGTTCTGCCCGCAGCGAGAACCTGCTGATACCGGCATTTTTGATCGCCGGTGTACTGGCAGCCATCATGCCTATTCTGGCGTCCATTATTGGCATAGAAGCGGTCGCCCGCTACGGCACCGAAAGCGGCATCAGCAGTTACGCCACTATCACCCAGATAGCCACGGATACAGGTCCAATCATCGGGGGGGTTGCGATTGCTGCCGTGCTGGCCGCGCTGATCTCATCCGGCGGGCCAATCCTGTTGTCCAGCGCCACGTTGTTTGTCAACGACTGGATTCCGGGCTCGGCTGACTTCGAACCCAAACGAAAACTTAAAACCTACCGCATCACCAGTGTGGTCTACGGCCTGTTTGCCGGTGCGCTGGCGTGTGTGCTGCCGATTACGTCGGTGCTGCAACTATTGCTGCTGGGCTTCGCCATGGTGGTGCCGCCTGCGCTGGCCATCGCGTTTATTTTCTACTGGCGCAAGACGACGGAACAGGGAGTCTTCTGGGGGATTGCCCTGGGTTATGGTCTGGGCCTGCTGGCCTGGGCAGTAAACACCTTCTTCCTGCATCTGGAAAATGACGTTGCTGCCTACTTCACAACACTGGTGCCGCTCGTTGTCATCCCGGTTGTATCGCTGCTGACACAGTCGCCGGAAAACCAGGGTGAGAAGTGTGAGAGTTTTTATCGACAACTGAAAACACCACTGTCCTGATGCCTTCAAACCGGGGGCAGCGCAACGCTGCTTCCGGTTTGTTAACTGCAGGCAGGCTGCCGCAAGCATGATGATGGCGACGCTTGACCCTATGCGCCACAGGCAGTAATCTGATGATCAGACCATGTACAAGGTACCGAGATGATCAACTCGACAATGCAAGCTGGCCTGAACGGCATGCAAGCCGCTTATCAGGGCATGGCTAATTCAGCAAACGACATTGCGCGCCTCAATGTCCGGACCAATGATGCCGGTGCCGATATCAATGCTGCAGTGACGGGCTTTGCGCAACCACTGGTCGAGCTCCGCATGAATCAGACCCTGTTTGATGCCTCCGCCAACGTGGTCGGGACTTCCGACGCCATGGTGGGTTCACTGCTGGACGTGACTGTTTGACGCTGGCCCCCGGGCTGCTCACTCCCCGTGTCGCAGCCAGCTTTCAGACACCTGCCGTCCGCCACCTGGCCTGGCTTTGCCAAACGCCTCAGCTTATCAACAGCCCCATCAGCTTCAGACCCAATGACTGGTTACCAACAGGTTCGCTGACCACCCTTAGACATTGGGACCGTCATCCGGAAGACGGACCCGACGTGTTGACCGAGACACCACACTACCGCTTGGGACTCTACGCCGAACGGCTTTACGAATGCCTGATGCGCGACCTTCTGGGATGGACTGTCGTCGCCAGAAATCTGCCTATCCGGGATGCTGGCATCACGTTGGGTGAACTGGATTTTATCGTCCACAATCCGCATACCGGACACAATGAACATCATGAAATCGCCGTTAAGTTCTATCTGGGATATATGGCCCGTAATGACCTGGAGATACGCTGGTACGGCCCCAATGCACGCGACCGTCTGGATCTCAAATCCAGCCGCATGCTCCGGGAACAAAGTCAGCGGTGCCGGCTGCCCGAGACCATTGCTACCTTGTCGGCATCCGGCATCACGCCCCCCGTAACGAGTCGGATATTCATGCCCGGCTACCTGTTTTATCCACGTGATAGTGCACTGACGGCACCTGCTTCAGCCGATTCCGGCCACTTGCGCGGCTATTGGCTGCGATTGCCGGATGCCCGCAAGCGCGCACAATCAGATATGTCGGAGACCTGGGTGGTCTTGCGCAAACCGCACTGGCTGGGGCCTTGGTCACAGACCGGGACTCCCGAAGCAGAAGCGTTGTCATCAGTGTTTGCAGAGATAGAAAGTAGCGACACGCCACGGCTGTTTGCGTCACTGGCTCATGACAAAGCATCCGCTTCGTGGCGCGAGGTTCAGCGTTTTTTTGTGGTGCCCGACAGTTGGCCAGGGTGTTAAGAGTAACGGGTTAAGCGCTAGGATCCGTCGAGGACAACGCGCAAGGTCTGACCAATTCTGAGCAGATCTCCGGCCAGATCGTTCTGGCTGCGCAGTACATCGACACTGGTCTCGTAGCGGCTGGCGATACGCCACAGGGTTTCCCCGCGCTGGACGCGATGCGTGACTTCGCGAATCACGGGCGCAGATGAGGCACTGGCAATGGTCGAAGCGGTGTCACCGGGTACCGTCAGACGCTGACCGATATGAATCAGGTCGCTACGCAGGCCATTGGCTGCACGCAATTGCGCCACCGTGGTATTCATCCGCGCTGCGACGGCTGTCAGCGTATCACCACGCCTGACGGTATATTCGCGGCTGTCTCCGGTGATCGTGGCGAGGTAATTGATATAGGTTTCCGGAAACACGGCAACATGGTAATGCGGTGGTCGTCGCTCGCGAGTAACATCCAGCACATAATTTTTCTCCAGCGACAACAGGGTGTTTTCCAGCCAGGCTCGGCACCGACCGTTCGACGGAATGCGAAGATCTACCGCCATGCCGGCAGGATGCACCGAATCGTCAGAGGCATTCGCCGGCTGACGGGCAATGGGCCGGGTCAGACTGGTGACCGTGAGTTTTTCGCCACAGGCGTTGAAATATTGGGCGCTCAGGCGTTCGATCAGGGTTTTAACGGGAGGCCGTGCATACGGATAAGACACGTTGTGCAGAACCATGGTGCGAGTTGCGCCGACCCGGACCAGCTCGCCCGTATTGACCAGGTCAGTCACCTGACTGGAGGTCTGAACGAACGTATAGCCATGCGTCACCGCATGCTGATTCTGTTGTGTGATGGACTCGCGCGAGCCTCGCAGGGTCTGTGCCTGCGCCGTACTGACCGCTGCAATCAGGAGTATCGCTACAAGTGCTGGTGTCAGGTTCCGCATACCGTCTGCCCCACTAAATTTGGTCATTATTTTTCTGCTACCGCCGCATTCTCACGTTAATTGTTCAGTTTGTCCAGCACTTACATGATTTTATTAATAAATATTTTGACATTTTATAGTTAACTCCGCATCCGCCACACTCGCACCCGCCCCAACGGGGAGAAGATAATGTTAGAGTAGGCTTCCAAAAGGAGGTTTTGCCATGAATAGTCAGCTTAAATCGCTTACTGCTGCTGTGTTCACCCTTACGCTGAGCTCAGTTGCGGCCGCTCAACACTCAGGACAGAATACACCGGATGCCAGTCAGGTGGGCAGTGCAAATGTTGAATTCACCACCTCCTGCGCCGAGTCGACCCGGGATGATTTCAATCGCGCGATCGCCCTGATGCACTCATTCTGGTTCGCAGAGGCAATTGACGTTTTTAATGACGTGCTGGCAGAGGATACGAACTGTGCCATGGCACACTGGGGCATAGCCCTGAGCCATTGGGGCAATCCATTTGCCGGTCAACGCAATGCCCAACAACTGCAGCGCGGGCAGGCAGCCGTGACACTGGCGCAGCAGACCGGCTCCCCGACACCAAGAGAATCGCTGTACATAGACGCTGTCGCCGAACTGTTTGCCGACGATCAGCCCGGCAACCAGTATCAGCGCACGATGGCTTATGAAAATGCCATGCAAACACTGACTACTCGTTATCCGGACGACAGGGAAGGCAAAATATTCTATGCCCTGGCCATTAACCAGAATGCCCGGGCCAGTGACAAGACCTACGCGCAGCAATTAAAAGCCGCGGGCATTCTGGAGCCCCTGTTTGAACAATACCCGGAACATCCCGGGCTGGCGCACTACATTATTCACGCTTACGACCACCCGCCGCTGGCTGAACGCGCATTGAATGCCGCTCAGGTCTACGCGTCGCTGGCGCCGGACGCTCCGCATGCCTTGCATATGCCGTCACACACCTTCACCCGGGTGGGCATGTGGGAGGAATCGGTGAATACCAATCTGCGCGCGGCACAAGCTGCCCGTAACGATAACGATGCAGGTTCTGAATTGCATGCGCTGGATTATCTGACTTACGCCTATTTGCAAATGGGACGGGATCAGGCGGCGGCGGGCGTCGTAGAGCGCGCGCTGTCCCTGACTGAACAGGTCAATATTACCGCGGTGGGCGCCACTCAGGCAGGCGCATTCGCAATAGCTGCCATTCCGGCTCGGTATGCACTGGAGAGAGAGGATTTTACTGCCGCAGCCGGTCTTACCGTGAATCCCGCTGACACGCCGCATACCCAGGCCATGACGCATTTCGCCCGCGCCCTGGGTGCGGCTCGAAGCGGCAACCCTGACGCTGCCAGTACCGATATCGATATGCTGCGAACCCAGAAGCAACGTGCAGAACAAAACAGTGACGCCTACTGGACCGAGCAGATTGACATCCAGTTGCAGGTCTCGAGCGCCTGGGTGACATTTGCACGGGGAGAGCAGGAGCAGGCTATCGCTGATTTGCGGGCGGCAGCACTGGTCGAGGACGGTACCGACAAATCGGCAGTTTCGCCAGGACCGTTGGCGCCTGCTCGCGAATTGCTGGGCATGATGTTGCTGGCTGCCGAACTGCCGGAACTGGCACTGGTCGAATTCGAGGCCACCATGGCGAAAGAACCCAACCGTTTTCTGGCACTCAAGGGCGCCGCTCAGGCAGCCCATGATGCCGGCGATACGGAAGCGGCCCGGGGTTATTATCGGGAGCTTTTGACCGTGGCCGCGACCGCTGACTCTGATCGTCCGGCACTGAGACGTGCCCGCGCCTATCTGGTCAACTAGCGCCCCGGCTCTTCAGACTGGCGTGGGTCCGACTGGCATGGCCAAAATGACCGGCAACACTGCCAAACACGCCAACTGTTGGTTTCTGATGCCACCAATGGCTCACAAAGCGAACTAAAAGTAGTTGTTTATCAATGGCTTGAAAACTGGCACAAACACTGCTTGAGTATTTGCACGGAGATCGTCATGTTGGCGGTCTTGTTGTCACACCCCAAGCCTCAGGAGCGTGTTTGTGCATCTACCCACACCACAATTCAACCCACTGCCACTCTATGCCAAAGTCATTGCCCTGGTCGTGATAGTTGGTTTTGTGCTGCTTGGTATTATCGGGCTCATTCTGCCTATTATACCCGGCGTGCTTTTCCTGTTTCTGGCGGCGCTCCTGTTAACCCGGGTATCGCGTCGGGCCTCTGCCTATGCCCACAATCAGCCCTGGTTCCGCAAACAGCTGCAATCCTGGCATGCAACTGCCGGCCTGTCCTGGGGACAGCGTGCCCGTCTGTCCTTCTGGGTAGCGGCAAAAGCTGTGGTCCAGGGTGTGGCGGCAGGCGCCAGATTTACCTGTCGCTCCTTGCGCCGCTGAGACAGTGTTAGGCCGGAAGACAGCAACCCGGCCGTTACAGTAACGGCCATCGCAGCCGCACCAGCACCGCCCCGCGATTTTCTTCCTCGAATGCCAGCACGATGCCCTTGCTGTTCAGAAAAAACAATTCACCCAGCACCGCGTCCCTGATGAGACCGCCACCTACAATAAGGCGCAAATGCTCTGCATGGCTGCGCTGCCAACTCCGGCTCAATGCCTCTTTGAATTTGCCCAATGCCTGTGCCACGGTCTCCCGTTGATGCGCGATATCAACCGTCACTGTGGAACCATCACTCTGGCTCCACAACGGGGTGTCGCACTTGACGCAAACCGGCTCCAGATGGCGGTCGGCAATCTCGCCGGGAGTTCGCGAGTCAAGCAGGCCACAAAACAGACACTGTCGGGAATTTGGTTTCACAAACAACTCATGCGCGGGTTTCGATAATCCGAATCCAGTGACCCGGAACATTGAGCTCACTGGCAGCCAGCTTGATGCATACCAGCAATGGTACCGCCAGCAATACACCCACCACACCCCACAACCAGGCCCAGATTATCAGCCAGATCATTAACACCAGCGGGTTGAGGCGCATATGATTGCCCAGCACGGTGGGTGTCACAAACTGCGCTTCGATGCCATTAATGCAAAAGTAGACGAGCGCCGGTACCATGGCAAACGGCACAAAACCATATTGTGCCAAACCGGCCAGCGAGAGCAGACTCAAACCGATAAACATACCCACGTACGGGGCGAAATTGAGCAGAGCAACCAGAGCCCCCCACAGCAAGGCATCCTCGACACCTAAAAGCCAGAATACGCCGGCAGTGGTCATGCCAAGCAGGGAGTTGATGATACTGACCGTCAATATGTAGCGGGACAACTCAAGCTCTATGGTATCAATCAGCCCATGAGCCCCCTCCTTGTCGGTCACTCGTGGCAGATACCTGATAGCAGAATCGAACAGCCGGGCACCAAACACCAACAGAAAAACGGTCAGCGTCAGGCATGTTACCAATTGCGCCAGAAAGATTGGTGTTGCCGCCAACATGTAAATCATCAGTTCGACGCCACCCTGAGTAATGCGCTCGGTTACCGCATTGCTGTCATCAACAAGCTCGGGGGGGGCCTCGTCATCGCCGCCGAATAATCGGGAGAAGAATGCCCGCGATGGGTCCTCCTGCTCTGTCTCTGGCTCGGCACTCCAGGCGGAGGTCATGATATCAATCTGTTGCGTAAACGTGGCTGACAGTTCCGGCAGACGCTGTGCCCACTTTTGTACCGGACCCGCCAACTCCATGCCCAGCAGGGTGAACGGCACAGCAATGCTGCACATCAGCAATATTGCCGAAAGCGCCCGAGGCACGTGATAGCGGCGGAAAAAGTTAACGGCGGGAATCAGCAGCAAGGTCAGCAACAACGCCACCACGATAGGCACCAGCAGGGTTTTGGCGAAATACAGGGTGTACAACAAGGCCAGTGCGAGCAAGCCCTGCAGCATTCTTGTGATCAACGTAACTGGCAACTCTGTCTGCCGACTCTGTTTTTGTTCTGCGTCTGGGTTCATCCCTGCGGTACTCAAGTCCTGCTGTGGTCGTTTGCTGTTTTGCCCGAAGGCAAACTAGATAATTTTAAGAAATCGGACCACATACGGTTGCAATCGAATCGCAGCGAATCCTGTGGACAATAACGCTGATACCGAAGCACGGCCGGACGCACTGCCCGCAATAGCGCCGGCGGTAAATCCACACAGCGGAATAACCCAGCCTCGGTGACGTCTGAACGTATTGATCGGCCGCAATCCCAGTCGCTGGCTGCGCAATTGCTCCAGCTCGACTGTTATCGCCGCCGCCTTGATTCTGAGCACCAGGTCGTCACGGGCCATGTTTTATGTCCTCAATGATCTCATCCAGGTAGCGGCGGGTCGTTGGCAACGTCAAACTGCGACGGTACTTTTTGAACAAAAGCCACATATAAACCACAGCGGCTGCCTGCACCACAAAAAAGGTAAAAAAACCGGCGCCGGGCAGACCACTCTGACTGTACACCAGCCAGGAAATACAAACTGACAGACCCAACCAGGCAAAAACAACGATGGGTAGAAAAAATAAAACCAGAAAAAATAATCGACGCAAATCGGCGCTGGCAAGCCTGATTTCTGCCGTCGCCAACACCGACAAGGCGCTGGCCAATGCTGCCAGCTGCCGGAACCAGGCAAGCCAGGCATTCAGCTCATCCTGCGCTTTGCCGCTGTCTTTTTCGGGGCCAGGCAGTTTCAGCGGCTCGCGATGATCGTCGCTCATGCTACCCGCTTCAATTTCTGGAGAATATTTTCGATAGCACATACCCGCCCACAAACGCGATAGCAAGCGCCTGTGCAGGCTTTTCCTTTACGTATTCGATTGCCGAGCCAGTCAGGTCATCGGCTTTGTCCTTACCTTTGACCAGTTGATCCAACGCTTCCGCCTTCACATCAAGGCCGGCAATTTCTGCCGCATGACGGAAATGATCTTTTGCCTCCAGCAACTTGTCCAGCGCCTCCCGGGCCGATTGTTTACTTGCTTCCAGTTCCGCTTCCGATCCCTGTTTCTTTGCAGTTGCCATAACCATTCTCCTGTTGCGGTGAGTATAACAGTCTTATCCTCAAACCTTGTCTAATACTAAAGAAACTCCTCTGCACTGGCAAATGCCCGCCATCACATCAGGTTGGCCACGATTATCGCCAGCACGCCACCCGACAGGCAGTACCCAAGCAACGCCACAAAACCATCATCAGTGATCAATGCCAGGCCAAACAATGTCCAGATCAACCCCGCACCATTGGCGCTGAACGGGATAAACTCCATAGCCGGTGTCATCATCGCGGTGACACCACAGGCCAACGCCACGGCATATCTCGTGGCGCCGCGCACCAAAACCGTCAGGCGAGGTTTCAGCAAACGATCGATAAAGCGCGACGGTTTCCTCATTGCCGACACCGCCTTGCGCATCTTTTCTGATGACACTGAACGGGCCAACAACCAGTCAGGCAGCCAGAAATGTCGGGCCTGCAGGACGATCTGCGCGACGGTCAGCAACACAATCGATCCCATAATGGTAGGCATTCCCGGCACATCACCAACCACCGGCGCCAGCGTCACCAGCCCGGCAAACAATACGACCGGGCCAAAGGAGCGTCTGCCGATAGTGTCAAAAACATCATTCAGGGAGACCTCATCGCCATCCGAGGCCACGTCATGAAGAAGATCCAGCATGGCTTCCAGATTCTCCGGCTGCCTGCCTGTGGTGCACTCATCCGCACGTTCACCGCGCTGTTCCGGATTGTCACTCACAAAAAACTCCAATGTCCTTTTGGTTACCCGAATACCACTGACAAACCCGATTCAATAAAGCATTGTACCGGTGTAATGGCGCCTCCTATCAAAGACGATTCAGTTGTTCAATAAAATCACTGATCTGTTGTCGCAATAGCGCATCAGAACCCGCATAACTGAGTGCCCTTCTGGCCAGCCCCCTGGCATCAGCGTACTGTTGTTGCCGGTAGCGGACATCGGCTAGCCGGTACCAGATTATCGCGTCCCGCGGGCTGATTCTTAAGGCCCGTTCACTGACGGCGGCTGCGCGCTCCAGGTCACCCGCAGCGATCGCGGCATCCACCGATGCCAACAGGGTTGATGATGCAGTTGCCGGTACCGTGTCCCGCGGCGATTCAGGTGACGGCGAGGACGGTGTCGACGCTCTCGGCACTGATTGCCCAGACGACGGCGGCGGCGGTCCTACCAGAGCCGGCGTGTTTACCGTGTCGGGCTCGCTACGCTCGACTGGCGCCGGCTGCTGGCTGACCGGCTGGTATCCGGCGCAGGCCGTCAACAGGCCTGAAGTGATCAGTAACAACACTCGCAACATCATGGATTCTGACTCCGAAATCGGTCAAATACCCGTTCCAACAATGATTCGCTCTGCAGACAATGGGTCACCGCGACAGGCAACTGTCCGGCGCGAAAGGGCAACAATCGGGTGTTACGGCAATCGTCATCAGCCGGGCGTGCAGTTGCCTGAACAGGTACTTCATGCCATACAATAGCATTTGGCGCGCGCGTTTGTCTGGGCTGAATATTCAATTGTTGCATAACTGCGGTCCATACCCGCAAAGCACCCGTTGCGCCGGTCAGGCCAGTACTTCTGTTATCGTCGTAGCCCAGCCATACCACACCCGTCAGATCATCTCCATAGCCGGCAAACCAGCTATCCCTGAAGTCATTAGTGGTGCCGGTTTTCCCGGCCAGCGGTAACTTGTCCGCCAGATCGTCTGCGACGCTGCGCGCAGTGCCCTGCGCGAAAACATCCTGCAGCGCCTGTTCCAGCAGGAAAACAGAAGATGCATCAGCGACCTGTTCAGTTTCAAAGCCATAACGCTGCAGCCGCTCGCCGGTACCCGTTGTCACCGCCTCGACCGAGCGCAATGGCGAGTAAAAGCCGTTACTGGCCAGAGTCTGGTAGAATCGGGCCACCTCAAGAGGTGCCATGTCTACCGCACCAAGCAACAGCGACAGATACTCGGGTACCGGCCGTGTATGACCCAGTTTTGCCAGCATATCTATCACCGTATCGACGCCGATTTTAATGCCCAGGTCGACAGTAGCCAGATTCAGGGAACGCGCCAGCGCATCGTGCAGATAAACATCACCGAACATCTGGTCATCGTAGTTGCGCGGCGACCACTGCTGACCGCCCTCTGCCAACAAGTCAACCGGACGATCCGACAACACCGTGGCCAGCGTGTTGTTGCCCGACTCCAGTGCTGCCAGATAGACCGCCGGCTTTACCAGCGACCCGATCGGACGAACGGCATTAAGTGCCCGGTTAAAGCCGACCGCGCCGGACCGGCGCGCGCCCGCGAGTGCTCTGACTTCACCTGTATTGCTATCGGTAATAACCATCGCGGCCTGCAACGCTGTGCCATCATCTGCAGTCACCTCGACAGCCGCTACCGCCGGTTCCAGCGCCGAGTCCATGGTGTCCTGCACACGCAGATCCAGGGTAGTAAAAATCCGCAGCCCCTCCGAACGCAAGGCATCAGCGTCATAATCCCGGGCCAGGTCCGCCCGCACCAGCTCCATAAACGCCGGATAGGCCCGGTTGCGACGGGTGGGCCGCTGACTGGTCCGTAAATCTGCGACCCGTGCGCTATCGTAGTCAGCCGCAGAGATATATCCCTGCTCAAACATGTTGCGCAATACCGTATTGCGACGATTCATGGCGCGTTCGGGATTGCGTCGTGGATTGTAATAGGATGCACCGCGGGGCAGGCCCGCCAACAGTGCGAGCTCGGCCAGTGACAGCTCCGCCAGGGGCCGCGCAAAGTAAAATTGCGCGGCCAGTGTGAAACCATGGATGGCACGGTTACCGTCCTGGCCCAGAAACACTTCATTCAGATAGGCCGCGAGGATCTCGTCTTTACTGAAATGCAGCTCAAGCGCCAATGCCATGACCGCTTCTTCGATCTTGCGACGCAACGTACGGTCTTGTGTCAGGTAGAGATTCTTGACCAATTGCTGCGTCAGGGTACTGCCACCCTGAGCGACCTCACCCCGGCGCAGATTAACCCACAATGCTCGCAGAATACCTTTGGGATCAACGCCCCAGTGCTGATAGAAACGCTGATCTTCCACAGCAATAATGGCATTGACCAGAGCATCCGGCACCTGCGTCAGGGACACCGGCAACCGGTCTTCACCGGTATCGGGATTGATCTGCGCAATTTCGACAGGCTCCAGCCGCACCAAAGGCACATCACCCTCAAACGCACCACCCACCGCGCTGGCGCTGACCCGGGCAATACGGGATCCGGCAAACTCGATTTGCGCCATGACACCCGGCTCACTACCGTCCCAGAAACGAAAACCACGGGTTTGCAGACGCAGTTGTTGTCCCTGCCGGGTGAATTCGCCGGCACCGGAAACAGTGTCCACCTGCCGGTAACCCAGTCGCTGCAGATGATCAGTCAGGTCAGTGATACTGAGGTGCGCTCCGGTATACAGCTCGGCTGGGCGGGCGTAGATACGCGCTGGCAACGCCCATTGCAAGGCTTCAAAATCGCGGCGCACCTGATAGTCTACCCAAACCAGCCAGACCAGTATCAGAGCAATGCCTGAACCCAGTACCCAGGTCAAACCACGACGCCAGGACTGCCTGCTGTGTACACGCTTTACTTCCGGCTCTGTCATGGCGTGTATTATGACACTATCGGGCAAGCCCCCGCCATGGCATTGTCGCGGGCGTCAGCTATCCAGGATTTCACGCACTTTGCGCGCCAGGTCGGCGGTGCGGAAGGGTTTGCTGAGAAGATTCACACCCGGGTCCAGACGACCATGATGCACAATCGCATTTTCTGCGTAGCCGGACATGAACAGCAATTTCATGTCAGGATCGATGGCGGCCGCTGCGGTCGCCACTTCTTTGCCGGATATGCCGCCGGCGAGCACAACGTCTGACAGCAGCAATGCGAACGGACAGGCCTTGTCAACGGCGTCACGCAGTGCCCCGAGCGCCTGCGCACCGTCGCCGAAGTCACTGACCTGATAACCCAACTGGCGCAGACTGGAGACGGCATAACGCCGCACCAGCTCATCATCCTCAACCAGCAGGATACGCTCATCGCCGCCCGCCATCGTTGACGCTGCCGATACCCCCTGATATCGACTGCTGCTACCCTCACTGGCACGCGGCAGATAGAGTCTGACCGTGGTGCCCTCTCCCGGTTCACTGTAAATTCTTACCTGGCCACCGGATTGATTGGCAAAACCGTATACCATGGCCAGCCCCAGTCCGGAACCTTTGCCTTCCTCCTTGGTCGTAAAAAAGGGGTCGAACGCCTGCGCAGCGACATCCGCCGGCATACCACAACCGGTATCTGAAACTGCAACCATGATGTAGTCGCCAGCCACCATGGCGTGGTCATCCGCGTACCCCTGCTGAATGACAGCGTTGCCGGTTTCAATGGTGAGTTTTCCACCCTGAGGCATGGCATCACGCGAGTTCAGCGCCAGATTAAGAATGGCATTGTGCAATTCATTGGGGTCAACGATGGCCGACCATAAACCCTCGCCGCAGACCAGCTCAATGCTGACGTCTTCACCCACGGTACGCGCCAGCAACTGCCTGGCTTCCGAGACCAGCGCATTGATATCCGTCTGTTGCGGATTGAGCGGCTGTCGCCGGGCAAACGCCAACAGCCGATGGGTCAGCTCGGCCGCACGCTCTCCGGCAATACGGATGACCTCAGCCTGAGTTCTGACATCCTCAGGCGCCGTTTCCAGATGCGATTTGAGCAAATCCACATTTCCGAGGATAACCGTCAACAGGTTGTTGAAATCGTGCGCGATACCGCCCGTCAGTTGTCCCAGCGCGTCCATTTTCTGCGCCTGGCGCAAGCGCTCTGCCATCTCCTTCTGTTGCGTGAAGTCCTGCAGATAAACGGTCATACCATCTTTATGCGGGTAGGCCTTGATCACAAACCATTTCTTCAGCGGTGGGTAGTAGCGCTCCATAGAGACCGCGGTATTGGTCGCCCTGGCCTCCTTGTAGCGCTCGTAAAAACCGGTCTCGGTCAACTCCGGAAACTCTTCCCATATTATTTTGCCCAACAACTCCTCAGCGGAGCGTTCCAGGACCCGCTCAGCTTCAGCATTGAGGAAGGCAAACTGCCATTTTCGATCCAGCGAAAACACGGCATCGGAGATGGCTGAGAACACCGTTTCCATTTCCGCTTTGGCGGCACTGACGTAGTCCTGTGCCCGTTGCTGGGTGTGTAGCGTCTGCTCGGCGAAGTCTTGCTCACGCTGCACCAACACCACGGTTGCCACCGAGCAACCGGAAAAGGTCAGCATCACCAGCAGACCAATGCTGACCTTGGACAGCACACGTCCCCGCCACCCGGCCAATGCTTCGGCTTCGGTGATATTGGCATAGGCAATCAGGCGATTGTTCCAGGTGTAGCTGAAAGCGGACAGGCGCGACATGTCGTTCTCGGCAGACAGGTCCGCGACGCGCCCGCCATCGACGGAACCCCGGACATTACGGAATTGCGAGTCCTGCGAAAAATCCACCCCCATCAGTGCTGCTGCAAACGGACTCCGGGCTATCACCCTGCCTTCTGCTGACAACAATCCCAGAGCGCTCTGCTCGCCTGCACGCAGGGCGTCGTAGAAATCACTCAGATAATCGAGCGACATCGCCGCCGCAACCACACCAGCAAAACTGCCATCAGGCGCCGATATCCGGCGACTGACATTAACGATCCATTGCCCTTCAGCCAGGCCAACGGTTCCCAGCCGGGGTGTGGCAACATACATGCCATTGTCGTTTCCGTCCCGGTGCACAAAAAACTCGGGATACTCCGAAA
Source organism: Pseudohongiella sp. (assembly GCF_011050365.1). Lineage (GTDB taxonomy): Bacteria > Pseudomonadota > Gammaproteobacteria > Pseudomonadales > Pseudohongiellaceae > Pseudohongiella. The sequence goes on from NZ_DRFV01000003.1 coordinate 175,580, forward strand.
AATCAACAGGTTCCGGATCAGGTGTGCGTGAGCTGGCAATCAGCCGTCCGTCGCGGTCAAGCACATAGAAAGCATAGGTGTTGACCGCGGCCGACTGACGGTTGACCAGCTCTCCGTTCAGTGCTGCCAGATCGGCGATATCTTCTTCGCCAGTCAGGGCTACTGCAACAAGTCCCAGATCAAGTGCCATCAGGGTTTGCTGTGTATGTTCAGCCAAGGCGTCAGTGGCGTTCTCAAGCCCACGATACGTGGTCTCAATAACCTGTGCGCGATCCACCAGAACACTGTAGGTAATAATTGTAATTAGAACCAATGCCACTAACACATTGGCGAGGAGAAATACCTTCTTCATCCGAACTCCCTGACAACCTGTTTTTTACTCTTTAGTACAGGCAGGTGATAATCTAGCATGTAATGTCAGACTTCAGAAACCGTCCGGCTTTGATAATACAATTGCGCACCTGTCCCGTTCGGAGAAAACCGTGGAAGCCATGCAACACATTCTCGCTGAAACGCTCAGCCAGACCATGCCTTTTGGCAAGTACAGGGGGAAAAAACTGATTGACCTGCCCGAGCCTTACCTGGTCTGGTTCCACCGGCAGGGTTTCCCGAACAGCAAACTGGGGCGTCAGCTCGCGTTGATGTACGAAATCAAGGTAAACGGGTTGGAAGGCATGTTACAAGGCCGGGGCAGTCAGGACCCTGGCAAGTACTGACCGGCACTGCAATTCCGGCGCCGCCGATCAGTCGCGGGCCGTATCACTGGCCAGGCCCTGAGCCGCCGTAATGTGCTTGCTGTAGGGATAACGGATAACCACATCAGCCAGCGAGGTTGCTTCACCAAACAGATAGCCCTGCACAATATTGCAACCCAGCGAGCGCAGGTAGTTGAACTGAAACATGTGCTCTACGCCTTCGGCAACTATGTTCATTTTCAGTCCCTGCGCCATGGATACAATCGCACTGACGATACAGGCGTCCTCTGACTCGTTGTGCAGTTTCTGCACAAAGCTGCGATCTATTTTCAGGGTGTTGATCGGAAATTTGTGCAAATAACTCAGTGATGAGAAACCCGTGCCAAAATCATCAATCGCCAGATTTATACCAGAGCGGGTCAGCTGTAACAGCTTGTCGACAATATCTTTTCTGTCATTCAGCAACAACCCTTCGGTAATTTCCAGTTGCAGCTTGTGTGGCGGAAATGCGGTGCTCTGCAAAGTATCAAAGATATGCTTTACAAAGTCTTCCCTTTCCACCATGACCGGCGACAGGTTTATGGACAAACTAAGCTCCGGGTGGCCCTTTTGATGCAGCGCACCAACATGCAGGCAGGCTTCGCGCATGGTTTGCCGGTCGATTTCCACAATCAGACGACTGTCTTCGGCAATCGGGATAAATTCGGCCGGAGACAATCTCCCGTATTTCGGATGGTTCCAGCGAATAAGAGCCTCTACACCGTAGAGATTGGTATTCACCGTGTCCACCAGCGGCTGATAACAAATTTCAAGCTCATTCAGTTGCAGGGCCTTGCGCAGATCCTGTTCCAGCGAATGCCGGCGGGTGACGCTGCCGTTCATTTCCGCATTGAACAGGACGGAGCCATTTTTACCGCTGCTCTTTATGCGGTACATGGCTATATCGGCATTCTTGATCAATGCTTCAATGTCATCCCCGGCATCGGGATAGACGGCAATACCAATGCTTGCACCGATGTAGATTTCGTGGCTGGCGATGTCAAACGGCGCCTTGATGGACTCCAGCATTTTTTCCGCGACCTGCAAGGCCGTGGTTTCGCTTTTGATATCCGGCAGCAACAGCGTGAACTCATCCCCCCCAAAGCGGGACAAGGTATCGCCTTTGCGCACACATGACAGCAGACGCTGACTGACCGCTTGCAGCAGACGGTCGCCCATGGTGTGACCCAGCGAGTCGTTGATGACTTTAAAGCGATCCAGGTCGATGAACATCACCGCCAGTTTTTCCTGATTGCGATGTGCCTGGGTTATGGCCACACTCAGGCGATCCTTGAACAGGGAACGATTCGGCAGGCGGGTCAGAATATCATGGTACGCCTGAAAATTTATGAACTCCTCAGCTTCGATCTGATCACTGATATCCCTGGCAGTGCCGTAAATCTCGTAACGGCGACCGACACCCGCTTCCGGCACTTCGCCGTCGCCAATGACGGACATGGTCAATTCAAAATGACGCTTGCGTGACTCACTGGTATTGGCTGAGCGGCTGACCAGTGCCATATTGATAGCTCGTTCACTGTCGCTGGAGGTATGCGCGTGCTCAAAAAAGTAACGGGCCTTTTCCTGGTCTTCCGCGTCAACGATGGCCGTGATGTGCTCGCCCAGCAGATCGCTGCGCCGATAGCCCAGCAGGATTTCGACTTTACTGTTGATAAAACTGAAGCATCCTTGCTGGTCCAGAATAAAAATAATGTCCGGCGAGTTGTTGACCAGAAACCGGTGCAAACGCTCGGACTTGGTCAGCCGTCGCTGCATGTCTCCGTGACTGTCTTCCAGACGTTTTTTCCGAATCGCATTACTGACCGTTGTCATCAGTTCGTCAGCGACGTAAGGCTTCTTGATGTAATCATGTGCACCCTGACGCAGCGCTTTGCTGACATGATCAACGGCACTTTCACCACTGACCACAATCGCCAGCGATTTGAGCCTGGCCGACCGCATGTACTGCAGCACCTGATGTCCGTCCACTTCCGGCATCGCCAGGTCCAGCAACACGACATCAAAAGTCGACGACTGCAATCGGTTGATGGCCTGCTGCCCGCCAAAAACCATGTCAACAGTGTAACCTCTCAGCGATAACAGATTGTGCAGACTTTCAGCCAGACGTCGATCATCATCAACGATGAGTATACGTCCCGTCTTTGTCGTATCGCTGTTGTCATTGAAACGCGACAAATTATTCCCTGATTTCAATACTGCGCTCAACTCAATTCCCCCGCGAACTGTCGCCACTGGGGCGGGTGACGGGGAACAGTAAACGGAACTGCGCACCCTGGTCACTGTTGCTACACATAATCTGGGCATTCATCGCATCCAGCAACTTTTTCACCACACTCAAACCCAGACCGGCATGCGCAGCGCCCTTGCTGCTCACACCCGGCGCGAACAGGCTGGACATGACCTGCTCTGACAGCCCGCCACCGGTGTCCTCAATGGTCAGCGCGAGATGCGGACGACCGTTGACCATCACCCGCCCCTGTGATCGTAATGTCAGTGTGCCGCCGGCGGACATCGCCTCCACGGCGTTCTTGATCAGATTGGTCAATACCTGCTTCAGTTCTGCTTTATTCAGCAACATAGGTTGCAGCGATACATCCAGCTCCAGACTGACCTTGATGTCGCGCGCGGCGCACATGGATTCGCGGAAAATTCTCGCCAGGTCATCAATCACGGCATTAACATCAACCCACTCGGACTCCGGCTGCTGGTCGGGTTTATTCAGTCTGAGCAGAATACTGCCGACCCGGTCTATTTCTTCGCGCAGAATCGCGAACTCCTTGTCGGTATCCTTACTGTCTCCCAGCTTCAGGCGCAAAATTTCCAGGTAATTATTGATGACGCTGAGCGGGTTGCTGGCTTCGTGCACTGCCTCGCTGATGCGCGCTGCCTCACTGCCATGAGCCGGTTTTCCGGGCTCCTCGCTGTTCGCCGTGCTGCCAAACAGGGCAGTGACCTCATGCAGCAATGTTTGCCACAAATCCGAGTTTTTCTGCTGTTGGGAAACCGTTACCGGACTGGCACCGGCCACCAGCACACCACGCTGGCCATTACCTTTGAATGGCAGGCAAATCAGCCCGGGCTGGCGACAGTAACGCAGGAGTTGCTCATCGACCATGCTCAGGGCATGACCGCCGGCCTGATCACTGCCTGTCACTTGCTGACCGGCAAAGCTGCGCTGAACAAGGCTGTCATTGCCATCGACATTGAGAACAAAGTCGGCAACGCCGGGCTTGTCAGCGGCTTCGCCCAGACTTGCCTCCAACGCACCCTGCTCCTCTCGCAGATGGAAAATCACATATTTTTCGAAACCAAAGCTCAGATACAGGGCCCGTCCGATCGCATCCGACCCCATGAGACCGCCAGAATCCGCAGCGGCGTCTCTGGGCAGCGTCTGACGCAGGGCCTGTAGCTGGGTAAGTTGGCCCAGCTTCTCGCCCAGCGCGCGATTGGCCTGCTGCGCCATCGCCAGGTCTTCCTGCTCTCCCGAAGCCACGCCCAGGCCACCGGCTATGCGCCGGACATCAGCTTCAATACGGCTATGCAATTCGCGTAATAAATCTTCATTAAAACCAAAAAGATCATTGGCTACAGCCAGTACCCTGTCATCCAGCTCTGTCTGACCACTGAGCAGGCTACTGAGATTAACGATCTTGACCAGGTGATGAGCGTGCTTGATCTCAGCGCCAGCGGCATGGTGATAACGCAAGGCATCGGCCATGAAGTTATCCATCTGCCAACTATCCAGCAGCGTTGCGCCCAGCTCCGGGTGCGTCATATCAAATGCGTGACGCTCGGCCTCCAGTAACTGCAGATCATCCCGAGCAGTCGCCGCCAGCAGCGGCAAATATTCGCTATCGTTCTCCGCCAGCAGGCACAGCTGGCCGACATCCATCAACAGACCGCACAGATATGCCTGCGACTGGGCCTGATAACCGGTCAGACTGGCAAAGGTTTGCGCGCTATGCGCTGACACCAGTGACCGGTGCCAGAAACGACGCATGAATTGTTGATGGTCTTTATCAAAGTAGCTGAAGTACTGCTTTACCGCCGCGGTTATTACGAGCGTTCTGACCGTATCGATCCCCAGGCACATGAGCGCCCGGTCGACGGTATCACAGCTATGCTGGCGACGATAAAAACTTGAGTTGGCGACGGCAATCAGCCGGGCGGACATGGCACTGTCCTGGCGAATAATACTGCCAAGATGTTGAAAATCAGCAGATTCCTGACTGACAGCGTCAAGGATGCGAACCAGTACCTGCGGCAGACTGGGGAGTTTGTTCAGGGTCAAATGGGTGGGTACTCGTTGTTTTTCCACCGTCATGGGCTTAACCGTGTCAACAGATCCTGCGTTATTGTCAGTGTCCTTGAATTCGTATATCACTACGTGGCTGACGCAGCCTGCGCCGAGTATACTCAATGAATCGCCTACTGACCACTGCAAGCCTGTCATTAGTATGGAAATTCTTGTTGCACGGGGAGACTTGTCGCTTTATGCTTGGTGGCTTGAACAAGTGTCCGGCAGCAAACGGTTTCAAACCAACTGAAAACGCACCAATCACCACGTGAAGCTAATGGCTACCGTCGAATTACCTCTGGATAATTCTGCTAAAAAAAGCCTGACTCAGGCCCGCACCACTGCCCCCCATGTCATCGCAATCACTAGCGGCAAGGGTGGCGTCGGCAAATCCAGCATCTCCGTTAACCTGGGCATCGCGCTATCCCGGATGGGCCGCAAAGTCTGTCTGTTTGATGCCGATACCGGCCTGGCCAATATCAACATCCTGCTGGGACTGACACCAAAACTCAGCCTCGAGCATGTCCTGTTCGGCAACAAGTCCATTAACGATGTGATGCTGGAGGGTCCGCACGGCCTGAAAGTCATTCCCGGCGCCAATGGCATCGTTGAGTGCGTCAGGTTGCAACCCAGACAGCACATGCAGCTGACCCGCCAGTTGGCAGAGGTAGAAGGAGAGTACGATTATCTGCTGGTAGATACCGCTGCCGGTATCGGCGATGACACCATGGATTTTGTGCGCGCTGCGCAGCAGACCATTATTGTTGTGACCACCGAGCCGACGTCGCTTACCGATGCATTTTCCATGATAAAACTGCTACGCAGGCGCGGCAAAAAAAGCCATTTCCATGTCATCGTCAATATGTGCGCCAGCACCAAACAGGCACGTGAGGTTTTCCATCGCTTCTCCGGCGCAGTAGAAAAATATATCGGTATAAAACTGAACTACCTGGGATTTATCCTGCAGGACGAGAGTCTGCGCGCCGCCGTCACCATGCAGTCTCCGGTCACGCTTTTCCCCGAAACAGACCCTTCGTGTAAAAATTTTTTCCGCCTGGGACAGGCCCTGGAGGACTCACTGGGCGCTCTCACCCCCAAAGCATCTTTCAGCGCGTACTGGCAAAGCCAGTATCGCCAACAACAGCACTCCCGGCCTATGCAGAACCGTTTATCCGCGACAGCATCCGATCACAATCAGCGTCGGGCCACTCACCGTAACCACAGTGGCAACGGATCACGGAGCAATGAGACCCAGCAGGAGTCATTGAGCAAACTGAGAACGCGGCTACTGACCCTGATTGCCCAGCGCGATATGCCGGCATCGGCCTTCATCGCGCTCATTAATGAACTGAACAAGGCCGTGCAACACGTCTATCCTGACACCCGGAACGCCACACCGGCGCGGAGCAACCCTGAGCAGGTCATCAGCCCTGAGCCCATAAACAGCCATAAGCGTGTAAACAGTCCTGAGCCGATAAACAGCCCTGAGCCCATAAACAGCCCTGAGCGCACAAAAAGCCCTGAGCCAACAACAAACCCTGAACAGAACAGCGCCCCGGCGCCGGCAGACCCGCGCCCCTGCAACCCGGACACAACACTAAAACATCACTACAATGAACACCGCTTTGGCTCCCAACAACAACTCCTGGCCAGGCTACGCCAGCACACCGGGCAGCCGTTGTTACATGTGCTAAATGACCTGGCCGGCACCTCATCATGAACAACAGCCTCGCCTACAAATTCCTGGCTGCCGCAGTCATTGGCCTCTTGCTGCTGGTGCTGCTGGGCCTGGTGTTCATCGGCCTGACCGATCGGACGCGGGAAACAGTCAGCACTGCGCCCCCGCAGGAAGAAGTGCGCCAGCCACGGGCGCCGGAACCGGCGACCAGCACCGCACCCGGTGCTCAACGCAACACCGCGCCACCACCGATATTCGCAACTGACGTTGCAGATCCCGAAACAGGAAACAGACCGTGAGCAAGATTCGTATACGCCAGACCCGTCACGACGACATCCCCGCACTGATTGCATTGCAGACACGCATCTACCCCACGATCCCGCCCTGGAACAAAATTGATCTGCTGACACAACTGGAGATGTTCCCGCAGGGACAGATTGTCGCAGAGGATGAATCCGGCCTGCTGGGCTGCGCCAGCTCCATCATGGTTGTGTGGGACGACTGGGCTGAAGAGCATAACTGGTACGAAATCACCAGCGCCGGTACATTCGACAACCACAACTCTGCTGGTCGCACACTTTACGGCGTCGAGGTTTTTGTTGACCCTGAGTCACAGGGCCAGGGTGTCGGGCACCTGCTTTATGAGGGTCGCCGACAACTGTGCCGTGCCATGAACATGAAACGCATCATTGTTTGTGGTCGACTGCCTGGATATCAGGCCAATGCTGCGGAAATGAGCGCCGAATATTATGTCCGCAAAGTCATCTGGGGAGATTTTAATGACCCGGTGCTGAGTTTCCAGTTGCGCGAAGGTTTCAGCTATTGTGGGGTGATGCCGGACTATATCCCCGAAGATGTTGAGTCTTGCGGTTTTGCGTCACTGCTGGTCTGGCTGAATCCGGACTACGAATCCGATCAACCTACTGTTATTCGCGATGGCATCAGTTTTCAGATCAAAACCTGATCGACTGACGTCAACGCTTTATCGCGATACATCATGACATCGGCGCGCCCCAGCATTTCATCAGAACTGTCCCCATCTTCCGGCCATAGTGCGACACCAATACTGACCACCACATCAACTTCCCGGTGGCTCACCAGCATGGGACCGTTCAAAGAATCACGCAAACGCCGCACAAATTCACCGAGCCTGATCTCAGACGAGACTGCTTCCGGCGCGTCTGTTTCACCGGCAAAACCACGGGCAATCACAACAAACTCATCACCGCCCAGGCGCCCGGCAAAATCAGCACCGCGGATCGCCTGCCCCAAACGCCCGGCAATGCCAGCAAGCAATTCATCACCAGCGCTGTGCCCGAAATCATCATTGACCCGCTTGAATCCATTAACATCGATCAGCATGACTGCAAATGGCGCCTCAGTGCGGCGACTTTCAATCAGCGTCTGACCCAGGTTCTCGTCAATGCTGCGACGATTAGGCAGCCCGGTCAGGGCATCCTCCCGCGCCATTTGCATCACCTGACGATTGGAACGAAAATAACACGCTACTCCCAGGCCGTAAGTCCAGCCAATGGTGAACAGTATCAATCCCAATATCAGGCTCTGGTTGCCTTCTATTTCCAGAGGCGCAGTACTCACTTCCGTTGCCAGCAACGCGTATCGCCAACGCAGCAGCAGTGCTACTGCAACCAGAACTGCCGAAAAAGCCGCCAGGGAATTGGCCTGAAACTCATAACGATCCTCTGTACGCCAGCACATGATGATGCCTGCCAGCAACATACCCATGGCCGCAAACGCATCATGAAACAGGAAACGCGCTTGCGGGTAATCCTTGTTCAGCCAGGCCATCAGCACGATTACCGGCATCGTCATCAACATCAAACGCCACCGCCGCGCCGAGTGATAACCGCGGAACCGCAAACTGCCTTCAATGATGTAAAGGACCGCGGACAAACTCATGGAATTGCTCAAAAACGGCCCCAGATTTCCGGGTGCCTGAAGCAGGGTGGCAAAAAACACTGACAGAAAGGCCAGCACAATAAGAAAGCCTCCGATAGTCCAGTGCAGGACGCCGGGGAGGCTCTTGTTGATACGCCAAAAAATGAACAACACCAGCACCGAGGTTACTGATACCAGCGCCAGCGTTATGGCCAAGGTCATGAGATCAAGGTTAATCATGTCAGCGTGGGTTACTCTGCGGGAACTGCCCGCATCAATCAGACCATTTGTCAGTATATTCAATCATTCTGGCGGTAATGCCGGGCTCCGAGAGGGAATGACCGGCATCAGCGACTATGTGTAGCTCTGACCGAGGCAATGCCTTGTGAAGCTGCCAGGCGTTTTCCACGGGACATATTACGTCATAACGCCCGTGAACGATCACCGTCCGGATGTTTTTCAGGGCGTCAGCATTATCCAGCAAATAGTTATCGTTGGGGAAAAAACCTTTATTGGTAAAATAGTGACACTCGATACGTGCGAACGCATCAGCGAACTGCTCATTGCCGAATTTATCACTCGATGCCGGATCGAACAGCAGCCTGGAAGTCGAGCCCTCCCAAACCGACCAGGCTTTGGCTGCCCGTTGCCGGATGGCTGCATCGGTGGAAGTCAGACGTCGATAATAGGCTGCCACCAGATCATCGCGTTCGTCTTCCGCTATCGGCTCGAGATAGGACTGCCAGAGGTCCGGAAACAGTCTCGAACAGCCTTCCTGATAAAACCAGTCTATCTCCTTTTTCCTGAGCAGGAAAATACCGCGCAGGAACAGATCAGTGCACACATCGGGGTGAGTAATGGCATAGGACAAAGCCAGTGTCGAGCCCCAGGAGCCACCAAAAACCGCCCACTGCGGCAGTCCCAGATGTGTGCGCAGCTTCTCGATATCCGCCACCAGATCCCAGGTCGTGTTGTCTTCAATATCGGCGAACGGTCGACTATGCCCGCAACCACGCTGGTCAAACAGGATGACGTGCCACTTCTTCGGATCGAAGTAGCGACGATAGTCAGGCATCAAGCCGCCACCAGGGCCACCATGCAGAAACACAACAGGTTTACCGGCAGGATTGCCAACTTGCTCGTAGTAAAGCGTGTGGCGTTCGGAGACTGGCAAAAAATCGCTGTTAAACGGTTCAATGGCTGGATACAGATCTGCAGATGGGCCTGTCATGGTGCTTGAGTCCAGGTGTGTTGGCGATGATTGAAAATGTCGGTCAACTCAGTTTGGCGATCAGTTCGGACGGCGCTATCGCCTTGCTGAACAGCCAGCCTTGTGCATATTCGACATCATGTTCACTTAAGTACCGCGCCTGGGCTTCGGTTTCAACACCCTCGGCAATCAATTTCAGATTCAGGGTTCGTGCCATCTTGATGATGTGCAACACAACCCGATTGGTCGCCGCCTCAGTATCAATGGCCTCAACAAACAACCGATCAATCTTGAGACAGTCGAACTGCATGGTCTCAAGATAGGACAGGCTGCAGTATCCGGTACCAAAATCATCTATCGCCACCCGAATACCCTGATTGCGCATCGCCGCAATGACCGACTTGGCAGCGCTGGCATCCACCAGCATGCGCTCAGTCAGCTCCACCACAATCTGCCCCCCTTTGACCCCACTGCCCTGCACCATGGTCATCAAACTGTCCAGGGTCTTGCCCGTCTGCAGGTCTTTGGCGGAGAGATTAAGAGTGAGAAAGAAGTCCGGGTTGTTACGTAATGTCGCCACCATATCCCGGCTGGCAAGCTCAATGACTTTTTCTGTTAACAGGCCGATCAGGCCACTGTGCTCGGCAACCGGAATAAATTCATCAGGCTGCATGATGCGGCCGTCTTTGCGACGCCAGCGTACCAGGGCTTCAGCACCAACCCATTGCCGGGTGCGCAGATCCACCACAGGCTGGTATTCCAGATAGAACTCGTTTTGACGCAGCCCTTGCCGAATCTGCACCGGCAACGACACCTGCATGCGCGCAACATAGATGACTGATCCGGTCAGGATAGCAGCGGTGGCCAGTCCGATAGGCAACAATACCCAAATGAAAGTCCATACGCGCTCACCAAGATAACGGGCAGGGATTGCCGCGATCGCGGCGGTCTGGGCGACCTGCTCCGAGCGCACCACGCCAACGATAAAACCATTGCTGATAAATGCGGCCTCTGGCAAGTCATCGACCGCGGACATCCACTGAGGATCAACGTCGCCACTTGAGGTTCTGAGCTCGCCGCTGGCCGGGTCGAAGGTCGCAAACAAAACACCCTCTTGATCCACCACCAGATCTACCGCCTGACTGCGGTGTGCCATGGCGATAAATCCGTCACGCTCAATGGAAATGTAGGGGGTCTGTGACGATAGCGGCATCGGTGCATTCAGGCGCAACCGCGATCCCGTTGGGGTAATACTGTCGGGCGGGCCCAAAGCCAGTCCGTCTCCATGCAGGCCCAACGTTGAGCAGATCATGGACTCTCCACTCACCGCGCCGACAACTTTCATGAACTCCATGCTGATGCCCAACTGTCGCATCTGGTTGAGCATGGTATCCGAACACGAGTCCCCCGTGTTTTCGGCAATAAGGGAGTCGATGGCTTCCTGCATCTGGTCTACAGCGCGATCCGAGCGGGCAGCCACAGAGCGTGCGTAGCTGATAACTCTGTCAAATTCGGCAGCCAGACCCTGTTGTTGTGCCAGATAGATTGCAGCTAAAACAGGGCCGATCGCAGTGACAAGAGCCACTGCAATGATGAATTTCAAAGCTCTGGATCGACGCATTGTACCTTGTTCCTGATCGGCGATGCCGCACGTCGTTGTCATTATGATTCTGGGAGTGCAACACCTGACCGGCATAAACCTGCCGGTACTTGAAGACTACACGTTTCCGGAAAAAGGTCAATTATCAATGGCATCGGTGAACTGAAACTGTGCCGGGTATCACAACGCAGTGCTGCGCGCCTGCAGATAGGAAACGGCCCCCCTGCCGGCCACCCGGCCACTGGCCAGGCAGGCGTTCAGCAAATAACCACCGGTGGGCGCATCCCAGTCCAGCATCTCTCCGGCACAGAATACGCCGGGCAGTTGATGCAGCATCAATGCATCGTTCAGCTCGGCAGCCACAATGCCACCGCCGGTGCTGATCGCCTCGTCCAGAGGACGCGATGAATGCAGACGTTGTGGTAAACATTTTATGGCGCTGGCCAGTGCCTCCGGGTTATCTGCGGACCGCGGCGCCAGTTCGTGCAGCAAGGCGGCCCTGGCGCCACTGAAGGCAAGACGCTTGCGCAGGAAGTTGGCCTGCGACTGTTTGCCCCGGGGCTGTGCAAGGATATGCCTGATGTCCGTGAGTGAGCGGTCCGGCATCAGGTCCCAGTAAATCTGCGCGTAGCCGTCACGCTCCAGTTGCTGCATTAACGCGCGTGATGCCTGATAGATCAGCCCGCCCTGCACGCCGTGCCGGCTGATCATGGCCTCGCCCGGTAGCCAGCCTGACGCACTGGCATCGAGCGACAACGCCACCGACTTCAGGGGCTGGCCGGCAAAGCGCTCACGCATGAATTCGCTCCACGGATAGTCAAAGCCGCAGTTAGACGGAGAAAACGGCGCCACCTTGATCCCGGCCTGCAACAGGACAGGCAGCCAGTGGCCATCCGAACCCAGACGCGACCAGCTGCCACCACCCAGCGCCAGCACCACCGATCTCGTGGTGATTTCCCTGGAGTATGCCGCATGACCTGGTGCTGTGACCTCAAAGCGCAATTGATACCCGCCGGCCACGGATGCCCAACCGGTCCACCGGTGGCGGGTATGAATATTCACCCCCTGTTCCCGCAGGCGCTTTAACCAGGCCCGCAGTAAAGGCGACGCCTTCTTTCGGACCGGAAACACACGACCGGAACTACCGATAAACGTTTCGATACCCAATGTATTCACCCAACTGACAAGATCAGCCGGACCGAACGTGTCTAACCAGGGATGCACCAGGTCCGGATGGCTATAGCGTTCAGCAAATGCCGCAGAATCTTCTGAATGCGTCAGGTTGAGCCCACCAACACCGGCACGCAAAAATTTGCGCCCGACAGCAGGCATGGCATCAAACAGCTCGACCGCATAACCCGCCGACGCCAACTGTTCTGCCGCCATCAGCCCTGCCGGACCGGCGCCGATTACAACAACGGGTTGAATGCCGCTGGCCGTTTGTGTCCCGGGCACAGTCATGAACGCCTCCGTTCGCAGTACATGTCTTTGTTCATCATGATAGTAGGCCTGCATGATAACCTGCCTGCCAGGTTAACGGGGACTCAGGCGCGTAAAATGCAGAATGCGACTGTCGCCTTGTATTTACTGCAAAGCCCATTGTCAGGCTCGTCCTTAATTGATAAAGTCCCGAGCAATAACCACAAAGCCATTGGTGATACTTATGTTTGACCGGAACAAAGACAAACAACAGGACAAACCCGAAACGTCTGGCTCGGCCGCCCCGGCTGCGGAATCCAGCTACAGCAGCGCCCCGCGGCCAGCCGCCGCCAGCTCCGGCAAATCTGCCACACTGGGCGCTACCATCAAGGTCAAGGGTGATATCAGCGGTGACGAAAACCTGATGATCGAAGGCCAGGTCGAGGGTACAGTCAACCTGGCATCCCATGAACTGACCGTCGGTAAATCCGGTAAAGTACATGCCGATGTGACTGCCAAAGTCATCCGTATTGATGGCGAAGTGCACGGCGACATCACTGGCAAGGAAAAAGTATTCGTCTCCAGCACCAGCAACATCAAGGGCAATATAATCACCCCGAAAATGACGCTGGAAGAGGGAGCCCGATTCAAGGGCACCATCGATATTGATCCCAGCCATGCCAATGGCAGCTCACCGGTGGCTTCTCTCAAATCAGGCACACCGACCGACAAAACCAGCTAAGTCGTGAACCTCGCAGAGCAATTGACAGTGACAGTGACCGAGACGCTGCCCAGCCGATTAATGCCAGATATTCTGCACAGGCTTGCAGAGATGTCGCCATTGATGGTGTTGGATGTCGGCTTTGGCGTTCACGAAACGGTGGAGCATTTTGGCAATCGACGCTGCAAACTGCATTTTCTGGGTTTGCCCGATGCATTGAGGTCACCACCGGTGCTGCCTTCTCCTGCGCAAAAAACCGGCAAAATTGTGGATGAGGCGGCGCGTCAGGAAAACCTGCTCAATGCGTGGCGCGAACGCTTTCGCAGCGTGCTTGATTTTCCCGAGGATACGCGCTTTGACCTGTGTCTGTTCTGGGACGCATTCAATTACATGGATGACCTGGCACTGAAAGCATTTTTCGAGGTGCTACATCCATACATCCGCAAGGAAACGCTGGGGCACGGCCTGATTCAGCTTAAAGAAGACAAACAGGTAACCAATCGCGAATATGGTATTCAGGCACCGGACCTGCTGGCCATGCGTCCGGGTCATCACAGCGCACTGGCCTGCCATCCGCGACCGCAGGCGCGGGTCGCTGCCATGCTCAAGGGCTTCGCCGTTAGCCATGGCGTTTTGCGTCGCGACGGTCTGTTGGAAGTTTCGTTAAAAACCGAGTAACCCCTGTCGCCTTAGTCACACTTGCAACAACCCCTTGATACCCTCAATGGCCCGGTCAACATGGGCTTCGGTATTGTAAATACCCGGACACAATCGCAAACCGCCGGTTCCGGCGCCGGCGATACCGTATTCGGTATACAGCCTGTTACTGAGCGCACCGGCCTGCCCGTCCGGCGCAGCCACAATGCAAACACCAAAACTAAGAGACGGATCTGATGGCGTAACCAAGGGCAAGCCCAGCGCCCGGACCCCGGCCTTCAGGCGTTGCGACAGCGCAACAATGCGCTCTTCGGTGCGCCTCGCGTCGATACTGTCATGGATACGTGCAGTCAAACCCAGAGCCGCCAGGGCGGCGTCATCGCGCTGACCGAGCGATTCAAATTTGCGCGCACCTGACTGGCGGGTTTCGACACCCGTACCCCAGCCGGACGCCACCACTCCCGGCCAGACACGTGCCTGCTGCGTCGCCTTGAGGTAAAGCAGGCCGACTTCTTTCGGCCCCATATACCACTTGTGCGCACTGGCCGTGAACGCATCAACACCGAGGGCCTGCAAATCCAGCTCCATCGCGCCCCAGGTCTGCGCGCCATCAAGGTGAACAAAAATGCCACGGGCATGCGCGGCAGCGACAAGCTCGGCAACAGGCAGCTTTATGCCGCTGACATTGGACACATGCGTCAGAGCCAGCACCCGGGTACGGTCGGTAAACTGACTGACGAATGCCTCAATCAACGTGTCAGCGGTGACGCTTGCCGGCGTCGGCACTTTCTTCACCAGGAAACCAAAGCGTGCCGCACGCACCTGCCAGGCAACATGATTGGTAGGGTGATTTTCATCCCAGACAATGACTTCATCACCGCGCTCAAGCGCCAGACCATTGTTGATGATGTTGTTGGCTTCGCTGGTATTGCGCACCAATGCAACTTCATCGGCACTGACATTGAGTTGCGCCGCTATACGGCTTCTGGCATCTTCCAGAAAACCGGAGAACTTCGCACGGTTATTAAATGAGCAGTCCTGATCAATATCCGCCGTCATCGCTGACACATATTCGGCCACCATCCGGAATGACGGACACAGATTCGCTGCATTCATGGGCACTGCATCATCGGCAAAGGTGAACTGCCGGCGTATGTTCTGCCAGTATTCTTCACCACTGGCTTCGGCAAAAAATGTGTCAATGTCCTGCTGTGCCAAAGCCAGTTTAGCCTGCAGGCTGGCCGCGCCAAGCAGGACGGCACTCGATGTCCGCAAAAACCCGCGGCGCGATGACAGTTTGTTCATTGCTATCTCCCGTTACTCGCCGATTCGGCGACCACCCACCCAGGTTTGGGCAACATCGACCTGCCACAGCTGCGACGGGTCGATGGCAAACACATCCTGTTCCAGCACGATGAAATCGGCCAGCTTGCCGGGCTCCAGTGAACCCAGAAGATCTTCCTGATGCGCCGCATACGCAGCGTCCAGCGTAAAACTGGTCACGGCCTCACCCAACGTCATGCGCTCTTCGGGGAACCAGCCACCGGGCGGTTCATTCTGGTGGTCCTGTCGCGTGACCGCCGCGTGCAAACCAAAGAACGGGTTGGGCGACTCAACCGGGAAGTCAGAGCCATTGGCTATGATGGCACCCGCCTCCATCAGTTTACGCCAGGCGTAAGCACCCTGAATGCGCACTTCGCCCAGACGGTCCTGGGCCATGTTCTTGTCGCTGGTCGCGTGTGTCGCCTGCATGGACGGAATCACATTGAGTTCGCTGAAACGCAGGATGTCGTCGTAGCGCAAAACCTGGGCGTGTTCGATGCGATGGCGCTGATCACGTGTACCGGTGCGCTGAATCAGCGCCTCATAATTGTCCAGCACAATCATGTTGGCACCGTCGCCAATCGCATGCACATTGACCTGAAAACCGGCCTGCATGGACATTTCCATCAATTGCGTCAGGCGCTCGGGCGAGAGCAGCAACAGGCCCCTGTGCCCGGGCTGGTCCGAGTAATCTTCATTGAGATAGGCGCCGCGGCTGCCCAGCGCGCCATCTGCAGAAATTTTCACGCTGCGCGCCACCAGGGTATTGTCATCACTGATGAAGTGCCCCTCGGCCAATCGATCAGCCAGTTGCCCATCGCCAGCGGCCAGCATGACGTAGACCCGGATCGGCAGAGGCCCTTCCGCCAAAAGTTCTTTGTAGGCTTGCAATGTGGCACTGGAGACACCGGCATCATGCACGCTGGTCAGCCCCTGTTCGGCCAGCTCCAGCATGGCGCGACGCAGTGCCATCTTCTGATCATCTATGCTCAGCGCCGGTATGTTTTGGGTGATATAACGCATGGCAGTATCGACAAAGGTGCCGGTCGGTCGCCCCTCTGAGTCGCGTATAATCATGCCGCCATCCGGATCGGGAGTGCTGGCATCAACGCCGGCGAGTTCCATCGCAGCCTGGTTGGCCCAGCCCGCATGACCATCAACACGGCTGAACCACATTGGGGTATCGGTTTGCGCCTGCGCCAGCGTTTCCGCACTTGGAAATTCATTGCTGTCCCAAAGTACCTGATTCCAGCCCCGCCCCTGTATCCATTCCAGCCCCGGGTTGGCCTGCTGAAACGCGACAACGCGCGCTACCGCTTCCTGCTCCGAACGGGTGCCGGTCATGTCTACCCGCAGCAGACTGAGACCGTAGTTAAGGACATGGCCGTGGGCATCGATCAACCCGGGCAGCAGGGTTTTGCCTTCACCATCAATAACAGTCATGTTGTCATCATCCGGCAACTCTTCGCCGTCAGCGTAGACGCGGTCTATGGTGTCACCGGTAAACTGAATGGCGCTGAAGCGCATGTGCTCCCGGGCGCTGCCGGCACCCTCGCCGTCGAGCATGGTGTATCCGTTGACATTGGTCAGCAGCGTGGTTTGTGCCCACAACGTTGCAGGCAGCAACAGTGACAGGGTAACAGTGACGAACAGACTTGCGCCCATAAGCAGTGGGTGTTGCCGGGTACGAGAGGCAGAAAACATAACAAAGCTTCCGGATAAAAGTTTACGTTGAATCTAGCGGCATCAAGTGTACCGCTAACGCATGGGTTGGTATACGCTTGATTCTGTAAGGTATACTGCTGCCACAACAATGATAATCAAGGATTCTCCCGCCATGCACCTCACGCGTTTTTTGCTTCAACCGGTCCGGATTGCGTTTGCAGCTTTGGGCTGCACTCTGATGTTAACGACAACACTGCAGGCGGCCGAACTGACCCTGGTCAGATTCGGCCCGGCGGGACAGGAAAAACCGGGGCTGATTGATGCCCGCGGGCAGATCCGTGATCTGTCTGCCCATCTGCGCGATCTGACTCCGGACCAGCTTTCTGACGCCAGTCTGGCTCGCATCGCAGCCATCGCGCCAGACAGCCTGCCCGTTGTCAGCGCTGATGTCAGACTGGCAGCTCCGGTCACCGGCGCCAGCAAGATTGTCGCTATCGGCTTTAACTACATAGACCACGCCGCCGAAATGGCGGTGGATGTGCCAGAAGAACCACTCGTCTTCATGAAGGCGATATCAGCACAGAGCAATCCCTTTGACCCTGTCATCTCGCCGCGCGGGGCGACCAAGCTGGATTATGAAGCTGAGCTGGTCGTGGTTATCGGCACCCGGGCGCAGTATGTCGATGTCGCTGACGCGCTGGATTATGTGGCTGGCTATGCTGTCGGCAATGATGTCTCCGAACGTGCATTTCAGCGCGAGCGCGGCGGCCAGTTTGTCAAAGGCAAAAGCGCTGATTCGTTTGCCCCCTTTGGTCCCCGCCTGGTGACCCGCGACTCAATAGCAGACATTCAGAATCTTGCCATCTGGTCCGAAATCAACGGAGAAATGCGTCAACAGGGTAATACCAACCAGATGGTATTCGGCGTTGCGGAAATCGTCAGCTACCTCAGTCAGTTCATGACTTTGATGCCCGGCGATCTGATCTACACAGGCACCCCCGAAGGCGTTGGCGATGGCATGACACCGCCGCAATACCTGCAGCCGGGCGACAGTATACGCATCGGCATCGACGGCTTGGGTGAATTGCGCCAGCACGTGGTCCCGGGCCCGTGACACCTGGCATCAATGTCGCCAGGAAAGCGGGAGTGAACCACCGCATCCATGAGTACAGTCACGATCCCGGGCATGCGTCCTATGGTCTTGAGGCGGCCGAGAAAATGGGCGTGCCGGCATCACAGGTTTTCAAAACGCTGGTCGTGGCGCTGGACACCCAAAACCTGGCGGTGGCCGTGCTGCCGGTGTCCACAATGCTCAATATGAAACAGATTGCACGCGCGGGCGGCGCCAAGAAAGCCATCATGGCGCCGGCCATGGATGTGCAGCGCAGCACCGGCTATGTGCTGGGTGGCGTCAGCCCGCTGGGACAGAAAAAACGACTACCCACCTATATAGATACATCCGCACAGCAGTTTGCCACCATATTTGTCAGCGCTGGTCGCCGGGGCCTGGAAATAGAACTAAGCCCCGACGACCTGTGTGCCCTGACAGGTGGCAAGTTCGCCGGACTGGCGGATGCTGAGTGAAGCCATACCCCAACCTGTCCTGCTGAATCTTACTCGATAGCATCGTAAACCAGTGTTTTGAACTGCTCACGAAAACCGTTACCACTGGCCGGCGATACCTGCGCCATGATGATGGTCACCATGTTCTCATGCGGGTCAATCCAGAATCGGGTACCGGCCGAGCCATCCCACCAGTACTCGCCCTCATTGACGTTATGGTTATACGTGTCCGCGTCCATGACCACCGCCATGCCACCAAGACTCCAGCCAGACCCGAGCCAGTAACCGCGACTGCCGATGGGCAACAAGGCATCAGGCACCGCGTTTTCAGCCATCATGCTCACCACAGCCGGGCTCACCAGTTGTTGGCCATTGACTCGCCCGTTATCCAGAAACAGTTGCGAAAAGCGGAGGAAATCCATGGTAGATGACACCAGACCAACGCCGCTACTGGCCAATGCACGTGGCTCGGTTACCGGTATGGCCTCCATTTCATGCGCTTGCAGCCGGCCGCTGGCATCAGCTCGGTAAACCGTTGCCAGCCGCTCAGCGAGCGACGGATCAACGTAAAAAACCGTATCACTCATGCCCAGCGGGTCGAATATACGCTGCCTGAAAAAGGTCTGTATGTCCTGCCCGGACACAACTTCAATGACCCGGCCCAGAACTTCCGCATGCAAACCATAGCGATAACCTGTGCCCGGATCTTCAAACAACGGCAGAGCAGCAACATTATCAACCACCTGAGCCAGGGACTGGTCGTAGCTGTGCACATTATGGCCCCGATACAATGCACTGTTGCGGCTGCCCAGGCCAGAGGTGTGAGTCAGCAGCATCGCGAGTGTCATATCGCCCTGCCGTGGCCGCGTGGCCGAGACATCGGTTGCATCGGCATCCACCAACACTTGCTGCTCTGCAAATTGTGGCAGGTAGGTTTGCACGCTGTCGTTCACATCCAGCAGGCCCTCATCATGCAGCATCAGGATGCCCAGCGCCGTTACCGGCCGGGTCATGGAATAGGTACGGAACAATGCGTCGAAGGGCATCGCTGCCCCGGCATCTATATCACGCAGACCCAACGCTTCGGCATAAACCAGCTGGCCATCGCGCACGATCGCAGCCACCGCCCCGGCAATATCGCCGGCATCTACGCGGGCCTGCAAAGCCTGCGTTGCCAGCGTCAGTTTTTCCACTGACAGGCCAACCGCACCGGGATCGCCGCGCTCAATCGGCTGCGCCTGGGCACTGATGGCGCTCAGGGTGAAAATCCCGGCAATGGCAAAGGCGTGGATCTTTGGCAAACAAGACAATCTCATCGGTAAGCTCCTGATTGTTGGCGCCGCGTCGGCCAAAGCAAGCTGAATGCAGCAAAAATCTGCACGCGCTCGTTGTGGTCAGGCGGAGTGGCCAACGTTCTGACCATGACGACACCCGTTAATATGGCAATGTGACGCCGGATGTTACCGTGTTCGTCCACAAAGCGGAATCGGATTCCCGGGCAGAGACTGATTCTGTGGACACAGCATCAATTGACATATTAATTCATAATTGGATTGACTCGACAAAAACGCATGGTTTATGCTTCGAGCGATCGATCGCCCAGAATGTAAATACAAAACAAAGTGTTATGAAAAGTAACATACTGATCATTCCGTGCAGATTGGTAACACTTTCCAAGATATTAACTGCTTTTGAAGGTGTGCAAGACCCATTAAGAGCGAGGCAGACGCTGCCACGCTACTTTTGAAGTACGTCTGACCCAATAAGAAAAATCAAAATTGATGAAGAGAGCCACGTCAGGCTCCTGCACGCAGACGAAATAGAGCCGAGCATTACTATTCCGACGCCCAGGGAATCTGTGTGGTTATTTTATGTATGTCTGATTTTCGACAATTGGCAGACACAAATCTAACCGCTGTAATAAAAAGTATTAAGGGGGGGAAACCCGATGAGATTAAAAGAACTATACCGGTGCATCGCTTGCGCGTCACTGGTCGCACCCACGCTGGTTTTTGCACAGCAACAGCCTGAAATCGAAGAGGTTGTCGTCACCGGTTCCTTGATCCGTGGCACACCCGTAGACGCCGCACTGCCGGTGGAAACCTATACCACCGCTGACATGGAGCTGTCCGGCTCACCATCAGCACTGGAATTTGCCAAAGGCCTGAGCATCTCCGGCGCGACATCGGGCGAATCCTACTACTTTGGTGGCGCCGACCTGACTGGTAGCGTCAGCTATAACCTGCGTGGTATCGGTGCGGACAAGACACTGTCCCTGTTTAACGGCCGACGCGTCACGCAAAACACCTCTGTTATTCCATCCATCGCACTGTCACGTATCGAGATCCTGAAAGACGGCGCTGCCGTAACCTACGGTGCGGATGCTACCGGTGGTGTGGTCAACTTCATCAGCCGTGACAACTTCGAAGGCATTGAGGTTCAGGGCGCGTTCAAGGCCGTCGACGGCTCCGACGGTGAGTTCAACGTTGGCATTCTGGGTGGTTTTGGTGGCGACAGCACTGATGTCATCTGGGCTGCACAATGGGAACACCGGTCAGAGATGGACACCACGGAACGTGATTTCTCCAGCCAGCCTTATGGTGTCAACCCGGCATCCTGGTCAGACCTGACCAACCTGGCCGCATACGCTGCCCGTGGCCCGCTGCCCGCAGTGCCCGGCAACACCGCCAACAGCGAATGGGGCCCTGTCTATGGTCTGGCTAATGACTTTACAGACGAATCCTGTAATGCAGTTGGCGGCATCGTTGACGCCAGTCGCGGCTTTTCAGGATGCCGGTACAACTACATCCCGTACTACGACCTGGTGTCTGAAAACGACATCTACCGACTTTTCGGTCAAGTCAAAACCGAAATCAGCGCACAGCATAGCTTCACAGCGCGCGCTGCCTACTCGCAGGTTTCCTCGCCTAACGTGTACGGCTCACCTTCGCAGCCAGTGATTCGCGGTCCTTCGCGTGCGTCCGGCGCGGCTTACCAGCTGTATGTACCGAAAACCAACCCGTACGTAGACGAGTTTGCCCAGCGTTCCGGTTTTGCCAACAACCCGCTGTACGCGGTGACGCAAGGCTTTACACCGATTCTTTACCGCGCCTTCGCTCACGGCGGCCAGGACCTGTTTGCCGAGAATGGCAGTCACAGTACACCGCGTGAAATTGACAACCGCTTCATGCACCTGACCGCCGGTTTCGACGGCGAGCTGGACATTGGCAGCGGCATTTTCTACGACGCGGCACTGACCTATAACCAGTCGCACACCACTGACGACAACCCCGATATCGCCCTGTACCGTGTACAGGAAGCGTTGAATGGTTTTGGTGGCCCGAACTGTAATGCCACTGACCTGAGCACAGACCGCTTCGGTACCCAGAACCCGGCCGCAGCCGGCACCAATGGTTGCATGTGGTACAACCCGTTTGCGTCCAACTTCCAGGGGCAGCCCGTTTATGGCCTGTCCAACCCAAGTTATGTCCCGGGCGCAGAGAACCCCGATGAACTGGTTCGCTGGTTGTATAATGACCGTTACCAGGAAACTGTAAACTGGAACGTCACCGCGGATCTGGTATTCAGTGGCGAAACGCCGATCGAACTGCCCGGCGGTATGGTGTCATGGGGTGCCGGTGCACAGTGGCGTAATACTAAAGAGCGCGAGGTTGTGCCTAACCAGGAGTTCAATGGCAGCCAGCCATGCGCATGGCCGGAACAGGAACCTAACTCGCCGGAAGCACCAAACTTTGATGGTTGTACACCTGACGAGCCAGGTCCCTTCCAGTTCTTTGGCACCAACATTCCTGACGCTACCAAGCAGACACAGGAATCCGTGTTCACGGAATTCAACCTGCCGATTCTGGACTCCTTGTACATGGCAGCTGCCGTGCGTTACGAGCAGTTTTCCGGTGGTCTGGACGCGACAGTGTACAAATTGTCCGGTAAGTGGGATGCCACTGAAAACATAGCCTTCCGCGCTTCCTATGGCACCAACTATCAGGCGCCGGGTGCAGGAATTGTTGCCGGTGAAAACACCAGCGGCACCACCAACTACACCCGTGCCGGTGGCGCATGGCGTGGTTCACAGACCATTACCCGCTCAGACATTGAGCCGGAAGAGGCAACTGTAGCCAGCATCGGTTCCATCTGGCAATCCGAAGGTTTCACGCCGGGCAGTGACTTCCAGTTCATCGTCGACTACTTCGATATCGAAGTTGAGAAGGAGCTGGGGCTGCTGGCCAACGTTAACCTGATTGCGAACTCTGTGTTCAGCATTCCGCCGTCTGGATCGGGCGCTGTACCGAACGACGGCACAGCACTGGCTGACTGCGCACACCCGCTGATCGACCGGGTCACCTTTAACGGTGGCTGTGTACAGGGCGTGACGACTGCGTCTGATTTCTCAGAGATCCGTACCGACTTCGGTAACGGCCCTGGCCAGCAGACCAAAGGTTTTGACATTCAGACCAGCTATGGCATGCCAGCATTTGCCGGCGATCTGGAATTCCGTCTGACCGCAACCAAGGTGCAGGCATTCGATTTCACACCGACACTGCTGGACGGCTTTGAAGTCGCACCATCACGTGATCGCCTGGGCTTCCTGAACTACGAAACCATTGCCAACGCTATTTCCGAATGGCGCGGCAACTTCACCACCAACTACTCACAGGGCGATCACAACTTCCGCCTGTCTGTGCAGTACGTCAGTGGCGTAAAGGACGAGCGTTTCTTTAATGAAGATGGTTCTCGTGTCGGTGATGCAGCGTTGACGCCAGCTGGCTTCCAGCCCGGCACACGTACGCCGTTTGGTCCGAGCACTTATGGTGTTGACGGAGAAGACTGGATCGTTGCTGACTTCCACTACACGGTCAACCTGCCAGCGGAAACCACGCTGACGGCATCCATCGTGAACGTGTTTGACGAAATGCCACCGGCATCACGTCAGGAACTGGGTTACGATCCACGCATCGGCAATCCGCTGGGCCGTACTTTCGAAATAGGCTTGCGCAAGCAGTTCTAATAGAAAGTTAGTGCTCCAAAAAAAAGCCCCGCTCATTTGAGCGGGGCTTTTTTTTGCCTGCAACAACGGTATGAAACTTGCTGTAGTCCTTCTGTCCACGCCTTTTTTGTTCATATCAGTCATTTAGCGCAGTAAAAACGGATTTATCCCGCGCTTTTATGCTCCGGAACAGGGCGACGGCAGCCTGTGTGCGCCAAAAGCAGGCAGCCACAAAACAACGAACTGTTTTGGACAGTAAACTTCTTAAATGAACCGTCATGAGGCACGGACAGCAAAACATGGCTGTTGTGGGACAAACGGCTGATGAAAGCAACACAACACATTTTCAGGGTCAGACGCACTTACAATGTCTGGGTCGGAAATGAAACGCTGGAAGACTATGCACTGCGTTTCACCGCCATCAAGGCGCGACGCTGGAGTATAGAACATGTCGCCAAGACTGCTCTGGGGGCGACCGCTTTCCTGGCACTGGAAGCCATCGCTGCAGCAGTAACGCTCAGTTATGGTACCGCCAATGCCATTGCCGCCATGCTCGCATTGGGCGTAGTCATTTTGCTGACAGGTGTGCCTATTGCCTACAACGCTGCGAAATACGGGCTGGATATTGATCTGCTGACCCGGGGCGCAGGATTCGGTTATCTTGGCTCCACCATTACCTCACTGATCTATGCGTCATTTACTTTTATCTTCTTTGCCATTGAAGGTGCCATACTGGCAGCGGCTCTTTACGCGCTGCTGGGCATTCCGCTTTGGCTGGGCTATATCATCTGTGCCGTCGCGGTGATTCCAATCGTCACCCATGGCATCACCATCATCAGCAAATTTCAGGTCGGCACCCAGACATTCTGGTTGTTCCTGCAGTGCACAGCACTGGCGGTCATCGCCTGGTTTGAATTTTCCCGGGTCAGCGACTGGACCGCATACATGCCCGTGAATACGGACGTGCCCGCCGGCAGCAGCGGGTTCAGCCTGGCACTGTTCGGCTCTTCGGTTGCCATCATGTTTTCTCTCGTTGCCCAGATTGGTGAACAGGTCGACTACCTGCGCTTTATGCCGGAGAAAACCCGCGATAACAGGCGTCGCTGGTGGTTCTGGCTGCTGCTGGCAGGCCCGGGCTGGATATTCATTGGTATCATCAAAATGCTGCTGGGCTCTTTTCTCGCCTATCTGGCGATAACGGCAGGCGACACTCCGGAGCGAGCGGCGGATCCCACCTACATGTATCAGATGGTGTTCAACTACATGACCCAATCACCGACCCTGTCACTGGTACTGGCTGGTCTGATGGTGGTGGTGTCGCAAATGAAAATCAACGTCACCAATGCCTACGCCGGCTCCATTGCCTGGTCCAACTTCTTTTCCCGGCTGACCCACAGTCATCCCGGTCGGGTGGTATGGCTGGTGTTCAACGTCGCGATTGCCCTGCTACTGATGGAGCTGGGTATGTACCGCGCGCTGGAAGCCGTCCTGGGATTGTTTGCCATCGTCACCCTGAGCTGGCTGGGGTCGCTATCCGCAGACCTGCTGATCAATAAACCATTGGGACTCAGTCCGTCCTACGTGGAGTTCAAACGCGCACATCTCTATGACATCAACCCCGTGGGTACCGTTTCTGTCATCATCGCCTCCACTTTCGGCATACTGTGCTATATGGGATTGTTTGGTGACACGCCCAAACACCTGGCGCATTTTATCAGTCTCGGCATCTGCTTTGTGTCGGTACCGGCACTGGCACTGATCACTCGCGGCCGATTTTACCTGGCCCGGCAATCACCACAAATTGACGATTTGCTGCAGATTCAGGACGCTGACAACACACTGGAATGCTGTATCTGTGAAAACCGTTTTGAACGCGATGACATTGCTTACTGTCCGGCCTATCAGGGCGCTATCTGCTCACTGTGTTGCTCGCTGGATTCCCGTTGCATGGATGTGTGCAAACCCGATGGCCGTCTGAGCAATCAACTGGAACTATGGCTGCGTCCGCTTTTGCCTGATGCCATTTTCAGCACGGTCAACCGACGCATGGTGCGGTTCTTTGTCATGTTCACGACCGCCAATACTTTCAGCGCAGCGCTGCTGGCCTTGATCTACTATCAGATGCAACCGGCAACCCCGGGAGAGATCGCACTGCTGCAACAGTCATTGTGGACTCTGTTTTTCATTCTGCTGATCATCTTTGGCGTAGTGTGCTGGCTACACCTGCTGGCCAGCGAAAGCCGGGAAGTAGCGCAACAGGAGTCGGCGCGGCAAACCAGCCGTTTACTGATGGAAATCGAGGCGCACAATCAGACTGATCTGGAGCTGCAAAAAGCCAAGGAGCTGGCCGAGCGCGCCAATGATGCCAAAAGTCGTTATCTGTCAGGCATCAGTCACGAGCTGCGCACACCGTTGCAGGCTATTCTGGGTTACGCGCAACTATTGACGCAGCGCGTCGACATGCCGGAAAAGCACCGCAACGCCATCCAGATTATCAAACGCAGTGGCGAACATCTGGCCGGGTTGATCGAAGGTTTGCTGGACATCTCCAAAATCGAGGCCGGGCGTCTGGAGATATACCGCAACCGGGTAAAATTACCCGATCTGATTGACCAGATGATTCAGATGTTTCGTACCATGGCGCTGGAGAAAGGCATCGAATTCAGCTGCCATATCCACAACAAACTGCCGGAGTACGTCACCACCGACGAAAAACGTCTGCGCCAGATTCTGATCAACCTGCTGTCCAATGCGATTAAATATACGCATGAAGGCAGCGTTGAATTTCATGTGCATTACCGCAGCGAAGTTGCCGAGTTCGCAGTCATTGATACCGGCGTCGGCATCAATGATAAAGACCTGCATCGCATCCTTGATCCTTTTGAGCGGGTCAGGAACATCGACGCTCCGAACGTACCCGGTACCGGCCTGGGCCTCACCATTGTCCGCTTGCTCACCGAAATAATGGGCGGAGAACTCGACATCAACAGCACGCCCGGCGAAGGCAGCTGCTTCAAGGTCTCCCTGATGATGTCGCGCGTCAGTCAACCGGTGGTCGAAACCCCTCCCCAACGCCTGATCAGCGGCTACAGCGGAGTGCGCAAGATAGTCATGGTTGTCGACGACGACCCCATTCATCGTGGTCTGATGGGAGACCTGCTGCACCCACTGGGCCTGACCACGTTTGAGGCGCGAGATGCGCACGACTGCCTGGATGCACTTAAAAACGTAACACCGGATCTGTTTCTGCTGGATGTCAGCATGCCCGGCATCGATGGTCTGACACTGGCAGAAATGCTGCGTGCAAAAGGCTGCCAGCAGCCGATTGTCATGATCTCAGCGGACGCCCATGAACGCCACCGCAGCTCGCAGACACCCAGCGCACATGACGAATATCTGGTCAAGCCGATCAACAACCAGCAACTACTGGAAAGTATTGGCAGCTTGCTGTCGCTGCACTGGATTCGCAGCAGCGAGTCGCCCCAGCCTCAGGTGATGGACCCGGCGGCTGTTTATCATCCAGGACTCATCGAGATTGCGGATCACGTTCTGGTGCGCGAACTGCTCACCTACGCCGATTTGGGATACAAGCGCGGCGTTAACAACAAACTGGCAGAGATGTCCGACAGTGGACTGCTGGACGAGAATACGCTGGCCTACTGCCAGCAACTGGCCAACGCCATGCTATTCACAACACTTGCCAACGCATTCAGGAAGGCCTGACCCATGAACAACGGCACTTTTAATCGGCCTTATCAAACGACACGGAGCGTGACCCACACATGCCGGAAACACAGAGACGTTACGAGAACCCTATGAACAAGAAATCGTATTCCAATGTCATTTTGGTGGTCGACGATTCCCCGGAATCCCTCAGCTTTGTCAACGACACGCTCGAAGAGGCGGGTTACGATGTACTGGTGGCACTGGAAGGCAAACAGGCGCTTACCATCGCCAGACGTATCCGCCCCGACATGATACTGATGGACGCAATCATGCCGCACAAAGACGGGTTCGACACTTGCCGCGAACTTCGCGCCATTCCCGAACTCTCATCAATTCCGGTTATTTTCATGACCGGCCTGACAGACTCCGGCAGCGTGGTGCGCGGACTGGAGGCCGGTGGTGTCGACTACCTGACAAAACCCATCAACCCGGAAGAATTGCTTGCCCGCATGACGGTGCATCTGAGCAATGCCAGACTGACCAGCAGTGCGTACAATGCGCTCGATTCGACCGGACAGCACCTGTTTTCAGTGGACACTCAGGGACATATTCTGTGGGCAACGCCGCAGACGCTGGCGCTGTTCGCCCGCGCGGGGGCAAGCGAGAGCTGGCAGAAGACGGAACTGGCAACGGCGCTGAACGACTGGCTATCGCCGCCATCCCCCAGACAGCGTCAGTCCGAACAGACGCTGGTGCTGACGGTCACCAGTAAGAACGGCCCCCTGACCCAGGAGAAACGACTGACGGTTGCTTTTATTCGACATATCAATGGCGAGGAGAAGTTGCTCAAGCTGTCAGAAGCGAACGAAAGTTCCGGTGAAGAATTACTGCGCGAGAAGCTTGAATTGACCAAACGGGAGTCGGAAGTGCTGACCTGGATCAGTCAGGGTAAAACCAACTGGGAAACCGCTCAGATACTGCAAATGAGCCCGCGCACGGTCAACAAACACCTTGAGCAGATTTTCAAGAAACTGAATGTACAAAATCGGACCGCAGCTGCGCGCATAGCATTGAGCATTCTGGAGCGAGACTGAACCCTGTCCCGCTCCGGAATACACCAATCTATCTGTGTTTCCTGGCCTTGCGCTGACGGACGAAGCGCACTGTCAATAATGCCACCAGAGCGATGGCAAAAACGGCGGTAGCGCCATGCAACATATCGTGCCCCCACAGTCCATCGAGGCCATGCCCCGGGTGAGACCATGCCATAGCTGGCAATGTGGACAAGGCAAAAGTAACCGCCAGCGTCGCCCGGTTTGTTTTCGTGTTTATTATTGCCTTTGTTTTCACTGCACGCTCCTTTCCAATTCGGATGATTCGGTTTCACTGAATGCCGGCCCACTGGCCAGCACGCCATCGGGCAAGCGATCCGGCAACATGCCCTGCTCGATTATGAATGCGATAATTTCCGGCAAACCACTGCCGGACTTGAGGTTACTGAATACAAACGGCCGTTCGCCCCGCATCCGCGCCGCATCCTCACGCATGACGTCCAGCGACGCGCCGACCAGAGGCGCCAGGTCTGTTTTGTTGATGATCAACAGGTCCGAGCGAGTGATACCAGGGCCGCCCTTACGTGGAATTTTGTCACCTGCAGACACATCAATAACGTACAGAGTAAGATCCGACAGCTCCGGACTGAACGTTGCACTCAGGTTGTCGCCGCCGCTCTCGACAAAAATTACTTCCAGTTGACCGTGGCGCTCTATCAACTCATCAATGGCCGCCAGATTCATGGAGGCATCCTCACGGATTGCCGTGTGTGGGCAACCACCGGTTTCAACACCGATGATCCGGTCCGCACTCAGGGCTTCATGGCGGGTCAGGAAATTGGCATCTTCCTTGGTGTATATATCATTGGTCACAACCGCGATATCGTAGTAGTCACGCAGCGTGCTGCACAGGGCACGCAGGAGCGCGGTCTTGCCGGACCCGACGGGTCCGCCTACGCCAATCCTCAGGGTCTGGCCGGATTTATCAGTCGTCATGATGACTTCCTCTTGGCTAACAATCGTTCTAATGAATTTGTGCAGACTGCGACGCTCATGACCGGAACAGCCGCGAGTACTGTGTTTCGTGATGCATACTGGCAAGGCTCAATGCGGGCAGGCTGACGCCGATGTGGTCATCCTGCACGCCTGCCGCAACCGCAATGGCTGCCGGTACCTGCGCCTGCAACGAGTGCATCATGCGCTGTGCCCCGGTCTGCCCCATGGGCAACAGTTTGGTCGCTGCATTGACCTGGTTCTCAATCCATGACCAGCACAGGCCAAGGCTGGCCATCTCCGCTTTAATTTGCCAGTGACGGGCGGCCTGAGCAAATGCGGTAATAAAACTGACAGGACCCTGCATGTCGATAATCGGCACATCAAACTCGGGTAACAGTTTTTGCAACGCCAGGCCGGTGGCCGTGTCTGTCAATTGCAGCTCGCGGGTTTCGCGACTGGCCAGTATTAACGCGTTCCAGTAGCGAACGGCGTCATGATCAGATGCCGCCAGCGCCTGATCAATGCGAAACATGACCGGCAGATCCAGCGCTGCCAGACTGAAGCGCAACTGGGCGCTCAGCCACTGTTCAATGTCAGCATCGGATTTTAGCCACGCGGCTTCAATGGCATATTCCAGTCCGTGGGAAAAGGCGTAGGCACCAACAGGCAACCCGGCACTGCTCAGGTGCAACAGACGCAGCAAGGCATGATCAGTGGTGTTCATGCTTGCCCGCGATGTCCAGCGTTTCAATCAGCCCCGCCTTGGTATTCGTCGGCGCCAGTGGCTGCTGATGGGAATGTGAATGACCGCCATGGCCGGTGTAGGCGCCCTGCTCCGGAACAAACACGTGATGAGCGTGCTGCAGTGTCAGACCCAACAACGTCAACATTTCCTCCAGTACATGATCAGGCAGAATACGCAGCGAACGCGGGCCGACCTGCACCTTCACATGACGATTACCCAGGTGATAACAGGCGCGACTGAACACTTCCCAGTCCTCACAACTGGCAATCACAACCGGCTCAATCGCGCCTTCCACCAGCACCAACCGGCCGCACTGACTGCGCAGATATTCACCCACCAGAAGCGGTGTGCCACGCGCCAGAAACAACCTGACTTCTTCGCCTTCGGTCGAAAACAGCCGCATGCGACCGCGGTCGCGTTGTTCGTGGGTGAGTATGACTCTGACATCGACCGGCGCCTTGCATTGAGTGCCCAGCCGTTCATGCACTTCCAACATGTCTCATTCCTCAGTTCGTTTGCTAGAACAGACTGTAGCGTTGTGCCAAGGGCAGTACGCTCGCCGGCTCACAAGTCAACAGTTCTCCGTTTGCCCTGACTTCATAGGTCTGCGCATCCACTTCAATGACCGGCAACCAATCATTGAGAATCATGTCCTGCTTCCGGATCGTTCGTGTGTTACGACAGGCAACCAGTTTGCGGGCCAGCCCCAGCTTGCCGAGCATGCCTGACTCCAGCGCAATCTGACTGGTAAAAGTCACTGACAGCGCCGCTGCGGCGCCTCCTAAGGAGCCAAACATTGGCCGATAGTGCGAAGGCTGCGGCGTCGGTATGGACGCATTGGGATCACCCATCGGGGCCGCTGCGATCATGCCGGACTTGATGATCAATGACGGCTTGATACCAAAAAAGGCTGGTTTCCAGAGCACCAGGTCAGCCAGCTTGCCCGCTTCAATGGAGCCGACTTCATGCGCGATACCATGCGTAATCGCCGGGTTGATGGTGTATTTTGCAACATATCGGCGAGCGCGAAAATTGTCTGATTCGGCAGTATCTTCTTTTAGAGGGCCACGTTGCACTTTCATCTTGTGTGCGGTCTGCCAGGTGCGCGTAATCACTTCACCGACCCTGCCCATGGCCTGCGAGTCCGAGGCGATCATGCTGAACGCACCCAGGTCATGCAGAATATCTTCGGCGGCGATGGTTTCCTTGCGAATACGCGAATCGGCAAAGGCGACGTCTTCAGGGATCGCCGAATCCAGGTGATGACACACCATCAGCATGTCGAGGTGCTCATCGACGGTGTTCACCGTATAGGGGCGAGTCGGATTGGTTGACGATGGCAACACATTCGCCGCCGAACAGGCCTTGATGATGTCCGGCGCATGGCCACCGCCAGCGCCTTCGGTATGGTATGTATGAATCGCCCGATCCTTGAAAGCCGCCAGCGTGTCATCGACAAATCCTGATTCGTTCAGGGTGTCGGTGTGAATGGCGACCTGCACATCGTAGTAATCGGCAACATTCAGGCAATTATTGATCGACGCCGGCGTGGTACCCCAGTCCTCGTGCAATTTGAGACCACAGGCACCGGCCAGCAACTGTTCAATCAACGGCTCAGGCAAACTGCCGTTACCTTTGCCCAGAAAACCAAAATTCATCGGCATGGCATCGGTTGCCTGCAGCATCTTGCCCATATTCCAGATTCCCGGCGTACAGGTTGTGGCCTTGGTGCCGGTCGCCGGGCCTGTGCCACCGCCCAGCATGGTAGTGATGCCGGACATGGTGGCCTCCTCTACCTGCTGCGGACAAATAAAGTGGATATGAGAGTCAATGCCACCCGCGGTCAGAATTTCACCTTCGCCGGCAATGATCTCGGTACCCGGGCCGATAATGATGTTGACACCATCCTGCACGTCAGGGTTGCCGGCCTTGCCAATGGCGATGATGCGTCCGTGCTTGATACCAACGTCCGCCTTGACCACACCCCAATGATCGAGAATCAGGGCATTGGTGATGACAACATCCATACTCTGGGCGTCGCCACGCTGACTTTGACCCATGCCGTCACGTATTACTTTGCCGCCGCCGAATTTGACCTCGTCACCGTAGCGTGTGTAATCCTTCTCGACCTGAAGCCAGAGATCAGTATCGGCCAGACGCACCCGATCGCCGGTCGTCGGCCCAAACATTTGCGCGTAGGTTGCGCGATCCATACTTGCCACAATAATTCTCCCGCTTGCTGAAATAAGGAATTAATCCAGCGGCCCCATAACATCGCCACGAAACCCAAACACACGACGCTCACCCGCATACGCCACCAGTTCAACCTCACGGCTTTGTCCGGGCTCGAAGCGAACCGCAGTACCTGCAGCTATATTCAAGTGAAATCCCCGCGCCAGTTGACGATCCAGGCGCAAGGCAGGATTGACCTCGGCAAAATGGTAGTGTGAGCCGATTTGCACGGGCCTGTCGCCCGTGTTCTCAACAGAGAGCGTAATAGTTGCTCTGCCTTCATTTAGCTCGATGCGCCCCTCAGCGGTGCGAATTTCGCCTGGTATCAGCTCTGCATTTGGCTTTTCAGTTGTGCTCATAGGTATTTATCTGATTGGTCTCTAATGATTGATCAGCTGCTCTAGTTGATGGGGTCGTGAACCGTCACCAGTTTGGTACCGTCCGGGAAGGTCGCTTCCACCTGAACCTCGGTAATCATGCTGGCAATACCGTCCATGACCTGGTCGGCGGTGAGTATTTCCTTACCATAGCTCATCAGCTCGGCCACCGTTTTGCCATCGCGCGCGCCCTCCATGATTTCCATGGAGATCAGGGCAACAGCCTCCGGGTAATTCAGCTTCAGACCTCTGGCCAGCCTGCGCTCAGCCAGCAATGCAGCGGTAAAAAGCAGCAGTTTGTCTTTTTCTCTGGGTAGTAATTCCATGTTGTTCCGAATCGATCATGTCAGTTGGACGTTGTCATCTTGAGTCATGCATTTATCTTGCCATTGTACTCATCTGTGGCTTCATGTCGCCCAAATTCTGGGTAGACAGGCGGCGCGGCCGGCCAATGACGGACGCACCAGTTGCCAAAGTGCGGTAAACGCACGACGCGCGTCTTCGGCGCTATGGCCCAAATAGCGGCCAATGATAAAGTTATTCATCAGGGTCACATTAGCCTGGCCCGGCTGCGCCAGCGTCGCCAGGCTCGCACGCAGGCTTGCCATCAGCGCCTGTATTGCCTCGTCATCAGTGTTGCCACTGACCTGGCCGGCAACAAAGACGCCGCTGACCGGGCAGGCATTCATGCCAACAACGGCAGCGGCAAGTTCAAAGTTGGCCTTGTCGAGATGCAGGTTCTCCAGCAGCACCGGTCTGCCGTCGTAGCGAATGAACAAGCGCTGGTGCAACTCACCGTGGGTGAATGGCAGATCGCTGGCAGGTAAACCCAGACAACAGATTTCCCAGCCCATATAGGTACTGCCTGCGCTCATATCCACCGTGGTATCCATCCGGCCAAAAGCGCCGGGGAACACAATCATCTCCTGTGGCAACCATTCCATTACCGATTCAGGAGCCAGGGAAAAGTGCTGGCTCTGCTGCTGCAGGCTGCGATCGCTGCGGGCACGATAGACACGACCTGCGCCGGGCGTCGTCACCAGTACGCGGGCTCCCTGCTCCAGCTGGATATCAATGCCAAGACGGTCACCGGAAACCAGGCCACCGGGGGGATGCAGGAGATAAACATGCGCCAGATCAGCGCCTTCAGGGTAGAATGGTTTCTGCACATACAGCGGCCCGTGATGGACATTGCTGACCAGACGACAGCCTCGAGCCTGTTGTCGAAAGCGCAGGGCCAGGCTGGCGTGCCATGCACTGGCGGGTCGCACTGTCGCGATCTGTTCTGCCAACACCGCGCTCATACGGCCAGATGGCGTTTGATCAGGTCATCACTCAGGTTTGTCATCACATCACTGGCAACCACACGACCTTTTTCCATCAGACGGAATTCGCTGCCGACGCGACGCGCAAAGCCCAGTTTCTGTTCGACCAGAACCACAGTCAGTCCTTCACTATTGAGTTTCATGATCACATCACCGATTTGACTGACAATGTTGGGCTGAATACCTTCATTGGGTTCATCGAGCACCAATACCTTGGGGTCAGTCACCAGCGCCCGGCCAATCGCCAGTTGTTGCTGTTGACCACCCGACAGGTCACCCCCGCGACGATGCAGCATCTCGGCCAGAACCGGAAACAGCTCGAATATTCGCTGCGGGATCTGTTTCACACCATCTCTCCGGCAAGGCAGCCCGATCTGCAGATTCTCCTCCACAGTGAGTGTCGAGAAAATATCACGCCCCTGCGGCACAAAACCCAGGCCCAGACGGGCACGTTGATGGGCTGCCGTCGCCTGGATCGGCTTGCCATCCAGCAATACCTCGCCAGCTGCGATCGGCAGCAACCCCATCAAACATTTGAGCAGGGTAGTTTTGCCAACGCCGTTGCGCCCCATAATACAGGTACAGGAGCCGCGCTCAATACTCAGGTCAACATCCCACAAAATCTGGGAACCACCATAGCGCTGGCTCAGTTGTCGGATTTCGATCACGGTTCTTCCCCCAGATACACTTCAACAACGTCCGGATTGCTTTGAATCTGATCCATTGTACCTTCAGCGAGCACACTGCCCTGATGAAGCACCGTAACGGTGCGTGCAATGCTGCGCACGAACTCCATGTCGTGCTCGACGACAACAACTGTGCGCTCACCTGCCAGCGAGGTTAACAACTCAGCCGTTTTTTCGGTCTCCTGGGCAGTCATACCCGCCACCGGTTCGTCGATCAGCATCAGACGAGGATCGGACACCAGCAACATGCCGATCTCAAGCCATTGCTTCTGGCCGTGCGACAATACGCCGGCGGGCCGATTCCTGAGTGCGGCAAGACCAATCGTGGTCAGCACTGCGTCAATCCGGTCGCGCTGCTCGGAATCAAGTTTTGCCAATAGTGTAAACCACACACCTTTGCCTGTCTTCAGTGATAGCTCAAGATTCTCCGCCACGCTGAGCGCTTCAAATACAGTGGGTTTCTGAAACTTGCGCCCGACGCCCAGGCGCGCGATCGCCGCTTCGTCGTGCCTGAGCAGGTCTACCGACTGACCGAAATACACCTGACCACTGTCACAACGGGTTTTACCGGTAATCACATCCATCAACGTGGTTTTACCGGCGCCATTGGCACCAATCAGGCAGCGCAATTCACCGTCGTTGATATACAGACTCAGGTTGTTCAGCGCCTTGAAACCGTCAAAACTGACGCACAGCGACTCGATATACAGAATCACCTTGTGCGAGACATCAGGCGTCGTCATTTTGTTCAATCTCATGCCGTCTCCTCCCCTGCCGCGCGCGCAGTGCGCGCGTCGTCACCATCAGAGTCTTTACCCTGACGTTTCTGCTTCAGCAGGCCGGCCAGACCCTTGGGCAGGAAAATGGTGACAAAAACAAACAATGCACCGAGCATGAAAATCCAGCTTTCCGGCACCAGCGAGGTGAACCGGGTCTTGGCATAACTGACCAGAATGGCGCCAACCACGGCCCCGTAGAGCGTACCCCGCCCGCCCACGGCGACCCAGACCACGATCTCGATGGAGTTGACCGGACTGAACTCGCCCGGGTTGATGATGCCGACCTGAGGAACATAGAGAGCACCTGCGAGCGCGGCAATCAATGCAGAATAGACAAACAGCCAGACCTTGAAATGGTCGGTACGATAACCCAGAAACCGTGCGCGGGCTTCACTGTCCCGAATCGACACCAACACCCGTCCCAGACGTGAGCGCATGATCAGTTGACTGCTGATAAACACTGCGGCCAGCAAGATGGCAGTAACGACAAACAATCCCACCCGCGTGTTGTCTGCACTCAGATCAAAGCCCGCGATCTCCTTAAAGTCGGTCAAACCGTTGTTGCCACCAAAACCCATTTCATTACGGAAAAACGCCAGCATCAGAGCATAGGTCAGGGCCTGGGTCATGATGGAAAGATACACGCCGGTGACGCGGGACCGGAACGCCAGCCAGCCGAACACCAGGGCCAGCAGTCCCGGCACCAGCGCGACAATCATCATGGCAAACCAGAACTGGTCCATGCCAAACCAGTACCAGGGCAGGCTGTCCCAGTTCAGGAACACCATAAAGTCCGGCAGATCAGGATTGCCATACACGCCGCGATCACCAATCTGTCGCATCAGATACATGCCCATGGCGTAACCACCAAGCGCAAAAAATGCACCGTGGCCCAGGCTCAGAATACCGCAGTACCCCCAGATCACATCAACTGCCAGAGCCAGCATCGCGTAGCACAGGTACTTGCCCAGCAAAGTGATGGTATAGGTGCTGACATGCAACGCGGAACTCTCGGGCAATAGCAGATTGGACAGTGACGCTACCAGCGTGGCAACAAACAGCACCACCACAAACAGCGTAATCGTATTGCTGCCGCGACGCAGCTCACCCCAAATGTCAGCCAACTGACTCATTCAGCAGCCCTCCCTTTTTGCGGGAACAACCCTTTGGGCCTTATCTGGATAAACAGAATAATAAAGACCAGCGTGATGATTTTGGCCAGTACCGCACCCGTCGCCGGCTCCATGAACTTGTTGGCGACACCCAGCGAAAAGGCCCCGACCAGTGTGCCCCACAAGTTACCCACACCACCGAAAACGACCACCATAAAGGAGTCAATGATGTAGTCCTGTCCCAGATTGGGGCCAACGTTGGTCAACTGACTGAGCGCCACGCCGGCGATACCGGCAATGCCGGAGCCCAGACCGAATGTCATGGCGTCAACCCAGTCGGTGCGGATACCCATGGCTTTTGCCATGTCACGGTTTTGCGAAACCGCCCGCACCTGCAGCCCCAATGAAGTCTTCTTCAGAATCCACAACAGAATGACAAACACGATAATCGAGAACAGCAGGATGAACAGCCGATTGTTGGTAAGCGACAGCACCGGGTTGATATCCCAGGAGCCACTCATCCAGTCAGGCGAAACCACCAGGCGGTTCAATGGCGAGAAAATGGTCCTGACCGCCTGTTGCAGAATCAGGCTGATACCGAAGGTGGCCAGCAGTGTCTCCAGTGGCCGACCATTGAGGTAGCGAATAACAAAACGCTGAATAAACATGCCTACCAGACCGGACACCATAAAGGCTGCCGGTATCGCGACCCATAACGAATAGTTGATGAACTCGGGCATCAGCAGTTGCACCACATAAGTGGTATAGGCGCCCAGCATCAGCATTTCGCCGTGCGCCATGTTAATCACACCCATGACACCAAAGGTCACCGCCAGACCAATGGCCGCCAGCAACAACACCGAGCCCAGACTGAGGCCGTAAAAGGCCTGTTCCATCAATTCATAAAAACGCACCTTGCGTTCGATACTGGCCAGCGCTGACTCGATGGCCGCGCGCACCTCCGGGTCCTGCTCATTGCGGCCCAGTTCATCCATAAAACTGCGCAGCAGATTACGAACCGGCCCCTCCAGATTGCCATGCAATGTTGCAACGGCGGCAAGACGTTCGTCCTGTGGCGCATCGGTGACCAGCACATTCATCGCCAATGCCACATTGATCATGTCAGCAACTGCCGGTACCTGTTCGTTGACAATGGCTTCGTTGAGCACAACCAGGTTTTCTTCATCAAGATTGCTGAGCATGATTTGGGCGGCTTGCGCACGCTCGGCGTCACTGCCCTGCAACAACCTGATACGGGCAATCGTGGCCTGCAGCACGGCTCGCAAGCGGTTGTTGATACGTACCTGTTCCAGCGACTCAGGATCGACATCGTTGCGCTCAACACCACTGAATACATCGCTCACCGTGACACGACCACCATCGCTTTCACGTCGCTCCACCAACTTACGGCTATCCGCCTGGTAGTACAACGCACCATCCTGCATGGCGGTGAGCAGTGGCAGCACCATACGCCCGCCGGCCTGCTCAATTTCAGTTACCAGTGAAAGCATGCGACGCAGGTTGGCGTCGGTCAGCTCGAGCAACAACGGTGAAAGTTCAGCGTTGTCATCGACCGGTTCCGCCTGGTCTATTTCGGGGGCTTGCTGCGCTGCCGCCGTTGAAAAAACGAAGCAGCAGATCAACAACAAGAAGATTCTCACGCGCTCACTCCATGACGAATAATGCCGTCGGGTTTCAATCGGGCCCGCAGCGGGGCCCGGCAGAGGTGGTTCAAGAGGTGGACCGAGGATCAGTTGCTTTGCCCTGAACAGGTTCCGGTAACGGTGTTGTAGTTGCCACAACGAATAGGATCAGTCCAGTCAGAGATCAGGTCTTTCGAGCCTTCCAGGTAATCTGACCAGGCATCTCCGGGCACTACGCCGTCAGTTTCCCACACCACCTGAAACTGGCCGTCAGACTGGATCTCGCCAATCAGCACTGGCTTCGACAGGTGATGGTTTTTGTTCATGACTGCCATGCCGCCGGTAAGGTTCGGCGTTTCGATGCCTATCATGGCCTGCTCCACCGCATCAACATCCGTGGTACCTGCTTTCTCCACTGCCTTCACCCACATATTGAAACCGATATAGGTCGCTTCCATAGGGTCATTTGTCACACGATCGGTGTTACCGATAAAGTCGTGCCAGCGAGCGATGAAATCAGTGTTCGCGTCGGTATCAACGCTCTGGAAATAATTCCATGCTGCCATGTGTCCTACCAGAGGTCGCGCGTCAATCCCTGACAGCTCTTCTTCGCCGACAGAGAAAGCGATCACCGGGATATCCAGTGATGAGATACCCTGGTTGCCCAGTTCGCGGTAAAACGGCACGTTGGCATCGCCGTTAATGGTTGATACTACCGCCGTGGCTTTGCCGGCGCTGCCGAAACGGCTGATGTCAGATACGATGCTTTGCCAGTCAGAATGACTGAATGGCGTGTAGTTGATCATGATGTCTTCGTCAGCAACACCCTGAGCCTTGAGATAGGCTTCCAGAATTCTATTGGTGGTGCGCGGGTATACGTAGTCGGTGCCGGCCAGCACCCAACGCTCAATACCCAGATCGTTCATCAGGTAGTCAACGGCGGGAATGGCTTGCTGATTGGGTGCCGCACCGGTGTAGAAAATGTTTTTGGACGATTCTTCGCCTTCGTACTGCACAGGATAAAATAACAGCCCGTTGAGCTCCTCAAGCACTGGCAACATGGCTTTGCGCGACACCGACGTCCACGCACCAAAGATCACATCAACATCGTCCTGTGACAACAGTTGACGGGTGCGTTCGGCGAACAGTGGCCAATCCGAGGCCGGGTCTACCACGACAGCTTCCAGTGGTCGCCCCAGGACGCCGCCTTTACTGTTCTGCTCTTCCACCATCATCAGCACGGTGTCTTTCAGCGTAGTTTCGCTGATGGCCATGGTGCCTGACAATGAATGCAGGACCCCTACCTTGATGGGCTCCTGAGCATGAACGCCCAGACTGAATAAACAGGCGGCGGCGGTCAGAATGGATCGGGACATAAAAGAGGTGTTGCGCATGACGGACTCCTTAATAAATCTGATCTCATTTTGGAGATTCAGGCGGGCCGACAACAAGTCGGCGATTAACCATGACACCTACGTCATTTAACGTAGGTGAGCTTAAATTCCCATGACCCGTTCCACGGTCCAGAACAGACCCATCCCGCCGACAGCAAAGGCGCTGGCCCGAATCATTTTCTGATCGAAGTGCACTTTTCGCAGCAACGCCAGCAGAACCAGTACGGTGGCCACGAACATCAATTGACCCACTTCCACGCCAATATTGAAGAACAACAGCGCTACCACAGTGTCCGCCGCCGACACGCCCAGACCTCCGAGCACACTGGCGAACCCCAGCCCATGAATCAGACCAAAGCCAGCTGTGATGCCCATTCGCCATCGCTGCGAGTTGGCAGCCCCGCGCGCTGTCGGCGCGCGGCCATTGTCAGCCGAATTCGCCAACAAGGCTTCGCGAGCCATGAACACAACGGACAGGGCGATGATGGCTTCGACCGGCACAATGGGCACATTGACCACCCCCAGGTAAGCCAGCGCCAGCGAAATGGAGTGTCCCAGCGTGAATGCAGATATGAGCCACAGCAAGCTGATACCGCGGGCCAGCATGGCCAGACAAAGCACAAATGCCAGGTGGTCCAGGCCAATCAGCACATGTTCAGTCCCCAGCACCAGATAGCGCCAGGCGGTAGCCATGAAGCCGGCAGGCTCCTGTCCGGCAGCCGCCTCCCAGTCAGGCAGACTGAACTCGGCGCCAAATCGGCCACCTGATAACATGGTCGAGGCGATGCTGCCATCCAGCAAATGCAGCTCCAGCATGCCGCCGTCGCGGCCCCACCGGGTACGTATCAGCCCGCTGCTGGTTTCCTCGCAATTAACATCAAAGCTGACGGTGACGGCATTGCCGTTATCCACACGCTCATCGCGCTCCAGTACCGAGCAGCCGTCGGGCCAGCTGACTGGCAGATCAGGGTCCAGATTGACCGGCAAACTGGCGTCAAAACGAAACCATAACCCTTCATCTTCAACGTTCAGTTGCACCAGGGTGAATTGAGCCAGATCCATGTAGTGTGCGAGGGCTACCGGGACGGAAAACAGGAAGAACAGAACACCGGCCAGCTGCCATCGCAAACGTTTAACCACCATTGGACTCCATCACGATCGTGAAGCGCTCCTTGACGGTCTCCGTGCGCGCACTGACATTCTGGCGACGATAATGCGCCGACCAATCCTGACTCAGACGTTCGCGGACAGCCTGATACGGCATCAACTCGGGCTCACCTTTGCGGCTGACCTGAGCAAAGTGGAAGCCGCGTGCTGATTCCACAGGGCCCAGCCACTGTCCTACAGGCGCTGCTTTCAACGTCTCATAAAACTCACCACCGAAACTGCTGCGCAGAATACTTTCCGAGTAGCTGTTCAGGTTCTTGCCCAGCCAGAATGACTGTCCTTCAACGGATTCACCGGCCTGCAACTGTGCCAGGATAGCAGCAGCGTCTGCAGGCATTTCTTCGAAATAGACCTGGGAAAAGCTCAGCGTGGGCTCGGTATAGTACGAGTCCATATTTTCCATATAAAAGTCGAGCAGTTGTGCTTCGTCCACTGGCTCAGGTGATCCGGCCCACAACATTCGTACTTTCTCGATCAGGTGCGCGCGCATTTTGCCGTCGCTCAGGTGCATGCGTTGCGCCAATGCTTCACGGAACAGTACTTCTTCATCAACCCACTGCGAAATCAGGGTCTGCGTTTCCTGCTCAGTGGGCTCACGGCCTTCGAGCCAGGCAAAGTTGTCCTGCAACATCGACACCGTCGCGTCATCGATGACAACAACATCGCCTCCGGCTGCTGCCATGCCCGATGTTTGCGCATCACTCGCGTCGCTGCCGCCAGCCCAGGCGTTGTAACCAAATATAACGACCGCCACCAGTACAAAAATCGACAACGGCTCCGTCAGGAAATTTTTCGCTCCCGATGACATCTTTTGCTCACTCATATTTCACCCCATTGATCATGATCCAGTGACCGGTTACCGCGATACAGCAGACAACGATCCGACCATCAATTCTGGCCGTGATCGACTGTCAGAGGATCCAGATAGTTTTCATCATCCAGGCCCATTTTGCGCATGGCAACACCGCTCAGACAGGCATTCATCATGTAGTTGGCGTTCATGGCGCTGACATAACTCAGGTCCAGCATGGGCGCCAGATCCATGATTTCGAAACCCGCAATCTGTGTTTCCGCACAAAGTCTACGCAATAAAGGTGCCAGTTCCCGGACAGTCAGACCACCGGGTGCTGCACGACCTGCTGCAGTGAGCTGTGCCGGGTCGAGAACACTGACATCCAGAGAGATATAAACACGGTCAGTGGCAGACCTGGCTTCATCAATGACGCGCTCAGCCACCACGTCCCAGCCATGGCGCTCTACTTCCGCCATGGTGTGGTACTTGACACCCTGCTCACGCAACCACTGGAACGACTGCGGTGTCGCTTGCGATCCGCGCAGACCGACCTGGATGACATTACTGCCGTCGACCACCGCCTCCGAGATCAGGCGATAAACCGCATCGCGGTCGGACAAAAGGTGTGCACGCGTGGGTTCAGCGTTGTAATTCGCACCAAAATGAACCACGGTCAGCGGGTCGCCTGCATCAATATCGTGCACAGCCTTGACGGTTGGGTACATCAGCGAGTGATCGCCACCGACGACAAAGGGCACTGCACCGGTTTCAGAAATTTCCATGATGCGCTCATAGACATGCTGCACACCACGGTGCACGCTCATGCGATCGACCGAGATGTCACCGTAGTCCACCACATTCAACACTGCCAACGGATCAACCATGGAATAGACATCGTGTGTGCCCAGCACATGCATCGAACGAACCGCCTCAGGTGCGTTACGTGCGTCACGCGACCCACTGCTCATGCTCTGCGGAATGCCTACGATGGCCACTTCCACGTCGCCGGCGATCAGGTCAGCCTGGTCAGCCGCGACCAGCGCACCGGCAAATGTCGGAATGCCACCCCACTGATGAATATAGCGATGCACACTGAAGGGGCCGGGCTCCCTCAGGTATTCATTCAATATCTCTGGTGTTACGACCTTGAAGCTGTTAAATCTGCTCGCTTCCGGGTTCAGCGGGATCTCGGCCATGTCAACGCCGGGACGAAACGCCATCGCTTCGACGGCCATCATCATGTCGCTGACAAACTGCTCGATCTGTTCCGGGGTGCGTCGATCCAGTTCCTGGTTCAGTTTCTCCCGGGTCGGGATCACACGCAGTGGCTGAAAACCGCGCAGAAAGTCCAGCTGTGCCGCACTCAGGCCACTGAGCCTGGTCATGATCTGTGGCGGGATATCCGCTTCTGCCTGTTGCGCAAGGCTGCTAAGTGGCGCTGCCGCCAGCAGCGAACAAAGCGCAAATCCAGCAATCAGGTGACGTCGTTGCGTAGTCATCATTGTGGATTCTCCTCGTGATAATTGTCCTGGGCATGGTCAATGGTTACCGGATTCAGGTAGTCAATGTCATGACCCAATTTG
Source organism: Pseudohongiella sp. (assembly GCF_011050365.1). Taxonomy (GTDB): domain Bacteria; phylum Pseudomonadota; class Gammaproteobacteria; order Pseudomonadales; family Pseudohongiellaceae; genus Pseudohongiella. The sequence continues at coordinate 218,922 of NZ_DRFV01000003.1, forward strand.
CGCATGGCAACACCGACCAGACAGGCCTTGATGATGGCAGCACTGTGCAAGGCGGTTGTGTAACCGGGGTCCAGCGCCGGTGCAATTTCAACAATGTCAAAACCAACCAGCTCCTGTTGGGCGCAAAGCTTGCGAATAATCGGAATAGCTTCGCGTGGCGTCAGACCGCCCGAAACCGGTGTACCAGTACCAACAATGTAGGATGGATCCAGCACATCAACATCAAAAGAAATATGCAACTTGCGACCATCGCGCTTGGCTTCGTCAAGAACACGTTCCATGACGTATTCCCATCCATAGCGCTCAACTTCAGCCATTGAATGGTATTTGAACCCTTGTTCACGCATCCAGCGATAACCGCTTTCGCTGGGCCCTCCGGAGCGCAAACCGACCTGAATATAGTCACTGCCGGTAATGTGATTGTCACGCATCAGGCGGTAAATCGGTTGGCCGTGCGAAATGTGGTGCGGGCTGTCGCCCATACCCACGTCATGGTGAGCATCAAAGTGGATGACACTGACATTGCCTTTGCCGTAAACGTCTACCAGTGCTGCGACATTCGGGTATTCCAGTGAATGATCCCCGCCGACAATCAGGGGAATGGCGCCGGTCTCGGCAATCTCCCTGACCACCTCTCGCACATGTTGCATACTGCGCTCGGTGCTGTCGTTGTCGATGGCTATATCGCCATAGTCAACAATATTAAGCTCACTACTGGGTCTGATCTGAGTGTACTGATCGTTGCCGGCCATGCCCCCGGTAGTGCGCATAACCAGCGGCCCGTAGCCAGCATCACGCCAACCGGACCCCATGTTCAGTGGCGCACCCACAATCGCCACATTGACATCACCGGCGATCAAATCTTCCGGCGTCAGCGCCACCGGCGCCCCGGCGAAGGTGGGAATGCCTCGTGGCAGACTGACAGGACCCGGTTCACGCTCGGGATCAAAACTGCGTGGTCGCCGTACTGTCCAGGCATTAAAATCCGGCGACTCAGTGTTCAGGGGTAACCATGCCATATCACGACCCTGCTCAAAACCGGTCTGATCTTCAACCCACATCATGGCATCGACGTACGCCACAACCTGCTCGGCCGAACGTTTCTCCAGCGCTTCAATAAGATCCTCTGTGGTGGAGGCGTAACGCCTTGTTTTACTGCTGTCTTTCAAATAGGCAAGTTGCTCCTCGTTCAGCCCGGCCAGCTTCGCATCCAGCGATGCGGGAAACTCGACGGGAGCATCCTCTTCTTCACTTTCAGTGTCCTGAGCCAGCACGACTGACGTATAGCTGCCAAATCCTACAGCCATCGCCAGCCATAGCGCCTTGAGTGTTGCTGAATTATTTTTCATACCGGATTCCTGTTGCCGCGTCATAAAGCGGCTATCAATTCTGACCATGATCCACTGTTGTGGGGTCCAGGTAATTTTCCTCGGTGATACCCTGCTTGCGCATGGCGATTCCCGTCAGGCACGCGTTCAGCATGTAGTTGGCGTTCATGGCGCTGACGTAACTCAGATCCAGCATGGGTGCAAAGTCCATCAGCTCCAGTCCGGCAACTTCGTTCTCGGCACACAGACGTCGCAGCAACGGTGTCACTTCACGGATAGTCAGACCACCGGGAACGGCTCTGCCGGCAGCGACCATCTCGGTCGGGTCCAGCACACTGACATCCAGCGAGAGATAAAGCGGGTTGCCAGCGTCGCTGGCCTCTTCAACAATCTGCTCCATCACTTCCTGCCAGCCATTGGCTTCAACAGATGCCATTGTGTGATACCTGACATCGTTGTCGCGCAACCATTCAAAGGACTCTCTGGTCGCCTGAGACCCTCGCAGCCCCACCTGGATCAGGTCGCTGCCATCAATCACACCTTCCGACACCAGGCGGTAAACAGCATCACGATCAGAAATGGTGTGAGCCCGCGTTCGTTCCGCGTTGTAATTGGCACCAAAATGCACCACAGTCAGACTCTGATCCGGGTCAGCCGCCTGCACCGCTTTCACATTGGGATACATCAGCGAGTGATCACCACCAACCAGAAATGGAACAGCCCCGGTATTGGCCATCTGCAGCACCATGTCGTAAACATGGTCAAGACCGCGCTCCAGGCTCATCCTGTCTACCGCGATGTCACCGTAGTCAACAATATTGAGCACAGCACCCGGATCCACCATGGCGTAAACGTCCAGATTGCCGGTGACATGCATGGCACGCAGGACATTTGGCGCATTACGTCCGTCACGGCTGCCACTGCTCATGCTCTGCGGGATACCGGCGATTGCAACTTCCACGTTACCGGCAATCAGATCTTCGGGAGTCACCGCTACCGGTGCCCCGGCAAATGTAGGGATACCCGCCCACTGGTTGATATACCGATGCACATTCACCGGACCGGGATCACGCAAACGCTCCTTGAGGATTTCCGGCTGCACCACCTTAAAACCGTTAAAGCGGCTGGCTTCCGGATTCAACGGAATATTCGCCATATCGATACCAGGCCGGAAGGCATGCGCCTCAACGGCTTCAATCATATCGCTGACATACTGTTCGACCTGTTCGGGCGTTCGCCGCTCAAGATCCTGATACAGTTTTTCTCGCGACGGAATAACGCGTAGTGGCTGATCTGTACCCAGAAATGCTATCTGGTCGTCTGTCAGCAGTTCCAGCTTGGCCCTGACCTCGGACGGGATTCGGGCCTGGGCAGACAGTGTCGAGGAGTGAGCAGCGACGAACATGCTCAAGGCCAGCGCCGACACCAGATGACGGTTTGTCCTGATTGTCATAGTGGATTCTCCTCGTGGTAGTTGTCCTGAGCGTGATCAATGGTCACCGGGTTCAGGTAATCCGGGTCATGTCCCAGTTTGCGCATGGAGATACCAATCAGGCAGGCCTGCACAATCGCAGCACTGTGCAGGTTGGTCACGTAAGTTGGATCTATTTCCGGCGCGATCTCGACAATATCGAACCCAACCACTTCCTGCTGCGCGCACAGCTTGCGAATAATGGGAATGGCTTCGCGTGGCGTCAAACCGCCGGAAACCGGTGTGCCCGTGCCTGCAATGTAGGACGGATCCAGTACATCGACATCAAACGAGATATGCAACTTGCGGCCATCTGCCTTGGCTTCGCTGAGAATACGTTCCAGAACGTAGTCCCAGCCATAACGCTCAACTTCCGCCATCGAATGATATTTGAATCCCTGTTCACGCATCCATTTATAACCACTTTCACTGGGGCTGCCTGAGCGAAGACCTACCTGGATATAGTCACCGCCTTTGATATGGCCGTCTGCCAGCAGCCGGTAAATGGGCTGCCCGTGATCAATAAAGTGAGCACGGTCACGGCCGACATCGTAATGCGCATCAAAATGGATGACACTGAGATTGTCTTCCCCATATACATCGACCAGCGCCGCTACGTTGGGATACTCCAGCGAATGGTCGCCACCGACGATGAACGGCACCGCACCGGTCTCGGCAATCTCGCGCACCACCTCGCGCACGTGCTGCATGCTGCGCTCGGTGCTGTCCTGGTCAATCGCGATATCACCATAATCCACGATATTGAGTTCGCGGCTGGGGCTGATCTGGGTGTACTGGTCATTGCCACCAACGCGGCCTATCAGACGCAATGCCAATGGACCGTGCTGGGCGCCGCGCCAGCCTGACCCCATGTTCAGTGGTGCACCAACAATGGCTACATCAACCTCGCCTGCCACCAGGTCTTCCGGCGTCAGGGCAATGGGTGCACCAGCAAAGGTGGGGATACCGCTGCGACCGCCATAGCGTGACAGATCGATAGGACCCGGTTCGCGATCCGGGTCGAAACTGCGCGGACGGCGGACCGCATAGGCATTAAAATCGGGGCTATCGGTGTTCAGAGGGATATGGTCCAGGTCTTCACCTTCCTGGAATTCCTGCTCTTGTGTCACCCATATCATGGCGTCAACATAAGCGCGCACCTGAGCTGCAGTTCGCTTCTCCAGCGCCTCAATCAATAATTCGGGAGTACTGGCAAACCGGCGCGTGGGCCCGGTGCGCAGGAACTCCATTTCTTCTTCAGTGAGCGTGGACAATTTTTCATCCAGCGAGCTCGGGAATTCAATAGGTTCGCGTTCTTCTTCCTCATCGTCCTGTGCGACAAGCGGCATGGACAGCGTACAAAAAAGCAGCGCCAGCGCTGCCAGAGTTAAACGAGATTTGCATATCTCTTTTGTTTTCATGCTGGATCCTTTGATTTACTGACTCATCGGCAGGAGGTGACGAAGCCTTGTCCACCATCCCCCAGGAACGCAGGGGATAGTGGACAAGGCAGCGGCACATACTACTTATCTATCGAAGTTGCAGTGTTGCATCACAACGCGACGTTGATACCCAGGTAGTAGGCACGGCCTACCGGGCTCACCGGGTAGCTACGTTGTGTAGCGTAAGGCTCTTCGTCGGTCACGTTGCTGACGCCGCCATAAACCCGGACCGTAGAACTGTAGTCCCAGTTGGCTGACAGGTTGTGCGAGAAGAACTCATCCGAGAAGATGCCGGGGCCATAGTTCTGCACAGCAGTCTCAATCGGACCTGTAAGTGCCATTTCGCTCAGGTACTGTGACCGCAATGACACACTGAAAGGACCGGTGGCAACACTGAAGTTCAACTGACCCGCCCACTCCGGGCGATTCATTTCCATCAGGTCGTCATCAACAACTGCTTCTTCACCGGGATTGGAAGGCTCGATGAACTCCAGTTCCAGTTGCTTGGTTACCGCACCGCCTAATCCGAACTGGTAGTCACCCAATGCGAACTGGTAGTTGACGTTCAGATCGACACCAGTCGCTTTGGCTTCACCAAAGTTCAGCTGCACCTGACGCAGGAAGGTAAAGCCGCCTGACTGCGCCGAGCTGGGCTCGCGGTTACGGTCCAGCAGTTCACAGAACGGGTTGTCCAGTGACGGCGAGTCGTAACAGCTGGTTGCGATGTTCTGCGACGAAATCTCGGAAATCGCATCTTCGATCACGATATCCCAGTAATCCAGGCTGACGGTCAGGCCTTCAACAAAACGTGGCTGAATCACCACACCTAAAGTCTTGGTGATCGCTTCTTCCGGCTGGAGGTCAGGGTTACCACCGATGACCCCCGGGAAACCGGCTGACAACGGATCCACAAAGATGTAGTTGCCGCTGGCGTCAAATATGTTCTCGTTCAGCACACCTTTGGCCTGCAGGTCGGCAACACAGTTGTTCTGACGCAGTGTCGGGTCTGGCGCGCTGCTCAACTGGGACACATCACAAGGATCGTTGGGACGGAAGTTTTGACCCTGCTCAGGCGAAAACAGCTCAAACAGGTTTGGCACCCGAACGGCTTTGCTGTAGTTGGCACGGAAGCGTACGTCCTGAACCGGCGCCCACAGGCCACCAACCTTAAAGGTGTCACTTTCACCAAAGGTTGAATAGTCGGCCCGACGGAAAGCACCGTCAAGCGTCAGGGTTTCGATTAATGGCAGGTTGCTGAGCAATGGAATTTCAAACTCACCAAAGATATCCCACACGTCGTAGCTGGCACTGGTACTCAAGGCGCGGTTGCCAGGCGATCCGCCCAGACTCTGCGCATTGCTCACGTCACCGATCCAGTCGCCGGCTTCAAACGCCACACCATTGGCGGTGACACCACTGACAGGAAGTATGCCCTGATCGTAGTTGTCATATTCCTGCGCACTTGTCTCTTCCCGCCACTCGCCACCAAACGCGAAGGAGACCGGGCCTGCCGGCAAGGTAAAGAACTCGCTGCTGTTGCCACTGACAAAACCACTGACCACAGACTGCTCAATTTCTTCCTTCACGGTACGGGTATAGGTAAAGAAGTCGATGGATTCCTGGCTGATTGAGCCCTTGCCGCCAAACAGGTTGGCTGGCTGACACTGGCCGTCGCCGGCCTGGAAACTAAAGAATGACGACAGCGCACCGCCGCCCAGATAGGACGGGAAGTTGAACGGCGTGGTTCTTGGGTAGGCCGTGGCGCTGAGATCGGAACGACATACTGGCTGCCCCGTAGCCGGATCTGTTGTTACGTCAATCGCCGCAAAGAAGCGATCGGTAATCGGCGTGAACGGTGATTTGTAATGACGGTTGAACTTACCGTAGTTAGCCGCCACTTCGTAGTCCAGACCCCACTGGTCAAGACTGCCGCGCAGACCGCCGACAAGACGATAGGTTGTGCGTCGGTTGATAGATTCATTGTCACCCCAGTCATCCGAGTCGCGGGAGATATACAGACCACCCGGACCTACAAAACCAACACCGGGGTTATTGGCAAACGGAGCCAACTGAGCCGGCAGGAAGGGGTTATCTGGCGCACCATACAGCAGGTCAGTCGCCTGGTTGCCACCACCGCCAAACACAACTTCGTGATACACGTACTTGGTTTCGGCAAACAGCTCCATGGTCGGCGATATCTCGTAACGACCATTCAGGTTGATGGAGTATTTATCATCTTGCGGAATCACAAACGGCCTGTTGGGTGCAATGTAGCTCTGAGCGGCACCGAACTGGTTGAAGTTACCCGTGACCAGGCCATCTTCGTATGAAACCAGTTCACCGGCTTCGTTAATCACCCAGCAACCGCCTGCAGCACCGAATGACGCTGCGCCATCCAGACTTGAGTTGTAGCCGGTAAAACTGTCCAGACAGTCTGAGGTACCATTGCCGTTGAGGTCAGGTTCCTGACCGAGCGGAATTGAGGTACCAAAGTCACCCAGTGCCACCACACCGTAAGGCGACGTAATGTTAAACGTTCTGCCCGGCAGGAAGGCGCGTGGGCTTGCAGAAGAAGGACGATCAAACAGCGCCTGTTCAGCAGCGGTCAGCGTGGGTGCCGAACCAAACTCATTCAGGTAGTTGCTGGCAAACGCTTCAGCAGTCGGGATACGCAGGCCATAGGGGAACAGGCCGGTGTTGTTAAAATTATAGTATTGCGCCAGGTTAGGCGTATTGGAAGCATTGATATCTCCCTGCTGAAAACGCAACGCCGGGTTTACATCGCCGGTAGCACGGCCATCATTGGCCAGGAAATCCCGATCCCCGGCGCGCAGGCCGTCACTGGAATCATGCTGCAAGGATATCGTGAAGTTACCACGATTATCATCGAAGTTCTGCCCGATCAGGGCACGCAAGCTAAGGGTATTGGCATCACCCTCACCGGATATACCGGTACGGAAATCGATGTCCACGCCTTCGTAATCGTTGCGCAACACAAAGTTAACAACACCGGTTACGGCATCGGCACCGTAAACTGCCGATGCACCACCGGTGAGCACTTCAACACGTTCAATCAATGCTGACGGGATGGTGGAGACGTCAACAGATGATGTGCCTTCAATACCCGATACGTGGCGTCGCCCGTTAACCAGGGTCAATGTGCGCTGTGAACCCAGGGCGCGCAAGTTCAGTGCGCTGCCGCCGACGTTACTGGAGCGTGTGCTATTGGCCGCGGTGCCGCCAATGGAGTTGGTGCTGGTGACCGACGACAACAGCGCCGGGTTTTCATTCAGAATTTCACCAATATCAACCGTGGCGGAACTCGACAGGTCTTCGGCACTGATTACCGACAATGGCTGCGTGGATGTCGCGTTGTCTACTCGCTGGATCCGGCTACCAGTAACGACCAGCTCTTCGATCACTGGCTCAGTTGATTCCTGTGCGTAAGTAAATGGTGTGGACGCGACGCCAGCCAGAATGGCAATAGCGTAATTCAAACGACTACGTGTAAAAACTTTCTGTGGTTTCATGTTCATCAGGTGTCATACCCCCCGGTACTTCTAGCAGTTGACCGCCAATATCTGGCTCCAGTGTTATGTCTTATGTGCCCTTCAGTTCTTGGCGTGCAACTAAACAGGGCTTTCAATGGGGGTGGGAGCAATATGTGTGCCACAAATATTTGTTATTACAAATCAACTATTTAAAATTTTTCGTCAAAAACAGGCAGACAATAACGATTCATTTCGGGGCACATAATGCGAACAGGATCACATTTTTGTGCACGCACTTTTATATTTTTATTGTTTATTTTTAATAGCTTGCGCGCCTTAAATTACCTTTCGTTTAAAAACAAAGGGGCTAAAATAAGATCAGGATACGATAAAAGAAATTCAGTAAAAATACGCTGGAGTACTTAGAAAAAGACGCGCATACGCATAACTGCGCAATGCTGCATCCAGTTACGCAATACGTCCGGGGCGAGAGCTGAAACTACGTTAATCAACGTAGGATTATCGAATGAAGGCTTGGGCAGGAGATCCATTCAGGGACGACCAGGCGGTCGTCCCGAACGGCTAAAGCGGAAGTAACTTACAGCGAGGAATCCTGGAACTCAACATGGACTTCAATCTGGATTTCATCACCCACACCGAAAGACACCATGTTATCCAGGCCAAAATCAGAACGCAGGAACTCAGCCGTGGCCGAGAACCCGAGCGTGTAACGACGGGTCAGGAAGTTGCGACCGCCGCCGTTAAAATTGACCGTCATTGTCACCGGCCCGGTATTGCCCAGCAGCGTCAGATCGCCGTCAAAAACGAAGGTATCCTCGTCTACCGCTTCAACAAATGCAGTGGTTCTGAACACCGCTTGCGGATGGTTGGCAACATCAAACCAGTCATCACCGCGAAGATCTTCAGCAAAGGCTTCGTTATTGACATCCAGCGAGGCTGTGTCAATGATCACTTCCAGACTGGAGTTTTCGACGTTTTCAGCGTCAAAATCCAGCGTCGCATCAAAGTCGTCAAAGCGGCCAATGTAGCGGGAAAAACCCAGATGATCGATTTTCCACAGCAAGGTGGCGTGTTCTTTGTCGAGCGTGTATTGCCCACCTCTGAGCTCGGCCACACTGGTTTCGAAGTCCGGCGTGATCAACCGGTCACATGACACCAGCGCTGCAGAGCTGGCAAGGACCAGCAAAACCTGACGATATTTGCAAAACATTTTTGAAAGCATGTACGTGTTCCTTGATATTTATCCCTGTTACTGCACGATATCGGCGTAGACATCGACTTCGATAGCTACTTCGTTCGGGATGGCAGATGTGTTGGCAAAGTATCCCTGGCCCACACCGAAATCCAGCCGTTGTACAGTGACTTCACTGGTCAGGTTGAATCGCGTGCCGTCAATGCTCAGCTCAAAAGGAAAGGTCAACGGCTGAGTGACATCACGAATCGTCAACATACCCTCAGCAGTAAACGAGTTTACCGACGTCAGCGTGCACTGATCAGCGGTAAAGGTCGCGGTCGGAAACTGATCCACGTCGAACAGTTCAATATCAAACATGTAGCTCTCGGTTTCCTCGTCACCCACATCCAGATCGATAATCGGAATGAGAACATCGATTTTGCAATCACCGGGGCTCAGCGGATCGATTTCGAACGTGGCCTGGACATTGTTGAACTCGCCCTGATAAGGCGTATCCGAATACGAGTATTTGAAGATCACTGTCGAGTCTTCGGGATCGATTTCCCAGGTGGCTGCCTGCGCAGACACAGAGGCAGCCAACATCAGCGGCGCAAGTGCCGCTTTAGCAAATGTATTACGTATCATTACTTCTACTCCTTGGTATCAATTTCTGCCCGGCAAATTATGGCAGTGTATAAATCACCAGCTCTGACGGATTTCCGCGCTCGCTGACGACCATGCCGAGGTATTGTTTGCCATCGTGCTCATAGGTGAACGGCTGGCCAGTCTGGGTACCCGGCATTTCAATCTCGGCGATGATCTCGCCAGTCTGTTTGTCGTGCGCGCGCAGCGTGGGGCCACCGCCAGTGCCTTCACCCGAGAATAACAGGGTTTTGGTGAGCAACAGGCCTGAGCGGGTTTCAACGCCGGTACGTGGTATATCAACACCTTCCAGGGCCCGGTTGTTGGCAATGGCTGGCGGTGTATCCGCGTTGGCTATCATCCACTCATGCTCGCCCTCAACCATATCGATAGCCGTGATACGACCATACGGTGGTTTGGCAATGGGAAGGCCCATGGCGCGCGGTACACGCACACCCAGCGCCATGCTGAAGTCGATGTCGGAATTAGCGTCTTTGTCCACTGATAACACGGTAGCAACTGTCCGGGAAGGCACATACAGCATGCCCGTTTCAGGATCCATCGCGGCCCCTTCCCAGTTGGCGCCACCAGTAGCAGATGGCAGGCTCAATGTGCCCTGAGTGCCATCAGGCGCATCTTTCATAGACGGCGGTGAATACAGGTTTGTGCCCAAGCGGAACGGTTTGATCGCTTCCAGAGCCGCTGCGTAGATTTCCGGTGTGAAATCTACCAGATCATCTTCGGTGATGCCCTGACGGTCAAAACCGGCCGGTTTGGTCGGAAACGGCTGTGTTGGCGCGTACCATTCACCCGGCACATCGCCGGCGGGCACCGGCAGGTCTTCAATCGGCCAGATCGGCTCGCCGGTGGCACGGTCGTAGGTGTACACGAATGACTGCTTGGTCACCTGCATAACGATTTCGCGGCCGTTGGGCAGATCCGCCAGAATCGGCGCAGCAGGGTTGTCCCAGTCCCAGATGTCGTGACGAATCATCTGTTGGTGCCATTTACGCTCGCCGGTTGCGATGTCCACTGCGACCAGGCTGCTGGAGAACAGGTTGTTGCCCGGGCGGTCGCCGCCATAACGGTCACCCGTAGCCGCTTCTACCGGCAGATACACCAGACCCAGCTCCGGATCGCCCGACATCGGAGCCCACACACCCGTGTTACCGGTGTAATCAGCGCTGTTTTCGAGCCAGGTGTCATAACCGAACTCACCCGGACGTGGAATGGTGTGGAAGGTCCACAAATGCTCGCCGGTGCTGGCATCATAGCCGCGCACATCGCCTTTGACGTTGGCCATTGACGGCGGACGCATGGAAACGGCCATGGCCGGGCCCACCACAATGACATCATTCATGACAAAAGGCGGCATGGAAGAGCCAATATCAATATCGTCACGGCCTTCACCAAGACGCAGGCCTTCCTGCATGTCGATAATACCGTTATTGCCAAACTCGGGGTCTGGCAAACCGGTGTCTGCATCCAGAGACACCAGGAAGAAACCAGGGGTAATGGTCAGAATGCGACGCTTGTCACCATCCTGCCAGAAGGCAACGCCACGACCGGAGCCCTTGCGGGGCGCGGCGTCAAAGCGTTCGCCTTCCTGCGCCCGCCATTGCCACAGCAATTGTCCGGTGACGGCATCCAGGGCCACGATGTCTCGCTGCGCGCCGATGGTGGTGTACAACACGCCATCCACTTCAAGCGGCGTAAAAGTGGCGTTGAACTCTGGTTGGGAGCCAAAAATTCCGGTCGGCAGGCGCCAGGCAATCTCCAGCGAGCTGACATTGTCGGCGTTGATCTGATCAAGCGGCGAATAGCGCTGGGCGGCCATATTGCCGTTGTAGTCGGGCCAGTCTCCGGCATAAACATCCGTGCCGGACTGGCTGAAGGCCGCAGTCGAACAGACAAGCGAACTGACGCCTAACGCCAGCGCTGATAACACGCGTTTTGATCTTAACATTACTAACTCCCTGAATTCAGGCTATTTTATTTTTTAGAATCATTCGGCCACCCTTGTTTTACGGCGGCTAAAGCGACCGTAAATGCACGACCAGGGTGTGTATTGGCCAAATCTGGGTACACGCAAGAATAAGTCATCCATGGATGCTAAGCAAGCCGGGCGCCCCGGTGAACCAGTGCCTGAAAGACAGCTGGAGCGGTTCATTCGACTAAACGGTTGCCGAATTCTCAGGGAATGGATATCTCGCGGTTGTACCAGGGTGTGGACGTAATACCGAGCAACGTTTCATTGCCATCAAACAGGCGGGAGTACAACGGGCCGGATGCGGAAAAACTGAATGCCTCAATCCGACTGTTCGGTGCCCCAGGGACACCCAGTGCATCGCCAGCCTGATCAATCCGGTAGGTCCGTGTGTAGTCAGTATGCTTGCCCGAGCGGATAACGATCGTGGACTGTCGTCTTGTCGGCACTGCCTGCTGATACTGCAGCGACACGCTGACACTGTCACCGCTGGCGGCTTCCATCTGCCAATGTTCCTGCACCTGTGAGAGTTCATCAGCCTGGCCATGCAGAGACCGCTCTGCCGTCGCCACTACCGCGGTTTGATAGACATCATAGGCACCCGTACCTTCCGGTGAGATGCCATTGATGATCAGGATACCGCGATCACCTCTGGCATCGCGAGCCTGCACCGACATGACCATATAGCGGCTGCTGCCACTGCCGACCGGTTGGCCTTGCGGATCGAGAATGACATGGCGATCCATGAACGTAACCGTCAGATTGACCTGGTCCGGGGCCCCGGCAACGTCGGTAATTGTCCAGCCGGCTGGCAACAACGCCCGCACAGCTGCACCATTGACCCGAAAACTGAGCGAGGTCCGGGTTTCGGCGCTCCATTCCTGGTAGTCCTGGGCGTCAGCCCGGGTCGAACTGACAATCAATCCACTGACTGACATCAGAATGATCAGCAAAACGTTGGCGAATCCTGACCGAATCATCGAACACCCCTTTTGTATGTAATCTTTGCCGGCACATTATCACCGACTGCTGTCAGTGTCCTGCCCCGGATTAAAACAGGCCGGCACCAGCCATCGCGACATCGTCAATACCATAACCTCATGAGGTGGCATATCCCCATTGATCAGCAGGATATAACGATCGGGGATTTCGCGACAGCGTTGCATATGATGGGGAGGAAACTGCCGTGTCATGAGACAAAAACTGGCTCAAAGACCTGTCACCTCAATTGCCTCACTGAATGGTAGAGGCGGCGCAATCAGGTAACCTTGCGCCTGATCACAACCTCGCCGCTTTAACATTGCTTGTGTGAACCCGATACCGGAAAACTCCCTAACTCTGTCATAAGTATGACTATACAGCGGCTCAGACGATTGTCCAACATGGCTTCCGGATGCGTTTGACCGAACTGGGGAATTATCATTAACCGGATACCAGAAACAAAAAAGGCCCGCTAAAGCGGACCTTTTGTTGTTTGGCGCACCCGGAGAGATTACTCGACCCATCCATGGGTCTCGCCCAAGGGGTTCGAAGCCCCTACAGTAAGCGCTATATGATTTTTTATTACATTTAATAGTGCGTCCATTGCGTGATTTTGCACTATAAAGCACTACAAGGCACAGCCAAACCCGCAAATATCCCGCAGAGCTGGCCCACAATATTTTTCAATGGACACTTCACCGCCAGTGATCATTGGCTTCCGCGATGGTTGCGAAATGAATGGCAATGACCCGGGAGGAAGCGATTAGTAACCCTGCATCCTTTGCGTACTCCTCACGCAGTGAGAAAAGCACCTCGCGATTCGGCTGCGTGGTACTCACGCCACGGCGTGCCAGAGTCACGGCCAGCGCATAACCCTCATCCGGGGTATCCGTGATCAGATTCAGTCCGTCACTCTGGGCACTGACCGGCCCGCCGCTCAGCAGCACAATCAACCCTGTAATAGTCAGCGCCACCAGAGCCATCGAAATCAATGTGCTTTGTTTTATCATCATTTAATCCTCCATCGGTTCATTTGATAATCAATGATTGATTTACTAAACGGCATATTCGCCACACGAGAATTCCCAACAGCGTCAGTTTGAGCGCATCTGCGACGATGTAAATCATATGCAACACAGACGCAGGAGGCGTGCTGCCGTCCAGAATTACCTGCACCCGAGCATCCAGTACCGGCAGAAGCCAGATAGTTTGCATTGCCACAATCAGCGCAATGGTCACGGCCGTCGCCTGCATCCATCGCCTGGCTGTACCGACAGTGAAAACGACAAGCATCAGCCCCAGTGCGACCTCAAGCCAGTTGAAGACCATGAAGGTCTGCCGGCCAACATCCAGCGCGACTGGCAGCGACAAACTGGGCGCAACGAATTTCACCGGCGTTGCCAGAAATGATACCCCCAGTAGCAGGCCTGACCAGAGCACAGCCAGCAACAGCAGACTCAGAATATTGAAATTACGCATCTCCCGCTCCTGCGATATTTGGCTAATGATCAAAAATTTCCGTGTCAGCATCGCCCGTGACATGAAGAAGCCCCCAGGCCCCTTTATCAGCTCGCGCCAACGCATGATCGACCAATACGTAGGTTCCGGGGTAGTCCACGGTAAACTCTACAATCGTAGCCCCTCCCGGCAGCACGGCTGTGGTCTGCACGTTGTGGAACTGTGCCCCGCCTATATTGGCTTCCGGGTATACGGTATCAAAAATTTCGCCCACCACATGAAACGACGATGACAGCGCGACACCGCCATTACCAACATAAAGGCGAACGCGGTCGCCCACTTCAGCTGTCAGGTTCTCCGCAAGAGCGCCGGTGCGGCCGTTAAAAAAAATATAGTTGGGGTTACTGTCCAGCATCTGGCGGCCATCGAAAACCTGCAACCCCCGTCGACCGATGGTGCCAGTTGTAAACAGTTCGCCCTGAACGATATAAAACTCTCGATCCACCTCAGGCAGGCCGCCCTCGGGCTCTACCAGAATCAGACCATACATACCATGGCTCATGTGGACCGCCATATTCGGCACTGCGCAGTGATAAATATACAGGCCGGGATTGAGGGCGCGGAACCGAAAAGATTTTTCCTCACCGGGAGCAACGATGGTGGCTTCCCCTCCACCTCCAGGTCCGGTCACAGCATGCAAATCGATGTTGTGCTGATGAAGACTGCTTTCGTGATTACGCAGTGTGAAATTGACCACGTCACCTTCCCGAATTCTTAGCATGGGCCCGGGCACCTGTCCGTTAAACGTCCAGTAATTGAAACTGATGCCGGGCGCCACTTCGGACAACACCTCGCGGGTTTCCAGCTCCAGACTGATCTCTTGTGGCTCCCTGAGCACCGGCGGCGGCACTTCGCGCGGATCAGCGGCGATGTCGCCTATCGTTTCGAAGTCACCGATGCGACGAAAAAACTCCAGCACATTGCCTAACGGTAGCGCTGGCCCCTCGTCCGGGCCATAGGTCTCACCGTACTGCGGATATTGCAACAAGTGGCGAGTGCCCAGTGAAATCACAATAAACAGCGCCAGGGCACTCACAAACACTGCCATGGATGTCAACATGCCGGCGGGATAATCCAGCCTGTGAATTAACCTCATGAAAAAATACCAGGACGCAGTAGCAGCCACAGCCAGCGCGAACACCTCCAGCAGCGACGTGCGCACATTCCAGATTAATGACGGGCCGCCCAATACCAGCAATGTAACCAGGACGAGCACCATCACTGACATCACGGCATAGACTAGCAGGCTCGATAAGCGGTGAAGATTTGGGTGCATACAA
>NZ_DRFV01000004.1 GCF_011050365.1 Pseudohongiella sp.
CGCGTACACAACTTGCCCATACCAGTCATCGAGGCCCGCTGCGCGTGCAGCGTCCGTTTACCCCGGAAGGGTTGGACTGCCCGCATCTGTATATTCTGCATCCGCCGGGTGGGCTGGTCAGTGGTGACAATCTGCGTCTGCAGGCCGACATGCAGGAGAACGCTTGTGCTGTCCTGACTACGCCATCCTCCGGCAAGTTCTACCGTGCCCGTGATAACGGCACCCTGCAGGTACAGCACAATCGCTTTACGTTGGCGGCTGGCAGCAGTCTGGAGTATCTGCCGCAGGACACCATCGCCTTTGAGGGCTGCCACGCGCGCATGATTACCCGCATCGATCTCGCCGTGGACGCTCGCTGCGTGGCTTGGGATCTGCTCTGTTTGGGCCGCCCTGCAGCGGGAGAGGGCTTCAGCTATGGTCAGGTAGACCAGCGGCTGGATGTCTGGCGCGATGGCCGGCCGATCTATATCGAGCGCAACCAGTTCATTGGTGGCGACCCGCTGCTGGAAGCCCGCTGGGGGCTTGGCGGCTGTGGCGTCAGTGGTACCTGGCTGGCGACCGTGCAGCTGGACCGCCAGCAGATGGATGATCTGCGTGACAGCCTGACCGACTGCCCGGAGCTGGCGCTGACCCAGCGCAACGGGCTGCTGATCGGCCGTTATCTTGGCCTGCATGCCGAGCATGCGCGTAATACCTTTATTCGTCTGTGGCGGCAGTTGCGTCCGTTGATCAACGGGCGGGAACCCTGCGCACCACGCATCTGGAACACTTGAGATGGAGCCCTCTTCATGGAGCTGACCCCCCGCGAGAAAGACAAGCTGCTGTTGTTTACCGCCGCGCTGCTGGCCGAGCGCCGGCTGGCCCGTGGCGTAAAGCTGAATTACCCCGAGTCGATGGCCTATATCAGCGCTGCCATCATGGAAGGCGCGCGCGATGGTCGCAGCGTAGCCGAGATGATGAGTTATGGCCGCACGCTGCTGACCCGCGAGCAGGTGATGCCCGGTGTGCCGGAGCTGCTCGCCGAGGTCCAGATCGAAGCCACCTTCCCGGACGGCACCAAGCTGGTCACCGTTCATAACCCGATTCCCTGAGGAGCTCGTCATGATTCCAGGAGAAGTGCAGACCCGCCCCGGCGTGCTGCAACTGAATGAAGGACGCGAAACGCTGGTGATCAGTGTGGCCAACAGCGGTGATCGTCCGGTGCAGGTCGGCTCCCATTACCACTTTGCCGAGACCAATCCGGCGCTGCAGTTTGATCGCGATGCGGCGCGAGGCTTTCGTCTCAACATCGCCGCCGGTACCGCGGTGCGTTTTGAGCCGGGGCAGAGCCGCGAGGTAGAACTGGTAGCGCTGGCAGGTGAGCGCAAGGTGTATGGCTTCCGTGGCGACGTCATGGGCAGTCTCTGAGCAGATTGGGAGAAGCGAACAATGGAAATCAGCAGACAGGCCTATGCGGAAATGTACGGCCCAACCACCGGCGACCGCGTTCGCCTCGGTGATACCGAACTGTGGATCAGCGTCGAGAAGGACCTGACCCGCTACGGCGAAGAAGTGAAATTCGGTGGTGGCAAGGTCATCCGTGATGGCATGGGCCAGAGCCAGCGTACCCGCGCCGAGACGCCGGATACCGTCATCACCAATGCCCTGATCGTTGACTGGTGGGGCATTATCAAGGCCGACGTGGCGATCAAGGATGGCAACATCCAGGCCATCGGCAAGGCCGGCAACCCGGACATTCAGCCCGGAATCGATATCATCGTCGGCCCGAGCACCGAAGTCATCGCCGGTGAGGGCATGATCCTTACCGCCGGTGGCATCGACGCGCATATTCACTTTATCTGCCCGCAGCAGATTGATGAGGCGCTGATGTCCGGTGTGACCACCATGATCGGTGGCGGCACCGGCCCGGCCACCGGCACCAACGCAACCACCTGTACCCCGGGTGCCTGGCATATCGGCAAGATGCTGCAGTCGGCCGAATGCTTCCCGATGAATCTGGGCTTTCTCGGTAAGGGCAACGCCAGTCTGCCGGACCCGCTGGAAGAGCAAATTCAGGCCGGTGCCATGGGCATGAAACTGCACGAAGACTGGGGCACCACTCCGGCGGCGATTGACTGCTGCCTGAGCGTGGCCGATGCCTTCGACGTGCAGGTGGCGATCCATACCGACACCCTGAACGAATCCGGCTTTGTTGAAGATACCCTGGCGGCCATCAACGGTCGGGTAATTCACACCTACCACACCGAGGGTGCCGGTGGCGGTCACGCGCCGGACATCATCAAGGCCTGCGGCGAATCCAACGTGCTGCCGTCCTCGACCAATCCGACGCGGCCCTACACCATCAACACGGTCGACGAGCACCTCGACATGCTGATGGTCTGCCACCACCTTGATCCGGCCATCGCCGAAGATGTGGCCTTTGCCGACTCGCGCATTCGCCGCGAGACCATCGCCGCCGAAGACATCCTGCATGACCTGGGCGCCTTCTGCATGATCTCCTCCGACTCCCAGGCCATGGGCCGCGTCGGCGAGGTGATTACCCGCACCTGGCAAACCGCGCACAAGATGAAAGTCCAGCGCGGCCCGCTGGAAGGCGACGACGACTGGTCCGACAACGCGCGGGTCAAACGCTACATCGCCAAGTACACCATCAACCCGGCCATTACCATGGGCGTCGGTCATGTGGTCGGCTCGATTGAAGTCGGCAAGCTGGCGGATCTGGTGCTGTGGAAGCCTGCCTTCTTCGGCACCAAACCGAGCCTGATTCTCAAGGGCGGGGCCATTGCGGCTGCGCCCATGGGTGATCCGAACGCCTCCATCCCGACACCGCAACCGGTGCATTACCGGCCGATGTTTGGCGCCTTCGGGCGGGGCATGGACACCACCTGCCTGACCTTCGTCTCGCAGGCGGCGATTGATGCTGGGGTTCTAGGGATTTTCCGTCCAAAAACGACAAAGTGCTCTGGAGGCCGCGCCGTCCGTGGCCTCCAGAGGGGTATTACTTTTCGCTGACGGGTAAATATCCCTCGATTGAGCGCATAAGCTCCTCCAGATCTGGCAATTTTTCGCTCAATTCGAAGTGGTAAGTCCCCTTGAGGTTAATGTTGTGCCAGGCCACAGGGGATGCCTGTTTGACGATATCTATTCTCTTGGTATCTCCTTGGTATTCGAAGCTGGTCAACAGCTGGCTGAGTATCCTGGAGTTGAAGTAAACGATGGCATTGGTGACCAGGCGAGCGCACTCATTCCATAGCTGGATTTCTTCGTCTGAACTGCCCCGGAACTGATCCCCATTGACGCTGCTCACGGCCCGACGCAGTTGGTGATAGGCCTCTCCCCGGTTCAGCGCGCGCTGAACATAGTTTCTTAAACTGGCATCATCGATGTAGCACAGTAGATAATTCGCTTTCACCAGGCGATTGTATTCCGTCAGGGCTTCCAGCAGCGGGTGATTGCGCTTGTACTCCGAGAGCTTTCTCACCAAGGTGGCTTGCGTTGTTTTCCGCTGCTTAAGTGATACTGCAATCCGTTGGATGGTATCCCAGTGCTGCGCAATACGATGGGTATTGATTGGCTTTTTTAAGCACAGCTGAATTCGGTGTTCTTTGTCTTCCTTGACATCAAACATGTCATTGATCACTTTGCCAACCTGGGCATAGCGTGGGGCAAACTGGTATCCGAACAGATCCAGTAACGCGAAGTTCACATGGTTCACCCCATGGGTATCGGTTGAGAGCACATCCGGAATGATGTCTGACGTATTGCTCATCAACAAATCAAAGATGTAGTGCGATTCATGTTCGTTGGCGCCGATCACTCTGGCGTTGATCGCAGCGTGATTGGCGATCAAGGTCATGGCAGAAACACCTTTTTGAGTGCCAAAGTACTTCGACGAATAACGGGTTTTGAAGGTCTCGCGCCGGGCTTCGAACTTTTGACCATCGGCACTGGCGTGGATCACATCTTCCTGGATGTTGTAGTACCGGAAGATGGGTAGCTTGGCTGTCGCGTTATTGATGTTGTCGTTAGCAGCATTCAATGTTTCCAGGCGAAGATAGTTCGCCTGGATAGTGCTGAGCTGATCATAGGTACGATCAGAGATCTGTGCCATGCCGTAAATGCCTTGATTGGTTGCATTGCCGACCAGAATTGCCAACAGGTCATATTCATGGGAACGGCTTCTGGATTGGGAACCCAGCACATGAGCGAAGCAGTCAATGAAACCGGTGTCACGATCAACCATGCGCAGTACATCCGCAATCCCCGTTGTGGGAATTTGCTGGAAGAAGGGATTGTTGACCAGATGATGTTTGCTGGCCGAAGGCAGGCGCCAGAAGCGTTTACCCTGCGGATTACGCAAGATGATATTCCGGTTGTCTTCCTGTTCAAGATATTCGCCGACTTCGTACAAACGGGTATCCAATTCCATGGCCATCTGTTTGATCAGCTTTTCAGGCTCCTCCGCTAATTTTGTAAAATGGCTCTGTTGAAGCAGCGTATATTTGTTTTTTCGCCAATGTTCCCCGTCGATCAGGTCGGCGTCGAGTGCCCGGTATTTAGTGATATCAGGCAGCGTCAGCTGGCCATTCAGGCGATCAGGAATCTGTTGATAGAGGAACCACTCATAACGATCGATCAGGATATTCCCTTCACCATCCAGCAGGAATTCACGTGATTTTTTGGAAAGGAGTCTGGTGTCGGCAGTTTGCAACTGAGCGTCCTGGCCGTTGAGTTCGTTTTGTGTTTTCGCCAAGGCGGCCGCTAAGTGCTGGGTGCCGTCGCAGCCTTCGAAGCGCAGACATAGGAACAACTCTCGCAGCAAACCTTTCCGCAGACTTTCTTTCTCGTCGCAGTACTGCCACATGGCTTCATCGACCGATCGTCGCTGCTCGTTCAGGAAGAGACATACAGATTCCAGATCCCTTTTGGTCAGCAGGCTCAGTGCTTGCTGTCTTACTGTTGCAAACGGTAGTTGCAGATCAATGCTGTCATCAATGAACAGGTGCAGTACTTCAGCTGCCTTGCTGACATTTTTAGCTGCTTTTTGCCAATCCTTAAACACCGCTTCCTGCGCATAATCCTTTGCCTTCTGTTTGGTCTGTCTGACATGATGCACAAAGCCATCGGCAATACGTTCCAGCGCTTGCTGCCATCGCGTTTGAAGATAGCACAATAAATACAGCCATTGGCTGCCTACGGTTTGACGTTTCAGTTTGGCACCGTAGTAGTCGACTTTCTCTGCCAGGTGTTGCAGATTTTTCTGCGACAGTGATAGCGTGCTCAACAGCAGATCCACTTCCGGCATCCAATGCTGGATATGGCGATAGACAATCAGTTCTTTCTCCAACTCGGTTCCGGTGAAGTTACGAGCCGATTGTCGCAACTGTCGGAACGGCAGTGGACCTGTGCCGTTCACGAGCTCCGCCAGTGCTTGCTTAAGACCGCGTGACATTGCACGCTCAAGGTGCGCGGCCATGTGTTCCTGTTCGTCTCCCACCACCTGACTGATGATCTTTTGCAGCGTGCTGTAGGCAGGGATTGCGATCTTCTGCCCCGAACAATATTCAATGGCCGCATCGAAGAGGTGCCTAGGCGCTGTCCAGGCTCTGGCTTGCTGGGATAAGTAATCTCTCAACGCCGCTCCATGGTCTTTGACATTCCAGCGCTGGTAGTTGCAGAGCTGGAAAACACGTTGGTAAATCCGTTCGTTCTCTTTTGGCGTGAGATTAAAGGGTCTACAGCCTGGGCCTGGTAGAACGGTTTGATAAACGTATTTGAGGTCCTGCTTGATCTGATGAAAGCCGGGATTCAGCACCACCGGCTTGGCTTTGAAATAGCCCAGCAGTACCACCAGCATGTAACGCTGGCCCCGATGACGGAGGCTTTTAGCGATCGCCAGTTCCTTATCGTTCAGCGAGAAAAAGAAGCGTTGGTCGGCGGAGGTGAAAGCGGGGGGTCCATATAAGGGGTTCTAGGGATTTTCCGTCCAAAAACGACAAAGTGCTCTGGAGGCCACGCCGTCCGCGGCCTCCAGAGGGGTATTACTTTTTTGGCGCTTCACATAGCCAGTCACAATAAATCAATCACTTAGCAGTCTGAATGTCGCATTTGGACGGAAAATCCCTAGAACCCC
>NZ_DRFV01000005.1 GCF_011050365.1 Pseudohongiella sp.
GAACCACCTGATCCCATCCCGAACTCAGAAGTGAAAGTACTCAGCGCCGATGGTAGTGTGGGGTCTCCCCATGTGAGAGTAGGACATTGTCAGGCATTTAAATGGGAAAATCCCCGGTCTCGAAAGAGGCCGGGGATTTTTTTTGTCTGTGATTATGTTGTTTTTAGGTTGAGCATAAAAAGCCTGGCCCCCTCGCTCAAAGGGGGCCAGGGTCCAACCTGCTGCGTCCCTGCAGCACTTACTACCCGTTAAAAGCTGGCGTTCAATCTCGCGTAGTAATACGCACCCTGCCAGCTTACTGCCGTACCTGATGAATACAGGCGTCCGCAACAATAGTCGCCAATAGCGTCCTTTTCCGGATATTGATCAAAGACGTTTCTGCCACCGAATGTGATGCGCAGCAAGTCGTTGATCTGGTACTGAGCTTCCAGATCAATCAGTGCTGTGGGATCAAATTCCTGGACCTGACCGGAGTTGAAGTTGTCATAAGGTCCATACAGGTTCGCGCGCGCCATCAGAGTCAAATCCCCGATCGAGTGCCTTGCCGACATGACGCCCCGCCATGTTGGGTCGAAGTTCTCAAAATCGTACTGATCTTCCGCATTGAGAAAAGCGCTCGGGTCAGAGGCAAACTCGGACTTGTTGTAGTTCATGGATGCAGTGAAGGTAGTGCTGGCTCCACTGTCCCAGAACACCGGTAACGTAGCGACTATGTCAACGCCTTGAGTCCGTGTATCAAACGCATTGGTGAAGTAGAACACGCCACCAATCGTTTCCGCACCGGCGACTCCGGCGCCCGACAGCGCCAGGTAGTTGTCGTAGGCGGAGCCTGAAGACGGGTTGGTACTCACGTCACGGGTTGATACTGAATACACCCGATCGTCGACGTCAATCCGGTACATATCCGCGGTCAGGCTCAATTCACCAATTTCACTGGTAAAACCAAGTGTGTAGTTGGTCGAAGTCTCGGGTTTCAGGTCGGTGGCCCCGAGTGCCCTCGCGACCGGGCCGCTGGGCGGGAACAATCCTGTTGCGACCGGCAAACCATTGGGCAAGCGGGTGGAAACGTTGGTTGTACCTTGCTGACCCGGAGTAGGAGCCCGGAAGCCAGTGCCAAGTGAGCCTCGTAGCGCAAACGTATCGGTAAGGCTCAATCTGCCAGCTACTTTGCCAACCAGTTCGCCACCGAAGTCGGAGTAGTCCTCGTACCGCAATGCAGCCTGCATGAACAGGGCGTCAGTAACATCGGCACTGATATCGCCATACACGGCGTAAGAGTCACGCTCATAATTGTCAGAAAATTCGGGTGAGTACCCCGGGAATCCATTGGAGCCTACGCCCACAACTGTAAAGGCAGCATCATCATCGTCTGCGCAGTTCAATGATGATCCTGAGCCTATCACTGCTATGCCGTTCGCCGTAGGGGAGCCGTCATCGTTACAGAAACCCCATGGATCGGACACTGCGTATGGCCCTGCCTGGTAAGAATCAAGCTCGCCCTGTACGATCTTGTAAGCCTCATCCATGTAGCTGACGCCAAAGGCAAGAATCGCAGGCGCGGCCACGCCGGCATCCAGTTCAAGACTGAAATCTGCCTGCAACTGCATCTCTTCGTTGATCAGGTCACCGGGACGGAACGAAGTAGGTGAATCCGGACCCAGTGAGGGATTGACGGTCTGCTTCAGTGTGTACTCAACCTTGTTCTCACCGGTTCTGGCGCTCAAATCGTACATCAAGCCATTGTTCAGCTCACCACGGTAGCCGCCGACCAGAGAGTAATCGGTGACGTTGCCAAAGAATCTGGGCGTGAAGCCTCCCGGAAATTTCTCAAGCGGACTATAGATGGAACCGTCTGCTTCTCGCAGGTCTTCAATGGTGCCGTTGCCAGGATAGCGATAGAAGAAGGGACCATCGGCTTCACTACTTGAGTAATTACCAAATGCGTACAGCTCCCTGCCATTGGCAAGAGGCAATTCGGCATTGACGAAGAATCGCTGTGCCTCGGTGTTTGGTTGACCCCATGGCTGGACGACATCTCCCATTGCTGCAACTGCTGCCATGAAAGTCGGGTCTTCAGTATAAGTGGTGTAACCGGCGGCAGGGTTGTATACCGGATTCTGCGTGTCCAGACAGAACCATGACTCACAGTATTGCTCAGCGCGAGTTGTGGAATCAGCCTGTGATATCTCGCCCGACAAGTTGATGAAACCATTGGCACCCAGTGGGAAGCCTATATTGCCCTGAATCGTGTACTGCTGACCATCGCTCTCGGTATATTGCCCCGTGTCGACACTAAAACTGCCACCGTCGGCACTGTCCTTGAGGATGAAGTTGATAACACCCGCTATTGCGTCAGAGCCGTATTGTGCGGCGGCACCATCCCTGAGTACCTCAACATTTTTCAGTGCTATCGTGGGTATGGTGGCGACATCGGGTCCTTGAGTGCCTGAGCCGCCAATCGATACCAGGGCTGATCTATGGCGTCGTTTTGAGTTCACCAACACCAGCGTTTTGTCAGTCGGCATACCCCGCAATGACGCTGGTCGTATAAAGGTAGCGCCATCACTGATGGGATTTCGCGAAACGTTGTAGGAAGGAACAAGTGTTTGTAGCACGTCATTTGTGTCGGTAAAAGAGACTGACTCGATAGTCTCACTGTCGAAGACGTCGATAGGAACCGGAGAGTCAGCGACTGTTCGTGGTCGCCCTCGGGCGCCGGTGACGATAACTTCTTCCAGTACTTCTTCGGTTTCCTGCTGTGCGTAAATGGATTGCGATGTGGATATGGCGGTACCGGCCACAAAGAACGCTACCATCAGCGATAGCGGTTTCCGTTGGGCGTTATGCATATAACCTCCAGATAGTCTGTTTTAGTATTATCCGGAGTTGTATCTGCAATAGCTGTGCCAGCGCTATCAATCTGGCATTACATTCGAATGGTTCCAAAAGTGTGCACAGATAAATAGAACTATGCTTTTATATGGTGCGATAAAGGATATTGGTTATGGAGGTAAATTGCCGCGCGGTACAGAAATGGGCAAAAAATATCAGCATGGAAGAGTGTGGGCAGTTTTGGGGCGTTCGCAAACAGTGCGCCATGCACACACATGACGCCTGTCTGGCGACGTACTACATCAGTTCGGCCGTGACTTCGCCGACACCGGCACGTGCCCTGATGGACATGGCGCCGTCTCCAAAGGCCGTCGTTTCACTGCTGACCATGGCGCGGTGATTGTCTGTATCAGTTCCTCCTTTTATATCGGTATCGCCGATGCCGGCGGAGAGATCAACAGAGCCAATGCTTGATTTGCTTGCCTGCAGCTCGATGGTACCAACGCCGATTTCGGCAACGATGCCATACTGCGCCATGTATACCTTTATAGTGCCGACATCCAGCTCAATATCCAGTTGCTCCAGCGCTGGCACTTTGACCACCCACTCCCCTTTGACTTTATCTTCGTTGAAACTCAGTCGCAGTTGATCTCCACGGTGGCGAGACCTCAGGTCCATGTCAGCAATATCGGGCGATCGGCTAAACCAGCCACCGTGGTCTTCGTCGGTGATGACCAGCTCTACTTCAAATCTGCCAGACTGCGACGGCTCGACGCGGATGGTGCCGACCCGGGCATCGATACGCAACGTTGTTACCTCGTCGGCATCAAATTCATGATATCGGTTTGTCTGGGTGTCAGCGCAAGCCATGCTGATCGAAAATGCCAGCAGCAGAATGATTGATGCAGCTTTAGTCGTAATCATTGTTTCAGTCCCTTTAATGTCATGTCAGCTAATAAGTGGCTGTGGATAGTGCTGTGCCATGGGTGAGCGTCCACGTACTCTACCCTTTGTGCATCTACTGCTCTTTAAACTTTGCATGCACTTTCAGTATGTATAGCAAAGCTTGTGCCATAAATTAAAAGCATATATAAAACAAAAGGATAGAATATTTGCAAGTGCGATACGTGGTGGTTTCTGCAATATTATTGCGGTTTTGGTCAATATCTGGCGGTTGCTTGCGCGTGGATGGCCGTTGGTTTTTTGCGCTGGATCGATCAGGGTTCACCTAAAGATGGTATCCAGGACCCATCGGCGCAGATCGAGTGGTCGGAAACTGAATGGGCCTTCAGTGAACCGGATCTGATTGTGCCAATTCCGCCGCAGGAGATTCCTGCTACCGCCGTGCTCGATCAGTTGCGCGCCCGGATTGGGGCGGGGCGGTGTTGCCAACAACCAGGGCTATGCCGTGAACATAAAAAAAGGGCTACATTGCGTAGCCCTTTTTTTATGCCGGTACAACCGTGCGTTGTTACTGACGAACGTAGCGCTTGATACCGCCGACGGGGCCAACTTCGGCGCCGTAGATGACACCATTGCGGTCAACGGTCACGCCCTCGGCAGTGCAGGTGCCACGGCAATCAGGCTGTGGATCCGGAATGAACGCGTGCACCTCGCCGGTTCTGGCGCTGCCGATACGGATGCCGCGCAACCAGTCGCCATGAGCAGGGTTGACAGAGCCGGACTCTGAGTCTGCTGCATACAGAACATCATTCTCGTCAATGAACAGGCCGCTGTTGCGGCTGAACTGATACCAGGTATCCAGCAGCTCGCCGTCCTGAGTGTAGATCTGGATACGATCATTGCTGCGGTCAGAGATGAACAATCGGCCCTGTGAATCCAGCGCCAGTGCGTGTGGCTGCATGAACTCATCGGGTCCTGTGCCGTAGGAGCCCCAGGTCATGACCAGGTCGCCGCTTGGGCTGAACTTCAGAATGCGTGCGGTAGAGCCCTCCGCATTGGAATGACCTTCAGCGACAAAGATGTGGCCATCCGGCGCCACTAATACGTCGTTGGGCTGGAACAGGTAGCCAGGGTCTCTGGCGCCACCGGGCATGCCCAGCGTCATCAGGTGGTGGCCGTCAGGGCTGAATTTGTGGACCTGATGCCCATATACCTCTGAGTCGGCTACACCGTCACCACGGTTATCGCGCGCATCGGTGACCCAGACATTGCCGCCATCGTCTACCTCAATACCATGCGGCCAGGTGATCATGCCGGCACCAAAACTGGTGACCATGTTGCCATCGGCATCGAATTTCATGACCGGGTCGAGATCACTGTTGCTGACACAGGCGCCCACGTTGGCACTACAGCGCTCGGCAACCCAAACACTGGTGCCGTCGATATCAATGTGCACGGCGCTGGTTGAGCCCCAGCTTCGGCCTGCTGGCATCTTCAGGTAGCCCTCAACCGTTGTGTAGGGGTTGGGCAGATCGTTGACCGGCGCCATATCGGGATTGCTATAGTCAGCCGTCTGCGCCCAGGCAGTCATTGCCATGGCGCCAAAAGCCGCAGTCAGCGTCAGGGCTGCTGACTTTATCGGATTCCGATAGAAAGGTTTGATTCTACTCGTATTGTTATTGGACATGGGTGGCAAGCACTCCCTTTAGATAACTGATCGGACGATCAGCATAAACCACCTCTGGCGCTAACTCAAACCTTAAGGATAGAGCGGATGTCCGCTTCCGGACCCGGCTCATATCGGCGGCAGCATCGGCTGCATGCATCAGCCGCGGAGGCGGGACAGTAAACATTGTTGAGCGTGTCCGGCGTGCTGATCTGACCGATGTAAACGATGCGGATATTGCGTAAACCGGTGGTTGGCAGGTCCGATGTGTCCGGACGTATGACGGGCATGGTGTTCTCGCAAGCGGGTGTGGAACAGGTGCATTTGTGGCACGACCAGAACCCCCTTGGGGGTTATTGTGTCCCATGCTGTGCCGGGATTGGCACATGACTGTACGATAATACGCGATGGAACGAAGGCCGGCGTGACTATTTTTATGCTACGATTTGGCGCCGTCGGAATATGTTCCCGGGGTAGATTTGACGGAACAGCTGGGCTATTCTTCGCCGCATTCAATCGTCTGGCGCAGGCAATGATTGTTGACCAGGCGCAAGGTGTCGCGATGATCAGGGAATATACTGAGTTGATAGCGCTTGACTGTCGGCGTCCCGGACAGGCCGGACGTAGTCAGTAAATCAAAGCTGATAAAACCAGGCTAATAACTCAAGTTTAAAAGCACCAAATAACTGAGCACAAATGTGCCACCAAGTACGACTGGGGGAGGTCAACAGCGTGATAAATGAATTGTTACTGCAATTTGCCGAGTGGCTTTATGCGACCGGCGGCAGTCGGGCGATAGAAGAATCGTTCTATCTGTACAACTGGATTGAGGCAACGCATGTCCTCACCATCATGTTGTGCCTGGGTATGCTGGTTTTTATCGATCTGCGTATGCTGGGTCTGGCGATGCCCGGCGTGTCAGCGGTCAAGATCTCCGAGCGTCTGAATATTCCCATGATGATTGGTTTTATCATCATGTTTATTACCGGCCTGCTGCTGTTTTATGCCAAACCCACCTACACCATCCAGAGTATCTGGTTCAGGATCAAAATGGTGTTGCTGCTGGTGGCGTTTGTAAATGCCGTCATGTTCCACAAGCGACTGAAAGCGTCTGCCTCCACCTGGGAGTATGAGCCGAAGGCGCCCCGCCGCCTGCAAATCAGTGCGGCGCTGTCACTCGGGCTGTGGGCAGGCGTGGTCATGACCGGTCGTCTGATTGCGTACGATTGGTTCCACTGCTATCGCGAATTGCCGGCCTGGCTCGGCGCGGCCGCTGGCTGTGTGGCGGATTGATAGGTTATTTTGATACATGACAGTTGTCGGCCCAAGGCCGATTAAGAAGACAAACAGGAGTTCCCAATGGAGCTATTACCTTTTTTCGAGTGGGCCGAAACATCCTTTCTGGGTTACATCGGCAAAACTTACGGCGGCGTTTACGCAACGTTTGGCCAGTCCATCCATTTGATGTCGTTGGCTGTGCTGGGGGGAACCGTGCTGGTTACAGACCTGCGCCTGCTCGGTGTCATCATGAAGGATGTGCCGTCTGAAGTTGTTGCTGACCAGGCGCATAAATGGTTCCGGATTGCCCTCGCTTTCATTCTGGCGACAGGCATTTTCATGGCCGCCGCTGTTGCCCAGCGGATGTACTACAATGACTTTTTCTGGGCCAAGATGTCAGCATTGCTGGTCGGCATCATTTTTGTATTTGCGATCAAGCGCCCGTTGTTGAAGGGCAATCATGCCGATATTCAGCCCTGGTTGCTGAAACTGGTCGCAGTCGCCTCCATCCTGATCTGGTTCAGCGTGGCGGCAACCGGGCGCTGGATTGGTTTCTCCTGATACCATTTCAGATGTCCTGGCAGGCAATTACCGTTCAATATTTCAATACAGGAATAGTGTCATGACTGACAAGAAAGCCCTGACTTTAATTCAGAAAATTGCGGCGACCAGCTCGGTTGCCATTATCGTGGCAGGCATCATTTACTGGTCGTTTCAGGTGCAAAGTGTCATTGAACTGCTGGAAATGGCTTACGGCTGATTAAAGCCGTAAGTCCGCTTTTCAGAATATGCCTAATTCCATCAGGAAATAGTCGTCCAGAAACAGCTCGTTGACCAATCTGTCCAGGCCTTGCGCGATGGTCGCTGACAACGCCTGATTGTCAGCGTTAACCCGGCTGAATACGACACTCTGCCATGCATTGCGGCCCTGATTGTTCAGGGTCAGCTCGCAACGAATCAGCACCTCGGTGCCGCTATCTGACTCCACGATTTCCATTTCCAGTAACTTGCCACTCAGTGTCAGCGGGGTTTCGGCCTCGCCGAGTTGTGCGTCCGCAGATACAAACGCCTCATGAAATGCCTGCTGAATGATTGCGGCTGGTGGTTGGCTTAGTGTGACTGCATCCTGCTCTGCCCGATTGATGTCGTGCTTGTTCCCGATTGCACGCTGATCGGTGAAACTGCTGATACTCAGCGGCCCGCCCATCATGCTGCTCAGGCTGACGCCGGTGTCATCGGTGTAGTGGTAGTCGAGTTCAATTTTGTCGCCGGCCAGCAATGGCTGTGACGTCAATAACAGGCCGCTCAGGGCCAGCGTAATAAAGTGACGAGATTTCAAAACATTTCTCCCGGGTTTTGGGTGCTCATTTTTTGTCATGCGATGCGAAACGAAAAGGGCTGCTGCACCTGAGGGTGCGGCAGCCCTTTGTTAAGCACTTGCTTTGGTCCGCCTTGACTTACAGGCGATCCGCAGGCCAGGCCACGCCGGTATGACCGCCGCGCTGGGTATCACGCATGCCCTGGTAAACAAACTTCTGAACGCGCTTGCCTTCGTAAGTTTCAGTGGTGTAGATATTGTTCTGCGAGTCCGAGGCAATGCTATGTGGTGCATAGAACTGGCCGGGCTGACGTCCACCGCCACCGAAGCTGGTGAGGACTTCCATGGACTCACGATCGATCACGTAAATCTTGAAGTTCTGGCCATCAGCAAGGTAGATAAACTTCTGCTCAGGGTCATTCGAGAACGAAATATCCCAGGTTGAGCCCTGTGCCAATGTGTCCGGAGAAATCAGTGCTTCGCGAACAAAGGTGCCGTCGGGACGGAAAACCTGGATACGGTCTGACCCACGGTCACACACATAGAGCAGGCCGTCATCTGACGGTACTGCACAGTGAACCGGGCCACGGAATTGCTGGGGCAGGGGCTCGCCGGGTGTGTAATCAACGCGGCCGTCCACTGGGCGGTTGCCATAGGCACCCCAGTAGCGCTTGAACGCACCTGTGCTGGCATCAAGCACGGCAACACGCTTGTTGCGGTAACCGTCAGCGATATACGCTTCGTTGGTGCTGCCATCGATTTCGATGTCAGCTACCTGACCGAAGTGAGTCATACTGTTGCTGTCCACTTCCTGGCCTGGCATGCCGTACTGAGCGACAAACTGACCGTCACCGGTGAATACCAGGACATGCGAGTCGCCGCCGCCGTTACCACCGATCCAGACGTTGCCATTAGGTGCTACTGCCAGACCGTGATTGGACGCCGGCCAGGTGAAGTCGTCGCCCGGGCCGCCCCAGGCGTTCACAAGGTTGCCTTCCGGGTCAAATTCCAGAATGGGTGGTGCCGGGGTGCAGCAGTCGCTGACGCCCATTTTCAGGCCGATCTCGGTAGCGCCGCCAAACATGGCGTCCTGATCACGGTGAACAATGAATACATGGTCCCGATCATCAATGTCGATGCCGATAGTACGGCCGATAATCCATTGATTGGGAAGAGGTTTTGGCCAATACGGATCAACCACAAAGCTCGGTGCACTGACCATCGAGCCGGCTTGTGCCGCAACGGGTTCCTGCAGCATGGACTGTCCTGCGCCCATCGCTGCTACGGCCAGCGCAAGACTTGCGCCTACTGCTATCTTCATTTTTTTTGTCATTATACTCCCTCCAGGGTCGTTTCATTCCGAGCATATTGATCTGTCGAACCAGAAGTATACTCAGTTCTATATGCTCAGTATACTCACCAGTCTTACAAATTGACGAGATCTGACGACCTGTCGTCGCGTGCTGACGGCTGTTTGTCTATTGCCGGAATTTCTCGAGGAAAATATGCCCAATAACAAAAAGAGTGTATGGACGGCGCTCGGCGCCATCAGAGTTTGCCTGGTTGTCGTATTTTTGCTGGCTGCGACTGGGATGCCGAATGCCCTGGCAGACGAGATACCGACACGGGTCGCAGTGCAGGGCTTCGTCAAGGCTGAGCCGAATCGACTCAACGTGCTGATGCGCATTCCCATGGATTCGCTGGGAGAGGCGGGCCTCCCGCTGCGCGGCTCGGTCGGTTATCTGATCTTCTCCGAGGCACAGGAAGAGCTCGAGGACGCGGCCAGCGACCGTATCCTGCGCTCAATCCAGATGTTTGAAGGTGATCGCCTGCTGGACAACCCGCGCCTTGATGCGTTGCGGGTGTCGTTGCCCTCGAACCGTTCCTTTGTTGATTATCAGTCGGCGCTGGCAAATGTGCGCAGTGCGCCTTTGTCGGACGATGTCGATCTGTACTACCGACAAGGGTTCATGGATGTGCTGGTAAGCTATCCGATAGACTCTGCAGAGGCCCGCTTTTCCATCGATGCCCGTCTGGGAGGGCTGGGCCTGGAAACCACCACGGTGTTGCGCTACATCCTTGACGATGGCAGTGAGAGAACCTTCAGTTATATAGGTAACCCCGGCCGGGTATACCTGGACCCGAGCTGGCATCAGGCGGTGTTCAATTTCATAGCGTTGGGTTTTGATCATATTCTGGAAGGCGCTGATCATCTGCTGTTCCTGTTCTGCCTGCTGATCCCGTTGCGCCGTGTGGGTGCCCTGATTCCGGTGGTGACGTCATTCACGATCGCGCACTCCATCACGCTGTTGGCGTCTGCGCTGGGCTGGGTGCCGTCGGCAATCTGGTTCCCGTCCCTGATTGAGACCCTGATCGCTCTGTCTATTGTCTACATGGCATTTGAAAACATAGTCGGCGTGAAGCAGCGTCACCGGTGGGTGGTGACCTTCTGTTTCGGGCTTGTGCACGGATTTGGTTTTTCCTTCCTGCTGACCGAAAGCATGCAGTTCGCCGGCTCGCATCTCGTCATGTCGTTACTGGCTTTCAATCTGGGCGTGGAATTTGGCCAGATACTGGTGCTGGTGTTGATGGTCCCGTTTATTCACCTGCTTTTCAAATATGCACTGCCTGAGCGAATCGGGGTCATTCTGTTGTCGGCGATTGTCGCGCACTGGGCCTGGCACTGGATGGCAGAGCGTTTTGTCGGCTTCATGGCCTATGACCTGAGTCTGCCGACACTGGATCGTTATTTCTTTGCCGGCCTGTTGCAGTGGGGAGCGTTGCTTGCATTGTCTGCCGGGGTGTTATGGCTGATGCAGGAGTTGTTTGCCCGCTATTTTGCCGCGCCTGATGACGCCGGCCGGGTCGGGTGACAGGCTTTAGTCGTCGCATGTGACAAAACGTTGCAGGAGAGCTGCTTTTGTTTCTTGTCGTTGTCTTGGTCAGCGCGAACTTGTTATGATGCGGCGCTGCGCGCGGTTCACGGTGGCAGTATCACCTGTTGTTGAGACCTGGTTTGATAATAATAATGCGGGAGTTGTTGTATGAGCGGAATCATGATTATTCTGTTTGGTCTGGCGGGGCTGTCATTCGGCTGGTTCGTCTATTCCAAGTTTATTGCCGAAAAGATCTACCGTCTGGACCCTGACTTCAAAACTCCAGCTCATGAGTTTAATGATGGAGTGGATTACGTTCCCACCAACAAATATGTCTTGTGGGGTCATCACTTTACCTCCGTCGCGGGCGCTGCCCCGATTGTGGGTCCGGCCATTGCGGTTTACTGGGGCTGGGTGCCCGCGCTGCTCTGGGTAACCTTTGGTACCATATTTTTTGCAGGCGTCCACGATATGGGCGCGCTGTGGGCCAGTACCCGTAACAAGGGCAAATCCATTGGTGCGCTGTCCGAGAATGTCATCGGCAAGCGCACACGCTCACTGTTTCTGATTGTCATCTTCCTGCTGTTGCTGATGGTGAATGCGGTATTTGCCGTGGTCATCGCGGGTGGTTTTGTGGGCACGCCCGGATCTGTGTTCCCGGCCTGGTCTGCCATTGTGGTGGCGCTTATTATCGGACAATTACTGCGTCGCAATTACAGCCTGGTGCTGCTCACAATTGCCGGTGTTGTTGCGCTGTATGTGTCCATCTGGGCCGGTACGTTTATCGAACTGACCCTGCCTGAAACCATGTTTGGCCTGACCGCCAACGCCAACTGGATCATCATTCTGTTCATCTACGCAGCCATCGCATCAATGCTGCCGGTGTGGATGTTACTGCAGCCGCGTGACTTCATTAACGGCATGCAATTAATTGTCGGTCTGATCCTGCTTTACGGTGCAGTGTTCCTGACCATGCCGGAAATGACAGCACCGGCCTTCAACAGTCAGGTGGCAGCTGGCACGCCCAGCATCTTCCCGCTACTGTTTGTGACCATCGCCTGTGGTGCAATTTCGGGTTTCCATGGCATCGTTGCTTCCGGTACCAGCTCCAAACAGCTGAACAAGGAAACCGATGCCCGGTTTGTGGGATATCTTGGTGCCATTGGCGAAGGCTCGCTGGCGCTGATTACAATCGTTGCCGTATGTTCGGTTGCATACGCTGCCAGCCCTGAGCAATGGCACACCCTGTACGCCAACTTCTCGGACGGTGGTGCCCCTGCATTTATTGCTGGCGGTGCCGTGCTGATATCTTCATCCTGGGGCTTGTCTGAAGGCTTTTCACAAGTGCTGCTGGCTACCATGGTTGCCCTGTTCGCAGGCACCACGATGGATTCCGGTGTCAGGTTGCAGCGCTATATCATTCAGGAATGGGGTGATATCTACAAAATCAATCTGTTCAACAAGGGTGTTCCGGCGACGCTGATCGCGGTGGCGGCCTGCCTGTTGCTGGCGTTCGGCGCCGGCGGCTCATCAGGTGCCGGCGGCATGATCATATGGCCGCTGTTTGGTGCCACCAACCAGATTCTGGCCAGTCTGACACTGCTGGTGATCACGGTGATGTTGATGAAAATGGGGCGTCCTGCCATCTACACGCTGGTGCCGATGATTTTTGTACTGATCACATCGTTCCTGGCGGGTCTGATTCAGCTGGTGGATTTCTACCAGGCGGGCAATTACCTGCTGGTCACGCTCGACTTCATCGTCCTGGTGGTCAGTGTGCTGGTCATGCTGGAGGCGGCCTCGGTTGTCAGCAAGCTGCGTAAAGACAAGGCCGCAGCGGCATCTGACACGCAGTAACGGTCCCGGCAAAAGGGGTCGGCCTGACGGGTCGGCCCTTTTTTTTGGACACCGGATCGAGCGAGCGTTACAAATAATTGCAATGTTATTTCCCCGATTTATCGTCTGCGCAAGGTGATTGATTATAATCCCCCTCGAATGAGCTCTTTACAGACACGGCAATCTCGGAATTTAGATCAGATGATTAGAATCCTGGTCCTGCTTGCAGGAATGTTCTGGTGTGCAGGTGCGTCCGCAGCGACAAGCCAGGTGCCGGACTTCGCGCTAATTGACCACCAAGGTCGCTTCCATCAGCTGAGTCGCTATGCGGATCAGCGCGCTGTTGTTGTGTTTGTGTATAGCCCGGAATGCGATGCCAGCAAGGCCGCCCTTCCCGAGATTGTGTCCTTGCAGAAGCGCTTCCGTAACTCTCCAGTGCGGTTTCTGGTGCTGGTTCCTGACAGCGGTGAAACGCGCGCCGGTCTTGCTGACCTGGCAAGCACCATGAATGCCGAAACCCCTTTTCTGCTTGATTCATCTCAGCTCGTCAGTGACGCGCTTGAATTCACCCATGGCGGTGAAGTGCTGGTGATCAGTCCGGTGCGCGGCGATATTCTGTATCGTGGTGGTGTCGGCCTGTACCAGGGCGATCCGACGCAGCAGGCGTTGGCGGCGAATCTGCCGGGCATGAGCTCGCATCTGCATTACGTGGTGCATTCAGTGTTGCGGGGGGAGCCATTTATCGATAATCCGTCGCCATCGCAGGGTGCCCCGTTGGTGCTTGATCGCATTGAAGCTGTGCGGTCGCGATCAATTTCCTACGAAGACGATGTGGCGCCGATTCTGATTGACCGCTGTGCCGGGTGTCATCGGGAGCAGGGGGTTGCGCCCTGGGTCATGGATGGTCACCGTATGGTACAGGGTTGGAGCGGCATGATCCGGGAAACGCTGTTGACCCGGCGGATGCCGCCGGGGCAGATCGATTACGACTACGCCAGTCGTTATGAGGATGTGCATCATATCAGCGATGAAGAGATGCAGATTCTGATGCGCTGGATAGAAACCGGCGCCCCGCGCAACGAGAATGCGGACGATCCCTTGGCCATGCTGGAGCCGTCGTCGTCAGACTGGGAACTGGGTGAGCCGGATCTGGTTATCGACTTTCCGGAGCATAGGGTGCCGGCATCGGGCGTGCTCGACTACGTTTTTGTGCCGCTGGAAATAGGCCTGACCGAGGACAAATGGGTGTCGGCATATGCGTTTGATGTGGATGAGAAATCCGCCCTGCATCATGTCATTGTTTATACTCAGGACGCCCGACAACAGCGGCAAAACGCCAGCCGGGGCGGTAGTCGCACCAACTTCGGCGGTTATGCGCCGGGCCGGGGCCACATTGAGCTGGACCCGGACACCGGTATCCTGCTGAAGCGCGATATGCGTTTCATGATCCAGTTTCATTACACAACCATTGGTCGTGAGCTCACCGATCGCACGCGACTGGGATTGTATTTCCATGATGCGCCGCCCGAGCATGTGCTGGAGCGAACCGCAGTGATGAACGGCGAATTTGTAATCCCGCCGGGCATAAGGGAATATCCGGTGACGGCCAGCACGCTGATCCCGAACGACAGTTATCTGTACAGTTTTGCGCCGCACATGCATTACCGGGGTAAACATATCAGGTTCAGGGCCTTATTCCCGGACGGTAGTGAAGAGAAACTGCTGTCGATACCCAATTTTCAGCACAATTGGCAGATGGTTTACCGGTTGCGTGAACCGGTGTTTTTGCCGGCTGGCACCGAGATCGTGGCTGAGGGCGCGTTC
Source organism: Pseudohongiella sp. (assembly GCF_011050365.1). GTDB lineage: Bacteria > Pseudomonadota > Gammaproteobacteria > Pseudomonadales > Pseudohongiellaceae > Pseudohongiella. Next base: position 14,534 of record NZ_DRFV01000005.1, read on the forward strand.
GACAACTCGCGCTTTAATCCGCTGAACCCGGATCCCTCCCAGGAAGTCAGGTGGGGCGATCAGGTTTGGGATGAAATGTTTCTCGCCTGGATGCGAATCGGCGAAGCCCGCTAGTATGACTCTGCAACCACTGATGTCATTGCTTGCCGATGGCAAGATTCATTCGGGGCGCGCGCTGGGCGAGGCCTTCGGACTTAGTCGCGCCGGCATCTGGAAGCAGGTCGAGGCGCTAAGGGCGATGGGTGTTGATGTGCAGTCATTGCCCGGGCGGGGCTATGTAATCGAGGGTGGCATCGCCTTGCTCGACAAGGCTCTTATCAGCAAACAACTGGATCCGGCGGCACAGCACCTGGCGCAGGTTTTTGATCTGCATTTTTCCATTGATTCCACCAATGCCGAAGCTTCGCGCAGAGCCGCGCGGGGTGAGCAGTCGTGCCTGGTGATCGCTGAGCATCAGGCGCAAGGGCGCGGGCGTCGCGGGCGCCAATGGGTCAGTCCCTTCGGGCGCAACATATATATGTCATTGCTGTGGCCATTCCAGACCGGTGTCGCTGCGTTGGAGGGCCTCAGTCTGGTGTGCGCGCTGGTTGTTGTCAGGGCCTTGCACCGTATGGGTGTTGGCGGTTTTGAGGTCAAGTGGCCTAACGATATCCTGTTTCGACAGCGCAAGCTGGCTGGCATTCTTCTCGAGATCAGTGGCGATGTCAGCGGTCCCTGTCGGGTAGTGATTGGTATCGGAGTGAATGCGCAGATGCCTGCTGCTGCCGGTGCGAGCATCGATCAGCCTTACAGTGACCTGGCGGCAGCGACTGATCATGTTATCGACAGAAACCGGTTGGCGGCGGCGTTGATCAGTGAGCTGACACAGGCTCTGGCCCGGTTTCAGCGCGAGGGTTTCGCGCCTTTCCGTGACGAATGGATGCAGCTGGATGCTTATGCGGGGCAGGCGGTGGAAATCAGGGCGGGTAATCATAGTCGCGTCGGCATCGCCGCCGGGGTTGATGCAGCCGGGTGTCTGTTGCTCGATACTGGTGAGGGGTTGCTGACCATCTCCGGTGGCGAAATGTTGCCATCGTTGCGTCCGGCGCCGGCTGTGCCGGGAGCGGATTGATGCGCAGGTTGGCGCTGGCGCTGTTGATGCTGAACATACTTTACGTGTTGTGGGCAGCGTTGCGACCGGCGCCGGTGCCGGCGGTGTCAGACGGCCCTTCGGCGGGTGAAGTGCTGGTTCTGCTGGAGGAGATTGACCGGCCCGTGCCTGCCGTAACGCAGGCGCCTGCAGTCTGCGCAGTGCTGGGACCGTTTGCCAGCGAAGGTGACTTGCTTGCGTTCGCTGATGCACAGTTGTCCGGTCGCGATTGGCAAATGAGTGTCGATGAGCAGGCCTTGCCGTTGATGTATCGTGTTTATGTGCCGCCGGCTGACGCGGAATTGGCAGGAGCGGCGTTGCTGGCATCAGTGCGGGACGCCATTGCCGGGGGCGGCTTCGCCATCGACTCTTATCTGGTTGTCGGTGGCGATCTGGATGGAATGGTGTCGCTGGGGCTGTTTGCCGAGCCGGACAATGCCCGCCGGGTTTACGATCAAATATCCGGTCTCGGGGTCGCTGCGGAAATGCGGACCGAGGAGCGTATCCGTAACCTCTACTCAATTGTCTTTAGAGCCGATGAAGATTCTGATTTTATTCAGGAATCTGTTGCGGCGCTGCAAGCCGTGGATGCCGGAAGCGGGATAACAGAAAAACTCTGCGAAATGATTGCACTACCGGACTAATTCCCCTAAAATGCCGCCTCTGCTTTAGAGACCCGGGAAAAATGTATCCCGTCGGCTCTTGCGGGAGGGGTTCCCGAGCGGCCAAAGGGATCAGACTGTAAATCTGACGCGAAAGCTTCGGTGGTTCGAATCCACCCCCCTCCACCATGATGAGCTGATTGATATTTAACAAGTTCTGGCGACGGCGGGTATAGTTCAACGGTAGAACACCAGCCTTCCAAGCTGGTTATGCGGGTTCGATTCCCGCTACCCGCTCCAGGTTTGCTGAATAAGTGCTCTGGGTGCTGTTAATTTTTTGCTCGCATAGCTCAGGCGGTAGAGCACTTCATTGGTAATGAAGAGGTCTCCAGTTCGACTCTGGATGTGAGCACCAGTTTGTTTGGTGTTTGGTTTAATGCTACGAGTGCCGGCGCGGCTCAATGTGCCGAGCACTTCCGAATAGCAGCCCTTGTTGAAGTTGACGGGTTGTTTTCAAAATTGCTTGGTTAGAATAAAGAGGCGGTCACAATGGCGAAGGGTAAATTTGAACGTAAGAAGACACACGTCAACGTTGGCACAATTGGTCACGTTGACCATGGTAAAACAACGCTGACGGCAGCTTTGACGCGCGTTTGTTTTGATATTTGGGGTTCAGGCGAAGCACGTGCATTCGA
>NZ_DRFV01000006.1 GCF_011050365.1 Pseudohongiella sp.
CATATGCCTGGCTGGTACCTGACGTCAATACTCATGAGCTTTGGGGCTATGTATTTCTTGGGTGGTCAGCGCTGTTGTCAGGCTTTAGACTCATAACCATCAATTCCACGCGACCAGCTGCGCTGGCGCGTGAATACGGGCGTTATGGAGACTAACAATAGTGCAATCCTCTGAAGCGCTCCGGTACATGAAAATCGCTATAGAGGAAGGAAGAAAAGCCGTTGCAAAATCCGGTGATAATCCACCGGTTGGCTGCGTTCTCGTCCAGGATGGCGTTTTAGTTGCACGAGGTCATACCGATAGCCCAGGGAAGGCTCATGCAGAGGCGATGGCCATAAGTCAGTTGAGCGTTGGGATGAGCAACGTTATCGCATTTGTTACGCTCGAACCGTGCTCTTTTAGCGGCCGTACACCGTCATGTGCGCAAGCACTGATAGATGCAGGTATATCTGAAGTATACGTCGGAATAATAGATCCCGACCCTAGGAACAACGGTAAAGGGATCGACAAGCTCGGGGCTGCAGGGATTAGAGTGCACGTTGGTATCATGGGAAAGGAAATTTCCGAAGAACTGGAGGCTTACCTTGGTCGTGCTCCATAACAATGCGGTGAACTTCGCGCCTACAGCGCCGGACTCGTGCTGCGCACGCGCCGGTTACCTATGGCGTTATGCCTTCTCCAGGTGATAGGGCCGGAACCAGCACCTCGAGAGTGGCTCAATACGACGTGTGAAATATGGAGGTTTGAATGAACGAACGCAATGAAACTAGTAGCGCAAAAAAGTCGCCGAGGTACATTGCTTTTGGCGTTTGCTTCGGGTTGCTATTGGGCACTGCTGCAGGAGTAATTGCCGGGGTATCTACAGGTTCACTTGCTCTGGTTTTGCCTTTGTCATCGGGTATCGGTTTAATGGCTGGTATTCTTATTGGGCTGTTTTTGGCACATAAGAGCAATGCATAACAAGGCGCACCAATCCGCTACGGCCTTCGGCCTTCGCCGGATGGCCTCCTGCGTCGGCCACCGTTGTGCGCGGCGTTATATTTTTCGAGTTAACCCGTGGATACATTAAATAATTACATACCTATCATCTCGCTATTTATTGCCGCTCTAGCTGTAATATTCGGGCCTTTGATATCGATCCACATCTCAAGCAAGCAAAATTTGGTTACATCTGCTATCGCAAAGAAAAACATCATCTCTCCAATTAGACAAAACTGGATAAATGAACTAAGACAGATTTTGGCAAGGATTACTCATTCTTATGCCGCCTATTGGACGGAGGAAGATGAATCAAAAAAAGAAGATCTTCATATTGCAGTAAGGCAGCTAAGAGCTGAACTAACCTTGTACATAAATCCAAATGAAGAAGATCACCAAGTTTTGCTGGGGCTAGTTGGAGAAATGGAAGCTGCTATGTTTGGGTCAGATAGCAGTGGTGAGCCCTCAGAATTTTGGTATGCGCATCAAGCGACTGTAGAGCAGGCTCAGAAAATTCTGAAAACAGAGTGGGAAACTGTCAAAAATAAAATATAACAAGCGCAATCAGTTCGCGCCTAACGGCGCCGGACGCGGCAAGCCGCGCCGCTGTTGCGATCGTTATGTGTCTTGACCACTCTCATCGATAGGGGTATCGTAATACCTAGTTGTTATCGATAGGTGCCGCCATGACTGAAGTAACTGTATCTCCGAAGTATCAGATTGTAATTCCTAAAGAAATTAGAGAGTCTATGGGTATTGTGTCAGGACAAAAAGTCCAGATAATGTCCTACCAAGGGCGAATTGAAGTGATCCCTCTAAAGCCAATTAAGCAAATGAGAGGCTTTCTTAAAGGGATTGATACTTCCGTTACCAGGGAAAACGATCGGATATGAATGTCGTTGATTCATCGGCTTGGTTGTCGTATTTCGCCAGCGACAGGAACTCTGCAATATTTTCTGAGCCAATTGAAAAACTATCTGAGCTACTTGTTCCTAGCATCACGATCACAGAAGTATTCAAGAACGTATTGCGACAGCGTGGGGAAGAGGCGGCTTTAATTGTCACCGCCCATATGAAACAAGGGAAAGTAATACCTTTGGATTCAGAGCTGGCAATGGATGCAGCTAAATTCGGCATTATTCACAAACTACCGTTGGCCGATAGTATTATTTTCGCTACAGCTCAGAAGTACTCGGCTGTGATATGGACTCAGGATAGTGACTTCGAAGGTTTGTCGAATGTCAGATACATTTCCAAGAACAACACATAACAATCCGCTCCAGAGCGACCAAAGCATGTCGTCATGCCTTTTGCATCCGCAAAAGCCAAGCCAACATACTTTGGCGCCTAAGCAGGGGCGTTAGAAAGCACAAGGAGGACCAGTGAAAAGATTACACCTCGCAATATCTACTAACAAAATTGAAGAAACCATTAAGGATTACACCTCTCGATTAGGAATGAAGCCATGCTCCTTTGTTCCAAATGAATATGCATTGTGGAGGACCGAATCACTTAATGTCTCCATCCGTCAAGATTCCAAATGCAAGCCTGGTGAATTACGTCACTTGGGATGGGAGGACTCAGAAGCTCCTGCATTTAGTCAAGATACAGATACCAATGGTATAGTTTGGGAACGTTTCAGTGCACAGCAACAAGCTGACGAGATAAATGAATTATGGCCCGAAGCTAACTATGAACCCGTGTAAGTGCTGTTCTAACAAGCGGTTTAAATTCGCTACGGGCTACGCCCTTCGCCGGATGCAAAACTGCTTCGCAACTTTGCACCGTTTATTCGAGCGTTAAGCAACTACATGAATATCCGAATATTTGACGAAGATGACAGGAAATCGGTTATCGAGCTATGGGAAGCTTGTGATCTCACTCGCCCGTGGAATAGCCCAGATAAAGATATCGATCGCAAAATACAATTCCAGCCGGAGTTATTTCTAGTTGGCACCTTAGATCAAAAAATTATTGCCTCGGCTATGGCTGGTTATGATGGTCATAGAGGTTCAGTATTTTATCTTGCGGTTCAGCCTGAGTGTCAAAGTAAAGGTTATGGGCAAGAGTTAATGGTCTATATAGAGTCATTACTTACCAAACTTGGCTGCCCCAAATTAAATATCGTAGTGCGTACTAGTAATGTAAAGGTTTTAAAGTTTTATGGTCACCTTGGCTACAGTCCAGACGACGTTGCTAGCATTGGCAAAAGGCTAATACCAGATGCTTAACAAGGCGCTGCACCCAGACACATTTTTCTACGCTCGTTTTTGTGTATTCCGCTGCGCTCCATTTTTACACAAAAACGCTCTCCGCAAAATGCGCTGGTGAGCGCGGCGTTAGGTGCAAAGTAGTCTAGAGCAAGGAAGATACAGCGTGGAAATGTCGAAGTACAAGGCCGACGAAATTGAGGCGTTCTATAGCAAGGACGCTGCTCCCGAATGGCGCAGAATGGTTAAGACTCCTGAGGAAGAGGTAAAGCTGCAAGTACACAACCATTACCTCCAATCTTATCTCAACCCTGGTATGGATGTTCTTGAGGTGGGCGCTGGTCCAGGGAGGTTTACACAGACCTTGCATGAGCTTGGCTGCCGCATTCTCGTGAGTGACATCTCCATGGTGCAATTGGCAGCAAACCGGGAGAATGCGAAAAATCTCGGATTTTACGAATCCGTAACCGATTGGGTTAAGGCTGACGTAACGAACCTGAAGTCTTTTTCTTCTGACAGCTTTAATGCCATAGTCGCCTATGGTGGGCCCCTGAGTTATGTGTTTGATCAGGCAGAGCGATCGCTTCTTGAGTGTCACAGGGTGCTAAGATCAGGCGGTCTGGTGATCGCCAGTGTCATGTCTCTCTGGGGTACTTTACATCGGTTCTTCCATAACATTAGTTCACGCGATTTCTCCGAACTGATCAAGACTGGTGACGTCACTCCTGAGACCGAGCCATATACAGGGCACTATTTCCACATGTATAGAGCCGAGGAACTCCGGTGTGTACTTGAAGCCACTGGATTTGAGGTAATTGGCATGTCGGCTTCGAATAGTCTGTCGTCTATACATATCGACACTCTCGAGAATATCCGACAAGATCCAGAGAAGTGGAGGGAGTTGATTGGAATGGAAATAGAGGCCTGCGCGTCGCCCGGACTAGTGGAATCAGGCACTCACATTATCGTTGTAGCACGCAAACGATGAGAAATGCACCTAACCAATCAATCAACTTCGCGCCTTTGGCGCCGGACGCAGCAAACTGCGCCGGTTATTGAGGCGTTATGAGGCATAGGAGAATTCAGTGGTACTCGAGGTAGCGATACTAGACGTTAAGCCAGGTCAGGCTACTGATTTTGAGGCCGCATTCAAAGAGGCTAAAATGATCATTGCCAGTATGGAGGGGTATCGATCCCATCAACTGCAGCGATGCCTGGAAGACGCCAACCGCTACATCCTTTTGGTTCACTGGGACACCCTGGAACACCACACGGTTGGCTTCCGTGGTTCGGAGCAGTATCAGGAGTGGCGTGCGCTGCTACACCATTTTTATGATCCCTTCCCATCCGTCGAGCACTACACGCTGGTTAGTGAAGGTCAAACCTAAAGGACTGTGATGGCAACCGAAAAAATCCACTATATTGAACTGCCGGCGACCGACCTCGAAGCAACAAAGCACTTCTTCGCTAAGGCATTCGGCTGGGAGTTTATTGATTACGGCCCTGATTATACGGCGATTTCCGGCGCTGGACTCGATGGCGGCTTCTATAGATCAAACTTGCGTGCTACTACCGATACCGGTAGCGCGCTTGTGGTTCTATATAGCGGAAACCTGGAGTCCTCACTCGCAAGGGTTGAAAATGCAGGCGGCATTATCATAAAGCCGATATTTGCCTTCCCAGGCGGCCGCCGGTTCCATTTTGCAGATCCTAGCGGCAATGAATATGCGGTATGGTCAGAATAAAGGAGAATGTGGCTAATGCCTCATAACCATCGCAATCAGTTCGGCGCTGCGCGCCCGGACGCTCACTTCGTTCGCGCCGCTGTTGCGGGGCGTTATGCATCAATAGAGAATCACAAACTATGGCGAGACTAATTATTGTTACTGGTCCAACAGGTGTCGGGAAAACCACATATTCCTTATCTTTGTCGAAGAACATTGGGGCAGTTCGGTTTTCTATCGATCCGTGGATGCAGAACCTATTTTCAAAAGATATGACCTCCCTTGATTATGCTTGGATGATTGAGAGGGTGAATCGATGTTATGTTCAAATCTGGCAGGTTAGTGAACAAATTTTGAAATTGGACGGCAATGTGGTTTTAGATTTAGGCTTCACCACTAAGGAACAGCGCGGTCATTTTTCTGCTCTAGCAAAGGAACTCGACGTTGATTCCGAAGTACATTATTTGAGTGCACCAACAGATGTTCGCAAAAAGCGCGTAGAAAAAAGAAACGTCGAGAAAGACCCTAGCGTCTATTCCTTTGAGGTTACTGATTTCATGTTTAACTTTATGGAGCCAAAATATGAAGTCCCCGACGAACAAGAGTTGGCAAATGGCCGTGTCGTAAGTGCATAACAAGTGGCAGCACGGTGACCGCTTTTCCGCCGCTCGCGGCTCCAAACCGGCACGTGTGTCAAGCGTTAGAGCCCGCGGCGCCCAGAGGCAAAGGTTGTCCAATTATGGATGAATGGAATCGTTTATGATTTTAGAGTTCGAAGCCGCTTTCCCAGAGCACTTGGATGAACTTGTGAGAATACGGATAGCTGCTATGCGAGACAGTCTTACGAGAGTTGGGAGATTTGATCCGCATCGTGCCAAAGAAAGATTCGAATCAGGGTTTAATCCCGAATACACGAGATTCATAAACTTTGGCGGGCTAAGGGTCGGTTTCGTAGTAGTGAAGCCGGAGGAAGATGGCCTAAGACTTGACCACTTGTATATTGAACCAGACTATCAAGGACGTGGGATTGGTGGGAAAGTACTTCAAACCATCTTCAGCACAGCAGACCAGCTGGGTCTGCCGACTTCAGTTACAGCGCTTCGAGACAGTGACTCAAACAGTTTCTGTCAAAGCCATGGATTCAAGTACCAGGATGAAACCGAATGGGACATAAATTATATCCGGATGCCCAGTACCCATTGAGGACATCGATATTTTGGGGAAGCTCTAACAATCTCATGCAGTTCGCGCCTTCGGCGCCGGATGCAACCTGCGGTTGCACCGCTGATGAAGGGCGTTAGCCGAAAGCAGTGGGATCAAAGGGATCTATGAGAACCAGAGAAGCGGAAGCAACGGATTTAGAAGCATTATTGGTGCTGAACGAGCAAATAGGTACTTTTCATTTCGAAAATGCACCAGAAGCATTTACAAAGCCTTCCGCCGCTGACAAAGAGTTTTTACAAAATACTCTGAGTGATAAATCAAGGCTTTTTTTGGTAGCAGAAATAGAAGGTAGAGTTGTAGGGTTTCTAACGGCAATAATCACTAAAAACGAGACAATACCGTTTCTAGTTAGCTGCCCGGTTTGTCGTGTAGGGACGATAGTCGTTGACGAAAAACATCGTGCTTCCGGCGTTGGCACAAAGCTTATGTCGGCCTGTGGTAAGTGGGCTGACTCGCAAGGCGCGGAGCAAATCAGGCTAGAGGTTATGGCCTTTAACCAATCAGCACAAAAGTTTTATGAAAAGCTAGGTTTTAAAGATCACTCGCACGTCATGTGCAAGCTTATCGGCTAACAAGTGGTTTAAACCGTTCGCTTCGCTCACTGGGACGGGCTAAAGCCCGCCCCTTAGCCAAACATTAGCAACCACCGAGATCCACCTCTCTTGCCAATTGAGTAAAAAAGGGACAATTTATACTCATGAGCGATTTCGAGTACGATGACGACAAAAGTCAGGCTAATCTGGAGAAGCGTGGAATCGACTTTCTGGATGCCGAAGCGTTGTGGGAAGACCCTGATCTGCTTGAGATTCGGGTTAGATCCGATGACGAACCTCGGTTTTTGGTTATAGGCCGTATAGGCCACAGGCACTGGTCTGCCGTCGTCACCTACAGAGACGGAACAATTCGGCTCATTTCTGTAAGGCGTTCTCGTAAAACAGAGGTAGAGCTGTATGAAAGCTAAAGATTTTGATAAGAAATTCGACCAAGGCAAAAAAGACATCATTGATGATCTTGATCTATCCACGGCGCGTCGTGCCAACCAGGATCAGAAGCGTATCAATGTCGACTTTCCGTCATGGGTAGTAGAGTCACTGGATCGTGAGGCGGCTCGTGTTGGTGTTACCCGGCAGTCGATCATCAAGGTCTGGTTGGTTGAGCGTTTGAAGGCTGAGGCTGCTAACAAGCCGCTGAATGGTGACGCCGCGGGCGGCGCGCATTAGCGGAGCGTTAGCAAGCAGGTCGTACCACTGAAGTAATTACACCTTGTTTTAAGGGCACAATCGTTAAGGATTCCGATGTGGTGGCAAGATTTGCATTAGTGTTTCTACTGTTAATTCAAGTATCTTGTGTTGGATCTTCAAGTGGCCAGGATCCACCCGAGTATTGGGCCGAAATTTTTAGACAATACCCATCTGGAGAAGCATACCAGAGGCTAAATGATTTTCTTGGCGAAAAACCAATTGCTGAGCAGCTGGAGTTCCGCGACAGAGTCACCGAGGCGCGCTTGAGTACCATTAGAGCTCCATCGCTTGAGGAAGCTGGCTATAAGAGCTACGAAAAGGCGTATATAGATCTCATAGATGTCATAAATAGAGCGGAGGAGGCAGGGGAGCCAATTCATGGGCTGGAAAATTACTGGCGAGAGATGAAGTTGATGCTTGATAGCCCGTTTAGATTCTACGGGGACGAGGTTGTAAGCCTTATCCCTGTTAGCAGAATGACTACGGAGCAGCAGAGGCAGTTGGTATTGGTGACAGCTGCCATGAACTTTTCTTATGCGAAGAATCTAGCGGTCGAGGGCGTGCCTCTCAGACTAACTGAATCAACCGAAGAAATGGCTGTCTGGATAGGTGCGTTACCTATAATTAGGTACGGGAGTGTTCTCTATAGCGCAAAGATTGAGCTGGCCCCGAAATCAGGGGAACCGATTCAGATAGTTCACCGATAGGATTCGGGCGACGCAGCAACATTTTAGATACCTGAATATGCTCTGGAAATATTACTTGTTGAAGGATCAGCCCAAATTCCGTTCAGAGAGCTGCTAACAATTTGCTATACCGGACCCTGCTACGCTGCGCCAGCTTGTGGTTCGCTTCGCTCACTTTTACCACAAGCTGGCTTCACTACTCTGGGCCGGTAAGCAAGGCGTTATTGAGCATATCGACTTACGGTGGAACATGGAAAATTTGCTAATTTCAGTGCTAGGAAATAGAAACTCCGGTAAATCATTTACGTGGAACACGATGTTTGGGAAAACCGTGAAATCTGGGACAAAGATTCGAAAATTATTCTTTAACAAATGCGAATATGTAGAAGTGTACTTAGTAAGTGGATCTCCCGAGGAGCGAAATAAGTATGTTGGTGAATTGATTGGCAGCGCGAAACCAAGGATTGTCCTGTGCTCTGTCCAGTACAAAGAGGAAGCGAGAGAAACTTATAGGTATTTCATAGGCCAAGGTTTTTTCCTATTTATTCACTGGCTTAATCCAGGATATGGAGACCCCGACACCCCATATTATGATTCTTTGGGATTCGAGAATTGGCTATTAGCATACACCAGCCTATTAGGGATTCGCTCAGGAAAGGTTGGCGCAGCTCCAAGAGTTCAAGAAATGAAGGATTTTATTTACGGGTGGGCCAAATCCAGAAATCTGATAGTGAATGATTGTGTAAATGCTCAATAACAAACCGATCCTGAGCGACAAAAGTATGTCGCCATACCTTTTTCAAAAAGCGCAAAAGGCACGCCAACATACTTTCGCGCCAGATCAGGGGCGTTATGTGCTTCGAGATGGGGAATATAGTGTGAGAATACTTTCGTTATCAATGAAAGGGGGGCTAGTGGTAGTGGCCACGCTATTTGCGAGTGCAAGCTTCGCGTGCACGTGCATTTTTTCTGGTGCATTTGAAGTCTTTGCGGAACAGCATCCAGTCATAGTAAGGGGCAAGGTGCTTCAGCATGGCGAAAGGATACCAAATAATTCAGGCTACTTTAAAACAATGACAATTGTGGTTTCCGATACTCTGAAGGGGAGCTTTCCCTACTCCACATTCGAGTTCTACGGAGATACAGGGATGTCCTGTCTCCGATATATTACGCTTGATGACTACCCAGTCGGCAGCGAACACCTATTTATCTTGGCAAGTGATGAATCTCTTCAACCTCTAATGGTGTGTGGAGAGTCGTCCCTCTTGATAAATGGCGATACTGTGCAAGGACGCGTTCGGGATGGCGGTGGGTATGGAACATACGAGCTAAACCTTGGCGAGCTAATGGAGCGCGTAAGGTGAGCGCACATAACAATCGGTTGCACAGCGACGATTTCGGCGCCGCCTTGCTCCACCAAAATTGCGCGTGAATACGGGCGTTATGCAATCAGAGGCAAGGAATGAGTAAAGGAGTATTGATATTTTTCTGCGGCAAGATGGGTGCAGGGAAGTCCACGAAGTCCCGTGAAATTGCGCAGAAGCGAAATGCTGTATTTATTTCCGAGGATGAGTGGTTAGCCTCACTTTACCCCAATAGTATTCTGTCTCTGGACGATTACATTCAGTGCTCTGATCGGCTTAAACTACAAATGAAGAGGCTGGTTCAATCGATACTGATTTCAGGAACTGATGTGGTTATGGACTTTCCAGCAAACACGATTCCGCAACGAGAGTGGTTTAGGAGCATTTTTTCTGAGGTACGAGCTCCCCATGAATTGATTTACATCGACCAGCCAAACGATGTTTGCATAAGTCAGATCGAAAAAAGGCGAACAGAGCATCCGCAGAGAGCAGCGACCGACACTAAAGAGATGTTTGAGCTAGTGACAAAGCATTTTGTAGTGCCGACATCCGATGAAGGGTTCAATACAACGGTAGTAGTGGGAAATGCACAACAAGCGCTTGCAGACTGAACCCGAAACCTACGCGTTTTTGTGTTGCTCGCTGCGCTCAAACACTAACATAAAAGCGCCATGGCTTCGGCCCAGCTGAAGCGGGCGTAATGTGTCTAGTAGCATCGGCATCGCACCAGAGTGAGTAGTATTGGGTAATCGAAAAAATGCTGAATATAAAGCACAAACTCATTGCTTCTTTGACTGCCGTTACCCTAACCATTGGTCCTGGTTACTACTTCATATCCCCAAGAGCGATAGTGTCGAATCTCTCTGGCACAGAATTTGATGAACTTATTATCTCTCTGCCATTCAGTCGGGTATCCTTTGGCCCAATTGAGGCTCAAAGTTCCAGTACAATATTTTACTCTCGCTAACACCGACCAGGTATGGGGACCTATTCGCTAAGAAGTGAAAGCTCAGAAATTTCCGGCAGCAGTTTCCCTTATGCAGAGGGGCCTGGATTTGGGAGAGTTCTCCGTTTCACGATCGATGACTACGGCCAAGTATCGGTAAATGACCAGATGGGGGTGGCCTCCGGCCATCTTATTCGCATTTGTCGCGCGGCGAGACCTGAGCTTTATCAAGGGCGTTATGCCCCTGCGAGTACTTTTTCATGAAACGTATCTTTCTCACTTCCAGCTCTTCCAGGGATACATTTTACACCCCGATATCACGGCCTGGGAGTGCCATGCCTGTTCAATCAACAATGCACGGGATTGTATGCGAATTATGAGTGCTTTTCTGTCTGAGCTGGATGCGCGGTTGGTCCCCGCCGAGAATATGTTCTTCAAGTGGCGGCCTTTCTGGTGGGTGTCTCAGCGCGAAATGACCTATAGCGCGGTAGCGTAGCGAGTTACCTTGACACCTGTTAATCTGTGGAAACCTAAACGTGGAATAAACAATGACACCATACGAAATGCTCGATCTCGGCCAGAGTAGCTACTCGACTTCGGTTGCCTATGTATCAATCTTTATTACGCTTCTAAGTGCCTATCTGGTTGCGGCCTATATTGTCGCCGGCCGACTGAGTAAAGCTCAATTTCTGTTAGCGAATAGCCTGTACTTGGTAATACAAACCCTGACTATCCTTACTATCTACAATTTCAATAGTTCCGCAAGATTTTGGGGTAACCTTGGGCGGTCAAATATGCCTGTGTCTAGCGAGAGTGCCAATGTTACCTACATACCGGAAGCTGTGGCGCTGGTCCTCATACTTACCATGCTACTCAGCGTATGGTTTATGTGGAAGTCCTGGAATCCAAAGGCTGAATAAACAGGCGTGTGGCTATTATGAAGCGCTTGCCCGAGCAGAGACATGATCCTCTTAGCGAAATAGAACCCGAACGATATGGGAGCATATATTGACGGTAAGGATGCTTTCATTAAGGAGCATGGATGTCGTACATTGCTCTGGGCAGGTGGTGCAAATGAGCAGATATCCGCATAACAATCAGTTTTTTCAGGAATTAAATGGCTATCGACCAGGTTAGAACCTTATCAGAGCAGTTGATTGAATCGGAGCGCCGTCGCATTGAAACGCAGCGACTGTCAGGCGTTGGCTTCTGGGAACTAAATCATAAAGCGGAATCACTCTATTGGTCAGAAGAGATTTTCGCAATCTATGCATTGGACCCAAATACGGTAGAGCCAAATTATGAAACCTTTGTCAGTCTAATCTACGAAGATGACAAAGAACTTGTAGATACAAGTTACAGAGAGTCTGTAAAAACCGGTGAAGAATACAATATTCGTTACAGGGTAATAACCGGTGATTCATACAAGTGGATTGAGGCGCGAGGTATCACTTACTATGACGTCGAAGGAAACCCGGAAAGATCTATTGGGACTGCACAGGATATTTCAGAAATAATTGATGGGCAGCAGGAAATTGAGTTTCTGGCAACTCATGATGCGCTGACCAGACTTCCCAATCGCAACCTGTTGTCCGATCGTATCCGGATGGCATTGCGCCTGGCCCAGCGGAAAAACTCTACACTTTTAATCATGTTTATCGATCTTGATAATTTTAAATTGATTAATGACACCCATGGTCATGACGTGGGTGATGAGGTTCTTCAAGGTCTTGCAAAGCAGTTCGATAAAATTTCCCGCGCTGGAGATACGTTTGCCCGAATCGGTGGAGATGAGTTTGTAGGTTTGATCTCTGTTGAGCACGAGAGTAATGTAGATAGAACTGTGAGACGTATTAAAAAATCTATCGAAAGAAACTACGAAACGAGAGTTAGAAGTTTTTTTGTCACGGCCTCTATTGGAGTGGCTATTTACCCTAATGATTCTGAAGATGCAGAGAGTTTGATACGCCATGCGGATCACGCAATGTATGAGGCCAAGCAGTTAGGTAAATCTGCAATCTGTTATTTTGATAGACAAAAGCATCATTCGATAGTATCGAAGAATCACTTGCTGAAAGAAATTCAGCACGCAATACAAAATGATGCTTTTGAGATCTACTATCAACCAAAAGTGTCGCTGCTGGATGGGTCTTTGGAGGGTGCTGAGGCTTTACTTCGTTGGTTCAGGCCTGAAGGCTCGATTTCTCCTGCCGAGGTGATAAAAGCGATAAGTGGAAGTTCTCTTGAATGGGAGCTCGATCGTTGGGTGATTAAAAAAGTACTAGCTGACAAATGTTGCTTCGATCAACTAAATAGAAGCTTAACAGTGAGTTTTAATGTCATCCCCAGCACAATTGAAAACCCAGCCTTTCCCGAATATATAAGTGAGCTTTTGAGACATAGTGACGCTATACCCGATGGCTTGGAGGTTGAAATTCTCGAAGTGTCGTCAATCAATAATTTTGAGCATATTGAAAAAGTTCTCGATGGATGTAAAGCGCTCGGTCTGAGCTTATCATTGGATGACTTTGGGACAGGTTATTCGTCCTTGAGTTATTTTCATTCGCTTCCGATAGATAAAGTAAAAATTGACGGGAGCTTTATAAGTAAGCTCAATACTGATGATTCGAGTCTGGTGTTGATCAAAAGTATCTTGGCTATGGCTAAAGCCAATGGGTGTAATGTTACCGCAGAGGGTATCGAGTCAGATGCAATTGCAAAGACTCTGTCTGGTTTGGGCTGTGATAATGGACAAGGATTTTCAATATCAAGACCAATTCCCATAAATGATTACATTGATCTTGTTAGAAATTGGGATGCCAACTCATACATGAAACGCTTGAATGGCACATAAAAGCCAAAGCAGTTGAGCACTGGGTATAAAACCATCAGCCAGGCATATGTGCCACACTCAATCGAGAACCGTTCTTACCTGGTCATGCCCACCGACTGGTCTCCAACTTCCTGTATTTTAATAGTAAATACACGGCGCTAGTATTCTTCTTCGGGATTTTCCTGCAAAGTAGATAGAAGGCGTGCCACTGCAGGGGGCGGAATTCGGCACTTCGCGCACCGTCAGGGCACGCGAGCCGCCCGCACCTCAATTTCAACAAGCCAGCCATCCACGACCAGATCTTCAATCTCAACGAAAGAGCGAACCGGCTTCTGTGCATTATCCTCGGTGCCGAAGAACTGGCGATAGGCGCGATTGAAGCCATCAAAATCCAGCAAGCCGAATTCATCGGCGACACCGAAACCTCTCACCTGGATAATGTCAGACATTGACCAGCCCTCTGCTTCGAGCTTGTCCTTGAAGCCGTTGAAAGTATCAATGGTCTGCTGCTCCATGTCTCCCCACGTACCATCTTCCTGAGGTGAAGCGCCAGACCCGCTCAGGTACAGAAACTCTGCGTTGGCGGGTACGCGGATGGTGGTGTAGAAATGCCGGGCTTCGCCTTTGCGTTCGATCTCCTGCGCCGATACCACCGCAGCGGATGTCGCGAGCATGCTGCCCAATACCAGAGCCAGGGGAGTCAGAGATAATATCCTCAATGCTTTCATGCGTTTTCCTCTTTTCTTCTGTCAATTCGTGTCAGTTGAACGGGTTGGTGTTTTGACTGGCAGACCGGGCCAGGTACACCAGCCTGACATTATTCGCTTTCAGTCACGTCCATTGTGCGGATATATGCAACCACATCCTGCAAAGTGCCGTCGACATCCAGATTCTGCATCATGGCCCGCATCTGCTCGCCAGCGGGGTCGTCGGGGTGCGTGCCCCGGTATCCGGATTTAAAAAGGCGCAGCTGATTCATCAGATACCAGTCACTTCTGCCCGCCAGCGAGGGTGCGCCGACTGCCTCAATTCCCTGGCCATCAAGGCCGTGGCAAGTGGCGCAACTGTTGTACAGCTGCTGCCCGCGGGCAGTGTCGCCATCTATTCCCTCATGCCTGGCAATCGGGCGCCAGTCCTCGATGGCGTTGAGGATGCGATCAATGGCCTCATCATCCAGAACGGACGCGGCAGCGTGCATTTCCAGTCCCGGCGTGTAACTTTTCTGTGTGCCACGCACGCCAGCCCTGAAGTTTTCGAGCTGACGCCGAATGTACCAGCTTTCCCGGCCATCGAGCCCGGGTGCCCGTATCACCGGGTTGCCGCGCCCATCTGATCCGTGGCAGGTCGTGCAGGTATAAACGGCATCGCTGCGCTGGCTATCGGTTAGCGCCGACACCTGAGCCTGCGCGCTTGCTCCGGCAACAAGGAAGGCAGTAATCAACAAGAGTCGGGTAAAGCATTTGTTAATAAACACGGTATCAGCTCACTCCTGTGGATTGTTGTTCGCGCGCCATCATGTCGGCCAGAGCGCGGTGGGTTGAAAGAATGGCACTTTCCTGCCAACCGGCATGGAGGGTGACCTGGTCGCCAATGATGTAATGTCTGCCGCCCGCCGGCTCGATCAGCCCGTCGAACATGCCTTGCTCGTCCGGAGTCATGTCCAGGCCATAGCGCTGCCAGCGCGCTGCGCAGCCCAGCATGTTGTTCATCCGGTGCCAGGCTATGGTGATGCCTTTTTCTACTTGTTGGCGGTAATCAGGGTGGACCTTTTCACCCTGCCTGATGGCGGACTCGATGCGCTGCTCCTGGCTCAATTGAGTGAAGTGCATGCCACCGCCGAAGTCATAAGCTGACAGAATGACCCCCTTTTTTTTATGAATACCATGGGACGGGTACCAGATCTGACGGATAGGCTGGTTGGTCCAGGTAATACCGCCATAAGTGTCATCCTTTTCCCAGAATCGCTCTTTTGACTGGAACGCCGACTTGTACGCCTGTCCGCGTACGGGGTAATCCAGTGCACGGCGGTATTCGTCGGAAAAATTGTTGTTGATGCCGCTGGTCAGATGGGTTGGGATGCAGTTGAAGCAGTAGTCAGCGCGTACCATCTGGCGTACACCATCGTGTTCATACTCGACATCGACGCCTGATCCTGTGAGGTTGATGGCGGTTACCACTGCGCTGTACTTGATCACGCCGGGCAGTTGCCGCTCGAAGCCTTTGATTATCATGTCCATGCCACCCACCGGTTGGAACAGCATCGGACCGGTTTCGCCTTCATTGGCAGCCAGGGCAGTGCGGATATAGGGAGTCTGCAGAAGCTCCTTCAGCGCAATCACCTCTTTACGCGTGCCATGTTTCAGGTATCCCCCGGTTGCGTATCCGGAGCGTGTGCTTCCTCGATAGCGGCCGTCACCGTCCAGATCACCGAATGCGTGAATCGTCTCTCTCAGCTGGCCAGCCTCCCATTCGCTCAGCGGCATGTCGAGATCTGCTGTGGTGAAGGACTTGGCCATGATCTCCGCCATGAAACCGCGAGCATCCGTGGTGAATTCCTTGTTGCGCACCGGCCTGCCTCCCAGCAATGCGTCATCCTGGAACCAGGCTTCCTTGTTCTCGTTGATGAATACTTCCAGCTCAACACCCAGCTCACGACAGTAGTGCATCAGGTTTCTGTGACTGCCGGGGATACGGGCGGGACCGCCGTTGAAGTAGAGATGCGGTTCGTTGTCAAAGTCACAGATCTGCGGATTGCCGATCTCGTCGATAAGGTCGCCGGAGCGCACCGTCATGCAGCGTCCGCCGGCTTTGCGCGCCGCCTCCAGCACGACAACAGTGTAACCTGCGCGGCGCAGTTCGTAGGCAGCCGTGAGGCCGGAGATGCCGGCGCCGAGCACGGCCACGGTTCGCCGTTGACCGGGGGGCAGCGGCGGAATCTGTGGCGCAGTGACGGCGGTAGCATCAGGCGTAAGCCCCAGCGCTGTACTGACGCGCAGGGTAGCAGCGGTGCCGCTGATTGCGCCGATCAGGCCAAGTATCTGACGGCGGGTATACATAGACTTCATGGACATGTTCCTGGTACCTGCGTAGTGGCTTGATAAGAAGGAGGCAAAAATCAGGCCTGATTGGCAGAAGTCCGAAAATTAGTCATATGCATTTGTATTTGATTACATTTTAGGTTTTTCGATAACAGATTATTTATGCTAAAGGCGGAATTAGATGAATCGGTATGGTGCGTACGTACTTATTTTGGTGCCTTAAATGGCAGGGCCAGTTCTAACTTCATTCGCGGGAACAGATTTCTCAAGCTGACAATGAGGCGTCTGCATAATCCGGGAGACACTCAATCAAGATAAACATGGCGATTCGGGTTCCACACCGGTTTTGTGACAGTCTTCTATTCAGCCGGCCGCCTTAGACTCATTCCAATATCTTTACGTTCTGACGGCCTGTGCAGCGAAAAATCTTGATTTTGGTTCGCTGCGCTAAGCAAATTTACGGATTCTATTTCCGATAATTGAAGCATCCTGTCTCCATCATTCCTGATTTATCAGCGCCGTTCAGGCGATTCACCTAATCTTCATTAAAGTGCCACGAAACAGTCGTCTGACTGTCTTGGAAGGATGACATTCTTTGCCCCTAAATTTACAACAAGTGTATTTCGGAGGCACAGCGTGGAATCTACTACATCAAGCACAATCGTCAATATCAGAGCTGCGGATAGCAGGGGCTCTGGCGTTAATCGCCGCTTATTAGGGGCTGCCATCGCGGCAACTATTGCCACAAGTCTGGCTGGCGGAGCGTTCGCTCAAGAGGGGGCCCCCATCCGGGAGATTCGGGTGGAGGGTAGCTCTACCAGAGGGCTGTCGGATATGGCCATCGATGTAGCCCGATTTGGCACACAGGTCCAGGTAATCGATGCTGAGGAGATTCAGACTGGCGGGTTTACAAACTTTGGCGAGCTGGCGTCAGGATTGATCCGAGGCGCCAATATTGGTTACTCACCGGACGAAGGCGAGTTCACCATACGAATTGATGGGGGCACCGACCGGGATACACTATTGCTGCTGGATGGCGTGCCAACCTTCGATCGGGGGACACCGCTGGAGACTATATGGGGTGCCACAGCCATTGATCCGCGCATGATCGAGAGTGTCGAGATCTTCCGGGGAGGTCAGAGTCTTTATTTCGGCGGTAACGGCGGCCTCGGTGTGGTCAATGCCATCTACAAGAAGCCGGAAGCCGGCGATGAAGCCAATGGCGAGATCGGTGTTTATGCGGGGGCTTTCAACACGCGCGAAATGTACGGCAATGTCACGATCCCGTTGGACAAGGCCGGTCGTCATTACCTGATGGTATTTGGTCGCTCCTACGAGACGGATGCTCACGAACTCTTCAGCGAAGAAGCCTACACCGACAACGTACTGGCATTGGGTGGAAAGCACGATTTTCCCTATAGCTACAACCTGGCTGGCGCCAAATATTTGTGGGCCATTGACGCTGAGACGGAACTGCGTGCGGGCTACCAGTTGGCCACTGTCGATTTCAGGGACTCTTTCCCGAACTCCACAATCTACCAGCCGAACTATACCGAGTTTCCGATTTTTAATGCAGAATTCAAGACCCGTTTTAATGACCGTTTCTCCTACGAGGCAGAGGCTTATTACACGGCTCCAAAGCTTTGGAACACCGAGCTGGATGCCCGTACCTGCAATATCCCCAGATTGGCCGATTTGCCCGCCGATGCGCAGGCGGCGGCCACTGCGCAGGGTATCAGCCGGTTCAATACCGCAGCTGAATTCGAAGCTTTCGCGGCCGGTCAACCGAACTTGCCTGCCGGATGTGTCACCAACCCTTATGGTAATCGTGCAGGAGCGGCGGTCGCAGCTGAGCAGGGTTATTACGTGGACGAGAATGGCAATCCCTACGGCACTGCTGATAACCCATTCCCCATCGGTGCGCCGATCGGTTATGTGATCCAGTCGACGGCTACTTACGGCAGTGGTGTTCCGACTAAAGGGTTCGGCGATCCTGATCAGTTTCGCGCCGGTTATGTGGACTACGGCTTTAACAACCGTCTAAAAATGACGTTGAATGAACAGATTGAGGGCGTAGTCGGTCTGCAGAGCATCAACTATCGTGATGACTCCGCTGTCGAGTACGGTATGAAAGACGACACGATTTCGACCACGGGCATTTACGCCGACTTGAGAGCCACCGCCTACTGGCTGGTGGAAACCAACTTCTCGCTGGCATTCCGTCAGGACTTCAATAACAAGTTCGAAGATCAGTCAATCTGGAAGTACGGCATCCGTCAGGAATTGCCGGGCGGTTTTTATCTACGATCCAACGGGGGTACGTCTTACAGTAACCCCACGCTGACCGAGGCCGGCATGCGCAGTAACACGGTCACCAATCCCAATCTGGAGCCTCAGAGTGTCGAAACGTACAGTTTCGGATTTGGCGTGAACGGTGATCTTGCACAGGGTACCTTCAACGTCGAGGTCAGTTATTTTGATACCAAAATTGATAACCTGTTTGGTTCTTCAGCAATCGAGAATGTCTGTATTAACTACCCTGATGTTTCCAGTGTAGACATCAATCCGAATATCGTCACGCCAACCGCCTTTTGTAATTTCGCGCTCGATAATGGCGTGCCGCGTGACTCGGTAGCTTTCTTTAATCGGCGTGCAGTGCAGGACATTGCGGGTATGTCTCTGGATATTTCCTATGATACAGACCAGTGGGGTGTGGATTTCACTTTCACGGATATGGAGTCTTTGGAACCTAATCCGATCTATGGCCAAAACGCCATGCTGGCCGGTACCGGGCAATCGCTAGACTTTGTTGTACCAGGTGCGGCAGGTTCCGAACGGTTCCGACAGTCCTCCGAGCGTCCGGAATGGTCGGCAGCGGCACTGGTGTCCTACACGCCCAGAGAAGACTGGATATTCTCGCTGAACCCTAAATGGCAGGGTCCTGAATATGCCTATGGCAACGGTCGCTCCAGCAGGCTGGTCGATGGCAATGGTAATCGCACCAACCCTGATCTGAACTTTGGTGACTACTTTGTACTTGATGGTTCCATTCAGCATTTCATGGGAGATGAAAATCAGCACAGATTCATGATAAGGGCCGTAAACATCCTGGACGAAGAATACTTCGAACGTGCCTCTGCCAGTGCTGATCAGCGGGTATCGCGCGCAGGCGTTCGTGGTGAGATTGGCGTCAATGATGCCGAATACTACTACCAGTATGGCTGGAATGGTAAACCGCGTTCTTTCTGGGTTCAGTATGAATATACGTTCTAATAAATGCAGGTCTGCGCTGTAGAAAATACCTTCAGCGATCCCTGTTGGAAATATGGATAACGATTTATTTATAGAGAGTTAGTGATATGAAAAGAGCAACTAGGAAAACAGCAGCAACAGCAGCGGCGATAGCCATGCTGCTAGGCGCCTCTCAGCTGGTGGCTGATGAATACAGTGGAGAACTACGGTGGTGGAAGGGCAATACCCACACTCACTCCTGGTGGAGCGACGGCGATGCCCCGCCGGAAGTGATCGCGGACTGGTACAAGAGTAACGGTTATGATTTCCTCGTGTTGAGTGATCACAATATCATGCAGCAGGGAGAGAAGTGGTATCCCATTGATGAGCCACCTCGCAAGCCAGAACAGGTCCGTGAAGCCTATGAGAGTTATGTGTCCCAATTTGGCGCCGACTGGGTTCAGGAGCGGCGAGTGGATGGCAAGCTGGAAGTACGCCTGAAGACTCTGGATGATTTCCGTACGCTGTTCGAGGAAGCGAATGAATTCATCTTCATCAAGGGCGAAGAGATTACCGATCGGTTCGAAGCCCATCCGATGCACATGAATGGTGTCAATCTGGTGGAACTTATTCTTCCCCAGGGCGGTACCAGTGTGGCTGATACCATCCAGAACAACCTGGATGCCGTCGTGGCACAGCAGGAGAAGTACCAGCAGCCCATGGTGGCACATCTTAACCACCCCAATTTCCATTATGCCCAGACAGCTGAGGATTTTTTCCAGATTGACCACAGACCCGGTGATGGTTTTTTCGAGATGTATAACGGCCATGCCGGCGTTGACAACCACGGGGACGAGCTACACATCAGTACTGAGCGCATGTGGGACATCGTGCTGTCCAAGCGGCTGGGTGAGTACGAGCGCAGTGTCATCTACGGTGTGGCCACTGATGATGCGCATGATCATATGTCCTGGGGCGAGGGCATGACCAATCCCGGCCGCGGCTGGATGATGGTTCGCTCCACGCATCTGACACCCAATGCGATCACAGCAGCTGTCAAGCGCGGTGACTTTTACAACAGCACCGGTGTAACACTTCGCACACTGACGATCACGGATGACTACATCGAGCTGGAGATCGAGCCGCAGGACAATGCGGAATATCGCATCGAGTTCATTGGTACGCGTCAGGAGGCGGATCTGGCACCCATCGAGAGATTCTCCGAACCTCATGAGCATCGTGGCAATCCTGATCATCACCATCAGACCATCCATCGCTACAGTGATGAGATCGGCGAAGTATTGGACAGCGTGGAAGGAACCCATGCGACCTACCAGGTGAGGGGCGATGAGCTGTATGTTCGGGCCCGTATCACTTCAACACGCCGGCATGTCAATCCGTTCGCGGTCGGTGATCTGGAGATGGCCTGGACACAGCCGCTGGTCGTCAAGGTCAATGACTCTCAGCGATAGGTAGTATGTGGGCAGTCCCCGGAGGGGACATTTGAGCACGGCCGCATATCGGCCGTGCTGCTTTTTTGTTACAGGTAAGCAGTCATGAAAAACACCGAACGAAACCATCTTCACCAGATTGACAACAGTGGTCTGGAACCGTTGAGCAATCACTCCCAAAACAGCAGCTTCCAGGACGTGTTATTACAACGGCAGATTGGCCGCAGGCAGTTTTTGTGCGGGGCGCTGGCTACTGCTGTATCCGCTTTCATGGCTCCCGCTTTTAGTGCTCTCGGGAAGAAGGAGCGTCTGGGCTTTGCCGCAATAGCTTCAGGGAAAGACGACACAATACACGTTCCCGAGGGTTATACGGCACGGCCTTTTGTGCCATGGGGCACCTGCCTTTACTCTGATCATGTCGGGGATGATGAAAGTCTCACGGCTGCTGATCAGGAGCAGCAGGTGGGCAGTCATCACGACGGCATGCATTTTTTCCCCATTGATGGCCGATCGGATGAAGGTTTACTGGTCATGAACCACGAGTATGTCGATCCGCCTAACTTCCACCCCGGCGGTCCCACCCTGGGTGAACATCGCCCGGCTGGCGAAGTGGCGCTGGAAATGGCCGCTCATGGTGTGTCGGTACTGCATGTGCTGCGTCAGTCTGATGGTGAATGGGTGTTGCAGCAGGACAGTCGGTATAACCGGCGCATTACGGGAACGACTCCGATGGAGTTTCGGGGAGCAGTGCGGGGCGCAGAGGGACTGAGAACCGCTTATAGTCCCGATGGCACAAAAGGACGTGGCACCCTTAATAACTGCTCGCATGGCGTGACTCCATGGGGAACCTATCTGTCCGCCGAGGAAAACTGGGCTGGTTATTTTGTCAACCATGACCAGCAATTGCCGCGCGAACACAGCCGTTACGGCTTGGGTACAGAAGCGAGCCGGTACCACTGGGAGGTTTCGGATGGCGGTGAAGACATCCATGGACGCTTTGATGTTTCTTCCCGGGGTTCGACGGCTACCGGGGATTTTCGAAATGAACCATCACAGTTCGGTTGGGTAGTGGAAATTGACCCCTTTGATCCGGGTCGTGAGCCGATTAAGCACACGGCACTTGGACGCATGGCACACGAAGGTGTGATTTTTGCCCCGGTGAAAGAAGGGCAGCCGCTGGTTTGTTATTGTGGTGATGATGCGCGCTACGAATATATCTACAAGTTCGTCTCCAGGCAGCCCTATCGGGCAGTCAGCGCGGGATCCCATCTTCTGGAAGACGGGGACCTGTATGTGGCGCGTTTTAACCCTGACGGCAGCGGTGAGTGGCTGCGACTGGATGCCAGTGACGCGGCTTTCCTCGCTCGGGCTAACATTGCGGGCGTTATGTTTGGTGATCAGGCGGACCTGCTGATAAATACGCGCCTTGCCGCTGACGTGGCCGGTGCCACAAAAATGGACCGGCCCGAGTGGGGTGCCATTGATCCGGATACGGGACATGTGTATTTCACATTGACCAACAATGTCGAGCGCACCGAAGCCGAGACCGACACGGCCAACCCGAGAGCCACTAATGTGAACGGGCATATCATAAGGTGGTTGGAGGCGGACGGCGATTTCGCCGCGCGTCACTTTGAGTGGGACATCTTCCTGCTGGGAGGGGAGACGGGCACCCAAACACCGGGTGAGAATTCCGTTACCCTGACAGAAGACAATCATTTTGCCAGTCCCGACGGGTTATGGTTCGATAGTCGCGGGATACTATGGATACAGACTGACATGAGCGGCAGCCAGCTCAGTGATGGGCCTTTTGGAAACAATCAGATGCTGGCGGCTGATCCGCTTACCGGCGATCTGCGTCGTTTCCTCGTCGGTCCGGTCGGCTGCGAGATCACCGGGGTGACGATGACGCCGGATCTTCGCACAATGTTTGTTAATGTCCAGCATCCTGGCGAAGGTAGCGGCCCGATCGACGTGAGTAGTCACTGGCCGGATGGCGGCACATCGCGGCCGCGCTCGGCAACGGTGGTGGTCACCCGGCAGGATGGCGGTGTCATTGGTAGCTGAGTACTGACAAATCCAGGATCCGGTTCCAAAGGTGTCGTTCCTGATGTAAGGACTCGCAGCACTTTGCGCCTGTTGTCTGAGTGGCAGAAGCTGATGGCCGATAGTGGATACTCGGCCATTGAGTTCAGAAGGCCCGGCGACGATAGCGACGATATTGCGGTAACCAGAAATTTTTCTCGATCGCTGCCTTCATCGCTTCTTCACTGCCCGCCAACGCAACTTCGTCAGCCTGGGCCTGCATGCCCACAGCAAAGGCAATGGCTTTACTCACCCGATGGATGTCCGTTAGCGCGGGCAACAGAGCGCCATTGCTGGTTTTGCTGACCGGTGCTTCGTTGGCAAGTGCGCGAGACGCTGCCATCAGCATATTGTCAGTCACCCGGCTCGCCTGGGCTGCTATAACTCCCAAGCCGATGCCTGGGAAGATATAGACGTTGTTGCACTGTGCGACAGGGTGTACCTGATCCCTGAACTGGACCGGCTCGAAGGGGCTGCCGGTGGCGACGATTGCCTGGCCATGGGTCCAGGCAAGAATGTCGGCCGGGGATGCTTCCGCGCGGGATGTCGGATTGGACAGGGGCATGATGATGGGGCGAGCGCAGGTCTTGTGCATCTGTTCGATGGCGTCGCGGGTGAACAACCCAGGTTGCCCGGACACGCCTATAAGTATGTGAGGGTGGTGGCGCTTTATGACTTCGAGCAGGGTTCCAGACCCTGGCACCTGGTGCTGCGGATCACTTCTTGCCAGGCGCGCCTGAAATTCGTGGAGGCCGGTCATGCCCGAGATCAGTAATCCATCGCGGTCAATCATGAATATCTGTGACCGCGCCTCAACCTCGGTCAACCCATCCTCTACCATGGCGCGAACAATATATTCAGCAATACCGCAGCCGGCTGAGCCCGCGCCAACAAAAACGAACCGTTGCTGGCTGATGCGCTCTTCCTTGGCCTGGCATGCTGCCAGAACCGTGGCCACACAGACGGCAGCAGTACCCTGAATGTCGTCGTTGAAACAACATACTTCATCCCGGTAGCGCTGCAGCAGTGGCATGGCATTGGACTGCGCGAAGTCTTCGAACTGTAGCAGAACTCTGGGCCATCGGCGCTTGATAGCCTCGATGAACTCCGCGACAAACTGATCGTACTGGCTCTGTGAAATTCTTTCATGACGCCAACCCATGTACATGGGGTCCTGAAGCAAAGTTTTGTTGTTGGTGCCAACATCAAGAACGATAGGTAATGTATAGGCTGGGCTGATGCCGCCGCATGCGGTGTACAGAGAGAGCTTGCCAATTGGTATGGCCATGCCGCCAATACCCTGATCTCCCAGCCCAAGAATGCGTTCTCCGTCTGTTACAACAATAACCTTGACCTTGTCTTTTGTTGCACTTCGCAGAATATCATCAAGACGGTCACGGTCAGGGTAGGAGACAAACAGGCCCCTGTGATTGCGATATATTTTTGAAAACTCCTCACACGCATCTCCGACAGTTGGCGTGTATATCGCGGGCAGCATTTTGGTAATATTTTGTTCCAGGATTTTGTAAAACAGTGTTTCGTTGTCATCCTGAAGAGATCGCAGGTAGATATGCCGATCCAGGTCGTCAGCGAGTTTACCATAGCCCTTATAAGCTCTTTCGGCTTGCTCTTCGATAGTTTCGACCCTGTTGGGTAGCAAGCCGGTAAGATTGAATTCTTGTCGCTCTTCATTCGTGAAAGCGCTTCCCTTGTTGAGCAGGGGCATGTCGAGAAGGGAAGGCCCGGCGTACGGGAGGTACAGGGAGCGATCGGTAGTTTTTGTCATGCGGTGTCTCTCTGGTATTACACTTGTTTATTTATGGATACAATCTTACGTAAGGGTCCTGTCCCGTTGCCAGGGACGGTACTAAAAGGCTGAGAGCTTCACGGCTAAAGCGAGCACTTCTGTAAACAACTGCAACGCCCGGAGACATTTCCTTTTGCGGACATGCAATTAACTATGATTTTGAGGCGACTGTTGTGTCCGTGAGCCACGAGGCGAAATCCGCCGCTACCACAGGCTTGCTGTACAGATACCCCTGGCCCTTGTCGCAGCCGAGTTGACGGACAATCTCTGCCTGGGCAAAGGTTTCTATGCCTTCGGCTACCGTGTCCATCCCCAGGCTGTGTGCCACCCGGATCGTGGCGTCAATCAAGATGCGATGATGAAGACTGGTATCCCCGTAGCGCACAAATGAGCGGTCGATCTTTACCGTGTCCACGGGTATCTGGTGAAGACTGGAGAGCGAGGAGTACCCGGTCCCGAAGTCGTCCAGTGCCAACGTCAAGCCAAGCGCCTTCAGCTCATGCAGTCGTGTTAACACCGATCCGCTCTGGGCTGCCAGGCTTTCGGTGACTTCCAGTTGCAGGCATGACGCAGGCATGCCGCTTGAGCGCAGTATTCCGTCCACTATGCCCGCCAGCCCCGGATGGCTGAGTTGTTCGCGTGACAGGTTTACCGCAAGTTTACGTGGCGCACGCGGCCCTAGCAGCGCCTGCCACGTCATGAACTGGCGGCACGCCGTGTCCAGCACGAATTCGCCGATTGCGTCGATCATGCCGCATTCCTCGGCGATGCCAATGAACTCTACCGGCGAAACAACGCCCCGAACCGGGTGTTGCCAGCGCACCAATGCCTCCATGCCGGCGCATGGGTCAATAGCGCCGTCGATATATTGCTCTCCCTGCAGTCCAACCACGGGCTGGTAAACAACAAAAAGCTGGTTTTTGGCCAGCGCAAGCTGGAGATCGTCCTCTACACTCCTGCGCTGCCGGGCACTTGCGCGCATCCCCGGTTCGAAAATCGCATAGCGAGAGTCGCCGGCCCGCTTTGCGTCTTCCATTGCGAGACTCGCATCCTGCAGCAGGTCGCTCGCATTGCCCGAGTCGCGGTTCTGCACAACGATGCCCATGCTGACGCTGCAATAAATCTTGTGCGGTCCTATTGCGTAGGGCCTTCCCAGCCGGTCAAGTATCCGCTGCGCGACGCCCGTCACGTTCTCCGGCACCAACAGATCATCGAGCATGACGGCAAACTCGTCGCCGCCGATACGCGCCGTCAGCGGCAGGCCGTCCATCACCTCTCCGTCTCGCCTGCGCGAGCGCAGCGTGGAGCCCAGGCGGCCGGCGATCAGGCTCAGAAGCTGGTTCCCTATGTTGTATCCAAGCGCATCATTGATGAGTTTGAAGCGGTTACAGCTAATGTACAGCAACGCACACCCATAACGGGTGTCTGTCGCGGGCCGGTCCAGCGCGGTCTGGAGCAGTTCGAGCGCCGCCACCCGGGTAGGCAGTCCGGTCAGTTTGTCGACGCGTTCGGCTTCACTGAGTTTTCTGGAGAGAACTTGCTGTTCGTGTTGTACCTCCAGTGTGACATCAACAAAGACTGCCAACAGCAGATCATCGACCAGCCTCAGCATGCTCAGCGAGAGGATTGGAGACGACGGGCTGGGGGCCGCTTCGGGGTGCAGTGAGATGCGCAGCGATTCGCAGATGATGCCACTGGCGGGGTCCGCATCAGCAGCCAGCTGGCGTAGCGTCGGCGCGCTGTCCTGCAGCAAGGTATACAGGTTGTCCAGGCTCCCGTCCTGCGAGAACGGCATCAGCAATTGCGCCGACTTCGGGTTGATCATTTCGATGTCGCCATCGAGCGAGGTCTGCACCAGGCCAATCGGCGCCCGATACATGAACTGGAGCAGGGACTCATAGGCGTCGTTGGATGTCGTCACGTTTTCGCGCCTTGGCCGGGACTGACGTCCCGCGCGAGTGGCATCAGTAATTGTGCCGGGACCGGGTTGATCATAGCAATCTCGCCATCGAGCGCCGTCCTCACAAACCCGACCGGTGCCATGTAGATGAGCCCAAGTAGTGCTTCGTGCTCATCGTTGATCGCCACGTGAGGGTGCATTTACTGGAGGCGGTTTACTAGCAGGTAGCGCAACGTCTTGCCAGGAGGGCCTGCCAGCAGTCGCAGTTTGACCTTCACAGGTTTCATGCGAAACGTAAGTACATAGTTGATAGTTTCATCCAGAGAGTCGCCGGTGGTCGCTGCATCTTCAAACCGCAGAGCGACCATGAAGTTGTTCATGCAGGGCGCGACTACGGTAAACAGGG
Organism: Pseudohongiella sp.; assembly: GCF_011050365.1. GTDB lineage: Bacteria > Pseudomonadota > Gammaproteobacteria > Pseudomonadales > Pseudohongiellaceae > Pseudohongiella. Next base: position 27,125 of record NZ_DRFV01000006.1, read on the forward strand.
GCTGGCCCAACACACGCTGCGGAGACAGCCCGGCAAGCCTGGCTTCAAGAGCGTTGTACCGGCGAACTATCGTTTCCGCATCGAAACCGATGACCCCGAAATCGAGCTCATCAAGCTCACTCTCGCTGAGTGAGTCGATCCTGTCAAATATGGCATCATCTGTGAATCCAAGGTGCATAGCGGCGTTCGTGACTGTGGTTCCGGTTAATTGAACTGGCTGTTGAATGCGATCTGTGAATCCCCGGGTAACCGGCACACGGTGCGCATCGACAACTCCAGTCTTTTCAAAGACTATTATTAGAATTCATTGTACGCTTGCCAACATCGAAGTGCCAGACCTGGTACTGAAGCGACCGGAATGAAATGCGGTGTTCAGCGTCACCCGGAGCGCATTTCCATGCCTGACCAGTCTACCTGGCTGACGGTCAATGAACCGGCAATCCGGGGAGAAATTTCAGTTATCAATTGTGGTGGGATTTCAGTCGATATCCATGAAAACGTGCTTCTGGCTGCCAAAGGGCGATAGTCACGGTTCGCCAGGGCCCGGGGCCCAGGATGGTTTGTAGCTTCTTGCTCCGGCCGTGAGCGGTTTCCACAAGGGCGCCCCGGCGTCACACCAAGCAGCGGCTTTTTGTCTGAAACTAGCCCTATGGCTACTTGCGACAACTCTGTGGATCTGGTCAGATTAGTCCTGACTTCCACCTAAACTGACGCTAAAACGTAGGTGGCCAACCCATGCGGATTGTACCCGTAGGGCGGTAGCGTGACTGGCGCCCTGGTTTTCACCCGCGAAGAGCCCGTTTGGCAGGCCCGTTACACTCCTGCTTGAACGCGTAGGCCACGGCCATTAAGCAAACGTATTATCAGTCGGTTGTGGCCATCGGGCTGAGCTAGAATACGCCTGACTTCATCTAACGATAGCACCACTATCAGAACCGGCGTGCGCTCACCTATTTGACGATATTGCCAGAGGTTTGGGTTTTGGTTTCCTGGGACAGGGAGGATTTTATGCTCGAATTGAGGCCCAATTGCGAATGCTGTGACAAGGATTTGCCGCCGGACTCCCTTGAGGCTGTTATCTGCACATTTGAATGCACATTTTGTAAATCCTGTGCGTCTGGCGTTTTGGCCAATCAGTGTCCCAACTGCGGCGGCAGTTTTTCGCCCCGTCCCATTCGCCCGGTATCACTGCTAGGTAAATATCCAGCGTCAACCCATCGTGTGGTCAAGGCCGGTGGTTGCAGTGCCAAGTCTTAACCACTCGCATCAGTGCGCGGTGGATGGCTGCCGGACGCCACTGTACTCAGCTTTATGTGCCCATAACTGCACTGCCAGCACTGAATATCAGGAACACTAACGATGAGGATCACGCTCAGGGATTACGAATCTAGCGATGCACCGCGGTTGGTAGAACTTGCAAACAACGAAAATGTGTCGCAATTCCTGATTTATACATTCCCCTATCCCTACACCATGGAGGATGCCAATTGGTGGATCAGCGTTGGATCACATGACAACGGTACGATAACCAAAGCTATTGAGTACGATGGTGCCTTCATCGGAACTGTCGGAATCACGCCTCAGGTTGGCTGGAAAAGTCATACGGCAGAGATTGGTTACTGGCTTGGTGAAGATTTCTGGGGGCGTGGCATCGCCACCGAGGCATTAAAGCTTATGACAGAACACGCATTCTCAGAGGGTGTGAGGGGAAAGCTATTCGCGCCAGTACTGGCACCTAATCGAGCATCAGCGCGCGTTCTCGAGAAGAATGGCTATCTCCTGGAGGGCGTGCTTAAAAATGAAGTCATTAAAAATGGGCAGATGTTTGACATACTGCATTACGCCAAGCTGCGCACATAACAATCAGTTGCAAACCGACATCGGGTATTGCAGACCTTCCATGCTCTTCGATGGCGCTCAAAAAATCGCAAAATTCGCTCGATACCAGCTGTGGCTGGACTGGACGTTAGGTAGCTAAATATGGATTCAATCTCAGCTGCACAATGCAACATGCGTGATGCCTACTACGGTGGAGCCCCTGGCATTGTCTCCTCAGGAAGTGCGTGGCTGTTAGCTGCGATAGTTGCAGCCTTGGTATCGGAGCGGGCAGGTGTTATCACTCTGGTACTGGCGGGGATGTTCATTTTCCCTGTGTCGGTTGTACTTTGCAGATTGATTGGGTGTACCGGAAAGCACAGCAAGGACAATCCTCTCGCTCCGCTTGCCATGGAGGGAACTATCTGGATGCTTCTGTCTATCCCCATAGCAATAGCTGCTGCTATGTTTAGGGTCGAGTGGTTTTTCCCGGCGATGCTTTTAGTAATTGCTGGCCGTTATCTCACTTTTTCCACTTTGTACGGGATGCGTATTTTCTGGATCTTCGGAGCAACATTGGTGGCCTCTGGGCTGTGGCTGATTTATTTGCAAGCGCCCGTGTTTCTGGGTGCATTGACTGGTGCATTAGTTGAGTACATATTCGGTGTTGTAATATTCGTGACTTATAAGGCATCGCAAACTAAACAAGCGCTCAACTCGCAGGGTGCGTCTGCCGGGACGCCGCGAGACGGCGCCTGTTAGCGTGGCGTTATGTATCGTGAGCGCTGCTATCGATAGAGGTGTCATTGGTTTTGCGTTGACGTGCCAATCGGCGAGGTTAAATGATTATCAGGCGAGTGGGACATCGTTACTTTGACTCTGAGTCGAGAGTAACTCTGGATTGCTGGTTTCCCCGTGACAACGAAATAGCGGCCCGGAGCTGTTTGTCTCAAAAGTATGGGCTCATTCAGAGTGATTCTGTCGAGATCAATATTGGTAACCTTTCCGACGCGCCGACAACCACCGAGGAGGCATACCTTCGTTTACATTTGCTGTCGGAATGTGTGGTAGGGCCAAATGAACTGAACCTGGAAGGTATCTTCTCCCTTTTAACCAATGTCGCGTGGACTTCGGCTGGGCCAGTTCTGCGTTTACACTCCCAGATGGTAGCGTGGTGTCCGCGCGTACTTTATCCGGCAAACCGGGCTTGTTGTTTCGGCGCAATAGCCAATCCGGAGCGGTGGAGGTGAAGCCCACCGACTCAGCTCGTTGGGGCGGTATAAACTCCACACTGCATAACAATGATTGAGCAAATGCATAACAAAACAATTAAAAATTTTACTTTTAGCGCTGGATTCGCCAATGCTTGCCTTTGTTTGCAGCGTTAGGCGTTCAGAGGGAATAGATGAAGATCAATTTTAGCTGGCCAACCTGGGTAAAGATCGGAATATTGGTGGCAGTGCTCATAACTGCGCCGTACTTCATTCCTTTCGCATTGGAGTTCGTCATAGTAGCGGACCTTATGGGGTTGGAGGCACTCGTTGTTTTCCTGGCAGCTAGTGGAAAATACTGGTGGCGTGCCATTTCACTTAGGTTATCGGCTTTGGCGCAAAACCTCGCCGAGACTGCGGCGCTAGTGGCTGAACTGTATCTGTTCAAGCCCCGGGTAGTGTTATTGCACGCAACGGTTAGCGGGTTGTGCCTGATTCTGGCTAGTTCAGTGATTCTCTGTTTAGCGGTGTGGATTCCCCCGATGATCTTGAGTGCGCAGCTTGTCTCTTGACCACACGTACGCTCGTTGACGTGCGTGCCTGCGTCCTTCTTTCGCTGGCCTCGTTCTCTTGTGTCCGTTTATCGAGAGGCTTGAATCAGTGCGGCTCAGACAGGCGGAGCTGATTCCAGGTTTGACCGGGAACGGCAAGTGTTATGTATAATCAAGCATGGACAATATTCTAAGAAAACTCACAGGCTACACATTCGCGCTGAGAGATGCGCTAGAGCGCACAAATGAATCGAGCGAGCGGCCGAAAATCACCAGGCATCTGGCCGCGGCAGCCGAAATGTATGCACTTCTCTATATGCATCAAACCAGTGAGGCAATAGCTCACATTGTGGAAGCAGAGAACCGAGTCCATGGTTGGTCAAATCTATCCGGTGACAATGGAGAAAAAGTCGCCAAAAAATGGGCAGAGTTTATCGATGTGGCAGGAATCGAGCTTTGAAACAGATAAGCGGGGAGAAGAGGCGGCCCTTTTTGTTACAGCCCGTATGACGAAAGACCCTTTACGGAGTCAAACCAGTGATCAATTCAATCAGATAGCTGGTTGAATTGATCACTGGTCGTGGCGCCAACAGGCACTGCAGCGAATACGTTACAAACGCTGGATTTGAGAGCTCACCGATGTAATAACCACCTCACTCCTCGCCTTGTTCTTCTGCAACGCCAAGCCAGTCTACACGCATACCGCGCACCTGCTCGCTGACATCGTCATCAACTTCAATCTCGTGGTCGCCGCGCACCGGATTCAGTGTCACCGGTACGGTTTTCAGCAGGCCATCGCGAAACAGCGAGAACTCAACCTCATCGCCGGGGCTGTAGCGCCGGAGCAGGGCATTCAGGTTGCTGCCAATGCGGGCCCCATCCAGTGCCATCAGTTCGTCGCCGGCATTGATACCGGCGCGCCATGCTGCGCCATTGAGACGGGGAGAAAACACCACCGGGGGATTGCCGCGCAGCGAGACATCCAGCGACACCTGCACCGGGTCTTCGCTGGTATCTTCACGATCCAGCCTCCAGCCTATTGATTGCAGTGCCTCGGTCAGCGGCAATGGTTGGGTGTCGTATACCCAGCCGTCCAGTTGTTCGGCGAGCGCGTCACCACCGGCAGCTGCCAGGCGCTCGCGGAAATCGGCATAAGTAAAACCGCCGCCGCCCAGCGGAAAGTCGTCATACAGCGACGTCATGACGGTATCCAGGCTGCGGTCGCCGTCACTCGTGCGGCGGATTTCCAGATCCAGCACCAGCCCCAGCAGTCCGCCCTGACTGTAAAACGACACCGTTCGGTTGGGTTTGTCCGGCGCCCGGTCGGCGCCGCGGTGAAAGCCTTTGGTCCAGGCCTCGAGGCTGGCACGGGCCAACGTGTCCTGGTTGTAGCCGGGGGCATCCACCACACTGCTGATGGCATCGGCAAGCTGATCACGGTAATCATCCACGGGGACCAGGCCTGCACGAACAGGTAGCAATTGATCGTAATAGCTGGTCAGGCCCTCTGCGACCCAGAGTAGTTCCGTGTAATTGATGTTCTGGTAGTCATATCGGTCGATCGCTGCCGGCCGGAAGCGCTTGACGTTCCAGGTGTGGAAAAATTCATGGGCCATGAGCCCCAGAAAACTCTGCCAGCGTTCGTCGTCCCAGAACGCGCGCGGGTCGGTATGGACGAGCGTGCTGTTGTAATATTCCGTACCCCCACCCAGGCCGTCGCCGCTGTGCAGCATGAAGAGGTAATAATCCGTCGGCAGGCCCGTGTTTGAGGCGGCGAATACCTCAGCAGTGGCGGTCACGAGAGCACTCATGTCATTGGCCAGACGCTCTTCATCGCCATCCCAGATGCCGTGAATCAGAAAATCGACAGTCATGCCAGCCGCTTCAAAAGTGACCAGGTCGAAGGTTCCTGCTTCAATCGGTGAGTCCACCAGACGGTCATAATGTGGCGCCACAAAGCGACCCGGATCCGGTTGTTCCATGCCGCTGGCTGCCTGCCAGTCAGCCGGCAGAGCGATGGAGACTTCTATGGGCTGGCCGCGAAACTCGTCAGCATAAACAAACACAGCGGCCGGATTGAGAAATGCGTGATCAGCATCGACGTGGCGAGTGCGGTCGGTCAGGCTGTTTGCATATACGCGGTAGCGAACCACAACGTCGCCTGCGCCCGAATCGGGCCTGGTTACCCGCCAGGAAGACTTTGCGGTCTGCTCGAAAGCCAGGGCCTCGCCATTTTCATCACTTACCTCCATGCCGGAAACAGTGCCAACGAAGTCCAGCACCAGATAAAGACCGGAGCGCCAGACGGGCAGGTGAAAATCCAGCGTGTCTCCCGTTGCGTCGCTGAATCGTGCTTCGATGGTGACCTGTTGCATGGCGCGCTCTGACAGGTCGACCCGGTAGCTGGTTTCAGCGGCGTTCGCTGCCCAGCTCAGGCAAATCAGTACTGCCGACAACAGGGCTGCTGTCAGGGTATGGCGGCCCGGGCCGACATGTGCTTGCTTAACTCTCATAAACTATCCTCCACAGTACATGAAGGATAACCGAAAACCTGCTCTTGATACACGGTCCCATTGTCAGTGCGCACTCAATGCCGACGTTGGTATCAGGTTGAACCGAGTGCTTTCCAGCAAGGTTGTTTAGCCACGGATGTAACAATTTTCCGCAATCGGACACAGTTGTTGCTGCACCGCGGACGAAAAGCGCTATAGATTCAGGTGCCCTGTCTTGACATAAATCAGAGCGCCATCGTCTTTTGTGAAAGGTTGATGCTGACTTAGATGGGGGCTGCGCAACCAGGAGCCTTTGGGATAACTGCCGTACTCATCGTGAAAGGTGCCTTCGATGACAAAAATCTCCTCACCGCCCCAATGTCGATGGCTGCTGAATTGCGTATTGGGTGCCCACCTGACCAGTGCAACGTGCTCACCTTCAAATTCATGCAATGGCATGACTGTCAGCCCAGCAACAAGACCCTGATGCCATGGTTCCTTATCAGTGTTAATCACTTTCTGCTCTTTGTCTGCTGCGCTGAACTGGTGCAACTTGACAAAAATTGTCGCGCCATCTTTGCCGATTTTGGGTGTGTGTGACGTCCCGATGGGGTTGCGTACATAGCTTCCTTCCGGATAGTCCTGATGTTCATCCGAGAAAACGCCTTGCAGCACAAAAAACTCTTCACCTCCTGAATGATGGTGCGCCGAGAATTCACTGAATGGAGCGTACCTCACAATTGATGTGGCTCTGGCAATCTCATCCCCGATTCTATCAAGCATCATGCGCTCCACATTGGGCATTGGGGAGTCGACCCACCGGTAGTCTTCTGGTCGAATCACGATACGCTGATCAAAATCAGCGTTTATACAGGTCGTCATGTATGTGCCTCAGAGATGAACATTTCATAAATACAGAATAGTACACAGAGCAGAATCTACTTGAGCAGTGTCATCTGCTGAACCCGCTTCATGGTCCGGTCGGAAGTGGTGCCCATGGCAGTAGCTGTGCCGTTAGCATCATCGCCTTAAATGGTTGCGGACATTTGATACCGCGCTAAGTGGGCAGGCTCGGAAATCCCGTCCAGAGCATGGGCGCAGCCGGATTCTACTCCTTTAACAGGGCGATGAACAACGTAATCAAGGCGGTCAGATCGAGCAATTCCGGTCTCTTGATGGTACTGTTAATTGAGGGCTGGGTTTTACAGCCAAGTCATCAAGAGATGTATTTTCCGATATAAAACCAAAGCCCTCGGTAATGGTGCAGAACTGCATTACCCGGATGCACCGAAGGAGATAATCTATGTTGCTCAAATTTTACAGTGAGGAGTCGGCCGGTTTTGTCATGCTTGATAGTGCCGCCGATCAATTGCTTACCATGATGGGCCAAGGTGGCAGCAAGAAAGGGGCCGTCAGTGGTGAAACGCTGACCGCTGCACTGGATCGCCTGACTTCAGCAATTGCGCACGAGCAGGACAAACCGGCCAGCGATAACCCTGATGAAAAAGCAGGATATGACGACCGGGATGATGAGGACAGTGATGAGCCGGAAGATGTGCCCCTGTCAGCTCGTGCCGCACCGCTGATCGCAATGCTACGGCGAGCCAGCGATGCCGACGGCTACGTGATGTGGCGTCCGGAGTGACGCTGGCACTGGTTGAAGACACCCTGTTTGGTCATGACAGGTCTGAGCGTATACCTGAGACGGGCCAGCTGTGCGAACCAAACATAACTGCCAGCTAGAAACGGAGGCAAACTCACCCGCTGGCGGGTGGTTCGCCTCGCTCACTTTTACCAAAAGTGACGCCATTGCATTGAACCCTTTAAGCAGAGTATTTATATGTTTCCCGGTTGCAAAATTTGCGTAAAGGAACCAGCCTTAAGAAAAGGAAAAAAAGATGGGAATCTCACAATCGCAACTATTGCTGTTATCAAGCCTGGCCATTTTATCGGCCTTGAATACAGCCGAAGCAGACCAAAATTCAGATTCGGGGATCTATGTTAGTGGGAGTTTAGGTCAGAACTGGATCCAGTCCGGTATTCCGGAAGAAAGTACAACAATTCTTAAAGCAGCAGTCGGATGGCAATTCAATCCCAATATTGGCGTTGAACTAAGCTACAACGACTTCGGTGAATTTCCCGGTCCTACACCGGTCTTTTCCAACTTTGACCTTACGGGTGTTGCAGTTGCAGCGATCGGGTATCTCCCCATTTCAGAAAGTGTCGCCCTCTTTGCTAAAGCGGGGCAGGTCTGGTGGTCTGCGGATTCCTCATTTTTCTTTTTTGGTAGAAACTCTGGAATTAACCAAACCGGAACTTTAAGTTTCAGTGAGTCAGACACTATGTTGGGTATTGGCGCAAGTTATGAACTGACCCAACAGTTGGAGCTCGATCTGGAGTACAACTACTACAAATTCAATTTTTCCGATTATCCAAATTTTACCAATAAGAACTCAGCTATAGTTTTATCCTTGAAGCGGGAGTTGTAGGTATTAAAAAAGCAGCCAAATCAGGCGCTTTGGCAGTGAGAAATTGCTTAAAGATAACGAAGGACGACATTCCGTGTTCGAGCGTTTTCGGAGTAGATGCTTCGAATAAACCGGGGGAAGGGTGATTTTTTGCTTTCTGTACTCCGGCCTGTTTGAGTGCTCAAAATTTGCTAGTGTGAAATTCTTGACTACTATACTATTTTACTTCATCGTCTCTATTTATCATTTTACGAAGCACTTGTTGATCGAAAACCGTTGCCAGCCATTAACGTAACAAGAAAAAAGCCAGGGACAGAGTGCGTTGTATGAATCATAAAGTCAGGCAAGCCATAGCGGATCTATTTGAACTTGCTGCCAGCACCAGCAGCAACAAGTGGCTTGCCCTGGTATTGGATGAGTCGCTTGAGCCAGTCATACATACACCTGCCGACAAAGCAGAAATCATATCCTATCTGCAAGCTGCCGGAGAACTGATCGACAGGAGATCGAGAGAGCTTATCAAGGTTGAATTACAGGAGACTGTAGCCGTATTGAACGGCGAGACCTCCCGATCCACCTTCAAGGTAGCCAGGACGCTTAGAATTGTTAATTTATTCAATGGTAAGGGAGACCATCAGGGGCTAATGGTTGCGCTTAGCGTTACGCCGGAACAGACCGATGATCTGAAAGATGACGCGCTGCCGCGCATTGCCCAACTGGCAGAACAGTTTATCTCCGCCGGTGTGTTGGAAGATCAAAGCCAGCAAGCGATCGAACATAGCTTCAATATCAACCGCGCAATCCTTAACACCCTCTATGATGCGGTTGTCATGACGGATCTTGAAGGGCGTATTCAAAGTGTGAACCCTGCATTGGTAAACATGTTCGGGTACCCTGAAAACGAATTGATCGGTGAATCCATCACCAGGCTCATGCCGCCGGAAGTCGCACACCATCACTCTGGCTACATGCATGCCTATGCTGAAGGGAAAACGCCAGGAAAAATCATGGGCAATATGCGCGCAGTACAGGGTCTCAAGGCGGACGGCACGCGCTTTACCCTGCAGATTGCCGTTACAGAAGCCCGTGTCGGGTCTGAGCGCTTGCTAGTCGCGGCATTGCAGGACATTACAGAAAGCGAAGAAATCAGACTGGACCTGAAGCGCTTCCGCATGACACTCGACAGTACGCTGGATTGTGTTTTTATGTTTGATGCTCAGACACTCCGGTTTTTCTATGTGAATCAAGGCGCGGTTGACCAGCTTGGCTACACCCCCACCGAGCTTCTTGAACTACACCCTTACGATGTGAAGCCGCTCTATAGCGAATCCGAATTCAGACAGATGATAGCGCCTCTGCTGAATGGTGAGATCCGCCGGTTGAATTTTCAGACAGTTCACCGCCACAAAAACGGCCACGACTTGCCAGTGGATGTCGCCATACAGTACGTCAAAATGGAGAACGAGCCCGCCCGCTTTATTGCCATTGTCAGGGATATAACGCAACAGCAGCAGTACAAGGAAGAGATCGAGCACCTGGCATACTTCGATCCGCTGACCAACCTGCCCAATCGCAGTCAAATAGCCCTAACACTGGAGAGATGCCTGCACAAATGCGCAGAGAGCGGCTATTTTGGCGCCTTGATGTTGACCGACCTGGACGATTTCAAGACCATAAACGATACACTTGGTCATCGCGATGGTGATCAATTGTTGGTTGAAATCTCTGACCGATTTGCCAACGTCCTGGGAGACCGTCATTCGATCTCAAGATTGGGCGGTGATGAATTCCTGGTGGTTATCAATACCTGTCACCGGGACTACAACGCAGCGTTTGAACAAGTCAGTCACATGGCTGAGCAACTTCTGGCAGCGGCTGCGCTGCCCACCGCCACTCTGGGCGAGGCCCCGTCCATATCGACGAGTCTCGGCTTCGTGCTGTTCAACGATGATTCCATCAGCGCCAGCGAGTTGATGAGAATGGCCGATATTGCGATGTACGACGCCAAAAAGAAGGGGAAAAATCATGTCAGTCTTTTTGACAACATCATGCAAAAAGAGCTGGTTGAAGAGCATCAGCTCACTGCAGACCTGAAAAGGGCCCTGGCGGCAGAAAATGAAATCGTCCCGTGGTTCCAGCCCAAGGTGGATCGGGACGGCCGGTTTATCGGATTTGAAGCACTGGCCCGGTGGCACCATCCGGAACGCGGACTACTCAACCCCATCAGTTTTATCGGACTGGCGGAAAAGAAGAACCTGATCGTGCCACTGAGCGATCAGATACTGATAAAAACCTGCCGGCAAATGAGTCGCTGGCGCGAGCAGTTCTCCATCGAAGACTGGACCGTGTCGGTGAATATCAGCCAGAGCCAGTTGGCGATGTGTAATTTCCCCGACAAAATAGCCAGGGCGCTGGCTGAAACCGGGCTGCCAGCATCGGCATTGATGCTTGAAGTGACGGAAAGTGTCATTGCAGAAAGTATAGAGGCCAGTGTTCAGCAAATGGGTCGACTTCGGTCCATGGGTGTACGTTTTTCCCTGGACGACTTCGGTACCGGGTATTCATCTTTATCCTACATTCGACAGCTTCCGATTGATGAACTGAAAATAGACAGAAGTTTTGTGAACACGTTATTGAGCGACCCGGAAACCCATTCGATAGTAAAAGTCATTCTGTCATTGGCAGACGCGCTGAAACTGGATGTTATCGCGGAGGGCATCGAACACGAAGAGCAGTGGCAGGTCCTGCAAGGTCTGGGTTGCTCAGGATTCCAGGGCTACTTTTTCAGCCACCCCCAGCCACCCGAAGTCATCCTCGAAAAGCTGCAGTCCAGCTACCAGTCTGCTTCTGCCGATTGACGATATAGCGTCTATCCTGGATAACGTCTCCCTGATGACCAAAGTCACAGCACTTACGATGGTTTCGATGCGGCACTGGTCGTCCATACACCCTTGATATTCGTTTTAAGGCCCTTTACCCTATTATTAAGGCTGATGACATACTGACTTTTATATCAGCCTTGGCAATTCATGGATGTAACAAACATCCAGATGGAAAGGAGTAGTCATATGAGTACAACCATTCCAGTAAAATCGATGCTTGCGGCGTTTTTGGCTGCCACATTCGCCATGCCCCTGGCTGCACAGCCGCCGTTGACGCAGTCATACCTGGAGTATCGGGGACGTATGCAATCTGACGCGGATGAATTCCTGTTTTTTGAAGATGACCGAAAACAGGTCGTGTCCTACAACAGCGATCGCGTTGTCAGGGTGTGCACCAAAGACAGCCCGCTGGTGACACCGATGCGAATCGAATTTGACGATAAAATGGCCATGCTGGCCCCTGGCGACTGTATCCGGGTTGAAGCCATGGAGGTTTATCTGGAACCTTCTGAGACACTCCAGCGCAATACCTTTTTAGAGGTTGAAGTCGATACTCTTAACTGACATTGTATCGCCATTAATTACAGATGATTAGTATTAAAAAGCTCTCGCTTGTTTGCGGGAGCTTTTTTTATGTCTGGTCTATATCGGTCAATCTAATACGGAGCAATGAATGCCAAATCACAAACGCTTCCGTCGCTACCCAGCAACCCTGCGCCGGGGGCTGCGCATACTCGCAGCGCCGGTAAAGGGCGATAATGGCCGTGGAGGGTTTTTCATCCAGCCGTATCGTGGTTATGGCTCACGCGACCGGGTATTCCTGATGGGCCGAGTGTTTCGTCAGCCGGGTTTCGGCGCGGGCATAAAAGAAGATTCGCTGCGCCGTGACCTGCTGGACCTGGTGCGGCGGCTGTTGCGCAAGCCGGTCGCAGGAGGCCGGGTGAGAGTTCGCTACAAGGACACATCGGAAATTGTCGAGACTGACCGCCATGGCTTCTTCCGGCTTGATATGAGCTTGGGCGAGATACCCTCGGACGTAGAATGGCATGAGGTGGAGTTGTCTCTGGATCAGCCTGTCGACGAGCGTGCCACCACTACTGGTGAGTTTTTCACGCCTACCCACAGTGCCGGGTATGGTGTCATCAGCGACGTTGATGACACCGTGGTTCATACCGGGGTGGCCAATTTCTTCAAGATGATGTGGCGCCTGTTTGCCCAGGGGGCGGATAGCCGGGTGGTTTTTGACGGCGTTCCGGAGCTCTACCGGGGCTTTCATGAAGGGCCTGAGGGCAACCAGGGGAATACGCTGGTTTATGTCTCCCGGGGCCCCTGGAGCATCTACCAGGTGTTGGTAGAAATGTTTCGGCTGCACCGTATACCCAATGGACCCATTCTGATCCTGCGGGAGTGGGGTATGAAGCGTGGCAGTGTGCTGCCACGCCGGGCCCGTGACCATAAACTGGACGCCATTCGGCATGTTATGGAGCTGTATCATACGATGAATTTCGTGCTGGTGGGTGATTCCGGGCAACATGATCCGGAGATGTATACCCGAATTCTGAGAGAGTATCCCGGCCGCATACTGGCCATCTACATACGCGATGTCAGTCGCAACCCCGAGCGCTCCAGTGCGATCGCGAAGCTGGCCGAGGAAGCCGGTGATAGCCGTTGCGACCTGGTTCTGAGCGACGACAACCGGGTACTGGCAGAGCATGCGGCGAAGCTCGGACTGATTTCTCAGGCTGCAGTGTCAGCTGTGCGCAATCGCGTAGTGACTGCGTCAAATGACTAGACGTGGATGTAACTGCCGACTTAAGGGCTCAACCTAATGGCAGTGTGTGTGACCAGCCCCTGAGCACAGGTGAGGGCAATGATCAGCACTGCCACTGCGGACAGGATGCCCGCCATCAAAGGTAACAGCTCTCGGGTTACCCGGGGCTGAAAGCCCGTTGATAAACAAATTCACTGCGCTGGCTACTCTTGCAGTTACCCGCCCTGAACGGTAGGGTGACCAATGGTGTATTGGATGGCGCTGCCTCGAGCAATGATATGTCGCTACAAATTTGCTGGTGTTTGCTGCAACAAGATTCTCTGTCTGGATTAGGCAGGCACCAGACTCAAACTAAATTCAGGAGCATTTATGATCACAAAATGCGGACTTGTCCTGATCGCGGCTGTCGGGTGTATCGCTACACCAGCCTCGTTCGCTGATACTGCAACTGAAACCGATGACATAAAACAACAGCTTGCTCAATTGAAAGAACAAATTGTTGCGTTGGAAGCACGGTTGGCTGAGCAGGAAGCTTCCCAGGCCGAACTGAGCGAGCAACGAGCACGCGACCGGGTGCCGCTAAATGACGATACCAGCCAGGACGGTATCGAGCTCGGCGGTGCCATCAGAACAAACTACAGTCATACCTCCTACAATGATGGCAATACGGATCGTGTCGGCGATTTTGATTTTGATATCTTCCGTTTCAATTTGTATGGCAGCGTTGGTGACGTATCACTCAATGCTGAGATTCGTTTTTTCGATTACATGACTGCCGTTAAATACGCCTATGCAGGTTATCAGCTTAATGATGACTGGCAGGTTCAGGCCGGCATGACGCAAGTGCCCTTTGGCAACTGGCCTTATAATTCGCACAACTATTTTTTCAGCACAAATTACTATCTGGGTCTGGAAGACGATCATGATCTGGGTGTGCTGTTTAAACGTAGCATGAGTGATAACTGGCAGCTTGATCTCGGTTTTTTCAAGAATGATGAGCTGGGGGGCGTCGATGGCTATGTCGACAGCCGCGCCGATCGTTATTCGTACGATATTGTCGGTTCCCGCTCGCAGGGTGAGGGTATCTACGATGAGCCGGCGCAGGCTCTGGGGGAGTACAATACGTTTAGCGGGCGCTTCGGTTACCATCTGCGCCAGGACGGGTTGGAAACCGAGCTGGGCGTGTCTGCGTTAACGGGCGGCCTGCACGACGGCCAGAGCGACGCTGGCGATTACCATGCGTGGGCTGTGCATAGTAACAGCCACTATCAAAACTGGAACCTGCAACTGCAGTACAGTGAGTATCAGTATGACATTAGCGGCGTAGACCGTGTTGCCGTCGGTGCTTATGCCTTTTACGACTCAATGGCCGCCGAGGCAACTTCGGCGACGGTGAACCTCGCGTATAGCATGCCCGTTGAATGGGGCCCGGTAACCGACCTGCAATTTTATAATAACTACGGACTGGTGTATGACAAATCTGACGGCAGTGCCGACACCATGATGAATGTTACCGGCATGTCAGTGGCAGCGGGTGGCTTTTTTACTTACTTTGACCTGGTGCACGGTAGAAATCAACCCTTCGTGGGTGGCAGCGCCAGTGGCAACAGTGATGACACAGAACGTAGATTCAATATAAATATTGGCTATTACTTCTGATCTTTTGGCGCTCGTTGCGCCGATATTCATGCATTAAAAAGGTCGATCTGACCTAAAGGTTGTAACAATGACAACAAAAAAGGATCCAATGGTCCCGGACGGTAAAGTTAACCCGATTGATACTGACTACCAGGTAGGGCAGGACAATATTGTGGTGACGGTAGGGCCTTTTGGTCTTGATATCCACAACCGGGTGTTTGCGATCTCCGGACTTGCCATTATCGCGTTTGTTCTGCTCACGCTGGTTTTTCAGGCGCAGGCCTCCACAGTCTTTAGTGGCATGCGCGACTGGCTTACCGGTAACCTGGGCTGGTTCTTTATCAGTGCTGCCAACGTTTTTGTGTTGTTGTGCCTGGGTTTGATTGTTTCCCCGTTGGGCAAGGTACGGTTGGGTGGTACTGACGCCACACCTGATTTTAGTTATCCGGCCTGGTTCTCCATGTTGTTTGCCGCGGGCATGGGTATCGGGCTGATGTTTTTTAGTGTCTCCGAGCCACTGTCACATTTTAGCAGCGCTATAACCGGAACCACTGTTGTTGATGGTGTACGCATCGACTCGGCCCCGTTGGGTGGTGCCGCTGATGATGCACTGGCGGCGGAACGGCTCGGCATGGCGGCGACAATTTATCACTGGGGGCTGCACCCGTGGGCCATCTATGCCGTACTGGCACTTGGGTTGGCGCTGTTTTCCTTCAATAAAGGTTTGCCGCTGACCATTCGATCGGTGTTTTATCCGTTGCTGGGAGAACGGGTGTGGGGCTGGCCGGGGCATATTATTGATATTCTTGCCGTGCTTGCCACCCTGTTCGGTCTGGCCACGTCGCTTGGTCTTGGTGCCTCACAGGCCAGTGCGGGTCTGAACTATCTGTTTGGCTGGCCTGAGGGAATAACAACTCAAATTTTGCTGGTTGTCGGCATCACCATGATTGCTCTCGTGTCTGTGCTGGCTGGTCTCGACGCCGGGGTAAAGCGTTTGTCTGAACTAAATATGGCAATGGCAGCGTTACTGCTGCTGTTCGTCATTATTGTTGGTCCAACGCTGGCCATTTTGACCGGCTTTTTTGATAATCTTGGAGCCTATTTTCAATACCTGCCGGCGCTCGCGAATCCCATAGGCCGGGAAGACGGTCCCTTTATTCAGGATTGGACTGCATTTTACTGGGCGTGGTGGATCAGCTGGTCGCCTTTTGTCGGCATGTTCATCGCCAGGGTCTCGCGTGGACGCACAGTGCGGGAATTTCTGGTTTCAGTATTGCTGATCCCATCGCTGGCTTGCGTATTGTGGATGACGGTATTTGGCGGAACCGCGATCAGTCAGATAGTGCAAGACAATTACATGGCGGCTGCCGAAGCAGTACTGCCACTGCAGTTGTTCATCATGCTGGATGCCTTGCCACTGGCGGGGATTACGTCGTTCCTGGCAATTATTCTGGTGGTTGTGTTTTTTGTGACCTCATCGGATTCGGGTTCTTTGGTAATTGATACCATTGCGGCCGGCGGCAAAGTTAATGCGCCGACACCGCAGCGGGTGTTCTGGTGTACGTTTGAGGGCCTGGTGGCGATAGCGCTTATTCTGGGCGGTGGCCTGGTGGCATTGCAGGCAATGGCGGTGTCAACCGGCTTGCCATTCACTCTGGTATTACTGGCGTCATGCGTGGCGGTGGTGAAAGGGCTCATGTCTGAGCCTCGTTCATATAGTCAGGCCTGAGTATGGAGATAGAGCAGATTGAAATACTGGATTTCCTGAAACGGCATTCGCCGTTCAGGGAGCTGCCTGCGGATCTGTTAGAGCAGGTGGCGTGCAGTATTGATATAGGCTATTTCAAGGCAGGTTCCGAGATTCTTCGGTTTAACGAACCACTGCATGCGTTTCACCTGATCCGTAGCGGCGCCGTTGAAACGTTCCGACGCAACGGTGAATTGTACAACCGGCTCAGCGAAGGCGGATTTTTTGCCGAGCAAGGTCTGCTTCGCGGCGGCAAGGTTCGTTTTCCGGCGAGCGCCCTGGAAGATACCCTGATTTACCTCATCCCCGACAGGATGTTTCTACAGCTGTTTGATGAAAGTGAATTTTTCGCTGATTATGTTGAGGTCGGCTATAGGGAACGGCGTAAAAGCAGCAAAGCCAGGGAGCAGGCCAGTGCTGACTTACTGGGCGCTACTGTCAGTACCCTGTTAGGTCGGGTCCCGATCAGTATTGGCAGTCATGCCAGTGTCCGACAGGCAGCACAGCTGATGAGTGAGCAAAATGTGTCCGCGCTCCTGATTCTTCATCATGGCGATGAAACGGCCCCTGATGGCACCCTGGCAGGTATTATTACTGACAAGGACATGAGAGCCCGGCTGATCGCGCCGGGCCTTGATTCAGAGATCCCGGTGACCGACATCATGTCGGCTGATCCGGCTACCATTGACCATCAACGGTATATTTTTGAAGCAATGGCGTTGATGCTTCGCTACAACTTGCACCACCTGCCGGTACTGATGCGAGGCAAGACGGTGGGGATTATCGCCATTTCCGATATTATCCGTTATGAGTCGCAGAACAGTCTGTATGTGGTGAGCAGTATTTTTCGTCAACAAACGGTTGCTGAATTGCAGTCCGTGGTGCCCGATGTGCATGCCTGTTTTTTGCGCATGGTCAACGAAGATGCCAATTCACAAATGATTGGCAGTGCCATGGCCGCGATCGGGCGCAGTTTTAAACAGCGCTTGCTGGAACTTGCCGAAGCCGAGCTGGGACCAGCACCGGTACCTTATTGTTTCCTGGCGTTAGGGTCGATGGCACGTGATGAGCAATTGATTTTTACCGATCAGGATAATGCACTGATACTTGACAACCGCTTTGATCCGGCCCTGCATGGTAGCTACTTTGAAAAGCTGGCGAGTTTTGTCTGTGATGGTCTGGCAGCCTGTGGCTACACCTATTGCACTGGCAAGGTGATGGCGACAAATCCACAATGGCGTCAGCCGTTGCGGGTATGGCAGCAGTATTTCAAAACCTGGATGGAACAGGCGACGGCCGAGCGCTTACTGCACAGCTCAATCTTTTTTGATATTGATGGAGTATGGGGTCAGACTCAGTGGGCAGAACAGTTGCAAGCCCAGGTGAGCAAACAGGCGCGGCACCAACCCCTGTTTCTGGCCAGCATGGCGCGTAACGCGTTGCAACGCACGCCACCGTTGGGATTTTTTAAGGATTTTGTGATGGAGCAGGACGGCAAGCAGAATAACAGCTTGAACATCAAACGCCGCGGTACTGCGCCGTTTTCCGACCTGATACGGATTTATGCGTTAGCAGTTGGCTCTGATGCCAACAATTCATTAAATCGTTTAAAAGACATTATTGATGCCGGAGTGCTTCCCAAAGGTCGCGGCGAGGATCTGCGAGATGCCTTTGAGGTCATCGCTCTGACACGAATTCGGCATCAGGCCGAGGTCCTGCGCCAGGGTCGTGAGCCTGACAATAATGTGCTGCCCGAACAGTTGTCGGAATTTGAGCGCAAACATTTGAAAGAAGCGTTTCAGGTTCTGAGTAACGCTCAGAGTTTTCTCAAGTTTCATTTTAAGGCCTGAGGTCAATCATGCTCTATCTGGGCCCGAACCAGGCTGACAAGACCCAAAACGATAACGCGATCACTGACTGGCAGCGTTATTATCAGCAACAGGCCGCCAGCGTTGAACACTCGTTGTTACAGCATTTTTATGGCGCCGGTATGGTGGCGGCCAGCACCCCCGTCAGTCAGGTATCATTTGTCGCACTCGACTTCGAAACGACAGGCCTCGACGCCGATAGCAATAGCATTGTCAGCATCGGGCTGGTGCCCTTTGACCTGCGCTGCATCTACAGCTCCCGCGCTCGCCAGTGGCTGGTAAAGCCGAGATTCAAGCTAACTGACAGTTCGGTTACGGTACACCGCATTACGCACTCTGAAATAGACTCGGCGCCTGATCTTAGCCAGATATTGCCCGAATTTCTGTCGCTGTTGGCCGGCAAGGTGGCCGTGGTACATTACCGGTATATAGAGCGGGAGTTTATGAATGCCGCTTTGCAGGCACGGCTGGGTGACGGTCTGCTGTTTCCGGTGATAGATACCCTGGATCTGGAGGCCCGGCTGTATCGGGCAAAACCACTCAGCTGGTGGGATAAGCTGCGAGGGCGGCAAAAGGTATCAATCCGGCTGGATGCCAGCCGAAATCGTTTTAACCTGCCGCCTTACCGGCCGCACCATGCGGTGACCGATGCTATTGCCTGCGCCGAATTGTTGCAGGCACAGATTAACCACAGGTTTAGCATGGATACCCCGGTCAGTGAATTGTGGTGCTGATTTTTGAGCAGAGCCTATGCCTTTGGCCAGGCGAGGGAACAGGATGAACCAGGAAACCGGCAAAAATAGCAGGCTGGAAAAGGTGCTCGCCGCTCAACGCGAGTATATTGCCAAACGTGAATCCGGTTATCGCGAACAGGCACTGAAGTTGTACCCCTGGGTATGCGGGCGCTGCACCCGCGAGTTCGACCGCGCCAACCTGCGCGAGCTGACGGTGCATCATGTCGATCACAATCATGACAACAATCCGGTGGATGGCTCCAATTGGGAGTTGTTATGTATTTACTGCCATGACGAGGAGCACAGTAAATTTGACAGCTTTGTGCGTTATGGCGCGCGTGGCGAGACCGAAGTGAAGCCCGCCACCTACAATCCGTTTGCGGGTCTGAAAGACGCCCTGGACAAAAAGAAGGGCACATGACGATTGTGAACACGGCGCTGCTGGCGCTGGCAGCTCTATTCTGGGGGGTATCAGGCGGGATCGGTGGTATGCTCATTGCCGATGGCTGGGATCCATACGTGGTTTCCTTCTATCGGGGCGCCATCGGGCTGCTGTTTGTCTTAGTCTGGTTGATACTGCGCCCGCGTGGTAGTGGATTCGCAAACCGCAGATTATGGTTCTGGTCAGCGGTTGCCGGTGTCGGCGTTGCTGGGAACTTTTCACTGTATTTCTTTAGCATCTCGAAGGTCGGCGTCTCGGTTGCGGCGCCGCTGATGTACTGTGCTCCGGTATTTGTTTACCTTCTGTCTTTCGGGTTTAAGATCGAGAGTCCCACCCGGCTTAAATGGGCTGCGATCGGTGTGGTGATTGTTGGCATCGTATTACTGACACGCGTATACGAAGTCGACGTCAGTGGCATCACGCCGATTGGTATCGGCGCCGGATTGCTGGCGGGATTATGCTATGCGGTATTCATTTTCGGTTTCAAGTTTGCCGCGCGGCAAGGCAGCCCGCAGGCGATTCTGGTGATAGCCTTCGCGGTACTGGTCTGCCTCCTTATCTGGCCGGCCGATATCAACCAGATCGTTGCCGTCCTGAGTACGCCGGATTGGCCGCTGTTCATGAGTTTGGGTGTGCTTGGCGCGGGATTGTCGTTCATTCTTTATATTGTCGGCCTCTACTACACTGTCCCCACAGTGGCCTCGATTGTGGCAATGATTGAGCCGGTAGCCGCGTCACTATTCGGTGTGCTGATTTTGAATGAAAACCTGATCGCTCTGCAGATTCTTGGCATGGCGCTGATCCTGGTCGCGGTGACCACGCTGAGCGTCTATTCCAGCGGTGGTCGACCAGTTTACAATTTAACTTCCTGATCAGACGTATTCCGGTATCGAATCCTGCGTTTTGATAACTGATATTGGCAAATTCTGCGTTTACTGGCGCCGCTCTAGCCATCGTCATTCTTTATTGCTCAATCAAAGTGACCGTTCACTCATTTATCCTGTCAGGTTTACTTGACACGGCAATGCAATGCCAGCAATATGTAACATAAACCTTACATAAAGTAAGGTATATATGTCATTTGTTGGGGTGATATTGTGAAAAAATCTAACTTGGAGGCATTTTTTCTGAAACGCTTCATGGCCGCTATGTTATTGTTTCTGATACTTATTGCGGTGCAATCCTTTTCTTTGGAATTATTGGACATGCCTGTTTGGCCTAAAGTTGCGGTCACAGTCATGCCCGTATTACCTTTGATTTGGGCTTTTATGATTTTTCGGGTGCGCTATCGAGCGCTGGACGAGTACATGAAAGCGCTCACGGGAGAAGCGTTTTTGTGGATGATAGGCATTATTTGTTTTACATCCTTTATCTATGGCATGTTGGCCATGAAATTTGTTATGCCTCCGGTGAATTTGGCATTGGTGCTTCCCGTTGTGTTTGGTGGTCATGGACTGATTCTGGCGCTGTTGATTTGGAAAGACCATGAAGAATCGAATTAAGGTGCTGCGTGCTGAACGAGATTGGTCACAACAATCCCTTGCAGAAGAAATTGGTGTTTCCCGACAAGCGGTAAACGCGGTTGAAAGAGGAAAACATGACCCCTCATTACAATTGGCGTTTGATATCGCGGAGCAATTTGGCATGCGCATTGAGGACGTTTTTTTTCCTGAGAAAAAATCTACGTCTGCAGTGTGAGTCACCCATTGGTAGTTATGTGAAGGTGCTTCACTACAGTAGTCATTTTCGCGCTATGATTGAATCCACGCTATAGCCCCCCCTGGGAGCCCCTATGAAACGCACATGGACCATCATCGCCGTCGCTGACGTGGCACGCAGTTTCACCTGGTACCAATCACTTTTTGGTCAACCACTGTCGGCGCCGGCACATAACTACTTCGGACAAATTCTCGACACGGACGGTACCGTTCTGCTTTGCCTCCATCAATGGGGTGCACACGAACACCCGACTCTGACCAGTGCTGACCGGGCTGAGCCGGGTAATGGTCTGCTGCTCTTTTTCCGCGTCGATGATTTTGATGCCACGTTGACCCGCGCCAGAGCCCTTGTCAGTGAACTTGAAGAGGAACCCGGGCTGAATCCAGCTACCGGCACCGCCGAGTTTGCCTTGCGCGATCCTGACGGTTATTACGTTATGGTCAGTGCGCTCGGTTAAACAGCGGCGGCTCCATCAACCACCAATCTCGACCTCCAGCGTCATCACAACCTGGCCATCGTCGTTGACGTCGGTTTCGATCATTTCCGTTACCTCAACCTGGGCTTGCAGCGCCTCGCGTGACTCGGTGATCACTGCCAGCACCTGCTGCGCCCGCTGTCTTGCCAGTGCGTCCAGCTCTTCTGCGGGCACTGCCTGTTGTTCCAGCAGGCGCGTGCGCAGCGAGGCCGCATAAGCGAGCTCATCCAGGCTGGCATCCTCGTTGTCCGTCGCAGTGATCATGTGCATCAAGCGTAATGTTCCCAGCGATACCGGCCCCTCATTGTCGGCGGCAGGCTCGCCTGTGTCCGGCGCATCTGCCGCCGATTCCTCGGTGGCCATGCCTTCATCGACCAGCATCTGCTCGAGCGCTGCCACACGCCTGCCGGTCGCCGTCAGGTCGCCCGCTCCGGACGTCTGTAAAGCACTCATGCGCGTTTCGATCTGCTGGTCCAGCAAGCGTTGCGCCAGTGCTTTTTCATCGGCCTGCGTTGAAAGCACCGGCGGTACCTGCAACTTCAGCTGGGGGCGTTGCGTCAGAGCGTCAGCCAGTTTGATCAGCTTCTGTTGCTCGGCAGGGGACACGTCGCTGCGGCCGGCTGCGAAGCCGATGACCGCCAGGTCCTCATCCTCGGAACCAACCAGGCCCGCCAGGAAGCGGAATGGCGAGGACACGATACTGGTGATAGCGCTGGTCAGGGCTCGCCGGATAACCTGCCCGAAACCGAACTGGGGGTTGTTGATATCACCGGACACGGGCACTCCCAGGTTAATGACACCATTGCTGTTCTGCAATAACGCCACGGCAAGGTCCAGCGGCAGATCAGCGGCGCCGGGGTGGGGTACCCGTTCACCAAGTACCAGGTCGCGCATGATGACCTCATTGTCTCCGGCAATCCGCCCATCCTCAATGTTGTAATCCAGGTCAACGTCCAGGGAGCCGTCATCGATCCTGCGGCCAGCGAAATCGATGACGTAGGGAGACATCGTCGGCATGTCGATATTGCGGAACGCCAGGTTCACCTGCGTGTTTTCGGTATAGGCAAACGGTCGCAATTCACCACTGATGTTCACCTCACCGAACTCACCCACCTGGCCTTCCAGGTCGATAGCTGCCGGTTGCTCTGAGCGTGTCGACAGCGCAGAAATGTCACCCCCAAGGCTACTCATGGACACCGCGAACGGCAGCGGCAGGGACCGGTCGGCAAAGTCGACACGCGCCGAATCAATGACCATACGATCCAGCAGCAGTGCCATCAACTGCGTGGCTGTGCCGGTACTGTCATCACCGGTGTTTGTGCCCGACTCCTGCTCTTGCTCGCTGCCCGTTTCGCTGTCATTCTCGCCCGAAGAGATCAGTACACTGCCGATGTTGGTAGTGCCATCCTCCCGAATCTCCACCCTGGCATAGGGCGAAACGATGCGGATTTCGTCCACATTCAGGCTGGGCTCATCACGTTGCTCCAGCACGATGCCATTAACCTGCAGACTGTCGAGACTGAACAGCCTTTCGCTCTCGATCCGGTCGGTCAGTGCCAGGTCACTGAGCAGCATATTGCCTCGATAGCGTTGACTGTTGGCGGTCACGGCGATGGTGCCATCCATCCCCACGCGCCCCTGATCAAGGGAGACCCGGGCGAACGGGTCTATGTAAGGCTGCAACACAGCCAGCTCAAGGTCCTGCAGCCCGATCTCACCATCGAACTGCAACTGCGGCAGGGCCACCAGTGTGCCGGTCAGCGATAGTGCGCCGCCGCTGGCGACAGTCACGCTGGAATCCAGTTGCATCTGCGCATCTGGCATACTGCTGATATCCACCAGCGTGGCGTTCAGGCCCAGTTCGGCGGTAACGTTCTGTTCCGGCACCCGGTCGTTGAACGCCAGCAACCAGTCCTCCAGCGCAAGTTCTGCCACGCTGATCTGCCAGGGATCGGTTGCATCGTCGGCATCGCTGGCCTCAGTTTCCGTCGGGCTCTCTTGGCTCTCTTGGCTCTCCTGAGCGGTTTGACTGGCCTGACCGGTTTGACTGGCCGCGCTCGCCTGCGGCGCTGGCATGGCCTGCATCAGGGCCACGAAGTTGATGGTGCCATCCGGTGCCCGAACCGCCTGAAACTCGGACCCGCGCAGGCGCACGACGTCCAGGCTGACAGTATTGGCGGGCCAGTGCAGTTCGCCGTTTTCCAGGCTGATTTCGGGCAGACTGACCAGGCGCTCACCACTGTCACCGTCCGACAGCAGGGTATCCAGCATACTGAACTGGATGTCAGTGATGTCTGCTGACAGCGACCCGTCCGCATCGGTTCCGACACGATAATCCAGCGCTGCGTCGATCTCGCCACCGCTCATGTCGAATGGCAGCTGGCTGCGGAAATACTCAAAGGCCAGGCCAGGATAAGCCCCCTGAAGCGTGACGCGACCTTCGGAGTGCAGTGGATAAAGCGATGAGGTGCCCGTCCAGTTGAGTACCGCGCCATTACCCATGGTCACCGTCAGGCCCTGACCTGCGGTGTCGTCCGGCAGGGTGCTCAGGTTCTGAACATCAAGCTCGAGTGCATCCACCCGGGCTTCAAAGCGCTCTTCGGGGACGTTATCCACCAGTGATAAAGAGGCTGACGCCACCACCAGATCGGCAATAACCAGGCGTACCGGCTCTCCTTCCTGCGGCGGCTCAGGGGCTTCCTCCTGCGGAGCTGCCGTCGCCATCCAGCGCTCGGCGACTGCGCCGACATTGGTGCCACCATCGCTGTAGCGCTCCAGCGCCACATTCAGGCCGATGATGTGGAACTCATCGAAGCTCCAGGCCCGGCGAATTGCACTGATAAGCTCGAAGTTGACAAATACACGCTCGAGCGCGAGCAGCGGCGCCGCCTCGCTGTCGATGACATCCAGTCCTTCCAGGGTGAAGGTCAGTGTGTAGGGATTGATGTCAATATTGTCGACTGTGGTCGTCAGGTCTGCGCGCACGGTAGACATGCTCACCAGCTGCCGCTCGATCAGCCAGGGTGCCAGGACAAACCCGGCCAGCGTGTATAACAGCAAGGTCAGCAGTAGCCAGAGCCACGGACGCCTGGGGCTGAGCTTGTGCCGCGTGCGTTCCAACATGGTCTTGTCTCCTTGGTGGTCCGGGGCGTCTGAGTAGCCTGGATGGCCCCGTCTGGCCGTGAGCCATTGTGAATTAGAATATGGTTTACCCGATTCTCATGCAAACAGCAGGTAATGACAATGCATACAGTGTGATGTTAGACACAGAGCGTGCCGCCAGCAAAGAGGCTTGCTGAGCCAGTCAGAGTGCTATCTACTGGAGCATGATTGTCAATGTGGCCGCGGGGTCAGCGCCAGAGCGCGGGCTCAGGCGTTTCTCTTACCTTTCTGATTGGAGTTTCCTATGAGGCATGCCGAAAAACACAGGACTGAACGTATTGGCTGGCTCCGTGCCGCAGTTCTTGGCGCAAATGACGGAATTGTATCCACCGCCAGTCTGGTGCTGGGGGTAGCGGCCGCAGGAGCGGACTCCAGGGCTGTGCTGGTTGCAGGTGTTGCCGGTCTTGTTGCCGGCGCTATGTCGATGGCAGCAGGAGAGTACGTGTCGGTCAGCTCCCAATCCGATACGGAGCGAGCGGACCTTGCCAGAGAGCGTGCGGAGTTGGCTGACGCTCCTGAACAGGAGCAAGCGGAGTTGGCGCAGATATACGTCAGGCGGGGTTTGGATCATGAACTGGCAAGCACAGTCGCAACTCAACTCATGAAGCACGACGCACTTGGGGCGCATGCTCGTGATGAACTGGGCATCTCGGACGTATCGACGGCTCGCCCGGCTCAGGCTGCGTTTGCGTCTGCAGGTACATTCTCGATTGGCGCGGCTCTGCCTTTACTTGTAGTCGTGTTGTTGCCGGCTCCCGTGCTTATGTGGGCTGTTCCGGGCAGCTCTCTTTTGTTCCTTGCGTTACTGGGCTCATTGGCAGCGAGAGCAGGCGGCGCCCCTGTAATGGTGGCTGCCTCCCGGGTCACTTTTTGGGGCGCACTGGCAATGGCCCTGACCGCCGGGGTCGGCGCACTGTTCGGGGTTGCCTTGTGAGCACCTGTGATCTGGCACCCCGCGATACTGTCTGGTGCGTGACTGTCGCCAGCCGGACGCTTGCAGCAGGCTAAGAGGACTTCACTTCACGGCTAAGTGAAATCACCGGAATTGCCAGGCTGACCAGGAAGCCGGCCAGGATAATCCACAAACTGGTACGGAACATCGAGGTGATGGCGTTGGAGAAAGCCAGTTTGACGCCCGTCTCTACATCGCTAACCGTCTGCTCAACGCGCGCTGCGAAAAGTGCACGCAATAGATCAATACGCTGCTCGATGGCGGAGGCAGGCAGGGCATCAGCCGCTGAGTGGGGCAGTTGTGACTTTATATCGTCGGGCACCAGAGGGCTCTGTTGCAGCTGTGCGATAGCGGCCTCGTCGCCCTGATAGGCGTGCTCGATAGTGACAATCATCTCGTCGAAGGAATCCTGCACCCGCGTCTGCAATGCGCCGGGGTTCATGACACTGTTCTGAGCCTGACTCATATCGAAACCCTGACCGGAAGCCGACGTCATCATGGGCAGTTGCCTGGGCAACTCCGCCGTCAGATTCAGGGTCAGCAATGTGCCGAAAATGGCCACGCCCACGGTATTGCCAATCTGGCGAAAGAACTGCGTGGAACTTGTTGCCACGCCTATCTGTGAAGGCGGGAATGCGCTTTGCACAACCAGACTTACCAGGCTTTGAGACGGGCCCAGGCCGATGCCGACGACAAACATGCGCAGCGCCAGGTCGATCAGTGAGGTTTCCGGACCGATGCCACTGAGCAGGAAAACACCCACCAGCAGAATGAAGGCACCACCGACAAGATAGGACTTGTAGTGACCGCTGCGTGAGACCATGCGGCCGCTGAGAATACTGCCCGACATCAGGCCGAGCATTAGCGGGAACATCGAGAAACCGCTGTTGGTGGCATTGACCCCCAGCACCACTTGCATGAACAGCGGCATAAACATAATGACGCCGAGAAACGCCATGCCGATCATGAATGAAGCGAGATTGGTGATGACAAACACGCGACTACGGAACAGATTCAGCGGCATGATGGCTTCTTTCGCACGTGATTCGACAAACACAAAAAGCGCCAGTGAGATCAGGCTCAAGGCAAACATGCTCAGCAATACCGGAGAACCCCACGCATATTGATTGCCGCCCCAGGTGAGCGCCAGCAAGAACGGAATAAACACCACCAGCAAGAGAAAGGCGCCCATAAAGTCGATGGCGCCGCGGTTGCCATGATTCAGGCGCGGCGTCTTGAATATGATCATGCACAGCGCGAGAATGCCAAGTGGCACGTTGGCATAGAACACCCAGCGCCAGCCGGCGATTTCATGGCCGAAGAGGGTGGCGGTGGCAAAGTCGGTGAGAAAGCCGCCAAGAGCAGGACCAACAATGCTGGCGATGCCGAAGATGGCGCCAAACAGCCCCATGAATTTTGCCCGCTGCAGTGGCGGATAAATATCCGCAATGATGCCAATGGCACTGGTGAACAGGGCCGCACCGCCTATGCCTTTAATGGCACGGAAGACGATCAGTTGATGCATGCCGTCGCCAAGCAATGGCAATGTACCAAATTCGCCGCTGATACCACACAACATTGAGCCGAACAGGAAGATGCTGATGCCAATTACCAGGATGCGCTTGCGTCCGTACAAATCGCCAAGTTTGCCGTAGATCGGCACCAGCACCGTGGCAGCGAGCATGTAGGATGTGGTCACCCACGCGTACAACTCCAGGCCATCAAGTTCGGAAACAATACGCGGCATCGCCGTTGACAGGATTGTCATGTCGAGCGCAGCCAGCAGAAATACAATCAACAACGCGATCAGTGTGGTGCGTTTTTCTTTCTCGGTTATCGTCGAGCTGGAGTCGGGTTCATTCACAGTAAAACACCTTTTGAAATATCTATGCCGGGACAAGGGGTGGGACAGGAGCACGCTTTCGCAATAGCAGAACCAGTGGTGAGGCAGCCAGTACCACCCACATCATCAATTTAAAGTCATTCAGGTATGCGATGGTGGCAGCCTGGCGCGTGACTTCAGCATCGAGCATCTGCAACATGCCGCCTGCGTTATCGAGCACCGCGCGGGGTACCTGGTTAAAACCGATGCCGAGCCTGGCGCTGGTAATGTTTTCTGTCAGATAGGCATGGTTGGCAGCCATATTGCGGCTCAACACGGCCATCACCATGGATATCCCCACACTGCTACCCAGGTTGCGACTCAAACTGAAGACACTGGCTCCTTCTGCGCGGTATTGCGAAGGCAGGGTTGCGTACGCCACAGTACTCAGGGGCACAAAGATAAAACCCAGGCCGAAACCCTGCAGCATGCCGGTCCACACCAGCGTGTGTGGTGGCACATAGGTACTGAAACCGGTCATGGCATAGAGCGAGGCGCCCGTGCAGCCAAGGCCGAACAGAATCAGCGCGCGTGCGTCGGCGTGGTTGCTGATTTTGCCCACTATCATCATGGCTATCATGGTGCCAATGCCACGTGGCGCCATGATGATTCCCACATCCAGCACAGGATAACCCATCAGGTTCTGCATATAGGGTGGTAACAAGGCCATCGTGGCGAGCAGAATGATGCCGATAAAGAAAATGAACACGAGGCTGGTCATCAGATTGCGATCTTTGAAGATGGCAGGCGACAAAAAGGGGTGTTCGGCGCGCAGCGAATGCACGACATACATCCACAGTGCCGAACCGGCCAGGGCGCAATAAAGCAGAATCTCGCGCGAGTCAAACCAGCCGGCGTGTTCGCCGCGGTCCATCAATAACTGGGCGCTGCCGATGACAACCGTCAGCATCAGGAAGCCAAAGGTATCGAAGGGACGTTTTACGCGGTCGGAATCGGGCATGAAAAACAGCATGCCCAGAAATGCGATAATGCCCAGTGGCAGATTGATGTAAAACACCCAGCGCCAGTTATAGGATTCGGTAAGCCAGCCGCCCAATGTGGGTCCAAGAATGGGACCGATCATCACGCCCATACCCCACATCGCCATGGCCTTGCCATGATTCTCACGCGGATTGATGTCCAGCATCGTGGCCTGAGCCAACGGCACCAGCGCCGCGCCAAAGCAGCCCTGCAGGATACGGAAAAGCACCATTTGCTCGATGGACATAGCCATGCCACAGAGCACGGAGCTGAGTGTGAATCCGCCCACGGCCACCAGAAAGACGCGCCTGCGGCCAAAGCGGCCGGCAAGCCAGGCGGTGGGCAAAGTCATGATGGCGGAGGCGACGATGTAGGAGGTCAGCACCCAGGTGATCTGATCCTGGGTGGCCGTAAGGCTGCCCTGCATATGGGGCAGAGCCACGTTTGCGATCGTGGTGTCCAGCACCTGCATGATGGTAGCCAGCATGATGGAAAGCGTAATCAGGCCACGAAAGGCTATTTCGGTAGGCTTTGCTTCCGCTGTTGTGCTGGACATCGTGTCTTACTCCCGCGCTCAGTTCGCTGCAATCCAGGGCAGAGTGCGGCTGCGTCCGGTGTCTATGTCGACCACGGCGCTCATGCCTGCCGACAAGGGAAGGTCGTGGTTATAGTTGTCCAGGGTGATATTGACGCGGATGCGCTGCACCACCTTGATCCAGTTGCCAGAGCTGTTTTGTGCGGGTAACAGGGAGAATTCGGAGCCGGTGGCAGGCATGACGCCGGCGACGTGTGCCTGCCAGGTTTGTCCCGGAAAGGCATCTATGCGCACGCTCACTTCCTGGCCGGGGCGCACCCAGGTCAGGTCAGTTTCCTTGAAGTTCGCTTCCAGCCACATGTTGGCGTCGTCGACCAGGCTGACGAGAGCGGAACCGGCAATGACATATTCACCCGCGTGCACGGCGACATTGACGGCGATGCCATCAGCTGGCGCACGGATTTCCAGGTGCGTGATATCGAGTCTGGCTTTTTCCAGTTCAGCGAGCGCCTGCAGGTAACGTGGGTGCTGTTCTGCAGGCAGGTCTGGATTGATCAGGCGGGCCCGGGAGGCTTGCAGCGCCTGTACGCGATTGTCCAGTGCATTGCGCGCGCTGCGCCAGGCGTATTCGGCCTGGTCGAATTGCGCAGTGGATATAGCGCTGGTTGCAACCAGGCGGCGTATACGTTCCATTTCCTTGCGACGAAATTCCAGATCCGTATTGGCATTGTCGATGGCGAGCATGGCGCTGAGGTATTCAGCCTTGTCGCTCTCGATACTGCCGTGCACATTGGCCAGATTCGCCTCAGCCTTGGCCAGGGCAATGCGGTAGGGCTGGTCGTCAAGGCGGAACAGCAATTGGTCTTTGCTCACCCGGTCATTATCATGCGCCATTACCTCCACCACACGTCCGGTTATCTCACTGCTGACGGATACAATGTCGGTTTTGATATAGGCATTGTCGGTACTGACAAAACGGCCACCCTGCAGGTAGACCCACAGGGATACACCGGCGATGACGGCCGGCCCCAGAATCAACAACAGCAGATTACGAATGGCTACATTGGCACTCATGAAAATAGTCTCTTGGAATGTATTTGACGACTGACTCAGGTGTCGCGAACGTTATTGGCGGCACTGAGGTTGTCGCGTATCTGCAGGAGGACCTGCATAAATTTCTCCTCGTCCTGCGGGCTGATGCCGGACATCGCCTGAGCGCGAACGCGTTGCCCCAGGGTCGTCAGCGTTGCCATCATCGGCCCGGCCTTGGGGTTCAGATACACCCGTTTAGCACGGCGGTCATCGGGGTCGTCACGGCGCTCGATCCAGGCATCCACTTCCAGACGATCCAGATGGCGCGCCAGCGTAATCGGCGTAATGTCCATCATGCAGGCGAGCGTTTTCTGCTGCACCCCATTGTTGCGGTGAAGATGCGCCAGCACAGACCACTGCGCCCGGGTCAGTCCGGTTCCCGACGCCTGGCGATCAAAACTGACGCGCAACAGGCGGGCAACGTCATGTATGGCAAAACCCAGGCTTTTATCGAAGTTTTTATTCATAGTGGAGCTTATAATAAGCTAGCTTACTATAATGGTCAAGTCTGACCTGTCGGGCAAGGATACTCAATGCCACGCGTGGCAAGGATATTTGAGTCAATCGCTGGTCGCGTGTCCTGCGGCGGTCCAGGCCTGCATGGAACCTATATACACGTCGACGTTGCTAAAGCCCTGGCGCTTGAGGACAGAGGCGGCGATGGTGGCGCGAGCGCCACTGCCGCACATGACAGTGACCGGGGTGTCAGGGTCCATATCGTTGACGGCATCAGGCAGTTCACCCACATAGGCATGGCGGGCGCCTTGCAGGTGACCATTTTCATACTCGTCCTTTGCGCGCACGTCCAACAAGGTCCAGCCATTGGGAGAAGTGTCGAGCCGTGAACGGATGGTTTCGGTTTCTGCAAAAGGGATGGCACCGAGCGGCCTGTCGTTTACTGCGAGAGGCATGACACCACTGATGTAACCGCCTATGTGGTCAAACCCGATACGATAAAGCGTTGTGGCAGCATTCAGCGCCTGAGTCTGGTCCCGGGCAATTAACAGAATCGGTTTGTCCACAGGAAGCAGCCAGCCGGCAAAGGCTGCGATCATGTCGTGGGGTATGCACAGAGAGCCCGGCCGATGACCTCCGGCAAAGTCGAAGATACCCCGTACATCGAGACAAATATGCTCGCCAGGGTCGAGCATCACCGCAGGGGAGCAAGGCAATGGCGTTGCCGGCGTCGTCTCGGCGCCCAGCATATTACACTGCTCCATTCGCTCGAAATATGGCGGAATATAGTGGTGTTCGGCGACTTTTGCGTCGATGAACGATTCCCTGTCGGTCAATTGCAAGCGCGGATTGTTCTTCCTCTCGTGTCCGATTGACGAAAATTCCCGGTCAGCCATACCCGATCCGCATACCGATCCGGCACCGTGGGCTGGATAGATAAGGCATTGGTCGCCAAGCGCAATCAGCTTTAGCAGGCTGTCGTAGAGTAGCCCTGCGACTTCTCTTTTTCTGTCGGGGTAGAAATCTGTCCGTCCTACGTCACCAACGAAAAGCGCGTCGCCGGTAAAGACGCCCACCGGATCTTGCCCGAAACTCTTGTCATAGAGCACGTAAGACAGACTGTCGTCGGTATGCCCCGGCGTTTCGAGCACTTTCAGCACAGCGCCGCCGATCTCGAAAACCTGACCATCACGGGTCTCATTTGCGTAGCGGATCGGTTGTTCAGGATGAGGGCCGTGCCAGACCTCGGCGCCGGTGGCGCGCTTAACAAGCGGTGCGCCCGAGATCAGGTCTTCGTTGCGATGGGTCTCAAAAACATGCTTGATGACGGCTCCCTCGGCACGGGCGAGTTCAAGGTAGATGTCGATGTCACGACGCGGGTCGATGATGGCGGCTTCGCCATCGGCACTCAGGAAGTAGGAGAGATGAGCCAGACCCTCGGTCTTTATTTTTTCGATTCGCATTTGTTTTTGCCTCCACGTAGATGTTGAGGTAAATGACAACTGGCATTCCGACGTTAACACAATCTCCAGTGTCCAGACACGTCCCATCTGGCGCAAAAGGCTCTGTCCATGTATCAAGCAAATGCCTGAATCGTATTGCCCTGCGTGCGTCCGCGAACCGTCGGTCAGTGGCCTGTCATGAGCAAGGCGTTAGCATTCATCGCGAATTGCCTGTTGCATCTTTTCCATCACGGTCAAGGTATCGGGTGAGGCGGACTTTGCATAGCAGCCTGGTGTGCGCGGACACACCGCGCCGCGAGAGCAGATGACGCGCGCAGGGTTATCAAGGCCGCGCTGTATCCAGCCAATGTTGAGTATGCGAGCAGCGCTGAGCAAGTCTTTGCGGATAGCGGCCGGAATGTCTGCATCGCCGCGGCCTTTGATGCAAGCCTGCTTCAGGCTGGCTGCAATATCCCGGGCGTCGCGGCCCTGAGTGTCCAGAACCGGGTTCAGATCAATGCCAGCACACAGCACGTGCGCATTGCCAGCCATATCTTCGACGCTGACAGATTCGCAGCAATAAATACGGGGACCGTCTTTGGTTTCCAGCACCGAGACCTGTGCGGAAGTGCCCGGGCTGCTATTGTTGATCAGGCGGAACACGGCCCAGTTCTGACAGGGGTCTTCCACCAGGCGCATATTTCCCCAGGGCAGAGGGATGCCGTTGCCACGGTAAACGGCCTTGAGTGTGCCGGGCGGATAGGCATCAAAATAGTGCCAATGCGGATAGCTGGACACAGCGGTCATGCGCCGCATCACGACTGAGGGTGATACTTCCAGTTGCTTATGCACACTGACTTCGTAGCTGTGGCGCTCGAGCATTTGTCGGAACGGGACCCGCGGACAAAGCAGCGCGCCGGCAAAAAAACTGCATTCGAAATCGCGCCAGGCGCTGAGAATATCCTGCGCATCGGGCCCGAAGGAGAGCGCATTTGCCGAACTACCGGTATTACTCTGATTCTTTCCCGCCAGTAATACACTTTTCAAACCATCCTTGTTGTGCAACGTGCAATGACCGATGTGCAGCGCCAGGTCATACTTAAGCCGCGCGGGTTCGGTTTTGAGCAATTCATTTAGATACAAGGTGCCGGGCGGATCAAAAAAAGAGCGCACAGTACTTTTGGAATGTGCGCCGGTTTCGTCCAGAACTTCCTGTGGTGTGCGGTTAAACCATTTAATGGTCAATCCCATTTTCTGCACGATGTCCATCAGTTCCGCAACACTCAGGGGCATGCGTTTGAGGCCAATGTTTTCGGCAGCGCGCTCCAGGTCGGGAAAGTGATTACGGTGGTGCTCCTGGTGGGCCCGGATCAGCAGATGGGCAAACTGGCGGCCGGTGGTGCCGGTTTGAGCCAGCATCTCGGGAATCGCAATTTGCAATATGTTGTCGCTGAACAGGAAGCCAGGCTCCAGCGCCATACCACTGATGCCGCCATGGCCTGACTTTTCGGGTGTGATGGCCTTTTCCGACAGGGCGTCGTCCATAAACCAGTCGATATCTTTCTGAAAAACCGTGGCGATAATGCCCAGCATATCTTTGCCGGGCACCCGCTTGCCGCGCTCTATCATTGACAGATAGGACACCGAGGGCGCCGCCTCCGGGTCAATTTTGACGCAGCGGGCAGACAGGTCTTCCAGTGTCAGATGATGCTGCTTGCGCAGATTGCGGATCTTGGTGCCCAGGAAATGGGACTGGCGAATCAGGGTGGCATGGTTTTTCATGATCTTTCACCGTTCCGCTTTCAGTTTCACGATCCCGTGCTGCCGTGTCCGGCTCGGGCATCGCTATTCCTGTGTTTTGTAAAATTAACAGTGTGAAATTTTGTTTGTGAAATTACATTTTTTAATTCTATACACTACGCAGGTCTTAAGCAATCGGCCTGATGAAAGGCAACGGAGAGCGGCATGCAAGCAGCCACACAATTGAACAGCGCCATTGACGCGCGGTTTTACCGGTTTATCAATGACCAGGTTCTGCCATTGACCACGCTGGATGCTTCGGCATTCTGGTCGGGGTTTATCAATCTGGTGGCGGAGCTGGCCCCACGCAACCGCGAGCTGCTGGCATATCGGGACACCCTGCAGCAGCAGATAGACCGGTGGCATCAACAGCATCGTGATCTGCCCCATGATCCTGAGGCCTATCGCCGGTTTCTGGCAGAAATCGGCTACCTGCTACCCGAGCCTGAGGCGGCCACAATAGAAACCGGCGCGGTTGATGACGAAATAGCGCGTATAGCCGGTCCGCAACTGGTGGTGCCGGTCAAGAATGCCCGTTTTGCCATCAACGCCGCCAACGCGCGATGGGGTAGCCTGTATGACGCGGTGTATGGCAGCAATCTGATACCGGATGAAGGGGAGTTGGCCGCTGGGACACACTACAACGCGGTGCGCGGCGCCGCGGTAATTCGATATGCACAGGATTTTCTGGATCGTGCGTTTCCATTGGTCGACGGCTCCCACCAAGAGGTCAACTGCTATCGGATCGAGCATGCAAAACTGGTTGCCGGCCTGGCCAATGGCAGCTGGACTGAGTTGTGCCATCCGCAACAGTGGGCGGGACTGACCGGGCCGCAGCAGCAGCCTGATTCAATCATCCTGCGCAACCATGACTTGCACATCGTACTGGAGTTTGATCGCAGCGGCGCGATTGGCGGCCAGGATCTGGCCGGTGTTCAGGATATCAAGCTGGAGTCTGCGGTCACCACCATCATGGACTGTGAAGACTCGGTGGCTGCCGTTGATATCCAGGACAAGATCGACGTGTACCACAATTGGTTGGGGCTGATACGCGGCGACCTGAGTGTGGCGCTGGTCAAGCATGGCAAGTCCCGTTTGCGGTCTCTGAATCCGGACAGGCAGTTCACAGCAGCGGACGGCACACAGGTCAGCTTGCCGGGCCGGGCGCTGATGTTGATTCGCAACGTCGGTTTGCTGATGAACAGCGAGCTGATGTGCGATGCGCAGGGCCGGCCAGCTCCGGAAGGCATCATTGACGCGGTGGTCACTTCCCTGATTGCGTCGCTGGATGTGAATGCCAGCAGACCCTTGCGCAACTCACGCTGTGGCAACATTTATATCGTGAAACCGAAACTGCATGGTCCGGAGGAAGTTGCCTTTACCGTCGATCTGTTTGGGCGGGTAGAGGACTTGCTGGAGCTGCCGCGCAATACCATCAAACTGGGCATCATGGATGAGGAGCGTCGGACCACCGTCAACCTGACGGCTTGCATTGCCGCCGCCCGGCATCGGGTGGTGTTCATCAACACCGGTTTTCTGGATCGTACCGGTGACGAAATTCATACCAGCATGCATGCCGGTGCCTTGCTGCCGAAAACGCAGCTCAAGGATCAGCCCTGCATTCGTGCCTATGAAGACAGGAATGTGGACATCGGTCTGGCCTGTGGTTTGCCTGGCCGGGCTCAGATTGGCAAGGGCATGTGGCCCATGCCCGATGACATGGCCGGTATGATGGCCAGCAAAATCGCGCATCCACGCGCCGGCGCCAGCACAGCCTGGGTACCATCACCGACGGCGGCAACCTTGCACGCCTTGCACTATCACCAGGTCAATGTGTCAGTCCGGCAACAGGCTCTGCGTTCGCGTGCCCGGGCAGCGTTGGCTGACATTCTGCGCATACCGCTGTTGCCCGCCCAGCACACATTGACGGACGCGGCTATTGCCGAGGAACTGGAAAACAATATTCAGGGCATCCTGGGTTATGTCGTGCGCTGGATTGACCAGGGCGTCGGCTGCTCCAAAGTGCCGGACATTCATCAGGTGGGCCTGATGGAAGACCGGGCCACCTTGCGTATTTCCAGCCAGCATGTTGCCAACTGGCTGTTGCACGGTATCTGCAGTGAACACCAGGTGATGTCCACCATGCGTCGTATGGCCGAGGTGGTGGACCGGCAGAACGCAGGTGATGCTGCCTATCAACCCATGGCCACAAATTCAGACCAAAGCCTGGCCTTCCTGGCCGCCAAAGCGTTGATCTTTGAAGGACAAAAACACGCAAACGGGTACACAGAGCCTGTTCTGCACCGGTATCGCCGACTGGCCAAAAGCCGGACCTGAGACGTCGCCATTACCCATTAACCACACCATATTAGAGGAAAGTACCATGTCAACCTATCAGCAAGAGATGGACCAGGCCAATCGCACATTGGCGACACAGGGTGATACCTGGAATGGCATCAATCCTGATTACATCGCGCGCATGCGTCTGCAGAATCGTTTCCAGACCGGCCTTGATATCGCCCGTTATACCGCAAAAATAATGCGTGAGGATATGGCGGCGTATGACCGTGATCCGTCGCAGTACACCCAGTCGCTGGGCTGCTGGCACGGGTTCATCGGGCAACAGAAAATAATCTCCATCAAGAAGCACTTTGACACCACCAAAGGACGTTACCTGTACCTTTCCGGCTGGATGATCGCGGCGCTGCGCTCCGAATTCGGTCCGCTGCCCGACCAGTCGATGCATGAAAAAACAGCGGTACCGGCGCTGATAGCTGAACTGTATGCGTTTCTGCGTCAGGCCGATGCCCGTGAACTCAATCATTTGTTCAAGGAGCTGGATGCTGCCCGCGGCACCGGGAATCAGGTGACGCAAAAAGCTGCGTTGAAAAAGATCGACAATTTCCAGACGCATATTGTACCCATTATCGCCGATATCGATGCCGGGTTTGGCAATGAAGAAGCGACCTACCTGCTGTCCAAAAAAATGATTGAGGCGGGTGCCTGTTGTATCCAGCTTGAAAATCAGGTGTCCGATGCCAAGCAGTGTGGTCACCAGGATGGCAAGGTAACTGTGCCGCATGAAGACTTTCTGGCGAAGATCAATGCGGTGCGGTATGCGTTTCTGGAACTGGGCGTAGAGGATGGTGTTATCGTGGCACGTACCGATTCACTGGGTGCCAGCCTGACCCAGAAGATTCCGGTGTCACAGACGCCGGGCGACCTGAACGATCAGTACAATGCGTTTATCGATGGCGAAGAAATCACGTCACTGGATCAGTTGCACTCAGGCGACATGTTGCTGCGCCGCGGCAATAGCAATATCAAACCCACGCGGCTGGCCAATGGTCTGGTCCGGTTCAAGCCCGATACCGGCGTAGATCGGGTGATTCTGGATTGTGTGACATCGTTGCAAAACGGTGCCGACCTGTTGTGGATCGAAACCGAAAAGCCACATCTGAAGCAGATTGCCAGTATGGTAAACCGGATCCGGGAAATTGTGCCGGACGCAAAACTGGTCTACAACAATAGTCCGTCATTCAACTGGACGCTGAACTTCCGGCAACAGGTGTTTGATACCTGGTCAGAAGAGGGGCGTGAGCTGTCGCCGTACCAGCGCGAAAAACTGATGAGTGCCCAGTATGACGACAGTGAGCTGGCGCGGGAGGCGGATGCCCAAATTCAGAGCTTCCAGCGCGATGCCGCGCAGATGGCGGGTGTATTCCATCACCTGATTACCCTGCCGACCTATCACACAGCGGCATTGTCCACAGACGATCTGGCCAAGGACTACTTTGGCGAACAGGGTATGCTCGCCTACGTGAAGAAAGTGCAACGCCAGGAAATTCGCCAGGGTCTGGCCTGTGTCAAACACCAGGATATGGCCGGTTCCAATATAGGAGACAACCACAAGGAGTATTTCTCCGGCAGCAATGCCCTCAAAGCGTCGGGCAAGGACAACACCATGAACCAGTTTGGTTGAATTCGGTTTGTGATCTATAGTGGACGTATTGAGATGAGCAATCCGGCCCTGCCAGTTTGCTCATCTCAGCTATATGGTGTGCCTATTGGCCAACCACGTGATTTGGCATTTGAGTCCTGAAATATGATCTTATTCACCAGTCCTGAGCAGTCGGAGGAGTAATTGCAGTTAATCATCGGCAATAAAAACTATTCGTCATGGTCCCTGCGTGCATGGTTGTTATTGTCTCATCATAAAATCCCGTTTGAAGAAGTTCGGATACCGCTGGACCAGGAAGATACACACGCCAGACTGACCCGGTATTCCGACGCTGGCAAGGTTCCGGTGCTGTTGGATGGCGAGCTGACAATCTGGGACTCGCTGGCAATCTGCGAATATGTTTCGGAAAATTACCTGGAGGGCAGAGGCTGGCCGGCCGAGGTGGGGGCGAGGGCAGAAGCGAGATCCTGCAGTGCTGAAATGCACTCTGGTTTCCAGCAGGTCCGTGGTCAGTTGCCGATGAATTGCCGTGCGACAGCGCGCCATGTTGCCGGCAATGCCGCGCTTGAGAAGGAGATCGCCCGCGTCGACCGGATATGGTCGAACTGTCGGCAAACCCATGTTTCCAGAGGCCCCTGGCTGTTCGGGCAGTTTTCCATCGCTGATTGTATGTTCGCACCGGTGGTCTCGCGATTTTCGACCTATGGCATCAAAATGTCGCCGGAAGCCGCGCAATACATGGAATGTGTGCTTGACGATGAGCATATGCGTGAATGGCTCCGGCAAGCACGTGCCGAATCCGAGATTCTGGATGCAGAAGAAGTAGGTGCATAACAATAAATGAAACGATCTGCCACCGGCTCATAGCGAGAGTGTTTATGAAAAAAATCTACACCCATGAAAATATTGTTGTGCTGCATTCCGTGAAGAACATTCTTGCCCTGAACAACATAGAGGCGTTCGTCAAGAATGAGCACACAGTACCGGCAGGCGCCCGGCACGGGATTAACAACATTTTTCATGAGCTCTGGATTCTGCACGATCACGACTATGAAACGGCTGCGGCGCTCATTGAGACAGAGGTGGAGAATCCGGAGCCAAAGGCTTCATGGGTTTGTGACAATTGCAATGAAGACAATGAAGGCAGTTTTGACGTTTGCTGGAAGTGCCAGACCGGGCGACTCAGCGAATAGCGCGATGCCCTGGACCCTTTCAGACAGGACACTTGCCAACAGAATGCCAGTCCGTCCCGCCATGCATAGGGCCACATCACTTTGTTGTGATAGGATCATGTGGTCACGGCTGAAAAGCTTGTCCGCGCGCGCTTACAATCTTTGATCCCAAG
Organism: Pseudohongiella sp.; assembly: GCF_011050365.1. Classification (GTDB taxonomy): domain Bacteria; phylum Pseudomonadota; class Gammaproteobacteria; order Pseudomonadales; family Pseudohongiellaceae; genus Pseudohongiella. Next base: position 66,546 of record NZ_DRFV01000006.1, read on the forward strand.
GTGGGTAAGGTGAGGGCTGAAGAAGGCTACTGGCGAGTGTACAATCCTGTTTTCAAAGAGAGTGTTGTGTTATGCCTGATCAGGCGCATATTGTTGCTTTTTTAGTGACTCTGCTTACGTCTGCTGGCGCTGTTGCGTTGCATTACGAAGCATTTATCGCTCTGGGTCGTCTGGTCGGAAGATCTTCGATACCTCATCGACGACGCATACTGGTGATGGTGTTCGGGTTGCTGTTTGTTCATATCATTGCAATCTGGGGCTATGGCATCAGTGCGTGGTGGCTGGTGGAAATGAATGGTATTGGTTCTCTGAAGGGTTATGAGTCGTTTGCATTTCCGGATTATATTTACATGTCGGCGGTGACTTATACGACAGTAGGCTACGGCGATATCTTCCCGGTAGGCCCGGTTCGGTTTCTTTATGGCACACAAGCACTGGTTGGTCTGGTTCTGATTACCTGGTCCGCGTCGTTTGCCTTTATTGAAATGCAGCGGAACTGGAACAGGCCAGACTGATCGCGTCTAGCTTTCGACCCGGTTTCTGCCGCGCTCCTTGGCACGGTACATCGCTTCATCTACGCGCTGTGCCAGGGCTTTCGCGTTCTCTTGCGGGTTCAACTCCACCACGCCGTAGCTGGCGGTAACAGCACCGACTTTATTGAAGGCATAATGGGCAATTGTTTTGCGCAGTTTTTCGGCTACGTCCCGTGCGGCGTCCAGTCCAGTTTGTGGCAGAATAACCATGAACTCCTCACCGCCCCAGCGTCCGTGCAAGTCTGTGCCGCGAATATGCTGGTTGGTAAGCTCGGCAACTTTGCGCAGTACATCGTCGCCGGTGTCATGCCCAAACCGATCATTCACCCGTTTAAAATGATCCAGGTCATACATGATCAGGGCCATCGGTGAGCCGTACCGGGCGGCACGCCCGATTTCCTGATCGAGCAGGCGGTTGAACTCCTGTCGATTGTTGATACCTGTCAGCCCATCCGTTTTGGCAAGTAAGCGAACTTTCTCTTCTGCTTCCACCCGTTTCGTGATATCGAGCAAAATTCCGGTCCACAAGACTGACCCATCCTCTTCCCGCTGTGGCGTTGCACGACTTTCAATCCATCGATGCGAGCCATCGCCGTGATGGATTCGGAACTCTATGTGAGCATGTGACAGGTGGCGGGCAGACCTCTGCACAGTAGTCTCAATAAGTGCAGCATCCTCGCGATGAATGTGGGACATGACAGGGTCAATACTGGGTCCGCTCAGTTCGGCCCAGGTCAAACCGCCCAGTTCGACAATGCCCTCACTGAAATAGGGAAAGCTGCGCTCGCCGTCCGGGGCCATGCGGTACTGATACAGTGCGCCGGGCACCTGCGAGGCGATGCGTTGCAGCCGCTCCTCACTTTGCTGCAGTTTCATGGCGGTGGCGTTGCGTGCCGTGATGTCTCTGATGATGCAGAAAATGAGACTTTCGCCCCGGTACAAAGCCCCGTTGTTGCTCAGTTCAACATCGATGGTGGTGCCGTCTTTGCGGCGTTGGGTAGAAACAAAGTGAGCGCCTGAGTTGTCGACAGTCTTCAGCATTTCCAGCAACACTTCCTTGCTGAAATGAGTATCCCAGTCCCAAACGAACAGCGTTTTCATCTCGTCGAGGGTATAGCCGAGCATGTCGGCATACCGCCGGTTAGCCCGATAGACGCTGCCATCCTGCCTGAGCGCCACCATGGCGTCCCCGGATTGCTCAAAGAGTGCGCTCCAGAGTATGGATTCGTCCCGAACTAATGTTGTCATTGTTGCTCTCTTGCTTATATGCGATTTTTACACATATTAGCCTATAACTAAAAAATTGCCTCTGATGCGGATCATATGATGATCAATCTCCTGTCATCTGTCTAATCCGCTCTGACACGTTCGGGATCCCGACCGTGACTCCAGGCCAGGGTGCAGAAAAGAATGTCAGGTAATTGCCGGAAGGGAAATCCCGGGCAAGAATATAGTCTGCAGGTTACAGGCACCTTACAGGGTCTGGCCGGCGCTTCAGGCGCCACTGACCTCGGGAATCGGGTTCAAGGAGAAACTAGTACTGCCAGTCAGCTACGGTTTTGCTAAACTGCGCGTTTACCAGAAACGCTGGAGATCTCTGGGATGACCATCAGGAAGGTTTTGATCGCCAATCGTGGCGAGATTGCTGTTCGTATCGCCCGGGCCTGTCAGGAGATGGGTATCAAGGCGGTGGCGATCTATTCCGAAGCGGATCAGTATTCGCTACATGTCAAAAAAGCTGACGAGGCCTACTGTATCAGTAAGGACCCCTTGTCCGGTTACCTAAACCCCCACCATATCGTCAACCTTGCCGTGGAAACCGGCTGCGATGCCTTGCATCCCGGCTATGGCTTTTTGTCCGAGAACGCTGATCTGGCGGCGATCTGCAAACAGCGAGGCATTCGTTTCATCGGCCCCTCCGCAGATGTGATCCGCATGATGGGCGACAAGACCGAGGCGCGCAGCACGGCAATCAAGGCCAATGTGCCAGTGACGCCCGGCAGTGACGGCAATCTTGAAGATATCGATGACGCGGTGCGCCAGGCTGCTGATATCGGGTATCCCGTTATGCTCAAGGCCACCTCGGGCGGCGGCGGGCGTGGCATACGGCGCTGCGACTCTGAAAAAGAACTGCGCCAGAACTTCCCGCGGGTGATTTCCGAGGCCAGTAAGGCGTTTGGCAGTGCGGAGGTCTTCCTGGAAAAGTGCGTCGTCAACCCGCGCCATATCGAGGTCCAGGTGCTGGCGGACAGTCATGGCAACGCCATTCATCTGTATGAGCGGGACTGCTCCATTCAGCGTCGCAACCAGAAGTTGATCGAGTTGGCGCCTTCGCCGCAGTTAAGCGACGAGCAACGTGAGTCCATTGGCGAACTGGCGGTGCGCGTTGCCAAGGGCTGTGGTTACGAAAATGCAGGGACTGTGGAATTTCTGCTGGATGAAGAGGGTAATTTCCATTTCATGGAAATGAATACCCGTATCCAGGTGGAGCACACCATTACCGAGGCGATCACTGGCGTCGATATCGTCAAGGAACAGATTCGTATTGCCGCTGGCGAAAAACTGCGTTACCGGCAGGATGAGATCAGCTACCGGGGGTTTGCCGCCCAGTTCCGGGTCAATGCCGAGGATCCGCAGAACGGCTTCCTGCCCAGTTTCGGCCGCGTCACCCGTTACTATTCTCCGGGTGGGCCGGGCGTGCGCACAGATGCAGCCATGTACACCGGTTACGAAATACCACCACACTACGATTCCATGTGCGCCAAGCTGATCGTCTGGGCCATGGATTGGGAAGAGCTGCTGGAACGCAGTCGCCGGGCCCTGAACGACATGGGCATATATGGCATCAAAACCACCATACCCTATTATCAGCAGATACTGCAGCACCCTGATTTTCGCGCTGCCAGTTTCGATACAAGTTTTGTTGAAAGTCACCCGGAACTGCTTGAATACAGCAAGAAGTCGAGACCGGAAACCATCGCCGCCGCCATTGCCACCGCCATCGCCGCGCAGGCCGGTCTTTAATCGGAGAACAGTATGAGTAAGCGCAAGATCCATATTACCGACGTCATCCTGCGGGATGCCCACCAATCCCTGATAGCAACACGTATGCGCACTGAGGATATGCTGCCGGCCTGTGAATGGCTGGACAAGGCCGGCTACTGGTCGCTGGAGTGCTGGGGCGGTGCGACTTTCGATGCCTGTGTGCGTTTTCTCAAGGAGGATCCCTGGGCGCGACTGCGGCAATTGAAAAAGGCCCTGCCCAACACGCGCTTGCAAATGCTGCTGCGCGGTCAGAACCTGCTGGGTTATCGCCATTATGCTGATGATGTGGTGGAGGCTTTCTGTCAGAAAGCGGCCGAGAACGGTATTGATGTGTTTCGCATCTTTGACGCCATGAATGATGTGCGCAATCTCGAGACCAGCATCAAGGCGGTCAAGAAGGCGGGCAAGCATGCTCAGGGCACGCTGTGTTACACCATCAGCCCGGTGCACGATACGCAGACTTTTCTGGATCAGGCCAAGGCCATGGCGGACATGGGCATAGACAGCATCGCGATCAAGGACATGGCCGGGTTGTTGACGCCCAGCGCTACCGCAGAACTGGTGTCTGCACTGAAGAAAAACCTGGATTTGCCAGTGTTTCTGCACAGCCATTACACCTCGGGCATGGCCACCATGTGTCAATGGGCCGCTCTGGATGCAGGCGTAGATCACATCGATACTGCGCTGTCGGCCTTTGCCGGTGGTACCAGTCATCCGCCTACTGAATCAGTGGTCGCAGCGCTGCATGACGCCGGCTATGAAACCGGACTGGATCTGGAGTTGCTGGAACACGCCAACCGGCATTTCCGGGACGTGCGCAAGAAGTATCACCAGTTCGAAAGCGAGTACAACGGTGTTGATACGGCGGTTCTGTTGTCGCAGGTGCCGGGCGGCATGATGTCGAATCTCGCGAACCAGCTTAAAGAGCAGGGTGCGCTGGAAAAGATCCGTGAGGTGTTTATCGAAATACCCAAGGTGCGGGCTGATCTGGGTTATCCACCGCTGGTAACACCTACCTCACAGCTGGTCGGCGCGCAGGCCGTTGCCAATGTGCTGACAGGGAAGCGCTACGAGACCATCACCAATGAAGTGAAGAAATACCTGCAGGGCTGGTATGGCAAGGCGCCGGGTGAAATTGACAAGGACCTGCAGCGTCGCGCCGTCGGCAACGAAGAACTGATTGACGAGCGTCCGGCAAACCTGTTGCCCAACGAATTCCACAAACTCAAGGCGCAAATCGGCGATCTGGCAGAAAGCGAAGAAGATGTATTGACCTTCGCCATGTTCCCCGACCAGGCGCGAACCTATCTGGAACAGCGCCAGGCTGGCACCCTGCAGCCCGAACCACTGGAGCCACTGCCCAGCGCCGGCTCATCAGGCAATATCTCCACTGAGTTCAAGATTACCGTGCATGGTGAGAGCTACGATGTCCATGTCACCGGCGCAAGCCCGACCAGCGAGACCAAACGTCGCTTTTATATGACCATTGATGGTGTGCCCGAGGAGATTTCACTGGAGTCTTTGGGTGAGTTCCAGAAAAGCAGCGGTGCTGGCAAACGCGAGAAGGTTACCAAGGAAGGTCAGGTGACCACCACAATGCCTGGCAATATAGTTGACGTTTTGGTCAAGGAAGGCGAGGAAGTTGCTGCGGGTGACCCGGTGCTGGTCATTGAAGCCATGAAGATGGAGACTGAAATCAAGGCGGCGGTCTCAGGCAAGGTCACTGCGGTGCATATCCAGAAGGGTGATCGGGTGACCCCGGGTGATGTGTTGGTGGAGATCGGCTAAACCCGACCATCTGGAAATGCCATTGTTACCAGGAGAGCAACATGAAGTTTGGTTTGCGAAAGTGGACAGCGTTCGTGTTGCTTTTAGTGGCCGTAGCGCTCAATGCTGGCGCGTGCAGTAACAGGGCTGTCTACGACAATCTGAGGGTGCATCAGCGTCAGGAATGCGGGGATCAGCCAATGTCGAGTTATGAACAGTGCCTTGAACGTACCCGTCAGACCTATGAGGCCTACAAGCGCGAGCGTCGCGAGGCGCTGGAGCTTTGACGGGCTGGCGTGTGGTTGCGGCACGTTGTTTCCAGCTTAAAAGCGTGGAACAACTGCAGTTGATACTTCCAGGCGTATTAAGAAACCAACAAACCGCGAATCATTTTTTGCTTGCCTGCTTCTCTTTCTTGGCCGCCTTTTTTTCTTTTGGATTCAAAAGGGGCTTTTTCTTGGTTTCCTTGACGCTCTTTTGCTCTTTCATGAGTATTGCTCCGGTTCACGTTCAAGCTCAGGCCCCGACCGGGATTTGAGGTTGAAAATCAAGAAATATTAGCAGGTAATTGCAAGAAAGGAAGTACCCGCCAGAAATATACTTTCTGCGTTTTTCTGCTCGTGACTGAATCACGATCGTGCAGTCAATTCGGCAATTTTGGCTTCGGCATTGTGATTTTCCGGCCGCTCATCAGCGCAGCCTGATCAAAGGCTATCTGCAGAGCGTTTAAACTCTGATGATGAGATACGGTGTTGTGTTCGGTCACGGCAACTTCTTTTGATGGCCTCAACTTACACCATGTTTGTGACAGACCTCCCCATCATCGTCACAGCACTGCCACGAATCCTTCACCATACTGTCGCATACATCCCCTAAAGTGGCCCCCTTAGTCATCACTCTGCATGGGAGCGAGTATGTATTCATCTACAAAAAATCTAAAGAAAAAGGCGCTGGCCAGCTCGGTTCTGCTGGCTCTTGGCCTGGGCATTGGCCTGTCGGCACCCACATTCGCACAAGACATGACCTCGGCTATTCGTGGTCGAATCAATGGCACGGATGGCTCCCCACAAGCCAACACCACCATTGTCATTGAAGACACCCGTACCGGCGCCACTCGCACCCTGCAGACCAACGACTCTGGCGCTTTCTATGCCACCAACCTGTCTGTAGGCGGCCCCTACCGGGTCACTGCCAATGGCCGCTCTGTTGTCATCGACTCGATTGCGCTTGGGGACATATACAACGTTTCCATCGACATGAATACTGCCCCGGTGGAAGAAATTGTGGTGTTGGGCCGTTCCGGCACTATCGTTGACGTGGCCTCAGGCCCGGCGGCAACATACTCCACCTTCGACCTGGAAACCTCCGTCGCCTTTGATCGCGACATCAAGGATGTATTCATTTACGATCCGCGTCTGAACCTTGATAGTGATTCCGCCATTAACTGTGTTGGTAAACACCCGCGTTACAACAGCGTGAGTCTTGATGGCGTTAGCCAGAATGACCGCTTCGGCCTGAACAGCAACGGTTACTCCACGGCCACCGGTATGCCTTTCCCGTTTGAAGCGGTTGCCCAGGTTGCGGTAGAGCTGGCCCCGTTTGATGTCACCTATGGTGGCTTTACTGCCTGTAACATCAATGCTGTGACCAAGTCCGGTGGTAATGACTTTACCGGCACAGCATTTTATGAATACAACAATCAGGATATGCGCGGCGATTCATTGACCGTAAACGGTGACGAGTCGAAATTCATCAGCCCGGACTACAAAGAAGAAAAGCGCGGGTTCAGCCTCGGTGGCCCATTGCTACGTGACCGGCTGTTTATTTTTGGTGCCTACGAAGAAACTGAAACGCCCGAGTTTATTGCCGCGGGCTTCGCCGGGTCCGGCAACGGCGTGGAACGCCCCTGGCTGAGCCAGTCAGACTTTAATCGCATCAGCAATATCGCCAGCAACGCTTATGCGTATGACGCGGGCGGCATGCCGTCTGATGGCGCCCAGACCGAAGAAAAATACATGTTGCGTCTGGACTGGAATATCAGCGAGCAGCACGATGCGACCGTGATTTACAACTTCTATGATGGTATCGAAGATCGCGCATCGGACTCTGACAGCAACGAATTCGAATTCGCCAATCACTTTTACCGCAAAGGCTCTGAATCCGAAACGATGACATTCAAGCTGTCCTCACAATGGAACAGCGCGCTGTCAACCGACCTGTTTATCAGTCGCAATACCATGGATGATTCTCAGGTCACGGTAGGCCCGAAAGACTTTGCCGAAATGCAGATCCGCATGGGCAGCAACACTGTGTATCTGGGTGCTGATGATTCCCGTCAGGCCAACAGCCTTGCCACTGAATCCGATTTCATGAAGCTCTCTGCGGAATACCTGTGGAATGATCACGTGGTGACCGTGGGTTATGAGCGCGACGACTTGTTTGTGTTTAACCAGTTCCTGCAGCACGCTCGTGGTGGTGAATATCGTTTTGAAGACCTGTCGGCCAACAACCCGGCAGCCTGCGATTCGTTAACGGCTCTGGGCCGGCAGGCAGACCCGGCCTGTGGTCTGACCGGTATTGATCATTTTGAATTGGGCATTCCTACGGATATTTACTACGGCAGTGGTGGTGGCACCAACAACCCGGCCGATGCTGCCGCCAGTTTCAGCAATGTGTTGAACACCCTGTATGTTCAGGACGAATTTCGTCTGGACGATTATGCTCTGACACTGGTTGCCGGGCTGCGTTATGACTGGTTCACCAGCGATGATCGCCCCAGTTTCAACCAGGCCTTTACTGATCTTAACGGTGGTCTGCGTAATGACGCCAATGTCGATGGTCTTGATCTGTTGATGCCGCGCCTGGGCTTTACCTGGGAGGCTGCAGATGATCTGACGGTGCGTGGCGGCCTGGGTCTGTATTCCGGTGGTAACCCCAACGTCTGGCTTTCCAATGCCTGGAGCAATGATGGTTTATCCAATGTGCAGGTACGTGATCGCAACAACGGCAGCCTGTCGGTGTTTGATGACTACGTTCTCAGTGGCAGCCAGCGGCCCGGTTACGATGTGCCGCAGGCCATGAGAGACGAAGTGGCTGCAACTACCGCCGCCAGCGCCTCCAACAGCTTCCTGGTGCTGATCGATCCGGATTACGAGCAACCTTCAGAGTGGAAATTTGCCTTGGGTGCCACGTACACCCTACCAACAGGGACAACGCTTGAAGGCGACTATCTGTACTCAGTGGCAAATAACCCTGCATTCTATGTCGATGTCGCACAGGACGTTGTGGGCACCACAGCTGCGGGTCAGCCAATCTACTCAAACGTGCGTGGCCAGAGCAACTACATGCTGACCAACTCCAGTGAGTCTCCGAAGAGCCATTCCCTGTCCTTGTTGGCGCGCCAGACCTATGACTGGGGTCTGGACTGGACCTTTGGATATGCCTATACGCAGGCGGAAGATCTCAGCCCGATGACCTCTTCAGTAGCCGGCTCGAACTTCACCAACCTGGCGCTGAATGATATCAACAGCCCGCAAGCGGGCACGTCCAACTATGAAACCCCGCACCGGTTCACGGCTCGGGTCAGTTATGGTCGTGAGTTCCTGCCCGGTTACGAAACGCGTGCCACCATGCAGTGGTTCCGGGCCAAGGGTCAACCACAAAGCTATGTCATGAGTAGCCGTGGACTGGAAGGCAGCAACAGCGGTAACCGTCGTCACTTGCTGTACGTGCCGGGTCCCAATGATCAGAACGTTGTTGTGGGGCCGAACTTTGATGTTGCCGCATTTTCCGACTTTGTTGATGCCAACGGTCTAAGCCAGGGTTTCCAGACGCGAAATGATGTTTACTCGCGCTGGACCTCGCGTATGGATTTGCGCCTGGATCAGGAGCTGCCGGCGTTCTTTGATGGCGCCAATGCACGGGTTTACGTCAAAGTGTACAATCTGTTAAACATGATCAATGACGAGTGGGGTCATCAGTACGATGCCCAGTTCTTCTCGCCCGATGTAGTGACCCAGTCTCTTAATGATCAGGGCCAGTACGTATTCGAGCGTTTCAACGCAAAGAGCGTCAGTGATCTGCAGGAGACACAATCTCTGTGGCAAGTGCGCCTGGGCATACAGTTTGAATTCTGACCTGAAGATCTGCATGTACAACGTTTGGCACACCCGGATGAAAATCCGGGTGCTTGCCATCGTGCTGGCGCTCAGCGCCGGCATATCCGGATTGTCGCCTCAGGCGTCAGCCGCCGACCAGCCTGACAACCAGCCCATCACGCTTTTGATCGGCCTGGATGGACTGCGCTGGGATATCATTGATCGACATCCGGCACCCACTCTGCAGCGTTTGGCGGATCAGGGGGTGCGGGCGCAGGGCCTTATTCCGGTGCTGCCATCCAAGACCTTTCCCAACTTCTATGCCATCGCGACCGGCCTGTATCCGGAAAACAACGGTGTCATGGATAACACCACTTATGCCCCGGAGATCAATACAACCTTCCGCATGAGTGATCAGAACGATGCGCGCTGGTTCCAGGGTGAACCCATTTGGGTAACAGCGGAGCAGCAGGGCGTTCGCGCGGCAACCATGTTCTGGGTAGGATCAGCGGCCCCGGTGGCAGGTACCCGACCCAGCTATTGGCGCCAGTTTGATGGCAGCGTGTCGAATGCGGCCCGTGTGCAGCAGGTGTTTGACTGGCTGGATTTGCCCGAACCGGAACGACCGGGGTTTATCAGTCTGTACTTTGAAGCCATTGACTCCGCCAGCCATGGCGCGGGTGTCGATAGCGCCGAAGAGCGCCAGGCGGTGGCTGATGTAGATGCAGAACTGGCGCATTTGCTGCAAGGTCTGGAATCACGTGGATTGCTGACACAGATGAATATCGTGATTGTTGGTGATCATGGTATGACGGACCTGTCTGCCGATCGCATCATCTATCTCGATGACTACGTCGATTTTTCTTCGCTGCATAGTCCGCAGCTTAGCGGTGAACGGCAGGGCAATGCTGTATTTGCAGCGTTTCACGGCGAGGACGTCAGCGTGGAGAATGTGTATCAGGCGTTGGCCCTGGCGCATCCGAAAATGCAGGTGTATCGAAAATCGCAGTTCCCGGACTGGTTTCGTCTGTCGCATCCGGACCGTGGACCTGACCTGCTGATTGTGCCTGACAATGGCTGGCTGCTATCCAAACGCGGCATCGAATTTCGCGGACCGCGTGCTACCCATGGTTTCTCGCCACAGCATCGCGATATGCATGCCGCGCTGATCGCCAGTGGTCCTGCCTTCCGGCAAGGCGTGACCGTGGAACCTCTGCACGTAGTCGACATCTACGGTATCCTCAGCCGCACGCTGGGCATCGTTCCCGCCGACAATGACGGCAGCGCTCGCCGCATCGGAACACTGTTCCGCCCTGATTGACCCGGGTCAAATCACAATCACGGGACTGAGCACGCTCGCACCTCTCCTTGTATTCATCGCACAGGGTTGTTACAACAGGTAAACCCCAATACAAGGAGAGCGCCATGGAATCCAGGACAGAAAAGAAAATCCGCCGACGTCGCGGCAATATCGGCATCGCTATCGGCGTGGGTCTGAGCACCGGGCTGGGTTTCGGCCTGGCGATGAACAGTACTGTTTATGGTGCCTCGGTCGGCGTCATTGTCGCGATCGCACTTTGGGCCGCTGGCGTTGGCGCCCGAAAAGAAGTCGCGCGCCAGGAAGACTCCTGATGATCCGGGTTATGCGCAGGAATTGCACATCAGGGCAGATTGGGACTATTGTGTAGGTTGTGCTGTAGACCGAATATTGAATCTGGAGTGTTCTGATATGAAGCGAATGTCGCTACTGTTACTGCTTGTCCTGTCTCCCATTTTTGCTGTGGCAGCTCCGCAAGGCTGGGCGCCGCTGCTGGAACCAGCCCAGTTGTCTGACTTGCTTGCCGGTGAACACGAAATACGCGTGTTGCACCTGACCGGCAACTATGACGAAGGCCATATTCCGGGCGCTGTGTCTGCGCCTTATGCACAATTCCGCGGGCCACAGGAGAATGCCGGCCAGTTGCCTGCGTTGTCAGAGCTGACGCGTATTGTGCAGGAGCTGGGTATTGATGCAAATACGCCACTTGTGTTGGTGCATGGTGGCAGTGGTGCCGTCGATATGGGCGCCGCCACCCGGGTGTACTGGACAATGAAGTCGCTTGGCGTTGACACACTCGCGATCCTGAACGGTGGTTTTGCCGCCTGGCAGGCTGCTGAACTGCCGGTCACTACCGACACAGTTGCGGTCAGTGCCACAGATTTTCAGCCCCAATGGAACGGCGCCTACCAGACCACCACGGCACAAATGGAAACCCTGGTTGCCGAGGGTGATGCGCAGATTGTCGACGCCCGTCCGCAGCCCTATTTTGCCGGTGAGCAGGCTTCAGCGGCGCGTGCAGGCACGTTGCCGGGTGCCACCAACCTGAGCTTTACCGCTATGTTTGATGGCAACCGCATGAAGACAGGAGACGAGTTGAGCGCGATGCTGGATAGCGCCATTGCGCGAGATGCCCCTTTGACTGTGACTTTCTGCAATACCGGTCATCTGGGTTCGATTGACTGGTTCGCCATCAGTGAACTTGGCGGGTATGACAATACCCGACTGTATGCCGAGAGTATCACCGAATGGGCGATGGACCCCGAGCGCCCGATGGTGAATGAACCGGCAGACAACTGATTTTTATTGTTTGATCAAGTTGCTGAACATTGATCAGGATCATGTTGCAGGGCGGGCCTGAGGGTAGGATACGGGTCAGGTAAGTGTTATCAAACGTACGTGCCGCGGGTATTCATTCGCGGTAACCAGGAGGGATTTCACATGCGCTCAATCAAGACAACAATGCTTACGATCGCCGCTGTCGCAACGTTGGCAGCCTGTTCCAGTGATTCTGATTCAGACGGCGCGCAGGCTCGCCTGCCCATCAGTTTAAACGAAGTCATGGTTGCACTCGTAAACGATGCTGCCAACCCAATCTGGCGCGCCGACTGGGATGAACCGCAAACTGACGAAGAGTGGCGCGAAGTAGAACGCCAAGCTTACCAGATTCAGGTGGGCGGCGCTTTGTTGCAAATTCCCGGCAACGGCCCCATGGACGACGAATGGGTCGCTGATCCGGCCTGGAACCAATATGCAGCCCAGATGAGTGAGGCTGGCCGGCACGCGGTCCGGTCCGCGCGCGCCCAGGACCAGACCCTGATTCGACGCGCCGGTGATGACCTGGTGGCAAGCTGTGAAGCCTGTCATATGGCGTTCAAGCCGGACCTTCCGACCATGGATATGTTCGGTGAACTACCGGAACCACCGTCGGTGTCTGTGCAGTAATATCGGGTTTATCTGGCACCATGGATTTCAAGGATTATTACAAGACTCTGGATGTCGCAACTGACGCCGACCTGAAGGCAATCAAGACTGCCTACCGCAAACTTGCGCGTAAATTTCACCCCGATGTCAGTTCGGAAACCGATGCTGCCGAGCGCTTCAAGGAAGTGGCAGAGGCCTATGAAGTGCTCGGTGATGAAAAAAAACGCGCTGAGTATGACGAAATCCGCAAGCATGGTGGCCGCCAGCAGGGTCCGGGTGCCAGCGGTTTTGGTGGCGCAGGTAGTTTCACTGGTAGCCAGGGCGGCAGCTACAACGAACAGGATTTTTCTGACTTCTTTTCATCCGTTTTTGGTGAGCGCGGCCGACGCGCCTCCGGTTTCGATGATGCGTCCGGATTCCGTAGCCGTGGTCGTGACATCGAAGTAGAAATGCCGATCTTTCTGGAAGATACCCTGGCGGAAGAGTCCAAGCAGATAAAATATGCCTTGCCGCATTACGACGCGAACGGGCAACGTCTGCAAGACATCACCAAAACCCTGAATGTCAGGATTCCCCAAGGTGTGGCAGATGGCGAACGTATTCGCCTGAAGGGGCAGGGTGCACCGGGCCTGGGTGAGGGGCCTGCCGGTGATCTGTACTTGCGGGTAAGACTGGTGCCGCATCCGCTGTTTGATGTCGAAGCCCATAACCTGCTCACCACCGTGCCACTGGCACCCTGGGAAGCGGCGCTGGGTGGTAAAATCACCGTGCCCACGTTGCAGGGCAAGATTCAGCTGACTATTCCGCCCAACAGTCAGTCCGGGCAGCGTTTGCGCATCAAGGGCCGGGGACTGCCGATGAAGTCCGGCACTGGCGACCTGTTCGCGGTACTTAAAGTGGTGATGCCGCCCTCGGCGGACGAGCCAACGAAAAAACTTTGGCAACAACTGGCTGAGCAACAGGCCGGTTTTGATCCACGCAATAGTGCGTAGATCTTCTTACGGTCGGTAAGCACTGGAGTTGATTCACATGGACATTCACATCACCTTGCAGGAAGTCTGTAGCAGCACCGGCCTGAGTCGGGAGACGGTGATCGATATCGTTGATCATGGCATCGTGGAGCCGCAAGGAGACAGGCCAGAGTTATGGCGGTTCGACGACCAGTGCCTGTGCATTGTGCAGCGCGCGCGGCGCCTGCGAGAGGATCTGGAATTGAATTGGCAAGGCATCGCGCTGGTGATTGAGTTGCTGGAGCACAGGGATCGCCTGAAAACCGAAAATGAAGCCTTGCTGCGGCGCCTGCAGCGTTTTGACTCACATCAGTCCTGACAGCCTCAACGTGGATGGAAAGTGATTTGCACCCGCGTTCCCCGGCCCGGTTCACTTTGCAGCTCGATTTGCCAGCTCAGGCGTTCACACAGTCGTTGTACAAGATTCAGACCAAGCCCGGTGCCCTGTGCTTTTGTGCTGAAGCTGTTCTCAAACACACGTTCCATATTTTCTGTCGGAATACCTTCGCCGCTATCACTGACCTCAAGCGCATCCTGTTTGATTCGCACGGTAATTTCCCCATTAACGGTGTGCTCTACAGCGTTGCGTAACAGGTTACTGATCACGATCTGGATAAGGCTTTCGGATTCGTCCAGTTGCAATGGAGCCTCGGCGGCAACAGTTACCCGTGTGTTCCGCTCCGCAAGCTGAGGCTGCAGCTCGTCAATCAGATGCTCCACCAGTGGTTTCACCGGTGTTGCAGAGGCAGACTGAAGCGGCCGGGCCTCCTCTCTTGACAGCAACAGGCTGACTTCAATAAATCCCAGCATGTCATGACAGGCCCGTTTGATGCGGTTGATGGCACGTCCGGCAGCGGCATCGCCGCGTATCAGTGTCGACTGTGACTCCAGCACTTCAATGGCGCCGGTCACCACAGATAATGGCGTGCGCAGCTCATGGCTGGCTGCTGTAGTGAAATATTTCTCGCGCGCTACAAATCCATCCAGCCGCTCCAGGTAGGCATCAAACGCCTGTGCGATACGGCCGACTTCGTTACCGGTAAATTCAGCACTTAGACGAATGCCTCGTTGCTGAGGTTGAACCCCGGCAATGCGTTCCGTCAGCTGCCGCAGTGGCGTCAATACCGCTGCCGATGCCTTGACTGCCGAGACCAGCGTTATCATCAGCATCAGGGCAATACCGAGAACCATTAGAAGCAATACCCGATGCTCCTGGTTCTCCCACTCGGTAATGTCGTAGGTCAGAACAGCAGGTGTTTCGCTTTGAGTGCTGACCTCAACCTGATAATAATTGTCGTCCACCCGCACGCTATGATGAGAGCCAGGTGGCAGCTGTGCAAAAGTCGCGGGCATGCCTGTCAATGCATCACCGGTATACAGCGCCCAGTCGGGCAGCAATCGCATATCCAGGGAAGCCGGCCCTTCAGGTGCTGCCATCATCAGGGTTAATTGTTCCTCAACCATGTGGCCAAAAGCGACGGCTTCCAGACGGACTTTTATTTCCCATATGGCGATGACAAACACACTGCTGATCAGTGTGACCAGTACCACGATGGCAAGAATTAATCGCGAACGCAGGCTGAGCGAACGATCAGAGACAATTGTAGTAGTGGTATGCATGATGTTAGTTCCTGGAATCTTCAGGCTCGGTTAACCGGTAGCCGGTGCCGTGGACAGTTTGCAGAAGTTTGTCAGCAAAAGGTTTGTCAATCGCGTTGCGTAAGGCATAGATATGTGTTCTGAGAATATCGCTGTCAGGAGGGTCCTCGCCCCAGACTTCACGCTCCAGCTCATCCCGGGTCACCACCCGGTGCGAATTTCGCATTAGCACCTCCAGCAGTTTGCGCTGGACCGGATTCAGTTCCAGTGACACTCCGTCGCGCTCGGCGCGCAAGGTGCCCAGGTCAAAGTGCAATGTGCCAACTTGCAATGTGTCTGATGTGCCGTGACGTTCATGACGATTAACCAGCGCTTTGAGTCGCGCTTCCAGTTCCTTGATGGAGAATGGTTTGACCAGATAGTCATCGGCACCCGCAGCGAACCCCATAAGCTTGTCATCCAGCTGGTCGCGTGCAGTCAGCATCAGCACCGGCGTTGAGGTTTCTCCACGTTCGCGCAATGCACGACAGATGGACAGGCCATCCATACCTGGCAACATTACATCCAGCACAATGACATCGTAGCTATTGCTGGTGGCCAGCTGCAGTCCACCCGGACCGGTCACTGCGAAGTCGAGCGTGTGCCCCAAGGGCTCAAGATAATCGGCAATGTTTTCTGCGATATCCCGATTGTCCTCTACGATCAGTATTCTCATCTGCGTAATCCTGATATTGGCATGTTTGCATTCTGCCACGGTTGTTGCGAAAAATTTGTCAATTCCTTTGCCGGTAATGAAAACTTTTGCCATCACTCTTTGATCCAGATCATAGAAATGGCTGATCGACAAAGCCTGTCGACAAAATTTCGACATTTGCCTGCGTACACTGGCGCTACTTTCATTATCCACTATGCAAGGAGTGACGGTTTGAAACACTCTGTTCTGTCAGCAACATGGCTGAAACCCTGTATCGCTGCCGCCGTGGCGTTAGCCATTACTACTCAGGCATTGGGCATCGATCACGAACCGCTTGCCCGCAGTGAGCAGGTGGATGTGCACACCGTGATGCAATCTGCACTGGACGCCGCCCCGGAAAAAATGCTGACAGCGTCAGCCGCTGATCAGGCATTGGCATATCGCACGTTGGGGCAACGCTGGATTGTTGGTGCCCCATCATTGGAAGCCAGTGTTATTAACGACTCTCTGCTCAGTGATGTTGGCCAGCGTGAGCTGGAAGCTGGCGTGCAGGTGCAGTTATGGCGCCCTGGTGAGCGTCGCGATGCATTGCAGCGAGGATCCGCCTACGATCAACGTAATCAGGCATGGCAGTCATGGTACCAGTTAATGATTGCCGGTCGCGTGCGTGAGTCACTGGCTGAATTGGAGCAGGCCGACCTGGTCATGGCAAGCGCGATGCAGGCGCAACAGGATGCCAGCCGTCTGCTGGACATGACACGACAATTGCAACAGGCAGGCAGTGCCGCTGAGATGGACGTGCTTCAGGTCGAAAGCCTGCTGCTCGCTGCTGACAAACAGGTACTGGAAGCTGACGCAATGGTGGTGGACGCCGAGCGCGAATATCAGATATTGACCGGCGGGCTGACTACGCGGCCTGCCCAGGCACATCAGGAGCAACAGAGCGGGGCTGAGGAAATCAGCAGCAGTCATCCGCAGATACAGTTGCTGCAAGCCGATCTGAATATCAGCGAAGCAACCATTCTGAGCGCCGAGCGTCAGGCTAAAGGTAGTCCAGCCGTGCAGTTTGGCGTCCGCCGCGAGCGGGGTGCTTTTGCTCAGCCTTACGTGGAAAGCGTTGGTGTCAGTGTTTCCATTCCGCTCAACAGTAGGCGCGTGGTCAATGCCAGTACCAGTGAGGCGCGCGCTAACCGGACTGCAGCGGAGGTTGCTCTGATAAGTCAGATGCGGGAATTGACGCAACAAATGCATGAGATCGAACATCAACTACACACGCTGGCGCAGACCTTGCCATTGAGCGAGCGCGACCGCGACCTGAGCCAGCGCCAGATGCAGATGGCTGAAACTGCTTTTATCAATGGTGAAGTGGACATGACCTATGTGGTCAGGGCCATGCAACAGGCCCGCAACGCCGACTACGAATTCAACCAGCTTCAGCAACAGCAACACCACCTCATCTCTCAATACAACCAGATTTTCGGAGTCCTGCCATGAAAGCAGCATCCACCCGTCTGCTGAATATTTGTTCAGCGTTAGTGTTAATGGCCACCGCCACTGCGATTTCCGCTCAGGAAGTGATCTCTTTGTCAGACAGTGAAATGCGCGAGCTGGCAATACTGTTCGCGCCTGCAAGCCCCGTTGGCAATACTGACGGTGAGCGGGTGCCTGCCACGGTCATTGCCTCACCTGAGGCGAGCAATACTGTGCACAGTTGGTTTGAAGGTGTCCTCAGTCAATGGCATGTTGCGCCCGGAGACAGCATAACCACCGGCACACGAATCGCTACTTTGCGCAGTGAGGAGCTGCTGACAACCCAGCAGGAATTGCTCAGGGCGACGATCGCGCAGGAGAGCGCCGAAGCGGTGCTGCGTCGGGACCAGAATCTGTTTGATGCTGGCGTGATTGCTGAAGCCCGGCTGACCGAGACCCGCCGCCAGCACCAGCAGGCGATTGTCACTGTGTCATCCATCAGGCAACGCCTGCTCAGCGCAGGCATTGCCGCCGCAGATATTGACACTCTGGTCGGCTCGCAACAGGCGACGGGGACATACACCCTGCGAGCTGGACAGACCGGGCGGATTGTTCGTCGTCTTGTGCAAGCAGGTGACTACATCGCCGATGGCAGCGCCGTGGCCGTCACCGCCGATGATGATCTGCCCTGGCTGAGCGCGCAAGTGCCAGCCTATCTGGTTGGTGAATTGAGCCCGGGTCAAAGTTTGCGTGTTGTTGAGCAGGGCACAGAGCTGACACTGCGCCAGGTTGATCAACAGATAGACCCTCGATCACAGACCATCAGCGTGCTGGCTCAGTTTGCCGGCGCCAGCAACTGGGTTCCCGGGCAGACGCTGACGCTGATTTTGCCGCCGGCGAACGGGGGCATCCGCATCCCGTCCAGCGCCGTGGTGTTTAACGGTGCAGACACGACCGTTTATGTTCGTCGTCCGGGGGGGGTGGAGTCTCGCACCCTGGCGTTAGAGACCATGGGGCGCAACTACCTGGCCGCCAGCGGTATCAGCGCGGGCGAGGAGATCGTGATCCAGGGCGCTGCCGTACTGAAAGGTATTCAGCTGGGACTGGGAGGTACACAATAATGCTGTCCCAACTGGTTCAATTATCACTGAGTCAGCGCCTGCTGACAGGGCTGTTGGCGCTTCTGGTGGCAGGGTTTGGCATGAGTGCGCTGTTTCAGCTGCCCATTGATGCTTTTCCGGACATTTCACCAACACAGGTCAAGATCATCATCAAGGCGCCTGGCATGACACCGGAAGAGGTGGAGGCCCTGATCACGCAACCGGTGGAGGTGGAACTGTTAGGTATTCCGCGCAAAACCATACTGCGCTCCATATCCAAATACGCACTCAGTTCCATTACGCTGGATTTCGAAGAAGGCACTGACATTTACTGGGCACGGCAGCAGGTGGCTGAACGCCTGAATAATGTCTGGGGCGATCTTCCCGGCGATATCAGCGGCGGACTGGCGCCGATGAGCACGCCGCTGGGTGACATGTTCATGTTTACCGTCGAAAGCGACACCATGACGCTGGAGGAAAAGCGTTTCCTGGTGGACTGGACCATCAGACCGGCGCTGCGCACAGTACCGGGTGTTGCCGATGTCAATGCGCTGGGCGGTTATGTGCGCACCTATGAAGTGATACCTGATGCCGCTGCCATGGCGAGACTGAATGTCATCCACGAACAGTTGATTTCCGCCCTGCAGACCAGCAACAAGAATGATGGTGCCGGTCGGATTGATCAGGGTGAAGAAGCGCTGTTGGTTCGTGTATCAGGCGCCATTGGCAGTCTGCAGGATATTCGCGACATTCGTGTCATGGACAGCGACGGACAACCCGTGCCGCTGTCGCAGCTCGCGACCGTGACCAGCGGCACCATGGAGCGGTATGGTTCCGTGACCGCCGACGGCACCGGCGAAGCCGTACAGGCATTGGTGATTGGCATGACCGGTGCCAATGCCCGGGACGTTGTTAACGGCGCCAAGGCCAAAATGGCAGAGATTGAAGCCACTCTGCCAGAGGGCACGTATTTTGATGTGTTCTATGACCGCAGTATCCTGATTGCCGGCGCGGTGAATACTGTCACCAAAGCGTTGCTGGAAGCGGTGGCGCTGGTGGTCATTCTGCTGGTGCTGTTTCTGGGTAATATCCGCGCTGCAGTCACCGCCGCGATGATTCTGCCATTCTCGGCGTTGGTTACATTCCTGTTGATGAACAGCGTCTCCATGACTGCCAACCTGATGAGCCTGGGGGGGCTGGTGATCGCCATCGGAATTCTGGTTGATTCCGCCATTGTGGTAGTAGAAAACATTGTCGCGACTATGAGTCATCATGGCGGGCAGAACCGGCTGCCAAGATTACACGTGATTTTTCGTGCCGTGAAATCTGTTGCGGTGCCGGTTACTTCCGGCATCCTGATTATTATCATTGTATTCCTGCCACTGTTGTCACTGGAAGGTCTGGAAGGCAAGCTGTTTGGGCCGGTGACCATGACTATTGTGTTTGCGCTGATCGCTTCGCTGATTTTGTCACTCACGGTTATTCCCGTGGTTGCGTCCTATCTGATAACCAGGGCTGAGCACGATGAACCGTGGCTGGCCAGGAATCTGTTGCGTGTGTATACGCCGTTACTGTCAAAGGCGCTGGCCAAACCGATCTATGTGATCGGGCTTGCATCCGCTTTGCTGGTCGCCACCGTTGCCATCTTCCCTCTGGTCGGTAAAACCTTTATGCCGACCATGGATGAAGGTGACATGATCATACAGATGGAATTGATCCCGTCGATCAATCTGGAAACCTCAACAAGGATGGTTACCGAGGTAGAAAAAGCCTTGCTGGCCGAGATACCGGAGATTCAACGCCTGGTATCACGGACTGGCTCCGATGAGATCGGTATGGACCCGATGGGTCTTAATGAAGTCGACATGTTCCTGCACCTGAAACCTGCCAGCGACTGGCAAGCCGGATCCAAGGCAGGGCTCGAGCAGAACCTGCGTACCGTCATGGATCGATATCGTGGTATCAATTACGGCTTCACCATGCCCATTGATATGCGTGTCTCCGAGATGTTGACCGGCTCTCGCGGTGATGTCGCCATTAAACTGTTTGGAACCGACCTGGATGCACTGAACAACTATGCACAACGCATATCTGACACGGTGGCAACAATCCCCGGGGCCGTTGATACCACGGCGACGCTGAACGAGGGCGCGCAATATCTGCAGATTACTGTTGACCGCATCCGTGCCGGGGAACTGGGCCTGGACGCCGACCAGTTGCAGCGTCGACTGCGTGCACAAATTGAGGGTCTGGATGTGGGGACTGTCATAGAGGATGGTGCCCGTGTGCCATTGATGATCCGCTTTGACAAGATCATGGGGGATGGTGACGCCGCCATGCGTAACAATCTGATCAGTCTGCCGGACGGAGGATTTGTGCCGTTGTCCAGTGTTGCGACTATTGCCCGTGTGGAAGGTCCGGTGACGATTAATCGGGAAGACGGGCAACGTTTTGCCGTAATACGGACCAATGTGGAAGAACGGGATCTGGTGGGGTTTGTCGATGAGGCGCGACAGGTCATAGCACAGCAACTGGAGCTGCCGGAAGGGTATACGCTGGAGTGGGGCGGTGAATTTGAAAATCAGCAGCGGGCGGCAGCGCGCCTGGCACTCGTGGTACCTGTAGCACTGCTGATGATTGCACTGGTGTTGTTCATGACCTTTCACTCGCTTAAGCAGGCCGTCATTATCCTGTCCAATATTCCATTTGCCATGACCGGTGGACTGCTCGCCCTGTGGTTGACCGGGGAATTCCTGTCAGTACCTGCGTCAGTGGGGTTCATTGCGTTGCTTGGCATTGCTGTGCTCAATGGCGTGGTCATGATGTCGCACTTCAATCATCTGGCGGACAAGGGTATGCCTGCGGCTGACGTTGCATTTGAAGGAGCATTGCGCCGGCTACGTCCGGTCATGATGACTGCCTCGATTTGTGCAATCGGTCTGGTACCACTGTTGCTGGCAACGGGCCCCGGCTCGGAGATCCAGAAGCCGTTGGCCATTGTGGTGATCGGTGGTTTGATCAGTTCCACGCTGTTGACCCTGTTTTTACTGCCAATCGTTTACCGACACTTTCACAAAAATGAACACAACGCGACGGTTGCAGGAGAGCCCGTATGAAAAATTTACTGGTACTGAATATTCCGCCTGCACTGGAAGACGATATGGTTGACTACCTGTTGGCTCTGGAGGAGGTAAAAGGATTTACGTCGTTTACCGCGCAGGGGCACGGCGGTGGTGAACGGTTGACCGTGACCGAGCAGGTCAGCGGGCGCCGGCAACGGGTACAGTTCGAAATCATTGTTGATGAGGCGCTTGTCGAGCGGGTGGTTTCCGGGCTGACAGATAACGTGGGCAAAGACATTGCGTACTGGCATTTGCCGGTCAGTGGCATCGGCCACACCTGAGCCCGTTATCTGCGCATGCCGCCAGAGGCATGAAGCTGTCACCGCAGACGCAGGAAAACGATCAAGGGGCTATCTTCAGGCAATTAACAGCCTCCTGAAGATAAGCCCCTTAACTTAAGCCCCGCATTAAATGCTGTGTAGAAGAGCCTGTTGATTTAATCTTTTGACGGTTTTCGCAAAACCTTTTTGCCGGTAATCATGGCAGAGACAAGTCCGTTACGATGACGTATTTCGTCATAAACGACAGCCGCTACATGCAGAAAGATTGCGCCCAGCATAAGCCAGAAAATAATTTTATGAATGGCGATAAAGGGCTCGCGAAACTGACGCATGGCGGCATAACCCTCCGGATCCAGCAACTCCTTGTTACCCGGAACCAGGCCAATCAACTGGCTGTGATCTTCTCCTGCACCGGTCGCCCACTCGGCAAACTCATGACCAAACGGAGGGAAGTATAAATCAGTGCCGGCCAGCACGAGGCCGGTGCACATCTGGCCCACCAATAACATGTACAATGCCAGCAGCATCAAGCGGGCTGCGGGGTTATGCCCCCGGTATACAGGTGCCTGGCCGTTACGTATTCCGTAAAGCCAGTCTTTTAACTCGCCAACATATCCGCGTCCGAAGGGAACAACGGATCCCCAACGCGAGAAGCGGCTGCCAATGAACCCCCATACCAGACGCCAGATCAAATTGAATGCAAATACATAGCCAACGTAAGCATGCATAATCTTCAGCGTGATTTTTCCGTCGCCGCTGATGCCCAGGAAATCCGCATACAGAATGGCTGAGCCGATTGTCATCAGGGCCAGGACACACAGGACGTTCACCCAATGAAATATTCTAATGGAACGGTCCCAGACTTTTACTTCGTATAGTTCGTTTTCGTTGGTCATGTTAGTTACTCTCCGTATTGCTTTGCTGGTCAGTTTGACTTTATTTTGTGTCGCTTGTATGAAATATGTTCAACGGGAAGCATACGCGTACCTGCAGGCCGCCGAGGCGGCTGGTGTCCAATACCAGGGTTCCCTGATGTCGCTCCACAATGCGTTTGGCGATAGACAGACCCAGTCCTGAGCCATGGGTATCGCCACTGGAAAAGAAGCGTTCGGCAAGCAACGCTCGGTCTTCTTCTGACACGCCGGCGCCGGAATCATCTACGCATAAACACCAAACGTGCTCCCGGATCATGATGCTGACAATGATGCGCGTGCCTTCATCTGTGTGAGTAATAGCGTTGCCTACCAGATTCTGTAGCAGGGTCTTGAACGAGCCTGGTTCAAATGCCTGTTCGCTGATGCCTGGCGCAGGTGCCTCAACTTCGAGTGACTGATGTCTTTGCAAGGCCAGCGGCATAATATCGGAGATCGCGCTGCGGGTTTCTTCCAGGATATTGATAGCGGTTTTATGAGTGATAGCAGCGTCGGACAGGCGGGCCAACTCTAACATCTGTGATACAAGTCGCGATGTGCGTTCGACCGCTTTGTGCAGATGTTCCAGGGATTCGTGGGTTTGCTCTGGGTTGACTTCGTTCCTGGCGTTGTCCAGATGCACCTTCATCACTGCTAACGGTGTACGTAGCTCATGCGCGGCGTCGGCGATAAAGCGTTGTTCACGCGTGAGTAATTGTTTAACCTGCAGCAACAGCCGGTTAATGGCGGCCTGCATGGGTGCGACTTCCTGCGGCAGATCAGGTTCCGTGATTGGCACCAGACTGTCGGGGTCGCGAGAGCGGATCTGCTGCGCCAGTCTATCCAGCGGTTTAAGCCCGGAGCCTATGGCAGCCCACACCAACAATAGCATCAACGGTATCCCGATGAGATCTGGCACGATCGTACCGAGCACGATTCGGCTAACGGTCTCGCCACGAATGTCAGTGCGCTCTCCTACCCAAATAGACAGGCCTGAATCAGGCAACGTCAGCACGTAGGTACGCCAGTCATTGTCCGGCTGTGCAAGTGTTGCAAACCCGGGGCTCCAGTCAATCAACGGAAACTCTGGAGCGGAAAACGAACCCGCAGTCAGCTGTCCTCTTGCATCTTTTACCCAGTAGGCAACTTTGGCTTCGTAAGGGTGTCCGATCGCCGGATGGTCCGCTGTTGATTCCACCAGCATTCGTGCCAATACATCATGGTCAAGCTGTGCCATGGGTTCACTCAGCAGGCCGGCGAGGACGCGCGCGCTTTGCGCCAGTTGCGCATCGAATAACTCTTCAACCTCGTGTGCGGCATCCAGGTAGCTGAATAAACCCAGCATGACTGAGCCGAGCACAAGCAGTCCCATCACCCTGATAATGATACGTTTACGAATAGAGCTCATACGTTACTCTCAATCATGTAACCTACGCCACGGAGCGTTCTGATAAGTTCTGGGCACAGTTTTTTTCGTAGGTGATGGATATGAACTTCCAGGGTATTGCTGTCCACTTCATCTGACCAGCCGTATAATGACTGTTCAAGCTGATCCCGTGTGAGTACCCGGTCAGGTTGTGACAAGAGTTCGTGTAACAACACGTACTCCATGCGCGACAGCGCTACAATCCTGTCAAGGTAGCCAACCTGCTGATTTCCGGGGTTGAGGGTAACCCCGCGTAATTCGATTTTGGGTGCTGCGCGTCCGGCGCTGCGTCGCAACAGCGCGCGCAAGCGCGCCTTTAGTTCATCGGTGTCAAAAGGTTTGATCAGATAGTCATCGGCACCGGCGTCAAGTCCTGCGATTCGGTCCTGTACACCATCCCTGGATGTCAGAATCAGTACCGGCGTCTGCTGGCGGCGATCACGCATCGCGCGCAGGACTGCCAGGCCATCCATTTTGGGCAGCCCAAGGTCAAGAATGACCAGATCAAAACTTTCGCTGCTGGTCGCATGCAGTGCACTTTTACCGTCCTGCAACCAGTCCATTGTGTATGATTCAGAGCGCAGAGCGGTAAGAATGCCTTTGGCCAGGGATTCATGATCTTCTACCAGCAATACGCGCATGGCAGTGCTCCTGTGCGGTTACATTTTTGACAGCAATGTCTCAATTTCGAGCCGGCGTCCGCTGTCAGCCAATTCGCGTCCTGGCCTGGGTGGCGCAGCAAGGGCTTTCTGCAGGCTTGCGCGTGCCTCGTCAAACCGCTCCTGATTGAACAGATAATCGCCCATGAAGTAGTTGCTGTCGATACCATCAGGGTTTATCTCCAGCGCCTTGCGCAGCAGCTTCTCGGCTTCCTTTTTGTTGCCAAACGCAATTGGCCAGGAGGGAACCTGATAGTACAATGCGCCCAGGCTGGTGTATACGGATCCCTGTAGTGCGTCCGGATCCAGATCCAGCGCGACCTCCAGTTGCGAACGTGCCTGCTTTACGCGCGATAACGCGCTCAAGCCACCATCCACGCCTGCCCACGTACTCAGGATAATGCCATACCAGATGTGGGTTTCGGCGCTGTCAGGATTTTCGTTCACCATCTTTTCAGCTTCTGCGGCCAATGCCTCAAAAACATCAGACTGTTGGTCTTTGGCCGTCTGATAGTTGGCGATCGCCCAATCCGATTGCAGTTTCTGGTAATCAGCCGCCGACGCGGCACTGCTAACGCCAAGCACGAATACCAAACTCAAAAGCGATAATGTTTTCATCAGGGATTCTCCACTCGTGTTGTTGCAAATTGACGAATTGTGGACAACTGCTTGCGCAAAGAACGGCTGACCAATTGCGGCATTAATCCATTCAGACGAATAAATACCCGCTCGGGGTAACCCAGGTGGACTTCTGACAGATTTCTCTGCAAAGACTTAACCAGGCAGCGTGCCACTTTTTCCGGCGAATCCATCTTCACGCCCAGGGCGGCATTCATCTCTTCAACTGCGGTACTATTCATGTCTGTCAGGGTGGCACGTGGTGCCAGATAGAGAATACTGACACGCGTATCTGCCAGCTCCCGGCGCAACGCCTCGGAGAAACCTCTCAAGGCAAATTTGGTGGCGCAGTAGCTGGCAAAGCCAGGGTAGCCGATAGCGCCGAATGTCGAGCCTACCATCACCACGCAAGACTCCGGCGCCTGTTTTAGCAGAGGTAGCATTGATTTGGTTACCAGCATGGTGGCGGTCAGGTTTATATTGATCATCCCGGAGATCTGTTCGTCATCCTGATTTTCGAAGAGGGCAAAATCATTGACACCAGCCGCATTGATCAACAGATTGAATCCGACTTTACTTTGCATGGTCTGGGCCAGTCGCTGACGATCTTCCGGTACCCGAAGGTCAGCCGTGATGGTGCTTATTGAGTCACCATAACGCTTGTCGAGTTCAATCAATGTGGCAGTATCTCGCCCGACCGCAGTTAATCTGGCGCCCGCCGCAACCAGCTGCGCCAGTATCGCCTGGCCCATGCCGCCGGTCGCGCCAGTCAAAAGTACGACGCTATCCTGCAAGCGCATATTGTTCTCCCGATGCCGGCAGGGTTCTGAACATTTGTGCGTATAGCGTGTAGATTACCCTGGCAGTGTCGATAACACAGGCTTTGTCATCGTCATCGTCTAGTCTGTTGACCAGTTTCTCGTAGAATTTCATATGTTCCTGATCAAGGGCGCCATGTGAACTCAAATAGCTGAAAGCAGCTTCCGGCAGCTTGAGACTTGCCTGCAACGTGTTGGCGGCGTTGGTGGCCAGTTCAATGCTGGTGCCCTCAAGTACAAATATCATGCCGAGCATGGAGACCGGGTTGAGCCTGTTGATACGGTCGTACATGGTGCTGACCATCAGCTCTGTGGCTAACGCCGGTCTGCCATGACGCACGGCCTCGGCATCTCCACCACAGGCCTTGATGTCATTCAGTATCCACTCCTGGTGGCCGTACTCTTCTTCGATATATTCAGCCATGGCACCTCGCAACCATTCCATTCGTGCCGGTAGTCTGGCACCACATGCCATCAGTAGAGGCACGGTATGACTGACATGGTGAAAGGCCTGTGCCAGGAACGCAGAGTAACTGCTGACGTCTACCTTGCCCTGCAAGGCACCCTGAATGAGAGGGGAGCTGAACAGATATTTTTTTTCAGTAACTGTTGCCTGTCGTAATTCATCATAAAACTTCATATGCACTCCAGTCTGAACCGTGTTGATGAAAGTGTTGTTGATACTGATCAAGTATTTGTTCGCGCCGCAGACGACCATTGATAGTCAGCTGCTCGTTCCCGACGCTGAATGGTTCGTTGGCAGCTACCCATGAACCAACCCGTGCGTATTCCGGCAACAGGGCGTTGACCCGGTCGACAGCGCGTTGTACGGCATTTTTGTTATCGGTAGCTGGTACCAGGATTGCGGTATTAACCGGCAGGGCCTCGCCGTAAAAAAATGCCTGATTTATTTCCGGCTGACTGCACAGTTCCGCTTCTACCCATTCGGGACTGACATTGCGCCCGAACGCGGTAATAAACTGGTGTTTTTTCCGGCCATTTATGTATACAAAGCCGTCTTTGACAAATCCCAGGTCGCCGGTCGGCCAGGCTTGTGCAGGGCAATGTGGGCTGCCCACATAACCCAGTACACCGGCACCATGAACCAATATTTCGCCATCGCCGGCGATCGAAATCTGCAGGTGGGGCAGCGCTGTTCCAACGCTACCGGGCTGATACTGTGAAGGTTTGTTGAGACAAACCACCGATGCACATTCCGAGAGGCCATAACCTTCATAAACCGGCCAGGCCAGCTCATTTATGCGGTCCAGCAATCGTTGTCCAACGCGGCCCCCGCCGACCGCGATGAAGCGATACGACGCGGGCAACTGAAAACCATGAGACTGTGCCTGCAGCAGTCCTGCCAGCAGTTGTGGCACCAGGATCATGCTGTTGGCTCTGCATTCTGTAATGGCTTGCAGCAGACCCTGCTGATCTGCGGCGCTATTGGATAGTGCATTGATATTGCGAACGCAGACGGTTGCACCTGATATAAAGGCCGCCCACACACCCAGATTTTCAAGTAGCACTGCCAGCGGCAACAGTGTCAAATACCGGCTCAACGATTGATCCGCGGTTATGTCTGTCAGTGCTTTTGCTACCGTGAGCATCGCTGCAGCAGACAGACAAACGCCTTTGGGCGTGCCTGTTGTCCCGGATGTAAACGTTATCTTTGCCGTCTCCGCAGGCATATCGACGGGAGTAGTACTGCGTTGCCAGCCACACATGCCAGCGGCAAAGCCGAACTCGTTGAGTAGTTCGCTGTCGGGGTGAGGGCCTATCCAGGTGTCGGCACCTGTCTGTTGCAGCAAATGACGGACCTGGCTGACGGTGAAAAATGGTGGCACCGGCACACAGACACAACCCGCCTGCAACAATGCCAGGTCCCAGACAATCCAATTCACGGTATCCGGCTCGGAAAGGGCAACCACGCGGGCACCGCTGCGCCGGAGTTGATCCACCCGGCAATCAACCTGATCTGCGATACTCTGATAGCTGTATTGTGTGTGTTCGGATTCAATGGCTATTTTGCCATGATGGCCTTTTAGAAAACGCTCAATGTTTAACAACTCAGGCGCAGACACGAGACTTGCTCTCCTGATGATTTGCGTTGTTATAGTGGGGCATGTAACTCAACCGTTGGAATACACCGGCCGCTTGCAGTTGGCGGAAACCCTCCGGGATATAGCCGGCCATCACTTTGGGTCTGGTCGTGTAATAACTTCCCCATTCTCTGCCATCGTGCTCGAGACGCGCCGGATCTGCGTCGGCCAGCACAACAGGGCTCAGTGTCAGGCGGGAGAAGCTGTTCAGTAACAAGGGGGTGCCGGTGAATGCGACCCATTCAAAATCGCAGCTAAACAGATAATGCGTCAGCGCCGTGATCAGGAGCCTGGCCATGCCGGGAGAGCCCGATACCAGGTTGCCCACTTCGATGATGCTGTCTGCGGAGGTGGTCAGCGTCGTTGAGCTTTCAATCAGGCGTGCAATGGGCTGGTCCAGATACTGCTGTAAAAACAGCTGCTCATCACCTGTCGGTCGCAAACCAACAACAGCCTTAATCTCGCCGTTGCTTTCAAGTCCCAGCAACACAGGCAAAAACTGACTGACGTGAGCGCCGTATACGGCTGCAAAGTGTTCGGCTACACTTTGTTCGAGCCTGCGCCGCAGCTCAGTATTGCCGTCTGCGCAATAACTGATCAGGATACTCAGGTTCTGCTGTTCAAATGACGCCAGTTGGTCTGTGGCGGGAAACGTTAACTTACTCATGATAATCCCTCTGACTACGGGAGCATCATGCGCGCTGAACCTTAAGTTCAGCTTAAGGCGTAGTTAATTCTTTAATGCGGATCTGGTGTAAAACTGACGCACAGTCGGAGGTTAGTCAGATGTCGGTGGCGGCGAGCAGGCGATCAGTCGTCTATTGTTCCGGCTCGGGAAACCAGTGACGGGTTCTGTTGGCAAACGCAACCAGGGACAGCATCACTGGCACTTCTACCAGCACACCGACCACCGTTACCAGGGCAGCGCCGGAATTCAGGCCGAATAAACCAATGGCGACAGCAACAGCCAGCTCAAAAAAATTGGAAGTGCCAATCAGGGCACAGGGTGCGGCAACATTGAAGGGTACCTTCCACATTTTGGCAGCAGCATAAGCGATGGCAAACATGCCGTAGGACTGGATCAACAGTGGCACCGCTATCAACGCAATCAACAGTGGCTGCTCCAGAATCACCTGGCCCTGAAAACCAAATAACAACACGACAGTCGCCAGCAGCCCCAGGACAGACAACGGTTTTATCTTTGCGGTGAAGCGCGCTACGGCTACTTCAGCGTCAGCGGGGTGTTCAGCATTCCGACTCAGGTGAACACGGGTGGCAATGCCCGCCAACAACGGGATCACCACATAAAGACCCACAGAGAGCAGCAAGGTCACCCAAGGCACTTCGATATCTGTGACGCCCAACAGCAGTGCTACCAGAGGGGCGAAGGCAAACACCATGATGACGTCGTTCAACGCCACCTGGGCGAGGGTGTAGTTGGGATCGCCGCGGGTCAACTGAGACCAGACAAACACCATGGCGGTGCAGGGGGCTGCGCCTAGCAGAATCAATCCGGCGATGTACTGATTGGCATTGGCGGGATCAATCAGATCGATAAACAGCGTGTGGAAAAACAAAACCCCAAGTGCGGCCATGGTAAAAGGTTTGATTAACCAATTAACCGTCAGGGTGATGATCAGGCCCTTGGGGCGCTCGTGGATCCGGCGCAGGCTGCTGAAATCCACTGCCACCATCATGGGGTACACCATAAACCATATAAGAATGGCGACCAAAAAGTTCACTGAACCATATTCAATACTTGCCAGTGCCTGAAACCAAGCCGGTAACAGAGTGCCCAAAGCGATGCCCGCTGCGATGCACAGGGCAACCCATAAAGAGAGATAGCGCTCGAAACCGGCCAATGGTGTGTTTTTACTCATAAATCAAGTTTACCGTCAGTTTTGGGGCATTGACATCAAATAAGCGGTTTTGCTGATATAAATCAGATGAAAGTGCAGTTGACAATCGTTATCATTTGCATTTAGTATTCCCTCCCGCTGAAGCTCAGGTCGAAATCGTCCGCGCCCAAGGCCTGCTGGACGATTCAGCTCAGCGCCAAACACAACAATTTCAGGGGTACTCGATGTCTGCTTTACCATCTTACACAAAATCCAGATTGGCCGTGGCGCTGGCGTTGACAGCACTGCCACTGACTGTATCAGCTCAAACCGGTCAGGCAGAGGATACCTTTCGTTCTGCAAGCCCGGGCATCGAAGTGATACGCGTAACCGGCAATCAGCAAGGCCATGCCTACCTGGAGACCGGCACCGTGACGCTGATTGACCTGGAGCAGATTCAGGCGATTCAGCCGCTGTCCACGGAAGATGTGCTGCGTCGCATCCCGGGCGTTAATATCAAAGGCGAGGAAGAAACCTCGATTGTGGCCAACTTCGGCCTGCGAGGGCTGTCCGCCAGCGAATCCAAGTCGCTAATGCTGGAAGATGGTGTGCCGGTAGCGCCGGGCTTGTTTATTGGCAACGACCGCTATTTCAACACCCGTATTCAACGCGTGGAACAGGTTGAAATCCTGAAGGGTTCCTCGTCACTGCGTTATGGCCCATCCACCATTGGCGGTGTCGTGAATTACATCACCAAAACACCCGATGATGGCGTCAAGGTGTCCGGACGCGCAGGCTCGTTCAATCTGCGCGAAATGAATATTGAAGCAGGCGGCACGAATGTCTCTGGCGACGCCTATGCCGGTGTGGTTGCCACCTACGCTGACAGCGATGGTTTCATGGACAAAGATTATGAGATGGCCGATGTCATGCTCAAAGCCGGCACTGCGATTGGCAATAACCAGCGCGTGGGTGTGAAGGTTTCCTTCCATGAAAACGATGCCAATATATCCTACCGGGGTGTGTTTCTGGATGCCTACCGGTCGGGTGCCGATTACAACCCGGCGCCGGATGACTGGTACCTGCAGGAACGCCAGGCAGTGGATCTGAATCATGAGTGGATAATCAATGACGCCACCACGTTAAAGACATTGTTCTACTGGAGCGATGTCAGCCGGGACTACTGGCGTTACAGTGTCGATACGCCTGCCTCCAACCTGGCGGGCCGCTGGGTCTACACGGATGCGCTGACCGGTAACAATCGGTCCTTTGAGCGCCTGGGCGCCGAAACCCGGCTGTCACTGGCACACGAATGGGGTGGCTTGACGGCTGATACCGAGTTTGGTTTCCGGGTCATGACTGAAGAGTCCGATGACAACCGCATTCGTGCCACACGTCAGCAGGACCGTACTGGCACCAATGACCGCCATCGTATCGACTCGGCCGATAGCGTTGCCGCGTATGTGCAAAGCCGCATCGAGGTGACAGAAAGGCTTGCCGTCACGCCCGGTCTGCGCATTGAAGACTATGAACAAAAACAGTTGATTCTGACCCAGAACAACGCGTCGGCCGCAACCAGCAATACAGAGTTCCTGCCCGGTGTTGGCGCAACTTTCGACGTGACCTCGGCCGCGCAGATTTATGGTGGTGTGTATCGCGCATTTTCTCCGGCGTCCAACGGCGTGGCGCTGGATGGTCTGACTGATCAGAATCTGGACGGCGAGCGGTCCACCAACTATGAAATCGGTATTCGTGGCGCTGAGGGCGCGCTGAGTTACGAAGTGGCAGCATTCGCCATGGACTTCAGCAACCAGGTGGTCACCGGTAACAGTGATCCGAACCTGTCGCAGTCCAATGCCGGAGAAACCGAGCACTACGGTATGGAGTTCGTGTTGGATTATGACTTTGGTGCCGGTTTCAGCGTGAATTCCAATGCCACCTGGATTCCGACATCGGAGTTCAGAACCGGTACGTTTGAAGGCAATCGGCTGCCTTATGCACCCAAGATACTTGCCAATATTGGTCTGAACTACACCGTTGACCGACTACAGACGGCGTTGACTGCCCACCACAGGGGTGAGCAATATGGCGATCCCAGCAACCAGGTTGATCTGCCAACCGGTGCTGCTGGTGGGATCTGGGGCGGCCTGTTGCCAGCCTATACGGTCTTTGACTTGACTGCACAGTACAATATTGACCAAAGTTTTACTGTGTTTGGAGCAGTGAAGAATATCACCGACAAGAAATATATCGCGGGCCTTCGCCAGGGCATTTATGTTGGGCCTGAGCGGTCGCTTGAGGTAGGATTCCGCTACGGTTTCTGATTTGTCGTAGTCGTTCTGGTTATCTACAAGGCAAGGCAAAAACCCGGCTGACATGGCCGGGTTTTTATTATGGGCCCCACCCGCGCATTTGTAGTACCTGTCAGTTTCCCGTTACCATTCCCATATTGGCACCCGCGACGGCCTTGTACCGATGATCCGTACGCAGGATATGATCGTAGTGTCAGATACTCGAGACTGCCCCTGAGGCATACTCTGAAGTCATAACACGCGCGCATGGAGCCGACCCGTGATAAAAACGCAATTGCAGGCATTTGCTGCCTTCCTCGTCCTGATCCTTACCACCCTGTTTACTACCCCCTCTGTGTTTGCGGCCGAAGCGCCGGCAAGTACCGGCTCTCCTGATACAGAAACGTACGCCAATCTGGCAGATATCCTGCAGGACGAGCAAGCCCGTGAGCGACTCATTCTGGACCTCAGGGCCCTGGCTGCCGGCGATACGCCGGAGGTGCCAACCGCTATTGCCGACGGCAGCGCCGAGCGCATTTCTCCGGCACGCCAGATCGCAGATTCCACCCGTGATCTGGCCGAAGGTTTTGTGACGCAGGCGTTTGCTGCGGTAGAAGCTGTGGGTCAGCTGGTCAGTGGTGATTCAGCATTGGACGTCAGTGAATTGGCCGGCACGGGTGTCAATCTGCTGATCGTGATGGCAGTGACCATTGGTCTGTTTCTGGTCCTGCGACTGGTGTCGCGGCCATTGTTTGCTTCGATCAATCGCTGGGCGCTGGACGAGTCCGGCCGCAGCGCCATGCTACGCAAAGCGGTTGCGGTGATCGGCTCGGCCCTGATTGATGCCTTGGTAATTGTGCTGGCGTATGTCGCCGGTTATGTCGTGGCGTTGTTTGTACTGGGCAGCTCCGGGGAGATGGACGTGCATCAGTCACTGTTCCTCAACGCGTTTTTGCTGATTGAAGTATTCAAGGCCATCATCCGTGGACTGTTCGCTTCACGCGACGATGGGTTGCGCATGCTGCCGTTGTCCGCGGAGCAGGCGGCATACTGGAATGCATGGCTCGCCCGCCTCAGTGGATTCATCGGCTACGGTATTCTGTTTCTTGTGCCTCTGGTCAGTGTCACGCTTACCCCGGCGGTAGGTCGCCTGGTCGCCTTTATTGTCATGCTGCTGGCATTCCTGTATGCACTGGCGATTATTCTGCAGAACAAAGCGTCTGTCAGCCAGGGTCTGCTGCTTAGGGCCGGTCATGCTGATCTGGCCTTCAACCGCGTGCTGCTCACGATGTTCGCCAAAAGCTGGTATGTGGTAGCGATTGTCTACTTTGCAGCACTGGCTCTGGTGACAGTGGCGCGGCCTGAAGACGCACTGCCGTTCATGTTGATGGCTTCTTTGCAGACGCTCATCGCCATTGGTGTCGGGCTGTTTGTATCGGTAGTGCTGAGCCAATTGATCAGCCGCGGCTTTCATCTGCCCGAGGAAACCCAGGCTCGTTTTCCGATGCTGGAGTCGCGGCTGAACAGCTTTTTGCCTAACATCATGAAAGTGGTGCGGCTGGCGATACTGCTCGTTATCGTAGGATTCGTTGCCGACGCCTGGGGCCTGTTTGATCTGATGGCATGGTATGCATCGGAGACCGGTGCGCGTACATTGAGTACGGTGGTGTCGGTGGTGATTATCATCCTTGTGGCCATGCTGATCTGGATAGGCCTGGCGAGCTGGATTGAGCAGCGCCTGAATCCGGCGGCAGGTGCTCATGAAGCAAGTGCACGCGAACGTACCCTGTTGACCATTTTCCGCAACGCCGTGGCCATCACGATTATTGTCATGACTGCGATGATTGTCTTGTCGGAGATCGGCATCAATATCGGACCGCTTATTGCGGGTGCCGGTGTATTGGGTCTGGCCATCGGTTTCGGTGCACAAAAACTGGTGCAGGACATTATTACCGGTGTGTTCATTCAGCTGGAAAACGCCATCAATGCCGGTGATGTTGTCAGTGCCGCGGGCGTCACCGGAACCGCAGAAAAGCTTACCATCCGCTCACTGGGTATTCGTGACCTGTCAGGCACTTACCATTTGATTCCGTTTTCATCTGTCGATACGGTCGCCAACTATATGCGTGAGTTTGCCTATCACGTGGGTGAGTACGGGGTTGCCTACCGGGAAGATATTGACGAGGTGATCATCAAACTGCGTGAGGCCTTTGCGGAGCTCATAGCGGATCCTGCGCACAAAGCCAACATCATTGCCGATCTGGAAGTGCATGGTGTCACCGCACTGGCCGACAGCTCCGTCAATATACGGGTCCGGATCAAGACGCTGCCCGGTACGCAGTGGGGCGTGGGCCGCGCTTACAACCGGTTGGTCAAGTACCATCTGGATGCAGCGGGCATTGAGATTCCGTTCCCGCACCTGACCATGTACTTCGGACAGGACAAGCAGGGCAAAGCGCCCCCCGCACCCATTGTTATTGAGTCATCCTCGGAAACGTCGGTTGAGCAGGCGCAAAAGCCGGCCGCTGAACTTGAAGACAGCCGTGCGGAGCCTGTTTCCCAGAGCAGTGCCAAGAGCAGTGGCAAGACCAGTGCCAGGAAAAATGTTCGCAAAGGCGCAAAAACCAATGCCAGCAAAGGCAATGATTACGACGAGGCGGATGACTGAATCGGGGTGCGGCCCTGTTCAGGGCCAGAATAGCAGCTCGGTCTGGTTTTCCAATGATCCCAGGATCAAACGATCACCTTGCTGCACCGTGCCATCGAGTCCTGAGCGGTACTGCCAGCCGGACGGTATCCGGAGCGTGAGCCCGTCGATACGGTGATCAACGGTCACTGTTATCTGTCGGGCACCCGCTGCGCTGGTGCTGACGCTGATCAGGGCAGAGTTCCTGGCCGCCCACCAGTCGCCGTAACCGGAGACCGTATCAAACCAGGCCTGATCCTTGAAATGCGCCAGATAGCGCTGCACAAACGTCAGCTTCTCGCCCAGTTCA
Organism: Pseudohongiella sp.; assembly: GCF_011050365.1. Lineage (GTDB taxonomy): Bacteria > Pseudomonadota > Gammaproteobacteria > Pseudomonadales > Pseudohongiellaceae > Pseudohongiella. The sequence goes on from NZ_DRFV01000006.1 coordinate 102,164, forward strand.
TCGGTATGGATCATCAGATTCACCAGGCCCTGATACTGCGCCACCTGATTTGATACCGTGACAATCTCGTCAAAACGGTCGTTTACGCGGCCGTATTCATCTTCAATGGTCACCGGGAATTCAAAGGCGTTGACCTGGCTGCCATAAGTCCGGTCATGGGTCAGACGATAGGGCAGGTGTGTCATCGCTTCATTGGCGGTGATGCTGGAGCTGTAGCGGTAGCCATTGGCAACCAGAAGTTGCGGCAATGCCTCCGGCAAAGACAGATGTCCCGGTCGAAAGGAGACAATACTGGTGTCCGACAGCGACTCCAGCAGGAATTTGCTGACGCGTAATTCACCCATGATGCTCGCGTTTTCAACCGTTGAAAAATCGCGAACAAACGGACGATAGTCCGGATATTGCTCCAGCCCGGTCCCAAGCGGCATCCGGGCGAACTCATTGGAGTGGGCGACACTGTGACTTGCCACTTCCATGCCATTCTCCAACAGCAAGGTCAGCGTCGCAGCCCTTGAAGGATCAAAGAAACGACGATCATTGTAGTCAGTCACGTATTTGGTCTGAATAAAATAGGTGGCGGGGATATCGTAGCTTTTTTCCAGGGCAACATATGCCGGAATATTGTTGATTGAGCGTGTGAAATCGACATCGTGTGTCATCAGGGCGGTGAAATCCCTGCCGTGCGGTGTCGGTGACAGGATGACGGCATCCGGCTCGCCTTGCTGATAGATACGGGTGATCAGGCGCAGTAATGTATCAACCTGCGGTTGATAGGCGTTGACATAGGTATCTGCCAGGTTGGAAAAGCGGCCATTGTATGCGCGCAGAATGAAGTGCCCGATGTCCAGTCCGAATGCGTAGGCCTGGCCGTCCGTTGCTGCCTCTTCAAGTTGATATGACTTATGGGTGATGACCGCGCTGCCGTCTTCGAATTGTGCCAGCGCCTGGTCAAACCCGAGGTAGTGTACGCCTGGCAATCCGCTGTCCGCCGCTGCCGGGTTGCCCAGTTGAATCGTGCGCTCCACCTCAGTGGAAATCAGTGTTTCGGTGAGCGGGGTGGGATTGAACTCGATGCGCTGGCGGCGCGCATGCTCCTCCGACTCAGTGAAGCCGAACAGGGATGGCATGCCACCGCCGAGCACTGAAAAACCCAGCAATGTGCCGCCCTGATGGACATGGTCGCGCAGTTGCTCCAGTGCTTCGGGTGTTGTGTTGCTGCCGGTCAGTGACGGGTAAACCAGCACCACCCGGTGCGTCAACGCGTCATTGATGTCGGTCACCAGCGTGAAAGGCAGCCCGATGCTTTTGAAACCCAGTGCCAGACCCAGCCAGGAGCTGTCGGGGTCCTTGACCCAGATCGCCATACTCTGTCTGCCATTTGGCGGATAGTCTGCCAAGGTCGTTGTTGTCGCCGCTGGGACCACACTGGTATGCGAGGGCCCGGTCAAATCGGGGAAAACGGGCGCCTCTGGCGCCAGACGCAGCCAAATCAGAACGGCAAGTCCGGCGATTGCGACGGTGCCACCAACAAGTAATTTCAGATTCATTGTGACCCTTCGATAAAATTTCTGTCATCCAGTCCGTGAATGGAGATGCCTGCAAACGATGACCAGGTTCGCCATTCATTTGTCAATTCATCCAGTACGGTGTTTAACCGGGTCATATCACCCGCAAAAGTATACAGACTGGCAGGTAGCTCATATTCGAACGCGTACGCATAGGCCTGGCCATTCAGATTTGACTGGGGCTGATCAAACAGAACAAACACTGGCTGCTCGCCGACGGATATCAACCAAAGTCTGCCAGTGTGGTCATGGGCCCGGTAGCGTCGCTGGTATTCATCGCGCAATGATCCTGACTCTACACCGATTTTTATGGGGACTGCGCTGTGCTGTCCCCAGGACAGGAACGGTTCGGCACTAATCAGTAGCCGCTGGGGAGAGGTAAAATAATTCATGATGCTGATGCTAGTGTTGGTGGTGGGCAGCTGTGTCAATAATGCCTGTCCCCATGCCGGGTGATTCCCCCACCAGGCCGGCATGACAAGGTCCAGCGGTAGTTGCCCATCCAGCATTTGATGCACGCGCTGAATCACGGCGACATAACGTTCACGCCAGTGACCTTGGGCCTGGGCAAAGCCGGGCAGCAGATATGGCTCTATATCCAGTTGCACGCCTGCCAGTCGAGCCCCCTCGGGTGCATCGTTGTTGTACAGAAGAGCGGCACGGACACTGTTTTCCAGCACCGTTTGATTGTCGGGCAGGACATCATGCGGGTCGCCAGCCACGAGCCATACATCAAGTGATTTTGCGCTGGCATTGATGACAAATTGTACTAACCTGTCGCTCTCGGCAACCCTGCCATGCTCGTTTACCGGTACGGATATGTAGATCTCGGTCAATCGTTGTTGGGCCTGCGCCTGCCAGATAACATCCGGGTCGTTCTGCCATAGATCCGGGTCCCAAAGCCAGGCGCCGCGCTGATAGCGGCGCGAGATTTGATGGTCGGCGTCGACGGTTTCAACGCCAGCATTGATGTTGTCGTCAACGGCTGGTGATGAGCGCAAAACCAGAGAGGCCATGGTTAATCGCCCCTGTGTTTGCGGGCACACCACCGTCAGCGAGGTCCAGGCCAGGTCGTTGTCTGGCAAATCGAACCTGAACACCTGCGTCCCGCTGCCGGTAAGTTCTATCTCGCCCAGAGGCAATGGTGATTGCGACAGGTCCCGCTGCGCGTCACCCAGAGCGATGCCGAAACGTCCCTGGCCACTGGCACGAATTTCGAGCTGCAGATCGCTGCCTGACGACCAGGGTCGTGCGGAATAAAAGTACGCGCCGCCAATATCGCTACCCGCTTCACACATCAATTGGTTTGTTTCGGGCGCGCTGACGCGCTCCTCAATGCCAAAGGGGCGTGGTATAAACTGGCTAAGCACTGACTGATTCAGGGGCAAAGGCTGAGTCGTGGCAACGCTCTGTGGTTGCTGCGGCGCCTCCTGCTCAGCAGGTTCGTCGGCAATCATCACAATCTCGCTGACCGTGATTGGATCCGTGTCAAACAGGCCTTGCAGGCCGACCTGGTCAGGGGGATTGATGAATGCATCCGGGACTGCTTTTCCAGCCCACAGCACACCACCTTTGATGTCGAGCTCGGTTTGCGGACATGATGAAGGGGTGGACGGCGGCCTGCCAATCAGTAGCGATTGCACTGTGCCATCGGCGGAAAAATAATCCCGTTGATAAAAAGCGGCGGTATCGGCTGCGCGCGCGGGGCAAAGCGCCACGGTGACAGGGGCTGGCACCGCGGAGATTGCGGCCAGAATGGGCAGCATGCTAAAGATGGTGACGCTTGCAAACACTTGGTTACCCCTTGCGCTGACGTCGGCAGACTGTGTCACTGGCGCAGCCCAGAATCATACCAATATGTTCGCAGGTATGGATACCAATTGCAGTTTCGCAGGTCGCCGCGAGTTTGTCGGCGCTGCGTTGCCTGGTGGCAGGCAGCACTGGACTCCAACGCCCCCGCACATTATCCTGAGGCGCATACATCGGAATCAAGGGAGACCCGTTATGAAATCAATCACAGCTGTTGTAAAGCAACATGCGAAGTCACTGATCGCCCGGCGTAGCCTGATGCTTGGCATCTCTGCGACGGCGGCGCTGGCCCTGATGCCGCTGTCATTGCCTGTCGTCGCGCAGCAAAGTGAAGCAGAGCCCATCGCGGTGGGTGGCCTGCACAGTTTCGAATTGCGCGTCAGTGACGTGGAGCGCTCGCTTGAGTTTTACCAGGGCCTGTTCGGTGCACCGGTGCTGAATCGCCTGACTGATACCGTGTCGCTGCAGATTGGTGATGGACCGCAGTACTTCACACTCGCGCCTGTGCGGCGTGGCGAGCAGCCCCATATCCGTCACTTCGCCCTCAGCGTACCCGGCTTTAGCCTGTTTGGCCTGCAGCGTGACCTGGCCGAGCACGGGATGACGCGGACGGTCGAGACCCTGTTTGATGGTCGTTCGCCACTGGAGCTGGCGAATCTGACCTGGACCGAACGGCTGCCTGACGACAGCCAGGATATGACCACGGAGAATCACCACCTGTATTTTGCCGACCGCGATGGTATCCGCGTGCAGCTTTCCAGTCCTGATGCCTGTGGATCGGGGGAGGGCCCGCAGGCAACATGCAACCTGGAGCCAGCGCCGGAGGAGGGTCTGATCGAATTGCGCGAGATCAATCACTTCACCACTTACGTGTCAAATTACCAGTTGACCAACGAGTTCTATCGCAACCTGTTTGGTCTGGAAAACCAGGCATTTCAGGGTACCTTCCCGCTGCTGGGTCTGAGTGATGGCCGTCAGTTCCTGATGTTTGTCGGTGGCACACAGCCGGGCGAGCCGGCGCAGCCCGGGCGCATCGATCATGCCAGTCTCAATATCGAAAATTTCAGCGAGGAATCTGTGCTTGAGCGTTTGACCGAGTATGGTCTGACTGCCCGGCCCGAAGGGGAAGAAGCCAGGCCCCTGCAGCACTGGGTCAGCCGACGCATGCCCGAGCGGGGCGGCGCACCGGGTGGTACGCCGGAGGTCTACTTCTCGGATCCGGATGGTATTCACATCCAGCTTCAACACCACACCTACTGTGGCGGTGGCGGCGTTTTTGGCGAGGAGTGCTAAAAAGCACCCCGTCGGGCAATACCGAGTGGTTGGTTGGCTACTGGCTGACAGTACCGGCAGATACCGTGCCTTCACGGCGCGGGTCTGCTGCACCCACGAGGCCGTCATCGGTCACCAGAATAACGTGCAAGCCTGAATTTTCCCCGTCGCTTTCCTGCACATCATAACCTTCGCTACGCAGACGGTCGGCCAGTGCCTGACCCGGTTCGCGGTTGATCTCAACTCGAACAGTGTCGCCGCGGGCGATGATATTGGGGAAGGCGACAGCCTCTTCCACGGACATGCCCCAGTCGACAATGCCCAGCACGGACTTTGCCGTGTAGGCCGGGATAGAGTTGCCGCCCGGCGAGCCGGTTACCATGTAAAGTTCATTGCTCTCATTCAGGATAATGGTCGGTGACATCGATGACCGTGGTCGGGCACCCGGTCTGACCATATTCGCAGCTTCCGGCTGGTCGGCATAATATTCGCGCGCGAAATCGGTCATTTCGTTGTTGAGCAGGAAACCCGCCGCCCAGCGTCCCGAACCAAAAGCCGACTCCACAGTCATCGTGGCTGACACTGCATTGCCCTCGTTGTCGATAATGGACAGGTGAGTCGTCCCTGCTGGCTCCTGAGTACTGTCCTGGGCCCACTGCGCAGTAATAGCGCTACCCAGAATGGCCGCCGGGTCACCTCGCTGTGGCGTAGCACCGGGCGCTGCCGGATTTTCACTGCGGTACTTTATGTATTGCGGATCCAGCAATTGCTGTACCGGCACCGTGACGTGGTCCGGATCGCCAAAATAGTAATCCCGGTCAGCGTAGGCGAGGCGTTGTGCATCGACAAAGGCCTTTATCTGTTGCTCCTGGCTGGGATTCTCCGGCACCAGCTCGTCGTACAGGTTGGCTATCATGATCTGCATGGCGCCGGAGGAAGGTGGGGTGGCAGAGCAGATGTTAAGTAAGCGCCATGTGCCACAAATAGCTGCACGCTCCACTGCTTCGTAATTCCCGATATCATTTACCGTCATGCTGCCACCGTTGTCACCGGCCTGTGCAGAAGCCGCCATGGCTTCAGCAATCTCTCCCTGATAAAACGCAGAGGGGCCTTCGTCAGCGACGCGTTGCAGGGTATTGGCATATGCCGGATTGCGCAGCATGCTGCCGGCCTGTAACGGCTCTCCGTCAGGGTAAAAATAGTCGGCGGAACCCGGATTTTCGTCCAGCCGGGAGATTTGTGCCATTTGCGGCAGGTAGCCGGCCATCTTGCCGGAGACTTCAAAACCTTCGCTGGCCAAACCAATTGCGGGCTCAAACAATGTCGCCCATGGCAGCTTGCCGTAGTTATCGTGCGCCAGTTTGTATAACGCGACGGCGCCTGGCACACCGATGGCGTTGCCGCTTTGCCAGGCATCAAGGAAGCCACCGGGTTCACCGTCCTGCATGAACATGTCAGGTGCTGCGCCGGCCGGCGCGGTTTCCCGGCCATCAAGGAATCTGACGTCCTGAGTCGACTGTTCGTATACCACCATAAAGCCGCCGCCGCCCAGCCCCGAACTTTCCGGTTCGACCAGGCCCAATACCGCATGCGCGGCAATGGCGGCATCTACCGCATGCCCGCCTTGTGCCAGCATCTGTACCGCCGCGTCGGTCGCATATGGATTGGCGACAGCGGCCATATAGCCCAGAGACCAGCTTTCTGCTTCGACCACGGGTGGCGACCCGGCTGCCGATGGGGCAGTGATGGTTGAATTTTCAGGTTCGGAACAGGCGGCAAAAATCGCCAGACTCAGAATAGCAACGGGGAATCTCATGACAGCTTGGTTTCCGGTATTAGTGAGTGATTCGTATATAACAGAAGCATATAGCCGTTTCGGGTGAGGTACAACACAAGTACACTAAAGCCGGGAACTTGAGTGATCACGCGTGACGAGGAGAGTGGCGAATGAATGTGGATACCGTGATAGTCGGGGCAGGCACGGCCGGTCTGTCAGCATTGCGTGAAGTGAGGCGCTATACTGATGACTTTCTGGTGGTGAATAACGGGCATTGGGGAACCACCTGCGCAGCAGTGGGCTGCATGCCGTCAAAAGCGCTGATCGAGGTGGCCAATGCGTTTCATCACCGCAAACTGTTTCAACAGTTTGGCCTGCGTGGGGCGGACGCTTTGCGGGTCGATATACCGGCGGTGTTGGCGCATGTGCGGAAGCTAAGAGACGGTTTTGTCAAAGGACCGGAGTCCGTCCCTGAGGAGCTGGGTAAGCGGGCGGTGCAGGGTTTTGCGCGCCTGTCAGGCCCCGGTTGTATTGAGGTCAATGGCAACAGGATTCACGCCCGCAGTATCATTCTGGCGCCTGGCAGCCGTCCGGTGGTGCCTGAGTCATGGCTGGCATTCGGTGACCGCATACTGACCACCGATTCGCTGTTTGAAAAAAACGACCTGCCGCAACGCATTGCCGTGGTGGGTATGGGTGCAATCGGCGTGGAGATAGCGCAGGCGCTGGCCCGACTGGGTATCACAGTGGCGGCCTTTGATAATAGTGACCGGCTGGCGGGTATCGGTGATGATGAGGTACTGGCGGCATTTCGACCGCTGTTGGAGCGTGAACTGACACTGCACCTTGGTGGGTCCGCTGACCTGGAGCAGGCCGGTGACAGAATCAGGGTCAGCGGCGCGGGCGGCGGGTTTGAGGCCGATGCGGTGTTGGCGGCCATGGGCCGGCGACCCAATATAGATGGTCTGGGGCTGGAGACTCTGGGAGTACCACTGAGTGACAAAGGCATGCCTCAGGTTGATCCGACCACGCTGCGTATAGGCGGTCTGCAGGTGTTCCTGGTGGGCGACGCCAATGCTGACCGGCCATTGCTGCACGAGGCCGCCGATGAGGGTTATATCGCCAGCCAGTTTGCCGCGCCCGGCGCAGATCGTCACGGATTCTGTCGTCGTACGCCCATGTCAGTTGTTTTCAGTTCGCCGCAGGTGGCACATGTTGGTCAGGCGGTGTCTGATATTTCTGACCAGCACCGGGTTACGGGGTCGGCTGATTTCTCCAGGCAGGGCCGGGTACGAATCACGGGCATGGCAGCAGGTGTGCTGCGGATTCACGCTGACGCACAGAACGGCAAGCTACTGGGTGCAGACATGTGCATACCCGATGCCGAGCACCTGGCTCACCTGCTCGCGCTGGCGATCGAGCAGAACATGACGGTACAACAAATGCTGGCCATGCCGTTTTATCATCCGGTGATGGAGGAGGGTTTACGCAGCGCACTGCGTGATCTGACAAAGCAACTGCCCGACAAGGGATTATCTGACCTGTCGCGTTGTCCGGAGATCGGACACGAAGCGCTTGACTGAACCCGGGAGCCAGCCATGTGTGGTCGTTTCAACATCATTGATTCGCCGGAGGTCCAGGTCCTGCTGCAACACCTGGGCATTACTGGCGGGCAGCTACGTTTTACCCCCGATGCGGCGCCGGGCGCCATGATTTCCATAGTTCACGACGCGGACAACGCGCCGGTTATAGCAGATGCCGTCTGGTGGTTGCTGCTGGATCCGGATACCCTGAAACCGAATTATAAATACGCGTCGTTCAACAGCCGTTGGGACAAGCTCGATCGCAAAGGGTCGCTGAGCTATCAGCCTTTTCGTCAACGACGTTGCATCATACCTGCCAGTGCGTTTGTCGAGGGCCTGGGTGACAAGCAGACTTATCACAAAATCGAGCTACAGGACTCCGCAATCGCTTTTGCTGGATTGTACAATCGCTACGTCGACAAAAAGACAGGGGAGTCAGTGCTGGCGGCGAGTATTATTACGCTCGGGTCATTGCCGCAATGGCAGCATGTCCATCCCAAATCAATGCCGCTGATGTTGCCGTTTGAAAACAAAGACGTCATCAGTGCCTGGTTGGACAAAGACAATAAAGAGGTCTCTGAATTTGAGGCGTTGATGGTGCCACAGGTTCGCAAGACCCAGGTGCTGACACCAATCGGACGGCCCGCCAAGTGGAATGTGAAAGGTCCATCGTGGACGATACCGCCCTCTGCGGAAGCGGGCCAGAGGGCGGCAGGGATTCTGTATTAACTGTTCTCTATCCGGAAGCCTATTTTCAGAGTAACCTGGAAGTGTCCGACATCGCCGTCAACAATGTGGCCCCGAGTTTCCGTCACTTCAAACCATTCAAGCATTCGGGTGGTCTTGTGGGCCTGTTTGATAGCGTTGCGAATTGCATCGTCAGTGCTTTGCGTGGACGAGCCTACGACTTCGATTTTCTTGTAGACGTGATGATCAGACATATTCACTCCTTGCTACGGAAAATGAACATCAACTGTAACATATCACGCGCAGGCCTTCAGGGGGCCGCGACCGCATGCGGCTAAATTGCACAGCATTGGTGCGTTATCGCCCGACGAATGAGCCTGAAAACCTGTGATCCATGTGTCCGGTTTAGCGCTCTGTAGCCCGTATTCAGTGCATCCTGGGCTTTCTTTCAGTGTTACCTGGCATTGAGCGGCACGAATTCTGCAGATGTCCTGTTATCGCGCACAGATCAGCACTGCAGCATTACCAGGAGCTCTGAAAGTAATATGGTGCCATTTACCCTGCTGGGCCCCATACGCGCCATACTCTTCAGCGTAGCGCTGCTGCTGCTTGGCAACGGTCTGATCAATACCCTGTTGTCGCTCAGAGGCACACAAGAGGGTTTTTCCAGCATGATGCTGGGGATGATCATGTCCGGGTACTTTGTCGGCTTCGTTTGTGGCACCTGGGTCAGTGCCCGGCTGATAAAGCGTATGGGGCATATTCGCACCTTTGGTTTTTGCGCTGCCGTGTGCGCCAGTGTGGCCTTGCTGCATTTCATTTTCATTGATCCCTGGGCCTGGCTTGGCCTGCGCTTTATCTACGGTCTGTCGTACATCACGCTGATCACCGTCATCGAAAGCTGGCTGAACAGTCAGGCAGCGAGCCACGAGCGTGGCAAAGTGTTTGCCATATACATGGTGGTTAATCTGGGCGCGCTGGCCATCGCCCAGCAATTGCTCAGACTGGAAAACGATAATGGATTTTTGCTGTTTGCATTGGTCGCCATTTTTATCTGCTGGGCCCTGTTGCCGATAACCAGCACCCGCCGGCCGCAACCGGTGTTACCCGATCGCCCGAAAAGCAGCTTATGGTCATTGCTGGGATTTGCACCGCTGGCGGTAGCCTCTGCCGCGTTGTCCGGACTTGCCATGGGTGCGTTCTGGGGCATGACACCCGTCTATGCCACGGGCCTGGGGTTTGATGCCGGCGGCGTCGGGCTGATCATGAGTGTGACGATTCTGGGGGGAGCGTTGTTGCAGATCCCGATTGGCCGCTATTCCGATAATCATGACCGCCCCAGAGTCATGACCGTGGTCGTGCTGTTGGCGTCGGGAGTCGCCTTGTTGATGCCACTGGCACCGAGTCAGATGGCACTGTTGATACTGTACTTCATCTGGGGCGGCCTGGCGTTTTCGATGTATCCGCTGGCCGTGGCGCAGCTCATTGATCAGCTAAATCCGGACGAAGTGGTGGCTGGCTCTTCTGATATGCTGGTCATGCATGGTGCCGGATGTGCGTTGGCGCCGATATTGGCGGGGGCTATCATGAACCTGGTCGGCGGTCATGGCTTGCCGCTGTATATTGCAACCGTGCTTGGCATACTTGGTATATATGCCATATTCAGGCGCCGTCGCGTCAGTGTACTGGTTGCCGGTGAGACCGGGCATTTTGAACCTATGGTACAAACCAGTACGCTGGTGTTGTCAATGATGTTTGATGACCGTCAGATGGATTTGTTCAGCGACCCTGCCTTCTACGAAGAAGGCGAGTTGGCGCGCCTGCGTGATGTAATCAAGCCGTCCGTGTGAATCAGTAAACCCCCAGGCTCCGCAGGTAGTCTTCGTAATTGCCCTTAAAGTCGACAAGGCCACTGGGTTGCATGTCTATGATGCGAGTGGCCAGAGAGGTGACAAACTCACGGTCATGGCTGACGAAAATCAGCGTGCCAGGGTAGTTTTCCAGCGCCAGGTTGAGTGCTTCGATGGATTCCATGTCGAGGTGGTTGGTGGGTTCGTCCATCAACAGGACGTTGGGGTTGATCAGACTGAACTTGCCAAACATCATGCGCGCTTTTTCACCGCCGGACAGCACCGGCAAATGCTTGTTGACGTCATCATTGGAGAATAACATGCGGCCCAGCGCCGAGCGTACCAGTTGCTGGTCGCCCTTGGTCCATTGTTTCATCCAGTCAAACAGGGTGATTTCTTCGACAAACTCGGCACTGTGGTCCTGGGCAAAATAACCGATGTCAGCCTGTTCGGCCCACTTCAGTTTGCCTTCGTTAAGTGCCACTTCATTCATCAGGCAGCGCAGCAGTGTGGTTTTGCCGGCGCCGTTGGGACCGATGATGGCGACACGCTCACCGGCCTCGATCTGCAGGCTCAATTTGGAGAACAGTGTTGTGTCATAGGCCTTGGTGGCGTTTTCCATGATCAACGCCTGTCGATGCAGCTTTTTGTTTTCGACAAAGCGTATATAGGGGCTGATACGACTGGAAGGTTTGACATCCTCCAGTTGAATTTTTTCGATCTGGCGTGCGCGCGAGGTGGCCTGTTTGGCTTTGGAGGCATTGGCCGAAAAACGGCTGACAAAGGCCTGCAGCTCATTGATCTGTGATTTTTTCTTGGCGTTTTCGTTCAGCAGGCGTTCTCGGGCCTGGGTTGACGCGATCATGAAATCATCGTAATTGCCCGGATACAGCCGCAACTCACCATAGTCCATGTCGGCAATATTGGTGCAGACTGCATTCAGGAAGTGCCGGTCGTGGGAAATAATAATGATGGTGCTGTTGCGTTGGTTCAGCACGGTTTCCAGCCAGCGGATGGTATTGATGTCCAGGTTGTTGGTCGGCTCGTCCAGCAGCAATACGTCCGGATCCGAGAACAGTGCCTGTGCCAGCAGCACACGCAGCTTCCAGCCCGGGGCGATGGCACTCATCGGACCATCGTGCTGCTCAAGCGGGATGTCCAGGCCCAGCAACAGTTCACTGGCGCGTGACTCGGCGGTATAACCATCCATCTCGGCAAAGGGTTCTTCCAGCTCGGCAACAGCCATGCCATCGGCTTCACTCATCTCTTCCAGATTGTAAATGCGGTCTCGCTCGGATTTGACCCGCCACAGTTCTTCGTGGCCCATGATGACAGTGTCGATGACCGTATACTTCTCATAGGCGAACTGATCCTGGCGCAACTTGCCCAGACGGACATCGGGCTCCAGCATCACCTGACCGCTGGTCGGTACCAGATCACCGCCCAGTATTTTCATGAATGTGGACTTGCCGCAGCCGTTTGCCCCGATCAGGCCATAACGCTTGCCCTGGGAGAATTTGACGGATACGTTCTCGAATAACGGCTTGGCGCCGAATTGCATAGTGAGATTAGCGGTGGAAATCACAATAGACTCTGTACTGAAGGATTGAATACGTAGGATCGAATGAAGGCGCGCATGCTAACAGAATCCGGGCCTCAGAGCATCCGCCATAACATCGGACCAGAGCGGAGCAAGCGGGCACCCTATGCGCGAGGTCGTCATTTCTGACAATCATGTATGACAGCAATGGCACGGGGTTTGATTTCTGTCTCTCGCAATCAAGGTGTGATTTGGTTTAAATTTCATTGTTAACAATGACTTAATATTTATTTTTGGGGCTGGCACGGAGCATGCTTTGTTCCTGGCACAATGCCTGACATCAAACAGGGCGGGATTTGTTCACGTTTTTGCAAAACAGAGGAAAACAAATGAGAAAGTCGCTGTTTCAAAACCCTGTTAGCGTAACAGGCGTCACTATTGCCGGCTTGTTGTTGCTTGGGGCGTGCCAAGCCGAAACCCGGCAACCTCCGCCACAGCTCGTAGAGCAAGGGCAGGCGTTAAGTACGCAGTTCGTCGCCACTTTGCTGCCGACATTGCAGGCCGCCATGCAGCAAGGCGGGCCCGTCAATGCTGTTGAGGTTTGTGCGGTGGCGGCGCCACGCATTGCAGCTGAACTGTCCGAGGCATCGGGCTGGTCGGTGACCCGGGTCAGTCTGCGTGCCCGCAATCAGAGCAGCGCCGTTCCCGATCCTTGGGAGGCCGACATGTTGGCTGACTTCGACCGGCGACAGCTGGCAGGCGAGCCGGTAGCGCAATTGAATGCAGCAGAGGTTGTGAATGGTGAGTTTCGTTATCTGCAGGCGCAGGCGGCAGGGCCGTTATGCCTGACCTGCCACGGCACTGACATCAGCACCGAGGTACAGTCAGTATTGGATCAGTATTATCCGCAGGACATGGCGACCGGCTATATTGCCGGACAGATTCGCGGCGCCATCAGTATGCGGGTATCGCTGGATTGACGCGGAAGCGTTTTGCAATGCCGCTTCCGCAGTTGCTGTCAGCGTTGCTTGGCCCAGAATTGTGCAGCCAGTTCATGCAGTGACCCGGTGAGCTGAGACACGTCATGCGCCCGTGCCCGATTGGTCTGGCCAGTGTCTACGTTCTTTTCTGATGTGTCCGAAATGCGCACAATACTGCGGTTGATCTCTTCACTGACCATGCTTTGTTCCTCTACCGCACCGGCAATCTGCATATTCATATCGGTTATTTCATTGACCCGCTGACCAATTCCCGTCAGCGCATCAGCAGCTTGTTGTGCCTGTTCTACGGTGGCGCGGGTTTGAGTATTGCTTCTTTCCATGACAGCGACGGCGGATTTTGCAGCGTCCTGCAGGACGGTAATCATGTCCTGAATATCGGAAGTGGATTGCTGGGTCCGTGCAGCAAGACCGCGCACCTCGTCGGCAACGACGGCGAACCCACGTCCCTGTTCTCCGGCACGCGCTGCCTCAATGGCGGCGTTGAGAGCCAACAGGTTGGTCTGGTCGGCGATTCCCCGGATGACATCGAGGACCTTGGATATGTCGATGCTGTGCGTTTCCAGCTGATTGATCACGGCCGTCGCCTGCGTAATGTCATTCTCCAGGATCGTGATAGCTTTGCTTGCACCTGTCACCAGCTGTTGACCCTTGGTAGTTTCCTGATCTGCATGTTCTGCTGCGGTGGCGGCATTCTGGGCGTTACTGGCCACTTCCTGAATACTCGCTACCATCTGATTAACCGCCGTTGCTATCTGTTCGGTCTCCATTTGCTGCTGCCCGGTCAGTTTATTGCTACCGTCGATCTCGGTGAGCAAATCTTCTGCCAGTTTTTTCAGCAAGCGCGAGGCATCACCTATTCGACCGATAACGGCGCCGGTTTCGGACTGTCGCATGCGCAAGGCGAAGTCGATCTGACCAATTTCATCGGTACGCCCGGTATAAAGTAACTGGCTTAAAGGATTGTCGGCAATATCAAGGGCCTCCCCGGCCAGTTTTCGTAGCGGGGTGAGCATTATGAACACGCCGGCACAGCAAAGCAGCGAGCTCACTGTAAATAATAGTGCCGCATTGAGAATGCCGGTAGAGGTAAAGGGTACGAGTACAGAGAATGCCACGAGTAATGCAGCCTGAATGACCAGAAATATTTTACCCTGAAAACCGATTCGATCCCGGGACACCTTGACCTTTTTGTTCTGTCGCAATTTCTTATACAGTTCTTCGGCCTCATCCACTTTGGATTGTTCCGGTTTGGTGCGAACAGACTGGTACTCGACAACGGCGCCATCTTTCTGGATCGGCGTGACATAAGCGCTGACCCAGTAATGGTCACCATTTTTGCATCGGTTCTTCACCAGCCCCATCCAGGACTGTCCGCTTTTCAGTGTTGCCCACATATGCTCAAAAGCGGCCGGTGGCATATCCGGGTGCCGAACGATGTTGTGCGGTTGCTTGATTAGTTCGTGTTCCTCAAATCCGCTGATTGTAATGAAGTCAGGATTGACATAGGTAATATGACTCTGCGTGTTGGTGGTCGACAGGATATTGGCGTTCTGAGGTAATTCAATCGAGCGACCGGTTATCGGCATATTCTTGCGCATGAAAAAATCCTCTCGATCAGTTTTTATTGTGTTAAAAAACGCATGGATTTTAAGTTTTGGTAACCCTTGTAATCGGCTGTTGGATCTAATATTTAGTCGCATAACACAGAATCAATCTAGCCTGATATGTGCGGCGCTGGATGTGGCGTATATGCCGGAGGAAGCGTCAGGAATTACATATTCGGTATCAGGGAAAGACTACAAAGAAATGCGTCAACGACTCATTTATTCATTAGTTGATGCAAATCAAAGTGGAGACGATTCGTAAATGGTATCTACGATTCTTGACAAATATTTACTTTGCAAAATTAATTTAAAAAGTCTAATTTAGCGTTTTTAAAAATTTCGTATATGAGTATAAATGACAGATGTTGTTGATAAATTATTGGCCAGGATGTCGATCACCGGGACAATTGGCTTCGTTGTTTTTTTCTCCGCTTGTATCATCCTGCTGATGCAGATTTTGGTTTCGCCACTACTGAAATCGTCGCCCTCAGGCGTTTCAATGGTATGGCAGAATGCAGCGGTGGCAATTTCAGCAATTGGTATGGCAATGATGTTGTCTGATCGTTCGAGTCACATCACGCGAATACTGTATCTGTTTGCCCTGTTAACATCGATATTGGTGTTATTCGATTCGACGCTGGAGCTGTATTCTCAAGATGGCCTGGTGCCCGATCTGCTAAACATTCAATCTTACCCTCAAGCGTGGCCGGGACATATGTCACATGTAACGGCATCAATCGTATTCTGCCTGTCACTGTCAGCATTGTTGTTACGTCGTCAAACGTTGGTCGCCACCATGGTCAGTGCCATTGGGTGTGGGCTTGCAACAGCACTTGCGCTTGGCGGTTTTACAGAGGAAGTGGCGCGGTTTACATTCTTTTCCTCAGCCAGTCAGGCTGCCGATGCTGTGACTCTGGCGACGCTTTTTCTCCTGGTGCTGTCCGGTATGGCTATTGGATATCGGATTTTTAGAAGTCAGATTTTCAGCGATTGGCAAACGACCCATCCCGGCCAAAGTGTTTTTACCGGAATTACGCTCTTCCTGAGTGTATTATTGGTAGTGGAACTGAGCGCCACCAGGGAGCTCGTCTTACAAGGTCGAAGCGGTGCTGCGTTTGCGGTCTTGTTGTTTTTGTTTGGTATCGGTCTCACGGCGATATACAGACCGATCGTAATGTGTGTGAACAGGCGTGTTGCCAATGAGAAAGAGCTGCGCGCGCGAGCAGCAGAAATCGGCCAGGTGCAGTCTCAGGCACAACTGGGGAGCTGGCGCATACTGCTGCCCGGCGGTGCGCTGGAGTGGTCCGCAGAATGCTACCGGATATTCGGTCTGGCACCGACGACACCCGTCACGTTTGATGATTTTATCGCCGCCGTGCATCCCGAAGATCGTCAACATGTATTGCGAAGCTGGGATCTTGCCCTGACAGGGAGGAAATACGATATCCAGCATCGGATAGTGGTCAACAACGCAGTCAAATGGGTGCGGGAACGGGCAGACCTGAAGGTCGATGAGGATCAGAAGCTGACCAGCGGCATTGGCACTGTGCAGGATATTACCGAGCTAAAAGTCAAAGAAGCGCAATTGCGTGAGTCGCGAGATCAGGTACGTCGGTTGGCGGAGCACAAGGAAAATATCCGTGAACAGGAAAGAGCCCGCATTGCGAGGGAGCTACACGATGAGATGGGTCAGCAATTGACAGTTCTGCGTCTGGATGCATCTTTGATCGAGAAGCGTTTTAGTGATGTTGATCCTGAGCTGACAGAGATGCTGGCCAACGTAAAAGCGGGGATAGATGCCAATATCAGCGCCGTGCGGGACGTTGCAACCAGGTTGCGCCCGCTAGCCCTTGATGCCGGATTGGTATCGGCAGTGCAGTGGCTATTGGATAGCATTCAGCAACGAACCGGGTTGTGCTGCAATCTGCTGGTAAATGGAAGCGATGGCCTGCTTGACGCCGGGCGAACCACCACAGCCTTTCGCGTGTTGCAGGAGTCCCTGACGAATGTACTCAGGCACGCTAACGCATCGCAATTGACTGTGCGTATTGCCATCAACAAACGCGAGTTGTTTCTTAGCGTCACCGACAACGGGGTGGGTTTTGAGCCTGCCTGCGTTAAATCATTCGGACATTTCGGTTTGATGGGTATAAGAGAAAGAGCGTTGATTTATGGAGGAACCACGATTATCGACAGTGAGGTGGGTAGAGGTGCGACGTTAAGCGTGATCATCCCGATGGAGTCGGGCACGGGCACTGGAGATCGTCATCAATGATTCAGGTTCTGCTTGCTGATGATCATGCCATCGTTCGCCAGGGTCTGTCCCGGGTACTGGCACTGACACCAGATATGAAGGTGGCAGGCGAAGTGTCGGACGGTTGGCTACTGCTCGACTACCTTGCAAACAAGCACATTGATCTTTTGTTGCTGGATATGAGCATGCCAGGTCCCAGTGGCATTGATCTGATCAGTAGCGTGAGTGAACGGTGGCCAGATTTGCCATTGGTGGTATTTTCGATGTATAGCGACAGCCATCTCGCGACGAAGGCTATCAAGGCTGGTGCCAAAGGGTACCTGACCAAAGACAGTGATCCGGACATGATCATCTCCGCGATTCGCCACTGCCTGGCAGGCAAACATTACCTGCATCCGGCACTAGGCGCCAGACTCATGCTTGAGGAGCCCCAGGCGCCAGGGCAAGAACTGCATCGTCGCCTTTCTGCTCGCGAACATCAGATATTTCTGTTGCTGGTAAACGGACTTCCGCTAAGTACGATTGGCGACAATCTTCATATATCGCCAAAAACTGTCAGTACCCACAAGTTCAGAATCATGCAGAAACTTTCCATGACGTCAATCAGTGAACTGGTGCGTTACGCCGTCAAGTTTGACCTGATAGACGGCTGAGGAAACGATCGCAAGCCGCTTGCTGTAAGGGAATACTGATCCGAAAATGAGCGACTGCTTACTGCTTTTTGTTGTGATCGCTGATTTTTCGACGTACGGATTTGCCGGAACATATTCGGTTCGTTTTGTTGGTCGACAAGGCATCCGACGAAGCGGACGAGTACTAAATGCCGAGGTGTTTGTTGGATGACCCGGACGGACGAGAGAGAAAATAAAATAAGATCTATCATTTTAAGCGTAGGGTGTATTTGCGCTGCCCTGGGCGTGCCGTTGTGGGCCGTGCTCATTGTCATGGATATTGGGCCCGTCATACCGTCTCATTTCTATGTTGCTTTTCATGCGGCAATCGAATTGTTCTCGGTTGTTGTTGCTGCCTGCATTTTTATAGTCGGCTGGCATATGCTGGATGTCAGTCGTCCGCGTGCATCGGTGTTACTGGCATGTGGTTTCCTGGCGGTTGCCATGTTCGACGCGGCACATCTGTTGTCTTCCCAGGGGATGCCGGATTTCATCACTGCGAACTCATTACAAAAATCAAATCTCTTCTGGCTGTTTGCCCGCGTCACTGCGGTCGCGGCACTGCTGGTGTATGTGTTGTCGCCGCGGCAGGTTCTGACATCGTCCAGACCCTCGCGTTATCGCTACCTGACTGTGACATTGATTTTAATCGTGATGGTGGGTGGATTGACACTATTCTACCCTCGAATATTGCCCTCTTTGTTTGCTGTTGATACCGGATTTACGGTATTCGGCATTCTGATGGAACTGCTGGTGGTGGCGCTGATGCTGACAGCATTGCTGGTTACCTGGAACCGGACGCGGCAAAAGATGGTTCAGCGCCAGCCATCGCTCATGCTTTCTGTGTTGCTGATGGCGATCGGGGAGAGCTTTTTCCTCGTTAATGGGTATGGGCAAGAGCTCAATGCCGTTGTTGGACATGTTTATAAAGCTCTCGCCTTTATTTATCTTTATCGTGCCGTGTTCATGGACAGCGTTCGATTGCCTGTTGATCGCTTGCTTGAAGCTCATCGGGCGGTCAAGAGTTACGCCCGGCAGAATGATGAGCTATTGGCGCATGCACCAGACGCTATCGTTGGTGTAAATCAGCGTGGCCAGATTGTTTTTATCAATCATCAACTGGAAGAAATGTTTGGTTACCACAGGAACGAACTGGTTGGCGCTCCCGTGGAAATGCTGTTGCCGATATCCACGCGCGAGCGGCATACCCAGTTACGCGAAGGGTATCAGTTGTCACCTGTAGGGCGGCCGATGTCAACTACCAAAGGATTGGCTGGACGACATAAGGATGGCCGGGAGATACCCGTAGACATAGCGCTTGGTTCACATGAAGCGGAAAATGGTACTCAGGTAACCGCTTTCATAAGGGATGTATCCGATCGCCAGCGCATGGAAAATGAAATGCGACACCGGGCGACGCATGATGTATTGACCGGCTTGCCGAATCGCGCGCTGATGCAGGATCGCTTGGATCTAGCTATGATCCATGCCCGGCGCTACCACGGTGGGTGCGCTCTGTTGATGGTTGACCTGGACAATTTCAAGGAAGTCAACGACGGCTGGGGCCATTCAATGGGCGACAGGGTGTTGGTCATGGCGGCGAAGCGTATCACCCGGGCACTGCGTGAGGGGGACAGCGTCGCTCGTTTCGGCGGTGATGAGTTTGTTGTGTTGGTGACCGGTCGACAGGCACCTGAGGCAGTCAAGGCAATTGCCGATAAGATCATGACGCCCCTGAAGAATGCGTTCATTATTGGTCCCCAGCAATTCCACATCAGTGCCAGCATCGGCATTGCTTGCTTCCCGCAACATGCACAGGATGCCGAAACCCTGCTGAGCAACGCTGATATCGCCATGTATCGCGCCAAACTTATGGGCCGCAGTGCCGTTTGTATGTTTGATGAGAGCATGGGGCTTCATCAACAGGAGTCACAAAAGCTCAGAACCTGGCTCAATGAAGCCATGTTAGAGCGTCAGATGCAACTTTACTATCAGCCTCAATACAGTGTTTCTGATGGCGCCATTGTTGGGTTTGAGGCTTTGTTGAGATGGCACCATCCTGACCTTGGTTGGATTTCTCCGGATGTTTTCATCCCGGTCGCTGAGGCCAGTGGCTTGATCATGCCGTTGACGGACTGGGTTTTAGAAACCGCTGCTGAACAGATTCGTATCTGGTCTGACCTTGGTCTGCCAACCCGGATATCTGTTAATGTATCAGCACTGCATTTCAGGCAGCATAATGTGTTGCTGGCAACGGTTCGAAAAATCGTCCAATCCCACGGCATTCAACCTAATTTACTCGGGCTGGAGATTACGGAAACAGCACTGATGGATGAGTCTGACATGGTGGTCAGCACCTTGCGGCAGCTGGTTGCTCTCGGGGTACATATGTCCATCGACGATTTCGGCACCGGTTATTCCTCACTGGCGTCACTGCAGCTTTTCCCATTGCATACACTGAAGATCGACGGTAGCTTCATGCATGATCTTCATGACAATACCCGAAGCGCTGCGCTGGTTTCGGGATTGATCAATCTGGCGAAGAGCCTGGACCTTGAGGTGATGGCCGAGTGTGTTGAAACGGCTGAGCAACTGGAAATACTGCGGTTGAGCCGGTGCGATGTGATTCAGGGTTGGTTAATGAATCCGGCGCTGACCGGCGCTGAATGCACGGTCTTGCTGGCAGGTACGCATGATGTCGAAAAACTGAGTGGTGATTGACGTCGGTATTGGTTGCAGGTCCTCATGCACCGATGCCAGTTAACGGCCTGTGTCAAAGTGCCCCGACAAAAGGTATGGTTAGCAGTGTTTAACCTTCCGGTAATGCAAGGGGATGCTGATGCCTGGTACAGAGGACAGTGTTAAAAGCAGACGATTTCTGCGCCACTTTTTGCCAGATATGGTCTACGGTGCCAATGATGGCCTGATCACGACCTTTGCCATCGTCGCAGGGGTGACCGGTGCCGGCCTGTCCGCGACAGTGGTTCTGATCCTTGGTTTTTCATCACTGCTCGCGGATGCGTTTTCCATGGCTACCAGCAACTATCTTGCCCAGCGCACGCCTGCTGGTGGTGAGTCCCAGACCAGCCGCAGGCATGCCGCACGCCACGCAACGGTGACTTTCCTGGGTTTTGTGGTCCCCGGCCTGGTGCCACTTCTGGCCTATCTACTTCCGGTTGCAGGCGATTACCGGTTTGCCCTCGCAGCGGCAACGACTCTCTTCATGTTATTTCTGGTCGGTGTCGGTCGAGGCCTGGCGGCAAGCCTGCCTGCGTTGCGTGCCGGCCTGGAAATGTTTTTGGTGGGTGCGCTCGCCGCAGGCGTTGCCTACGGCGTGGGCGCACTGGGTGCCCTGTTGGCAGACGGTGGTATCGCGTTGTGATTGATACCAGCCACTGGACTAACTGACTTAACCTGCAATCGGCTTGACCAGCAACTCATGTCCTTTCAACATGCCATGCCAGTAAAGTGGCGGCAGCATGCTTTTTTTCATGTGCCAGGCCAGTGCGGTGGGTTTGGTGCCGTCAAGCAACCACACGGGCAGTGTCGGGCTCAGTTTGCCGCCATAGGCGAACTCGGCCAGGACAATCTTTCCGCGTTCAACGGTTAGTGGGCAAGAGCCATAGCCGTCATATTCATATCGTTGTGAATTGCCTTTGATGTCATTAACAATATTGGCGGCAACCACCGGCGCCTGTTTGCGCACGGCAGCGGCAGTCTTGGCATTTGATGTGTTGGTGACATCCCCCAAACCCCAGATATTGGCGTAGCGGGTGTGTCGCAGAGTGCCGGGGTCCACGTCAACCCAGCCGGCGGTATCGGCCAGTGGGCTGTTACGGATAAAGTCCGGTGCTGTTTGTGGTGGACACACATGCAGCATGTCAAAGCTGGTCTCAACTGTGTTGACCGCGCCGTCGGCAGATGCGGTCTCGAACCACGCCAGCTTGCGTTCGCCATCGACTTTAACCAGCTTGTGGGAATAGTGGACCCTGGCCTTGTATCTGTCTATATAGGATTGCAATGCCGGGACATATTCCTTGACCCCGAATAACACGGCGCCGGCGTTGTAGAATTCAATATTGACATCGTCGATCATGCCATTGCTGAACCAGTGATCACCAGACAGGTACAGGGCTTTTTGCGGGGCCCCCGCGCATTTTATTGGCATCGGTGGCTGTGTGAAGACCGCCTTGCCGCTTTTTAACCCCTTGACCAGCTCCCAGGTATAGGGCGCCAGGTCTGCGCGATAGTTAGAGGTGACGCCGTTGCGGCCCAGTGTTTCGGTCAGGCCTTCAATGCCCTCCCAGTTCAGTTTGAGGCCCGGGCATACGATCAGGCGTTCATAGGCGATACAGGTGCCATCTTCCAGCGCCACGGTATTGTCGTCCGGTCGGAATTCGGCTACGGCAGCCCTGATCCAAGTGACACCCGCTGGTATCAGCGACTGCATCGGGCGTTTTACTTCTTCACTGTTAAATATGCCGCCGCCTATCATGGTGAAGCCGGGCTGGTAGTAATGCGTTTCAGCCGGATCAATCAAAGCCATGCGTAAGCCGCGGTGGCGCGACAGTATGCTGGATGCTACCGAAATACCGGCAGCGCCAGCACCAACAATCAGAACATCGTATTGCGTTTCGTTGTGGTTCATCGACTTGGCCTCGTCAGTTGCTTTGGGTTGTGTATCAAAGTGCGTTAACCGGTACCTTCAGGTACACGATGTTGTTGTCTTCTGCGGGCGGGAAATGACCTGCGCGCATATTAACCTGTAACGACGGCAGTATGAGAACCGGCATGTCCAGTGTGGCATCGCGTGCCTCGCGCATGGCCACGAAGTCGTCTTCAGTGATGCCGTCATGTACATGAATATTACTGGCACGCTCTTCTGCCACGGTGGTGACATACTCGACTTCGCGGCCATTCGGCTGATAATCATGGCACATGAACAGACGTGTTTCCCCAGGCAGGCTGAGAAGCTTCCTGATGGAGCGGTATAAGACCCTTGCATCGCCACCCGGGAAGTCTGCGCGGGCGGTGCCGCCATCGGGCATAAACAGGGTGTCGCCGACGAATGCGGCATCACCGATCAAATGTGTCATACAGGCCGGTGTGTGACCCGGGGTGTGAATGGCCTTGCCGGTCAGAGCGCCGATCTCATAGCTGTCTCCATCTTTGAACAGATGATCAAACTGCGATCCGTCACGGGCGAACTCGGTGCCTGCGTTGAATACTTTACCAAAAACGTCCTGCACAGTGGCTATGTGCGAACCGATACCCAGTTTGCCGCCAAGTTTCTCCTGAATGTAGGGCGCAGCTGACAAGTGGTCCGCGTGGACATGTGTTTCTATGATCCACACCAGTTGTAGCTGGTGTTTGCGAATATACTCGATGATCTCGTCGGCCGATGTGTGGCTGGTGCGGCCGGAGTTATAGTCCAGATTGAGTACCGAGTCGATCACTGCGCATGCAGATGATGTCGGGTCCTTGACTATGTAAGAGAAAGTCGAGGTCTGTTTGTCGAAGAACGGAAATACATCAGGCTTGGTTTTCTGGTTCATATGTCACTCCTCGGTCTATCATTCGTAAGTAAGTGCGGTAGCTTTGCCGGAGAAAATTCGGTATACAAAAAATGTATAGGCGATGATTGCCGGCAGCACAATTGCGGTACCCCAAAAAGTAAACAGCAATGATTTTGTGCTGGAAGCTGATTCCCATATGGTCATCTGGCCGATGATGATGTCCGGCAAAATGCTGTAGGCCAGGCCCAGTGCCGCCAGTACACACAATAGGATCAGGCCGGCGTAAAGCAGCCACTCCCGGCCCGAGCGTAAGGTCTTTTGATCAGACAGTAGCCACAGTAAACCGGCGAAAGTTGCCATGCTTAGCAGTGGAATCGGCAGCAGCCTGAGGCCTTCGGGGAAGCTGAACCATTTGTCTGCGATCGTCTCGCTGATCAGAGGTGTCGCAAGCGATACCAGCAATAACGCGGCGCCCATGGGCAGAATTGATTTTTTTGCCCAGCCCAGTGCCTTGTCAAAAAGTTCGTCTTCAGTTTTTATCAGTAACCACGCTGATCCCAGCAGGATGTAAAGTGCCGGCAGTGTTACCGCAATCAGCACCGAAAACAGATAACTGATACCGGATTGGCCCAGGCCGGTGATATAGGTTCCGAGCATCCACCCTTGTGATACCGCAGTTATAAGTGATCCGATAGCAAAGATAGCGTTCCACATGTCTTTTCTATGTGCGATAGCCTTGGCGCGAAAATCAAACGCAATACCGCGCAGGATCAATCCCATCAGCATCAAGGTCACGGGAATGTACATCGCAGTCAGAATTTGTCCGTGTGCCTGCGGGAAGGCGATCAGCAGAATCCCGATGCCCAGTACGATCCAGGTTTCGTTGGCATCCCAGAACGGACCGATGGCGGCGATCATGATGTCTTTTTCGCTGTCCTCGGCGAACGGCAGCAATATCCCGATACCGAGATCGTAGCCATCAAGCACCACATAGATTAAGAGTGCCAAACCCATGGCGCCGGCAAAAAACAAAGGTAACCAGAAGTCGAGATCCATGTGCTTATGCTCCTTTGGCCGGTTGTTGGTGTGTTGCTTGTCCCGGCACCTGATCCATGGCCAGCAATGATGCTGCCGGCTTTGTGGCCATGTAGCGCAAGGTAGCGATGTACGACACCAGAATGAATACGTACAGTGCCATGTAGCCGGTGAATGTGCTCAGCATGATGCCGCTGGAGTGGTCAGCAACTACCTCGGCACTGGTCAGCAGGCCATGAACAATCCATGGCTGGCGTCCGATTTCGGTGACGTACCAGCCGGCAAGGACTGCAACCCAGCCGGAGAAAGTCATCCACGAGGCGGCGTTCAACAGCCAGGTACTGGGTTTCTGTTTGCGCTTGAACAGCTCCCAGCCGGCCCACCAGGAAACCAGTATCATCAACATGCCAATGCCTACCATGACGCGGAAGGACCAGAATACGATGGCGACCGGCGGATGTTCGCCCTCGAACTCGTTCAGACCACGAACCTCGCCATTTATGTCATGCGTCAGTATCCAGCTTGCGGCGTAAGGTATTTCCAGCGCAAACCGGGTGGTGCGAGTGTCTTCATCCGGAAAGCCGAATACTGTAAATGGCACGCCGCGTTCGGTTTCCCAGACGCCCTCAATGGCGGCAATCTTGGCAGGCTGGTGTGCCAGTGTGTTGAGGCCATGCAGGTCGCCAATCACAACCTGCAAGGGGGCAAAAATCATGGCCATAACCGCCATGGCCTTGAAAATTTTAGCGGTACCCGGGCCGTCGACCTTTTGTTTCATGCGCCAGGCGCTGACACCCATGACAAGAAAGGCGGCTGTTAACATGGTGGCTGTCATCATATGGGCGAGGCGATAGGGGAAGGACGGGTTAAAGATAACTGCAGTCCAGCTGTCGACGTAAAAAACACCGTTTTCAATCGTGTACCCGGTCGGTGTCTGCATCCAGGAATTCAGACTCAGAATCCAGAATGCTGACAGGGAGGTGCCGACAGCGACCAGCGCGCATGCCAACAGGTGCACTTTATTGGAAACCCGGTTCTTGCCAAACAGCATCACGCCCAGGAAAGTCGCCTCCAGAAAAAAGGCGGTCAGGACTTCATAACCCAGCAGGGGTCCGGATATATTACCGGTTCTTTCCATAAACCCTGGCCAATTGGTGCCGAACTGAAAGCTCATGGTGATGCCGGACACCACACCGATAGCAAACGACAGGGCAAAAATCTTGACCCAAAAATGATAGGCGTGCTCCCAGTGTTTGTCGCCGCTTGTTGTGAAGCGCAGGCGAAAGAATAGCAGAATCCAGGCCAGCCCCATCGTGATTGAAGGGAACAGGATATGGAAACTGATATTGGCGGCAAACTGTGCCCGGGCCAGAATATACGGATCGATGTCAGGCATGCTGCGTTCCTGTCAGGCGCGATAAGTGGATGGTTGTCATGGATACTATGCTAACTCTCGCAACAGTAAAGGTGTCTGTGTCAATTGTATGGTTAGTGGGGTCATTGCAGTTGGCGTGCCAGACTTGTCCGGCACCAGTTTTGGTGCGGTAACGTTATGTTTATAAACGTTTAAATAGGCGTTCGGAAGCGAAAAAAATAGCGTGAGAGCCCAGTGAGTTATCATGGGTCTGCCATATATGGCAAAAACCTTGTCAATTATGGCAATTACTGGCGGGCGATTTCCCGCACTGGCTGACAGGCGGGCTTGTAATGTGAGTTACACCAGTAGTGTGCGCTCTACCACCACTGCGGTATTGCGCGGAACGATGGCATTGCCCTGAGCTTGCAGATGGACCTTGGTGAAGGCCGCTCCGAACAGCAATATCAGGGACGAATAATAAACCCACATAAGTATCAGTACGACTGCGCCGGCGGCGCCATAGGTTGAGGCCGGCGCGGTGTACGCCAGGTACGCGGCAATGCCATAACGGCCCAGCGAGAACAGCAGGGCGGTTATCATGCCGCCCAGAATAACCTGGCGCCACTTCAGTACCACGTCGGGCAAGACTTTGAAAATAGTGGCAAACAGCAAGGTGACAACAACAAACGACAGCACCATTTCCGCACCGCTGATAAGCATCTCTACGGCGGGGACAAAACGGGCGGTAAAATCCAGGCTCGCCCTCAGGGCGACGCCAAGTACCAGCGACACCAGCAATACGAAACCAATGGCAAGAACCACCATTAACGAGAAGAAACGCTTCCTGATAAACAGTAAAAAACTGTTGCGACTCGGCTTGGGGCGCACGCCCCAAAGCGTGTTGAGCGAATATTGCATCTGGGCGAAGACGGTGGTTGCACCGATCATCAGGGCAAAAACTCCAGCCAGTGCCGGGAAAATGCCGCTGTTGTCGATTCGCGAATTGGTCACAGCTTCCTCGACGACGGAGGCCGCTTCGGCCCCCATGACGTCCTGGAACTGAGCAACGATCTGACCCTGGGCGGCCTGCTCACCGAGTACCAGACCAATGACGGCCACCGCAATGATGACGGTGGGTGCCAATGAAAAAAGTGTGTAAAACGCTAACGAACCCGCGTGATTAAACGCGTTGCACTCAACCCAGAGTTTTACCGAGTCACGGACGACCTGCCACCCGTATCTCAATTTATTCAAAACAGCCCCCAATGGTTGATGTGCTTTGTTGATTGCGCCGCTGGTCAATCATCTGCTGATTGCCAGCGGCGAATCGACGAGTGCCGACTCTCTGACGAGTCCGATCAGGGGACGCGGGCGGCGCGTACTTCGATTTCTATCAGCCAGCCACCAACAACAAGGTCTTTGATTTCAACAAAGGAGCGTACTGGTTTCATCGGATTCTCGTCAGTGCCGAAAAATTCACGATAGGCGGTATTGAAACCATCGAAATCCAGTGCGCCATCGTCACCGGCCACGGCAAAGGCGCGGACCTGAATAATGTCGGACATGGACCAGCCTTCGGCTTCCAGTTTTGCCTTGAAACCGTTGAATGTGTCACGGGTCTGCTGTTCCATGTCGCCCCAGGTGCCATCTTCCTGCTGGGAGGCGCCGGCACCGCTAAGGTACATAAATTCAGCATTGGCGGGCACGCGAATGGTTGTGTAAAAGTGACGACCTTCGCCTTTGCGCTCGATTTCCTGAGCCCCTGCAATGGGTGCAGTGACGGCGAGCATGCTGCCAACAACCAGCGCAACGGGCGCAAAAATACACTTCTTCAATGATTTCATTTTTGATTTTCCTGTACTTTGTTGAGATGTTACGAACACCCCAAGTCTGGCTAATTGTGCCGACAAAATCAAGCACTTAAGCATTCTATCAAGGCCTGCTCAAAGTATCTCACGGTGCACTTCAAGAATGGGAGCGTCAATCTTCTGGGCGATAGCTTTTTCGACCTGATCAAGTCTGGCAGTCAATTGTTGTGAGGTGCCGCCGATGGCGACAATGCTCCAGGTGGCACTGTCCAGCGCCTCATAGTCGCCGGTTTCGGCCACTGCCAGGTCGGTTTCCTTGCCCCAGATCATGCGCATGGCATTAAACGCTTTGCGTTTGGCCTTCAGGTCGCTGACACCGTAGAGCTGAAATTGCAGCGTGACCACACCGATATGGGGAGTGATGGAGGCGGGCGCGGTTGCCCGCTCCGCCAGCAGCTTGCGAAACAGATCAGACATGAAAACCCCTTGTACTATTTGCCCTTGAAATTACCCGGACGTCGCTCAGCCACTGAGGCCACACCCTCTTTGAAGTCTTCAGTCAAACGCTGCCAGTCCTGTTCGCTGGCTTCGTGATCAGTGACCGCGTGCAACATCTCGGTCAGGCCCTGGCGCATGGTAGCGCGCACCGAAACGACGGCCAGAGGCGCATTGCCGGCAATTTCCTGCGCCAACGCGATGGCTTCGGCACGGACCTGATCGGCACTGGTGAGGATATCGGCCAGGCCCCATTCATAAGCCTGTTCGCCTTTGATGCGGCGGCCGGTATAGAACATCAATGCTGCCTTTTGCTGCCCGATGATGGCGGGCAGGGTGTGCGTCAGACCAAAGCCGGGGTGAAAACCAAGCTTGCTGAAATTGGCACCGAAGCTGGCGTCAGGGCAGGTGACCCTGAAGTCCGGCACCAGGGCCAGACCCAGACCGCCGCCTATTGCTGCGCCCTGAATGGCCCCTACCACAGGCTTCTTGTTGCTGAATAACCTGACTGCCGCCACATACAGAGGGTTGCGACCCTTGCCGTCAGATTGCTCCAGAACGGAGGGGCCGGAGGAGAAATTGGCGCCGGCACAAAAGGCCTTGCCCTGTGCCGCCAGTACCAGTGCGCGACAATCGGTTTCCGCATCCATGGCATCAAAGGCGTCGGCCAGATCTTCAATCAGCGCAACGTCAAAAAAATTGTAGGGCGGGCGCTGTATTTCAACGATCGCGACGTGGTTTTTCAGCGTGACATTAATGTCGCCAAATTGCATGTGTTTGTCCCTTTTGGTTTGCGAAAACGGTTTTGCGGTACAGCGGGTGTGATTGTTCAGGTTCCCTCAACGACTCGATTGCATACTGATAGAGAGGTAAAGCCGGCGTCAAGCGCGAAGTTTGCCGGGCCCGCGCCGCGGTCAGGAGAATGTCACTGAATACAGGTGTCGCTGTGTCGACATTCATTGTATTGTTGACAATGTTCCCCTTATCGCACAATATTGCCGCGAAATACGGCAGTTTATGTGCTTTAACCAAAAGGATTATCTACAATTGCCTGTCTCCGAACTTCGTAACAATGGCCAGACCCTGTCTGATGGCGCCTTTGAACGTATCCAGAATGCCATTGTCAAAGGGGATATTGCTCCGGGTACGCGCCTGAGCGAGCAATACCTCAGTACCACCTTTGGTATCGGCCGCGGTCCGTTGCGAGAGGCAATCAGGCGCCTGGAAGGTCGTCGGCTGGTGGTGCGCATACCGCACGCCGGCATACGGGTGGCCTCGCTTAGCTACGAAGAGCTGATTGAGCTGTATTATGTGCGCGAGGCTCTGGAGGGCATGGCCTGCCGCCTGGCGGCGCAGAACATGACCGAAGATGAGATCGCCGGCATGCGCGATGTGCTGGCCATGCACGAAAGTCACAGTGGGTTGAAACACAATGAATCCTATTACCAGCAGGAAGGTGATCTGGATATTCACTATCTGATTATTCAGGGCAGTAAAAACAGCACGCTCAGCGATATGTTGTGCGGCGACCTTTACCATTTGTTGCGCATGTACCGCTATCGTTACTCGGCAACCCCGAAACGGCCACAACAGGCGTTTGCCGAACATCACCGAATCATAGAAGCCATCGCTGATCGCGATGGTGAATTGGCAGAGCTGCTGATGCGTCGTCATATCAGTGCGTCGCGCCGCAATATTGAACGTCGTTTGCTGGCGCAGGCAGATGACAACCCGTCCCAGGAGGAGTGAGCGTATGAACAAGACACCAGGCCAGCGTTTCCGTGATGCCGTGGCTGAAGAACATCCCTTGCAGGTGATTGGCGCCATCAATGCCAATCATGCGTTGTTGGCCAAGCGCGCTGGCTTCAAGGCAATTTATCTGTCCGGCGGCGGGGTGGCAGCCGGTTCCCTGGGGCTGCCTGATCTGGGTATTACCGGGCTGGACGATGTGTTGACTGATGTGCGGCGCATCACCGACGTCTGTGATCTGCCTTTGCTGGTTGATGTTGACACCGGATTTGGCGCCAGTGCGTTTAACGTGGCGCGCACGGTGAAGTCCATGATCAAGTCCGGCGCTGCCGCCATGCATATTGAAGATCAGGTCGGCGCCAAGCGTTGTGGTCATCGCCCCAACAAGGAGATCGTGACACAACAGGAAATGGTCGACCGGATCAAGGCGGCGGTGGATGCGCGCACCGATGACAGTTTTGTGGTGATGGCCCGCACCGATGCGCTCGCCGTCGAAGGCCTGGATGCGGCACTTGAGCGTGCCGAGGCCTGTATCGAAGCTGGCGCGGACATGATTTTCCCGGAAGCGATTACCGAGCTGTCCATGTACAAACAGTTTACCGACCGCCTCAAGGTGCCGGTACTGGCCAATATTACCGAGTTTGGTTCGACGCCGCTGTACACCACGGAGGAACTGGCCTCGGTAGATGTATCGCTGGTGCTGTATCCGTTGTCGGCCTTCCGCGCCATGAACAAGGCGGCGGAAGCTGTGTATGATGCCATTCGCCGCGATGGCACCCAGCAGAATGTCATCGACTTGATGCAGACCCGCTCGGAACTTTACGATCGCATTGACTATCATGTGTATGAAGAAAGACTTGATGCGCTATTTGCGAAACAGAAAAAATCCTGACAACGATTTTGCGCAGTCGCAAATGACATAAAAACAGTATCAACAAGGAGAGCACTTATGGCTGAAGCTAAAGTATTGAGTGGCGCAGGTTTGCGCGGACAGATTGCGGGCAAAACAGCCTTGTCGACGGTGGGCATATCCGGCTCCGGCCTGACCTATCGCGGTTACGATATCCAGGACCTGGCTGACAATTGCGAATTTGAAGAAGTGGCACACCTGATTCTCAAGGGGCATTTGCCAACCAGAGCCGAACTGCTCGAATACAAATCCAGACTCAAAAGTCTGCGGGGTTTGCCCAACGCACTGAAAGAGGTGCTGGAACGGATCCCAAAATCAGCGCACCCGATGGATGTGATGCGCACCGGTTCCTCTGTACTGGGTAACCTGGAAACCGAAGAAAACTTCAAACAGCAAGGGGCTGCGGCCGATCGCTTGCTGGCGATTTTTCCGTCCATCATCTGTTACTGGTATCGCTACAGTCATGACGGTGTGCGTATCAACGAAAATACCGATGATGACTCTGTGGGTGGTCACTTTCTGCATATGTTGCGCGGCGAAAAGCCCAAGGCCTTGCATGCCGCCACCATGAATGTGTCGCTGATCCTGTACGCGGAACACGAATTCAACGCCTCCACATTCACTGCCCGGGTGTGTGCGTCGACATTGTCGGACATGCACAGCTGTGTCACCGGTGCCATTGGTACTTTGCGCGGGCCACTGCACGGCGGCGCCAACGAGGCAGCGATGGACATGATTGAAGGATTCAATGATCCCGACCATGCTGAGCAGGAGATGCTGGGCATGCTGGAGCGCAAGGAAAAAATCATGGGCTTTGGCCACGCGATCTATAAAGAGTCGGATCCCCGTAATGCCATTATCAAATCCTGGTCGGAAAAACTGGCTGACGATGTGGGTGACACCACCTTGTATCCGGTGTCGGTGCGCTGCGAGGAAGTGATGTGGCGAGAGAAGAAACTGTTCTGCAACGCGGATTTTTTCCACGCGTCTGCGTATCACTTCATGGATATTCCGACCAAACTGTTTACGCCCATTTTTGTCATGAGCCGACTCACCGGTTGGGCTGCTCACGTCATGGAGCAGCGTGCCGACAATCGCATCATTCGTCCCAGTGCGGAGTACACCGGCCCCGAACCTCGCACCGTCAAACCAATCGACCAACGCTAACAGGGTAGGTACGTCATGAACACCAGATATCGCAAATCACTGCCAGGCACCCAACTCGATTTTTTCGATACGCGGGAAGCCGTCGACGCCATTCAGTCCGGTGCCTACGACGCGCTGCCATATACCTCGCGCGTGCTGGCAGAGAATCTGGTGCGACGCTGCGCCCCGGCTATGTTGACTGCTTCACTTGAACAGTTGATCGAACGCAAAAGCGATCTGGATTTTCCGTGGTTTCCTGCCCGCGTGGTATGTCACGACATTCTGGGGCAAACGGCACTGGTTGACCTGGCCGGATTGCGTGATGCCATCGCCGAGCAGGGCGGTGACCCGGCCAAGGTCAATCCGGTGGTGCCGACGCAATTGATTGTGGATCATTCGCTGGCGGTTGAGCATGCCGGTTTTGACAAGGATGCCTTTGACAAAAACCGCTCGATCGAGGATCGCCGCAACGACGATCGCTTTCATTTCATCAACTGGACAAAAACGGCTTTCGAGAATGTCGATGTGATCCCACCGGGCAATGGCATCATGCATCAGATCAATCTCGAGAAAATGTCACCGGTGGTGCAGGTGCGTGATGGTGTTGCCTTTGCCGATACCTGTGTTGGCACTGACAGTCACACGCCGATGGTAGACGCACTGGGGGTGATTTCAGTCGGTGTCGGCGGCCTGGAAGCCGAAAGTGTCATGCTGGGGCGTGCCTCCTGGATGCGGCTGCCCGATGTGGTCGGGGTCGAGCTGAGTGGGAAGCTGCAACCGGGTATTACCAGCACGGATATGGTGCTGGCACTGACCGAGTTCCTGCGCCGCGAAAAAGTTGTGGGTGCATACCTCGAGTTCTATGGTGAAGGCGCCGCCAGTCTCAGTGTCGGGGATCGCGCCACCATCTCCAACATGACGCCCGAATACGGGGCCACGGCGGCCATGTTTTATATTGATGAGCAGACCATAGATTATCTCAAGCTGACCGGACGTGATGACGATCAGGTTGCGCTGGTCGAAACATTTGCCAGACATACCGGACTTTGGGCCGACAGTCTGGCAACAGCCAAATACGAGAGAATCCTGCGCTTTGATCTTGCGACAGTAGCACGTACGCTGGCGGGCCCGTCAAATCCGCACGCCTTGTTACCAACTTCGCAACTGGCCGCGCGCGGCATCAGTGGCAAAGTCGACAACGAAGCTGGCCTGATGCCCGATGGCGCGGTCATTATTGCCGCCATCACCAGCTGCACCAATACCAGTAATCCGCGCAATATGATTGCGGCCGGGTTGATCGCACGTAATGCCAACAGGATTGGCCTGCAACGCAAACCCTGGGTAAAAACGTCGCTGGCACCGGGTTCAAAAACCGTGAAGATGTATCTGGAGGAAGCCGGCCTGCTGACCGAGCTGGAGCAACAGGGCTTCGGTGTAGTCGGATTTGCCTGCACGACCTGCAACGGCATGAGCGGTGCGCTGGATCCGGTCATTCAGAAAGAAGTTGTAGAGAGGGATCTGTACGCCACTGCCGTATTGTCGGGTAACCGCAACTTTGACGGCCGTATCCATCCTTACGCCAAACAGGCTTTCCTGGCATCACCACCGTTGGTGGTGGCGTATGCGATTGCCGGTACCATCCGTTTTGATATTGAAAAGGACGCTCTGGGGACGGACCAGGACGGCAACCCGGTGACATTAAAAGACATCTGGCCCAGTGACGAAGAAATTGATGCCATCGTCAAGCGCAGTGTGAAGCCGCAGCAATATCGCGATGTGTACATTCCGATGTTCGACATCACCCGGGATGCCGAGAACACAACCGAGCCGCTGTATGACTGGCGCCCGCAAAGTACTTACATTCGCCGGCCGCCTTATTGGGAAGGGGCCCTGGCAGGTGAGCGGCCATTACGCGATATGCGTCCGCTGGCAGTGCTGGGAGACAACATCACCACCGATCACCTGTCTCCGTCCAACGCCATCATGATGGACAGTGCCGCAGGCGAGTACCTGCATAAAATGGGTGTGCCCGAGGAAGACTTCAACTCCTATGCCACCCATCGCGGTGATCACCTGACCGCTCAGCGTGCCACCTTTGCCAACCCGAAACTGATCAATGAGATGGCCATTGTTGATGGCAAGATCAAACAGGGTTCGCTGGCCAGAATTGAGCCGGAGGGTGACGTCACCCGCATGTGGGAAGCCATTGAAACCTACATGGTTCGCAAGCAGCCTTTGATCATTATCGCCGGCGCTGACTACGGGCAGGGTTCGTCACGTGACTGGGCAGCCAAGGGTGTCCGTCTGGCCGGTGTGGAAGCCATTGTGGCCGAAGGTTTTGAACGGATACACCGAACCAACCTGATTGGTATGGGAGTACTGCCCCTGGAGTTTGCTGCAGGCACGACCCGCAAGACCCTGGAAATCGATGGTACAGAGGTTTTTGATGTGACCGGGGAACGTCAGCCGGGGGCGCAGATGATGCTGGTCATCAAACGCCGTAACGGACAACGCATAGAGGTGCCGGTCAAGTGTCGACTCGACAGCAATGAGGAAGCGTCGATTTATGAAGCCGGTGGCGTGCTGCAACGTTTTGCCCAGGATTTTCTGGAGTCGGAGCTGGCACCGGGAGCAACAGCATGAACTACCCTGCACAGATCAAGGTACCGGCTACCTATATTCGTGGCGGTACCAGCAAGGGTGTGTTTTTTCTGCTCGATGAGCTGCCGGCGGCGGCCAGGGTGGCCGGTGAGGTGCGCGACAAGCTGTTACTTCGCGTCATTGGCAGCCCGGATCCCTACGGCAAACATACCGATGGCATGGGCGGCGCAACCTCGAGTACCAGCAAGACCGTGATCGTGAGCAGAAGCAGCCGGGCAGATCACGATGTTGACTATCTGTTTGGCCAGGTCGCCATAGACAAGGCCTTTGTTGACTGGAGTGGCAACTGCGGCAACCTGTCATCGGCGGTCGGCGGTTTTGCTATCAGCAAAGGTTTGTTGGATGCATCGCGTATTCCGCACAATGGGTTTTGCACGGTCCGCATCTGGCAGGCGAATATCGGCAAGACCATTATTGCCCATGTGCCGATCACCGACGGTGAAGTGCAGGAGACCGGCGATTTCGAGCTCGACGGGGTGACCTTTGCGGCGGCAGAAGTACAATTGGAGTTCATCGACCCGGCCGATGATGGTGAGGACGGTGGCGCCATGTTTCCCACCGGCAATCAGGTAGATGAACTGGACGTGCCGGGCGTTGGTAAAATAAAAGCGACTTTTATCAATGCCGGTATTCCGACAATTTTTGTTAATGCCAGCGAGATCGGCTACACCGGTTCTGAACTGCAGGCTGTCATCAACGACAGCAGCGCGGCACTGGCCATGTTTGAAAGCATTCGCAGTCATGGCGCAGTCAAAATGGGATTGATACGCGATGTCAGTGAAGCGGCCAGCCGCCAGCACACACCCAAAGTGGCATTTTTGGCGCCACCGGTTGATTATCTCGCATCAAGTGGCAAGACGATTGCGGCCGGGGATGTCGATTTGCTGGTCCGTGCCATGTCCATGGGCAAACTGCATCACGCCATGATGGGCACCGCTGCAGTCGCCATCGGGGCTGCAGCGGCCGTGCCGGGTACGCTGGTCAATCTCGCGGCGGGCGGTGGCAAGCGCACCGAGGTTGTTTTTGGGCATCCGTCGGGCACATTGCGGGTCGGCGCGGAAGCGACTCAAATCGATGATGAATGGGTTGTCAAAAAGGCGATCATGAGTCGGAGTGCGCGTGTGCTCATGGAAGGTTGGGTGAGGGTGCCGGTTGGCTGATCAACCGGCAATGCTGTCTGTTATTCGGCTCCCACCGCCATTGTCAATCGGATGAGGTCAGAATCTGCTGCGCTGCCTGCAAGTGCTCGGCGGCTTCATGCCCCAGAGTGGTCAGGAAGCCGCCGTCTTCGTGTTCCACCAGCTCCTTCTGATACAGGCGTTTAGCCGCTGCGATCACCTCAGCATCAGCATTGCTGTGAATCTTCAGACCGACACGGGCGCTGCTCAGATCGAATTTGAGCAGTAGTTCCATTTCTTCCACCAGTTCTTTGTTGAGCTGCATACTATCTCCCCATGCGCCGTAGTTTTATCTGAGTGTGACACGAAAATGCACCGAAAGGGAAAGATTTGGCAGCGGGTTATTTTGCAACGAATTGTAGCCAGCTATGGGTGATCCCGGAATCCCTCGCTATAGTCCGATAAACCCCTACCGCCCACAACGAGCATGGGGATAAAAAGAAGAGAAAAATATGCCTATTCTTGCCCGGTTTTCACTTGGCCGACGACGTATCATGGTGATACTGATCGCTGTTTTCGCCCTGTCCCCCTGCATTATTGTTCAAGCTCAGGATTCTGCACCACGCCTGGCCCGGTTCAGCGAAAGCGATGCCGGGATAACCCTGGACGGTCGACTGGATGAAGATATATGGCAACGCGTGCCCGCCATTGATGGTATGCGGGTCATTCAGCCCGATACGCTGGCAGCATCGACTCTGCGCACGGACACCCATATCTTCTACACCGAGCGGGGGGTTTACGTTGGTGTCATGAACCATCAAGACCCTGACACTCTGGTCGCACGCATGACCTCACGCGATACCCGGCTGGAGCGTGACGGTTTTGTTATCAATATTGACCCCTCTGGTGAAGGGTTGTATGGCTACATGATGCGGGTCAATCTTGGCGGTTCCAAGACCGATGCCACAATCCTGCCCGAACGCCAGATCAATGTGCAATGGGATGGTTCCTGGGATGCAGAAACCAGCCCGGTAGATGGTGGCTGGGTTGCTGAGTTTTTTATCCCCTGGACCATGATGGCGCTGCCCAATGTCCCGGGTGAAACACGACGCATCGGCATCTACACAGAGCGCCAGGTTGGCCACCTGAATGAAACCTGGTCATTTCCGCCGCTGCCGAGCACCGTCAACGAATTTATCTCCGCTTTTCACAAGATGGAAATCGATGCCATTGAACCCAGCGCTCAGTTGACCTGGTATCCTTATTTGTCGGCGACTCACGACGGCATTCGTGATGAATCAGAGTTGCGTACCGGCCTGGAAGTGTTCTGGCGACCGACCACCAATACGCAGTTCTCTGCTACCCTGAACCCGGATTTCGGCAACGTCGAGTCGGACGATATTGACGTCAATCTCACTGCGTTTGAAACGTTTTTTCCGGAGAAAAGAGCGTTCTTTCTGGAAGGGCAGGATGTTTTTAACACCTCTCCGCGGAACCAGAGTGCGCGTGGCCCGGGTGGGCCCACCACATTGTTGAACACCCGTCGTATTGGCAGCGCGGCCTTGTTTGACGTACCCAGTGGCGTCAACACCATCGCTACCGATGTCAGTCAACCCACCGATCTGCTGGGCGCGGCCAAATTTACCGGCCAAAATGGCAATTGGCGTTACGGCACCTTGCTTGCGTCGGAAGACGACAGTGAGATCCGGGGCGTTGCGCTTGATGGCACACGGGTGAAAGTTCAGGCAGAAGGTCGCGACTTCGGCGTTGGCCGGCTATTGTACGAAGATACCACCGGTGGCGGCCGTCGTTCCATCGGCTGGATGGGCACCTCGGTGTCACATTCAAATGTGGATGCCGTGGTCAATGGCGTGGACATGCATTACTTTTCCGCCGATGCGCGCTGGGTGTTTGATGGCCAGGCAGTGGCCAGTGATGTCAATGGTGTCAGCGGGCAGGGTGCCTTTGCCGATATCATCTTTCAGCCCATTCGCGGGCGCCAGCACCGGGTGGCTGCCGGCTATCATGATGATACGCTCGATCTTAATACGCTGGGTTTTCTTACCCGCAATGATCTGATGCACCTGGATTACAATTACACGCGCAATGAATCCAACATTGAGGGGTTGCGCTCCCGCAGTACCAGTATTTTCAATTTTAACCAGTGGAACAGCAACGGTGATTTTGTTCGCCAGGGTATCTTTGCGGCACGCAATTATACCTTCCTTAACAATCACTCACTGATGGCCAGCGCGCGCTACTATCACCGTCGTGTCGACGACAGGCTCGGCCGCGGGAGCGGTGATTATTATGTGCCGGGGCGCTGGCAGTTCGTATTTGGCTGGGATACCGACCCGTCGCAAAAGCTGGTCTATAATTTTAATCTGGATGCCAATTCGGAAGATCTCGGTGAACGCAACACAACAACCAGAGCGGGCGTTACCTACCGACCGGTAGATAACTTCTCATTACTGGCCCAGGTAGCGTACACCGACCGTGAAGGGTTGCTGGTCTATCGTGGCAATGGCCGTTACACCAGCTATGAAGCGACCCAATGGTCGCCCGAACTGACGTTGAACTATTTCATCAACGCGCGGCAACAGATACGCTTTGGTATGCAGTGGACCGGGCTGAAAGCGTTTGAAAACAAGTTCCTGCAAGTCAATCCGAATCGTATCGAAGAGCTGCGGGAAGTAGCCAAGCCAAACGCTACCAGTGATAATTTCAGCATCAGCAGGATGACATTCCAGGCACGTTATCGCTGGGAAATCGCGCCGCTGTCTGATCTGTTTGTTGTTTATACCCGCGGTGGCAACTTGCCGGGCAACACCTTTGATGATTACACTGGACTTCTGCAGGAAGCGTGGACAGAGCCGGTGGTGGATACCCTTGTTATCAAGCTGCGTTATCGACTCGGGTCCTGACCTGTTACGGATACCAGACCCAAAACAATAACGAGTGAGTCCTTAATCATGATCGTCACGGTACCCCGATTGCTAAAAACTCTCGTTACTGGCCTGACAGTCGCAACGATGGGCATGTCTGCCCAGTCATTGGCGCAAGGCAGTGACGCCCATCCGGGAGCAAGCGTATTTTCCAGCTTTTGTGCAGGATGCCATGACGGTGGTGATCCGCGGGCCGCATCGGTGGATGCACTGCAATCGATGACAGCGGACAGTTTACGCTTTGCGCTGACCGCTGGTCTGATGCAGGCACAGGGACAGACGTTGTCGACGGCGCAGCGAGAGGCCGTGATTGATTACCTCGCGGTACCGCCGGTTTCCGGTGAATGGCTGACGCAGAATCGCTGCTCCGCGCAGGAGCAGGGTATCAATCTGACAACCGTGTCGCTGGCCAACGCCGGCGGCGATCTGCGCTTTTCCCGCAACCTGAGCGCGGCCCAGAGCGGGCTCAGCAGGGCAGACATGTCGCATCTGGAGCTGGCCTGGGCGCTGGGTCTGCCTGGCATCGGTGGACTGCGCTCATCGCCGGTCATCGCCGGTGACACTGTATTTTATCCTGCCGGTGCCACGGAACAGGTGCTGGCGCTTGATGCCGCAACGGGCTGTATCAAATGGGCCTATGACGCAGGTGCCAGCCTGCGCAGTTCAGTGACGCTGAGTGGCGACCTTGGCGATGGGCAGCGCCTGCTTTATGTCAGCGATGAACGTGCCCGTCTGCACGCAATTGACCCAATTACCGGTGAGCCGGCCTGGGTGATTGATGGCGCGGTTGATGACGGCGTCCACACCCGGCTGACCGGCGCGCCTTTGTTCTTTGAACAGACGCTGTATTTGCCGGTGTCAGCGTCCGGTGTGCAACGCGGCGCTGAAGCAACTCATGAGTGTTGCGATGGCCGTGGGGCCGTGCTTGCCCTGGACGGACTGACCGGTGAGCAGGTCTGGACCTATTACACAATGCCACCGGCGGATTACACCGGTGGCGTCAGTTCGGTGGGTACACCCTTGCGCGGGCCCTCGGGCGCGCCGATCTGGTCCAGCCCCAGTCTGGATGCAAAGCGCCGGCTGTTATACGTCACCACCGGCGAAAACACCTCTCTGCCGGCGACGGATACCAGCAATGCCATCATTGCACTGGATATCGATACCGGGCAGGTGCGATGGCAATTCCAGGCGATTGCCAATGACGTGTGGAACATGGCGTGTACCGGCCGCGAGTACGGACCCAATTGTCCTCCGGCGCAAGACAGCATCATCAAGGATTGGGATTTTGGCGGCGCGGCGACGCTGGTGACGCTGGCCGATGGCAGCGAGCGCCTGGTGGCGGGTCAGAAGTCAGGGCATCTGTGGGCGTTGAATCCCGATGACGGCAGCGTGGTCTGGCAGCAGCGGGTTGGCGATGGCGGCGCGCTGGGCGGGAATCACTGGGGCATTGCCGTGGATGGCGAGCGGGTATTTTTACCGATTAACGATCCGCACTACGCCAGCATGACCGACGACATGATTGATGCCGGTGTGCATGCCTTTGATCTGGGCAGCGGCGAGCCGGTCTGGGAGTTCCGTTCGCGGCCTGACTGCGCAAACGGTCGTGATCTGAGAGTTGCCACCTGCCAGGAGCGTTACGGTTTTTCCGCGATGCCGCTGGTGATCGACGGGGCGCTGGTGGCGGGCAACATTGATGGCCGGATTTTCGTTTTTGATGGCGAAGATGGCGAAATCCTTTTCGAGTTCGATTCGTCCCAGGGCTTTGCCACCGTCAATAACGTGGAAGCGCGTGGCGGTTCCATTGACGCGCACTCTATTTCTGCCGGTGCCGGTATGTTGTTTGTCGGTTCCGGATATGACCGTTTCCGTCAGCAGGCCGGCAATGTGTTGCTGGCCTTCCGACCCCGACCCTGACCCCGGAGCCTGAAGTGCCCGGATCGGTGTGTCATATGGGCAGCATGGTAGTGGTTTTTATCTCTTCCATGACAAAACTGGCGGTGACGTCAAACAGATCGGCAGCAATAAGTTGCTGGTATAAACGATCATAACCCGGCATATCGGCAACCACTGCCTTCAGCAGGTAGTCGATCTGCCCCCCCAGCCGATAGACTTCCAGCACGCCTTCGACGTCCTGTACGACTTTGTTGAAGTTCTCCGCCCAGTCAGCGTTATGCTGGTTGGTGCGCACGGTGACAAAAACGGTCAGTCCCAGCCCCAGTTTTGCCGGATCAAGCAGGGTCACACGCTGCTTGATGACGCCGGCTTCTTCGAGCTTCTGAATGCGCCGCCAACAGGCCGACTTGGAAATACCCACCGTGTCGGCCAGGTCTGCTACGGACAGTGAGGCATCCTGCTGCAGCAGGCGCAGCAATTTTTTGTCTTGTGAGTCCATGATTGCTCCAGCCAGCTTTCGCCGCCCTATGATGGATGAATGTTTCTTAAATAGGAATAATAAAGAAACAGAGTTTCATAATAAAGCGTTTTTGTGACACAGATGGGAACAATGTTCCGCTGTGACTTGGCTATGATATGCGGCATATTCTTTCCTTCTTCGCCAAAGGGGCATCATGAACGAGCTGGTTCAGAAAATCCGTGACGACGTGATCGGTCAGCGTCAATCCATCTCTACACCCTTCGGCGACAAACCACTGGTGTACGCCGACTACACAGCGTCCGGTCGTAGCCTGGGTTTTGTTGAAGACTACATTCGTCAACAGGTACTGCCGTTCTACGCCAACACCCATACCGAAACCACGTTTACCGGTGCCCGCACCTCCGCGCTCCGCGAGTCTTCGCGGCAAATGATCCGCCGTGCGGTTAATGGCACGGCAGATGACAAAGTGATTTTCTGCGGTTCCGGCGCCACGGCGGCAATCAACAAACTGATCGATGTGCTGAACCTGCGCCTGCCGGCAGATCTGGATCAGCGCTGCTGCCTGGCTGCCTCGTTGCCTGAGGAAGAGCGTCCAGTGGTGTTTATCGGTCCCTATGAACATCATTCCAATGAATTGCCGTGGCGCGAAAGCATTGCCCGCATGGAACTGATCCCACTGGATGCCGATGGCGGGATCGATCTGACTGCGCTGGAGCGGGCACTGGTCAAACATCAAGGGCGTCGACTGTTGATAGGCAGTTTTTCGGCGGCTTCCAATGTCACCGGCATCAAGACCGATGTGGCTGCGGTTACCGCACTGCTGAAGCGTTTTGGGGCCCTGGCATGCTGGGACTATGCGGCGGCGGGTCCGTATGTTCGAATTGACATGAATGCTGCACAGCCACTGGACGCGGTGTTTCTGTCGCCGCACAAATTTGTCGGAGGCCCCGGCACACCGGGCATCCTGATCGCCAAGCGTGGTATCTTCCGCAATCGCGTACCGGCCATGGTCGGGGGAGGCACGGTGTCCTATGTCACGCCGGAAGACCATGTTTATATTGCCGATATCGAGCGCAGGGAAGAGGGCGGCACCCCGGCGATTGTGGAATCCATTCGCGCCGGGCTGGTGTTCTCCCTGCAGCAGCAGGTGGGCATCGACCTGATTCAGGCGCAGGAACAGGCGATGGCCGATACGGTCATGAAACGTCTGCAGGCCTGTGCCAATATCGAAGTGCTGGGCAGTCCCGATGCGCATCGGTTGCCGATATTCTCGCTGCGTTTCTGGCATGGCGAGCGGGAGCTGCACTACGGTTTTGTGGTCTCCCTGCTCAACGATCTGTTTGGCATCCAGGCCCGTGGCGGATGTTCCTGTGCGGGGCCATATGCACACAGTCTGCTCGGCATGGACATGGCCTTCAGCAAGCGTGTGGAGGCGGCCGTGACGTCAGGCGCGGGATTGATGCGGCCGGGCTGGGTGCGGCTTAATTTTAACTACTTTCTTGCCGGGGATGAGCTTGAGTATCTGTTGCGGGCTTTGGAGCTGGTGGCTGAGCATGGCTGGCGTCTGCTGCGCTGCTATCGCTACGATGCCGCCCACGGTGTCTGGCGCCACCAGCATGCCAGTGGCAAGCGTCCGGATCCACTGGCCACGCTGGACTGGTTACAGATACCAGCACCGGCAGCGAACAGCTGCCACCCGGTTTCACTGAGCGAAGAACTGGCATCAGCCGAAGCGCTGCTACGCGGACAACAGCCTGGCTCATCGCCCTGTACGCTGGATCTTTGCGCCGAGCATGAGGCAATACGCTGGTTTGTGTTGCCGCGAGAAACCATGACGTCCTAGGCTTGCCGCAGATTGGCTGCAGTCATCTCAACGACTGTCTGTCTGGCTTCAGGCGTTATCCACGCGTTGTGCGGCGTTACGATCAGATTCAGCCTATCCTGTAGTGCAGACAACAACACATGGCCGTCAGTTGGCGGCTCCTGTGGCAGTACATCCACACCCAATCCGCCCAGTCGCCCCTGGCGCAATGCCGCGAGCGCGGCGACGTCATCGACGATACCACCGCGGGCACAGTTGATCAGCAGTGCATGCGTTTTCAGGTTCTCAAGCAGGGTCTGATTGATCAGATGACGGGTATGCTCATTGAGCGGACAATGCAGGCTGATCACATCTGCCGTGGGTGCCAGCGCCGCCAGTGTCGTGCGTCGGTCCCGGGCCTCATTGCCCGGCCGGGCGCAAAAACTCACCTTCATACCGAATGCGCCGGCCAATTGTGCCACCCGCTTCCCCAGCTCTCCCTCACCTACGATGACCAGGTGTTTGTTTGCCAATTGCAGGGTTTGGTGTGTCATCAAACAGAATGCCGCGCTTTGTTGCCAGCGGCCCGCGCTGACATCCTGTTGGTATAGTGGCAGACGGTTCGCCAGAGCCAATATCAGCATCAGTGTGTGTTGTGCGACACTGGCAGTGCCGTAGGCCGTGATGTTGCGCACGGTGATGCCCAGCCTGGCAGCGGCATCGGTGTCGATATTATTGGTGCCGGTGGCCATCACACAAACAAGCCTGAGGTCGGGCAGTGCTGCCAGTGTATCGGCGTTCAGGATAACCTTGTTGGTAATGGCAGCCTGAGCGCCGGACAGCCTTGCTGCACACTGATCGGTGTCGGTGTGCTGGTGAATGACAAGCTCATCCACCGCTGCCACCATGGGCGCAAGGTCAACATCGTCGCCCAGACTGGCGGCATCAAGGAGCACGGCTTTCATTCGGAGGTCCTGTGGCTGCATCGCAAGGTCCGACAGGCAAGTTTTACCTGACAGGTACTGCAAAACTGCAGTTTAATGTGTTAATAATGCGGTAGCAAAACAACCATAAGATATAAACAATTATAAAAATGACAAGAAACAGGACAGGGGATGCTTGAACTGGCGGGCGTAAGCAAACGGGTGGGCAACGAGGATCATATCCGCGATGTCAGTTTGCAGCTTGAACGCGGATCAATGAATGTGCTGCTGGGGCCGACCCTGTCGGGCAAGACCAGCCTGATGCGTCTGATGGCGGGGCTGGACAAGCCCACCCGTGGTGATATTCTGCTCGATGGAGTCAGTGTGCTCGGTATTCCGGTGCAAAAGCGCCGGGTCGCCATGGTGTATCAGCAATTCATTAATTATCCCACCCTGACCATTTACGAAAACATCGCCTCGCCACTGCGCGTTGCCAGACTGGCAGCAGCCGATATTGACAAAAAAGTTCGTCATGCTGCCGATCTGCTGCGTTTGACAGAATTTCTGGATAAACGCCCGGCAGAGTTGTCCGGTGGCCAGCAACAGCGTACAGCCATTGCCCGGGCGCTGGTCAAGGAATCGCAGTTGGTCCTGCTCGACGAGCCGCTGGCAAATCTCGACTACAAGCTGCGTGAAGAGCTGAGGCAGGAACTGCCACGCATATTTGCCGAGCTGGGAGCCATCCTGGTGTATGCCAGCACCGAGCCGAGCGAAGCGCTGCTATTGGGAGGCAATACTGCGACTCTGCACCAGGGTCGTGTAACCCAGTTTGGTGCAACCATCGATGTGTTTCAGCAGCCGGTGGATCTGGTCACTGCCAGGACCTTCTCTGATCCGCCACTCAACACTGCCCCGGTCAGCAAACGCGGCGCCGAATTACGCCTGGATCGTTTTGTCATTCCCCTGTCAGCAGCGCAGGCGGCCATGCCGGACGCGAATTACACGTTGGGGCTGCGCCCCTGGCATCTGACACTGGAAGGCAGCGCTGACTGTACAGTTGAAGGGCAGGTGAAGGTCACTGAAATCACGGGTTCTGAAACCTATATCCATCTGCATGTTGCGGATCAGCCCTGGGTCAGCCTCACCCACGGCATTCGGCACCTTGACGTCGATACGTCGCAGTTACTGCATTTTTCGCCGGAGAATATCTACCTGTTTGATGAGACCGGGCACTTGGTAATGGCGCCCCGTTCGCCGGTGCCG
This sequence comes from Pseudohongiella sp., assembly GCF_011050365.1. Taxonomy (GTDB): domain Bacteria; phylum Pseudomonadota; class Gammaproteobacteria; order Pseudomonadales; family Pseudohongiellaceae; genus Pseudohongiella. The sequence continues at coordinate 146,878 of NZ_DRFV01000006.1, forward strand.
GTATCGAAAGCGTTGCTGGCGGAGCAAGCATGGCAAAAATAACTCTCAATAACATTGCCCACTCCTATGATGGCGGCAATAGCTACGCGCTGAAGGCAATGTCCCATGAATGGAATGACGGCGGCGCCTATGCCTTGCTGGGTCCGTCTGGCTGCGGTAAAACCACCTTGCTCAACATCATTTCAGGGCTGCTGCAGCCCAGCGAGGGTCAGTTGTTATTTGACGATGTCGACGTCAGCAGCCTGCCTACCGAACAGCGCAACATCGCTCAGGTGTTCCAGTTCCCGGTGCTGTACGACACCATGACGGTGGCTGACAATCTGGCGTTTCCGCTGCGCAACAGGCGTGGGCCCGACAAACTGTCGGCTGCGGAAATTGACCATCGGGTGCAGCAGGCGATTAGCATGCTCGGGCTCGAAGCGCTGGCCGGACGCAAGGCGCGCGGTTTGAGTGCCGATGATAAACAGAAAATTTCCCTTGGCCGGGGCCTGGTGCGGACCGACGTCAACGCCATCCTGTTTGATGAACCCTTAACCGTGATTGATCCGCATCTGAAGTGGCAGCTGCGCACGCAGCTTAAACAGATCCATCGTCAATTCGGGCATACCATGATTTATGTGACACATGACCAGACCGAGGCACTGACCTTTGCCGACAAGGTGGTGGTGATGCTCGCGGGCGAAGTCGTGCAGATGGGAACACCGCAGGAACTGTTCGATGCTCCGCAACATACCTTTGTCGGCAAATTCATTGGCTCGCCCGGCATGAATGTGCTGCCCTGTGAACTGGCCGGCAAAGAGGCTGTTATTGATGACCGCCGCATCGCGCTGGCGCGGGAATACCCGACACTGAACGGTGTCATTGAGCTGGGCATACGTCCGGAGTTTGTGCGTCTGGTGAATAGCGGGCAGGGTCTGCCGGTGCAGATCGTCAGCGTTGAAGATGTCGGGCGACACCGGATTGTCCGGGCGCAACTGAATAAACACCGACTGGATATTATCGTGCCGGCACACCAGCCCGTTCCCAGTGAGCCCGGTGTCGAGTTTGACAGCGACAGAATCAATATCTATCAGAATTCGCAGTTGGTCGGGTGGGAGCATCAGTTATGAAACCCTGGAACAACAAAGCCTGGTTTTTTGTGCTGCCGGTGCTGTTGCTGGTGGCATTCAGTGCCATTATCCCGCTGATGACCGTGGTGAACTATTCGGTACAGGACTCTTTCGGCAATAATGAATTTTACTGGGTCGGACTGGAATGGTTCCAGGAAGTGCTGGCATCGGAGCGATTTCATAATTCGTTGATGCGTAACCTGCTATTCTCCGGCATCATTTTGCTGATCGAAATCCCTTTGGGTATTGCGGTGGCGCTGGCGATGCCCCGGCGCGGCTGGGGCGTGTCAGTGTGTCTGGTATTGATGGCCTTGCCGTTGCTGATTCCCTGGAACGTGGTAGGAACTATCTGGCAGGTGTTTGCCCGGGTCGATATCGGATTACTGGGGCATACGCTGGCGGCGCTGGGTGTTGATTACAACTATACGCAGGACACCTTTGATGCCTGGGTGACGCTGATAGCCATGGACGTCTGGCACTGGACCAGTCTGGTGGTGCTGCTTTGCTATTCTGGCCTGGTGTCGATTCCCGATGCCTACTATCAGGCTGCGCGCATTGATGGTGCTTCGCGCTGGGCGGTGTTCCGATACATTCAATTGCCCAAAATGCGTCGCGTATTGGTGATCGCGGTGCTGCTGCGGTTTATGGATTCGTTCATGATTTACACGGAACCGTTTGTCGTAACCGGCGGTGGTCCGGGCAACGCCACCACCTTCCTGTCCATTGATCTGGTGCAGATGGCGATTGGTCAGTTTGACCTGGGGCCGGCCGCTGCCATGTCACTGATTTATTTTCTTATCATCCTCGTCATTAGCTGGGTGTTCTACACCGTCATGACCCAGCAGGACAACGATTCGGTCACCGATGGCAGACAGGGAGGTGGCCAATGACGCTGGCTGTCAGAGGTTCAGGATCGGACAAAAGCTGGTTGGTACCGACATTCTATATTCTGTTTCTGATGTTGCCTTTGTACTGGCTGCTGATGATGAGTTTCAAGACCAATCAGGAAATTCTTTCCACTTTTTCGCTGTGGCCGCAGGATTTCACGCTGCAGAATTATCAGACCATCCTTACCGACGCCAGTTGGTACAGCGGCTATATCAACTCCATGATTTACGTGGTGATGAACACCGTCATCTCGCTTGCGGTCGCGCTGCCCGCCGCCTATGCGTTTTCGCGGTACCGCTTTCTGGGTGACAAGCATCTGTTCTTCTGGTTACTGACCAATCGTATGGCACCACCGGCGGTGTTTGTGTTGCCATTTTTCCAGCTGTATTCCGCCTTTGGCCTGATTGACACCCATATTGCGGTAGCGCTGGCGCACTGCCTGTTCAATGTGCCGCTGGCGGTATGGATACTGGAGGGGTTCATGTCCAGTGTGCCCAAGGAAATTGATGAAACTGCGTATATCGATGGTTATTCCTTTCCGCGCTTCTTTGGCAAAATATTCATGCCCCTGATCGCCTCGGGAATTGGCGTTGCAGCGTTTTTCTGCTTTATGTTTTCCTGGGTTGAACTGCTGATCGCGCGAACCCTGACCGTGACCGATGCCAAACCCATTTCCGCGATCATGACCCGGACCGTGTCAGCATCCGGCCTGGACTGGGGCGTGTTGGCGGCAGCAGGCGTGTTGACGGTTATACCGGGCGCGCTGGTGATCTATTTTGTGCGCAATCATATCGCCCGGGGTTTTGCGCTCGGTCGTGTTTAGGAGACCTGTTCAATGGATCTAACGTGGATGGGCTGGACAACACCAACGGCCGTATTCTTTGTCGTGATAGGCGGCCTGATCGCATTAATGTGTATCTGGGAAGCGGTCAGTCCCGGCGGTCACCCGCGCAAGGGGATTTTGCAGTTTGAAACCACCCGTGGCGACCGCCTGTTTGTGACCTTGCTGGGCAGCGCGTTTATCAATCTGGCCTGGCTGGCGTGGTTTGGCTCACCATTGTGGTGGGCGCTGGTGGTTTGCGCCGTTTTTGCACTGCTGGTTTTTCTGTTTGTCTGATTTTTACCAAGGAGACGTTTCATGTTGCACAAGAAAACCGCTATCGCCGCCCTGATGGGTGCGGCTGGTCCCCTGTTGTTGCTGTCGAGCCCATCCTTGTTGGCAGATACCGAAGCGGCGCAACGCTGGCTGGAAGAGTTTCAGCCCTCGACTCTGAGTCGCGACGAACAGATGAGTGAGTTGCAGTGGTTTATTGACGCCGCACAGCCGTATCGGGGCATGGAAATCAAGGTGGTGTCAGAAACCCTGACCACCCATGAATATGAAGCGCAAACGCTTGCGCAGGCGTTTACCGACATCACCGGGATTGAAGTGACCCATGACCTGATCGGCGAAGGTGATGTGGTGGAAAAACTGCAGACGCAGATGCAGTCCGGGGAAAATATTTATGATGCCTACGTCAACGACTCTGATTTGATCGGCACCCATTTTCGTTATCAGCAGGTGCGCAACCTGACCGACTGGATGGCCGGCGAAGGCCGGGAGGTGACCTCGCCAACGCTGGACCTGGAGGACTTTATCGGACTGTCCTTTACCACGGCGCCGGACGGCAAAATTTATCAACTGCCCGATCAGCAGTTCGCCAATCTGTACTGGTTCCGTTATGACTGGTTTACGGATCCCGGGATCAAGGCCCAGTTCCAGCAAAAATATGGCTACGAGCTGGGGGTACCGGTGAACTGGTCGGCGTACGAGGATATCGCCGAGTTTTTCACCAATGACATTGGCACCATCGACGGGCGTCGTGTCTACGGCCACATGGACTACGGCAAAAAAGACCCGTCGCTGGGCTGGCGCTTTACCGATGCCTGGTTATCAATGGCTGGCGCCGGGGATGTCGGGATTCCCAATGGCCTGCCGGTTGACGAGTGGGGCATCCGGGTGGATGGCTGTCGCCCGGTTGGTTCCAGTGTTGAGCGCGGCGGCGCCACTGACGGCCCGGCGGCGGTATATTCGGTGACCAAATACGTTGACTGGCTGCAGAAATACGCCCCGCCGGAAGCGGCAGGCATGGTGTTCAGTGAGGCCGGACCGGTTCCTGCGCAAGGCAATATCGCGCAGCAGATTTTCTGGTACACCACCTTCACCGCCGACATGGTCAGACCCGGTTTGCCGGTCATGAATGCGGACGGGACGCCCAAGTGGCGTATGGCACCCTCGCCGCGTGGCGCATACTGGGAAGAAGGGCAGAAGCTGGGCTACCAGGATGCCGGCGCCTGGACCCTGATGAAATCCACGCCCGCAGACCGCGCCAGTGCTGCGTGGCTGTATGCGCAGTTCGTGACCTCAAAAACCGTGTCGCTGAAAAAGAGCCATGTGGGTCTGACCATTATCCGGGACTCGGATATTCGTCATGAGAGTTTTACCGAGCGGGCGGATGAGCTGGGTGGTCTGGTTGAGTTTTATCGTTCGCCAGCGCGGCTGCAGTGGACGCCCACGGGCACCAATGTGGCCGACTACCCCCGTCTGGCGCAGCTGTGGTGGCAGAATATTGGTGATGCCGCATCGGGCGCAAAAACACCGCAGGAAGCTCTGACCTCGCTGGCCGCCGATCAGGATCGCCTGATGCAGCGTCTGGAGCGGGCCAATGTACTGGGTGAATGTGGTCCGCGACTGAATGAGCCGCAGAGCCGTGAATACTGGTTTGCGCAGCCTGGCGCACCCAAGCCACCACTGGCCAATGAAAAACCGACACCGCTGACAGTGGACTATGATGAACTGGTGAGAAGCTGGCAGTAATACAATTGCCCACTGAGATGATCCGGAGTAGAGTCAGACGATGAAAACATACATGCTGTTTGCTGCCATGGTCCTGCTGACCTCCTGCTCCGCCGAGCAGGAGCCGTTGCCGGTCGAGCCGCTGGATATATTGCTCATCGGCGGTATGCTTTACTCAGGTGATGACGCACCGCCCACACCGGGTGATATCGGCATAGTGGGTGATCGCATCGTTGCCATTGGTGAACTGGCCGGTCGGGACGCGGCGTTGACGCTTGATGTGTCCGGTCTGGCGGTGGTGCCTGGTTTTGTCGACATCCACAGTCATGCGGTGCGCGACGATCTGGATGACGGCATTTTTCGCTGGCCCGACGCCGAGAACCTGATTCGGCAGGGCGTCACTACCATTGTGGGTGGCCCTGATGGCAGTTCTCCGCTGCCGGTGACCGATACCTTTGATGCGCTGGCGGCTGCACCCGCGTCGGTGAATTTTGCCACCTTTGTGGGTCATGGCTCCATTCGTGGCCAGGTGGTCGGTGAGGACGACCGGCCGGCGACAGACGAGGAGCTGGAACTGATGCGCGAACAGGTTCGTCTGGCAATGGAGTCAGGTGCCTTTGGTTTGTCATCGGGGCTGATCTATGCGCCGGGTCGTTTTGCTCAGACTGAGGAAGTTGTTGAGTTGGCCAAAGTGGCCGGTGACTATGGCGGCATCTATATCAGCCATATGCGTGAGGAAGGCCTGGCAGTACTCGACAGTGTGGCGGAAACCATTCGTATTGGCGAAGAGGGCGGGTTGCCCACACAGATCACGCATCACAAGATTGTTGGCGCGCCGATGTGGGGCAGTTCAGCGGCCACCCTGGGCCTGGTTGATGACGCCATAGCCCGCGGGGTGGATGTCTCCATCGACCAGTATCCCTACACGGCGTCCTCGACCAGTTTGACCATTCTGTTTCCGGGCTGGAGTCTGGATGGCGGACGTAGCGCATTGCTGGCGCGCATGGATGACCCGGCACAGCGTCAACGTTTGCGGGACGACATTGTTTATAATATCGAAGTGGACCGTGGTGGTGATGATCCGGCCAATGTTGGTATTGCCAATTGCCCGCACGATAACACCATAAACGGCCTGAACCTGAGTCAGATTCTGCGTTTGCAAGAACGCAATGTCAGTCACGAAAATGCAGCCGAGCTGCTGATGGAACTGGTATACGCCGGCAATTGCAGCGCAGTGTTCCATGCCATTGATGAAGAGGATGTGCGTAGTATCATGCGTCACGAGCGCACCATGATCGCCTCCGACGGTGGTATTGAAGGCCCGTCCGAACGGGTGCCGCATCCGCGCAACTATGGTACGTTTGCCCGGGTGCTGGGTCACTATTCCCGCGACGAAGGCGTGTTGCCGCAATACACCGCCATCCACAAAATGAGCATGATGCCGGCTGACCGGATCAATCTGCACGACCGCGGTCGTCTGCTAACAGGCGCCATTGCTGATATTGCAGTCATTGACCTGGCAGAAGTGATCGACCGTTCTACATTTGAATTGCCGCACCGTTATGCTCAGGGTGTGCATCATGTTTTTGTTAACGGCCAGCCGGTATTGCTTGATGGTGACATGACAGGGGCGTTACCCGGCAGGGTGCTGCGCTCCGGTGACTATCGCTGATTGCGGGTGTTTTGCCGCGCCCCTCCACTCAATTCGGAAAAAATCAATGACACGCAGTTCTTTTTCAGAAACATCTTCGAACTCCACAACGATTGGTACACCACTGGCTGCCCATGCCACCCGGGTGATGTTTCTGGGCAGCGGCGAGTTGGGCAAGGAAGTGGTCATTGAGTTGATGCGTTTTGGTTGCGAAGTGATCGCGGTAGACCGGTATGCCAATGCGCCGGCGATGCAGGTTGCCCATCGCAGTCATGTCATCAATATGCTGGACGGGGCAGCCTTGCGGGCGCTGGTCGAGCAGGAGCGGCCACACCTGCTGGTCCCGGAGATCGAGGCAATTGCCACCGATGAACTGGTCACACTGGAAGCCGAAGGCTGGCATGTGATTCCATCGGCGCGGGCGGCACAGCTGACCATGAATCGCGAAGGCATCCGGCGCCTGGCCGCCGAGGACCTGGGGCTGTCGACCTCGCCCTATCAGTTCGCGGAAACCCATGAGCAATACCTGGGCGCGATCAGGAATATCGGTTTGCCCTGTGTGATCAAACCGATCATGTCGTCTTCGGGTAAAGGCCAGAGTACGGTCAAAACTGCCGACGATGTCGAACGTGCCTGGGATTACGCGCAGTCAGGTGGCCGGTCCGGCAAAGGCAAGGTAATTGTCGAAGGCTTTGTCGATTTTGATTACGAGATTACCCTGTTGACGGTGCGTCATCGCGATGGCACCAGTTTTTGTGCGCCAATTGGCCATCGTCAGGAAAAAGGGGATTACCGCGAATCCTGGCAGCCGCAAGCCATGAGCTCTGTGGCACTGCAGGAAGCCCGGCGAATCGCAGCGGCCGTTACCGAAGCGTTGGGTGGATTCGGGCTGTTTGGTGTTGAGTTGTTTATCAAGGGTGACAATGTCTACTTTAGCGAAGTGTCGCCGCGGCCTCACGATACGGGTCTGGTCACGCTGATTTCGCAAAACCTGTCGGAATTCGCATTGCACGCGCGCGCGATTCTGGGGTTGCCGATTCCGGTTATCCGGCAGCTGGGACCCTCGGCATCAGCGGTGTTGCTGGTGGCGGGTGAGTCCAGTGACATGCAGTATGGCAATCTTGAACAGGCGCTGGCGGAACCGGATACGGACCTGCGCCTGTTTGGCAAGCCGGAAGTACACGGCGAACGGCGGCTGGGGGTGGCCCTGGCGCGTGATGAAGATATCGACAGCGCCGTTCAGAAAGCGTTGCGTGTAGCCAGCAGTATCAAGGTGACGCTCTGAACCGGATTCCGCTGCAGGTCATAATTACAATTTGTAGACCATGTGGATGCCATCACCAATAGGCACCAGGCTGGCACTGACGCGTCGGTCATTGGCGATTTTCCTGTTGAGAAGCTGAAGTGCCCGGGTATCTTCGTCGTGGCTTTGGTCATCCAGCACCTTGCCGTACCACAAACAATTATCAAGCATGATCAGACCGCCCGGGCGCAGCAGCTTGAGTGACTGTTCATAGTAGTGATCATAGGCGCTCTTGTCGGCGTCAATGAAAACAAAGTCATACTGCCCGGCACCGTCTGCCAGCAGCAGTGCGGCCAATGTGTCCGAAGCAGGTGCCAGCCGCAGGTCGATACGATCTTCAACTTCTGCCTGTTGCCAGTAACGCTGCGCGATTGCAGTCCATTCTTCACTGAGGTCGCAGGCCACTATTCGGCCGCCAGGCAGCATTGCCTGTGCTGTGATCAAGGTGCTGTACCCGGTATATACACCGATTTCGATACAATGGCGCACCTGCATGCTGCGTAACACCACGCTCATGAAGCGCGCCTGCTCATGCGAAATCTGCATTTGTGCGTCTTTAAGGGTTGCGGTTTCGTCAAACAGCGCTTTCAGAACGGGCTGTTCCGGCTCCAGATGTTGCTCGATATAGTCATGTATGGCCTGGTCTACCTGTATCCATCGTGACATGTTGATCCTCCTGGTGTAATTCTGACCGGCAGGCCTGCCCGTTAGCGCTGGCTGTAGGCAGCGCAGCCCCGCAGACCCGGGTCTGTGATATGCATTATGGCCACCGGTACTCTTTGACACCAGCCACTGAAATTGCCTTTCTCGTTGAAGGCGGCAATAAACAACTCACGATTAAACAGCTCGTCCAGCTTGTGCAACATGGCGCCAGAGAGAAAAAAACCGCCAACACTGCCCATGTTCAATGCTATGTCGCCGCAGACGGCGCCCAGAATCCGACTGAATTCATCCAGGCTCTGCCGGGCCAGCTGATCGCCGTGGCGGGCCGCAGCAACAATGTCTGCTGCCGACATTTCGTCGGCATTTTTGCCGGTGTTCAGGACAAAAATTGCCGAGTAGATATTGCGTAGCCCCGGCCCTGATAAAAGGTAATCCGCAGTGACGCGCGGGTAGCTGTCCCACAGGTGTACCAGAATCGCCAGCTGGCGTGGCGACAATGGTGCGAAAGCACACTGGCCGGGCTCGGATTCCAGTATCTCGCGACCAAAGGTCATGGTGGCGGCGCCAAAGCCGGTACCGGGGCCGGCGACGGTGCGATTGCCCTGTGTCCAGTTTATGCTGTCCGCGCCGGCGTGTTGTATCCAGGTAACATCCGTGTCGCTGAGCCCGGGCAGGCACCAGGCCTGCGCTGTGAAGTCATTGATCGCGGTTACCGGCATGGTAAACGTGTCGGTCAGTGATTGCAGGCTGAATTGCCAGTGGTTATTCGTCAGTTTTATCTCATCCTGATCGGTGGCAGCTGCCACGGCCAGACAGATACGGCTCGGGGCGGGCGCCTGCTGTGAGTGGCAGGTTTGCAGGTAGGATGCGATAGCCTCTTTGATGCCCGGAAAATCCTGACTGCGCATCGACACTCTGTGACTAAGCGTGTGACCTGCGTTCGCCAGCGCAAAGCGGGCGTTGGTGCCGCCAATGTCAGCGACCAGTACTGTGTCGCCTGGTGTTCCTGATTGTGCTGTTGCAAGTGCAGATGATTCGCCTGAATGCATGTCGGTATTGTCCGGACTTGAAATTTGCACTTTTGTAGCGGCCCTGTAAAACACTGTCAAGCACGCTGATGGTAGACAGCCGTCTTTGGGCGATATATGCTCACGACTTTAATCATCCGGCCATGGTATCACCATCCCGATACTCTGGCTTGTGCCCGGGACTTACGAAGTCTGCCAGCACCCAGGAGACAGCCATGAGTAAGTCTGACCGCGCGCCCGCGTACGACGGCATGTTCGAGAAAATCGAGCGCGCCGATCTTAACGAACTGCATTTCCGCTACGATAAATCCTCCGGCCTGCGTGCCATCATTGCGATCCACAACACCCGACTGGGACCTGCGCTCGGTGGGTGCCGGTTTATTGCCTACAACAACGACGACGATGCCATAGATGATGTTATCCGGCTTGCGCGCGGCATGAGTTACAAAGCTGCTATTGCCAATGTTCCGCAAGGCGGTGGCAAGGCTGTCATCCTGAAACCGATGGAAGCGTTTGATCGCCAGGACCTGTTTCAGGCCTTCGGCCGTTTTATCCACGACCTGGGCGGGCGTTACATCACCGCTGTGGACAGTGGCAGCCTGATCAGGGATATGGATGAAGTGGCTATCAATACGCCGTACGTGTCGGGAACCAGCAAAGACGGGCACGATCCCTCACCGGTGACAGCGCTCGGTGTCTATGCCGGTATTCGCGCTGCGGTGCAGCATCAGCTGCAACGTGATTCACTCAAGGGATTGCGCATTGCTGTGCAGGGTGTCGGTAACGTGGGGCATGCCCTCGCTGCGCTGTTACACAAGGACGGCGTGAAATTGATTGTCAGTGATGTCGATGACAATCGGGTGCATCGTTGTGTGACGGATTTTGGTGCCACCGTTGTGGCAACTGATGACATTTACGGCGTTGACTGCGAGCTGTTTGCGCCCTGTGGTCTGGGCGGCATTCTCAACGCAAAAACCATCCCCAAGCTGCGATGCAGCATTGTTGCCGGCGCTGCCAATAACCAGCTCAGCGACGACAGTCAGGGCGATTTGCTGCACAAAAAGGGCATCCTGTACGCGCCGGACTATGTCATCAATGCCGGCGGTCTGATTCAGGTATCACTGGGTTATCTGAAAAAAACCGACAGTGAAATCAATCAGCGTACAATCGCCCTGGGTAGCACGCTGACAGACCTGTTTGAACGCAGCCGGGCCGACAATACGCCCCCTGAACAGATAGCCAACCGGGTGGCTGAAGCGTTATTGTTCGACTAGTCTGTCCATGATTGTGGTCTCTGACCGCCTTCGATTGCGCGCAGGGGGCGGATAGGCTAGTGTGGCCGACTGAATCGAGTTGCGAAGAGCATTTTCCGCATGATCACTGCATTGGCGTGGGCAAATATTCTGCTGATTTTTGTCTGCCTGGTGCCCCTGTGGCGTAATGAACACTGGTTGGTCCGATCGCTGGACTTTCCGAGGCTGCAATTTTCCGTGGCGTTGGTGATTGTGCTGTTGGCAGACCTGCTGATACTGGACCTGGTGCGCCCGGTAAACTGGATTCTGATCGCCGGCGTGGGTGCCTGCCTGTGTTTTCAGGCATGGTGGATTTTGCCCTATGGCGCCTGGCACAAAAAGGAAGTTGGCGACGCTGCCGCGCCGGATCCCGACAATACGCTGAGCCTGATCACAGCCAATGTATTGACCCCGAATCGCAATGCAGAGGCGCTGATCGCGCTGGTTCGGCAATGCCGGCCCGATATTCTGGTGACGCTGGAATCAGACAGTTGGTGGCAGCAGCGGCTGGACACGCTCGATACCGATTACCCCTATAGCATCAAGTGTCCGCTGGATAATCTCTACGGTATGCATGTCTATTCGCGGTTGCCGCTGATGAATCCGCGCGTCGAGTATCTGGTTGAAGATGATGTTCCGTCCATGTATGCCGATGTCGTGCTGCCTTCCGGACAACGCATTCAGGCTCATTTCCTGCACCCGGCGCCCCCCAGTCCCACTGAAAACGAGACCTCAGGTCCTCGTGACAAGGAGCTCGTGATGGTAGCGCGGTTGGCCAGAGGCGTGGGCGGGCCGCGTCTGGTGACAGGTGACCTGAATGATGTCGCGTGGTCTGAAACCACAAGATTGTTTCGTAAAATCAGTGGTCTGCTCGACCCACGTGTTGGGCGCGGCATGTTCAACAGTTTTCATGCAAAATTCTGGTTCTGCCGCTGGCCGCTGGATCATCTGTTTGTCAGTCACCATTTTACGCTGTCTGGCATTCGGCGCCTGGCACCATACGGCTCCGATCATTTTGCCATTTTTGCCGAGCTTGTGCTGGCACCGGGGAATGGGCAAAAAGGTAATGGCCCGGAAGCTGACAGCGACGACAAAGCATTTGCGCGCGACAAAATTTCATAATCCGTTAAATCTTTATCAGTATCCGGCAGCATGTACCGGTCTGGCGTGATTAAATTGACGTAATCGACAACCAGTGAGATAGAGAAATAACAAGAGAGTCAGGCCCATGTATTATCGTTTTTCCCGCACCCTGCAAGTCGTTGCACTGTTGCTGACTGGCATGTTCGCCGTCAATGCTCATGCCAGCGGCGATTTCGCCTTGCTGGATCAGCATGGCCAGTTTCATCAATTGAGCCGATATGCTGAACACGACGCAGTCGTGATGCTGGTTATTGCGGCTGACGAGCCCACATCATCGCGCGCGATGGCTGCGTTGCAACAGGTTCGTCAACAGCTGACACGGCAAGCGCCGGACGCCCGGGTGCCGTTTTTTCTGCTATATGGCGAAGCGGATCCTGAGCGGGCGGCCGTGCAGGCCATGGCTGAGACGCAGGGGATCGACTTTCCGGTGCTGCTCGATGATGCCCAGATTGTGCTGACTACGTTGGCGGCGCAGCAGCTGGGCGAGGTATTCATCCTGGACCCGGGGTCCCAGGATGTCTTGTTTCGTGGTGCACTGGGTGCATCAGGTGCTGATGGCGAGATGCAGCGTGGACAGGTGCAGCAGGCATTGGCAGATAGCCTCACCGGCAATAGCATTGCCAGCGAAGCCATGACAGCCTCTGGTCCGGACATTGATTACCACTACCGGCGTCAGCTGGAGGCTCAGCCGATCTCATATCAGAACGATATCGCGCCGTTGTTGCAACGCCGGTGCGCGCACTGTCATGTTGAGCAGGGTCTGGCGCCCTGGGCGATGAACCGGCATCTGATGGTGCTGGGCTGGAGCCCGATGATACGTGAAGTGGTCATCACCCGCCGCATGCCACCGGGACAGATCGATGGTTATGTTGGTGACTGGCAGCAGACGCACGAGCTGCCACCGGAGGAGCTGGCCATGTTGATCCACTGGATTGATCAGGGTGCACCTCAGGATGGTGATGTTGATCCGCTCGCTGAGCCGGCCGCCGACCTGGCAAGCTGGCCACTGGGTGAACCCGATCTTGTTGTTGACGTGCCAGAACAGGCATTGCCGGCAACAGGCATTGTCGATTTTTTACTGGAAAGCGCGGAACTTTCACTGTCTGAAAATAGATGGTTGCGCGCAGTGGCGTACGATGTCGGCGACAAAAGTGTGCTGCACAGTCTGATGATATATGCACGCGATAGAGATGCGCCGGTGATCGCAGAGGCAGACCTGATTGATCCCGAAGTCTCGGATTATGTCAGTATTTTTGTCCCCGGTGAGCGCGTTGATGCGTTCCCGGAGGGCTCTGCCTACTTGCTGGAAGCGGGCCGGGAGCTGGCCTTCAAGATCCGATACCTGACCTCCGGGCGCGAGACTGTGGACCGCACGCGGATCGGACTGTATTTTCAGGACGAAGCGCCCGAGATGATTGTTGACAGTATCGTCCTGGCCAATGACACCATCAATATACCTGCCGGTGCTGCCGAACATCGGGAGATGGCGCACAGCGAGCCGCTGGCGACGGATGTTTATCTGACCAGCCTGTCGCCGCACGCGCATGGGCGCGCCAGAAGTACACAGCTGACGGCGATTTATCCTGATGGCGACCGAGAGCTGATTGCCAATGTTGCCAATTACAATTTCAACTGGCAGCTGACCTACCGTTTGCGGCAGCCGTTGCTGCTACCCGCGGGTAGCCGCCTGGAAGCGGAAACAGTCTACGACAATTCGCTGGGTAACCCGCTCAATGCCGACCCGACTGTATCTGTGCAGTGGGGATTGAGCGACCAGGACGAAATGTTCAATCATTACGTGCGTATTTTGCGACCGCGCTGAGCGCGGCCGCCGGCCTGCCATCCGGTGCTGAGGTGCCGGAAGCAGGGCGCACATCCTGTCTGCCTTGTTTACGACATGGTACGGTCTATTTTTAGTGGCCCCCAGGCCTGACAGAGCGGCATCACCTCCATGGCGTTGATATTGACGTGCGGAGGCACGCTGCACACCCAGTGGATGATGTCGGCAATATCCTGCGCTGTCAGCGGCTGGGTTCCGTCATAAACGGTGTCTGCTTTGTCCTTATCCTGCTTGAAGCGTACCAGTGAGAACTCGGTTTCTGCCATTCCTGGCTCGATATTGCTGACCTTGATATTTTTGCCCAGCAAATCAGCACGCAGCTCACGGCTGAACTGTTGCACGAAGGCTTTGGTAGCACCATAGACATTGCCGCCCGGATAGGGCCAGCTACCAGCAGTGGAGCCGACATTGATAATGTGACCGCGATTGCGGGCCACCATGCCGGGCAGCAGCAGACGGGTCATGCGCACCAGGGCTGTGATATTGGTGTTGATCATGGTTTCCCAGTCTTGCATGTCGGCTTCATCGGCGGATGACAGGCCCAGTGCCAGTCCTGCATTGTTGATCAGGATGTCGGGCGCCTGGAATCCCTCAGGTAACGCCGCCAACGTCCGCTGCAGTGCGGCGGCGTCGGTGAGATCGATAGCAACGCAGTGGACGTGCGCGTGACCGGACAGTTCTGCCTTCAACTGTTCAAGACGTTCAACCCGGCGTGCCAGTAAAATCAGGTTGTCTCCGGAGGCTGCAAACTTGCGCGCGCAGGCTTCGCCGAAGCCTGAAGAAGCGCCGGTAATCAATACGGTTCGGGTCATCAATTTTCCTCAATACGGTATTCGGTTTTTACGGATTCAGTAGTCGGAACCAGACTATCGGTCATGTGCAGATCTTGTGCAAGCACCGTAGAGGTCGATCATCGATCCAAAAAAACCGGGGGCATTGTGTCCTTGCAGGAGTCAATGCCCCCGGAAACCGGGTCAGCAGGAAGCAGTGCAGGCCCGGCCGCCCGCCGTCCGTGACAGGCTTCGGACGTCGTCCGTGCGTCCACAGTGGTTATAGATCACCCGCTCGATGTCTGCCTGTTTTTTTTTGCCTGGCGGTCTTGAAAAAAATCGTCGTGGCCATATCAAGGGAAGTAGGGCAGGCGCTCATGAAGAGGCCGGCCCCGGTTGCCCGATCCAATGGATGGGCACAAAACACTAACCCTGAACGTATATTGCTTGATGAGGATATGACTATGAGAAATTTTGATTTTGCCCCTCTGTACCGATCAACTGTCGGCTTTGAACACCTGAGCCAATTGCTGGATTCCATCGCCCAGCGCGATCAGAACCAGCCCAGCTATCCGCCCTATAACATCGAGCGGCTGGATAAAGATGAATACCGAATTACCATGGCTGTTGCCGGATTCAATCAGGATGAATTGAGTATCCAGTCCGAGCAGCAAACCCTCAAGGTTCGCGGTGACAAGGCTGACGACAGTACCGAGCGTCAGTACCTGCACCAGGGCATTGCGGCGCGCAATTTTGAACGTGTCTTCCAGCTGGCGGAGCATGTGAAGGTGGTTAACGCCAATATCGAGAACGGACTGCTGCATATCGAATTGCGCCGGGAAGTACCTGAGACCATGAAGCCAAGGCAGATCCCGATTGGACTGTCTGCAGAAAAGCTGATTGAAGACAAATGATGTTTGCCCGGCAGCTGGTTTATTCAGGCCGGCAGCCGCTTTATGCAGGAAAGTAACTCCGTGACAGAAGGTTAATTCCAAGGCAGCCTGCGGGCTGCCTTTTTTTTGCCTGACTTTTTGCCTTTTTTAGCCTGGCTTTTCGCCGGACAAAGGTGTCCGCGGCATCAGGGTTGTATCCGGCACTGCGACAATCGGTCGCAGTTGCGCGGGCTCTAATGCCAACCGCTTTCGGTTACACTAAACACTGCTTTTAAACTTCTTTTTTAGTGAGAGTTATGGTGCGATCTATCCTGTACAGCCCGTTTTCACGTTATTCAATGCTTGCCGGTCTGGCGCTGTTGATGCTGGGCCATGCCGGGCCCGGCAGGGCAGATGAAGGTTGTGTCGACACAGAAACGATATCTGTGCACTGTGGCCAGACTCCCAGCGCGCACTATACCAGTGATGGTCGTCTGTGGGTGGTCTTCGAGCAGTATCAGCATGCTTATGTCGCCCACTCCGACGACCATGGTGATAGTTATTCACCGCCAGTCAGGGTAAATGGCAGTGCGGAGAACATTGAAACCAACGGCGAGAATCGGCCGAAGATCCTGGTCGACCAGGATCTTGTATATGTCTCCTGGACACAGAAAACCGAGGGCCAGCATACCGGCGATATCCGCTTTTCCCGTTCCACGGATGGCGGACAGAGTTTTGCGCCGGTGCGCACCATCAATGACGATGGTTTGCTGACCAGTCACCGCTTCGACAGCCTGTTTCTGGCCTCCTCTGGACATCTCTATCTGACCTGGCTCGACAAGCGTGAACTGGAGTACGCCGCGCAGCGGGGGCAAGAGTATACCGGCAGTGGCGTGTTTTACGCGGTATCGGATGATCAGGGGCAAACATTTACGGCCAATCGCAAGGTTGCCGATCATAGTTGCGAATGCTGTCGTATAGCGGTGGCGCCCTATGGCGACGACGGCGTGGCGCTGATGTGGCGTCATGTGTTCGATGGCACGACCCGCGACCATGCCATCGCTGCGGTGGGCCCGGAGGGCGTTCTAACCGGGTTCAGCCGCGCGACCGTGGATGAGTGGCAGATTGATGCCTGTCCGCATCATGGCCCCGATATGGCCCTGAGCACCACGGCCCCGGGTGACGATGTTTATCACATGACCTGGTTCAGTGCGGGCGATCGTCACAAAGGGATTTATTATGGCCGCCATGAACTGACATCGGGTGCAACCACCCTGGTGCGTCAGATCGATGGCAACGCCGGCGCCAGTCATCCACAGATTGCTGAATGGCAGGGCGTGCAGCATCTGGTCTGGAAGCGCTTTGATGGTGCCGCTACGCAGCTGTTGTGGATCTATTCGCGAGATGACGGCGCCAACTGGAGCGAACCACAGGTGCTGGCGTCGACCACCAATGCCTCCGATCATCCGCTGTTAATAAGGGGTCCGGACAGTCTGCGCCTGGGCTGGCACAGCCGCAACGAAGGCTATCGGCTCATGATGCTGCCCGAGCCGGGGCTGGATATCATTCCTTTCACGGCCGACAGTTTTGCGCGAGTCAAAGCCGGGCGGGCGGGACAGCCCTTCGTATTAGCGCTGTGGTCAGTGGATTGCCCGCCATGCATGGTTGAGCTTGATCTGCTCGGACGTATGCGTGAACAGCATCCGGATTTGCCGCTGGTACTGATATCTGTGGATGACATTGCCCTGCAGGCAGATGCCGAAGACTTTCTGCTCGACTACGGGCTGGCAGACATGACCTCGTGGATGTTTGCCGACGATTATGCTGCACCTCTGCGCTACAGCATTGATCCGCAATGGTTTGGTGAGTTGCCGCGTAGCTATCACTTTGATGCACAACACCAGTCCCGGGCCCACAGTGGCATCATGACCGAGGCGCAATTGCGCACCTGGCTGGAATTGTAGGCGATTCAACAGCCGATGCTAAGCAGCGGATTACAAAAGAGTCTTTGACGAACCGTGCCTGTTTGTACTTTAATCAGTGCCTGTTATAAAGCACAGACAGGAATGCGATATGAAAGCTGTAGGATACACAGACGGACCCCTGTTCGATTTCGACGCCCCAACACCCGTGCCCGGTCCCCGTGATCTCCTGGTCGAGGTCAGTGCCATTGCCGTAAATCCCGTTGACACCAAAATCCGTGGACGCGTCAAACCGGAGGACGGCACGCCAAAGGTACTGGGCTGGGACGCGGTGGGCCGGGTGACTGCTGTTGGCGCCCAGGTCAAATCGTTTAAGGTCGGCGATCGTATCTGGTATGCCGGTGACGTCAGTCGCGGTGGTTGTAACGCTCAGTTGCAGTGTGTTGATGAGCGCATTGCTGCTCTGGCTCCCACGTCGCTGAGTGATGCGGAAGCGGCAGCATTGCCGTTGACCACCATTACGGCCTGGGAAATGTTGTTTGACCGGTTGCAGATACCGGGTGGTGACGAAGGTGCCGGCCGGGTATTGCTGATTGTCGGTGCCAGCGGTGGTGTCGGTTCGATGCTGGTGCAGCTTGCCCGCCAGTTGACCCGTGCTACGGTTATCGCTACCGCGTCACGTCCGCAGAGCAAGGCCTGGGTAGAGCAACTGGGCGCCCATCATGTGCTGGACCACAGTCAATCATTGCAGGCACAGCTCGCGGGCACCGGTCTCGCTGACATAACCGATGCTGCCTGCGTTAACCGCACTGGTCAACACTATGCGGATATTGTCGCCATGATGCGCCCGCAGGGCCGCATTTGCCTGATTGATGACCCCATTGAGCCGCTGGATATCAAGCTGATGAAGCAGAAAAGCCTGTCTCTGCACTGGGAGTTCATGTTCACACGACCGCTGTTTTCCACCGCAGACATGAGCGCTCAGCATGCGCTGTTATCAGAGGTTGCGCAATTGATCGACAAGGGTTTGCTGCGAACCACACTGGGCGAGCATTTTGGCGTTGTCAATGCCGCCAATCTGGAACGCGCCCACGACGCGATGAAAACTGAACATACCATCGGTAAGGTTGTCCTTGAGGGGTTTGACGCCTGACAACTGCCTGTCTGACAATTTCTTTACTGTTCCCGGAGCCTACATGTCCCGATTGCCACCTGTATTAGAGAATCTGCCATTTCCCGTTGTCGGATCACCGCTGTTTATCATCAGCAACCCGAAGCTGGTCATTGCCCAGTGTATTGCCGGCGTGGTCGGTTCCATGCCGGCGCTGAATGCACGCCCGGCAGAGCAGCTGGAGGACTGGCTGGCAGAAATTACCGAAACGCTGGATGCTTATAACAAAGCCAACCCGGACAAGCCCGCAGCGCCGTTTGCCATCAATCAGATTGTGCATCGCAGCAATGACCGCCTGGATCATGATATGGCGCTGTGTGAAAAGTACAAAGTGCCTATCATCATCACCAGCCTGGGTGCGCGTGAGGACGTCAACAAGGCGGTACAGGCCTGGGGCGGCATTGTGCTGCATGATGTTATCAATAACGTGTTTGCTCACAAGGCCATCGACAAGGGGGCTGACGGCCTTATTTGTGTGGCAGCAGGCGCCGGTGGGCATGCCAGCGTCAAAAGCCCGTTTGCCATGGTGCAGGAGATCCGCGAATGGTTTGACGGACCTTTGCTGCTGGCCGGCTCCATTGCCACCGGCAATGCCATTCTGGCGGCGCAGGCCATGGGGGCAGACATGGCCTATATCGGTTCGCCGTTTATCGCCACGGATGAAGCCCGGGCGGTGGACGGTTACAAAAACATGATCGTAGAGAGCAATTCAGACGATATTGTGTACAGCAATTTCTACACGGGTATCCATGGCAACTATCTGAAGGGCAGTATCCGTAACGCCGGCATGGACCCCGATAATTTACCTGAATCTGACCCCAGCAAAATGAACTTTGGTGACGGTGGCGAAAAACGTGCGTGGCGTGATATCTGGGGCTGCGGCCAGGGTATCGGCGCCATTCGTGAGGTTGTGCCAACGGCAACCCTGGTCGCGCGCCTGAGGCGTGAATATGACGAAGCCAAAAGTCGCCTGTGTCAGTAACGACGTGTCCGGAGTAATCAGATGACGGCGGCGGTTCGATTCTTTTGGCTCTTTGTGGCGCTGATGTTGCCACTGAGCTTTTATCTTCTGGTTGATGCAACGCAGTGGGCTGTGGCACCGGTTAGTCTGGCACAACAACCCTGGCCACTGTTGCTGTTCCTTGTTGTTGTAGTATTTACTGCCACCGGTCTGTATGACCTGTTTATTGCTGACAGCAATCTACGTAAAAACTATCCGGTATTCGCCAATATCCGTTTCATGCTGGAGGGCATTCGTCCGGAGATCCGTCAGTATTTTATAGCAGACAACCTGGAGGAAGCGCCGTTTAACCGGGAAACCCGGGATCTGATTTATCGCCGCGCCAAGCAGCTTGATGATACCTTGCCGTTTGGCACGGAACGGGACATTCTTGCCCAAGGTTACCTCTGTATTTTCCACTCCATCAATGCCAGGCACATCAATCCCGAGCATGTCCGGGTCACGATTGGTGGTCCGGCGTGTCGCCAACCATACAGTTCAGCTTTGCTGAATGTTTCCGGTATGAGCTTTGGTGCGCTCAGCAACAATGCCATCAGCGCGCTCAACAAGGGCGCAAAGCTGGGAGGTTTTTCCCATAACACCGGGGAGGGTGGTATCAGTCCTTACCATTTGACGTATGGCGGTGATCTGGTCTGGCAGATTGGCACTGGCTATTTTGGTTGCCGGCATGCTGACGGGAGTTTCAGTGACGAGGCATTTCGCCGGACGGCCGCCAACGAAGTCGTCAAGATGATCGAGATAAAGTTGTCCCAGGGTGCCAAGCCATCTCATGGTGGCGTGCTGCCAGGGGCCAAGGTGAGTCCGGAAATTGCCGCGATCCGGTTGGTGGAGGTTGGCGAAACCGTGTATTCACCGGCGTCACATCCTGAATTTGATACCCCGCGCGGATTGCTTGAGTTTGTGCAGCGCCTGCGCGACCTGAGCGATGGCAAACCTGTCGGATTCAAGCTGTGTATTGGCAAGAAATCCGAGTTTATGGCGATAGTCAAAGCCATGGTTGAAACCGGTATATTGCCAGATTTTATCAATATCGATGGGGCAGAGGGGGGCACTGGTGCCGCGCCGATGGAATTTTCCAACCGGCTGGGTATGCCGGCGCTGGAGGCTACCTACTTTGTAGAGCAGGTGCTGAAAGGCGCCGGATTGCGGCAAGATATAAAATTGATTGCAGCAGGTAAGACCGCCAGTGGTTTTGATATCCTGGCCAAAGTGGCGTTGGGGGCAGATGTTGTTAATTCCGGGCGGGCTATGATGCTTGCGCTGGGGTGTATTCAGTCCAAGTCCTGCAACACCAATAAATGCCCTACCGGGGTGGCAACGCAGGATCCCTCACGCGCCAAGGCGGTCAACGTGGCGCTGCGTGCTGTGCGCGTGAGGAATTATCAGGCGGGTACGGTATCCGCCTTCCTGGAGTTGTGCGGTGCCCTGGGTTACGAATATCCGGGACAGTTGAAACCGTCGGACCTGCATCAACGCACGGAAAAGGGACTTCGTCACTTTGATCAGATATACACGCCGTTGTCACATGAACAGTTGATTGTGGGCCGTGTTCCTGAAGCCTATGAGGACGACTGGCACAAGGCTCGCGCTGATCGGTTTTGACATCCATGATGCGCTTGTGATTTGTCATGTCAAAAAAAGTCACAAATAAAGCTTCCGGTAGAAAACAGGCCTGTCTGCGAATTACCGAAAATCGCTCCAGGCCTTTTGTGTAAAGGCTCAATTGCAACAGCGCAACACAATGAAATGATTTAAACGTGCATGAACCCTGCAGTAACTACAGTTCCCCGTCCCCCTCATGTGATTTCCAAACTTCCCTGCTTGCCAGATAAGTCTTAGAATCTCGCCGCGCCGGATATACAACAGCGCCGGATCGCATTATTTGCCAGCAAAGACATACTGGGGAGAACCGATGTCAACTATCTATAATAATTTCAAGCGCAGCAAAAAAGGTGCCTTTTCTAACCTTATTTCTGCATGTATTGCTTCGTCACTTGTGCTGCCTGTTCTGGCAGTTGCACAGTCAGACGCACCGGAACTTGAGGAAGTTGTGGTAACTGGCTCTTATATTAGAAACAGTGCTTTTGCAGGCGCCTCGCCTGTGGATACAGTGAGCCAGGCAGATCTTCTGGAGTCAGGTGCACCTGCAATGGGACAATATATCCGGGACCTGCCATACACCCAAAATACGGATGTTGTTGCCAATGTCAATTCAACTCAGAACGGTCAGCAGGATTCCAATGCTGCCCGGTTCAATCTGCGTGGTCTTGGCGTTAACAGCACCCTGACGCTGGTTGACGGCACCCGCTCGGTCAATGACGGTGCCGTAGCATCGCTGTTACCTGACATTGCGATGAGCCGTCTGGAGGTTGTACTGGATGGCGGTTCAGCCCTGTATGGCTCGGATGCAGTGGCCGGGGTGGTTAACCTGATCCCGATGAAAGAGTTCGACGGGGTACGTGTGCGTGCCTACTACCAGCAGGATCAGGATCGCACATTTGAGGAGCCAAAACTGGCCATGCTGTTCGGTCGCTCTTTTGATAACAATATCAACTGGGTTGCCGCGCTTGAGGCGTCCAAGAAATCATCTGTGCTGCGCCACGAGCGTCCGCGATATCTGGATTTTGACATCTCCGAATCGTCCTCGGGTAACCCGGGCGTTTTCCAGCGCGCTGCGGGCGGTATCGGTGATGGTGGTACCGGCGGCCTGTTACGTGATCCGGCCTGCGGCACTTACAACGAAGGCTTCGAAGACAAAACTGTCTCCGGTGCTTATCCCAGTGGTCAGCCCCTGGGTTCGACAACCTGTCTGTTCCACTACGGGCCACAGCACGATTATGCCCGTGGCAATGTCGACTATACTTTCTTCAACAACCTGACCTGGGATGCCAGCGACTGGTTGCAGTTTGAGTTGCAGTCCAGCTACAACTACCGTGAATCGCGCTACAACACATCGTCGAGCCTGTCACAAAGCACCAATAACCAGTTCGCCCTGCTGGTGCCGGGTGATCATCCGGCTAACCCTTTTGGCTTTGATGTGGTGCCGCGCAACTGGCGTCCGTTTACCGGTACCCAGGCGACTCAGCCTTCTTTCCTGGAAGATGATGGTCGTGAAGTGCAGGATTACCGCTACTACACCAACAGCAATAAACTCAGTGCCCGTTACGATATGACGGACACCTGGACGGGCTACACCTATTACACCATTCAGGAAACACGTCGCAGTGTGGAAACCCGTACGCTGCTGCTGCCTAGATTGCAGGCCGCGCTGGCAGGCGAGGGTGGTGTCGACGGTAACGGCTGGTTCAACCCCTTCGGTTCGGCCGATCCGCGTTCACCCGATTATGTTGAAGGCGTGACCAGCAACAGCCAGGCGCTGGTTGACTGGATGTATGACGAGCGTAATCAGCGCGAGGTCAGCCGCAACAACCTCGAGATTTTCGAGACTATGGCGACCGGTGAAGTCTTCCAGACCCCGTGGGGAGCTGCGCAGATGGCAGCCGGCTATCAGCGTCGTGAGGCCCGGGTGCGTGAGCGTCCGAACCCCTTTTCTGTCATTGGCCAGAACTACAACAGCTCCATTACTGAAGCGCCGCCAGTAGCAACGGACTATGACGATCGCGTAAACGCGTACTTTGTTGAGTTCGAAACCCCGCTTTACGAAACTGTCAGCCTGCAGCTTGCTGCGCGCCATGAGTCGTTTGTGGATCAGAATCTGAATACCACCACGCCCAAGGTCGCACTGCGCTGGGAAGTATTGCCGGAACTGGCATTGCGAGCGTCATGGGGCGAAAGTTTCCTGGCTCCGGCACCGGGTGCTGACCGTCCTTTCAACCCCAATGAGGGCTGTGGTGAAGTATTCTCAGGCAATGATCCGGTTACCGGTGGTACGCTTGCGGGTGCTACCAGCTGTGCCTCGGGCAACCCAGACATACGTCCTGAAACCTCCGAGATCCGTAACCTGGGTCTGACCTGGGAGCCGCTGAATGAGTTGAGCCTGAGCCTTGACTATCAGCGTATCGACTATGAGGACCGAATCCGCGACCTGAGTACAGTGGATGCGGTGCAGTTGCAATTTGCGGAACTGTTGTCTGCCATTGGTTCAACCCCGGCGGCGTATGATTCGACACCTGGCTCTGCAACCCGCCAGGCCGCCAATGCCTGGCTGGCAACTCAGCAGGGGCAGTTGACTGGACCGGGCGTGCAGCGCAACCCGGACAATCAGCAGGTGGTGAAAACCATCCGTAACTCAGCCAATATCGCAGAGGTCATGATTGATCTGGTGGATGCCAAGGCTCGTTACTCGATTCCCACCAATGATCTGGGCACCTTTGTAACCACCTTGGGTGCATCATACTTCCTGAAGTATGAGTACACCGACCTGTTTGGTGTGGTTCGCGACGCCCGTGGTCGCCAGAACGGCGACAGTGGTATCGTGCCGCCCATGCCAAAAATGAAAGCGAACTTGCGCCTGAACTGGTTCAAAGACAATCACAGTGCCTCAATGTCTGCTAACTATCAGCACAATGTGACTACCGACGGTTCGTTCTTTGCGTACACGACAGGTTACAAGGCTGCGCGTACCATTGATGCGCAGACACTGGTCAATACGCAGTATTCGTATATCTTTGATGATGTATACGACAGCGAGCTGACATTGAGTCTGGGTATTACCAACCTGTTCGATCAGCGCGCTCAGCGTTTGCCGCAACTGGGTGGCTTTGAAAGCCGCTTGCAGACGCCTTGGGGTCGGCAGTTCTGGCTAAGCCTGGATTGGCAGCCGTTCTAAGGAAGTGTCGCCATTGCAGGGTACTCAGTTACCCTGCAATGGTCTGTTAAAACCAGGGGCAACCTTTGCCTCAAAGTACGTACATCACTATCCAGTCAGCAATCAATGCTGGTTTGTCTTCCCCTTCAATCTCTATACTGACCGCGTGTCGCATCAGCACTTCCTGTGGGGATCTTTCCTGCGCGCTAAGCAAAGTGAAGCGGCCGCGAATACGTTTGCCAATCCGGATCGGATTGAGGAAGCGAACGCGATCCAGTCCATAGATGATGGACTGCCTGGTGCCCAGTATCTTCAGAGACCCCTGGGAGGCAAAAGTAGGTACCAGTGCCATGGTCAGCATGCCATGAGCGATAGTGCCATCGTAGCAGGTCTCTCGCGCTGAACGTTCCCTGTCGATGTGGATAAACTGGAAGTCACCGGTGGCTTCGGCGAAACGATTGACACGCTTCTGGGTGACCTGGAACCATTTTGTTACGCCCACTTCTTTACCGATACTGAACTGCGCTGCTTCCAGGGTTACCCGCAAGGGCAGGATTTTGTCATCCTGAGTCAGGCAGGTTGTTTTTACATAATTGCGTAACTGTGATGCAGGCGTGATCGTTGCTGAATCGTTCAGATAATTACGCAGGTCCTGCAAATAATCCTGTTGTGGCATGGTCATGGTGGTTTCATTGTTATTGGTTTTATAGGGTGACGTCCGTAACAACAGTCACACTTGAGTGACATGTTGCCAATTTTCGTCAACATTCGGAAATTATGGGGTAGAAAACCGATGACTGCAATACGGCGTGGAGACTTTCGACAGAGCAAATGTTCGTGCTCAAAATCGGGCACAAATACGCACCAGGAGTGTGCAGCGATGTGTATTTCCGGGGGTGTCAGGGTTGCCAGCGGATGAGGTAACTGCTCATCCGCCGGCGGGGGAAAGAGACGGGATTAACGGCCCAGCGTGTTGATATAACTGACGATGTCTTTCATCGCGGTCTGGTCAGGAATACCCTGAGACATCATGCCCATTTGAGTACCGTAACGGTCCTGGGCATCGTAGCCACGATAGCCTTCCTTGAAATTGACCAGTTGGTTCATCAGGTACCAGTCGTTCTGCCCGGCCAGTGCCGGTGCATTCATGGCTTCGTTGCCTTTACCATCAGTGCCGTGACAGGACGCGCAGA
The DNA here is from genome assembly GCF_011050365.1 of Pseudohongiella sp. GTDB lineage: Bacteria > Pseudomonadota > Gammaproteobacteria > Pseudomonadales > Pseudohongiellaceae > Pseudohongiella. The sequence continues at coordinate 172,348 of NZ_DRFV01000006.1, forward strand.
TTTGATACAGTTGTTGACCACGTGCCGCGTCGCCATCGGTGATGGTGATTGGAGCCGGCTCATATTCCCAGGTGCCTGCCCACTCAATAATGTCGGTAATGCTGTCGTCGCTCAGGATTGCTGCCATGGGTTGCATTTCCTGACCGGGAATATCTTCAGGGTGCGTGCCGCGCAGTCCATCACGGAATAATTCGAGTTGTCGCTTGAGGTACCAGGGTTCCATGCCCGCCAGTCGCGGTGCGTCAATACCCTGATTGCCCTGTCCGTCAGTGCCGTGACAGGTCAGACAGAATCGGTCACTGACTTCTACGCCGTCTACGGTTGCGGCCTGAGCGCCGAGGCTCATCACGGTTCCCAGCGCCAGACTAAACCAGAATCCTGCTTTTTGCTTGTTCATAGTTTTTATCTCTCGTTAAAAAAGGGACGGGGCGAACCCCGTCCCTCTGATTTACCACCCTCTAACGATTGTTAGAAGTTTACCTGCACACGTGAGTACACAAAACGACCATTCGGGCTGAAAGCACCGCCGGTAATGTACTTGTTGCTGGTAGTGCTGCTGAAGTCTACCGGACGCACTTGTTCCGGCATGGTGTTGAACACGTTATCAGCACCCAGGATAAAGGTGTAGCGATCGCCATACATGTAAGCGACTTCAGCACCAAATATCGTTTTTGCGCCTACATCATAGTCGCGGCTGGGGTCTGCACTGCTCGGCACTGACAGGTACTCACCGTAGTAGTTGGCCTGCAGTGTGAAACGCCAGTCGGAGACGTTGTGGTTGGCGCGGAAGTTCATACGGTCAGAAGGAATGCCGTCTTCCAGATCCGCGATGTTGGCGCGGGTCAGGATGCCAGGCGTGAACTCTTTCAACTCCTGCGTGGTGTAGGCGTAAGAGGCAGAGAAGTCGGTGGTGCCCATCTCCTGCCAGTCCATTGACCAGGAACCAACAATTTCCACACCTTCGTTGGTGGTGCTCATGTCGTTGGTGTAGTAGTTGAACGACACGATGCTACGTGCACCAGAGATACCCGAGTCTTCCAGTTCCTGGGCGATAGCCGGTGTAATGTCGAAGGTAGCCGAGTTCAGGATGCGGTCATCGATATCAATCTTGTAATAGTCGATAGACAGATCCAGGCCGCCGATTTCAGCCGTCCAGCCGATGCTGAAGTTGGTGGCGTCTTCTGGCGCCAGTTCTTCACCGCCGAAGCGCTGTGCAATCGGGTTGGTGGGTGGAATCTGACCCTGTGTCACCGGGATGGAATCGACAACACCGGTTGAGATGTTGGAGATGTTAGCCTGGCCTGGCGACGGGGCACGGAAACCGGTGCTGACCGTACTACGAATATTCATGGTATCAGTCAGGCGGTAGCGGGCACTCAACTTGCCATTGGTGGTGTCACCAAAGGTGTTGTAGAAGTCCTCGTAACGCAGGGCAGCACCCAGCAACAGGCGCTCGGTAACGTCTACTTCGAGGTCGACGTAGAAGCCCCAGTTTTTGCGATCCCAGCTACCCTGCTGGTCCAGACCGAAGCCCTGGAAACCGTCAGAACCAACGCCAAAGCCCTGGCTTGCATACGGCCCGATGCGGAATGAATCCTGATCTTCCGAGCGTACCTTGAAGATCTCGCGACGCCATTCAATACCGTAGGCCACGTTCAGGTCAGAGTACATGCCTACGTCGAAGCCTTTAACCAGGTCGACGTTGAAGTTGTTTTCGATGGTGGTGTAGATACCCGGTTCGAAATAGCTGGGTGACTCCGGACCCATGGATGGGTTGGTGGTGTTGTCCAGGAAGTAAGTGATTTCCGAGAAACCATTGCCGATGCTGACATCGTAACTGGTGCCATCGTCAAACTCGCCACGGATACCGGTCACGTTGGACATGTCGGTATTGCTGCCGCCGAACAAAGGCGTGTAACCGCCCGGATAGCGTTCGGTAAAGGAGAAACAGTTCGGGTTGGCAAGGCTTGCATCGCGCGCAGCCAGTGAACTGGTCACGCCTGTCTGCGGATTAACACCGGTCGGGATGATAGGGCAGCCGACACCGTCGTTAGGCGTCAGGTCTGCGAACAACTGTCGGCGTGGGCTGCCAGTTGTGAAGACACCGCCGCGGTTTTCCGGGTTACGGAAGAAGAAACCCAGCTCGACGTCTTTTTCAGAGTAACCGCTGAATGAGTACAGTTCCTGATCCGTGCTCAATTGCAGACCGGCATTCAGGAAGAAGTTCATCATTTCAGTGTCGGGCAGACCCTGGTACTGCGCATTGACACGCACTGCGTTATTGCCGGCGTCAATCAGAGCCTGGGCATCGCCACGCTGGATCGAGCGGTCGCTGCGGCGCTGGTCAGTCTTGTCAAAGCTGATGCTGGCAAAACCGTTGTCGCCCAGCTGGAAGCCAACGTTACCGGCGAAGTAGTTCAGCATACCGTCGTCAGTTTCGCTCAGACGGCCATGTTTGGCTTCGAAGGTCGCGCCTTCGGAGTTTTCTTTCAGGATAAAGTTGATAACACCGGCGATGGCATCAGAGCCGTACTGGGCTGATGCACCGTCACGCAGCACTTCAACCTGACGCAGCGCGATGGGTGGAATCTGGGCAACGTCCGGGAAGTGCGTACCGTTGCGGCCAAACTGGATGGCAGCCGAGCGGTGACGGCGTTTACCGTTGATCAGTACCAGGGTGTTGTCCGCTGGCAGGCCACGCAGAGTCGCAGGGCGTACCAGTGAGTTGGAGTCGTTAATGTCCTGAACGTCGACGTTAAACGTCGGGATCAGGTTACGCAGCAGGTCGTTCATGTCCGATGTACCCTGGTCCTGGAAATCCTGGGCCGAGAATACGTCGATAGGAGCAGCAGATTCGAGGGCAGTTCGTGGGGCGCCCCGGGAACCGGTCACTACTACTTCTTCAAGTTCCGGTGCAGCTTCCTGAGCAAATGCTGACGGTGCGCCAACAACAGCCATGGAACCAAGCAACACCAACGTGGAGGAGAGTGTGCAGAGTTTTGGAGACTTATTCATTTAATTTTCCTTCTTCTGTAGTAAGTGCGTCTTTTTCTAGAGCCGATTAAGAGCCTGCCGCTATAAAATTATTATTAGGTTACGCAATACGGCAGTCCGATTATGGTTACATATCTGCATTAAAGTCCTCCTAAAAACCTTCTCAATACCTCCTAAAACGCTCTCAAAGCCTCAGAACACGGGGTGTTGATCAGGTTCGGGAGACTCTGCTTTGACATTCTGTCAAGGCACAGCTGCCAGAACCGGATTCATGTATATAAACACAAAACCAAAAGAAAAAATATAAGGATATCGGTATTTTAAGGGGGGCAGTGGATCAAGCGCGTTAGCACATGGCGTTAATCCCAGCGGCCAGCCGGAGTTTAACGGTTCTGGCGCTTTCAAGAGTGTTCAGTGAACCCGGGCTGCGTCCAGGGTTGATGCCTGTGCCAGACGCTGAGCAAGATAGTGCTGGAGTTCGCTCCAGTCCTGTTCCGTCCACAGGTTGTTTTTCATCATCATGCGTTGATTATCATAGGCTTCACGGGATTGTCTGCTCAGGGCGACACCGGTGACAGCTTCCATGGCCATGACGCCCTCCATCAATCGGCGCTGCCATGTCAGCCCGGCGCCCAGAGACTCCAGCAAGGCCAGGTATTCCGGCGAATACAGCACTTTGTCGGAGAAGTACTTCTCGGCCAGGTGAGTGACGTTGAACAGCCGTCGCAAGTGCACCGGTGGCAGATTTTGCCAGTACTGCACGCCCCGTTCGATGTCGCCAACCATGAGCGCCAGCACACCGTTGTTGTAGTAGAAGTCGGGGTTGTCACGCAAGGCCGCGTGATAGGCCGGTGTGTCGGCCTGAATGTCGCCGGCCAGGAAGCCCATGGTGTTTTCCGAATAGTGCGTCAGAATGCCTTCGAGGTCGACTTCACGTTGCTGGTTCAGGTAAATCCGGGCCTGCCGGAAATCGCCCAGGGCGGCCAGATTAACCGCAACCGATCCCAGGAAAGCAACATGATAGGGTCGTTGTTGCAGTTGATTTTTGCGCGCCATCACTGACTCGGCGGGTGTCAGTATATTGGTGCGGTAGCTCCAGGCCTCGTCCGGTGATATCTCAAACGGCCCGGCCTCTGCTGCCTGCTCGAGAAATTGTGCGGCTTCGTCGTACATACGCGCACCGATCAGCAGCAGGGCGTAGTGGCTGAGCGCAAAATGCGGCGGCGTGCCGGACAGAATCTGCTCGCGCAGCTGCATCTCCTGCTGAATATAGCTGGAGCCTCGCAAGCGCAATTTGATGGCGTGGATGGAGTCCAGTATGTCGCTGTCCGGATTGATCTGGGAGATCTGTCGGTGAGTGTCCAGCACCAGCTGGTACATCTTGTTTATTTTTTCCTCGCCGCTGTATACGGCCAGATTATTGGCGGCGGTAGCGACGCCGTGATAGGCGTTGAGAAACGTCGGATCCAGTTCAATGGCGGCCTGATGGGATTCGATTGCCCGTTCCCAGTCTGGCGGGCTGAACTGATTATTGTAAAACTCCCCGCGCAGGAAGTGTTCATATGCCATGGCATTGGTCGTCCCCCAGTCACGCATCTGCGTGCGTTCGCTCTCATTGAGATACACCCGGAGCGCGCTGGTGACATTGGAGACAATTTCATCCTGGACCGCAAAAATATCATTCATGGGCAGGTCGAACTGATCTGAGTACTGGCGCAGGCCGTCACTGGCGCGAACCAGTTGCACAATCACGCGCAAGCGCCCCTCCGAGGTCATGACGCTGCCTTGCAGCACGTGATCTGCCTGTTGCAGATAGCTGTCGTCATAACGGCGGCTGGCTGCCATCAATTCTGCGTTACGGGCAGGGGACAGCACCTGCAGGTGTCCCAGCTTGGAGAGGCCGTGAATCAGCGATTCGCGCAGTCCTTCAGCCAGAATCTGGTTCTCGTCACTGAAGTCCCGCGAAGCAAACGGCAACACTGCCAGCTTAACAACGCCGTTGGCTTCGGGTGTGGTTTCCGGGCTGCGCAACAACAGGGGCGCACTGATCACCAGCGTGCCCAGCATGGCGGCGATGGCCAGTTTGCGCCATAAAGTCCACCGGCTGCCTGTTGCGGAAGAGTCGTGACCCGGGCCTGATGTCGGCGCCGCATCCGGTTGCCCGGCGGCGTGAGTCGGGTTGCCTGCGCTGCCGGTGCTGCCTGCGTCAGCCGCTACAACCGTCTCAGATTCGGCGGCGACGGATTGCGGCGCCCCGGTCGTAACCCGCGCAATCAGCGTATACCCGCGTTTGGGGATGGTTTTGATATAACTGGGGTTGTGCGCATTGTCCTGCAGCGCGCTGCGTAATTCGGCAATAGCCTTGTGCACAGCGTGGTCAGAGGCGATCGGCGAGCGCCAGATGGTTTCCAGAAACTCCCCGGGGCTGACGACGTTGCCGGCACGTTCGATGAGAAGCTTGAGCACATCCATGCTGCGAGGCGTGATCTTGGTCTCCACACCATTTTTTTCGACCGTACAGGCCCCCGGTGATAGCAGCCAGTCACCGATCAGGAGTGTTTGATAGTCATGCGCTGAGGATGTCTTTTTTTGGGTCATGGCCATGCTTTCTTTTTATACCAGTATGCAAACAAATACTACGTCAAAGGTCAAGATTTTGTGTCAATGATTTGACTTCTGTTTCGCCAGGGGAAAACTGTTACTTTAACGACATCCGGCACTCCTCAAAATTGCAGAAATTTGATCTCACCCGGACCGCGTCAGGCCGACAGGTTCAACATCGTTGATGCAATTTAAGGGCCAGCAAGGTTGTCAGGGGTAAGGGCGAAACAGCGCCAGGATCCGGCCCGGGCGTGCGCCATGATGATGCGCGCCCGTTCTGCGCGCACCATCCTGGGGCCCGCCAGCGGGGTGCCGGAGAAATTTTAGTAGGTTTTGGGGATCTTTCAGGCAGGACTTTGTTCCCTTGTTTGGGTAATAATGCAAGAGTACAAGCAGTCCGGGGTGGCAATTCGCTTTATTGCGTCCCCCCGATTTACAAGAATTAGATCGCAGAGGATTACATCCGTGTCAAAACCCGTTTCCCGTCGAGAATTTTTGAATCTTATCGCCGCCACCGGTGGCGTTGCCGCTGTGCTTGGCATAGGTGGCGCGCTGGGTCTTATTCCCGGCACTACCTCTGCCAGTGTCCCCAATCTGATGCCGCTGAACGGCCAGCGCAAACGCGTGTTGATTCTGGGGGGAGGTATCTCTGGTCTGACAACCGCATACGAGCTTGGCAAGGCCGGCTATGATTGCACCGTGCTGGAGGCCTCACATCGCTGCGGCGGACGCGTCATGACCGTGCGTCATGGTGACCTCATTGATGAAATAGGCAATCCGCAGATTTGTAACTTCGATGATGAACCTCATCTGTATTTCAATTGTGGTGCCGCCCGGATTCCCAGTACACATGCCAATGTGCTGGCCTATTGCAAGGAGCTGGGTGTTGACCTGGAGATGTTCATCAATGAAAACAAGCAGGCTCTGGTCCATGATCCGGATCTCAACGGCGGCAAGCCCATGCGTAACATTGATATCAGCACCAACCTGAAAGGGTTTATGGCCGAGCTGATGTGGAAGGGCTACAACAATGCCGAACTGGATCAGCCATTCACCGATGATGAGGCCCAGAAGATCGTGACCCTTATCCGTCAGTTTGGTGACCTGGACGCCAATGGCGAATACCACGGCAGCGGCAGAGCCGGTTATGTTTCGGGTGGTTATATAGACGAAGGCGTGCATCATGAAATGATCAACATTCGTGACATCCTGCAGGCCAACGTTGGTCTGCTGCGCTCCACTCTGCTGGAAAATGAAGGCGAGACCGCGCCCATGCTGATGCAGCCGGTGCACGGTATGGACAATATCATCAAGGCTTTCACCCGCCAGCTTGACGGCAAGATTGAATACCATGCCATGGTGGCGGGGGTTTATGACCATGGCGACAGGGTACATGTGCTGTACGACAAGGACGGCGAGCGTCACCGTGTGGAAGCCGACTATGTGTTTAACTGTATTCCATCCCACCTCATGGTGGGTATAGATAATAACCTGCCTGAAGCATACATCACCGCCATGCGTCAGATTGGCCGCGGGGAAGCTTACAAAGGGGCTTTCCAGATGAAAGAACGATTCTGGGAAAAAGACAGCATTTACGGTGGCATCACCTGGACCAATCAGCCGATCCGTCAGCTGTGGTATCCGTTCCATGGTTTGCTGAAACAGAAGGGCGTGATGCTCGCTGCCTATGACTACGGTGGCGGCTCTGAGTTCATGCGTATGACTCACGAAGAGCGCATCGAGGCCATGCTGGCACAAGGTGAGCAGGTGCACCCGGAGTACCGTGAAATGGCGGAAAACGGCATTACCATCGCCTGGCACCGTATGAATCACATGCTGGGCTGCTCTGCCCGTTGGGGGCAAATGACACCGGAGAAAATGCAATACTACCGTGCACTGCAGCAACCCAGTGGCCGTCATTACTTTATTGGTGATCAGGTGAGTATTCATGCCGCGTGGATGGAAAGCGCCATTCAGTCGGCACACTGGGCGTTAGCGCATATGGATCAGCAAGTCCGGGCAGAAGTCGGCGCCTGATTCATTGCCAGTTTGATCTGCATCAAAATAGGGCTCTCCCGCTGAACTTAGTATGACGTGGTTTTTGTTCAATCACCGATGACTGATAGGCGGGAGATACCATGATAAATAGATCAACTCTGCAAAAAACCTTGCTGGTGACCGGTTTGCTGTTCGGCAGCCAAACGGCGCTGGCGCAGATTGAGGGTGTATACAAGTCAGATAGCGGCGACGACTGCATTCTTACCATTTCCGAAATCAATATCCCTGTTCCCAAGTTTGGCGATGCCTATTACCGCATTGAATCGCGTGGGATAGCTGCCTGCATGTGGGACGGTGTGGGTATTTCCATCTCCACCAATCTGACGGGCGGCTACGTCACCCTGCCGCCGGTGCACAATCGCGTAAGCATTAATGCCAAGTGGCTTTTCGGGCCCACCAGTCCAAAGATTGAGATGGAGCAGCGCAATGCGGATGGCGAGCATGTGCTTACCGGGACCTTTACCCGGCAATAACACGCCAGTTGCTATTCATTCTTCCTGAATGCGAAAGTGCGGGAGCCGCGGGGAAGCGGTTCCCGCAAGACCTGTGTGTGCATAAGCTACGGAATGGCTCCGTCGTAAGTTGAATGCATTCACAATCTGTTGAACTGCGGCACAAGCTGGTTTAGTCTTCTTGTTTTCGCCGAACAACCGTGTCAGGAGCAGAATAAATGACAATGCAACAGACTCCACTCTTAATGCACCGGCTGATGGATCGGGGTGCCATGCTGCAACCCGATGTTGAAGTCTTGACGGCTACTGCCGATGGCGCCCGCAGCCAGACCATGCTGGAAACCCGCAACCGTGCCCACCAGCTGGCTCATGCATTAAAGGATGCCGGTATCGAGATCGGTGACCGTGTCGGGACGTTCATGTGGAATGGCTCCCGTCACCTCGAGGCTTATCACGCTGTCGCCTGTATGGGTGCGGTGATTCATACGCTCAACATCCGACTGTCTCCGGTTGACCTGGAATACATCATCAATCACGCGCAGGACAAGATCATCATTGTTGATGCTGACGTTCTGCCCGCGCTGGAAAAGCTGGCAGGCAAGATGCCCAGTGTGGAAAAAATTGTGGTCGCTGCCGAGCCCGGGTTTGAAAACTGGGAAACCAGCTTGCCCAATGCCATCGATTACGAAGAGTTCATTAAAGGCAAACCCACCCAATATCAGTGGCCGGAAATAGACGAAAACTCGGCTATGGGTCTGTGTTATACCAGCGGCACTACGGGCAAACCCAAAGGTGTGATGTATACCCACCGCGCCAATTATCTGCATACCGTTGCTATTGCGATGACCGATGTCATGGGGCTGTCGGCAACCGATACCTTGCTGGGTATTGTGCCCATGTTCCACGCCAACGCCTGGGGCCTGCCCTGGGTGGCCTGCATGCTGGGTATGAAACAGGTGTATCCGCATCGGTTCATGGTGCCTGATCACCTGGCCCGCATGATCATGGATTATGATGTCACCATTTCGGCTGGCGTACCTACGATCTGGCAAGGGGTAAAAGGCCTGATCGAGGCCAATCCGGGCAAGTATAAATTCAGTGCGCTGACACGGCTGACCTGCGGTGGTTCAGCGCCGCCCCCGTCACTGATCGAGTGGTTCTGGGAGGCGCTGGGTGTGGAAATGGTGCAGGGTTGGGGCATGACCGAGACCAGTCCGCTGGCCACCATCAGTCGCCGCACCGGCAAGCGCAAGCATCTGGATATGGGCGATGCCGAGCGGGCCGCCAATCAGGCCAAAGCCGGTTTGCCGATTCCGGGGCTGGAGATTGAGATTTTTGATGATGAATGGAATGTGCTGCCGCACGATGGTAAGGCGTTCGGCGAACTGCTGATCCGTGGTCCCTGGATTTGTTCGGAATATTTCAACAACCCGCAGCCGGACAAATTCCACGATGGCTGGCTGGTCACAGGCGATGTTGCCAAGATTGATCCGGAAGGTTACATCATCATCACTGACCGCTCCAAAGACCTGATCAAATCAGGTGGTGAGTGGATATCATCCGTCGATCTGGAAAACCACATCGCTGGTTTGGCTGCTGTGTCCCAGGCCTGCGTCGTGGCGCATCCGCATCCGCGCTGGGATGAGCGCCCGGTAGCATTGGTTATCAAAAAACCGGATGCCGAGCTGACGCCGGAACAGGTCATCGCGCATTGTGATGGCAAATTTGCCAAATGGCAGCTGCCGGATGATGTGTTGTTCGTGGATTCGATTCCGTTGACTGCGACAGGCAAGATGGACAAAAAAGTCGTTCGTGCACAACTGGAAGCCGACGGTTATAAACTGCCGGACCAACGCTAAACTAAGGAAGGTACTTGGAGAACGCACAGGTATCGAGGGTTGCCGGTTTTTGCTCCTGCAAAACCGGCATTTCCGCCGGCCATGGCGCGTTCAGGTACACCCTCGCTCACAACCCCACTCCGCAGCCCCGGCAGGCGCTCCCCAAGCGGGGGCTGTTTACCTGCAGCCTCAATCTTTCCTGCCACAGATTCTATCTCAGGGCTTGCCCTCATTTAAAGTTGCTCGATACGTGTCAGGTCCCGTCTGGCTTGTGCAATTAAGAGACGCTGGCATTGAGAGCGACTATGCTGGAGAATTCGTGACCAAACCAATACAGAGGCTCCCACGGGAATGACAGTGCGCAGACGACGAGCAAAAGAAAAACAGGAGCGCCATGACGAAATACTGGATGCCGCCGAGCTGGCGTTTTTTGACAAAGGCTACGAACAAACATCGATGGACGATATTGCGCGTACGGCCCAGCTGAGTCGTGCCCTGTTGTATGTCTATTTCAAGGACAAGGCCGCCATCATGCGTGGCGTCATGTTGCGCGCGGCGCAGTCGTTGCAGCATCGTTTTGAGACAGCGATGGCTGCCGGCGAGACCGGGGTTGCGCAAATAGAGGGCATCGGACACGCCTACCACGCGTTTTCGGTCGATCAGGCCAACTACTTTGATGTGCTGACCAGCATGGCGACATTTCCCGGCCCCGAGGACAGAGATGCACAGCTGGTAGCGCTGGACCATTGCCGCGAGTGCGTCAATGATCTGATGGTGAAGGCGTTACAGAACGGCATACAGGATGGCAGTCTGAGTGAAACATACATTCAGAGCCCGCTTCAGACCGCGTTCTACCTGCAGGGAGCCTTGCACGGCGTCATCATGCAAACCCGTGGTGCGAAATCATCACAATCCGATTACCCGGAAGCAGGCGACCTCATTAAATATACCATTGCCATGTTGACCAACTCGATTGAGCCCTGAGATCCACCTTCCTTTGAACGGCCTGGCTGGCAAAAACAGGATACTGATATGTCTTCTTTGATACTGAGTCGACGTGACATCGACTTTATGCTTTACGAGTGGCTCAATGCGGAGTCTCTGACGGCTTTACCACGGTATGCGGATCATTCCCGCGAAACATTTGATGCGGTGCTGGACCTGAGCGCACAAATTGCGACCGAGCATTTTGCCAGTCACAACAAAAAGAACGATGCCAATGAACCGTGGTTTGACGGTGAGACGGTCCATATGATTCCGGAGGTAAAAGCGGCACTGGACATTTTTGCTGACGCCGGCCTGATCGCCGCCGGTCAGGACTATGACCTGGGCGGTATGCAATTGCCCACGCTGGTAGAGAAAGCCTGTTTTGCCTGGTTTCTGGCGGCAAATGTGGGAACGGCCGCGTATCCATTTTTAACGATTGGCAACGCCAACCTGTTATTGACCTATGGTACACCCGAGCAGAAGCAATGCTGGGTGCAACCCATGATGGAAGGACGGTTTTTCGGCACCATGTGCCTGTCCGAACCACAGGCTGGTTCTTCGCTGGCCGATATCCGCACGCGGGCAGAGCCTGACGGCGAGGGTGGGTATCGTGTCTTCGGCAACAAGATGTGGATATCCGGCGGCGAGCACGGCCTGTCGGAGAATATTGTACACCTGGTGCTGGCAAGGTTACCGGAGGCGCCGTCCGGGGTGAAAGGCATTTCATTGTTTATTGTTCCCCGGCAGCTGCTCAGGGAGGATGGCACGGTGGGTGAGCACAATGACGTGGTACTGGCAGGTTTAAACCACAAAATGGGCTACCGTGGCACGACCAATACCCTGCTGAATTTTGGTGAAGGCAAGTTTACCCCGGACGGCAAAGCCGGTGCCGTGGCCTATCTGGTGGGTGAGGCGCATAAAGGCCTGTCGTACATGTTCCATATGATGAATGAAGCGCGCATCGGCGTGGGGCTGGGCGCCGCCGCGCTGGGTTATACCGGTTTTCTGCATGCCCTGGACTATGCCCGTGAGCGCAAACAGGGCAGGGCAACGGGCGCCAAGGCCCCGTCATTGCCACCGGTGCCCATCATTGAGCATACCGACGTAAAGCGCATGCTGTTGGCGCAGAAAGCCTATGTTGAAGGCGGTCTGGGACTCAACCTGTATTGCGCCCGGCTGGTAGACGAAGAACGTACCAGCCAGGGAGATGATAAAGCGCGTGCCACGTTATTGCTGGATATGCTGACCCCGGTGGCCAAGAGCTGGCCTTCGCAATGGTGCCTGGAGGCCAACAATCTGGCGATTCAGGTGCATGGTGGTTACGGTTATACCCGTGATTACAATGTTGAGCAGTTTTACCGCGACAACCGCCTGAACCCGATCCACGAAGGCACGCACGGAATTCAGGCGCTGGATCTGCTGGGACGCAAGGTGGTCATGCAGGACGGGCTGGGACTGGATTTGTTATTAAATCTGATCCAGGCCACAACGGCGCAGAGCGCGGAGTTGCCAGCGCTGGCGGAGTTCGGTGCACAACTTGATGCAGTTGTGTACCGTCTGGCCGATGTGACGCGAAAGCTGCATGCCAGTGGTCAACCTGCGGAGACACTGGCCAATGCTGCAGTTTACCTGGAGGCATTTGGCCATACCGTGGTGGCGTGGATCTGGCTTGAGCAGATGCTTGCCTCAGCCGGCAAGCAGGGAGATTTCTATGCCGGTAAAAACCAGGCCGGGCGCTGGTTTTTTGCCTGGGAGTTACCAAAGACCGAACAATGGTTGACGCTGTTGGCCAGCCTTGATGAAACGTGTCTCACCATGCAGGACAGTTGGTTCTGACAGGCGTTTGATGCAGTTGTGACAATTTGTATCTCTTGTCCGGTGTCCCCGCCCGCATGGGCGCGGGTAGCCGGGTGTGAAAAGAAACACATATTCAGCCCAAAACCCTGCCACCCATCCTTTTTTCCTACTCCAAAACCTACTTTTTTCCTTCCCGAATGTTTACGAAACTGTGACTTATCATAATAGTTTGTCGTTTTGACGACAGTAATCACGCGGCCTGGCAGTAAACTCGATGCGATGTTGCCGCGTCTTCCCTGGTTGGCAGACGGTGCAGGCATCATGTTTTATCCCGAAAAGTAAAAATAAACGGAGAGAGACAGCAAACATGCCTACTAATAACCCCAAAAACTATTTACGAGCGATGATTCAGGCCTGCGTCAGTGGCGCCCTGCTCATGCCTGCTGCTGCTCTGGCACAGCAGGGTGATACACCCGAAGTGGAAGAGGTGGTGGTCACCGGGTCCTTTATCCGAAACAGTGCTTTTGCCCAGAACAACCCCGTGGACACGGTTACCCAGAGCGATATTCTGGAATCCGGTGCCCCCAGCATGGGTAACTATATCCGTGACCTGCCTTATACGCAGAACACCAACACCGTTGCCAACGTCAATGCCGGTAACAGCGGTCCTCAGTCCAGTGTAGGCACCACCTTTAACCTGCGCGGTTTGGGCGAGAACAGCACCCTGACGCTGATGGACGGCACACGTTCGGTTGATGCCGGTATTAACACCCTGTTACCGGAAATCGCCATTGACCGGCTGGAAGTGGTACTGGATGGGGGATCGGCACTGTATGGCTCAGATGCGGTAGCTGGTGTGGTCAACCTGATTCCGGTGAAAGAGTTTGATGGTTTTCGCGTGCGCCTGTATCACCAGTTTGATGAGCCGCAAGAATTTGAGGATAACAAGATCGGCGTGATGTTTGGCCGCAATTTCAGCAATGGCATCAACTATGTGTTTGCCGCTGATTATGCACGGACTACGCCGCTGATGATGTACGAGCGTCCACGAACACTGCGCGCAGCCTACGGCTGGGCCAACTCGGGCAACCCGGGCGTCTGGCGCGAACTGGACGGTGCCACGCCGAACCCGGGCCAGGTGCATGGCGGCGATCTGGTCGGCGGCAATATGGTCGACCCGAGCTGCGGCACATTTAATGAAGTGACTGATTTTGGCGCTGCCAATAATAACCCGAGTGGTATCCCCCGGCCGGGAAACAACTGTTTCTTTAATTACAATGCGCAATGGCCACTGGCGGAAGGCAGAACCGAATACAATATCTATCAGAACATGACTTACGATCTCAATGATCAGGTTCAGCTTGACGCGCAAATGACCTTGGCTAACCGTGAAAGTGAAAACCACAATACCCTGAGTTATCAATTAAACGCCAACAACCGGGAAGCGCTGGTGGTGCCGGCGGCACATCCGGCGAATCCTTTTAATATGGATGTTGGCCCTCAGTTGTGGCGACCGTTTGCCGCAGCCGGCACACTGCCCAGTTACGCCGACCCCAAAACGGGCGCGCGTAAACAAACATACGATGACACCATACAGCGCTACAAAGTGGGCGCCCGGTTCGACCTGAACAGCTCCTGGACGGCTAACACATCCTACTCCTGGCAGCGTGTACATCGAGACTACACGGCGCACATGATCAATATGCCCAATCTTGCCTCGGCACTGATCGGACAGGGCGGGGTCAATGGCAATGAGTGGTTTAACCCCTTCGGTTCTGCTGATACCCGGTCGCCATTCTACGATGCCAATACTACGGCCAACAGCCAGGCACTGGTGGACTGGATCGCGCCAACGGTGCCGTTCCGCACCTCCCAGCAGGAATTGATGGTATTTGAAGTCAATGCCACCGGTGATTTGTATCAACTGCCATCCGGTATGGCGCAGATGGCGATTGGTTACCAGATGCGCGATATTGATGAGTGGAACTATGCCAACCCGCTGTCGGCATCGGGCAGGGACTATAACACCAGTGTCATTGACACACCGCCGACTGATCGCAACTACGGCAGCCGCGTGCAGGCAGCTTACCTGGAGTTTGAAATACCCTTGCTCGATACGCTGGATGCACAGATAGCGGTGCGTCATGAAAACTTCACAACCTATGATCTGCAGACAACGACGCCGAAAATAGCATTGCGTTGGGAGGCTCTGCCCGAGTTGGCTTTCCGGGCCTCCGTCGGTGAAAGTTTTCTGGCGCCGACACCAGCTGATGCACGACCGTTTGATCCCAATGAGAATTGCGGTGAAATTTTCTTTGGCAGCGATCCGATTACCGGTGGTGTGCTCAATGGTGGCGCAACCTGTTCGTCTGGCAACCCTCGACTGGATCCGGAAACCTCGGATATCTGGAACGTCGGCTTTACCTGGGAGCCACTGGATGACCTAACCTTGAGTATGGATTATCAATCGATCGAGTACACCGATCGTATCCGTACGTTAGGTACTCTGGATATCGTAGCTATCGAGTTTGAGGAAATGCTGGCGGCAATCGGATCCTCGCCTTCAGCCTATGACCCCACCCCGGGCTCGACCACTCGGCTAGCAGCTAACGCGTGGATTGCGGCAGGCGGTTTGCCCAATGTCACGCGGGCGTTAAACGATAATCAGCGTGTATCGCGGGTTGTCAGACAGGCGCAGAACGTCAGCACAGTCTGGGTTGACCTCGTTGATGCCCGCGCCAGTTACACCATGGATACCAGCAATCTGGGTTCGTTTACCGCATCGCTAAACGCCACTTATAACACCAAGTACGAGTACGACGAGGGTGGTGACATAGTGGACGCGCTGGGTAAGCAAAATGGTCGTACCGGTATCGTGCCGCCTTTGCCACAGGTTAAAGGTCAGGCGCGCCTGAGCTGGATCCGGGACAAGCACAGCGCGTCGGCGAGCTGGAACTATCAGCACCACGTCGAGTTCGATGACAACGTAAACAACGCATTGACCGGAACGCCTCCGCCACCCGATGGCAAGATCCGTTCACAGGGTATTGTCAATGCGCAGTACACCTACCTGATGGACCAATACTTCGACAGTGAAGTGACATTGAGCATCGGGGTCAGCAATCTTTTTGATGAGTTGCCACAGCGACTGCCCATCCTGGGTGGTTTCGAAAGCCGCCTGCACAGCCCCTGGGGTCGGCAGTTCTGGATCTCTGCCGACTGGCGTCCGGGCTTTTAAGCCTGACGCCTGAACGCAGGGCATAAAAAAAGGGCTGTCACTTGCGTGGCAGCCCTTTTCATTTTGAATTCGCTTTACTTTAACAGTGCGGCGACTTCAAACGTTGCAGTCTTACAGACCAATAACGTTTTCTGCCTGAAGGCCTTTGGCGCCTTTAGTCACGGTAAACTCAACACGCTGGCCTTCTGCCAGAGTTTTGAATCCTGCAGATTTGATTGCGCTGTAATGTACGAATACATCGGCGCCGCCGTCTTGCTGAATGAAGCCGAAGCCCTTGGATTCGTTGAAGAATTTAACCTGACCTGTCACTGTAGACATAAAATATTCCTTGAAATTACTAAAATTAAATATGCACCGTGCACGGAAACGGGGTGCTGATCAGAAAACTGATACAACAACACCACATACCGGAACCCGGTAAGCAGAAAAATACGATTACATATACATTTACACGACGAGGGTCTACTTGCGGCACTTCGTATTGCAGATATAGATATAGCCGGTATTCTGGCTTGCGGTGCAGTCTACAGTAACGCTGTGCCAAGTCAACGACTATTTATCAGCAGGTTGGCATTCGGCGGTTGGGTCAGGCCCATACGATATGCGTCGAGGTTAAATGCTGCTTTGGATGCTCTCCAATGCCTCTGAAGAGCGGCCTTGCGCCAGCGGCAGGTGCATCTGCGCGGCAGTCAGCAAGGGAGATTTGCGGCTATTACATTATCGCTGGTGCTGGGTTATCATTCCCGACAAATCTAATAATACAAGGGGAGTAAACGGATGCGTTTCAAACATTTGCGATCTGCGCTGGCGCTCGCGACGGCCTCATTGGTGCTGGCAGCACAGGTGTCCGCACAGGAATTGTCTTACGGTTCACCTGAATCAGTGGGCATGTCCGCTGAACGGCTGGAACGCATTGCACCGGTGCTGCAGCAGTATGTCGACAGTGGCGAGCTGGTCGGCGTGGTCAGTATGCTCGCCCGTCGTGGCGAAGTTGTGCATTTTGAAGAATTCGGCGATCTGAACAAGAGCACCGGCCAGGCACTGGCAACGGACAGCATTTTTCGTATTTACTCCATGACCAAGCCCATCACCACGATGGCGGTGATGATGTTGTACGAAGAAGGCAAGCTGCAACTTAATGATCCTGTCGCGCGTTATCTGCCCGAATTTGCTGATGTCCGTGTCGCCGGCCCCGGGGGCTCGCTGGTGGCACCGCAACGACCGATGACGGTGCAAATGTTGATGACCCATAGCGCCGGTTTGACCTACGGCGTGTTCGGCGACACCATGATAGACCGTCAATACCGCGATGCCGGTGTCATGACCAGTCCTGACCTGGATGTTTTCATTGAACGTCTCGGACAGATCCCGTTGCAATATCAGCCGGGCACACGCTTCCATTATAGTGTGGCCACCGACGTGCTGGGTGCCGTGGTTGAAGCCGTGTCCGGTCAGTCACTGGGTGAGTTTTTTCAGCAACGCATCTTCGGGCCACTGGAAATGCAGGATACATTCTTCCAGGTCCCGGCAGACAAGCTGAACCGGTTCGGGACCAATCATACCTTTGATCCTCAGTCGGGAGAGCTGGTGGTGAGCGATGCCCCCAGTGCCAGCAATTTTGTTAATCGGCAAACGTTTGAGTCAGGTGGCGGCGGATTGCTGTCGACGGCCGAAGACTATATGAAGTTTAGTCAAATGGTGTTAAACGGTGGCGAGCTTGATGGTGTTCGCATTATCGGTAACAAAACTCTGGAATATATGACACAAAACCATCTGCCCGGTATTTTCGGCGACAATGGTCAACATGCGCCTGATACATTGCCCGGTTTTGTTGATGGCACCGGCTTTGGTCTCGGTTTTGCCGTTATTGAAGACCCCACCGCTGCCGGCGGTATTGGTTCCAAAGGTGAATACTATTGGGGTGGTGCCGCCGGCACCATTTTCTGGATAGACCCGGTGGAGGAGCTTATTGGTGTTGTAATGATTCAACACATGAATGTGCAGGTACCATTACGCGCGACATTCAAGGCCTTGGCCTACGGTGCCATTATCGACTGACAGCCCGGGCTTTCAGGTGGTTGGTGGCAGCAGAATAATATTGGGGAGAGAAGGAATCAGTCATGCGCTTGCATCAGGCAGGTGACCGTGTCGTTATCAGTGGCCTTGGCCTCTGGACACCGGATCACGTCGTAACAAATACAGAACTGGTGCAGGCGTTAAACGCTTACGCCGATAAACACAATGACATGCATCAGGCAGCGATTGAATCCGGCCATGTCAAAGCGGTGATGAAATCAGATCCCGATTTTATTGAAAAAGCCAGCGGTATCAAACAACGTCACGTGTATATTAAAGAGGGCATACTCGACGTTGATCATATGCGGCCGCTAATTCCCGAGCGCGGTGATGAGGAACTCAGTCATCAGGCCGAAATTGCGTTGCATGCGGCACGCAGTGCAATGACTTCTGCCAATAAAAAGGCCGAAGATATCGATGCTGTTATCGTCAGTTGCGCCTATACACAGCGTGCCTATCCCGCCATTGCCATCGAGGTGCAGGACGCGTTGGGTATCGACGGGTTTGGTTTTGACATGCTGGTGGCGTGCTCGGCGGCGACCTTCGCTTTGCACCGGGCCTGGGAGATGGTGAAATCAGGGTCGGCTCGCGCCGTGCTGGTCATCAACCCCGAACTGGTGTCGCCGCAGGTGAATTACTGTGACCGGGACAGTCATTTTATTTTTGGTGATGTGGCCACCGCCGTCATAATCGAGCGGGCGGAAACAGCTGACAGCGAGCACAGCTTCGAGATTCTGGGTACGCAGGCGAAGACGCTGTATTCGAATAATATCCGTTCCAATTTTGGTTATATGTCGCGTGCCTATGGCGGCGATCCGTTTGCTGCTGATAAATTGTTTCACCAGGAAGGGCGGTCCGTGTTCAAGGAAGTCTGTCCGATGGCAGCGGAGCATTTGTCACAACATCTGGCGTTGCATGATCTGACGCCCGCCGATGTCAGACGCTGGTGGTTGCATCAGGCCAATATCAACATGAACCAGCTGATTTCGAAAAAACTCCTGGGTCGCCTGCCGGATGCGGATGAGGCGCCCATCGTCCTGGACCGTTATGCCAATACCGCGTCCGCCGGTTCCGTGATCGCCTTGTCCCTGTATCATCAGGATCTGAAGCCAGGTGATATTGGGGTCCTGTGTTCGTTCGGCGCCGGGTATTCAATAGGCAGTCTGTTGTTAAAAAAACAATAACCGGGCAATTATTCAGACGCCATTAGCCAGCATTAAAATCCAAGTTGCGGAGTAGTTGCGTGTTCGTAAGTTTACCCAGTCTGATCCGATTAAAGCGTTTGTTGTCGATGTCCGCCGCAATTCTGATTACGTCCCACTCGACTTTTTTGCAGGCAGCCACACCGGCGGAGCGGGGTCAGTGGATGGCGGCCATGGGCGGATCCGGTTTGCGCGGATTTTACGCCTCCGGCAGCGACCTGGGTGAGATGGTCAATCGTGCGGTCAGCTATCAGACGGCGCAGCGTGTTTTTACCCGGCAGCAGGCAAACCCGGCCACTGCATCAAGGCCGCAAGACATGCGTTCGCGTTCCGATACCTGGGTGGTTCAATCGGACTCCCTGATACCGGTAGCCCATGCAACAGAGCGGCCTTTATTTGTTCGGGCATTGCTGCGTTCTGCCGGTCGTGATGAAGCTGGCCGTGTTGACAGTCGCAACGACCGTCTTGATCTTGGGCTGATCTACGCACCCTCAGCCAGTTCCTTTCTCAGTTTCGGATTTGCCGCTGAATTTACACAAGCCGATATTTTTTATGTCACCGGTGAAACCAGTGGCAAGGCATGGGGGCCGCGGATTGATGCCGGCCTGGTGTTGGGGTCTGTGTGGGCCGTTGGTATGCGCGCAGACTATTTAGAGTTTAGCGGCGATAATGAGGTGAGTGTGATGACCGGTGCCGGTCCACTTAACATCACACGCGATGTGGATTATCAGCGCCGCTATTTGCAACTGGATGCAATTGCCCGTTTAGATCAGTCGATTCTACCCTGGCTGCCGGATGCGTCCGTGCTGAGCTGGACCAGCAGTTTTCGACATTTGCATATTCGCAATCAACCGACGATCAATAGTCTCGGTCAACCAGTGGCGGAACCCTTCGGCGAACGCAACCGGTTGAGCGTCATTGCCACCGGCGTCAACCTGTCGTACCCACTGAGTAAAACCGGTCGCTGGAGTGTATTCGGTGAAGTCATGCTTGATTACGAGCTGGAGACCAATATGAACCTGCCTATTGATGACCGGACTGCGGTTACGCTGAGTTCGGGTATCGTTCGCCAGCTGGCCCGCGGGAAACGGATGCACTTACAGTATGACCGTTATCAGCATGTCCGGGGCACACGGTCGCGCAACAACCTGTCCTTGATTGCAACCATTGATTTTTAGGGGCAGGGCCTCAGTGTTTAGAGCCAGCCCTTCACCTTAAAGAAAACGTATGGCGCAACGCCGGACATAACCATCAGGCCCAGTGCCCACGGGTACCCCAGTTGCCAGCTGAGTTCGGGCATGGTGCTGAAATTCATGCCATAGATGCTGGCAATCACGGTTGGCGGTAAAAACACCACCGCGGCAATTGAAAAGATCTTGATGATCTTGCTTTGCTGAATACTGATAAACCCCTGTGCAGCATCCATCAAAAAGTTGATCTTGTCGAAAACAAAACTGTTGTGCGGCAGCAGGGAGTCAATATCGCGCAACAGCTCCCGTGCGGTTTCTGCATGGTCGGGTGACAGTTTTCCGCGGCGCAACAGAAAGCTAAGTGCGCGCTGGGTATCCATCAGGCACAAACGCACCTTGCCGTTGGTGTCCTCCTGTCGTGCAAGCTCGTCGAGGGCGTCCTCGATGGGGCTGTCATTGTCTTCCAGCACCAGGTTGCTGGTATTCTCCAGCTGGGTGTAAACCTCTTCCAGGGTGTCAGCAAGGTCGTCGATCTTGATCTCGAACAGCGACAATACAATGGTAACCGGATCTTCGACCAATCCGTGCAAGCGACGGGCACGCATGCGCATGAGGCGAAAAGCCGGTATTTCACGCTCGCGCAGGGTGATAAGCTGGTTGTCGGTCAGAGTAAACGCGACACTGGTGTTGCGGTGGCGTTCTTCGACTTTGTGCAGGAACAGAGAGTGCACATGCAGTCCCGCTTCATCCTGATAGGAGCGGGCGCTGGCCTCGATCTCCTCGACATCCTCGGTGTCAGGCAGGGGCTGGCTATGCAGGCTTTCCACCAGCTGTCGCTCATCATCATCCGGATTTAGCAGGTCAAGCCACATGGCAGAGGCCAGTGCCTCACGGGTGATCTCTCCCTGGGTTGAAACCAGGTATTTTTGATCATTAAGTTGATAACGAATCAGCATGCCATGTCCTGCCTGTTGTTGTTTGCCTTGTCGCCTGTGGGGCGGCGGTTCACCTTAACTGTCTCCGGTGTCAGTCGTCGCGGTCTGTGACTGCGCCATCAGAGGCTGATGACACGGTTCTGGCGTATTTAGCCAGCACGCCTCGGGTGTAACGCGGTGCCGGTTTTTGCCATTTCTCCAGACGGGTCGCGATATCGGCGTCGTCCAGG
The DNA here is from genome assembly GCF_011050365.1 of Pseudohongiella sp. Lineage (GTDB taxonomy): Bacteria > Pseudomonadota > Gammaproteobacteria > Pseudomonadales > Pseudohongiellaceae > Pseudohongiella. The sequence continues at coordinate 193,946 of NZ_DRFV01000006.1, forward strand.
TGCAGCCTGACTTCCTGCCGTTCGGCGTCGATAGTGATTTCGTCGCCATTTTCAATGATGGCGATCGGGCCGCCATCAAATGCCTCTGGTGTCACGTGACCCACTACAAAACCATGGCTACCGCCGGAGAAACGACCGTCGGTGATCAACGCCACATCCTGACCCAGGCCGCGACCCATGATGGCCGAGGTGGGGCTCAACATTTCGCGCATGCCCGGACCACCTTTGGGGCCTTCGTAGCGAATAACAATAACATCGCCGGCAACCACTGTGCCGTCCAGAATGCCTTTCATGGATTCTTCTTCGGAATGGAACACCCGTGCCCTGCCAGTGAAGCGCAGGCCTTCTTTGCCGGTGATTTTAGCGACTGCACCCTGCGGTGCCACGTTGCCTCTCATGACGACCAGGTGGCTGTCCGGCTTGATCGGGTCAGCAAAGGAGCGAATGATCTCCTGACCCTCAGGGTAGGGTCTTACGTCGGCCAGATTCTCCGCCAGCGTTTTACCGGTCACGGTCAGGCAGGAGCCGTCGAGCATGCCCGCGTCTAGCATCATCTTCATCAGGGGCTGAATGCCACCAATCTTGATAAGCTCCGACATCAGAAAACGGCCGCTCGGACGCAGATCAGCCAGCATCGGCGTGGTCTTGCCGAGACGGGTGAAATCGTCCAGAGTGATCTTGACATTGATTGTGTGTGCCATTGCGATCAGGTGCAACACGGCATTGGTAGATCCGCCCAGCGCAATGACAACCTTGATTGCGTTTTCGAAGGCCGCCCTGGTCATGATGTCCGAGGGTTTGATGTCATTGTTGATCAGGTTCATGATGGCGTCGCCAGCGCGGACACAGTCATCGACCTTTTCCTGCGAAATGGCATCCTGTGCCGAGCTGTTGGGCAGACTCATGCCCAGTGCCTCAATTGCCGAGGCCATGGTATTGGCGGTATACATACCGCCGCAGGAGCCCGGGCCGGGGATGGCGGTTTCTTCGATATTCTTCAGTTCGATGTCAGACACTGTCCCGGCAGCATGGCCACCGACGGCTTCGAAGACCGACACGATATCAGTATGATTTTTGCCGGGCTGAATAGTGCCGCCATAAATGAAGATGGCAGGGCGGTTGAGGCGTGCCAGACCCATCAGGCAGCCAGGCATGTTCTTGTCGCAACCACCGATGGCGATGATGCCATCGTGTCCCATACATCCCGACACGGCCTCAATGGAGTCAGCAATGATTTCGCGCGACACCAGGGAGTACTTCATGCCCTCGGTGCCCATGGAAATCCCATCCGAGATTGTGATCGTATTGTAGATAACGCCTTTGCCTTGTGCCGCATTAACACCGCGATTGACATCATCAGCGAGCTTGTTGATGTGCATATTGCAGGGGGTGACCATGCTCCAGGTTGAAGCGATGCCAATCTGTGGTTTTTTGAAGTCGGCGTCGGAGAAACCGACAGCGTGCAACATGGCGCGGCTGGCGGCATGTTCAACGCCATCAACAACCTGGCTGGAGTACTTTCGGGTATTTTTATCACTCATGGCAATGTCCGTAATACGATGTTAAGCGGGTGTTTTATTTCCGCGAACTATACACCAGATGGGCCTGTCACGGCCAGCTCAGGCTGGTGACTTGTCTCTGCAGATGGTGTTCTGACGCATAGGCGGTTCGTTTTGTGTGGCGATTCGGTTAACATCGGGCATCTCGATTTCCGGCCAATAATGCTGGCCATTCATTGCAACGCAGTAGAGGTTTTTGACACGATGAGAAAGTTCACGAGCATGCTGGTCGGGCTGGCAGTCAGCGGCGTAAGCGGTCTGGCGTTGGCAGCGGAGAATCTGGATGGTACCAGCCTGTACGATCAGTACTGTGCTACCTGTCATGCCGATCCGCAGGATGTGCGCACACCCAACCGGGAGGCGTTGGCGTCGTATACTGCCAATAGCCTGTACAGCGCGCTGACGGACGGTATCATGCAGGCGCAGGCCGCTGCACTGACCAATGCCCAGAAGATTGCGCTGTCCGAGCATTTGACCGGTAGTCGGATGCAGGCGGAGTCAGTCGCCGGCCTGGCACGTTGCGAGCAGGCAATGCCGCATCTGGAGTTGTCGCTGAACAGCAACTGGAATGGTTGGGGTAATGGCCTGAGTAATGAGCGCTACCAGTCAGCGCAGGGCACCGCGATCAATGCTACCAATATCGACGAGCTGGAACTGGCCTGGGTGATGGGGCTGGAAAACTCCACCGTCGCCCGCGCCCAGCCTACTGTCATCAATAACACGGTGTTTATGGGGAGCCCCTCGGGCAGCGTCCATGCCATGGATATTGCCTCAGGGTGCGCCTATTGGAGCATTGAGGTGCCCGGAGAGGTCCGCGCTGCTGTCACTGTTGCCTATTCGCAAGCGCTGGACCAATATCTGGCTATTATTGCGGAAAACTCCAACCACATTTATGTGGTTGATGCGCGCAGCGGGGAAGCGCTCTGGGATACCGAGGTTGATGATAACCCCTATGCCCGCAGCACAGGTTCCCCGGTGGTATACGGGGACCGAATTTTTGTTCCGGTGTCATCCATTGAGGTAGGCGCTGCCGGGCGTCCGGATCATCACTGCTGTACGTTTCGCGGCAATATGGCGGCTTTTGACCTGAATACCGGAGACAAGCTCTGGCACACTTATATCATGGACGAGCCTGAGCTGGTCGGTCAGAACAGTGCCGGCAATCCGGTATACGCGCCATCCGGCGCACCCATCTGGCAGGCACCCAGCATCGATCCGGAGCGCAATCTGGTGTATGCCGGTTCCGGGCAGAATTACAGCCGGCCGGCCAGTAATACCAGTGATTCGGTTATTGCCTTCGATATGGATAGCGGTGAAATGGTGTGGGTATATCAGACCACCGGTCAGGACCAGTTCGTGATGGGATGCCGGCCTGATGGCGCTCACCCCAACTGCCCGGATCCCGGCCCGGATCTGGACATCGGTGCGCCGATTGTGACGACCACCCTGTCCAATGGGCAGGAAATTGTTGTTGCCGGCACCAAGGGTGCAGAAATTTATGGTCTGGATCCGACACAGAACGGAGAAGTGCTCTGGCGAACCCGCGTGGGTAGGGGAGGCGCCCTGGGCGGTGTGCATTGGGGCATGTCATTCCACGGAGATGTGGTTTATGTACCGGTTTCCGACCGCAGTGGCATCACCGACGAAGGCGAGCCACGCCAGCCGGGGCTGCACGCCATTGACATGAAAACCGGCGACGTACTCTGGTACGCGCCGGTACCTGAGCGCTGTGCCGGCGAGCGTGGCTGCATGGATGCCTATTCTTCGCCAATTACGGCGACCGATGATCTGATTCTGGCCGGGTCACTCAGTGGTTACCTGTTTGCCCACGATCCCGAGACCGGAGCGCTGCTCTGGGAGTACAATACGGTCCGGGAATATGACACCATTAACGGTGTCGAGGCCAGCGGTGGGTCACTGGATGCTACAGGGCCGGTCCTCAGCGGTGATTACATGATTATCAATTCCGGTTACGCAACATTCGGCCAGATGCCGGGCAATGCAGTGCTGGTTTTCAAGCTTAAAAATTAAAAACTGACGCAGATTCAGGGGACACAACATGAACAAGACCAAACATTTCTCGATACTGGCTGCCGCTGCGCTGGTGCTGGCGGCATGTGGGCCGGCCGAACAGCCTGACAGCACCGCAACCAGTATGCCCGAGACATCTGCTCCGGCCAGCATGCCCGAATACAGTGCCTCGGTGACCACCGAGCGGCTGGTGGCTGCGGACGAGGAGCCCGGTCAATGGATGTCGACGGGACGGAATTACTGGGAGCAACGGTTCAGCCCGCTGGATCAGATAAGCACTGGCAATGTGGATCAACTGGGGCTGGCCTGGTCGGCAGATATGGACACCAGCCGGGGTCAGGAAGCCACACCCATCGTCGTTGACGGGGCCATCTATATCACGACTGCGTGGAGCATGGTGAAGGCGTTTGATGCCGAGGATGGCAGCCTGTTGTGGGAATTTGATCCTGAAGTTGATCGCGCACGTGGTGTTGACGCCTGCTGTGATGTGGTCAACCGCGGGGTGGCGGCCTGGGACGGCAAGATATTCTTTGGCGCGCTGGATGGCCGCCTGATCGCGCTGGACGCAACCACCGGAGAACAGCTCTGGAGTGTAGTGACCACGGATCAGTCGCAACCTTATACCATCACCGGTGCCCCGCGTATCGTTGATGGCAAAGTGATTATTGGTAATGGCGGTGGTGAGTACGGCGTGCGCGGATACATTACCGCTTACGATGCAGACACCGGCGAGCCACACTGGCGTTTCTACACGGTGCCGGGCAATCCCGAGGACGGCTTTGAGCAACCGGAACTGGAAATGGCCGCCGAAACCTGGACAGGTGAATGGTGGGTCATGGGCGGTGGTGGCACCGTCTGGGACTCCATGGCCTACGACCCCGAGTCGAACCTGATGTATATCGGCGTGGGTAACGGTTCTCCCTGGAATCAGTCACTGCGGAGTCCGGGCGGCGGCGACAACCTGTTCCTGACCTCAATTGTTGCCATCAATCCGGATGACGGCAGTTACGTATGGCACTACCAGACCACACCCGGGGAAACCTGGGATTACACTGCAACCCAGCAGATTATTGTCGCCGACCTGAACATTGGTGGTGAGGACCGTCGGGTTGTCATGCAGGCGCCCAAAAACGGTTTCTTCTATGTACTGGACGCGTTGACCGGACGACTGCTGTCGGCTGAAAACTTCGTGCCGGTGAACTGGGCAACGCATATTGATCTGGAAACCGGGCGTCCGGTAGAAATTCCCGAAGCGCGCTACGATGTGACCAAGCAACCCATCATTGTCCAGCCGGGTGCGCTGGGCGGCCATAACTGGTACCCGATGTCGTTCAGCCAGAACACCAATCTGGTTTATCTGCCAGCCACTGAAAACTTCATGGGTTACCATGCTCAGGAATCGTTTGAACGCTCGGATCGCGGCTGGAATACCGGTACCGATCTGGCAGAGGGCGCCCGTCTGGTGGCTGCAGCAGGTGATGCTGCGCCTGAGCGTAAAGCCTATTTGCTGGCCTGGGATCCGGTTGCCCAGCAGGAAGTATGGCGTCAACCGCAGCCGTCCCCCACAGCTGCGGCGGGGGTCATGTCAACCGCCGGTGGTCTGGTGTTCCAGGGCAATGCAGGCGGCGAATTTGTAGCCTACCGGGATAGCGACGGTGAGCGACTGTGGAGCGCCATTACACAGTCCCACACCGTCGCAGCACCCGTCAGTTACAGCATCGACGGACAGCAATATGTGGCAGTGTTGACCGGCTCACGCGCCTTGCCACAGGTCGGGCCGGGCATGATTGGATCTACCACCCGTGAATCCAGCAACAATTCACGCTTGCTGGTGTACACCCTGGGTGGCACCCATGAGCTGCCTACCGAGGTGGCAGTCGCTGAAGATCGCGAACTGAACCCGCCGCCACTGCTGGCCAACAATGAAATGCTGGCTCACGGTGAGCAGGTTTATGGGCAGTATTGCAGCGTGTGCCACGGCAACAACGCGGCCAGTGATGGTGCCGGTGTATTCCCGGATCTGCGGTATACGGATCGTTTACATGATATTGAGGACTGGAACGCTGTCGTGCTGGAGGGCGAGCTCGCCTCTGGCGGTATGGTGTCGTTCTCTGGTCAGCTTGAAGAGGCGGACTCTGAAGCCGTGCTGCAATATGTCATCTCGCGTGCTAACGCACTGCTGGATTCTCAGTGAGCGAGACGTTTTATAGCTACTATGATTCACCTGTCGGCAAGCTGTTGCTGGCAGGTGATGAGAGTGCGTTGACGTTGATTAGTTTCCCCACAGGTAAAGCGGCGAAACAGCCAGCTCCTGACTGGCTGCGACGTAATGAACTGTTCAATTCTGTCAAACAGCAATTGTCAGCCTATTTTGTCGGTGAGCTAACAGAGTTTGACCTGGCGCTGCGTCCCCAGGGCACAAGTTTCCAGGTACAGGTTTGGCAGGCCCTCCGGCAAATTCCTTACGCCGAAACCCGAAGTTATGGAGACATTGCTGCACTGGTCGGTAAGCCTGAGGCCAGCCGCGCGGTAGGCGCGGCCAACGGTCAGAATCCGCTGCCCATTGTCATTCCCTGTCACCGGGTAATCGGCAGTAAAGGAGATCTGACAGGTTTTGGTGGTGGTCTGGCGTGTAAAAAGCACCTGCTGGCACTGGAGCAGACTCACACACCGTTCAGCCTGCAATAGGACGGCTACGTTTCATGAGCCTGGTGTATGACTGCGATTGCGTCCGTCTTTCTTGGCCTGATACAACGCCTTGTCGCTCAGCTCCAACCATGACGAATAGTCTGCAAACATGTCCGAGTATTCTGTAATACCCAGGCTTACAGTCACCTGAAGTGGTGTTCCCTCCCAATCCACCACAGTGGATGCAATCGTTTCCCGCAGTCTTTCAGCAACCAGCAGGGCCTGGGCCTGATCGGTTTCCGGCAATACAATGCCAAATTCCTCGCCGCCGTAGCGTCCGGATACGTCGGTTGAACGCTGTGTCTCCCGGATGGCTTTGGCAACAGCGCGCAGAACTTCATCACCTGCCGCATGTCCATGTGTATCATTGAATTTTTTGAAATGATCGATATCAAACAGGATCAGTGATGCGGGTCGCTTATTGCGATGGCAGCGTTTGAACTCCTGTTCAAGACAACCTTCCCAGTAGCCGCGATTGTACAGGTTGGTCAGTTTATCGGTGCGACTGAGTTTTTTCAGGGTTCTGTTGGCTGACTCCAGCTCATTTTTGCGGGTGGCGATTTCTGTGACATCGTAAACCAGCAGGCAGACACTGGTAACCTGACCGTTAACGCCACTGAGTGGAATCAGGGTGATGTTCTGGTACATCAGCGCTGAATGCCCGGTGAGCGGGCGTGTGCTTTTAAAATTGAACAGCCTTGGATGTTCTTCCCAGGTACAAAAGGCCCGGCTTTGCAGACTGAATACCGAGTCTATTTTTCGTTTCAGCCAGGTTGCAGGCAATTCCGGGAAAAGCTTGAACAGATTTTGTCCCCGGGCATGACTGGTCGCTATGCCGCTGTGATTCTCCATGAAGCTGTTCCACAGTTGCACCTGATAGTCAGCGTCCAGCAGAATCAACCCGTTATCCAGCGTCTGCAACAACTGCATCACCAAATGCAGGCTGTCCATGTCAGAACTGTGTGAAGGGGCGTTCAGCATGTTTATTCGACTCCGGAGTCATGCATCAGTATTTCAACTCTCGCGCGCAGTGCCGGTATCGAATCTTCCGTCAGCAACAACAGCAGGTGGCAATCCATGTCAGGCGTTGACAGGTGGTATGAAATATTAATGACCAGCACGTTGACCGGATTTGATTCGCAATCCAGCAGTTTTGTGCACTCCTGTTCATGGCCAAGTACCACGGGATAACTGTGGTTGAATTCGATGTCCAGTTGCTGGCTGATACCTTTGAGACAGGAGCCTACCAACAGTTCCGACAGATCCGTCAGGATGCCGGTTTGCGAATTGCTGCCGTCCGGCATGTCCAGTGCAACCAGAGACTCCAGATCGGTGAAACCGTCCGAGTTCATCAGAAAAATTGCTTCGCCGGCAACGCCGTTACCGCTGAAGCCGTGTGAGACGGCACTCATTGGCGCGACGTCAGCATAGGGTAAATGCCGGGCCAATTGGTGGTAAGGTGTTGTGAATACGTCAGGCACCGGCAATTGTATGAAGGTGCCGAGTAAATCACTGAGTCGGCTACCTGCCTGACCCATGGCGATATTGACGACTTCGCTAAGTGCCTGCACAAAGTCAGCGCTGGGCAGGTCATCCATTGTCGGCGAGCCCGGCGCCTGGTCTTTGCATTCGGCGAGTGACAGAATGCCATAGCGCCCCAGAACGCCGGCGATCTGGTCGGGTGCCACCGGTTTGCGGATAAAATCGAGCGCGCCTTTGGCCATCACCCGTGTCCGGGCTTCGCTTTGAATGTCGCCGGAAACCACCAGTACCATGGTCGGCAGATCATCGGCACGGATCTGGTCGAGCACCTCATAGCCGTTCATCACCGGCATATTAAGGTCCAGAAACAGCAAGTCGGCTCTGCCGGCATTGATGGCAGCAATGGCCTGTTGACCATCGTTGGCAAAGCTCAGGTTAATGTCCCAGGCCGAGGGCAGGGAGCGCGCCATCTGGCGACGAGCCAGCGCGGAGTCATCACAAATTAGAACGGCTAAAGTCACTTGCGAGCTACTCACTTTGGGTAAAACACTAATTTGCCTAACGTAACACATTGTGACAATTATTGATGCAGACAAATCGCAGGCTGCGGATTATAATCCGCCACGATACATGACGTCGACCCGCCCCACACTGCAGGAGTGCAGGCCCATGAAGTTAATGACCACAGGCTTTCCCAAGGCCGTTTGAGACTTGATCGCCCCCGGGCGGTTGCAGACTCATTTCCTATTGTCCAGCTGGCCGGTACCCGATTTTTCGAGTCGCGCCAATTCTATAGCTTGCCGGTTTCAATTCCGGACGTCATAACGACGCCGCGTTCGATCTTTGGTCGATGCGCATTGACCGGTTTTCAGGGTTTGTATCATGTTAAAAAAAATTCAGGCGGGCCTGAGTCTGTTCAGACAGGCGCTGGTCGGCAACGCCACCATCAATTACACAGAGGGGTCCATCGCCAGGGCTACCTTCCTGCTCTCGGTGCCCATGATTCTGGAAATGGCGATGGAGTCGGTGTTTGCTATTGTAGACATCTTTTTTGTTGCCGGGCTGGGGGCGGAGGCTGTTGCCACCGTGGGTTTGACAGAGGCGGTGATCTCGCTACTGTATGCGTTGGCCATTGGCCTGAGCATGGCCGCAACCGCACTGGTCGCCCGACGCATCGGTGAGAATAACCCTGCGGCGGCGGCGGTGGTTGCAGGACAGGCAATCTGGGTCGGCATGGCAGTCTCGGTTCTGGTCGGCGTGACCGGTTTCTTTTATGCCGGGCGTATCCTGACGCTGATGGGGGCCGATGCAGCGGTGCTGGCGACAGGCGAAACCTATACCCGGATTATGTTCTCCGGTGCATTTACCATCGTTTTTCTGTTTCTGAACAACGCCATTTTTCGCGGTGCCGGCGATGCCAGTATTGCCATGCGTGCCCTGATCCTGGCCAATGGCATTAACATTGTGCTGGATCCGGTGCTGATCTATGGCTGGGGGCCCTTCCCTGAACTGGGGCTGACAGGTGCTGCCGTGGCCACCAATATCGGTCGTGGCGTCGGTGTGGCCTATCAGATTTATTATCTGTGTGCACACAACCGGCGTATACGATTGGCGTTGACCGATCTGGTGCTGCGGTTGTCGATTGTGCTGCAGTTGTTGCGGATTTCGGTGGGAGGCATTGCCCAGTTTCTCATCGCCACGGCCAGCTGGGTTTTTCTGATGCGCCTGGTATCCAACTTTGGCAATGAAGCCGTGGCCGGGTACACCATTGCCATCCGTGTCATCATCTTTGTCATTTTGCCATCCTGGGGTCTGAGCAACGCAGTGGCAACCCTGGTCGGACAGAACCTGGGTGCAGGCAAGCCTGATCGGGCCGAGCGCACTGTCTGGCAGGTAGTCGGGTACAATGTCAGCTATATGCTGATGGTGGGATTGGTGCTGATATTCTTCCCGGTTTGGGTGATGGGTTTCTTTAGTCAGAACCCTGATGTCGTTGCCAACGGTATTCAGAGTTTGCGTATTCTGAGTTACGGGTTTGTGTTTCTGGCTATCGGCTCAGTGGTCACACAGGCCTTCAACGGTGCCGGTGATACCATGACACCCACCTGGATAAATGGATTCAGTTTCTGGCTGGTACAAATACCGCTGGCCTGGACGCTGGCGATGGCAGCCGGATGGGGTGCCGAGGGTGTATACTGGTCTATCTTCATTGGCGATTTGACCATGGGTATTATCGGTACAGTTCTGTTTATGCGGGGCAGCTGGAAACGATTGGCGGTCTGATCCGTGCTTCGCACAGGCAATCCCTGTGTTCCGTACAGAGAATCAAAGTATAGAAGGTTATTCATGCAAAGCAGTCAGCACCATATTATTGCCAGCGTGTCAGCCTGGCTGGCTCAGGATAAGCCGGTTTGGTTGTGCACGATCCTGAAGACCTGGGGATCCTCCCCGCGTCCGGTCGGTGCCATGATGGCCTGTACCCTGCAGGGTGAGATGGTGGGGTCAATTTCCGGCGGCTGCATAGAGGAAGATTTTCTTGAGCAACTGCGGGTTGGTAGTCTGAAACAGCGTTACGAGGCGGAACACCAGCCTTTTGTTGTGCAGTATGGGGTCTCGGCTGAAGAGCAGGCGCGTTTGCGATTGCCGTGTGGTGGTCAGTTGCATGTGTTGGTGGAGTTCATCTCGCCGGAGCCGGGTATGCGGGCGGTATTCGCGGAGCTGGATGCGGCGCTGGACGATCACCGGCGCATCAGTCGCCATGTTGACCTGCAGACCGGTGTGATCAGTACGCGTCAGGTGTCATCTGATGAGGCGGTGACGCTTGATGACAGGGAAATGCTGCACAGTCTGAGCCCGCGTTACCGTTTGTTGCTGCTGGGCGCCGGAGATGTGGCGCGTTATGTGGCAGAGCTGGCCTTGATAATGGATTATGAAGTGACGTTGTGTGATCCTCGCCCGTCCTACCTGGATAACTGGCAGGTGGAAGGTGTGCACCTGTCAGCAGACCTGCCGGATGATGTGGTACGCGATCAGTTCAGTAATCCCTACAGTGGCATTATTGCGCTGGCACATGATCCGCGCGTTGATGACATGGCGTTGATGGAAGCACTGAAAACCGACGCTTTCTACATCGGCGCCATGGGGTCCGAGCGGACCTCGGCAAACCGGCGTTTGCGGCTGCCGGAACTGGGTTTAAGCGACGAGGAGATTGCGCGCCTGCACGCACCTATCGGGTTTGCCATCGGCAGCAAAACACCGGCAGAAATCGCGATTTCCATCATGGCCCAGGTGACCTCAGTGCGAAATGTGCAGGAACTCTGAGACAAAAAACGGCGCAGAATCCCTGATGGGAATTGCGCCGCCTTGATTCACTCGGTAAAAATTTCTCAGTCTTCCAGCAAGTGTCCGTAGTCTTCGTCGTAATCTGCCATCGCCGCCTGCAGCACGGTGGTGGCGTGATCGAAGCCATAAGCGGCGCCTATTGAAACCTTGTTGCTCTTGCCCGGTACCATTTTGTAGGTATTGAAGTAGTGGGCAATGCGCTCGACCAGGATGGGCGGCAATTCGGAGATATCGTTCATATGGCCGTAAGCAGGATCATCCTGCACGATGGCAATGATTTTATCATCAGCTTCACCGCCATCATTCATCGGCAGACCACCCACCACTTTGGCTTTGATCAGAATTTCCGTGCGATCAATGGGACGTTCGCTGATGACACAAATATCCAGCGGGTCACCATCACCACACTCGGTGCCGGGCATCAGGTCGCGTACACGGTTGCCACAGTAAGTGCGCGGGATGAATCCGTACAGCGTGGGCTGCTGCGCAGACGTGCGCTGAGGCCGGTCAATACACAGGTAACCGGTATCCTTGTCGATCTCATACTTCATCTGATCAAACGGACTGATTTCGATGTAGGCATTAACCACGCGGGGCAGGTCGGGGCCAACTTCAAGGCCGTGCCAGGGATGTGGACGCCAGCGAGAGAACGAAGGGGACTGTTTCATGTGCAAGTGGATCCTTGTGACGAATCGGGTTGGTGGATAATTGACAGGCTATTGATGACGAGCCGATCATGGTAAACGGCGCGCATTATAGCAATAGCCTTGGATGATGTGTAGGCGAGTATCAGCCGGCAATGGGCACTATGCCCGGCAGTAACTGATTTGCCAGCTGCAACAGGACGTGATCCTGTCCCCAGGCGGCGCTGAACATCACGCCGATCGGCAATCCGTCAGCATTCTGGCGCAGGGGCAAGGAAATGCTGGGCTGACCGGTACCATTGTACAGCGCGGTAAACGGACTGTAGGCGGCGTAGCGGCGTGCGTACTCGCGGATGTCGTCAGCGTTCATGTCGAGCCAGCCCAGTTCCGCCGGTGGCAGGGCCAGCACCGGGGATAGCACCAGATCATACTGTTCATGAAACGTCGCCATCTGACGTTCAGCCTGTTTTACTGTGTCCAGTGCCGCCAGGTAAAGCGCCGCGGACGTTTTCAGGCCCTGATTGGCCATGCGCCTGGTGGACTCGGCAAGAGCGGCTTGCTCCGGGGTTTTCTGATCTGTTTCCAGGCCCGGGCTGAGAATCTGACCTACGTGAACGTTGATCAGTGTGGACATGGCCCGGCCGACCATGGCGTAGTCTACCGGTGGTGACAGTTCCTCTACCTGATGGCCGGCGCTCTGGCACAGATCTATTGCCTTATCCAGGGCAGCCAGGCAATCCGGGTGAACAGGCAGTCCTGCCGGGTGCTGGCGTTGCACGGCTACTTTAAGGCCCTTTAATTCACGGTCATGCGTTTGATAGTAGGACCCGGCAAACGCAGGCAGGGCGAAAAGACCCGGTTTTTGCAAACGTAACAAATCCAGAAATGCAGCACTGTCGCGCACTGAGCGGCTCAATACATGGCCTACGCTCATGCCGCTCCAGGCACTGCCAAAGTCAGGTTCAACAACACTGAGACCGCGGCTGGGTTTTAATCCGACCAGGCCGCAGCAGGCTGCCGGGATGCGAATGGAACCACCGCCGTCACTGCCGTCCGCCACCGGCACGATACCGGCAGCCACTGCCGCAGCCGAGCCGCCGCTGGATCCGCCGCTGCTGTAGCCAGGATTATGCGGGTTGCGACTGGGGCCAAACAGGGAGAACTCGGTGGTTATGGTCAGGCACAATTCAGGGGTATTGGTGCTGCCGAACGCAATCAGGCCTGCGTTGCGGTAGCGCTGCATGATGGCGCTGTCCTTGCTGGCAACATTGTCCCGGTACAATGCGGTACTGCGGGTGTGAGGCCAGCCTTTAACGGCATTAACCTCTTTAATCAAAAACGGAACGCCTGCAAGCTGGCTGTTCAGATCCGACGTTGCTACCGGTGGCGAATGCCGGTCAATTTCCTGCGCGCGCTCGCGAGCGTGCTCGCGATCCTGATAGACAATGGCATTAAGCTGGGGGTTCAGTTTATCGGTCTGCCTGAAAGCGCATTCCAACAGCTCACTGGCGCTGACCTCGCCGGACTGGCGCAGCTCTGCCATGGCGATGGCATCCAATTGGGTGTAATCGTTGATCGTTAACATGATGCTGTGTCCTAAAGCCAATCGCGCAAGATGGCGTCGTGGTGTTCATCGGGGGCAGCGGGTGCGTTTTTGATGGCGCCCGGGGTTCTGCTGAAGCGGGGCGCCGGTGCGGCCTGGGTTATGCCGTTGTGCCGGACAAACGTTTGGCGTGCCTGATTGTGAGGGTGTTGAGCGGCTTCCCGGGTGTCGAGCACCGGTGCAAAACATGCATCGCTGCCTTCCAGCAACGCGCACCAGTCATCGCGGTTGCGGGTCCGGAAGAGATTGCCGAGTTTGTCTTTCAGCGCGGGCCACTGTCCGACGTCCATTTGCGCGCTGAACGCCGGCTCGTCGATTCCGCAACGTTGCAACAGGGCAGTGTAAAATTGAGGCTCGATCGGACCAATGCTGATGAACTTGCCATCGGCGCAGGCGTAAGTGTTATAGAAGTGCGCGCCGCCATCCAGCATGTTGGTGCCCGGCTGGTCTCGCCAGTTGCCGCTGGCCTGAAGGCCGTGAAACAGACTCATCAGGCAGGCAGAACCGTCGGTCATGGCGGCATCGATGACCTGGCCCAGGCCGGAACGACTGCGTTCAAGTAACGCAGCCAGTACGCCACTGGCCAGCAACATGGCACCGCCACCATAATCGCCGATCAGGTTGAGTGGCGGCGAGGGCGGCTGCCCGTCCCGCGACATGGCATGCAAGGCGCCGGTGAGGGCAATGTAGTTGATATCGTGGCCGGCAGATTGCGCCAGTGGCCCGGTTTGTCCCCATCCGGTCATGCGGCCGTAGACCAATCCGCGATTGTCTGCAAGGCAGGGTTCCGGACCCAGGCCAAGACGCTCCATGACGCCGGGGCGGAAGCCTTCGATCAGGGCATCCGCCCGATTGATTAACTGCCGGGCGGTGGCGATGTCGTCTGGCGATTTCAAGTCCAGGGCAATGGAACGACGACCGCGATTGACCGGGTTGTTCTGGTGGGCAACGGGGCTGCCTTTGCGATCAATTCGCACGACATCGGCGCCCATATCGGACAGCATCATGCCGCAGAATGGCACGGGACCGATGGCGGCCATTTCTATAATTTTAAATCCGTGCAGAGGTCCGCTCATGGTTTATGAATTCATTCATTTTCTTATTGATTTTAGGACTGTGATCTTACATTCTTGCCACTTCACTGAAAAAAGACAGACCGGGAACACGAGGTTTTACCATGCAATTAAAAGAAAAAACAGCCTTTATCACCGGCGCCGCTTCAGGTCTGGGCCTGGCAGCAGCGCAGCGCTTCATTGCGGAAGGCGCCAACGTGATGTTGTTCGACCTGGATGCTACCCGGGTACAGGCGGCCGCGGATGAACTGGGTGCGTGCGCCAGTTGGTCGGCAGGCGATGTCAGCGACGAGGCGCAGGTGACGGCTGCCGTGCAAAAAACCGTGACAACATTCGGTGGGCTACATATTAATGTGAACAGTGCGGGTATCGGTGCCGCTGCCAAAACAGTGGGTCGCGACGGACCGATGCCGCTGGAGCAGTTTCATCGTGTGATCCGTGTCAATCTGCTGGGTACTTTCAACGTGCTTCGCCTGTGTGCCGCGGCCATGCAGAAAAACGCGCCGCAAACGGAAGACAATGAACGTGGCGTGATCATCAATGTTGCGTCTGTTGCGGCTTTCGATGGTCAAATGGGGCAGGCCGCATACAGTGCATCCAAAGGCGGTATTGTGTCGATGACGCTGCCTGTTGCCAGAGACCTGGCGCGCGACGGCATCCGGGTCATGACTGTGGCACCGGGTATCTTCGCTACGCCATTGATGCAGGCATCACCAGAGCCCGTCAAGGACGCGTTAATTGACATGATACAGTTTCCCAAACGTATGGGGTTGTCTGAAGAGTTCGCTGATCTGGCGGCTCATATTGTCACCAGTTCCTACCTCAATGGAGAGGTCATTCGGCTGGATGCGGCTATACGCATGGCCGCCCGCTAGGAGTTTTATCGATGCCAGGTAATAATCATACACCACCGTGGATGAACGAAGAGCTCAATATCATGCGCTCGCATATTGCGCGCTTTTTCGAGCGCGAATTTGTACCTCATGTCAAACGCTGGGACGAGCAGGGCGTTGTCGACAGAGAGGCGTGGATCAAAGCTGGTCAGGCCGGGATTCTGTGTGCATCCATTCCTGTGGAATACGGAGGTGGCGGTGGCGATTTTCGTCACGAAATGGTGATTGAGGAAGAAATGGCGCGTGCCGGTGTCACGGGTATTGGCAACTCAGTGCATTCGGGCATTGTCGCGCACTATGTGCTGAATTATGGATCGGAATCACAAAAGCAGCGCTGGCTGCCCAGAATGGCCAGCGGTGAGCTGGTCGGAGCGATTGCCATGACCGAGCCGGGGACCGGCTCAGACCTGCAGGCAGTGGCGACAACGGCAGTGAAAACAGACGGCGGCTATCTGGTCAATGGACAGAAAACCTTCCTCACCAATGGACAGCTGGCCAACCTGATATGCGTTGTGGTGAAAACCGATGCTGCAGCCGGTAGCAAAGGCGTGTCCCTGTTGATGCTGGAAACGGATGCAGCCGAAGTCAAAGACAGTTTCAAACGGGGTCGCAATCTGGAGAAAATTGGTCTGAAAGCGCAGGATACGTCAGAGGCGTTTTTTGATAGTGTGTTTGTTCCCGCAGACAACCTGTTAGGTGATTCAGAAGGGCTGGGTTTTGTGCAATTGATGGAGCAATTGCCGCAGGAGCGGTTAATTATTGCTGTCAGTGCCTGTGTCGCAATGGAGAGGGCGCTTGACTATACCTGCGAGTACGTCAAGGAGCGTAAAGCATTTGGCAAGCGAATACTGGATTTCCAGAACACACAGTTTAAGTTGGCGGAGCGTTTGACTGAAGCACGGCTGGCCCGCGTATTCGTTGATGACTGTGCCATGAAACTGCTCGACGGCAAGCTCGATGCATCAACTGCGGCCATGGCCAAATGGTGGACGACACAAAAGCAGTGCGAGATTGTCGATGAGTGCCTGCAGTTCTTCGGCGGCTACGGCTATATGATGGAGTATCCGATTGCCAAAATGTATATCGATGCCCGAATCCAGAAAATCTATGGTGGCAGCAATGAGATCATGAAACTGCTGGTTGCCCGCGACATCTGATAGCCAGTGGTCGCAGGTTACGCTGCAGCTTCCATAACCCGGTCTCGTCCGGCACGTTTGCCCTGATACAGGGCGTCGTCCGCGCGCCGGATCATATCGCTGATGTTTTCGTCACTCTCGTAGGCCCCGGTCATGGCAAAGGTGGCGGTAATCCGGATGGTCTGGCCATCCTTGATAATGGCTGCGGCCCGCAACGCCTGACGCATACGTTCGGCAATGGCGACTGCCTGTTGCAGCGTGGTTTCGGGCAGGATGAGGATGAATTCCTCGCCACCAAAGCGTCCCAAAATATCGCAGCTACGTAAAGGCTGCTGCAGGGCTTCGGCCACTGCCTTAAGTACCTGGTCGCCGAATTCATGACCGTGCTCGTCATTGATGCGCTTGAAATGGTCGAGATCGATCATGCCAAGTGCAAGCGGCGTGCCGTGACGTTTATGCCTGTCGAGTTCGCGGCGGAATAACAGTTCGTATTGACGACGGTTGCTCAGACCGGTCAGTGGGTCAGTCAGTGCCTGGCGTTGCAGTTCGGTTTCCAGGACTTTGCGCCGGGCTATTTCTTCTGACAGGGTGTGATTGGCGCTTTCGGCGTTCAGTAAGGCCATGAAGGCCTTGCGGTTGCCAGTGTTGATGCGTTGCGCTGCTGCAAAACCTATCGCCACCGGCCAGATTAATACCATGTTTACCAATATGATTTCACTAATACTGCTGCCCGCGATTACCAGGTTCAGTGTAACCATGGCAACACCGATGGCGGCTACCAAATTAGTAAGGCCCAACCGGTTAGGTACAAACACGTATATGCTGAGCAGCATCATCATCATGACTGACAGCCCGAAGACACCGTTAGTGGGCAGGATATAGGGATAAACAAAAAACAGGGGATAACCGGCAATGGCGACCAGCGTGACCGGCCAGCCCCAGGTTGCCCAGTGTGGTTTTCGCGGGACTATAAATGCCAATGCCAACAGCAGGCAGACAAAGGCGCTGCGCAATGCAAACAGAGTAAAAAAGCCAGTACTGTTGCCTAACGCCAGCCAGTCTGGCCAGGCAAAAATCAGTAACAGGAAGGCCCATATTTTCAGCGTGCGAACAAGGTAAACAGCAGTATCAGACTCGACATGTTTGCTGTAGGCACCCTCAATACCCGGGTCGGAAAACTCGGCATTCCAGCGTGAAATAGCGTATTTTTTTGTTTTTGTATCGATCATTGCGAAAGTATAGCGGATTGTGCCGGATTTGGCACCGTTGCTGTGGGCAGAGTAATCAATCCTTGGGACGCAGAGTCAAGCTGGAGTTATCCGCGTCAGCTGTTGATGATGAACCATCGCTCAGCTGTATTTTCAGGCGCAGATTATTTTTGGAATCGGCATTTTTCAGGGCATCATCCAGCGTAATACGACCCGCCTGATACAACGATAGCAGAGCAGCATCAAAGGTCACCATGCCTTGCTCGGCAGACTTCTCCATGGTTTCCCGGATATCGTCGATCTTGCCCTGCTTGATCAGGTCACAGACCCTCGGCGTGCCCAGCAGAATTTCGAACGCCGCCGCCCGTTTACCGTCGGAAGACGGTATCAGGCGTTGCGAAACCAGGCCGCGCAGGTTCAGTGACAGGTCCAGGAATAGCTGTTTATGTCTTTCTTCCGGAAAGAAATTGATGATACGGTCCAGTGCCTGGTTGGCGTTGTTGGCATGCAGGGTTGATACACACAGGTGACCGGTTTCAGCGAAGGCGAGGGCGTGTTCCATGGTATCCATGCTGCGAATTTCACCGATCAGTATAACGTCGGGTGCCTGCCGCAGCGTGTTCTTCAGTGCCGCCCCATAGCTGACCGTGTCCAGCCCGACTTCGCGTTGGCTGATGATGGATTTCTTGTGTGGGTGGATGAATTCTATGGGGTCCTCGACGGTGATGATATGGCCATCGGAATTCCGGTTGCGATAGTCAATCAGGGCTGCCAGCGATGTGGATTTACCGGAGCCGGTGGCCCCCACAAACAGCAACAGGCCACGCTTCTCCATGATCAATTGTTGCAGAATGTCTGGTAATCCCAGAGCTTCCGGTTGCGGTATCTCGGTTTTTACATGTCTGACCACCATCGCGAGTTGTCCGCGCTGGCGGAAAACGTTGGCACGAAAACGACCAATGCCGGGCTCGGCAATTGCCAGATTGAGTTCCGGCTCGTGCGTGAACTGTTGTTGCTGATCTGGCGACATGATGGCAAAGGCGGTTGCTTGCACGTCATCGCCGCTCAAGGGATGGTCATCAAGCGCCTTGATATGACCGAAGGTTTTGATCATGGGGGCCGCATCAGCGGTCAGAAACAGATCAGAGGCTTCCTGTGCCACCATCGCCTTTAACATATCCTTGAATAGCATTTTTGTGCTCCGGATCCGGGGGTTGTGTGCCTGGGCGACAATCAGAATCGTCGTTCGGTGTACCAATTGACTTCGCGCGACGACTTGTCGATCTGCTCACTGACATCCAGCGTCAGGGCAAACAAGGCCATACGAACCAGTACGCCGTTGTCAGTCTGGCGGAAAATGGCCAGACTTGGATGCTGGTTAAGGTCGTTATCCAGTTCATTGGCGTCTTCACGGGAGTCACGGGGCAGGGGGTGCATGATGACCGTGTTGGGCTGGCAATACTGGGTGTAAATGGACCGGTTCAGACGGAAGCGGCCGCGGTACAGGTCGGCTTCCGGTTTGCTGGCAAAACGCTCCTCCTGAATTCGGGTCAGGTAAACGATGTCGTTGCTGACCAGGCCGGTTTCCATGTCTTCCGTTTCGACTACTTCATGACCGCGCTGTCGCAGATGCTCAACGATGGTGTCTGGCATGGCGAGCTCTTTGGGCGATATCAGGGTAAATTTGACTTTCTCGTAAAGACTGACCAGCTTTGACAGCGAGTGCACGGTCCGGCCATGTTTGAGGTCGCCTATCATGGCGATATGCATGCCATCGATGTTCTGCTGCCGCGACTTCAGCTCTTTTTTGATGGTGTACAGGTCGAGCAACGCCTGGCTGGGATGCTCATTGGGGCCATCACCGGCATTCAACACCGGTACCCGACTGGCCCTGGCAAATTCCGCGACCGACCCTGCCTGTGGATGGCGCATGACAATGATGTCGCTGTAGCCGCTCATGACCCTGCCGGTGTCATACAGGGACTCGCCTTTGGTCAGCGAGCTGGCTTTGATGTCAGTGGTCTCCCTGACCTCGCCACCCAACAGGTTAAAGGCACAGCCAAAACTGACCCGGGTGCGGGTGCTGGGCTCAAAGAACATATTCCCCATGATTGCGCCGTCCAGTACCTTGGTCATGCGCTCCCGATGCGCATAGGGTCTCATACTGTCAGCCACCTCGAAGATCCGCTCCACATCCGCTCGCTCGAACTGGGTAACGCTGAGTATGTGGGCTCCGGGGAAACGCATAAGGTTGATCCTTCCATATCACTGTGACAGATGGTGCAAATAGTACACTATCTGGGCAATAGCCGCCGAATGCTGTGGTAAAAATTCTCTATGTTATAGTCGGGACTTTCTGCGTGGCGACACGCGTTGACGAAATAGGTGGTGTGATGGCGGGCGAGGATAAGGCAGCAACAATATACTGGCACGACTACGAGGCGTTTGGTGCTGATGCGCGGCGCGACCGGGCGTCCCAGTTTGCTGGTATCCGCACTGACACTGAGTTGAATGAAGTCGAGGCGCCGCTGGTTATTTATTGTCAGCCGGCAGTTGATATGCTGCCGCATCCCCAGGCCTGCCTGATAACCGGCATCACCCCGCAACAGGCCCGCAAACGCGGTCTGCCGGAGGCCGAATTTATTCGTCAGATACATGAGCAATTCGCCCGTCCGCAAACCTGTGTTGCTGGTTTTAACAGTATTCGCTTTGATGATGAACTGACCCGTCAGTTGCTGTACCGCAATTTTTATGACGCTTACGAACGGGAGTGGAAAAACGGTAACTCGCGCTGGGATATCATAGATGTGGTGCGATTGTGTTATGCCTTGCGACCTGACGGTATCGTCTGGCCGGAAAAAGAAGACGGCACCGTGTCGTTTCGACTGGAAGCGCTCAGCGCTGCCAACGGTATCAGCCATCAGGACGCCCACGACGCGTTGTCCGATGTGCGGGCCACCATCGCGGTGGCAAAACTGGTGAAAACCCGGCAACCACGATTGTATGACTATGCGTTTGCACTGCGAAGTAAACACCGGGTAAATGAGTTGCTCGACGTTGCCGCACACACGCCGGTACTGCATATTTCATCCATGTACCCGGCACGCATGGGTTGCCTTGCGCTGACCATGCCATTGGCCATGCATCCGGTGGACAGTAACGGTGTACTGCTTTATGACCTCCGTACGGATCCCACACCGTGGCTGGACATGACAACAGAGCAGCTTCGGCAAAGTCTGTTCAGGTCGCGCGCCGAGCTGGTCGATGGCGAAGAGCGGCTGCCGGTGAAAGTGCTGCATGCAAACCGATGTCCGATGCTGGCATCACCTGCGGCGCTGGCTGCAAACAGGGCGCAGCAGCTGCAGATTGATATGGCGCAGTCGCGAGCGCACTGGCAGATTATTCATGCCCGACCGGACTTCATTGCCAGAGTAAGTGAAGCCTTTGCCGCGCGACCTGATTTCGAGGCACTGACCGACCCTGATTTCATGTTGTATGCGGGCGGTTTCTTCAGTGCCGCAGACAAGCGTCTGATGACCAGAGTGCGTCAGATGAGCGCCCAGGATCTGGCATCGGAATCCGCCCAATTGGCGTCAGCATTTAGCGATAGCCGCTTGCCCGAGATGCTGTTCCGGTATCGGGCGCGCAACTACCCCCAGTCGCTGACCGCGCCGGAACAGCAAGCCTGGCGTGAATTCTGCCACCAGCGGCTGACAAGGGGCTCCGATGTGCCGGGAGCCGGACCCGACCTGGCAAGCTATGATGAATGGCTGGCAAAATTGCGGGAAAGCGCTGCCGGTGACACCCAGGAAGGCATGTTGCAAGATCTGCAGCAGTGGCGTGACGAGGTTTGCCAGCTCTGATGAAAATGGTTAGAATCGCGCGCAATTCGTTCCCCGAGCGATGTTGATAAGTTGTTGTCGAGCCCCATCCACTACCGGTTTGTAATTAATGGATCCATTCAAGGACATCAGGCCATACCATGACGAAGAAATTCGACCGGTATTGGACGCATTGCTGAAAGACCGCGATTTCATCCGCAGTATTGCCAGTTTCAGCCATCCGACGTGGTATCGCTGGGTGCCGTCGTTATTGGCGGCGTTGACACAGCGACGCTTGACCGCCCAGTTAAAAGATGTCGACAGTGTCAAATCCATGCAGGATGTCATCGCCGGCTACATGGATCAGATGATTGAGCGCACGACTTCGCGTCTGACCAACAGTGGCCTGGAAAAACTGTCGCACGATAAGTCCTATCTGTTTATCAGCAATCACCGTGACATTGCCATGGATCCGGCGTTTGTAAATTACATGCTGTACCACGCCGGTTTCGACACCCTGTACATTGCCATCGGTGACAATCTGCTTAAACGTCCATTTGTCACAGACCTGATGCGGCTGAACAAGAGTTTTATTGTGAAACGCTCACTGAAAGGGCGGGAGTTGTTGAAATCGTCGAAACAGTTGTCTGAATATATCCATCACTGCATAGAGATCAACCGCAATGTCTGGATTGCACAACGCGAAGGGCGGGCGAAGGATGGCGTTGATCGCACCGACACCGCTCTGCTGAAGATGCTGGGTATGGCACGCCGGCCCGCAGCACTCGGCGATGCCTTGCAGGCTTTGCATATCGTGCCGGTGTCAATTTCCTACGAGTATGATCCCTGTGATGCGCTTAAAGGTGACGAGCTGCACCAGAAGCTGGAGACCGGCTCCTACCAAAAGGATGAGCAAAGCGACATTAACAGTATCGTCACCGGCATGGTTGGGTTTAAAGGACATGTGCATGTCGCGTTTGGAGATGAGCTGACGCTGGATGCGGACATGGATGATGAGGCGATCGCGGCGCAGATTGATGGCCAGGTGATCAACAATTATCTACTGCAGCAAACCAATTTGCTGGCCTTGCAGCAATTACAGCATGAATCGCCTGAGTCAGTCCCGCCATTATCCGGCGAAGGCAGCCAGGTGCTCGCAGAGTTGCAGGTAGACCCGGCCACGGCAGAGAAGTTCAATGCGCGCCTGAGCAGCATGTCCCCGGGAGCCCGGCACCATGTGCGCCTGATGTATGCCAATCCCGTCATAAGCCGGTTCGCTGACCGGCGATAGACAGATTGCCGGGTCAGATTTTCTGACGGATGTGCTGGAGCCGGTTTTGCAGTGTACTGCGGGCGAGTGGCAGCAGGGGGCCAAGACAAAGGAATTCCATCTCGGTCTCTTGCATCTGTTGCACCTTGTCTTTTTGCGTCAATGGCATGCGCCCCAGGCCACGCTGGAGTTGATTGAGCTGCTGCTGCATGCGAATGGCCTTGTCGGCTGCGGGTGTGTCGGCGCCACTCATGATTTCAGCGGCTACACATAATTCCCGTGCCCTGGTTTCCTGCTTTGCTGCCATGGCCGGCCAGTCAGCCGGTTTCTGCAGGTTTTGCAATAACTGGCGAAAACGTTTTTTCATTGCCTGTTCAATCTCTGCGTTGGCAATAGTGTCCAGTTCGCTCCAGGTCTGTTCCAGCGTAGCACTGGAAATATCCGGTACACTTCCTGTCAGCAAGGTTTCTTCATGCACCTGACATAGCTCGGCTTTGGCCTGCACCTGTTGCATTAACTGCAATACCTTCTTGTCCGGCGTCGTTCGCAGCCTTGCCTCGTACTTACGGCTCAACTGATTGAACTGATCCTGTAGCGCTTTGCGCTCGGCCTTCATGTCAGGAGTCAGAGCCGCACGAAATTCCCGGGCCAGGGTATTGAACTGGCTGCGCGATTGACTGAACTCTTCGTCAGTCAGGCTGAGCAGAGCGGCAATCTTGCTGAGAATGTCGCGTGCTGCCGAAGACACCTGGCGCTGCTGCTGTTTCTGTTCCTTGCTGACAGCGTCGCGGCGTTCAAACAGGGCATCACACGCAGCACGGAAATCAGTCCACAGCTTACGATCGTCCTTGAATGAACCGGCACCCAGCGCTTTCCAGTCCTGTTGCAGGGTTTTTGCCTGCTGAATGGCTGCCTGCAAATCGTCCTGTGCCAGCAGTGCCTGGGCCTGGTCGATCAATGCCTGCTTCTGTGCATTGTGCGCCTGCAGCGCCTGGCGCTTTTTCTGGCGCAGATCGCTAAGTACAGTGTTAAAGCGTTTTTGCAGATTCTTGATTTTTGCCTGTGCCACCGGTGCGTATTTTTTCCAGTCTTCACGCGCCTGGTTTTCCAGCTTGGATACTTCCGCCAGATTGACATCGTTTTCGTCCATGGTGGCGGCGTACGCTTCAAGCTGTTCGCAAATATTATTACGGGCGATGAGATTGGCGGCCTGTTTTTCCTTGCGTTCCTTGAAGTAAACCTTGCAAGGCTCAAACGCAACCTTGGCCAGTTCACTGAACCGGGTCCACAGGTCGTCGTTGGCATCGGAGTGGCCGAGCAACTTCCATTCATCCTGCAGTGCGCGAATCAGTTTGGCTTTCTGTGGCGGCGATGACTCGTCGGTAGTCAAGGCCTCCATTTTGTCAATTAGCTCTTTTTTCTTTTCCGAAGAAGCGAATTTTTTCCAGTCCAGCAGTTTGTTCAGTTCCGGTTTCAGGGGAGCCAGTTGCGCCTGCAGGCGTTCCTGTTCCTCGCTTGCCAGCCGCTTGATGGTGTTCTGACTGCGGTCCCATAAACTTTGCGCTTCGCTGACCCGGCCCTCGCTGATGTGCGCAGTCATGGTGATGACCGACTGCTCGACCTCTCTGATCAGTTTTTGCTGCCAGTCCTGATGTTCTGCAATCAGCGTCTGCAGTTGTGTAGCAACCCTGGCCAGATCTTCATCCGCCTGCGGCAGCGAAGGAGTTCCGGTCTCACTTTCCGATGCCTGCAAACGCTCCAGTCTTTTCTGTAATGACAGCAGAGTAGGCAAATCCTTGTAGGAAGTGGCTGCGGCTGCTTTCTGCAGTTTCTCCTGCTCCGACAGTTTAACGACCGGGGGCGACTGGGGGGCCGACTCGGCGCCAGCGTCTTCGGCAGCTTCGCTACCGGCTGATGCTTTGCTACCGCCTGTTTCTGTGCTACCGGCAGTGGCTTCCGCGCTGTCGCTGGTGGCAGCGCTTGCTGTGTCCGCCGGCGATTCACTGCTACCGGATTGTCGCTCATGGGCTTCATCGGGTTGGGGGCGAGCGGGGGGCTCGTTGGGGGCGGCATTCTGCGTCTCTGACGACTGATCCACTGATTCAGCCACTGATTCGTCGATGGCGGGCTGCTCTGCTTCTGCTGGTTTCTGCTGCACGGCTTCAGTCGTTTCCGGTGTTGTTGACGATGTCATAGATTACTGCTCTCCCTACTCGGCCACGTATAATAACAGACAGGTGCTATAATCACAGCAGAGTCTTTAAACGCACCATCCGCACACGCATCAGGCCAGATTTATGCTTCCCGATCAGATTAAAGAAGAAATTCAGCAGGCTTACAAGCAGATTCTGGCCAGCAAGTCTCTGCGCCCTCGCTATGGGCAGCGCTTAATGATTGCTGAGATAGCACGCTCGCTGGCAGACATTGATGCCGAGGGCGATGTCTGCGAGGGCGCTGCCGAGGGTAGTGCGGAATCAGGCGCCGGCCCTGTGTGTGTCATTGAAGCAGGCACCGGCACCGGCAAGACTCTGGCGTATGTGCTGGGCACATTGCCCCTGGCCAGGCATCTGGGCAAGAAAGTGGTGCTGGCCACCGCCACAGTGGCGTTGCAGGAGCAGGTAACACTGCGTGATCTGCCCGATATAGCAAAACACAGTGGTCTGAGTTTTACCTATACGCTGGCCAAGGGTCGCGGTCGCTATCTGTGTTTGTCGCGCCTGGATCAGATACTGCAGGGCAATGACAGTGAAAATGCCATGTTGGCTCTGTTTGGCGACGATGTCCGCGATCTGGGCGCTCAGACGCCCGGTGACACCGCACTGTATGAATCCATGCTGGATAAAATCAGCCGTGGCGAATGGCAGGGTGATCGCGATGACTGGGACGGTGTGCTGCGCGACTCGGAATGGTCCCCGGTGACTGTCGAGGCGGGTCAGTGTGCCGGGCAAAAGTGCAGTAATTACAGTCGCTGCTTTTTCTATCAGGCCCGCGAACAGGTACAAAAAGTCGATTGCGTGGTGGCTAATCATGATCTGGTGCTGGTCGATCTTGCGCTGGGCGGTGGCGCCATTCTGCCAGCCCCGGAAGACACCATTTACATTTTTGACGAAGCCCATCATCTGCCGGCGAAAACCAATCAGCATTTCTCCTCGTCAACGCGCTTGCGGGCCACCATGCAATGGCTGGACGCCAGCGCGAGGACGCTGGCCCGGCTGGCCGCTGATACCGTAATCAACGATAACGGAGTTATCGTCCGCGAGCAGTCCGACATCAAACCGCTGTTCAAACAGATATCGGAAGCACTGGGCACAACCCTGTTACTACTTGAACCTCTGCTGAAATCGAATGCGAACGTCGACGGGCAGCAGCGGGGCGCCGGTGGATATCAGGGGGGTGGCGATAGCGGGGATGCAATGACATTCGCGCTGGGTGTGGTGCCTGCCGAATTGCGCGAGCAGGCGGTGCAGTTGGCATCCCGGTTCTACCGGCTGACGCGTGGCCTCAAGGAAATCAGCACGGTGCTGCGGCGACAGATGGAGGAAGCCGACACGTTGCCCGGCCGTCAGCACGCAGAACAATGGTTCCCGCTGCTGGGCAGCATGACGAGCCGGGCAGAAGCCAGCGAGAAACTCTGGCAGGCGTTTGCCAGCCAGGACTCGGCAGATCAGGCGCCGTCAGCGCGCTGGCTGAGTCAGGTGGAGCAGGAGGACAGCGTTGATATCGTGCTGAGTTGCAGTCCGGTGCTGGCGGCACATACGTTGACTGAACACCTTTGGCAGCGTTGCGCGGGTGCGGTATTAACGTCAGCGACACTCTCTGCGCTGGAAAAGTTTGATGTCCTCGCCATGCGTGCCGGCCTGCCGGCTCATACTGTCTACCATCGTATCGCCAGCCCGTTTGATTATGCCAGTGCCGCCCGCCTGATCATTCCCAAATTAAACTGCGATCCCTCCAATAATCGCGCGCATACGGCGGCAATCGTAGCGCTTTTACCGCAGTTGCTGGACAAGAAAGAAGCCTCGCTGATGCTGTTCAGTTCGCGACGCCAGATGCTCGACGTGCTCGAGGGCATGAGTGATGAGTGGCGGCACATTATTCTGTGTCAGGATGATTATCAAAAAGCGCAGCTACTGAACTTCCATCGTCAGCGTATCGACAAGGGCGAGCCCAGTGTGATTTTCGGACTGGCCAGTTTTGCCGAGGGCGTGGACTTGCCTGGCAAGTATTGTGAGCATGTGCTGATCGCTAAAATACCCTTTGCTGTGCCCAACGATCCGATTGAGGCCACGTTAGCGCAATGGCTTGAGCAGCAGGGGAAAAACCCGTTCATGACATTGTCGGTCCCGGAAGCAGCGTTTCGCCTGGTTCAGGCCAGCGGGCGACTGTTGCGCAGTGAGAGCGATACGGGGCGTATTACATTGTTTGATGAGCGCGTGATCAGCAAATTTTACGGTAAGGCGATTCTGGCGTCGCTGCCACCGTTTACCCGTGAAATTTTCCCGGCGCATCTGACGCTACCGGACCCGGCTGCGGTCTGAGCGTCAGGTCTTGCGGCGGGTATAGGGAATGTTGTTCTTTTTGTCGAAATAATAGCC